>CAXXKI010000020.1:0-201912 GCA_963667855.2 Phycisphaerae bacterium | reverse complement strand
CTGCTTCGTAGGCTACACAGCGGCAGCACAGGCCGACATGGTCAACACCCCCGTCTTCGAGGATATGCCCGGAGTGATGGCTCATGCCAACCTGGTCAACACCCTGCTGAATAACCGCATCCCCGTCCGGGCTTCAAAAACAATCAACACCCTTTTGATCCTCTTATCCGGCTTGATCATAACCCTGGTCACTAAATCCCGCGGACCGTGGGTATCGCTCGTATCAATGGTACTGGTAGTCACCTCCGCAATGGCAATCTCCATGCTCTCCATGTGGGTATCGAGTTACTACCTCTCAAGCTTAACCGCCATAACCGGTGGGTTCGTCGCCTGGGCCCTTATAACCCTCTACCGCCAACTGACCGAACAAAGACACCGACGCTCCGTCGTCCGCGAACTATCCCGTAACACCTCCCCCGCAATCGCAGCCATCATCGCCGAACAGCTGGAAGACCTGGACCTTCCCCCAAAACCGGCCGACGTAACCTGCTACTTCAGCGACCTCCAGGGATTCACGACCATCAGCGAAAGACTGGGGGCGGAACAGACCAAGACCATTCTCAACACCTACCTCGGGGCGATGGGAGAGGAACTGGTTCGCTTCAAGGCATTCAACAAGTTCATGGGCGATGGCATCTTCGCCTTCTTCAACGCTCCGATCCTCCCGGTGCAGCAACACGCCAGAGTCGGGTGCCAGGCCGCTATCGAAACCATCCGCCGGCTGGAACAACTCAAAAATGAATACTCCGGCGTCTGCGAAGATGAGATGAAAAACCTGTGGATGAGAATAGGACTGCATACCGGACCAGTCTTCGTCGGCTACTTCGGCAGCGACCAGCAGACCGACTACACCTGCATAGGCGACACGGTTAACCTGGCCGCCCGGCTCGAATCGGCCAACAAACCATTCGGAACACAGGTGATGGTTACCGAATATTGCCGAGATGAAGCCGGCGAAGGGTTCGAATACCGCCACCTCGGATCACTGCAGGTCAAGGGGAAAGCCCAAGCGGTTCCGGTCCACGAACTTTTAGGCCACTCCGGCGAAGTGTCCGATGACACGCTCCAATACGCAGAACTGTTTTCCAAAGCAATACATTCATTCCAGGCTCGGCTGTGGGACAGTGCCCGCCGGCAGTTCCAAACCTGCCTCGAAACTCGCTCCGATGATCAGGCCGCTCTGTTATACATGGCCGAAATCAATCGCCTGCAAAATTCACCTCCCCCGGACAACTGGAATCAGGCGATTGAACTAAGCACAAAATGAGCGTCCGAATTTAAAACAATGTTCAACCCCAATCATCAAAACACGTCACCTGAAATTGAATTGCAACTCCTCTAAAGAGAGTTTGATTCGCCGCCGAAAAATAAGTATCGGTTTGACCGCTATTCTGGCGGTTTTTTCAGACTACTTTAAGAAACTCAATAACCCCTGAGGGGATAGCACGTGGTACCGACTCTTAAGCAACCGATCGTTGTTCCCTCAACACCAGACTTCACCAAACTCGACAAACAACCAACGACCGATCACAAGGCCGACGTCCTGGCACTCCTGGCTCTCGTCAGCAAACTGCAAAACGAAATACACGATCTAAAAGAACAGCAGGAGCAGTTATCGGAGAACTACCAATACCTGGATGAACAGATCCGCCTGGCCAGCCAGGTGCAGCGCGACCTCCTGCCCGGTTCAACCGATTTCCAGAATATTGACTTCCACACTCTTTATAAGCCCATCGACTGCGTCAGTGGCGATATCTACGACATAACCCGGCTGGATGAAACCCACCTGGGCATCAGCCTGGCCGACGCCTCCGGACACGGCATGCCCGCGGCCCTTCTATCCGTCTTCCTGAAACGGTCGTTTGCCGGCAAGGAGATCAGCGGAGATTCCTACAGAATCCTCGATCCAACCGAGGTTCTATACAAGGTCAACCGCGAGTTGCTCGAGACCAACTTGAAACAATGTCAGTACGTAACTGGTTTGCACGCAGTATATTACGAACCCGCCCGCACCCTGACTTTCGCTCGCGGCGGCATGTGCTACCCGATCCTGATCCGTAAAAACGAACCGGCCAAGCAACTTAGAAGTGAAGGTCCGATCATCGGAGCTCTGGAAGAATCGAGTTTCGAATCCATGACCGTCTATATGGAACCGGGTGACAGTATCCTGTTCTATACCGACGGATTGGAAGCACTCCTGCTGGAACGTTTCAGCCATTCTCAGATCGACAGCATCGTAGAAACTTCCTGGTTCGCCAGGCTTGGCGATAACCAGCTGAAAAAAATCTTTCGATGAAATTAACGAACTGTTACGAACGTCCAAACGGCGAGATTGGCCCGCCGACGACCTGACCATGATCGCTCTTTCCATTCGAGAATAGGGTCCTATCGAATTTAAACCGGGATTTTCACTTTTTCGCTCGTCCTGCGCACTTTTAACAGATAGTCGATTGCCATCAATTACACCTGAACCTGAACCAGGAGCGTGCATTGAGAGGGGTTGAAAGATATGTGAATTCCTCGTAATAGTAGAACAAGTGTGATAAGCAGGAGTGTTTCAATGGCTTTGGTTAAAACAATTGAAGACAACATCCTGCGTGGGGCGCAAATGTCCTAACGCACGCCAACCCCCCGGCACAGCTTGCGCTGCGCCTTCGTTAGTTTTTTTTGTACAATTGAGTTTTTACTAAGAATTCCGTGTGGAGAACAACTATGCCTACGAATTCCCCCGTAAACATGATCATTATGGGCGCCGCCGGTCGAGATTTCCATGACTTCAACGTCTATTGGAAAAACTGTGATAATGTAAATGTTGTGGCCATGACCGCCACCCAGATTCCCGATATTGACGGCCGCGTTTACCCGCCGGTCCTCAGCGGTGATAAATATCCCAATGGTATTCCCATCCACGATGAGAACGAACTGGAAGACCTGATTAAAAAGCACAACGTCAAACTAGTCACCCTGGCTTACTCCGACCTGCCCTACAACTACGTGATGATGCAGGCCGCACGGGTCAACGCCGCCGGTGCCCATTTCCAGTTGCTCAGCCCGCACGACACCATGATCAAAAGTACCAAGCCGGTCATCGCTGTCTGCGCCATTCGTACCGGATGCGGTAAATCTCAAACCTCCCGCCGGGTCAGCGAAATCCTCCGCGAGAAGGGCAAGAAAGTTGCCGTCCTTCGCCACCCCATGCCTTATGGCGATTTAACCAAGCAGATCTGCCAGCGGTATGAAACCCTGGAGGATATGGATAAGCACGAATGCACCATCGAAGAACGCGAAGAATACGAACCGCACATCAAAGCCGGTAACCTGCTTTTTGCCGGTGTCGATTACGAAACCATCCTTCGCGAAGCGGAGAAAGACGCAGACGTCATCCTCTGGGACGGCGGCAACAACGACACCTCGTTCATTAAGCCCGACCTGTACATCGTGGTCACCGACCCCCACCGCGCGGGTCACGAGTGCACCTACTATCCCGGCGAGACCAACCTCCGCCTGGCCGACATGGTCATCATCAACAAGTGTGACACAGCCTCGGCCGACGACATCGCCACCGTGGTCGAGAACATTAAGAAATATAACAGCACCGCCAAGGTCCTGAAGGCCGATTCGCCGGTAACCGTCGAGAATCCCGACCTTATCAAGGGCAAGAAGGTTCTGGTAGTCGAAGACGGCCCCGACCCTGACCCACGGCGAGATGAAGTTCGGAGCCGGTCACGTCGCCGCCAGCAAGTTCGGAGCGGCCGAGATCGTCGATCCCAGACCGTACGCCCAGGGCTCTATCAAAACTACCTTCGAGAAGTATAATCACCTGACCGACATCCTTCCGGCCATGGGGTATGGCCAGGCGCAGATGGCGGAACTGGCTGAAACAATCAAGAAGGTGCCGTGCGACGTGGTGCTAGTGGGAACCCCAATCGACCTCGGTTCGTTGATCGATATCCCGCAGCCGTCGACGCGGGTGTTCTATAACCTGGACGAAGAAGATAAATCAGTGTTACCCGCCGCCATCGAGCGGGTTATTTAACTCGAAAGTGATAGAGGAATAGAGATGGATAATTGCAGCACAGAGCATTGTGGTTGCCTGATGAACAGTGACCAGCACATGGACATGGTGGCCACATACAGCGCCAATAACTACGCCCCCCTGCCGGTAGTGATTTCCCGAGGCGAAGGAGCCTGGGTATGGGATGCCGACGGCAAGAAATATCTTGATTGCCTTAGCGCTTATTCCGCGCTTAACTTCGGCCATTCGCACCCGCGTATCCTCAACGCCTTTATCGAGCAGGCGAAGAAGCTCACGCTCACTTCCCGCGCTTTTCAGAACGATCAGTTCGGTCCGTTCTGTAAGGAAATAACCGAGTTCTGCGGGTTGGATATGGTTTTACCCATGAACACCGGAGCGGAAGCGGTGGAGACGGCTATCAAAACCGCGCGCAAGTGGGGTTACAAGGTCAAGGGTGTTGAGCCCAACAAGGCCCAGATCCTCTGCTGCACCGGTAACTTCCATGGCCGCACCACTACCATCATCAGCTTCAGCGATGAAGAGCAGACCAAGGACGGCTTCGGTCCCTTCACTCCTGGTTTCCCGCTGGTGAAGTATGGGTGTGCCGAATCACTGGAAGCGGCGATAACGGAAAACACCGTCGCCTTCCTCTTCGAGCCGATTCAGGGCGAAGGCGGCGTGGTCGTTCCCCCGGATGGATATATCAGCAAGGTCAGAGAAATCTGCACCAGGCACAATATCCTGATGATCGCCGACGAAATCCAGACAGGCCTGGGGCGTACCGGAAAGCGATTCTGCATCGACCATGACAATGTCAAGCCTGACCTGGTCATCCTGGGTAAAGCCCTGGGCGGCGGTGTCATGCCCGTGTCAGCAGTCGTCGGCTCCAAAGAAGCCTTGGGTGTTTTCAATCCCGGCGACCACGGCAGCACCTTTGGCGGCAACCCGCTCGGTTGTGCCGTTGCCCGCGAGGCCATGAAAGTCCTGGTCGAAGAGGGACTCTTTGAACGGTCCGAACGACTGGGTAACGATTTCCGCGAGAAACTGCGAGCGAAAAACTGCTCCAAGATCAAGGAAGTCCGCGGCAAGGGCTTGCTCATCGGTATCGAGATGACCCCGGAAGCCGGTGCGGCAAAACCATATTGCAAGCAACTCATGCAAATGGGCATACTCTGCAAAGACACCGTCAGTAACGTAATGCGTGTAGCTCCGCCGCTGATGATTGACGAGGCGGATCTGGAAGACGCAATGAATAAAGTAGCCGAAGTCCTGGCTTAAACCGTATGTTAAACGCCCCATCCCGCGACACATTCGGGGTGGGGTTTTTTTCTGTAAACCTTTAATTAAGGAGAACGATCATGGCCGTCAGTTTAAAAGGGCGAAGCCTCGTTTCCCTGAAGGATTTCTCCTCGGAAGAGATTCTGGAAATTATCAAAACCGCCGATACGCTCAAGCTTGAGCGATATCGCAATCAGCCGCATCCGGTAATGGCGGGAAAAACACTGGCCATGATCTTCATGAAGCCGTCACTGCGTACCCGCGTTTCATTTGAAACCGGCATGACCCAGCTTGGCGGACATGCCATATATCTGGCACCAACCGACATTTCCATCGGCAAGCGCGAGCCGACCGAGGACATTGCCAAGGTGTTAGGCCGATACTGCGACATCATCATGGCCCGCGTGTTCGGCCATGACATAGTTGTCGACCTGGCCAAGTACGCCGGCGTGCCGGTTATTAACGGCCTGTCCGACGAGGAGCATCCCTGCCAGGTGCTGGCCGACCTGCAGACCATTTACGAGAAAAAAGGCACGCTGGCCGGCTTGAAACTGGCGTACATCGGCGACGGCAACAACATGACGCACTCGCTCATGTACGGTGCCGCCCGCGTGGGTATGAATATGGTTGCGATTACCCCCAAGGGTTACGAGCCGTTCGATCATGTATGCACTGAAGCCGCAGCTTTCGGCAAGGAAAATGGCTGCATCATCGAAGCGACCAACGATCTGAAAGCCATCGAAGGCGCCGACGTGGTTTACACCGACACCTGGGCCAGCATGGGGCAGGAAGACGAAGCGGCCGAGCGCAGGGAAAAATTCAAGGATTACCAGGTAAACAACAAGCTGATGGCCAATGCCGATTCCAAGGCCATCATCCTGCACTGCCTGCCCGCCCACTACGGCGAAGAGCTGGATTACGACACCAGCCGCAGCAAAAACTGCGTAATCTTCGACCAGGCCGAAAACCGCCTGCACGCCCAGAAAGCACTAATGGTCCTGCTCTCCGGCTGCTGAGTAGCATAACTCATTGCTAAAACCACAAAAGAGGCGAGCAAGATGCTCGCCTCTTCTCATTCCAGCCCCATACAGTAATAACACAACATAAACACCCCAGCCTTTCCAAATCTCTCAAGGCTTTGGGGGGCGGACATCCTGTCCGCCTGGCCGTTCGTTAACACAAGCCACGCGAAATCGCCGTCGCATCGCAAGCAAGTGATGAATACAAAAGCACTGAAACCGTGTAAAGCCCGGCTTTATTTCGACGGCAGCCTACCGTTAAGTGCTGATAATGCTTCGCCATACGGGATTAACGATATTCATGGTTTACCGAAATGTGGTTTTGGGCTAGAAAAACACCGACAGTTGGCGTGGTATTCTCGATAGCGTTTGTTCCGGAACCGGCCCGCTTTTCGTTGCTTGTTTTGGCCAATTGGCCTTTTCGGTCGCTGTACGTGAATGCCTGATTACGTGTGATCGAGGTAAAATCGCGGTAATTCTAAATGAAAGCATTGTAGCGGTTAAGGTGATTCCATATAATCCTGATGATGAGTTAGCTGCAATTCGTCATTATTACGCAAATCGTACTGGATAGGAAAAACAAGGAGGTGTCTGATGCAAGGAAAGCTATTGTTGGTTGGACTTTTAATCGTTTTGGCGTGGTCGGGATTGGCCAATGCTGACGCGACCATTGACACATTGAGCCTTTGGGATGGGGAGACTCACGTGGGAGCGATGGGGGAGCCGAATACTGCATATTTTGGGCAGTCCTTTGTTGCCTTGGACGAGCAAATAACATCACTGTCATTCCTATTGGATGGACTTGATGACGTGGAGAATAATCAACCAGATGAAACTACTTTCAATGTACTTATTACTCCTTTATCGCCGTCCGGTGATCTACCAAATTTTGACAGTATACTATATGAAAGTGGACCATATTCAACAACCTTGGAAGCAGGTTACGAATCTTTCACAATCGATCTCGATGTCTCTGTCCAGCCAGGGCAAAGCTATATGTGGATCCTTGATGCATTCGTTGCTTTTGATGGAGAAGCTGGTACTGCGGCTATCGCGGCGACGTACGATGCCTACGAAGACGGCGAGTTTCGTTTCAGAAATCTTTTAGAATCTCCTAATACTGGGACACGTCTGGATCATGACGATGCCGGCTGGCTGATTGTTCAGCCGCCAAGTCCTGGAGAGATACCAACAGTGGATGCAGCTTTTTCGATGACGTTTGTTCCCGAACCAACTTCGGCCGTGATATTCTGTATCTTATCAGTAATAGGTGCGTCCAGGAAAACACGTAAGTAAATAATTTCGTATTTCAACCTGAGAGGAAAAGGATGATTCGTCATTTCCGGATATCGGTATTTGTTTGCGCTATTACAATCGGTGGCGTTGCGGCGTATAGCTTTGCGTATGGTAAGAGTTCAGGCGCCCTCGGCAGGGATTCATCGCCGCTTCGATTATGTAACGATTGGAAAAATTACACACAATCCTATACTTTCCGATCTCCTCCCTATGCGCTAGAAAACGGTGGCGGAGAGGTCACGATCAGGTTTATGGCGCAAGCCGATCTTGACTATTCTGATGAATATATAATCACCAGAATTAATGGTCAGCTGTTTGATACAAGTATCGGCGGACCGTTCGGAGGTCATTTATTCGCCTCGGGTGGTAACACGGGCTGCAAACTCGACGGAAACGGAGGTGTATCGGGAGTAGGTCCGTCTGGTCGTTTCTATATGGATGCCTCAGTATGGAACTCAATCGTCGCCAACGATCCCCACGGAAATGTTCGATTTGATTTTTCCACGCCTCCAACAGTTGCGTGTATCCGATGTGATACGTGCGAATGTGGAGTACCGCCAATGCAGGATAATTTTTCCTGGGTACAGGTAAGTGTCGAATACGATGAAATCGAGTGTATATACGATAGTGATTGCGATGATGAAATCTTCTGCAACGGCGAGGATTATTGCGATGGTAGCGGCCGATGCCAGAAAAGGATTCCGTGTCAGCCCGGTGAATACTGTTGCGAAAAAAACCGTATCTGCAACGACGTCTGCTGCGAGGATACCGATTGCGAGGGCGGTTATTGCGATCCGATTAACGATGTATGCCTTACGTGCATGTTCGATAGAGATTGCCCCGCCGGTGAATACTGCAACGACCAGATGTGCGATACGGGAGCCTATTGCACGAATGATAATGATTGCGTACCCAGTTCACCGCAACCTTGCGTAGACTATACATGCGTACTGAATGCGAATGAGATAGCTCTCCAATCCAGCAATGACCCCATTAACGATCCGGTTTATTCTGAAACGGGGACGCCTTGGAACACATCGAACAGCGATGGTTGCGCGGGCGGTAAATTCCGCTACATCTGCAATTCGTGGGGAACGGGGACGGCCAGCTGGACAACAGAAATCGGTGAGGACGAAGGCGGGCCATACGACATTATTGTGGGTTTCCGTGGTCAGCCGAATTACGCGACAAATGTTAAATACGAAGTAGAGATCAAGGATTCGTCGGACGTGAGGGTTTATTATGGCGAAGTGGTGCGGAGTCAGAAGCGAAATTCGGATGTTACATGCGCAACGGACTCTCTAGCCGATCCGGATATGTATGATATTCCCGGCGGCGGAACCGTTACGGTTACGTTAAACCTCGCGGATACTTTCGGCGGAACCTGCGTAATTGCCGATACGGTTACGTTAGTTCGAAAAAAAGTCTGTACGCATACTCCCAAAGCCGATGGGGAAACATGCGATGACGGGCTTTACTGTACGACCGGCGAACAATGTAATAGTGGTTTATGTGTGGCCTCTTCGACGAATATCTGCCCGGAAGGATACGCGTGTGATGAAGAAACTGAATCATGCCTTACAGACTGCGACGGTAATGGTATCCCCGATGAGGATGAAAGGGTATACGTCTCTCGCTCGTCAGGTGTTTTATCGCCGATTTACTATGGGGTAAACCAAAGTTATACTTTTGAATCGCCGCAAGAAGCGATTGGCGATGCGACGTTTCATTTCACCGCCGTGGGAGATTTAGGTGCGAGTAACGAACGTATGAAGGTGGAATTTAACGGCCATGGATCCTATTATATATTCACTGACTCTTCATTCGATGAATGCCCTGTGGTAAATCACGACGAAATAACAATTATCGAAAGTTCATTTAACTGGCTTGTAAATGATTTCTCGGGCATTAATGTTCTCTTAATACCTTCAAGTAATGTCGGAGATGAATGCACTGGCGGTTCGTACGTTGAAGTGACTATGAGTTATGAAGTACCGCTGATTGCAACGGCAATGGCGCCGTGGACGTTTGTGATATCGTAAACGGTGTTGCCGACGACTGTAATGACAACCGTGTACCTGATGCGTGCGACATCACAAACGCGATGAGTAAAGATTGCAATGCCAATACGATTCCCGACGAGTGCGATATTTCGTCGGCAACGAGTGCGGATTGCAACTCCAATGCCATACCCGACGAATGCGATATTTCAACAACAGTGAGCGAAGACTGCAACGGTAATGCGGTTCCCGATGAATGCGACATTGCCGACGGAGGTGGTAGCCAGGATCGTAACGATAATTCGATTCCGGACGAATGTGACGCTCCGGATGCCGATGACGACGAGGATGTGGATCTGGCCGACTTCGCGGTTTTCCAGCAATGCTTCGGGGCAACGACCAACGCTGACGATTGCCTGACCTCGTTCGAGAGAGTTTCTCCGGATTTCGAAATCAATGCTGACGATTATGGGTTTTTCGCGTCGTGGTTTACCGGCCCGCAACCCGCACCTGTACCGGCGGCGATGGCCGTTCCTATGGCTATGGCAAGCAGTGCGGTACCGCCGAGTCAGCCTGATCCCTGGGTTAGCAGTCAGGCCGGTGTGACCTTGTCCGTACAACCTGTTGGTGGCGGTTCGCCCCTTACCGTGCTTGCTCCCAATACGACCTACGAACTTCATTACATCGCCGAGTATTCGCGGGCGAATCTGTACGTGTTGGCCGTCTTTGCCGATAGTGCCGCTCAAGGCTGGAGTGCGGCCAGTGCTCCGGCGACCGGGCAATGGGCAAGTGCCGATGTGTTTGAGTTTAACCAGAACACGCCTCCTGCGTCAGGCAGCGGTCCGTGGATGACCGATGTGGCCGTTGGCTTCTGGTTCGGTTCGACGAGTTATGCCGGTGCCACGGAGCATCTTTGCACTTTCACGACGGGCTCGGCCGGTAACATTACGGTCGAACTTGACCTGAGCTGGATCGACGATGTGGCCAGGGAAATGGTGTGGATGCAAACTTCGGCTGGCTATAGCGTGCAGTAACTTCGTCGGGTCTGTTGATCCGACCTACGAACTTGTATTGGGTAAACTTATAAACGAAGGTCTGGTTCGATAATGAATATTAACCGGTGCCTGATCCTCCTGAAGTGGATCGGGTGCCGGTTTTTTCTTTGGAGAATACGTTTGTATGGGGTTTGGGGTATTCCAGTCGGGCCTATTGACCCGACCTACGAATTCGTTTAGGCATGTACATTGCGGTGTGGTTGTGCGGGGTATTGCTTATATAGAGAAAAACATAAACGGTGGTTGGTATGAATATTCTTGGTTTGGGGTTATCGCTGGTTTTGCCTTGGGAATTGTTTCCGTTTTGTATCCGTAATTTGCGGGCGAATTGGTTTTCGAATATCGAGAGTTAATCTTCTGTTAATGTTTTATTAAGTAACCTGATTCAACATAGGGTAGTAGTGAATTAGTGGAAGCACCCTGTGAACAATATGGGACGTTGATCAGGGGGAAGGTTACTTCAAAACGGGTTCGTGGTTCTGGCACCAAACCTTAAGTCAGTAGCGAACTGATCCGGTTTATTTATTCCAGTGGTATGTCGATTGTTGATCTTGCCTGTTCGTGCGGTTGATGACAGGTCCTGGCAGTGAGGCAGGGGCGCTGTGCAGGGCTTCTATCGGCAAGCGGAAGGAGGCTTCAAATGGTACGAGTGTTTTCAATCTGTCTGCTTTTTGCATTTACCTGGTCTGCATCAGGCCAAATCGTTATTTCCGAGTGGATGTACGCCGGTACGGACGGCGAGTTTATCGAGTTCACCAATACCGGGGAGGATCCGGTGAACATGTCGGGCTGGAGCTTCGACGATGACAGCCAGGTTCCTGATACGGTTGATCTGAGCGCGTTCGGTATTGTTCAGCCGGGCGAGTCGGTAATTCTGACTGATGCGGTAGCGGCCGACTTTGTTGCTGCATGGGGATTGAGCGGCGTATCGGTGATAGGTGAGCTGTCGGCTAACCTGGGTCGTAACGATCAGATCAACCTGTATGATTCCAGTGATGTGCTCGTCGACCAGTTGAGTTATGGTGATGAGGATTATCCGAGTACCCCGCGTACAAAAGACGTCAGTTGTAATATTCCCGAATCGGGATATGGCGATACCGTTGCTCAGACAACCTGGGCATTGTCGACGGCCGGAGATATCTATGGTTCGTGGGGTTCATCCGGTGGCGATATAGCAAGTCCTGGTAAAACCCTGGGTTATGCGTTAAGCGATTTCGATGAAGACAGCGACGTTGACGTGGATGATTACGCCGAGTTCAGCGATTGCCTGACCGGTCCGGGAGTTTCGTACGATCCGCTTCCCGCCGGTTGCGACCTTGTCGCCGATGGTGAGGGGATTATTGCCGCAGATGCCGACCGGGATGGCGATGTCGATCTGGAGGATTTCAGGCAATTCCAGGAATGCTTCAGTGGTACGGGCGTACCGGCCGACTCCTCTTGCGGATATAACGTGGAACCGGCCGCGGATACGTTGATTACCTTAAACGGTAATTCCATTACCGTGGATGGGGCCGGGGTGACTGTAGATGGCACAATAGCCACGATCACCAAGTCGGGGACGTTCATAATCAGCGGAACGCTCACCGACGGGCAGATTGCCGTTGATGCTGCCGGAACGGTGGAAATGGTTTTCAACGGTATCAACATAGCCAATTCCACGAGCGCTCCGATTAACGTGATGAATGCCGGGTATGTTTCTATCGTGCTGGCCGATCAGACTCAGAATTATCTGGCTGATGCGAGTACCTACGTATTCCCTGATCCGGAAGTGGATGAACCCAGCGGAGCATTGTTCAGTGATGATTCGATGATGATTTCCGGTACCGGGACTCTGACCGTGCAAGCGAATTACAACGACGCAATTGTCAGCAAGGACGAGTTGATTATTCAGAGCGGTACGATCAACGTGACTTCGGTGGATGATGGTATTCGTGGAAAAGATTATCTGTACATCCTCGGCGGTACGATCAACGCGGTGACCGCCGGCGATGCGATTAAATCCGACAATGAAGACGATCCCGAGCTTGGGTATATTACGATAGAGGGAGGAACGTTTGATATTGAGGCCGGTGGAGACGGGTTTACCGCCGAAACTTCAATCAATATCACAGGTGGTGATTTTACCATAGAAACCGCCGGCGGACACAACGAAACGATTTCGGAAGATCTTTCAGCCAAGGGGATGAAAGGTCTGGTTTTGGTGGCGATCAATGGTGGCACGTTCAACATGGATTGTGCTGATGACGCCATTCACTCCAACGACACGGTTATTATCGACGACGGTGTATTTACGATAGCGACCGGGGATGATGGAGTTCACGCCGATACTTACGTAGAAATAAACGGCGGTACGATAACGGTTACCGATTCTTATGAAGGGATCGAAAGCGCTGACGTCACCATAAATGATGGTAATATCAATGTTACCTCCAGCGATGATGGTATTAACGGTGCCGGTGGTGATGGTTCCGGTGGTCCCTGGCCCCCACAGCCGGGTGGAAGTAGTGGTGAGGAGTATTACCTGCATATAAACGGTGGTTACATAGCGGTATATGCCGACGGGGACGGTATAGATGTTAACGGTCATATCGTGATGACCGGGGGAACGGTTATTGTTCACGGGCCAACCGGGGATATGAACGGTGCGTTGGACTACGACCGGACGTTTAATATCAGTGGTGGTTTTCTGGTAGCGGTCGGAAGTGCGGGTATGGCCCAGGCTCCCAGTACAACGTCTTCACAGAAATCGGTGAAAATTACGTATAGTCAGTGGAAGACGGCCGGTACCATGATACACCTGGAAACGACTACAGGAGGTGCGGATGTATTAACGTTTACACCGGCTAAGGCTTATCGGTCATGCGTTATTTCGTCTCCGGACCTGCAATCAAGTACCAGTTACAGGCTGTATCGGGCCGGTAGTTCGACGGGGACCGTTGCTGATGGACTTTATGAAGGTGGTGTGTATTCGCCCGGGACTCTTTCTAATACTTTCACGGTATACAATGCCGTGACTAACGTAAACGCCCAGTAAACTCCTCTTTGAAGCAGTTTATAGGCCGGTACGACCGATAAGGTCGTCCCGGCCTGCTTCAGTTAACGGATGTGTTTTCGATCCAGTTCAAAACGCGCCGATGGCCTGGAGATTTACGGAATAATAGTCACTGAACGTCACGGTTTATTCGATTATAATGGTCGTCGAGTTATTTGTACCGCAACTGATAATATTGGATTTACCCAGCCCGACTTTGTATGTCGCGGTGTGAAAGAATCGTATGCGGATACTATTAGTCGAAGACCAGGATCGGCTGCGTCACTGGCTGCAAAAAGGGTTGACTGAAGCGGATTTTGCCGTGGATGCCACCGGAAGCGGCGAAGAGGCTCTATGGTACATCAAAACCAATTCGTACGATTCGATCGTTTTGGATTTGATGTTACCAGGGGTGGATGGTTTGACTGTTTTGCAGAAGCTTCGGGAGGCAAAACGGGAGGATCCGGTAATAATATTAACCGCGAAAGATACGGTTTCTGATCGTGTTCGAGGTCTGGATCTCGGTGCGGACGATTATCTGGTAAAGCCGTTTGCGTTTGAGGAGCTGCTTGCCCGGTTACGTGTTTTAATTCGTCGTCATTATGGTCGGAGTGATTCGGTTATAGAAATAGATGATTTGCGAATAAATACGGCCAAGCGGCAGGTGTGGCGGGGAGGCGAGGAAATCGAATTGCGGGCGATGGAATACAAATTGCTTGAGTATCTCGCCCGACGAGTTGGGGAAACCGTAAGTCGAACGGAAATCTGGGATCACGTTTACGATTTTGATGAACAGACGATGAGTAATGTTGTTGATGTTCACATAAGTTACTTACGGCGAAAGCTTAATCTGTCGGGTGGAAAGAGCCTGATTCAGACTCGCCGCGGTCTTGGTTATGTTCTGGGTGGCGACATATGAGACCATCCCTGCGATCCAGACTCATTCTTGGGATATTTCTTACGATCACCGCATTGCTGGTGGCGGCCGGGGCGACTATATATACGGTTCAGCGGCAACAGCTTTACTGCGTTTTTGACGACAGTCTGCTTAATACAGCCAACTCCATTGCTTTACTTGTTCGTGACGGTCCGCATGGAAACTGGTTTGATACTGAGGCGTTGAAGAAGCTATCGGCCGGGAGCATACGTGAGGGGGCTATTTACCAGATCTGGAGTGACCGGCCTATCGATGTCCCTCCTTCCAGGTTCGAGGGGTTTTCTGAGGGGGATGAGTTCGGGCCAGCGGCTGAGCCTTATGGTATACCGTCATGGGAAAACGAGGTAGAGCCTGATTCGGAACGATTTCATATGCTGCGTCCACCGCCTGCTGACGGCAGAGGAGGTGATTGGGAAACTGCAGAGCATGGGAATCTGGTAATCCGTTCTCCTTTGCTTGAAGAAGTAGATCTTCCACGTATAAGGACAACTCAGGGTAAACCAGTTTTTCAAGCCACGATTATGCCGGATAATTCGCGAGGGCGAGTAATCGGTATACATGTTTCGTCGATTACGCGGAACCTTGTGCCGAGAATGCTATCGGCTCCGGCTAACCTGGATATTGCGGTGGCTGCTTCCACTGATGAAATCGAAAATCAACTAAGTTTCCTTTCCCTGTTGCTTACGTTGACCGCGGTCGGCACGATTCTCATTTCCGGTGGTGTGATCTGGTTTGTTACGGGGCGAAGCATGCTTCCGCTGGAAACTGTCGCCAGGGAGATCGAGGCGATGGATGAAACCGGTTTGAAGGATCGCCTGGCGGATAATGGTGTTCCCAAGGAAATCGAACCGGTGGTTTTTCAATTCAATGAATTGCTCGGCAGATTGGACGAGGCTTTTGAGCGGGAACGCATGCTTACCGCTGATATTGCCCACGAGTTGCGAACTCCGGTGGCGGAAATCCGTACCATTGTGGAAGTGACCTTGAAACGGATTCGCGATCCGCAGGAATATCGCAACGCGTTACTTGAGGTGGGCGATACGATTATCGCTTTGCAGGGGATTATCGAGAAACTGCTGGTTCTGGCGCGTTTGGAAGCGGGGCAGGTAAAACCGGAATTGGATGCTATCCTGCTTAAGCCCGCGATAGCTGACCAGTGGAAGCAGGTTCAGGTGCTGGCGGAGCAACGCGGTATTGAGTTGGATGATCGTTGTTTGCCGGAAGCTGTGGTTTACTCCGATGCGCGACTTCTTGAATTGGTTTTATCAAATGTTCTCTCTAATGCGGCCGAATACGCTTTGAACGATACCAGTGTTGTTGTTGAACTGTGGCATGGCGGCGCAAAGTGTGTGATGACTGTGGTGAATTCGGGATGCCTGTTGGAAAAGGAGAAAATACAACAGGTGTTCGAGCGTTTCTGGCGAGCCGATCCTGCTCGACATAAAAGCCGGTTCAACTGCGGTTTGGGATTGACTCTGGTTCGTCGGGCTATGCTGGCGATGGGAGGTGAAGTTGAAGCGACGGTGAATGAGGATAACTGGTTCAAACTTACACTTATTTTTCCCCCGGCTTCGTATGGGAATGAATAAACTCAAATCGATTGTTCTTATCTGGTAGTCAGGTTCTGTACAATTGCAGATGTAGTTCGCTTTTCAGGGTTGCAAACGTACTTGCAGCTGATCCGGAAAGCTTTCATTGGTAATGATGGATGCTTATGGTTAGTATTTATTATTGCTGAAGAGATTACAGGCTGCTTTTCAAGGGATCCTGGGAATGACTGTTGGTATAGCCGGCTTAAAAGTTGCTTTTCGTTTTTGCGCAATTTGCTTATTGGCTTGTTTGTGGTTGTCTGTTGCCGGTTGTGCGAGGTCGCAGGAAGAAAAGGCGAGTGGGGACGATATGTCGGACCGGCCTGCCGTCCTGCTGGTCATAATGGATACGACTCGGGCGGACCGTTTCGGATGTTACGGAAGCGAATTGGGTATTACGGCAAACCTGGATAAGTTGGCCGCGTCTGGAATTCGCTTCACAAATGCCAATTCCCATGCTCCCTGGACGCTGCCGGCAATCGCGTCGCTGTTTACGTCGAATCCGCCTGTTGTTCACGGTGCAGGTGGTGCGATTGGGCAATTCACCTCCCTGTCTGATCGCGTTGCGACTCTGGCTGAGGTGTTCACAAACGCCGGCTACGAAACGGGGGCGGTGATGAACGTGTTCTTCCTTTCGGAAAAATTCGGTTTGACCAGGGGATTCGAGCATGTTGATTATTTCAAGGGGACTACTAACACTCGCATGCGCTCGGCGGCATCAACCACAGACGCCGCTTTGAAATGGTTGAAATCAGTTGGTGATAAACCATATTTTATGGTAGTGCATTATTTTGATCCGCACTTGATATATCTGCCTCCGGATGAATTTCGGGAGAGGTTCGCCGATCCGCTCGATCGTGGTTCCGATTGTCTCAAGTTCGGGAACCAGGATGACATGATGTCCGTTCGGCAGAATAAGACCCGACTGGACAAAGCCACCGTCAAGCGGTTGGAGAAGTTGTATAACGGGGAGGTCGCTTATGTGGATCGGGAAGTGGGCCGCCTGCTGGATTTCGTTCATAGGCAGGATTCCGGGAGAAAAACCGTTATAGCGGTAACTGCGGATCACGGTGAGGAGTTTTTCGATCATGGCGGTTTTGAGCACGGGCACACGGTGTATCAGGAATTGCTCCATGTGCCGCTGATTCTGGCCGGCTTTGATATTCCCAAGGGGATGGTTGTAGATCAACTGGTCGGGCTTGTGGATGTGGCACCCACGCTTTGTGACCTGGCCGGGGTTGAAATTCCCAGTGACTTTTCCGGGCAGACCTTGCTGCCGGCGATGGGCGGATCGCCGTTGTTGGAACGGGCTGTTTTGAGCGAGGGGAATATGTGGGGGCCTTTGCTTTTTTCTCTTAATGAGGGGAAACATAAACTCATAAGGCTTCCGTCCGGGTATTGCCTGTATGACCTGGAGGAGGATCCTGGTGAAAAAAACAATCTGCTGATGAGCAAGCCGGGAATCGCATCGGCAATGACCAGGAATCTGACCGTGCTGCTGGAACAGCTTGCATTGAGAAATAGCTTAAGTGGTGATGCTGTTACATTGACGCCGGAGGAGCGGGAACGTCTTTGTGCTCTGGGGTATCTTGATTGTGAATGATCCTTTTGGTTTTTTGGGGTGGTGGTCAGGTATTGGTTGGCGTTGGGCGGTTGGTTTAACCTTGATTTGTGTTTTGTCGGGTCTTTCGCCCCTATCTGCCGGTCTGAGTTTCGCGTTTCTATTGATAATGCGGGAAGGTTTCGGCGTTATGGATTTGAAATTTGAAATCTCAAATTAGATTCATCAGGTCGTAACGAAAAACCGGGCAGCCTGGCTAATATAGGGCTTTTGAAGGATTAATAATCAGAATAGATGTTTACGGCGGTGGCCTGTTGGCCCGGCCTACAGATTTGTTGGCTTGCGGATTTTTATTGTTATTTTCGTATTTAACTTCTTATTAACGGCCAGGCCGGCATCCTGCCCGCCCCCCAATGGTTTTGGCTATCGTGGCTATTCAGTTTTGCTGCTTAAGCTTGCCAGGGCGTCCAGTTTATCTTGGGCGGCACCGCTGTCGATTGTTTTTGCCGCCAGTTCCGCTCCGTTGCGGATATCCTCGGCCAGTCCGTAAACCACCAGAGCGGCGGCCGCATTCAATACGGCGTGGTCCCGGGTTGGACCTGTTTTCCCTGAAAGTATGCTTCTGACCACTTCAGCGCTCTCTTTCGCCGACCCCACAGTGAGATCGGCCAGGGTTCCTTTGGCTAATCCGGCGTCGGCAGGTTCGAGGTCGAACCTTGTAATGGTTCCATTTTTGATTTCCGCAATCCGGGTTGTTCCGGTAATCGTCAGATCGCACAACCCGTCGGTACCGTGAACTACCCAGGCTCGTTTGGCCCCTAATTCCAATAACGCTTCCGCTATCAGGTCAATGTGTTTTTCCCGGCTGACACCGAGGATTTGGTACTCAGCACCGGCCGGATTGGATAGAGGTCCGAGCAGGTTGAAGATGGTCCTAACGCCAAGGGCCTTGCGCACGGGGGCGGCGTGTTTCATTGCTGGATGGAGTTTCAGGGCGTAAAGGAAAGCGATATCTATCTCGGCCAGGCACTTTTCCAGCGTCGGTACGTCAGCTTCGATGTTCACGCCCAGGTTGTGGAGTACTTCGGCGCTGCCGCTCACCCGGGTATTGGTGCGGTTGCCATGTTTGGCCACTACGGTGCCAGCGGCGGACGCTATTATCGCCGCCGTCGTGGACACGTTGAAGGTGTTGATTCCATCGCCACCGGTACCGCAGGTATCGAGGCTGGATCGGTCACAGTGTACGCGGGTGGCGGCCTCTCGCATGGCTCGGGCGGCACCGACCAGTTCATTTACATGTTCACCTTTGGAGGAAAGTCCGCATAACATCGCTCCCAGGGTTGGAGCATCCACCTCACCGGCCATCACTTCTGAAAAAACTTCGTAAGCCTGCTGCTGACTCAGGTTTTCCCGGGCGAGAATTTGTTTAAGTATCGCTTTCACTGGATTCCGATCTTGTATTCCCCCGCCAAGTCGTGATGTAAACGACAACATTGACCATGCGAGTGGTGTCTCCATAATGATGATTAATTCACGATAGGACTGCTATTGAGCAGTGTCAAGGAACGGCTGGCAGCAACTGGGACAGGCATGTATTCGGTTATTGATGATACAATTGTAGCGATCTCTTCGGCACCGGGTTGTGCTGCCCGCGGTTTGGTCCGCATGTCAGGTCCGGAATCCGTTTCTATTGCCTGTGGTTTTTTTACTCGGAACGATGGTAGCTCGATTACGGATTATTCCGGTTTCACTACTCATCGCGGAAAAGTGATTTTCGACGATCCGCTTTGTGAGGTTGAGACCACCCTGTACCTGTTCCGGGAGCCGCGGAGTTATACTCGGCAGGATCTGGTCGAATTGCATACGGTCGGTTCTCCGGCGGTACTGGATATGCTGGTGGAGAAGTGCCTGTCGGCCGGTGCCCGTCCGGCGGAACCGGGAGAGTTTACCGCCCGGGCTTTTTTATCGGGAAGTATGAACCTGGTGGAGGCGGAAGCGGTTGCTTCGACGATCAACGCGCGCAGTGACGCCCAGCTTCGTGCGGCGCGGAAGATGATGCGTGGCGATCTTGCGAAAACCGTAATGGGTTGGCAGGATGAGCTGGCGGAACTGACCTCGCTGGTTGTGGCCGATATTGATTTTGCGGAAGAGCCTATTGATTTCATAAGTCACTCGGTACTCGCCGAGCGGCTTGTCTCGCTCCACGGCAGTCTGGCGAGAATTATCGACGCGGCCGAGAAGTCCAGGCGATTCGACGTGCTGCCCTGCGTTCTTCTGCTCGGTCCGCCAAATGTTGGAAAAAGTACATTGCTGAATACGCTATCCGGAATGGACAGGGCGATAGCGTCCGCCGTTTCCGGTACGACCAGAGATATTCTATCCGCTCCGGTTCGCCTTGGCCGGCAGGAGGTGGTTTTGCTGGATGCCGCCGGAGTGAACGATGAACCTGACGAAGTGATAACTCTAGGCAGGGCGAAGGCGATTGAAATCGCGGGCGAAGTGGACCTGGTGTGCGTTGTTTTTGATGCTTCGCTTGCCGTTGATCCGCAGCAGGTTCGTTCCATGGCTGGATTGGCAAAAACAAGGACGATGGTTATAGCCACAAAAGTGGATCAGATTGACGATGGCACCATGCGTAAACGGTGCGCGGTGCTGGAAGCGGCTGACGTCGGGCCGGTCTGCCCGGTAAGTGCGACCAGCGGGCAGGGGATCGATTCTCTTAAGAATGCTATCACTGAACAGTTAATGTCTGTCGGCGGATTGGACGACTCTGCGGGCAGTGATGACGTGGGCGTGGTTATTTCCAGTCGGCAGCGAATGGCGCTGGCCGAAGCCAGGGAGGCTCTTGATCATTGCCTGGATATACTGTCCACTACTGATGATATTCTCGATGTGGCCGAGATTGTGGCCATGGAGTTGCGCGAAGCGCTCGATGCCCTGGGTGCGATAAGCGGAACGGTGACCACGGAAGACTTGCTGGGAAGGATTTTTGCTTCCTTCTGTATCGGTAAATAAGGATAAAACTTATCCGGCGAAAACGGTATTGCCGGTTGGTAAATATTGAAAGGGTAGTCACTTGCCCGAAGTGTCTCAATCCAGCTCTCAGGATTCGGCGATGAAGGATCGCGCCCGGAAGCAGTTCGAGGAGTGGGCTCATTCATACGACCGATCATTTCTGCATCATTTTCTTTTCCGCCCGTCATACCTTCTGTTGATGGAGGAGATCGCGAAATGGTTTGATCGCAATCAGAAACCGTTTCGAGTGCTGGATATTGGCTGCGGAACGGGGGAATTGGCGTCGATGCTCGCTCATTCCGATTGGCCTGTGCAGGTAGTTGGATTGGATTATTCACCATTAATGTGCAGTCGGGCGACCGAGAAAACCCGCAAAGCTGATTTGCACTATAAATCGGTATTCACGGCGGCTGACAGCGAATTTTTGCCGTTTAAGGACGCCACGTTTGATGTAGTTACCTGCTCGAATTCCTTTCACCATTATCCCAATCAACCGGGCGTGGTTAAAGGTATTCGGCGTCTGATCAAATCTGGCGGAATGTTCGTCTTGATCGATGGTTTCAGGGATAATACGGTAGGCTGGGTGGCTTTCGATGTTATTATCCACAAGGTGGAGGGGGGAATCTATCACGCTCCCTGGTCGGAGATAGATGGGTTTTTCCGCGATGCTGGTTTTGAGAATGTCCGCCGTCGCAAGGGGGGGTTCTGGACTCCGATTTGTGCCACGGTTGGAGACGTTTACGCGCAGTGCGCATAAAAAGACTCCGGGGCCGACCGGAGTCTTTGGGATTAATCATCTCAGGAATTCTGTTGAGCGGTCAGCAGGCTCAGTTTTCGGGTCGCTTGCCCCACGATGTAGAACGAGCCGGTGATGCAGATGAGGTCTTCCCTGGTGCAGGCACTACGGGCAATCTCAACCGCTTCTTCCAGCGTGTCAGCCACCTGGGCCATCTTTCCGCAGGTTTCCTGGAACATGTGCAGCAATTCCTCCGGATCGGCGGAACGGGCTGTACCCGAGGTAGTGAATATTATCTTATCCGCGCCAAGCTGGACGTGTCGCAGCATTCCGGGGATATCCTTATCCTTCTGGCAGGCGAAGATAACCACCATGGAATCGTAAGGGACGGTTTGCCCGATAGCCCGCATCAAAGCCTCGACGCTGGCGGCATTGTGAGCACCATCTACCAGGATTCGCGGTTCGTTGTGGATTATTTCCATGCGGCCTCGAAGGTTTACTTGTGCTAATCCTTCGATGGCTTTCTGGTCGTCGATTTCAAATCCCCGTGATTTCAGTGCGTCCATCATGGAGAGGGCGACGCTGCAATTAATGGCCTGATGCTCGCCTGGCAGAGGAACCTGCAAGTGTTCGAAACGACTTCGCTGGGTTGTTAGTGACAGCCTGGTGTGTGGGCCTACGATCCGGTTGGACTCGAACCGATAGCTGAATTCGTTATCCTCGCCGGGGAAGCAGATAGGCGCATCCATTTTGGAAGCCGCGTTTTTTAGTACCTCGACTACTTCGGGGCGTTGGGGGGCGCTGACGACCGGAATTCCTTCCTTGATTATTCCGGCTTTCTCTTCTGCGATTGCAGTCAGTGTTGAGCCGAGTTGAGGAATGTGGTCGTAGCTGATACTGGTAATCGCACACACTTCAGGCGTGATAAGGTTGGTGGAGTCGAGCCTGCCGCCCAATCCGGCTTCGATTACCGCGACTTCGACCTCGTTTTCAGCGAACCAGAGGAAAGCGGACGCGGTGATCAATTCAAAGAAAGTTGGATTATGATCTCTGTCCGCGTTTCGTCTTCCAGTAATTCTTGATCTGGTTGTTGGTGTTTCTTTCTGGCTATCGTCAGTCTGGTTAATTTCTTCAGAGGCTACCGCTGTACGGGAGAGAACCCGAGCGAATTCCTTTTCGCTTGGCGGTTCGCCGTTAATAGTCATTCGTTCGCAGACGGAAAGAAGGTGGGGGGATGTGTACAGCCCCACTTTGTATCCACAGTTACGCAGCATGCAGGCAACCATGGTGGCCGTACTACCCTTGCCCTTGGTACCCGCGATGTGTACCGTCTTCATTTTCTTTTCGGGGTTATCTAACTTTTCCAGAATCTTGCCCATTCTGGTAAGGTTAAAATTACGGCGGGTATAGTTTGCCGGTGGCAGGTTTTCGTAGTTAGTCGTACTTTTTAAGAAGTTGATGGCTGAGCGATAGGTTCGAAAACGTGCTTTGCTTGCTTTCGAGCTGGAAGGTTTTGCTGGGCCGCTTCTTTTGTTTTGTGTTACAGGCTTCGTAGTTGAGGTTATTGTATGTGACATATTGATAACTCAATCCGGAGATTCGCGGTTTACTGGCTGAGTTAGCGCGCGGCTGCAACTTCGTGGTTCGGTCCAAAACCTGCCAGCTTGTTTTTGGTTCTGATAATGCCGCCACCATTCCGCACGGTAGCATGACGCAGCGTCAGGTAGTTTCTTAATCTCTCTCTACTACGCCTTTAAGTGGATTCAAGTTCAGATAACCTGATCCTCTATATTGGTGGCATCATCACTGCAAACAGTTATAGTACAAGAAATTACGTGAAATTCAAGGTTACCGGTCCTTATCGCGGCTTTTTGACAAGTTCTCACAGGTGGGTGTTTTGAGTTTAATGGCGTGTAACTCCTTGTCAGGTAATAGATTACCGGTGGAAAAACGATGGATGAATTGATACTGAAATTTTCGCGTGGTGAATCTGAAATAATTATCCAACCCGGTGGCCTTAACTACATTGGGAAGTGGGTTTCAGCGCTCGACGCACCACAACTAGTGTTTGTATGTTCAGATACAACCGTAGCGGGATTGTATGCGGATACGGTTTTACGCAGTCTGGAAGAAGCTGGGATTCAAACCGTTTTGCATACCTTTGCACCTGGTGATGAATCGAAATCGCTGGAGCAGCTCAACCTGATATATGAGGGGCTTGGGGAAGCGAGGTTATCTCGCGATGGTTTGTTACTGGCGCTGGGAGGTGGGGTGGTTAGCGATTTAACCGGTTTCGCGGCAGCCACCTGGATGCGGGGCGTTCGTTACGTTACCTGTCCGACAACCGTGGAAGCGGATGTTGATGCTTCAATTGGCGGCAAGACCGCTATAAACCATCCAGCGGGTAAGAACCTGGTTGGGGCGTTTCATCATGCCGAATTGGTTGCGGTAGATACGAAGTGCCTACAGACTTTGCAGGCTCGGGACATTGCTTCAGGGTTAGCCGAATCGATCAAGCACGCTTTGATCTGTGATGAAGGATTTCTTGCCTGGCACGAAGATCAGGCGGAGAAGATAAACGCGGTCGATGCTGATGTGATGGCCGATTTGGTTGATCGAAACCTGAGAATCAAAGCGGGTGTTGTGGAAAGCGATGAGCAGGAGCACGGGCGTCGAGCTATTCTCAACTTTGGTCATACTATTGGCCATGCGGTGGAAAGCTGGTTTGATTACCGGCTGCGTCATGGTGAGGGGGTTGGTCTGGGGATGGTTGCCGCGGCGCACATTTCTCGCGAGCTGGGTTTGCTTGAACAGTCCGAAGTTGAGCGCATATGTGCTGTGCTGAAGCTTTTTAATCTTCCGATTGTCACGCCGAAGCCTATGGATATAGAGGCCGTATCGGCATTCACGTTTGGGGATAAAAAAGTTTTGAAGGGCAAGCGGCGCTGGGTTCTTCTCGATGGCCTGGGCAAGACGGTCATTCGTGACGACATTGAGGAGTCGCTGATTCGGGAGGCTATTGCCGTTATTAGTCCTTAAGCCATCTCGTTGCTGTCAATATGTGTCTCTGGCGGCGGCGACCAGCACGATTCGCATCTTGGTTCAAAGTCGGCAGAACCGCCGACCAGGTTACGGTTTACTATTGGTGTCTTTCGGTGGGTGCGGGTTGCCGGCAGGCCGCATGCGGCACATACGGCTCGCTGGATACGGACTACGCCTGCATATCCTTTAACTTTCTCGATGGTTTGGAAAGGTTGGCCCCACATATCCAGATCCAGACTGGTGACGATTACCCTTTTGCCGGCGTCGGCCAGTTTTTTGCATACCTCGGGGAAGTCGTCGTCGTAGAAATGCCCTTCATCAATTGCCACGACTTGGGTTCTGTCGGCTACCTGGTCGAGTATATCCTGTGAGGATATGGCGATGGCAGCTTCGCACCCGTCTCCGTCGTGGGTGACGATCTGGCATCTGGAGTATCGTTTATCCTTAGCGTGTTTAACGACGAGGATGGTATCGGCCGTCTCCTCGCGAAGCAGGTGGAGCATGGCCGTAGTTTTTCCGCTGAACATGCAGCCGGCGATCAGCTCGATAATGCCGCTGGTTGGTTGATCAGGGGATTCCTGTTGTTTCGGTTCTGTCATCACTCCGGAGATTGTGCCATCAGGCGAGCCGATTGTGAAGAGGATTCAAAAAAAGGATTTTCGGCATCAATCCTGGGAATTTCGTTCGTCATTTGTTTTTGTTTCTTTTTTTGTCTCTTCGGCGTTTTTGGGATCAGTGGCCGGTGGAGGTACGGAAGGGTTAGCCAGTTCCACCGCATCATAGAAAACCATTATTACCCGGTCGCGGGGAGACAGTTCTCTGGCCCTGTTCATGGAATCCATGGCGTCAGACGGGTTGTCCGAGTAATATTGGTAAAATCCAAGTAGTAGCCAGAGTCGTGGGTTGTCTTTTGTTTCGTTTGTGAATTTCTCGAGCTGATCGAAATGCGTTTGATAGTCCGCTTCCCGGCCGTACTCGCTGCGTATGTCCAACGGCAGGTAGGGCAGTTTGGATTGCAGTTTGATGGCCTCGTACACCATGTCGGCGGCTTTTTCGTAATTACCGATAGCGACCAGTGCGTATGCGCCGTGCAGTCTGCTGGCCGGGTCGCCCTGGTTCAACCTGGCAGCCAGCAGGAATTGCCGGGCGGCGTTCTGGTAGTCCGCTTCCTGGAACATGCGGACGCCGTTAGTTATTGATGCGGCGAATGCTTTTTTTCCTTTATCGTGTCGTTTTTTCCAGTCTCTATACTTGCGTTCATCGTGCCGGCCTTGCAGGTACAAGGCTACGCCCTCCTCGTAGTATCCTGAATAGGGATATTCATCGTAATAGGGATCCGGGCGATATCGGTAATAGCGAGGTGTGTGTCCGAATCGCCGCCTTATGTCCGGATGGGAAAACCGGTGAGGTCTGTAGAAGCGGGTGTGCCTTCTCCAGTGGCGTTCGTAGAAATCTACCGGGGGTTCATCATCGTATCCGAAATCAAGCTTATCCCAATCTGTATTGTTGTCGAGCGTTTGTTCATGCTGTTGATTGTTTTGGGTTGCAGTATCGTTTGGGTGAGGTTTGGATGGTTGTTGGGCATTGGCTGCTTGTGTGAGTACAAGCGTGATTCCGGCAATGACCGTTGAAAATAAAACGCATCTGTGGGGATGGCTTAACGGAGTCATTATGGATTCTCCTGTCGAATTGTTTCCGGTTGCGGATTTCCGCTGAGCAGCCAGTTGTTCAGGCTGCGGCCTTGTCAACCTGATTATACCGATACACGGATCGCAGGTTTCAAGTTTTTGTCGGAAAGTTGTGCAGGGAGGATTGACTGTTGGTGATTAGCTGCTTTTTGAACTACCAGGCGGGCGAGACGCCCGCCCCCTTATGCTAGGTGCGCATTCGATCGAAAAGGACGACGGATATGGGAGTAAATACCATAACCGGTATCCATGCGGGTAAGGCGGAAAGATTACCTTCACTGCTCAAATTCTGGGTCAGGAACATTGCCAGGAAGCAGGTACCGCAGAGCAGGAGACTCTTTCCGCCGGCGGCAAGCACGCCGGCCGGTATCCGATCCAGGACGAATGGCAAACCCAAAGCCAGCATCAGTAGAGAGATAATCGGTGTGGTAACCCGAGTGTGTTTGGCGTTATGAACCTGCTGGAGCATGTGTCCATCTAACGTGTGGCTGAGCTGGTCGAGATTTTTTGAGCTGAGGAAACGGATCCAACTGGTGGATTGCCTCAATTCAATTGTCTGGGGATCGAGATTACTTGCGTAAAAATCGATCAGTTCCTGTTTGAAAGCGCCCTCTGGGGCAAGAGTGTCTTTCGGTTCGGCGCTGCGCTTGCACTCCAACCCGCGGTCGAGTTGCCAGCCGCCGGGGGAAACACCGGGTACCGGTGCTTTCCAGGTGCCCTGTTCAGCCTGTATCCAGCTTTCGAAGGAGCCGTTTTTATCTCTTTTAAGGATCAGCACTCGCTTCAGTATTTCTTCGCCCGGGACATATTTCTGAGCGCATAGCAACGCGTTATCGCGATCCTGCAGGAAATAAACGCCGAAAGTCTTTAAGCCTCTGGCGTCATCATGCCTTCGGGCGAGTTTGTGGGCAATGGATGGAATAAATACTTCGGTATTCACCCACCACAGGGCGGTTGTGGCTATTGCGAAACCCAGTACAGGAGCAGCAATACGATACAGGCTTACGCCGGAAGCGAGGACGGCGGTCAATTCGTTCTGTTGCCGCATTCGGGAAACGGTGATCAGGCAGGCGAAAAGGGTGATTACGCCTGATAATTGGGAGAAATACAGAAAAACCCTGTTCCCGTAGAAGCTGGCGATATCCAGGAGGATCTGGGTTGTGCCTCCGACGTTCTCGGTGAATTCGTCCATGTTGAAGAACAGGTCGAGGACTATGTACAGGCTCATCATTACCCCGATAGCTATGAGGTAATTGACCAATAGGCCTTTAAGTATGTATCTGTCGAGAGTAGCCATTGATTGCCTGTTTCAGAATCCTTTTCTCTATCTTCGTACCACTTTGCACAGCACGTATGTGTCGATTATGCCCATCACTATGATTCCCAGCCAGATTACCATGACTCCGACAGCTACCGTGTTCGGTTTGTCGATCAGCTGTTTTCCCATGATGATTGTGGTAATAACGAACAGGGACGGGATAAAGCTGATGCCGAACGCCACCAGAACCTGTGAGCCGCGGAAAACGATTCCCAGGGCAGCTCCCATGATCACCAGAACAAAAACGCTGATACTGAACGCCAGTCTGGAATGTAGTACACCAGTTATCTTTCGGGATAATTTACTGACGGCGTAGACAACTTTATCGCGCTGCTTGTCGGCCAGTGTTCCTCTTCCCAGGGTTCGGCCGTTGTTTTCCAGCAGTTTTTTGGTAGGTTCGGCCAGAGCCTTCTGCAGCATTACTTCGGGGATGTCCGCCGGCTCGAACCGTTCCCGCGTTCGGCTGATGACCATATCCGGATTCCTGCTGTTGACGATCCGAACGTTATCATTTGCTTCGATATAAACCTGGACACTGTTCTTGCTGGCGGAATGGGAGACTTTCAACATCGCCCAGTCTGCCGTAGCTTTCCTCACTCCATCGTGTCGGGTTTCGGTGATGGTTACATCACCTTCATATCGCGGGCAGTTGTCCTCCAGGTCGGGGATAACGGTATTCGCGGTAATGGTGTAGCGTACTTTGTTGTCACCGAAAACCACCTGTCCCGTTTCTCTGAACTGTTCGTTCAGATCACGGTAGAAGTCCGCTTGAGCGACTATGAGGCGGAGCAGGGCAACGTCTTTATCGATCTTGGGCCATAATGACGGTTGCGAACGGTAGCGCAGTAAGCCGCCCAGATCGAGCCAGGCAACCTTCAACGGCAGTCCGCCGGGTATGGGAAACTTGCCGATGGACTCATGTTCAAAATCGGAATATCGACCGGTTTTCGCGTCGTACAGGCTGAGCCCATTCATCTCCGCGGTAATCGTGTTCCGTTGTTCCGAGGTGTCGAACTCTATCTGTATTGATTCGGTTGTGCCGAATCGGGTCCATTCATTACCGTCCATTTCGAGAAAAGCCACGCCGGTAAGTTTGAGTCTGGTGGGGGCTTTATCCGGTTCATCGTTCGGGGCGCGGACGGCCTCTGTACCGTCTGCGTATATTCGATATCTTCCCTCGCCCAGAGGTAAACGATCTGGAGTGGATAATCGGTGCTTCGCCAGGCTGGCCAAGTCATCTTTCATAAAGTTTTCCAGGTTCATGACCATGCTGGGGATTATGAAGTTGATACAGAAAAAGGTAATTATCGCTGAAACCAGGCTGATCACGATTGTGGGAAGAAAGAGAACGTGAAGGTTTATACCCCCGCTACGGCAGGCCACCAGTTCGTTGTCCGCGCTTAATCGTCCGTAGGTGACGGTGGCCGAGTATAGTGCTGCGATTGGCAAAGTAAGGGAGGCCGCAACCGGAAGCACAAGCCCCATGATCTTGAGTAGTTGCAGGGCGTTAATACCCTCCAGTTCGATCATGTTCTTTACGCCGCCGCCCAAGCCGATGATTACAATCAGGCCTATTGATGTGAGCAGGAAAGTCTTGCCCATTTCTCGGAAGATATACTTTTGCAGCGTCCAAAGCATGGTTGATTAACTTCTCGCAATCCGTTACTGGAATTCTGGTCTGCCTGTCCGGGTACCTCGCCCCTTTCGAGACCAGGATTGGTTAACTGTCTGCTCTTTACGCCACCGTACGCTCCTCGTCGATTGTTTGGCGGATCGAAATATGGTAGGTATTCGGGTCTGAAAAGCAACAGAAACGGTAAAAACGGCGTTTTTTATCGACTAGAAGGGGTATAGGACCGATAATATATATGCGGCCAACACTGGGCGTCGGGGATTCGGAGTCCGAATTGGACCATGAACGGACATAACAGATACAAGCGCAAGGTCGTTGATCTTCCCCGGTTGCTGGAGTTGCTGGGCAGTCGCCGCGATGACGGAAGTACCGTTGTTCAATGTCATGGCTGTTTCGATATTGTTCATCCCGGCCATATCCGTTACCTGGAATTCGCCAGTCGCCAGGGTGACATCCTTGTGGTTACGCTTACCGGCGATTCGGAAATAAATAAGGGGGACCAGAGCCCCTACATTCCTGAAGAGCTTCGCGCCGAGAGTTTGGCCGCGTTGGAGTTTGTGGACTTTGTCTGTATAGACCCCGCTCCCACGGCGGCGAAGATTTTGCAGGCGATTCGCCCGGACGTGTACGTCAAGGGGCGGGAATACGAGACCTCCTACGATGCGCGTTTTCAGACCGAGCGTACCATCGTGGAAGAACACGGCGGGCGGGTTATCTTTTCCAGCGGTGACGTGGTTTTCAGTTCCACGGCGCTGGCGGCTTCCATGCCCGGGGAGCGGGAGCTTAAAAACGAACGGTTGAAGCTGGTCTGCCGCAGGCATGATATTTCTCAATCGTCGCTTACGGATGTTCTTGATAAGTTTCAATCTCTCCGCGTTGGAGTGGTTGGGGATATCATAATCGATCGATATGTTTTTTGTGACGCGATCGATGTGGCTTCCGAGTCTCCGATGCTTTCTCTTGCCCAGCTGGAGGAAAAGCGCTATGTGGGCGGAGCTGCGATAGTAGCGAGGCACGCCGCGGCGCTGGGTGCGAAGACTTTTCTGGTCAGTAACGGTGCTGAAGATGAACTGGGAGGAATTGCCCGGGAAGTGTTGTCTGCCGAGGGAGTTGAATTCTGCTCGGTTGCATCTCGTGAATCACTGGTTGAGAAAACCAGATACCTGGTGGAAGAGAACAAGGTGTTTAAAGTGGAGTCCGGAGGCATCGTTCCATTGGATTCCTGGGCGGAAAAGAAGTACTCGGCGATTCTTGAGCAGCGTTCGCGGCAGCTCGATGTTGTGATTATCTGCGACTTCGGTTATGGAACGGTTACTTCGTCCCTGCTTGAAAGAGTTCTTCCCTGTTTACGGGCAAACGTGCCGATTATTGCCGCCGATGTCAGCGGTTCTCGCGGTAACCTGCTTAATTTCCGCAACGTTGATCTGCTTTGTCCCACTGAGCGCGAATTGCGAAATACACTACACGATTTTGAAGCGGGGCTTTCTTCGGTAGCTTATCACCTGATAAACCGGAACCAGGCTCGGCATTTGTTGTGTACGTTGGGCAAGAGAGGTTTGGTAGTGTTCGACCGGCCCAGTCAGGATCCACGTTCTCCCCAGTGGTGTGACCGGTTACATAGTGAACACTTCCCATCGTTTGCGGATAGATGTCTCGATCGTTTAGGGTGCGGTGACGCGATGCTCGCTGCCACCAGCCTGGCACTGGCGGCCGGTGCGGGGATAGTGCAGGCGTCGTACCTGGGAAATGCCGCAGCCGCTATCGAGATCGGGCGGTTGGGAAATCATCCGGTAGCGTATGACCAGTTGAAGGTCTGGCTGGCTGCGCGGACGGAGCTTGGTTTTTCGTCGGGTATGTTGACCCGGCCTGCGGATCTGACCGCGATTCGTGATGAAGACGCTTCGGATTCTTTTGTTGTGGAATCCTGATTTACTTCTCGCCGTTTTTTAGAAACTCGTGAACTTTCGCCACTTCGTTCTTGCTGCCGATTATTAACGGAGTACGTTCGTGCAACTTGGTTGGTATTTTATCAAGCAATCTGCCTTTCGAGTCGGTGGCCGCTCCGCCGGCCTGTTCCGCCAGGAAAGCCATGGGATTGGCTTCGTAAAGCAGACGCAGTTTTCCTTCTGGCTGTTTTGCTGTCGGTGGATACAGGAAAACCCCGCCACGTAACAGTGTGCGATGAAAATCCGCAACCAGGGATCCGATATAGCGCAAGGAGTAATCCTCGTTCTTTGCCCATTGCAGGTAGTCCTGAATTCCCTGGGGAAAACTCGCCCGGTACGCTTCGTTGACGCTGTACATCTTCCCCTCTTCGGGCATGGTTACCCGTTCCTGATGCAGCACATACGCTCCAATATCGGGGTTGAGGGTGAACATGTGTACGCCTTCGCCTGTGGTATAAGCCAATACAGTACTGCTGCCGTAGACCACATACCCGGCCGCTAATTGCCGGTACCCCGCCTGCAATATGTGATCGATCGGGTCCGCACTCCAATCGAGGTCATCTCTGGCCTGGAGTATCGAAAAGATTGTTCCTACTGAAACATTTACGTCTATATTGCTTGAACCATCCAATGGATCGAACAGGACGATATATTTACCGCCGCTGCCGTTTCCGCGAAGGAGTTTGGGCTCATCGTCTTCTTCCGAAACCAGAATACCGACATTGCTCTTGTAGCCCAGGCATCGTTTAATGGTTTCGTTGGCGATCAGGTCAAGTTTCTGGACGAGTTCTCCTTGAACATTTGCGTTGCCGGTTGTACCGAATATGTCAGCGAGACCTGCCCTGCGCACGTATGATTCGATGATTTTGGTGGACAGGGTTATGCCACTGAGCAGCCAGCTGAATTGGCCGGTTGCAGTGGGGTGTTCTCGCTGTTGTTGCATGATATGTTGGCCTACGGTGGTTATGGGCGAGACACTGGGGGTGTCCATGGTTTGAGCCTCCTTTAGCCGATCAGCTACGATGAAAGGAATAATCCGGTATCGTATTGAGGATATGACTTCAACACACTCGCCACGATTTTCCGACCAACTATTATAGATTCGTAACTCAATGAAAACGGTTGCCGTTTTCACTTTATATTTAAAGGACTTAGTTAATAGTTGGAGCAATGGTTATGTCCGACAGTTTGGCGGATAGTATTCAACATAGAAAGAGGCTCGGCGATTCAAACCTGGTTGTGGTGAAAATCGGGAGTGCGGTGCTTACCGAGGCTGGAAGGCTAAATAAAAAGGCGATTACTCGCTTGGGAAGCGATATTGCTGCGTTAAAGCGATCCGGGCGGCAAGTGGTTATCGTTTCCAGTGGTGCGGTTGCTTCCGGTTTGAATGTCATGGGTTTGCAGGTCATGCCCAAGGCGATAGTGGACAAGCAGGCGGCCGCGGCTATTGGCCAACAGGTTTTAATGAACGCCTGGGCGGATTCTTTGAAGAAATATCGCTTTCACGTTGCCCAGGTGCTACTTACTTCCGCGGACCTGGATAATCGTTCTCGATATTTGAATGCGAGGCATACGCTGCAAGCCCTGATAAATCAGGGAGTTGTTCCGATTGTTAACGAAAACGACAGCGTGACGTTTGATGAGATAAAACTCGGAGACAACGATCATCTTTCGGCCCTGGTGACTACGCTGGTGTCGGCCGACCTGCTGGTCATGCTCACGGATGTTGAGGGTTTGCGCGAGGGGGGACCTCATGGTCCGCTATTGCGAACTATTGAAGCCGGTCAATGTGTCAACGCTCATATACGGTCGGCAAAAAGTTCCACGGGAACCGGAGGAATGAAAACCAAGGTTGATGCAGCGCGGCTGGTTGGCGACGCGGGGATATCGGCTATTATTGCTCCCGGGGGGCGTAAAGACGTATTGCAGGCGATAATATCCGGCGAGCAGGTAGGAACGTTGTTTGAGCCTAATGTTCGTTCGCTCAATACCAGGCGTCGATGGATTGCGACGGCCACTCGCCCTAAGGGGGTAATCCGGGTTGATGCTGGAGCTGTGAAGGCGATTGTTGAGCGGAACGCCAGTCTACTTCCTTCGGGTATTGTAAAGGTGGAAGGGCGATTTGCGGCCGGTGATGCTATTCGCATTGCTGACAGGCATGGTGAAGCGTTTGCCCGCGGTTTGGTTTCGTACAACTCGGAAGAAGTTGAGCGAATCAAAGGGTGTCGAAGCGCGGAGCTGCCTGGCATTTTAGGTTACCACTACATGAATGAGATCGTTCACCGGGACGATCTGGTTGTTGAAAAAAGGTGATAAAATCGCCACGGCCAATCATCGTACGAGCGGTTCGAGCGAATTGATAAAAGGTGAATTGTTATGAGCGACGCAATCGAGAAAAAAGCCAGGGCAGCGAGGGAGGCGTCTTATGCGCTGTCCTCCCTTTCTACCGAAGTTAAGAATAAGGTTTTGTTGGAGCTGGCTGACAGCCTGGCCGCCAACCGCGAGGCTATTTTCGCGGCTAATGCCAAGGACATGGAAGCCTCTCGCCAGGCTGGGCTCGCTCAGGCAAAACTCAAGAGGCTTGAAATAACCGAATCGGTCCTGCAGCAGATGGTAGAGGGGTTGAAGGTAATTGCCGGTCTGCCCGATCCGCTCGGAGGCGTGGTTAAGGATTATCGAACCGATTCCGGTCTGCACGTGCAGAAGGTTCGAGTGCCATTGGGTGTCATTGCGATGATATACGAGGCGCGGCCGAACGTTACTATTGACGCGTTCAGTCTGTGTTTCAAGGCTGGTAACGCTTGTTTCCTAAAAGGCGGTAAAGAGGCAAATAACTCCAACGAGATCCTGGCCAAGCTGGCCAAGGATACGCTCCAGGCAAATGGAGTTACGCCGGCGGCGATAGAAGTTATGACTTCTTCCGATCGGAGCGAACTGCAGCAGCTGCTGACGATGAACGATTATATTGACCTGGTTATTCCGCGAGGTGGAACAGCGCTTATTCAATTTGTTCATGAGCATTCGCGGATTCCCATGGTTCAACATTTTCATGGTGTCTGCCATATCTATATTGATGAATACGCTAATACGGAAAAAGCTGTTAATATAGCGGTAACTGCCAAGACCTCCGCTCCGGCAACCTGCAATACGGCCGAGTGCATACTTGTTCACCAGTCGCGGGCTGAGGAGATTCTCCCATTACTGCAGGAACGTTACCTGCAGGCTGGAGTGGAAATGCGCGGTGATCCGCAAGTATGTGGTTTGTGTCCGCAGGCAAAACAAGCTACTGATGATGATTGGGGAAAAGAATACCTGGACCTGATTGTGGCGGTGAAGGTTGTTGCTGACCTGGGCGAGGCGGTAGAGCATATCCAGGCTTATGGTTCGAACCACACCGATGTGATCGTCAGTGAGGATGTGCAGAACCAGGATAGTTTCTTCAGGCAGGTGGGTTCGTCGTGCGTGCTGGCCAACGCCTCTTCGCGGTTTAACGATGGATTCCAGCTGGGCCTGGGGGCGGAGATTGGGATAAGCACGTCCAAGATCCACGCCTACGGACCCATGGGGCTGGAGGAGCTGACCACCCAGCGATATGTAGTCCGCGGAACAGGCCAAACCCGTTAACGAACTCGGGGCAGATCGCTTTCAGCTGATAGTATATTTTACGCAGTGCCGTTGATGTGGCACTTGTTATTGTCTGAATGCGATCTGACCCCAGGTTTTTAGATTTTGTTTTACTTATTCGAACCTATCCTGCACGAACCGCCGTGTTTTTTGTGATAATCCTGGTGGTATTCCTCGGCTTCGTAAAACGGTCCTGCTTCTTCTATAACCGTTTCGATTTCCTTATCGCGAAAGCGATCGTTGTTTTGTTGTTCGGCCAGGAATTCGCTTGCTTCCGCGGCTTGATCCTCTGTTGAAGTGAAGATTACTGACCGATATTGTTCGCCGATGTCAGGCCCCTGCCGGTTCAATTGGGTTGGATCGTGAAACTTGAAAAACCATTCCAGCAATTGGCGGTAAGTGACCTTGTCCGGATTGAAAACGATTCGAACCGTTTCAGCGTGGCCTGTACCACCCTGGCAGACTTGTTTGTAAGTTGGGTTTTCGGCATGTCCGCCCTGGTACCCGCTTACGGCGTCGATAACTCCCGGGACCTGCTGAAACCTGTCTTCAATTCCCCAGAAGCAACCGCCGGCGAAATAAGCTGTTTCCATTTTTACCGGCAGAGATTCCGGTGGTAGTTTTGTGCCGGATTTATGGAATTTCAACGCGGCGGAGTTCATACAATACCGTAAACCGGTTGGCTCCGGTCCATCCTCGAATACGTGGCCAAGGTGTGACATGCATCTGGCACAACGTATTTCCGTGCGCGTCATTCCCAGTTTTCGGTCAGTCTGTTCCACCACGTGATCAGGGTTGAACGGTTTGAAAAAACTGGGCCAGCCGGTACCGGAGTCGAACTTTGTTCCCGATTGGAAAAGTGGCAAACCACAAAGCCGGCAGGTATAAATTCCTTCCTCCTTGTTATCCACCAGCTTGCCTTTGAAAGGGCACTCTGTGCCTTCGCCCAGAAGAACCTCGCGTTCTTCTTCTGAAAGCGATTGAACCAGAACCTTAAGCTGCTCTTTGTCCGGGCTGCGAAGATCATATCCACTTGCGGAAAACACCGGTTTCTCCTTGTTTATCTCTTTCTTGTTATTGTACGGTGTATTGGCAAACGGCTCGGCAGGGTTACTCATATAAGAGCGGTATTCACCGATGACGATAATTACCACAATCATTGCTGCCGCGATGGGAGGGACTAGCTTCATCTCCTGTTTCCCTTGCCAGTGTTCGTACTGCGCACTTATCTATGCGTGATATTATACAGTATGTCGGGTTTGTAGAATAAATGGAATACCTATATCCACAATCCTTGGAATTGACTTCTGGGGTAGGATTGCGGGGAATACGTTTTTAAACCGGATATTGGTGATTGATTAGAATATTATTTCGCCGAACGAGTCGTGTGCGCATCGCTGCGGCAGGAGCAAGGGCGATCAGTGCCATATTTTGCGGTAACGAATAAGATCGCGATTGTCTAATCTGATTGAATTAGCTTTGTTGTACGTCTTCGATTTCATAAAGACCTGCAGGGTTTTGGTTACAGGTCAGGGCGGAAAACTGCCGCTCGTTGGCGTCGCCCGTCCAGCCTGATTTCCAGTTCGTGTTCAAACTGGACGTGTCTGACATAATCGGTTTCGCGTATGGCCGGTTGTTTTGCCAGCCATTTCCAGTTAATCGAACCCTGGTCGAGATTGGGATCGATCATTAAATAGCCCATTCCCAGGGAGGTCAGGTTCTGGAAAAAGTGAGTTCCCTGAGATGGAGCGACCATGAAATCCGTCAAGGTGGTTTCGATCATTACATGGGCGGTGGATATCTGTTCCCAGGTTACGGGGATTCCCAGCCACCTGTCGGCCGTCCCCCATCTACCCGGTCCTATGAATATCGTTGATCGCTCCTGCTTGTGCAGGTCCGCGTTGATCTGTCCGATTTCCGCCGCTATTTCGCGTGTGTAGGTTGAATCGAACGTGTCCGGTTTCACATATACGATATCCCGTACGTCATGGATTTGCCCATTACCCAGGGCCTTGTTGCTGTAGCAGATCACTTTGCCCGGTGAAACGTCATCCAGGCAGACATCTTCATACTCTTCGTGCAGGATTATGGGCCTGATCTGGAGAAAACCAAATTCCATGGGCGTAGCGCTCATGTCCACAGCGAATTCCATTTCCACCGGACCGGCCGTGCCCTCCTGACCTATTTCCAGCAGAACTTTCAGGATTTCCGCTAAGGGGAAAACGTCCGATTTGAGTACGTGGGCAAAAGTCACCAGTCGCGGTCCCTGCCGGTTTATACCGTCATACACCGCTTCGTTTTGCGGATCGTACACCGAGCCGATCGGTGCCAGCGTTCCGTCTTTTTCCGCAACGTCCAGATCCAGGAGCAGGTGGTTGGCTTCGGTATCCGCTGACGGGTATACCTCCGGATGGCTGGTGTCCAGGGCGTAGAATTTTCGTTGCGAATTAGCTAATGTGTCTTCCGTGGTTGGGAACTGGGGCAGGATTTCCGGGTGCGCCGGGGAGAAGGTCAGGCTTTGTCCTCCTTCGACCACCATTTTGCCCAGGCCCAGGGCGACGTTAGCCACTCCCTCCGCCGGGTTCATCTGCTCTGTCGGGTAGAAATTGTATGATCGGGCGACTCCAGAGAATGTCGGGTAAAACCTGTTATCGTGCTGGCTGCCCACGATTTCCTGAAGGATGACGCCCATTTTCTCCTCTTCCGCGTTACGCCCTGTGGCTTCCAGATAGCGTTTGGAAGATTGGGTAAATGTAGATGCGTAAACCCGCTTGATGGCATCACACAACTGATCCAGCCTGACGGATATGTCCGGATGGTTGTTGGGGATCATGTGCGTGGAGTAGATTCCTGCAAACGGCTGTCCCTGGGAATCCTCAAGGAGACTGCTGGATCTGACAGCCAGGGGATATTCCACCTGGCGCAGAAAAGCGGTCAGGTCCTGGTGTACGCTTTTGGGTAACTTGGCCGCCAGTAGAATCCGGATTAATCGTTCATCGGGTATATCCTCAGCCACCACGCCGCGCAGGTTGTTGTTGTCCAGAAAGCGATCGAAAACCTCGGTCCCTAAAACGACTGTTTTGGGGACGAAGATTTTCACCCCTTCAAACCGGCGGGCCAGATTGTGCCTGCGAATCAGCGCATTGACAAAAGCCAATCCACGTGCCTTGCCGCCCAATGATCCGCCGCCGATGCGGGTAAAGGAACTGGTAACGTCGAATTTGTTCGGTGAGAAATCGGTAATGACACCGGTTTGAGCTTTTTCCCTGAACTCCTTTAATGTGCTGATGAGATATCGCCGCAATTCCTCCAGCGACGGGAAATCGCTGACCTGTGCAGGCCGCAAACGTGCAGCCAGTTCGAACTCCGTTCTGGCCATCAGCCAGTTACTGAAGTGGTTGTGAGCGGCGTGAAATGCCAGTGACTCGACGGGGACGTGGGCGATTTTCTCCTCCAGTTCGCGAAGATCGTGTGCCCGGTCCAGTTCGTGACCGGAAGAATTCTTGAAAACGAAGTCTCCGAATCCCAGGTTCCGGAGCATGAATTCGCGCAGGTGACGCAGGAGGTGACGAGAGTTTTTATGCAGAAAACAGGCTTCGATTTCATCTGCGGCCTGGGCGAACGACGGATCGGAAGATTGGAGCAGAACGGGCAGGTGATGGTTCTGTTCCCGTATTTTCCGGGTGAATTCGATACCGGCCGTCTCGCAGGATTCGCCGTCTTTCGGGAAACGAATGTCCGATATTACACCCAATAGGTTTTCACCATACTGGTTGTACAGAGCCCATGCCTCTTCGTAGGTTTCCGCCAGCAGTACCCGAGGGCGGGCACGCATTCGCAGCAGTTTATGTGTGAGGTTGACGCTTTCGGTTATCAGGGATTGGGTCAGATTCATCAACTCCGTGTAAATCGCCGGCAGGTATGTTGAGTAAAACCTTACCGAGTTTTCAACCAGAATGATAACCCGCACATTGCCGACTTTGGTGTCATGCTCGGCGTTGATTCGATCCTCGACAAACTTGATTATCGCCAGCAGAATTCTGGCATCACCGTTCCAGACAAAGGTTCGATCTATGTGCTCGCTTTCTCGGAGTTTTGGATTACGTGTAATGGCTCGCGGTTCATCTGCCAAAACCACTACGGGGAGATCTGGTTTTCTCCACTTGACGGCTTCCGCGAATTCGGCAATGGAAAGATCTCCGAGGCGGGTCATGGTGATCACCAGATCAACCGGCTGCTCGCCGATAAATTCCAGAGCCTCCTGTGCCGTTGACACACGAGAGACCCGCGGCGCATGACTCAGGTTCATGTCCAGGTATTCACTGGTGATCAGCTCAGTGATCAGACCTTCACCCTCAAGAATGAACGATTCGTATAAACTTGAAACCAGGAGAATGTGCTGTACTCGGTACGGCATTAGATTGTGAAAACCACAGAAATATACGTTCAAATCGTCCTGGTTTGGAGTATTGCTGCAATCAATCATTTACCGCTTCCGTTTGCGTCTGTCTCTTGCCGGTTTTTAGAAAAGGGAACCGGAATTATCTCTCCGATATCCCTGCCGCTAAGTAATTCAAACTTACCGGATTATAGGTGTCAATTAATCCACGCGGGATATATGAGGATTCTTGTTGAAGTAGTTTTGCTGAGTTCTTTTTTGAAGCGTTAGAAACGAAAAAAGGCCTCGCGATTATGTCGCGAAGCCTTTGTAACTATCTGTCGCGACTTAAGTTATGTTTTAATCTAATGCGAAACCTTGTCGAGTCTTTGGGGCGTTTTTTCATTCTTCAGGGATTGCTCAGGGCTCTTTTTTTTATCAACTTTCAGTTTAGGTGATACGCGATCTTTCCAATATTTTTTTGGGGGGGAACCAGGTTTACGGGAGCTTTGTAGATGTTTGGGTTTCATGTGAGAAGGTTCGCCGGCTTTTGAATGAGTCTTCGGTTTGGCTGCTGGCGAGGTTTTTTCACGGTTCTTGTGTGTTTCAGTATCGATTGTATCGATCCGAATCGGAAAACGGCTGACTTCCTTTTTCTCCAATTGCGAACGATGCAGTTTTTCCTTGGATCGTATTTGTTCTTCGAGGTACTCGTGTTTTTTCTGCTCGTCCATCTTCTGCTTTTCCATTACCAGTTGCCAATCGATGTGCAGTTGTTCCTTTTCCAGGTTGTGGTACTCCTCTTTAAGGTCGAGGATGTGGTTGCGAAGTGCTTCCCGTTGCTCGTTGTTGAGAGAATCGGTGGCGAGGGTTTGCTCTGTGGATTCTATCTTTTGGTTCACATGGCGTCTTTTTTCGGCCAGGATTTCATCAGCGAGCAATAGTTCATTAATTCGCTCGTGCGATCTGCGCCTCTCCAGATTACGGGTTTCATTGCTCACCTGTTCCTGTTGTCGGCGAATGTGTTCCATTTGTCGTACCAGAGCTTCTCGCCGGTTTTGCAGCTTTGCCAGATCTGAATCAACTTCGATTATTTGCCTTTGGATATTTCCAAATTGCTCTCGTAGTTGTTTGTTTTTCCACCTGATAGCCATCTCCGGCTGTTCCGTGAGTTCGTAGTAGGCTTCAATTGCCGTTTTGGGGCCTTCGCAATCAGCCAGCATGCTGACTTGAGCTGCGATTAGAGAAAGTTCAACACGTTGCTGGAGGATGCGTTCCGCGTCATCCCATCTTTCCTGTTGTTTGTAGAATTGCGCAAGCTCATCCAACTGTTCCAGGGCGGGCTTGATTTCATCGTTATACGTTTTGAATTCCTTCGAATGTCTTTTCGCTATTTGCGGACCTGACGGCTTCTTGTTTTGATCGCCATGCCGCTGGCGCACGAAACCGCCCAGTTGATTCGCCCGGTGTTTGCCATGTGGAACAGGTTGTTGGGAATCGTTAGCGACCGCACGTTCAGGTTTAATTGGTTTGGACTCCGCCCAGGCGGTTGTGCTGAATAGTATGGCGGTTAGAAAAAACGCTCCGGCAATCAGGGGCCGGTATGTATTGTTAAACATACTTGTCTACCTCCAGAAGTTTCCGTTTTTACTGCAATTGTCTATTTCGTCAGCTCGCCTGTATAAATAAATATCGGCGGTGATGGGCATCTTTCGCCTTATTGTATAAAGAAAGGTTTCCGGAGTTTGCTTGATTTGTCGGGAATTCCGGATAATTCGCGGTAATACGGAGTTAATTACGCTGATTTCGCGCCTGTTTTTGGTGATTCAGTTTCTCCTGTTGGTTTATGTTGCCGGAGCGGTGGTATTCGGTGGGGTAAACGATTTTCGTTTACGTAAATTTACATTGCATTGACAGTCGCAGTGCGCAATTGCTCGTATAAAGATAATTAACGAATTAATGCATCTCGAAGTGCAGGTTTTATGCCTTGAATTCGGGGAGCTTGTGCTGTGGCACCTGCCAAAGCGGTTTAATAACCGACGGTGTAGCCCGATATCCCCGTTTCCCGGCGAATTTCGATACTTGTGTTAATTTTTCATGTAGAAAGTCGTCGAGCTATCACGTTTCAGTTTACCAGAGTGTGCGCAAACTATGGCCGTCAGTGGCTATGGGTGATTCATTCCATTTGGTGGCGAAAGTCAGTCAGCAGGTAAGGGAGACAGAAAGGCTGGGAACGAGGTGAGTAATCACAAAAAGGCGATGAAATGGCAGAGGTATGAGGTTAAATACCTGATCAGCGAAGCACAGGCCGTGCAGATTCGCCGGTGGTGCCTGGAATGGCTGTCGCCCGATCCGTATACGGCGAGTTCTGAGGGGCATGAATATCCCATTCTCTCAACTTACCTCGATTCGTCGTCAAGAATACTTTTGCGGACAACTCTGGATAAACACAACGATCGATACAAGTTACGAGTTCGTACCTATCGAAACTTTCGATCATCGTCGGCGGGCTTGCCGTACTTTTTCGAGATTAAGCGTAAAGCCGACGGCATTGTGTATAAAACGCGAGCTCGTGTAACTTCAGAAATAGCCAATACCGTATTATGGGACAATCATTTCCCATCGGCTGCAATAGGGCGATGCGATGATACCCAGACCATTACAAGCGTTCACGAATTTCAGCGTTTGCGTGACCAAATCGGTGCTCGACCTGCAATAGGTGTTTTCTATATGCGCGAGGCATATGAAGGTGTCTCGGCTGAACGAACGCGGATAACCATGGATCGGAATCTGCATTACGGAATTCTATCACCACGGCAAAGCAGTGCCGGCGAGATGTGGTTTCCGGCAAGAGCCGGGGGGGTAATCCTGGAGGTGAAATTTACCAATACCTACCCCTTCTGGGTTTTGGATATGCTGCGCCGACTGGAGATAATTCGGTGCGGTGTGTGCAAATACGTTATCTGCTCAACGGCGGCCGGTATGGGAACCCAGCTACAGAGAATCGTGAGGCAGAGCGCGGGATGAATTTACTTAACGACCTTTTTCATCACCCGCAGGTTTTGCAGAACGGCCTCGCGGAACGATTTGCTTTAATCTTACTGGTTGCCTTTATTACCGGTCAGTTAAACGCCTGGTGTTACAAGTGGACTCATCGCGGGGTTTCGTACTCGCGAACTTTTACCCAGGCCCTGGTGCTTATTTCGATCGCGGCAGCTCTGAGTATGTCGCTTGTGGCGGTTAATTCTTTGGTGGCTATCGGGCTTCTGGGGGGGATGGCGATTATTCGGTTCCGAACGGTTGTCCGTGACGCTCGTGATACAGCATACGTGTTTTTGTGTTTGGTTTGCGGCATAGCGGCCGGTTTTGGTTATTACGAAATAGCGGTCTTCGGATCGATTGTGGCCAACCTGGTAGCCTGTTATCTGCACTTGACCGGTTTTGGTGCCTGGAACTCAGGCGACAGTTTGTTGCGGTTCGAATGCGGCGAACGATCTTTGGGCAGTAGCGAATTTGACGTATTACTTAATCGCTACTGTCGCCGGTATTCCGTGGTGTCCGTTGATGAGACACCCGCATTTGGCGGCGGTGAACCCATTTACCAATACGCGTATAAAATCCGACTTCGAGACGTGGATCGCGGTCCGGATCTGGTTTCAGAAATGAGAGAGTCGTTTCGAATCGAGGCTGTCCACCTGCTCGTCGATCAGGAACACGAGGAAGTGAGTTGAGAATTCACGGCTATGCAAAATGAAATGCACAACCAGGTTTCCCGGCGAGCTTTTTCGAAGTGCATGCGCAGGTGGTTAGTCGCTATAACTCCTGCAGTTGTCTGGTTTCTGGCTATTGGCGTATCGCTTACTCTTTACTTCCGGGTGGGTGCCCAGGGAATCGTTGTCGGTTTCGCCGACTGTAAGCCGGTGAAACTCGCTCATCTCGAATCGGGAGTGATCCGTGAGGTCTATGTCGAATTGCACGATCAGGTTCTGCGGGGACAGGCTCTGTTGGCGCTCGACGATCAGGAAGAGCGGATACAGTTGGCCGGTATTGAAACGGATATTCAGCGGCTGCGGGCGGAGGTTGCGGCCGAACAGGCTCGACTCACTGTCGACAACAACCGGGCCGAAGCTGATGTGGAGGATCTTGCCCGACGGTTCAGCGTGGATAGGGAAACCGCTCATATAGAATATCTTACCCAATACGCGGTTGATGCCCGGGAGCGTATCGAACTGCGCGGATTGCTGGTTGAATATGAGATCATCAAGGATCTTTACGAAAACGGGCAGGCGCAGTTCAGGGAAATAAACGATATAGAGACCGAGGTTCTGGCATTGCAGACCAGAATAGAAAAGAACGAAAAAACGCTCGAGCGATTGAAACAAGCTTTTGACGATACCGATCGCCGGCTGTTTTCCTTTAAACAGCGCGGCGATGTGGCTGCACCTTACGATCCGGTGCTTACTCCCTTGCGTTTGGCTGTCGACGTGCGTCAGCATGATCTGGAGGAAATCGTCCGCCGTATTGACCGCCACGTTTTACGGGCTCCTCAGGATGGCCAGGTGACGGCCTTGTTGGCTGGTGCGGGTGATAGTGTTATACCTGGAGAATCCCTGGTAGAGATTTCTCCAAACCAAACGAATCGTGTATCGGCATACCTGCCGGAGAATATGGCTTTATCCGCACGAGTCGGTGCGTCTGTCTTCGTGCATTGCGTTGCTGCCGCTAACGGTGTTCGACGGGAATATCCGGGTACGATTGAAAGTCTCTCGGCAACGGTTAATGAAGCTCCACAGCGATATCGAACTATTCCCAATCGCCCGGTATGGGGTCGGCAACTGGTGGCCAGCATCGATCAGGATGTCCAATTGCTGCCCGGAGAGGCGGTTACGCTTTCCTTTAGCGATTAAAGCTTAAGGACGCTTGTTGATTGCCAATGAGATTTCGGTTTGTTCTTCTCGATTATTATATAAGTATTCCCAATTCCACAGCCTTTGTAATCACGTGAGTGAAAATACGGCGGGGATCGTCAAGATACAGTGTTGCTTCCCATAGCTGGCGGCTCGTGTCCAGGAGCCTGTGGGCTGATTCGGTTCGCAGGTAAGCGGGTTCAAGATCTCCGATTCGCCACCTGTCGAGTGCGTCGGCGTCTTTGAAAACCTTTAGCTCGTCGGTCATGTCGGGGATGCGTGAATCAGCGGGAACATGCCAGCGGCAAAGGCAGGCAACACGTTCGGCGGGTATACCGGACGTTAGTAGTTGTGGGTTTTTCGTTATCCAATCGGCCGCTCTATCTCCGTGGTTTTCGTCAACTGAATCATTAAGCCGTTGGGTGTCGTGTATTGACGCAGCCCAACCGAGAACATTATTGTTTACGCTCATTCCTTCGGCTTCAACCATTTTAGCGAGTAACTGTGTCCAGAGGAGTACCCGAGTTATATGGCCAATACCGTGAATTCCATTAGCGTGGCGAACGAACCATTCGGGTTTTGGTTCAAATCGCAAAACATGGCTTGCTTCAATTACCGGAATCGAATAATCGTTTTTATTATTCTCGTTCATGTGTGTGTTTTATCAATGCCTTGGTTACTATGATCTTGCAAGCCGTAAAATAAAACTATCGACAATTTGTATCGCGATTCTGGCGAAGAAGAACGCGATTGGAATATACATAATGGCAAGCCATCGAGGGCGATTGCGATATAACAGGATAATTGCCATTATCGTTGTCCACCATAAAAGCAGGCCTGTAACGTAATAGGCCTCGGTTTTCACGTGGAGATAGACTACTGGCCAAACGGTTGTGTAATCGGGCCATTCCAGGTCCCACGTGCCTGCGCAAAACGGTTTCCATAGTAGCGTCAGAATGGTCGAATACGCATTGACCATGCACCAGAACCGGAACCTGTTACAAAAAGACCACGAATTCGTCGTTCGGACAGAACCCGCGGAAAAGAGCAGGGCGAACACCAGGACGAATATCATCATTGTTGCGGCAAACAGCGGAGTGTAAATGACAAAGGTATATATGACGTACGACCAGGGTTTAAAAAGAAGAAGGCTGTCAATAATAACCGAAATCACGAATACTGCTATTGCTGGTCTTAACGGTTCGTCCACGCGAAGTCGCTGCGCGAATACCCAGGGCTTAAAAGTGAATAGAATGAGGGTTTCTATAGTTTTCCTCACAAACCCTTTACCCTGTTTGGCGTATACAGGACTGCCGAGGCGCTGAAGTTCCGGATCGTTACCCAACTCTTCCCGGTCAAAAGTGTTGCCGCATTCCGGACAGGTGTTGTGCGGTAAGCCACGAAGGCTGTAGTTGCAGTTTGGACAGGTCAGTTCGTGTTTTTCCATAGGTTAACTCGCGGTTTATCGAACGGATCCTCATGTTTTCTGGTTAGTCTGTAGGCCTGATGTCGACTTCGATTCCCGACCATTTGTCACCCGTAGGTATGTAGTATTGCAATGTTGACGGTGGTTCGCAATTGCCGGGCAGGATATCATACAGGTCGTCCGGAAGCGGAAACGGGCCGCTGAGATACGTTCCCATCGACCATCGATTGCCAATGACGAAGAAACTCATGGTTTATTCCTCATGAATGTTTCTTTGCCCGAAAAAGGTGGTTACCAATTATAGACATTTCGGGCAACTTCTCCTTTGATAGAGTATGGATTCTGCACGTCTGGTCCGCAGATCCGACGGAATACTAATCTTTAACGCCAGGGAGTCGCTGCCTTGTTTCTTTGACCAGTTTCTCTACTTCTGAGTATGGCGTAACAAATTCCGCATTTCCGTCGATATAAACTACGGTCCCACCCTCACCGTTATGGTTATTCGGCTTCTCGTATGCAAGTATGTTTTTGTAATAGCTGTCGTTGATCTGACCGGGAATATAGACATAGCTATCGTTAATGTTGGCAACTTGTTCGTCGAGATTCGGGCAAACCAATGTTTGCCTGGTTATATAATCTGAATCCAGGAGCGTTTGTATGGTGTCAGGGAAAACGCTATCGTGATCATGTGCATATGTTTTGCATGCTATTGCTAACTCTTCGAGGTTGATTGTGCAAATGAGTCGATTGGACTGCTCTATTGCTTCCTCGCATTCTTCATAAAGTGATGGAGATGTGAAAACCCATTGGTTAATAATCACCAGCACGATGATGACAGGTATCAAGCCCGTAAGAACAGGCTCTCGCCGAACCCCCAAAGACGGTTTTGATTCTGCTGCCGGTTTTTTTCAATGTCTTTTTGTTGCGATTGAGGGATATTTTCCTTTTTCATAATATAAAAAAACCTGTAGGTCGGGTCATCGACCCGACGGAATGCTTGTCGGTCTCATTCCGTTTCGTGAGTTTTGCGATTGGCTCTTTCCTCCACATATCTCCAGATCAGCGTATTGGGGCATGCCAAACCACAGGACATCGACTGCCATCCGGGTGGGCAATTGCTTTGAAAAATGAATCATCCTCCCTGGGGGTTTATTAGAAATCTCCATATTGGGATAGCACATATATTCCCTGAATCGCTTTTAATCTGCTCCTCCTCGTTTCTGGTGATTATGATTCCTGTTTTGCATTTGAGTTCGTCCATCGATTCTGTTAACGCGTCGATTTCCCGTTTCCGTGTTTGTGGATCGACCAATGTTTCGCAAACCTGGACGACCAGTTTTTGGCTTTGGGCCAGAGGTACGACAAAATCGGTCTCCTTGCCGGACTTCGTGCGATAGTAATATATGTTGGGATATTCCTGTCGTAATGCTACAAATACGATGTTTTCCAGCAGATGTCCGGAGTTTACCAGGACTCCGGAGGAAACCGAAGTTACCAGAGAGTGGTCGATGCAGTACACCTTTTTGGGGTTGGCTTGGCTGCGAGTGAGTGAGGCGTCGAAGAGTCTTACGCTGAACAGGAAGTAAGCATTTTTCAAACCATTTGAGGTAATCCGATACGGTTGCCTTTGGAACCTTGTGTCCAAGTGATTTCAAGTACCCGGTAAGCTTGTTGATCGAATACATTGAGGCCGTATTATCTACCAGCCAATACGCCAGGTCAGACACGGCCTTGGGGTGCGATACGTCGTGTCTTTCGACCAGGTCACGAAAGAGAATAGCCTGGAAATACTCCTGATGGATTTTTATTCGCAGATTTTTGTCCAGTTTGAATACTTCTGGAAAACCACCGGTAAGCCAGTATTCCTCGAATGCTTTACGGATTAGTAATTGCTTTTTCGAAGAGAGCGGATTGCTAAAGTCTACATCACCGGCATTTAGGAATTCTCTAAAGGAAAAAGGAAACAGTTCCCACGACAATGCCCGCCCGCGCATTTGTGTGGCGATTTCCGTGGAGAGCATGTGCGCAGATGATCCGGTGAGATAGACCTGACAATTCTCCGTTCGCATCAGGCGATCCACAAACGGTTCCCAGCCGGTGACCGCCTGGATTTCATCGAAGAAGCAATACACCTTTTCCCTGGATTTCTTTTCCGGAAAGAGCGAATAGTACGCATCGAGGATGATCGACAAGTTGTCATGTCTCAAGTTGTGTAGCCGGTCGTCGAAGAAATTAAGATATAGAATGTTCTGGGGGGATACGCCTTTGTTGAGTAGTTTCTGAATAATCTGGTGCAGATATGTGGATTTACCACACCGGCGCACTCCGATGCAGACGGAGGCTTTTCCCTTGACCGTTTCAGATCCAAATGCCGTGGCACGCCGGTTGGCAGTACGGCCTCCTGAGCGTCGACGAGAATGGTTTTAATCGTTTCAAGCATGGCGAACCTGGTAATATTAACGACCAGTTATGCGTATAACTGGTAATTATTGTGACCACTTTTGCGGGAAATTCAAGGGAGTAGTCGTACAAAACGCTCTCTAAGGGGAAAAATCGCTGATTTGGCTTTATAGAATGAAGGTTCGGGAACCAGAGTTTTCAGTTGGATGGCCGTTTGTTGCGAATGTTCTTGGGGGCCAAGGCGGTATTCAGTTTGCTCCAATTCGAGGCAATGACGTTTTGGTTAAGGGTTTGCTTGTATTGGTAGAGGTAGCAACGGGCTGTGAAACTGGCGTCATTTCACTTCTCTGGTTTTGTGTGTGGATTTTTCCTCGAGGTACTTCCAGATCAACGTATTAGGTTCATTCCAGACTATTGGGAACCTGCTGCCGTCCGGGCGGGTAATGACCTTAAAGGGTAATTCACCATCTTTAAGTTCAGTTTGGGCGAGTTTGTTGACGTTCGCTTTCCAATCGATTTTAACGAGTTTAGCTATTTCAGTGTAGTTATTCTTCGAGAATCCTCGTAAATACCGATCGTTTTTTTCCATAGTATCGATGCACGAAAACAGGTTATCCCAGGATTGGGGCCATTGTCTATTATGGGTTTCCATATACTCGATAGTCAAGGTCGCGCTATCCCAGACTGCATACGCTTCTTGGATATGGGCGAGCACGTAGAGCAAACTGAAAACAAAGTACCCTCCCACGGCCAAAATCAGCGAAATCGGCAGCACGATAAATAATAGGATGCGTTTCTTTCGTTTTGCCACGGTTCGCTAGTCGTTATTAAGATGGCATTGCGGATTTTAACAATAGAAAATTGCCTTTATCTGTTTTCCAGTATTGCTGCATGATTGACGGGTTATTGCGATTATTCTTCATCGTGTTTTCTTTGCTGTTTTAGTATTTTGGCACTTTCCTTCAAATCTTCCACGTATTGTTGCTGGGCTTGTTGTTCCGATTCCTGACGCCTTTTCTGGGCGAACTGATCGTATTGTTCGTTGGCGTAGTCGGCAGCCTCGGAATGACTGGTTTGACCGGCATCGGTTAGCAGTGGTAATTCTACATCGGAAAGAAACTTATCCAGAAAACCTGTCCAGTCGCTCAAGCGGATAGTTTGGCGACGTTGAGCGCGAAACTCTGCCTGATCGAGGAACATTACCGTAATGCGGTTGAGCGTGTCGATTTCTTTGTTGTCAAGATAGTTTTTGGCAATGCCGACATCGCTCTTTAATACTTGCGAACTTTTCCAATTAGTCAAACCCATATTAGGTTGCTTGGCATCAGCGCGGGTTTTGACGATTTCGGCGGCCGTCAATCCTGTTGCCGCGTAATGCATTTTATTCTGCATTGTGGCGAAAAAGAGTTGCGTCTCTTTATTGTTATCCTGGTAATCACAGGCCAGGGCGAAAATGTTACGGATCATCAGGTAGACTCGAGCTTCACTGGCTCGAATATCGCGAATTCTGGCCAGCAGTTCGTCGAAGTAATCGACTGCGCTTGTGTTTCCTTTTAGGCGGTCGTCGTCGAGTGTGAAGCCTTTTACCAGATACTCGCTCAACCGGGCCGTTGCCCACTGGCGGAACTGCACTCCTCTAGCAGAGCGGACTCGGTATCCGACGGCCAGGATCATCTCCAGGTTATAGTGATCTATCAGTCGTTTGACCTGCCGGTTCCCTTCGTTTTGAACTATTAAGTATTTCTTAATAGTTGCTTCCGGAAGGAGCTCCTTGTCCTCGTAAATATTTGATATATGGATATTTATGTTGGCTACAGTCGTCTGGAACAGGTCGGCCATCAGTCGCTGCGTCAGCCACACAGTCTCGCCCGAGAGCAGGACACGAACGGGCTGTTCAAGATCGGGATCATGATAAACGAGTAGTTCGCCGTCAGGGCGGTTTTCGTTTGTGTCATTGGTCATTCTCTGATCTATCCTTTTTTTGGGGGATATTTTGTTCTATATAGAATCGTCGATAGATCTGATATTTCCCCATGGTAATAGAATGCTATCGATTCTGGAATACAGATTATGAGGCTAGTTCCGGTGGATTCCTCAGATAGCTCAGGCACGAATTCTTTCAGGGATTTGAATTGACCGTCCCAATTGGGTGACAACGATAAAACATAGCATACCCTTGGCGTACCGAGATCTAATAGCTGCTTCAACAGTTTTGCGCCAGGAACAGCAGGGTAATGTTTAATGCTTTCGTTATCCCGAGCAAGCGAATATTCCAAGCCGGAGAGCATTGTCCTGAATTTTGCTCGCCGTTTTATGCTTTTTTGATCGAGCTTGGGAGGTAATCTCCTGTTCGCTGTTGCACGGATAAATCTTTCTCGCTCCTCAGGAATAAGAAACGACCTGGCGGAATTAGCTTCATACTTTTTTCGCTTTGTAGTAGCGTCTGTCATATGCCTATTCCATATTTCCGGGCTATTTGATTAAAACTCTCCTCGTTTTTGTAGTATGTTCCTATTTCGCCCGTATTCTCGCGGCTATCTGCAGATGCCCGGCGGTGGCCAATGCGTCGGAATCTTTACTTAGGGATTTTTCCATCTTGAGCCAGGCTCTTCGGGCTTCCGGTTCCTCCAGCAGGTGCTGGTGTTTGCGCAGGTTCAGGATTGTTTTTCCCCTTATATCTAGAATCTCAAAGCCTGCGGTCTCGAACAGGCGGGTGGCCTCTTTCGGAGTGAAGGTGTGGATCTCGAACTGCTCGTCGGCGTCGCTGGTCAACCAGTGGGTTCGGCCCGTCTTTAAGAACGCGTGCATCTTTTTCGGCGAACCACCTTCCAGGTAAAAATCCAGGGCGGAAAGCTTGTTGTCCAGGGTGGCAATGAGAATGCCGTCAGCAGTCAGCCGTTTACGAATCTCCTTTAGAGCTTTGGCCGGCGATGTGGTACAGCCAACGGGATCGCCCATAGCCACGGCCAACCCGTAGGTCTCTTTGGGCAACTCCGAGAGATCGCAAAGGTCGGCCTGGAAAAACTCTGCACGATCCAGTTTGCCTATTTCTTCCACTTTGCCGCGAGCGGTGCCCACCATGGCCCCGGATATGTCCACATACGCTACCCGGTAGCCACTGTTGGTCAGTTTTAACCCCCACTTGCCCGTGCCGCAGCCTAGATCCATTACCGGAACCGACTGGTCGGTAGGCAGATATGGCTTGATGTAGTCCCAGGTCAGCGCGTCGTGAAACTGCCAGAAGAGGTCTTCATAGCTGGCGTCGTAACGACGGGCGACTCTATCGTGATATTTCTGGACGGCCGGTTTATTTTTTCTGCTCATGGCTTGATTCTACAACGAAATGCGCCGCTGACTACGCCTGCTGCTGCCTAACGAATTCACCTCTTTCCTCCGCGTTCGGCCTATTAGTCCAGGATCGCGGTTTTCTCGGACGTTGGTCCGGGCGCGGTTTATTTACGCCCCTTGACCAGCAGGCCAGCTTTTGCAACCATACAAGGTTCTTCGTCGAGATGTGCCGTCTGCGGATTTACGCGGTGTGCTCATCATTATCAGTGGTACTTGGAGAATGTGGAGAATCACAAATGATTAACGCCCGCGACCTGCGAAAAGGCAAACTCGTAATGCATGAAGGTGACCTGTACGTGGTCCACGAAGCCCGCTACGTAACCAAGGGGAAAGGTGGAACCTACATGCAGACCAAGCTCAAGAATTTTAAGCAGGGGAACATGACCGACGTCCGTTTCCGCGTTGATGAAAGGGTCGAAGTTCCCTTCGTTGAGACGAAAGAGTATGAATACCTCTACGAGGATGGTTCCGGTTACGTACTTATGGATACCGAAACCTACGACCAGATCGTCATCTCTTCCGACATGGTAAGCGATGCCAAGGATTATCTTTTGCCTAACGAAAAGGTGACCTGCCAGATTCTCGACGGCGAAGTCATTACTTTTGAATTGCCCACGGTGGTTACTCTGGAAGTGACCGAGACGCCTCCGGTAGTTAAAGGGGCAACTGTTCAGAACCAGCCGAAGGACGCCATTATGGAAACTGGTGTGAAGGTTCGCGTGCCCGCATTTGTCGAGCCGGGTGAAAAGATTCGCGTTGACACCCGCACAGGTGAGTATCTCGACCGAGTAAAATAGGTCTGCTCATCTACTGGTAATATATATCGGGTAATAACACGGTACCGGAATCTCCTGAAACAGGAAATTCCGGTGTCGTTTCTGTGTTTTCATGTCACGAATCAAAGAGTTTCTAAATACTAACAGCTTCCGTAGACGTATGTGGTTATAATCTAACCAAACCGGGACGCGATGCCGGAATCGCGCATTAAGCATTGGCGAACAGCTACTACACCATTGCCGTAAGGAGTTTTCCATGAAGTACCACATTACTGGAGCACACAAGGAAACCGCTGAAGATGTCGAACTGGTCGTTGATGCGCAGACTGAAGACGCGGCCATGCAGACTGTTTGTGGCATGTCGATCATGGTCGAAAAGATAGAGCCGGCCGGTGATCCAATAACTCACGATTGCGTCAGGTATGAGTATCATACTCTTCGATGCGATTTTGGAGACCTGCAGGGGCATTTGAATAATTACGGCAAGGAATATTGGCGGGTAAAGAACGTTCACCACGATCCGCACGATGATAAGATGGTGCGCGTTCTAATGGAACGAGTCCATCGAATAGACCCGACAGGCGGTCATTAACGTTCGGCTGTTGGCTTTAACCTGATTGGTTAAAGTCAGTTAGGGAAAGCGTATTGGTTGGGTGGCGCGTGCTGGAACTAACCCAGCATGCGTACGTCATCGGCTTTAGGGCCCTTTGCTCCATGCCCGAGGTTGAATTCCACCTTGTCCCCTTCACTCAAAGACTGGAATCCTTCGCTTTTAATGGCACTGGCGTGGACGAATATGTCGGGTGTACCATCTTCGGGGGTGATGAATCCGAATCCCTTGGTTGAGTTAAACCATTTTACTGTGCCTTGCATATTTGCTCCTTTTCAGTAGTGCAAAGTACTGCAGGCCAGATCGAAACACACACTGCTTCAAAGATTTGAATACCTGACCTACTTCGCGCTATCTCTAGTAAAAAGTATGATTTGTGCGAATACCCATGTCAAGAATGTAGATTATACCCGCGCGGAATAAGGTTATTTAATACCGCTAGTTGGTTTGGGTGGTTTAGGGGTTGTGAAGTTTTTTGAGGTTCCGCAGGACAATTACCTGGTTCCCCAAAACCACCATTCTTTGTTGTCTATCACTGTTTAAACTAACAAAACTGCAAAATTGCCTTTCTTGTGATAATTTTAAACTGATTTGTTAATGCTTTCACAGTTTGAATTGGAATTAGATTGATTGCTCCCTTTGTGGGGCAGGTCGCTCAAATATTGAGTTGTTCGTTATCGAGTTTATTGATTGGGATAGTTGCTTTTATTCGTGATTTGCTGCGGTTTGTTGTGATGGCAGTCCTGGCTTTTGTTGCTAATGTTGGGGGTATTGGCAATCCGCCGATTCAAATCGCCGGCTTGGTTTCCAGTTTGACATGACGTGCTGATCGTGGCTGGCCTCTACGAAGCTTTACTTGTTGTCTAAATTGTGTCTTAGCGGTATGGCGGTTTTGTGGGAAAACTTGAATCAGTTATCCTGTTAAACTATAGTAAGGCTATCAATGGAGGCGAGAGAGGCTTTCCATTATACAATTAAACTGGCGGATTCACTGGTGTGCTTGAGTTCCACTCATCGGTCGAATTGACTATTTCCAACTTCGGAGGAAGAGAAATGAGATCGTGCATTATGTTCGCTTCAATTATTTTTATTGTGTTGGCTTTTTGCTCATTGAGCCAGGCGGGTGCGACAATGGAAGTTGTGCCTGTAGGAAATACGGGGAATGTCGGTGAGTGGTCGGGTGAAAACTGCGGAGGTGAGGGGCCCGCTCGCCTTTGTGGGGCCGTGGATTACCGTTACAGTATCGGTAAGTATGAAGTGACGGCCCGGCAGTATGCTGAATTTCTCAATGCTGCGGCGGAGACCGATTCGTATGGGTTGTATAACCTGGAAATGTGGTCGAATGATCGAGGCTGCAAAATCCAGCGCAGCGGCTTGTCCGGCAGCTATAGCTACACCGTGGCCACCGATTGGGCGAATAGACCGGTGAATTACGTTTCCTGGGGCGACGCGGCTCGTTTTGCCAATTGGATGCATAACGGCCGGGGAAGTGGCAGTACGGAAACCGGTTCGTATAATCTCAATGGAGCATTGACTGATACGGAGTTGATGACAGTTCAACGTGATCCTGACGCAACCTGGGTAATCCCTTCTGAGGACGAATGGTATAAGGCAGCCTACCACAAAAATAATGGCGCTACCGGTGATTATTTCGACTATCCCACCAGTAGCGATACCACTCCCAATAACGATGTAACCGATCCCGATTCGGGTAATAGCGCAACGTTCTACAACAGTTGCGGTGATTACACTATTGGCGAACCGTATTACCGAACAGAAGTTGGTGAGCATGAAAACTCCCCAAGCCCATACGGCACCTTTGATCAGGGCGGTAATATCTTTGAGCTGAATGAGACGATAATCGGCGAATCGCGTGTAATGCGTGGCGGGTCGTGGGGAAATCTCGAGTATCGGCAACTGGCATCCAATCGCTACTGCAAAACTCCATCATCTGAAATAGAATCAATCGGGTTCCGCCTGGCATACATCCCCGAACCGGCATCGCTGGCATTGCTGGCGATGGGGAGCTTGGGGATATTCATCAGAAAAAGTCGATAACGATATTGTCAATACAGTCCTGATGATGTAATCGGAATGAGAAGGGTGTGTTCAACTTTTGAACACTTGCAGTAGGTCTTGTTTTGGGATTTATCGGGCGACCAGTTACACAAGCTATCAAGTTCTGCTACCGAAAGCCGCTTGAAACACCGCGAAGTCAGCTAGATCGACGTCATCGTCGCCGTCGCTGTCGAATACTTCGGTGCAATTGTCGAATCGAGTTCCCAATTTACTTCCAGTTTGTTCAATGCAGGAATGGAAATCTTGATAATCATCCAAGGTTATGAAGCAGTCAAGATCGGAATCCCCGAAAACAGTGGACGGTACATAACCCTGGTATTCATACGCTCCCATATCCACCACACAAGCGTGTACACGTGGAAGTCCATCGATATCGGTGGTGATTCCAACTGGGATGGCCGTGTTATCACCGCCGTTAATACAAGGAGAACCGGCTTGCAAACGAAGGTCGTCATCCTCCGTGCCCGGAATGTCATCGAGTCCATCGAAATCGACAAAGAGTGGATTATTTCCAATATTGCCGCTTCCACTATATGTAGCTAAACCTTGAATGCAGCTATGGGATACCGACAGCACGCCATTAGTGCCGATATTTCTAATCTGGCTCGATTCACCAACGCCGTTGCTGTCAACGTTACCCCACAAGATACAATTGGTTATGGTGGGGTAACTGTTTTCGTAGGCTAATATTCCAGCCCCCTGCCGAGTTGCCGTGTTCGAACTGAAAGTACAATTAGTGATTACCGGGTTACTGTAGTAATTGCTAAGTCCACCTCCAAGAAATGCAGAATTCGAACTGAACGTGCAGTTGGTTAACGTTGGATTGCTGGAAGCATTGTATAGTCCACCGCCCATGATGCTTGCCGAGTTATTTGTAAAGGAACAAGTCGCTAAATCGGGATTGCTGTCAGCAACGTTATGTATTCCGCCCGATAGTTGGGTTGCCGTATTATCACGGAACGTGCAATTAACAAGGGTTGGACTGCTTTCTGCGTTAAACATGCCACCGCCGTTTCCGTAGATTCCGGTGGCCGAGTTTCCGGCAAAAGTGCAATTCGACAACTCTGGATTACTGCCGAAAGCATTATACATTCCGCCGCCGCTTCCGTTTTCTATGGTGTTTGTATTTCCGCTAAAATGGCAGTTATCTATAATGGGACTGCTATTCTTATAGTTGCTCATTCCGCCCCCGAAAACCGCAATATTACTGTCGAAAATACAGTTGGTTACCGATGGTGAGCTTTGATAGTTAAACATACCTCCGCCATAATAGTCGGGAAACGTCTCGCCATTGCCGTTCGCGCCTGTAACCGTAAATCCATCTATTATTGTGCCAGAATACACATATTCAGTATGAACAACGTGGTAGCTATTTTCATTATTGTTTAGGAAACCAGGGCCGTCGTTGCCAGCTAGATCGCCGCTAAGTATTGTTACGTGGTTAGTTACATCTCGAAGATCAGGATCGGCTGCTCCATACCCGGCGTAGCCACCGTATAGTTCTACCTCACTGTAAATACTAAATGATGCAGTCCGATCACCGTTATGAACATTGGAAGTTACATCATAATCTGGTGTGTAGGTTCCCTGTGCTACCCGAATCTCATCGCTATAGGAAGCCACGTCCAAAGCTGATTGCAGTTCAATGAATGCGTTTTCCCAACTTGTACCATTGTTCAGGCCACCAACACTGCTGTCGTCTACGTACCATACAGTCTTTCCGGAGGTGGCGGATACTGGAATTGTCAGACACACTATCGTAATAAAACTCGCCAACCTCGACATTGATTTGAACATTAAATACTCCTTCTTGTCGAGGTCGAACCTCGGATGTCTAAATCTATTGATAGGATCCAATTCGAATTTCCATGGCAAAAGTGGTTTTCTAACAATAAAAACCGCCAATTGAAAAAAGGCTCTGCCATGAATCACTATTGTATGAAATTGGTGATTTTCATTCCAATAGCATCTAATTAAAATCGGCGATATTTCGTATTTATCTTGGGTTATCCTTTTATTGGACTTCAAAATGCGATTGAACCGTAATGAGAATAATGGAGGAAGTCGCTATTCAAGGGCTATCCCAATGTCAATAATAGCTAATAGGGAGGTTCTATATCGAGGATTAAGTGGCGAATAAAGTGCTGGGAAGTAACGTCGATTCGGCGCACTGGGAAAATCCGGACGGCGATTCCTTTTAAAGCCCGACAAAGGGGCAAAAAACGCCATATGAGATTACGAACAAGAAAAAGCCGTTCCAGCTTCGGAACGGCAGTAAAAAATACCTCTTTATCGAACTGATAAAATAATGGGCCCACGAGGACTCGAACCTCGGACCGGTCGATTATGAGTCGACTGCTCTAACCAACTGAGCTATGAGCCCATCCCTTTCGGGGTTCGGTATTTGAACATGGTTCGACCGGAAGTTCAACCTCATCCGGGCTACTCATTTCCCATTTTTAACCACAAAATACACCCGGCAAACGTCCGAAACGGCCGAAAAGCCACCTTCATCCGCTTCGAGCCCGCAGGGCAATGAACATCAGAGGTAATTCTCGGCCACCCGGCTGTATACCGTTTCCGTAATCACCCCTTCTTCACGAAGCTTGTCCAGCGACGATTTCATCGTACACATTCCATACCGCTGACCCGTTGTAAGCACGTTTCGCAGGTGAAAGGTTCCTCGATTTCGCATGACGTTACGCACCGCGTCGTTGGCTACCAGGATCTCGCAGGCTACCCTCTTGCCACCGTCCACCGTGGTCAACAGCTCCTGATGGATCACGCCCAGGAGCGACTCCGACAGCAGGCTGCGGATGTGGCCATCACTGCCGTCCGGAGCGTAGGCAAGGAAACGCTCGATGATCTTATCGATAGTGATTACGTGAACCGTCGACATAACCAGTACCCCGGTTTCCGCGGCGGTAAGAGCTATCTTGATCGTGTCGTAGTCCCGCATTTCGCCAATGGCGATGACATCCGGATCCTGCCGGAGAGCGGCACGCAAACCTCGGGCGAAGTTCTTAGTATCCTTGCCCACCTCGCGCTGGCGGATTACCGACTTGTCATTTACGTGAACGTATTCGATGGGGTCTTCAATAGTGATAACGTGCTTGCGGCTGGTCCTGTTAATGTGATCGATCATGGCCGCCATGGTAGTGGTCTTACCCTCACTGGTGGCCCCGGTGATGAGGATAAGTCCCTTACGGGCTTCGGCCATCCGCGGAACAACTTCCGGCAGGCGTATCTCCGGTAATGTCATAGGAGTACTGGCTAACAGTCGGACAACCGCTCCGACATCTCCGTCATTGTAACTGACGTTGACCCGATATCGGTCGTGATTGGCGTCTGACATCATCAGGTCAATATCAAGATTGGTTTCGAAATCGGCAATCTGTTCGTCAGTCAGCATGGCATAGGTTAATTCCTTCGCCATCTTGGAATCGAGGATCTCCTTGGTGACCGGTTTCAGTTCACCGCCGGTGCGTAACAGAACGGGTGAACCGGCAATAATGTGGACGTCCGCTGCCTTCTTGCTGCGGGCAAGTTGGAGAATGTTCGTGATATCCGACATGGGCGAAATCCTTTTTCTCAAATTACCCGTTAAGCATAAGGCCGTGGTAACTGAGAATCAAAATACCACAGTTTGCTACCCATGGTCTATGGTATTGTTAGGGAAAAAGGCCGGTGGGGATATCAGCCTGTGGTTACTACATCTGCCGGATCGGCTATTTCCGCTTCCTTAAACGCCTTGGTTCTGGCTACGCAGCTTGGACACGAACCGCAACGGGCCTCCCGGCCGTTATGGCAGGAGAAGGTTAGATCCAGGGGAGCTTTGTAACGCTCTCCAAGCTTAATGATATCGCCGCGCGATTGATCGATAAGCGGGGCTTCCAGCTTGATGGGAGTTTTGGATTTCTGAAGCTGCTCAAGTAGCAGGTTGTGCAGGTAGAACATATCCCGGCGGTGATCGGGCGTGCCTTTACCCGGTGCGGTCTGGTTTTCAATTTCGTCGGCCAACTCGCTGGTTCCGACGTGAATAGCACTGGCCCCAACCCGGTGAGCTAATTGGGTAGCCACTCCGATCATGACCGTAATCAGTGAAGGAATCTGGGATACCGATTCCATAGTCTGTTGCCTCAGGTTTTGTTCGCGGCTAGCACCCGCTCCACTCTGCTTTTTAAGCGTTGCTATTGCATTTACGTGAGGAAGTTCCAGGGAGGTGAAGTCGCCACCGAGAGAATCGGCAATCATTCGCACCGCCGCTCGCTGGGGGTCGGCCGGTTTCTGCCCGTAATCTATATGCAGCAGGTGTATATCACCCTCCTGCTTTGCCCGGGCGGCCGCCACCGTGCTGTTAATGCCACCGCTGGCCAGGATTACCGTGGATGCCATATCCGATACCTCCGCAAAATCTCGGCGCGAACCATTTACGTAACCGTTTTATCGGCCTTTAGAAGGGGGTTGCCTGATAAAAAGATCGCTGACGCCCGTAGCTACTTGCCACCTTTCCGGCTGAAGGCTACCTTGTCTCCTTTGCCAGGAAGACACGTTTGTATCGGACCGTCGAACGGCGATCCTGACCAGTGCCGAGGCATTTACTTATAAGAGATCAGAGTAATCGCAGGAGTAGTTGACATGCCAGAAATCCGCCCGTTTAAAGCCCTCAGGTACGATTTTGCCGCGTACAACGGCGATCTCTCCAAGGTTTTGGCCCCGCCGTATGACGTACTCAATCAGGCCGACAAAGATGCCTTGTTAGCTAAGGATGAACACAACATCGTCGCCATCGACCTGCCTCACATTCCACCGAAAGAGGAAGGTCCTCAGCAGGCGTATCTCGATGCCCAATTCGCTCTGGATATGTGGGAAGCCCAGGGGGTTCTGGTTCGCGAGCAGCAGCCGGCGATTTATGCCTACAACCAGACCTTTGAGGTTGATGGTGCCAAGTATACGCGCCACCAGTTGATTGTGACCATGCGGCTTCACGAGTTTGAAGAGGGGGTTGTGCTTCCCCATGAAAAGACATTCGGTGGTCCCAAGGCCGATCGATTGGCTTTAACCAAGGAGACCCGCTGCAACATGTCGCCGGTATTCGGCTTGTATACCGATCCGGAGAACAAGGTAGGCAAAGCGGTCGAAAGCGTCGTCAACGGTAAGCCGGACGCCGTAGCTAACGTGGAAGGCGTTGATAACCAGGTTTGGGTTATCACGGACGAAGCGATTGTCAAGCAGGTTGCTAATGTCCTGGCTGACAAGAACGTGTTTATTGCGGATGGTCATCACCGCTATACAACAGCCTTGAATTACCGGGCACATGTCCGCGACTTGCTCGAAGACAAGATGGATGATAATCATCCCGCCAACTATATCATGATCGTTCTGGTGAGCATGGACGATCCCGGATGTGTGATCCAGGGGTATTGTCGTATGCTCTCCGGCGAAGGCGTGACCGCAGAATCGCTGAAAGCCGCCTGGGCGGACGGTGTGGAAGAAGTCGGCGAAGGTGAGGCCGATCTTACGCTTTATGAGGGTAAAACCAAAAGCAGAGTGTATTTGAAATTTACCAATCGGGCGATTCTTGATACTCTCGCTCCTGATCGCCATCCATCCTGGCGGAAGCTGGATGTTGCGTACCTGCATACCTATCTGATTGATAAGCTGGCGGTTGAGAAGTTCGGAACAGCCCCCACTATCGGGTACGTGAAATCGGCCGAAGTTGCCTGCAAACGAGCGGAAGAGGACTCGTCAGTGGCCGTGCTGCCCAACGCGACCCCGATGGAACAGCTTCGTGAGGTCAGCCTGGCAAATGAGCTTATGCCGCAAAAGAGTACCTTCTTCTACCCGAAGCTTGCTACCGGTTGGACTATCAATAGCCTCTCTACGGAGAATTGATAATCGATGGTTTAAACAAGAGGCGGCAGTGGTTTTTATAAGCCGCTGTCGCCATTTTGCATTTAAAGGATTATCTCATGTTAAAAGGTTCGTTGATAAAACTCGGTTCATGCGGAACTGTTCGATTGTTGGGTTTTATGCTTGTGTCGAGTTTATACCTGGCTGCCTCCGGTTGTACCGATATGCCCACCGCGGACCTTTATAATCCGACACTCAAGCCGCCGACCCAACAGCCGACTGTTTACGACGACAAGCCGTGGGCGGTTGTTCTGCTGGAATGCGTCAAAGAGGGTTTAGTCGATTACAAAAAGCTGGCCGCGGATCCCTCCTCTTTGGACGCGTATTTGAATTACGTGATGTTTGTCGGCCCTAAGACCGCTCCCGGTTTTTTCAATGACGACGATTCCAGGCTTGCATACTATTTGAACGTGTATAACGCTTGTGTACTCAAGACGGTTATTGCCCGCAAAATCCCGGAAACAATTCACGACCTGCGCTTGCGCAAGCTGGAATACAATTATCGTTTTAAAATTGATGGTGATATTCTCGTGCTGGCTACGCTCCGCGAAATGATCCGCCGGGAATCCAAAGGGAACGCCCGGGTGGAATTCGCTATGTGCGACGGAGCAATTGGTTCACCACCACTTCCTTCAAAACCATTTCGCCCGCAGAATCTTGATGAGATGCTTCGCCGCCTGGCTCAGGAGGCTATGGATAATCCCAATATGGTGCAGGTGGATCACGAGCGACAGTACCTGCTGGTGGCTCAACCGCTCTGGCACTCGCGGGAGGTGTTCAAGGCCATGTATGTCAGGGAGACAAATAGCTCATCGGCCACCATGCTCAACTGCCTCATGCACATGGCCAGTGGAAACCGCCGCCAGTACCTTGCCCGGGCAACCGGATATGAGCTACGGATTCTGCCGTTTGATCGGAAATTGAATGTTCGTTTTTCTAAATAGGGCGTCGAAAACTGAGAGTTGACAGTTGAGCTGCAGCCTTAGTGAATCCTTGTTTATTAATTAAAAAAATGTTGCTTGCGCCGATACATGGTTATCGCGGGAGGTATTGCAGTCCGCATGGTTTAGAGCGGCCTGTGTCCTCCGGGAACCTTATGGCATTGGGTCGGCCAGGCAATGAATACGACGATCATAGAACAGCATTTTCAGAAACGCGGCAGTGGCTGCGAGTTCGAGATGGAAATCGACTGGCTCCGCCGATACTTGCCTGCTGGTACCGGTCCCGTACTCGACCTGGGTTGTGGAAACGGGGCGTTGTTCGATATCATCGGGCAACAGCGAGTTGTGGGATTGGATTATTCGTGGGAAGGACTAGCTTATACTGCTGCCAGATGCCCCCACTCTCCTATATTGTGCGCTTCGGCAGAATACCTGCCGTTTGCCGACGATTCTTTCGATGCCATAACCGCCCAGCATCTGATAGAGCATTTGCCTGATTACAAAAGAGCTCTTGACGATTGGTACAGGGTATTAAAACCCGGTGGTGTGCTGCTTGTGCTTACTCCTAATCGCCTGTTTCGCAATCCTTCCGTTTACGATGATCCCACTCACGTGCACATTTTCGATCATCTGGAGATGGCCAGGTTTGTGAGGGATTGTGGATTTACCGTACTCGATATCAGGACACTCGGCATACACTGGATGCGGGATTATCATGGAATTCCCGGTGGGTGGAGGTTGCGGAACCTGGTTACCGGCTATGCGACCTCGCTAGCGTCTGTCCCGACTCTTCGCTGGCAAGGCCAGACTCTTTGCTGTGCAGCTCGCAAGCCGTAACCCCCCCTTTTTGTAGATTGTTGCAAGTCTGGTTTCAGACCATTCGATTACCCTAGAATGATAGTAATAAATAAGACTGAACTCGCTGGGAATCTTATTGTATTGCCAATGTCAAGAGGGTAATATCTTTTCGTCGGGCGGCTATTATCGTTCTAAATCTTGGAAGTCTCGATCTGCTCTTGTACGGAGAACCTGTATGTCGAGACAGGATATTGATCCCAGACGTCGTTTGTTGCAGCGGTATTCGCAAAATCCGATTTTAACCGCGTACGATTGGCCATACTTCGTCAATACGGTTTTTAATCCTGGCGCGGTGCGACTGGATACCGGCGAAACATTGCTTCTTTGTCGAGTGGAGGATTGTGCCGGATGCTCTCATTTGACGGCTGCCCGTTCTGATGACGGTATAAGTAACTGGCGTATTGATCCTCAACCTACTTTTCTGGCGGACCCTGTAAAACACCCGGAAGAGGAGTGGGGGATCGAGGATCCGCGGATTGTATGGATCGATGAACTGGAACAATACGCGATTACTTATACCTGTTATTCGCCGGCCGGGCCCGGTGTTTCGCTCGCTCTGACCAGAGACTTCGAAACTTTCGAAAGAGTCGGGAATGTGATGTCTCCCGAGGATAAGGATGCGGCCATGCTCCCGCGGAGAATCGACGGCAAATGGGCGATGATTCACCGCTCGGTATTGCATACCGGTGATGCTCATATATGGATTTCATTTTCGCCCGATCTCGTCTACTGGGGAAAACACAGTGTAGTATTGCACGCTAAAAGAGGGCCCTGGTGGGACGCGCGGAAAATCGGGTTGGCCACTCCTCCTGTCGAAACCTCGGAAGGTTGGCTGATTTTCTACCACGGTGTTCGGCAGACTCCGGCAGGATGCCTGTATCGCTTGGGGCTGGCCTTATTGGATCTGGACGATCCGCGAAAATGCATTATGCGGGGAACCAAGTGGATCATGGGGCCGGAACGGGATTACGAAAGAACCGGAGATGTCGGTGATGTGGTTTTTCCATGCGGTTACACTATTGAATCCGATGGCGACAGTATAAACCTCTACTACGGGGCCGCCGACACCAGCATTGCCCTGGCAACGGGTAAAATAAGTGAACTGCTGTCCTGGCTGAAGGAAAACTCGAAAACCGGGGACTGTATGGCCGTACATTAGTTCTCCGGCAGTAATCGTCTCGCAAGTGTTGTTGAGGGTTTTACCATGGCGGATGACGAGCCCGGCAGTATTCTCCAACCGGCGAAAAAGAAAAGGGTTCTGGTTGTCGTAGCCCACCCGGACGACGAGACGCTCTGGGCTGGTGGTACCATCATACGGAGATCCGACTGGGACTGGCATATCATTACCCTGTGTCGCGGCGACGACACTGACAGGGCTGGCAAATTCTACCGTGTTCTCGAGCAACTTAATAGTACCGGGGCGATGGGAAATCTGGACGATGGCCCGGATCAGGTTCCTCTCGATGAAGAGATGCTGGATAGGCAGATGATGGAACTCCTTCCATGGGAGAAGTTTGATCTGGTGATGACTCACGGACCTTGCGGAGAATATACCCGGCATTTGAGGCACGAGGAGACATGTAAGGCGGTTTTGCGGCTATGGGAAGAGAAAAAGATTGACGCGGCCTCTATGGTTGGTTTTGCGTATGGTGACAGTGGCGGTTTGCACCTGCCGCAAGCTGCAAAAAAAGCGCCTTTGCAGGAAAAACTTACTGATCAGGTTTGGAAATTAAAGTATCAGCTGCTTACGGGTTATTATGGATTTTCCCGAGACAGCTGGGAAGCGCGGACAACGCCACGTAGTGAAGCGTTCTGGTATTACCGTAGTCCGCGGGAAGCGTATGAATGGATTCAAGCTTGCGGAGATCACGTATGAAGGTATTGGTACTCTATGATTACCCTCCGTCCCCGGGCGGATTGGCCACGCAGGGAGACCTGCTGTACAGAGGTTTGACGGAACTGGGAGTGGATGCGGCTGCCGTCAATTTCGAGTCCGCTCAGGAAAAGGAGTGGTATTACCGCTGGTTTGAACCCGATCTGGTTGTGGGCGTGGGGTACTGGGGACACACTCCGCATCTGGTTATGCATCCGGAGTGTTATGGAGTAAAGGCCGTTCCCTGGCTGGTCGCCGATGGTTACATTGGTAATTACCATGAGGTGCTCAACGCCTTGCCTCTGATACTGGTTACCTCAAACTGGGTGAAGGAGATGTATGTCCGGGACGGGATCTGCGGGGATAACATAGTTGTTCTGCCGGTGGGGTGCGATACCGAACAGTTCATACCTCGTGACCGCAGCGATCCCAAGGTGCTGGCCGTACGTCAGGCTCTTGGTGTGGAACCGGACCAGATAATGATCCTGACCGTCGGAGGAGACGCAACGTCCAAGGGTTCTCAGGAAGTTATGCAGGCTTTATCCATTAATGATTCCAAAGCTCCGCCATGGAAATATATCTGCAAGGTCTGGCCTCAGCCTCGCACTGTTCAACAGAACCTCATCGATCTGCAGCTTGCCAGCCAACTGGGAATTAACCAGAAGGTTGTTTATACAACCAACACGATATCCAGAAAATTCATGTCCTACCTGTTGGCCGCCTGCGATATCTACGCCGCTCCTTCTCGCCTGGAAGGATTTGGTATGATTCAGGTGGAGGCCAATGCTTGCGGTAAACCTGTAATTGGTATTCGAGCTATGGGCATGCTCGATACGATGATACACGGGGAAACCGCGTTTCTTGCCGGCGTTGCTCAGGAAATCCGCATATGCGAAACCGTTCTCGGTGAGGAGTCCGGGTATAACGAACCGCATCGTGTGGTTTTCGACGGCTTCAGGACGGCCGACTACCGGGCGAGTATTCACGATGTGGCTAATTACATGATGGATCTTATGGAAGACGAAAACCTTCGCCACAGAATGGGAGAAAGCGGACGCGAAAGGGTGGTGGAACTGTTCGATTACCGGGTCGTCGCTAAAAAGTTTCTGGAGATTGTTAAAACTCACTTGAATATAAGTTGAAACGGATATGAAAACAGAGACGCTTGGTAAGGATGTGGAGCAGGCCAAAGCGGCGGCATTGGAGGTGTTGCGAAATAACTCCCGAGGCCCGTTTCTGGGGTTGCCGAGGACCGCCGCATGGGGATATCCGGAACCTTACACCAGAGATTTGATGATCGCCGCATTGGGTATACTTGTATCTGACGATAAAGATTTGTCCGCATCTCTTCGCAAAGTCATGCAGACGCTCGCGGCAAACCGTACGGCGCATGGACATATCCCCTCCCTGGTTCATGATCCGCATGATCTCGGTGCAAGCGACACGACGCCTCTTTTCCTCCTGGCTGCGGCGATTTGCCGCATCGCCTGGAATGAACCGGATTTTCTCAAGGAGGCTGTCGACGAAGCCGTTAACTGGATGCACTATCAGAGTCCGGACGATTGTATTATGGTAACTCAGCAACCTACCAGCGACTGGCGCGATGAGCAGTGGGTTCTTGGATATGGGCTGTATGTAAATTCTCTTGTATACGCGTATATGCGCCTGCTCGGAATGAATGAAGACGCCAATGTACTCAAAAAGACAATGCACCGGTTTGACGTCAGGAAAAACGGCCGGCAGCGCCATGTTCACGAAGGATTGGCTATTAAGCACAAACCGTATTATGCCATGTGGTCATACAAGGTATATAACAGCGAGCGGTTTGACTTGTTGGGAAATAGCCTGGCGGTACTTTCTGGGCTGGCGTCTCACACGAGAGCGTCCAATATCGCCGACTGGATAGACGGCGAATGCCAGTCCCTCAGAAACGATGGCAAGCTTGCACTGCCTCTGTCACCATGCTTTTTCCCCTATACGCTACCGGGCGATCCGGACTGGCGCCCGCGATATCAGGATTTTAACAGGCCTGGGCAGTATCACAACGGCGGAGTTTGGCCGTTTGTGTGCGGGTTCCATGTGGCCGCTCTTGTCGCCGCGGATAGAATGCGGCTGGCCAGGAAAAACCTCGAAGCTCTCACTATGCTCGTTGTCAAGGCACGTAATCACCAGGTGACCCACGGCTTTAACGAATGGTTTGATTCCTTTTCCGGGCAACCCTGCGGAGAAGACTGGCAGACATGGTCCGCGGCGATGTACCTGTATGCTGCCAAATGCGTAGAAACACATACGACACCTTTTTTCGATAAAATCCGAAATGATACGAAATCGACGAGGAATAATGGATCTGAAGAGCTTCGGTAATTAACTTGCTCTGCTCCGGTGTTGTGGACTTTTGTTTTCCCATTTCTCGCCGTTTTGTTTTTTCGCTACCGGTATATCCAGGTAAGCACGCGTCTTACTGGTTTACCAATTCGTAAGTTGAGAGGAGTGGATCCGATGAAATACTATGCATTGTTCTGGATCAATGCACCAACCAGCCGCGATTTGTTGACTTCGGTGGATTGTTTAATCATATAGGTGAGTGTCGTCCGAGGTAGCCGTCGGTGACAATAAAAATTACGTGCCGAAACGTGGTGAAATCTTGCGTTGTATGGTCCAATAGTATGTTTTTTTGTAGCTTTGAAGCTAGTTGTCAGGTTATGTAATGAATGCTCTGGCACGCTAGGCAGATCTACTTTTGCATGTTAAGATCGATCTTTGGCTAAATCGAATTGTTGAGTCAGGCTTTATATTATGTTGCTTCATTTGCTGTTACTGTTCACACTCGTTCCCATCGCTGAAATATTCGTGTTGATACGAATCAGCGAGGTGATCGAAGTTGGTCCGACTATCGCGCTGATAATATTTACCGGCGTTGTCGGGGCCGCACTTGCTCGCCGAGAAGGTCTGCGAACTCTGCTTAAGATTCAAGAGAGTATGAGTAAGGGAGTCATGCCCACGACCGAACTGGTGGAGGGGATGATGATCTTCGCCGCCGGAGCCATGCTGGTTACCCCTGGTGTGCTTACCGATGCTCTTGGGTTTTCGCTATTGATTCCTCCGATACGTGTTTTCATGAGAAAACGGCTATCCGATTATTTCAAGAATCGGATCGTGGTTACCGGACCTTCTGCCATGTACGAAGACCGGTCACAGGAACAGTTTATAGACGTTGAGTATGAAGATCTGAGCGATAACCCCTCCGAATGATGGCGTTCGTACCTTACCGGACTATCTTAAAAGCCAATTCCTATAATATCCTCGTTCTCAATTGCTTTGCGCCGATTATGGCCATCAAAAGTATCGTTTATTGCGGCTGTATAAAATGGTAAAGCTTGTTCCTCGCAGAATAAGGTATTACTGGCTTTGGTCGATGAATAGGGTGTACACCCCGTACGTCCATTGATGGGTTGGGTGGCGGTAGTCGATTCAAGGCTCCGTGAACACTGCTGTACGTAGTTGGTGTGTGATAGCAAAGAAAAAGTTTTCTGATAATGACTGATCGGTGTATAAAACCTAATCAGAAAAAGGGTAAGCCCCATCTCCTGGCTCTGACTCAACGCCGCGCGGTTATGGCGTTTGTTATTCTCCTTGTAGTAGTGCTGTTTTTCCAGGCCCTGTTTGAATATAACGATTATCGCCGTGCTCAGGCGGTTTTACGTAAAGGGCTTGTTGAAAAACGAAAGGAAGAAATCAGGTATCAGGTCGAACAGGCCATGGATTTCATCAACTTCGAACGAGAGGTGATGTGGAGGCGATTACGCAGCCAGCTGAAGACCAAGGTCGATGATGCCTGGTATGTCGTGGAACATATTTATAACGAAAACCATGATAAGCCGCGCGAAGTCGTGGAACACATGGTTCATGATGCGCTGTTTTGTATGCGCCGGGCCGACGGCGATGGGTACTATTTCGTCGTGGACACTGCCGGTATCATGCGCGTCCATTCCCAGCACCCTACCTTGGAACAGAAGGACACTTTCCATATTCGGGACTCTGAAGGTATTTATCCCATACGTGATATAGTCAATATAGGACGGGATCTGGGGCAGGGATTTACCCGCTATAAATGGCCCAGAACTCCCGAAGCCAAGGTGTATTCCGACAAGATTTCCTATATACGCATCTTCAAGCCGTTGGGCTGGATTATCGGGACCGGTGAATATATTGAGGATGTCGAACATTATACGCAGGAACTGGTCAAGGAACGGCTCCACGCCATCAGTTACTCTGCTGGAGAAGGTTACATATTCGTAAAAAGCTTCGACGGTGTCGAATTGGTGAACCGCACACAACCGGATTTGATTGGTAAAAACATCTGGAATCTGGCTGACGAAAACGGTGTGCGCGTTGTCCAGGAGCTCGCGACCGCCGCCAGGAAAACGACTGGTGGTTTTGTGGAATACGTCTGGACAAAACCAGAGTCAAAGAAGCCGGCTAAGAAAATATCGTTTGCCTGTGGCTTGGCCGATTGGGGTTGGATTGTCGGTACCGGTTTGTATCTCGATGATATTGAGAGCATAATGGCCGCAAAAAAGACTACGCTCAAGCGGTATCTTGCTCAAAAGTGCGCGCTTATCGGCTCACTTGGGATTGTGGCTATTGTCGGCGCCTTTCTGTTCCTCAGACGCATCAACCGCAGATTTTATAACGAGTTTTCCACTTTTGCGGATCACCTTCGCCGAGCAAGCAGGGATGGTCAGCGGGTGGACCCCGACGCCTTGATGGATGCCGATTTTGAAGCCCTTGCCTGTGTAGCCAATAAAATGCTTGATGCGAGGCACGAAACGAATATCGCTTTGGAAAAACAGACCGCCAAGGCTAATGAAATGGCCGTTCAGGCCGAATTGGCCAGCGCCGCTAAAAGCGAGTTCCTGGCGAATATGAGCCACGAAATCCGTACACCTATGACTGCTATTATGGGTTTTGCCGATCTGCTGATGGAAGAGGATGGGAAGCATACTACCGCTGAAGGGCGGGCAGAGGCCGTCAGCACCATAAAAAGAAATGGTGATTATCTCCTGAGCCTGATAAACGATATTCTTGACCTCTCGAAAATCGAAGCGGGGCAGATGAGTATCGAGCGGATAGACTGCGATCCGTGCGAACTGGTTAATGAAGTTGTATCGCTTATGAAGGTGCGGGCCGCCGAAAAGAATCTCAAACTTAAAGTGGAACATTCGGGGAAAATACCTTCGGTAATCAAAACCGATCCTACAAGACTGCGGCAGATACTGATCAACCTTCTTGGAAACGCGATAAAATTCACCGAAGAAGGTTCGGTTAGGCTGGTAACACACCTTGAAAAAAAGGATGATAAGCATTCCAAGCTCCATTTTGATGTGATTGACACCGGTGTCGGACTCACCGGGAGGCAGGTGGAGAAACTGTTTAATCCGTTTTCACAGGCTGATACCTCCACCACACGCAGGTTTGGTGGTACAGGATTGGGTTTAACCATTAGTAAGCGATTGGCCGCGGTTCTCGGCGGTGATGTGTTTATTGTAAAAACAGCTCCCGATGTCGGGAGCCAGTTCCGGTTGACTCTCGCGACCGGATCGCTCTGCGGGGTGAAGATGGTGAATCATTGCGATAGCCGTCCGGGCAGGAAAATCGTTGTTGATGATAAACCCAAGGAGATCTCCCTGGATGGTTTACGCATTCTACTGGCTGAGGACGGGCAGGATAACCAGCGTTTGATTTCACATGTTCTTAAAAGAGCGGGAGCGACGGTTGCAGTTGTGGAAAACGGAAAGCTTGCTTTTGATGCTGCTTTTAACAAATCTGAACCGATAACGGCGAAACCCGTGTACGACGTGATCCTCATGGACATGCAGATGCCGGTTATGGACGGTTATCAGGCCACCAGCTTGCTTCGGGAAAACGGTTATTGCTGGCCCATTCTTGCCCTTACAGCCCACGCCATGCCCTCTGACAGGCAGAAATGTATCGCTGCCGGTTGTGATGATTACGCCATTAAGCCCATCGACCGGCATCGGCTTATCGAAATGATCCGCAACTGGGTCGGCAAAACCTGGTCGCATCCAATGCTCGAAAAAAATATGGAACAGCTCTTCGTAACCAGGTAGTCTCCCCCCCCCCAGATCGTAATCCACCTAGAAAACAGACGTCGGAGAGTTCGCTGTCGGTGATAGAACTTTCTGCGGGATTCAAAAGTAAATCCGGATATAAGGCTAGACCGACCAGGCTTACGAACCTGAACGCCACTTATAGGGCTTCTTGTTGCAGTTGAAATCGGTTCCGGTGGCTCTCATATCAGCCCTTACGATTCGCCAAACGGTGATTAGGTTAACTGGTCGTTGGCTATAAGGTTGGAATATGTCTTTTTTACGAAACGAACCCATTTATTAGATTATTCGCCATAACTACCGTATTTGCCGTTAGTTATAATTGGGTCCCTGGCTCCCGTTCATTGCTTTTTATTACGAACGTATGGTTTGACCTACAACGATCCCCCAGTTTTAATGATCATTCAGTTCCGGTCGTACCGGAGCCATTTTCGCGTTTGTTTAATGGATCGATCCTAAGCGTGAGGTGAAACTATGACATACTTGATTCAAGGCATACTGGCTCTTTTGATACTTCTCAATCTCAGTGCCTATGTTGCCGGAGCCTGAGAAATAGTCTGTTACGCAACTCGTGAGGTTAAAGGAGAAGTATATGGGCTTTCTATTTCTACTGGTAGTCAATTACTTGTTGTCGATCCTTCTGAGTAGCGCCATTGCCGGTGCACCGTAAATTTTGGTTTTTCTGATCAGTGCCGGACCCCCCGCCGCGCTAAGGGAATTACAGTTATTATGAATAATAATCATCGGAGACAACGATCTCTGGCGGATAGGGTTCAGGATGTTACGACAACCGACCTGCGCCGGCTGAGTGCCCGCTGCCAGGAGATCGGAGGAATCAACCTCTCTCAGGGAGTCTGCGATCTGCCCGTCCCACCGGAAGTTAAGGAAGCGGCACACAAGGCAATCGATGACGATAAGGCCATTTACACTAATATAGCAGGCCTGATTGAACTTCGTCAGGCGATAGCCCGCAAAATGAAAAACTTCAACGGCATTACCGTTGATCCTCAAACGGACATTGCGGTTACTGTCGGCTCAACCGGCGCCTGGGCGTGCGTGGCTATGGCCCTTTTAAATCCGGGCGACGAAGTAGTTGTGTTTTCACCAGGATATTATTACTACCTGGATGCGTTCAAAATGCTCGGAGCCACAGCCAGGATCGTTGATACGACACCTCCGGATTGGAAATATTCCAAAGAGGAGCTGGCCGCGGCTTTCAACGAAAAAACCCGAATGGTGATTGTCAATACACCCACCAATCCCACGGGGAAAGTCTATAGCCGTGATGAACTCCTCGAAATTGCGGCATTGGCCAAGCAATACGATGCCTGGATAATCGCCGACGAGATTTACGAATACATCACCTTTGAGAACGACCACGTCAGCATCGCCTCTTTGCCCGATGCCCAGGATAGAACCATAACTCTCAGCGGGCCGTCTAAAACCTATGCGGTTACCGGCTGGAGAATTGGCTACGCGGCAGGATCGGCCGAGGTGATCGACAAAGTTCTGGCGGTGAACGACCTTTTCTACATTTGCGCTCCTGCTCCCATGCAATATGGTGTGCTGGCCGCAATGAATCTTCCCCAATCGTTTCTCGATCAGCAGCGTCAGGAATACCGTCAAAAGCGGGATATGCTTGCTGATGCGCTTTCGGCCGTTGGTTTTGTGCCGCATATTCCCCAGGGTGCGTTTTATATAATGGCCGATTTTGGCCCCGGTCGTTACCGTAACTCCCTTGATGCTGCCGAATCCATCCTCGAACAGACCGGAGTCGCCACTGTGCCCGGTACTCCGTTTTGCTTCAAAAAAGGCGAAGGTGAAACCATGCTGAGAATCTGTTTTGCAAAACGGTTTGAGGTTCTGGAAGAAGCCTGCCGACGCCTGCAGCAGCTTGAAACATGAAAACTCGGTTAATCAGTCTTAGCTTGCGATGATTATCGGGCTAGGCGATCCTCAGGGTTTTTGAAGCTCCGGCGTTGGTGGGATAGGTTGGTATTAGTAGGCCTGAGGCATTCTACGGGTGGACATTTCATGGGCATCCTTCAATAATCCCTATTCTATTGGTTGGTCGAATCCCTGGTTTACTTTTCGCCGGGAGTTAATTGTTGTCGAGGAACCTGAAATGCGTGGTATTAAGCGTATCCTGTTAACAATCGGATTGGTTGCGGTTTTCGTTGCTCCTGTGTCCGCAGCTTTAAAGGTTGGTGATCCTGCTCCTCCGGTTATGGTCACTGATTGGATCAAAGGTAAACCGATTGATGTGGCTAAGGAGGGTAAGGGCAAGGTTGTCGTGCTTGAGTTCTGGGCGACTTGGTGTGGCCCATGCATCCAGATGATTCCAGAGACAAACGCTCTATATCAGCGTTACAAGGACAACGGCCTGATCCTGATTGCGATTACCGATTCCAGCCAGGGGCAGATGCTTAAACAGGTGCAGAACTTCGTTGCTCAACAAGGCAATGCGATGGATTATCCGGTTGCTTTTGATAATACCCAGCGAACATATGCGTCTTACGTGGTGTCGGCCGGCGTTATGGGTATTCCTCACTCCGTTGTGATCGATAAGAAAGGCAATATCGCCTGGTTCGGGCATCCTGGAACGCCGAAGATGAAGCGAGTTATCCGCGATCTTCTCCTGGATCAATACGATCCAGCTAAGGAAGAACGGTTACTCGCTCTGCAGAAGAAGGTTGAGCCCTACTGGAATGATTTCAATGAAGCTGCCAGGCTTGGCGATTGGAACAAATGCATTTCTTTGACAAAATCGGTTTTAGAGGTGAATCCCACCGATTTCGATGCGATGCGGTTTACCGTGGCGCTATACGTTGATGAACTGAAATCGGTTGACGATATGAGGAAATGGGTAAAAAGCTTCCTCGAAAAAAATAAAAATAACGGCGAATCGCTGGCCATGATCGGATCGCTCATGCTGGCTATGCCCAACATGACTGATCGACAGCCGGATCTGGCGGTTCAAGCGGTGCAGTTAGCCAGCAAAGTGGCCTCCGCGGACCCGGAGGTAATGACGGCCGTTGCCCAGGTTTATTTCCAGGTTGGAGATATTGATTCGGCCATCAAATACCAGAAAAAGGCGGTTGAAGCGTCCAATGTTCTCGATATTGATTCTGCGAAGGAGTCGTTGAAGTTCTTTGAAACCTGTAAATCGCTCCATTCGACTGCGAAAGTCGACTAGATTGGTTATTGTGTCTTGTAGTTCATGAAGTTAGCTGTTTTGGGATGGAAAGGGTTTAGTGTCAGACGTTAGAATCTAGTGAACTTGACCGAATCACCCTTATCCCGTTGAATCATGGTGTGATGACCGGAGGTATGCAGTGCCCGAGGCCTTGCACAAACCGGACGATGGTAATGCACCGAGAGGGTTTGTCCTGACGGATGACCACCGGATGTTACTTGATATTCGTGACACCCTTTACGAGGGAAGCTGGGACGATTTCAAGACCGATCTGGTGGCACGTTGCGAATCAAAGCCTCATGTATTTGAAACCGTCCCTGATTCTGGGCACATGCGCGAGGTCATCCGTTATCATCTGGAGCTGATTGCTCAGATGCGGGATTGGGAGAAAATGTGCGGGACGGTTTTACGTGGTAGTATTGCCGATAGTTGAGTGGCCAATCGGTCGGCGGTTGCGCCTCCGATTGAGACAGAAGAATACTCATTCACCTGGAGTATCGTAAATGATACGGTTGCGTCGTTTATCCCTTGCAGCTTGTTTGACTCTCGTATTAATCTCAACCGCGACGGCGGGAGAATCGCTGGTTAATTCCGGCGATTTGCGGGAAATCGGTTATTTCACCTATTGGGACGCTGATCTTGATATTCAGGACGGGGAAAGCGTTTCCACAGTTTACCTGCTCGATGATAATCTTTATGTTGTGGGTAACACCGGATACGTTCACGCTGTCCATACAGGTGTTGGTTTAACCCGGTGGTTCCAGCATTTAAGTGATGATGTGTATCCAATCATGGCGCCGGATCATTTTGTCGATGTTAACGGCAAGCCTCTGGTGGTTTTTTCTACCAGGCTCAGGGCAGTGATTGTTGACAGATATACAGGAGAAGTGGTGTCCGATATGGCCATGAAAGCTGTACCTGGCGGTTCTGCAATTGCCGATGAAGACTCTATATATTTCGGCAGTACAGACGGCCACATGTATGCAATCAAGTGGAGTGATCCCCGTGCCAAACAGGGGGTTATGAAATGGAGAGTGATCACCGGTGGTCCGGTTACTACTGCTGGAAAACTAGTTAACGAAATGCGTGATCTGGTTTTTGCTTCAGAAAGTGGAAGGGTTTTCAGTTGCACGACCGAAGCCAAGCTTCTGAATTGGAAATTCGATATCGGTGAAGCGATAACCGCTAACCCGGTGGTTACTGAAGCCGGCACTTTTGTTGCGTGTACAAACCGGTCTTTGTACAGGATTGATACAGTTAGCGGTGTGCAAAGGTGGCGTGTGCGTTTCCCCGAACTACTTAAAAACTCCCCTGTTCTTGTGGGTAGCACGATTTATCAATATTGTCCCGATGAGGGTGTTACCGCTCTGGATGCTGACTCTGGAAACATTCTCTGGAAATGCGAAGAGGCTGACAGTTTCCTCTCCTGCGACGATGGGTATGTTCATCTGTTGGCCGGTGGAAACAAGGTATTGAAGCTGGACGCTGCGAATGGAAAGGTCGTTCGTTCGATCAGCTTGCCCAGGAAGATTCTACCCGTCTGCAATACGGTTGATTCAACGATTTACATGGTTACGGAAAAAGGTCAGTTGGTCTGTGCCAAACCTATGGGTACTCCTCGGCTGACGCCGAGTATGATGAAAGTGGCTTTGCGCGATATGCACCGTGCGCCAGCCGTCAATAACGGTGATAAGGCTGACGATGAGGCTCTAAAACGTCATAAGCCTCAATCGGCGATCGACATGAACGATCCATTGCGCAGCGGAAACGATGTTCCTCCTTTGGGAGGGATGGACGAATAGACTGAGTTTTCTTTCGATTGATCGTTGCGGTTGAATTTCTTTAAAAATCAGGACGTCCAACTCAATTAAGTTGGACGTCTTTTTTTCTGCGCTGCGGCTGCTATTATCTTCGTATCGGTAACGAGAAGTGTCTGGGGTAATTCTCGTTGCCTCGAAATGTCCCACCATTTGTTGAATTGAATAATGTAATTACTTGCAGCGAGGCGAGTTTTGAACATGAGCGAGCGGAAAATCAAACGAGCTGTGGTCAGCGTCTTTGATAAAACGGGGGTAGTGGAGTTCGCCGGACAGTTGCATAGTGAGTTCGGTATAGAAATCCTCTCAACCGGAGGAACCGCCAGGCTGCTCAAGGAAAACGATATTCCTGTCACCCTGGTTGAAGATGTAACCGGTTGCGGCGAAATGATGGATGGTCGGGTTAAGACGCTTCATCCGAAGATCCACGCGGGAATCCTGGCTGACCGGGATAATCCCGACCACATGAGGCAACTTGCCGAGGCGGGGATCGAGCCTATCGACATGGTCGTGGTGAATCTCTATCCATTCAGTAAGACTATTTCGGACCCGGACTGCACGTTTGAGCAGGCTATAGAGATGATCGATATCGGCGGGCCGTGCATGCTCCGCGCGGCGGCTAAGAATCATCGCCATGTTTTGATCGCCAGCGATCCGAAGTGGTACGGGTTTCTACTCGGTGAACTGCGCAAATGGGACGATCCCGATGTGCGAAATGTCAACCTGGGTACTGGGGCTGTCGGTACTTTCAAAACGACATCCGCCTATGACGCTGAAATAGCCAAATGGCTGACTACCGATCCTGTTGACGGGAAATCGCACTTCGACTTCCTCTCGCTCTGGCAGTGGGACAAAACCCGTTATGGAGAAAACCCGCATCAGAAGGCGCAGATTTTTCAGGTCGGATCGACTCCCGGAGTGTGCGATCTGACCTCCGCCGGCGTGATCGAATCTGAAACGGCCATGTCCTACAACAATTACGTGGATGCCGACGCCGCTTTGGGATTAGCCCGTGAGCTTACTCGCAGCGAGGAGAAACCCGCTTGTGTATTCGTTAAGCATACCAACGCCTGCGGAGTAGGCGTGGACGGGGACCGGACAGAGGCGTATCGACGGGCGTATTTTGGGGATCCCAACGCGGCAATGGGTGGAATACTGGCCAATAACTTCGTGGTTGATGCTCCGTTTGCCGAGGATGTTATGGCGTCGCTGGACAAGTGGGGAAAAGAAGCCGGTGCCGGTGCGTTTTTTGTAGAGGTCTGGATTGCGCCCGGTTTCGATGACACGGCCGTCGAGGTTATCAAAGAGAGAAAAGCGTGGGGAAAAAGGGTACGCATGCTGCCGGTAGGTGACATGTCCGTGGCAGCGAATCCTCGTGAACGCCAGTTGCGAAGTATCGCCGGAGGAATCGCCGTTCAGGACGCGGACCTGGTTGGCCTGAACGAAGAAGACTGGAAAGTAGTAACTAAAAGGCAACCCACAGAGCAGGAACTGTCCGACCTGCGGTTGGCCTGGCTGGTCTGCAAACACACTAAGAGCAATGCGATCAGTATCTGCAAGGATGGAATACTGATCGGTAACGGTGCAGGGCAGATGAGCCGGGTGATGAGTTGTAGAATCGCCTCTTGGCTGGCTCAGGAAAACGGGCATAAGGACAAGCTCGCTGGCTCGGTAGCCGCCTCCGATGCGTTTTTCCCGTTCAGGGACGGTCCGGACATGCTCGCCGATGCCGGCGTTACCGCCATAATCCAACCGGGCGGATCTAAAAGAGACGAAGAGGTAATCGCCGCCTGCGACGAACGGAACATAGCAATGATCACAACCGGAATTCGCCATTTCCGGCATTAGGGAAAAGTGCGAAACGGGGACGCAGTTAGTTTTTGATTTCGTTGTTTTTAAAGAACTGGCCGTGCCCCCGTTTTTAACTGCAGAACTATCGCTAACAGAAAAGCACCCCGTACGCCAAACCTGCTCGTTACCCACCCGCATTCTCTTCGTGTACGGATTCTCAAGCGAAACTTCGCAGGCTCCCGCCGCTACAACACTCGCCGGGCTCAACAAATATGCCAGAATCGCGACTTTTGTTTTCATAACTACACAACTCCAGAACCAATAGAACTTCCAGGTCATTCTCGAATCAATGCTGATTAAACTCATCGTTCTACCCTCCCGACTTTAGATTTCTGACCAACTCCCAAAACCCACCACCGACCAGCAACTTGCCAGCCAACACCCCTGGCCGGGTGGAACTATTCACTTCTCCACCTATATAACGTAGACAGCGACCACCTTTTTCCGTCTCCAAAAAACTAAAATCGCCCCTCTTGCCTCCAAAAAGGGGTATTTTTGCGGAAAAATTCCCTGCAGTGACACACTGTGACATCCAGTGGAATTTGCTTGCGATCTACGGGGATGAACCAGAATAATCAAGTTCATCGAATGGTGACCAGGGCACTGAGTAGCGTTTTTCTGTTTAATCGCAACACTTCTAAAACGAAAAGTACACTTTAACTGAACAAGCCTTTTGGGTATCGATTCAGATCAGGTATTCCTGTTACGCCAGGATCGACCTCAACGCGCCGGACAGGTCGGGATGCTGAAACTGAAAACCGGATTCGAGCAGTTTCCTGGGAATAGCCGGTGTTCCGATCAGCAGCAGCTCGCTGGCCATCTCGCCTATGGCCAACCGAGCCAGAAACGCCGGTACGGGTAGTACCGCCGGTCGATGCAGCGCGCGGGCGAGGGTTTTGGTAAACTCAAGATTGGTTACCGGGTTCGGAGTGGTGAAATTAACCGGTCCGGAAAGATCGCCGCAGGTTAAAGCATGTTCTATTGCGCGCACCGCGTCCTTGCTGGTTATCCAACTGATGTACTGATTTCCCTGTCCGAATTTACCGGCCAACCCCAGTTTGAACGCGGGGAGCATTTTCGCCAGCGCCCCGCGGTGAGCGTCGAGGATGACTCCAAAACGCATATGGACGACCCGCAGGCCCCGCTCTTCGGCCGTCCTGGTAGATTCCTCCCATTCGCGACATAGCCTGGCCAGGAAGGTTTTACCATTATCACCTGATTCGTTCCGCGGTTGAGCCAACGTGTTTCCGTAGTAACCGACAGCGGACGCGGAGAGAAGTATCGAAGGTGGGTTATCCAGTCCGGCAATTGTCTTACATAAAAGAGTTGTGCCCTCAATACGGCTTTTGCGTAATCGCCGCTTCTTCTCGGCAGTCCATCGCCCCTCCGCGATATTCTCTCCGGCCAGGTGGATAACCGCGTCGCAACCGGAAAAAAACTTCGGATCAAGAACACCACTTTCCGGATTCCAGAATGCCGTGTCCGTCGCATTTCCCGAAGCGGTTCTGATCAGGCGGATTACTTCGTGATCCTTTTCCTCCAGGCAGGTTACCAGGGTAGTCCCGATAAGCCCCGATGATCCGGTAACTAAAATCTTCATTTCCACACCATTTGATTGCGAATCCAGGATTCTTCCCGTTCGGAACGGTTTGAATACGTAACTGTCCGTCCAATCAGCACATGAGGCAGATTATCACAATATCTGCAAGCCGTAACAGCATTTTAAAGCAAATATTATCGGCTGAAGTCGGTTGGTGTGCTTTAAATAGAGGGGTTTTGTCATTTGCATATGCGGGAAAACGTATTGTAGGATCGAATGTGTATGCTGACATAGAACGGGCGGCGTTTATCCTCACGGTTTTCGCGAGGTTGGGAGAAAGGTGTATACGTTCGCATCAGCATTTGATCAGGTGAGTAATGCGAAGAAAACCAAGGGGGTTTAAGGAGCAAGCTGATGAATAAAGAGTTTATGGAAAACGGTACGTTGCCTGCTTTTCCACAAAATCCTCTCAGTACGCAACCGCCGAGCGGATTGAGTAAAAGGGAGTGGATAGCGGCGATGTGTTTGCAAGGCTTGTTGGCTAATAAATCCACCCAGAATCGTTCATTCTGGACGGCTACCCATAGCGCGGTTATGTACGCTGATCAGTTATTGGAGACGCTGGAAGAGGATATCAGCGATGAGGCGAGTCTGCCGTCGGCCAGCCAAATCCCATTAACCCCCGCGTCGGTTGCCAGGCCCAGTTAGTATAAACTGAAACCTTAACTTGAGATCAACCGACAAGCACTCTCGCCCGAAATATGGCGAGGTGCGGTGATCTCATGCGCGTTTTCACCAGCGAACTATAAAAGTTGTTCTTCAATGGCGCTTAATCGTCGTTGCAGGTCGGCAACTTCATTTCGTAATGCCTCGATTTCCTCCTTGAGAATATCCACTTCGGCTGCGTCGGAGGTCTTCGACGGCGCTGCACATGGCTTTTCTACAGAAGGTGTGTAAACTTCAGGTTCGCTTTCGGGCAATTCTTCTTCACCTTCAGGATAAAGCAGGTGAGTGTAGCGTTCGGCCGATTGCCCCGGTTGCCGCGGTAACTTTTTTGCGAATGGTGTTTCGTACTGACCCAGATTGTCCAGAACGATAGTAACCGCTTCCAGACTTTCAAAAGCGATGAACCTGTTGCACCGGGTTCGCAGTTCACCGAGCGTTTGCGGACCACGGAGAAGGAGTTCGGCCATTATGGCTCGTTCCCTTTTATGCCAGCCGAAACAGGTTTCCACTTCATGCTTAAACCGTTTTGAACGAGCTCCGCTTCCGGGCAGAACCATGGTGACCAGGTTTCGCTTGCGCAGAGATTCCAGCGAATCCCAGACGGTGTCTTCGTCGAGATCCATGACCGGGTCTCGATTCTGTTTCTGATTACAGGCCGCGGTCAAAGCCTTAAGGGTCATTGGATAGTAATCTGGCTGGGCCATTGATTTTTCCATCAGAGACCCGAGTATACGCCGTTCTACGGTGTCTAGTGTTTGTTCCACGTCGAATGATCCTGAAATACGGTTACCTGGTTTTCGCCTGAAGCTGCGAGCCGTTTATACCGCAGACCTTTCTAATTCCTTTATCGTAATTTGGCAAGGCAGATTACCTGTACCACGCGGATCGAACGCATGAACCGCCGTTTTTTCACGTGTAGATTGCCATATGTAGAGGGCAAACTGTTAATCAAGTCTTGGTCAACCTTGCGGGCGGCGGTAGAATGCCGGTTAGTTTGCTGGTTACTGGTGGAGGAATCAATAGCGGGTTTTGACCATGTTGAGTATACGGGAGGTGTCTACAGGTAAGCAGTTGGAGCAGGCTCGCAATCTGTTTGTCGAGTATGCGGACTCTCTGGATTTCGAGTTGTGTTTTCAGGATTTCGATACCGAACTGGAAACACTGCCGGGAGAGTACGCCCGTCCATGGGGTTTGATATTACTGGCCGACTACGAAAACTCGCCTTGCGGGTGCGTTGCTCTTCGCAAACTGGAACAGGATGTCTGCGAGATGAAAAGGCTGTACGTTCAGCCGCGTTGCAGAGGTTTGCAGATTGGTAAAAAACTGGCTGGACAGATAATTAAAGAAGCCGGGCTGATTGGTTATAAACGTATGCGCCTGGATACGGTTTCCTCAATGGTTGGCGCGATAGCGCTTTACAAGTCATTAGGGTTTATAGAAATCCATCCCTACTGCCACAATCCCCTGGATGACGCGATGTATTTTGAGCTGGCACTGTGATCATCTTGAATGATATCGAAATCATGTGATGGATAACCGGCTGGAATCCTTACTCAATCGCCGGTAGAAGACGATCCGACGCGAGGGAGCACGCACGAAAAAAGTTGCCGGGATTGTCCGGTTTTTTGTCGGGGCATTTACGGAGATTCTCACCTTCGCCGGGCGATTTACTCCTGCATCTGGGTATTTAAACACGTTTCCAGCAGTAGAGACAACGGTAGTGGACATTGCTGGACGATTTTACACAAGTGGCTGTTACTTGTCTTGTTGGTGATAATGGACCGATTGCAGTAGAATAAGGGCGTGTGGTCGCAGTTGTTAATTGGCGGTAATAAACGATAAAAACGTGCGATGGTAATTGTCGCTTCTGAATCAACAGATGGACTTTTATTGGTGAAAAACATGAAACGCATAATTGGTGGTTCGGTATTAAGAATAAGTTCATTGGCCTGCTTGTGGGGGCTTGCCTCCATTTTTTTAACCGGGTGCGCGGGATTCGGTTCTGCGGATCGCATGCCGCTTTCGGCTGAAGAGAAGGCTCTGAATGTTGAATCGTTCGATTATGTATGGAAAGCCATTGCTGATTCTCATTGGGATATAGACAAAGAAGGGCTGGATTGGAACGCGGCAAAAGAAGAGTACCGTCCCCGAGTGAAAAAAGCACGGACGATGTTCGCCGCCCGGGTGGCGATGACCGAAATGATAGAGCTTCTGGGGCAGTCGCATTTCGGGATTATTCCCCGCGATGTTTATGAAGATGTGAGCGACAAGGATGACGATGTAAGTGATAAGAAAGAGGATGTAAGTGGCAAAAAGGATGAAGGCTCGGAAGACAATGGGCAGAAGGGCGAGACCGGCCTGGTGCTTAGAATAGTTGATGGACAGGTCCTGGTGACCTCCGTGTATCCTGACTACCCTGCGGAGGAGCTTGGTGTAAAACCCGGTTGGGTTATTCTGGATATAGACGATAAGGAACTGGCCCCCGTCGTTGATAAAGTGTCCAAGGCATATGCTGACGACCTGTTCAAGGATTTCATGCTGGCTAGAGCTGTCAATAGTCGCCTGAATGGGGAACCGGGAGAATCGGTTAACGTGAAGTTCCTGGACGGTAACGATAAAGAGGTAGTGTTGGCTTTACCCTTGGCCCAGGAGCGTGGCAAATCCACCAAATTCGGAAATATGCCGGAAATGCATGTCTGGATGGACATACGAAAAATCGACGGGAACATTGGCTACTTTTATCTGAACAACTGGGCTGATCCTGTAGGCGTGTCGCGTGCGTTCGAAAAATGCATAAAAGAGTCGATGGGTGATGATGGGTTTATAATAGACCTAAGGGGTAATCCCGGGGGAATCGGGGGGATGGCTCCGGGAATTGCCGGATGGTTCATAGATGACGAAAAGCACTATCTGGGTACGATGCACATGCGCAATTCGGATTTGAAATTCATTATCAATCCACGTTTGGAAACCTATTCCGGACCTCTGGCGATTCTGATTGATGGCCTGTCCGCCTCCACTTCGGAGATATTCGCCGGTGGTTTGAAGGATCTCAAAAGGGCGAGGGTATTCGGGACGCGGTCGGCCGGTGCGGCACTGCCGTCACAGGTGGCGCGGCTGGCCAATGGCGATGGCTTCCAGTTTGCTATAGCTAATTATATTTCCGCTGCGGGCGAAGAACTGGAGGGGATTGGGGTTATTCCAGACGAGGAAGTGAGATTGGATCGTGCATCTCTGCTTGCCGGTAAGGATCCGGTGATTGACGCGGCTGTGAAATGGATCAGGTCGCAGAAAAAATAATGGTGAGTTAATAAAACGGTGAAACCGTTGTGAAGAGTTGATTAGTAAAATGCCCGTAAGGAGGTTGAATTCGTGAAGGTTAAAACAAATACGTTTTACATGTCGTGTGTAGCGTCACTGGTTGTTCTGTTTGCCGGTTTGCCTGTTGCGGTAATGGCCGCGGACAAATTGCCCACGGCGGATAAGGTTCTGGAAGATTACGTCGAAGCGACCGGGGGGCGGGCGGCATATGAGAAAATGCATAACTGTACGATTGAAGGCAAGATGGAAATAGCTCCGATGGGTATGAAGGGGACTATTAAAATATGGGCTGCCGATCCCAATAAGAATTACATGGAGATGACCATAGAGGGGCTGGGGACCACGAAGAACGGAACAAATGGCGATATCGTCTGGACAATGAATGACATGCAGGGCGCAAGTGTTGTTGATGGTGAGTTTCGCGATTCCTCGCTTCGTGACGCCATATTCAATGCGGACTTGAAATGGAAAGACATTTACAAATCGGTTGAATGTGTTGGAATCGAGAAAGTGGAAGGTCGCGATTGTTACAAGGTCGTCAAGACTCCACCGACGGGAAAACCAAAGACGAGTTATTACGACGTGGAGACCAAGCTTTTAGTTAAAAACCAATCTGTATTAGCCACCGAGATGGGTGAAATTCCGGTAGAGAACTTTTTGAGTGACTATCGAAAAATCAATGGCGTGATGATCGCCCATAAAGAGGTTACGAAGATTGGTACAATGGAACATGTTTTTATCAAAGACAAGGTTGAAACGAACGTGAAAATGGCCGAAAAGCGTTTTGCCGTTCCCCAGGAAATCAAGGATCTGATCGCCAAGAAGAAAGCCAAAGCCGCCCAAGCTGAAAAGAAGGAAAAAGAGGTTGGAAAATAACCAGTTCGCCATCACGATCGATCTGTAGATTAACCTCCCGGCTTGTCGTCAGCATAACTGTCGACAAGCCGGCGTTCTTTTCGAGGGGAATATGAGATACCCATAGGGCAGCATCCGGCCGGATGCGACTGATGCCTGCTGAATTCTACCGGCCGGTATCTGTTTCTTCTTCGTCCAGGTTTTCCTTTATCAGGGTCAGTTGCTCCAGAGCGGGATCGATCATGTAGGTGAAGTTTTTAAGAAAAGTTCCTCCGAGCAGAGGGGTGATGTTTTTCTCTTCTTCAGGAAATACCACGCATTCGACATTGAAGATGGTAAAACTACCCACGCTGAGTGAATCAAGCTGCATCCGTCTCGCTTCGACAACGCGTCCGTCTGCTACCGTCACCCGGTAAATCGGGTCATTTTCTGATGGATTCAAACCCGCTTCCTTTGCTATTCGCGTGGATAAGAATACGGTACTCGCGCCAGTGTCGAGGATCATGGCTACCGCGTGTTCTCCATTCAGGACAGTATCTACCATGAAGGTATCCACTCTATTGCGCAGCGGGATCACTTCCCGTTTTATGACTTTGTTGTATCGAGCGAGGTTATCACTGGTTTTTTCAAAGATTGATCGAGGGCCGAGCTTGTACGGAGCCTTTTCTCCTTCGCTTAACTCCGACAGTGCGCTTATCACATCCTGGTTTGCCGTCAGGACCTGATAGTCGTCGATTACCTGTTTCTGCAGTTTCTGCAATTCGGCGATTCGCCTGGTGTAATCCGTTCGTGCCTGGGCTATCGCTTCGTTATATGTGTCCAATCGTTCGGCGTCATATATCTGTTCGCTCAACACGCGGATTTTTATACTGATAGAATTCAATTTAGCTATGATTTCATTGTGATCTTCCACGTCGTCTACTTTGCCCAACTGTTCGCCCAATTGTGATTGGTAGGCCAACAGTTTCAGCCGCTCGTTCTTGGCGTTCTTTATCCGTTGTTCGAATTTCTTCTTGGCTGAAACCGCGTCGGCAAGGTTTTTCCGGAGAGGAGTTAAACTTCTCAAGCCGTTGGCTAACTCCTTCTCTCCTGAAAGTATGTAGTACCTTCCGGCTTTGCGCAATCCTAGATCTCTCAGTAAGGATTTCGCTGATTTTCCATCGGCTAAAGCAACAGCAGCCACGAATACCGCGATTAAACCGACCAGTACACCGATTGAGTAATGCCTGTCAATGGTTAGTGTTGTAATTGTTTTCTCCTTCACGTTCGTATCACCTTCTGTTTTCGCCGGGCTAACGCGGAAACAGGTGATTTTACCGGCAAAGCATCCATAGAGGAAGTTGTTATTCATATTGCTCTTTTATATGCGATGCCAATGGTGTATCCGCCGGTTATGTGAGATCGAACAGGCATAGTGAGGTGGAAAACCCCGGATATGTACTTGCTCTCTATTAGGGGATTCTTGTTGACTGGTGTATTAAGGTTTTTTGAATGCTTTTTTCGGCCCGATAAAAGTAGTTACAGGTTGAATGGCATGTGAATGGGCGGAAAAATCCACGACTGTCGCTTGGTGCCAGCTTGCCGATGGGTTGATGTGATTGCGGCGGACAGCAGCGAAATGTCGGTTTTTGATGCCGTTAGCAGGATTTTCCCATTATTGAATTACCGATTTCGCTTCCTGGTCCGGTGAAAAAAGTTGTGTCGGTTCTGTGTCCGGTTGAATGATGTTAATGGGAACTTGATTTGAACGGTTTGGCGAACAGTTGGTCCGGTACTCGAATTGTGAGGGGGGGGGATTTCAAATCGTTTTTTGATGTATTTACCCGGCTTCAGGGGTTTAAATCGCTGCTTCGTTTTGGTACTTTTATTTAAGTATATATTGGGGGAATACAAAGCGTTTTCGATTTGTACATTTGTTCCTTGATTCTTCCGCCGGGTTCATGTCAAAACATCAACCGGGGGAAGCAACAACATGGAGGATAAAACGGTGGGTTGTAAGAAGCCTTTGATTATTATTTTCGCAATTGCAGCTTGTTTAACTCACATGGCATATGGCGGGGCTCCGGAGTTCAGGGCCATGTGGATCTCCCGGTTCGAGTGGCCTGATGCGGATGAAGCTGTGTGCCGATCGTATATATTTCTACAGCTATGCAGCAGGCGTCTGATCATTATTTCAACGCCGTGTTTTTCCAGATACGTGGACAAATGGACACCCTGTATCCCTCGAATGAAACCTGGTCGCCATTGATCGGTGAGGTTGATCCGGGTTGGGATCCTCTGGCTTTTGCCATTTCGGAGGCTCACAAGCGGGGGTTGGAATTTCATGCATATATTAATACACATACCTGCTGGGCGAGTGAAACGCATGATCCTCCGGCGGATCCGAACCATACGTTTTACACTCACTGTAACGCGTCAAATCCTGAAAAGCGGGATTGGGTTATACATGATATTTCCGGAAACCCCGTTCAATGGCACGAAAACGACTACGTGTGGGTCGCGCCGGGAGTACCTGATTTTCAGGCCTACGTGCGCGAGCAGGTTATGTATGTGGTCGAAAACTATGATATAGACGGCGTTCACTTTGATCGTATCCGAACGCCCAATTCCAGTTACTCTTACGATCCGATCAGCATGGCGCGTTACCAGGGTACATCGGCTAATCCGGAAAATCTTGGTTTTCACGAGTGGACGGCCGACCAGATCACGCGAACCGTTAGGGATATTTACGCGGCAATTATGGAGAAGAAACCTTACATAAAAGTAAGCGCCGCTGTTTTCCATAATATGTCCACATCCGCTGCTAATCAGCATCAGGATTCAGTTACCTGGATTCAAGAGGGGATGATGGATATGCTTGTACCCATGATGTATTATGCTGGCGGAGAGCATTCTGCCTGGGATAATACGCTGGGACAATGGGTTTTTGAAAGCAGGGGTAGACATGTGGTGGCCGGGCATATCACTACCCAGGGTGGCGATTCCATCATGGATCAGATTCGGGTCAGTCGTCTTAGGGAAGCTCAGGGAACGAGCATTTTCTCCTGGAGCAGTGTCAGTTTCTGGGACGATTATACGGATCATGTGTATTTCGATGTCGCACCCTTACCCCTCATGGAATGGAAAACCGATCCGGAGACGGGATTTATCTGTGGTTATCTTCACGATAATTTAGGAAAACCAGTGGTAGATGGTCATGTCAATTGCTCGGAGGTTTACCATACGGCGTTGTCCAGTGGAGACGGTTTTTATTCCTTTATTGATCTTAGCCCGGGAACTTACACGTTAACTTTCACCCAAAACGGTAGTACTTGCGAAATAAAGAACGCCGAGGTGTATGCTGGTAGAGTTACTCGGGTTGACGCCTTCTGTTCCACTGATTGTAACGGCAATAACGTTCCGGATGAGCTGGATATAGCCGGCAGCACCAGTGACGATTGTGATCTGAACGGTATTCCCGATGAATGTCAGGATCAGCATGATTGTAATTCCAACTCGGCTCTTGATTTTTGTGACATAGCTACCGGTGCAAGTGGAGACTGCAATACCAACGGCATACCGGATGATTGCGAGTCAACTGAAGATTGTAATAATAACGGGGTGTTGGATTTGTGCGATCTGGCGACCGGTTATAGTGCGGATTGTAATCACAACGCCATTCCGGATGACTGCGAATCGCAGGCAGACTGTAACGCAAACTCCATTCCCGATATATGTGAACCGCAGGAGGATTGTAACGGCAACGGCGTACAGGACATTTGTGATGTTATTGCTGGTGGCGGAAGCGCGGATTGTAATACCAACAATATTCCGGATGAATGTGAAAGCGGGGGCGATTGCGAAGGAAATATAGAAATAGGTGAAACTTCAACGGAAACCTGGAGTTATCCTTTCGGCACTTACTATCACGATGCACGGACGACTTCGATTTATCTGGCGTCCGAAATCGGGTGCAGCGGTGGACTGATAACCGGATTACAGTACAATGTCGAAACGATTCCCGGCCAGGTAATGAGGTATTTCACCATTCGTATACGGCACACTTCGCTGTCTTCGTATTCGAGTGGTTTTTTTGAAGTTGACAATTGGCATACCGTTTTCCAGGCTGATACCGAATTGACGGAAACGGGATGGTATGAGTTTACCTTTAATGAACCTTTCATGTGGAACGGCGTGGATAATATAGAGATAGACGTCTGCTTCAATAACAATGAGTGGACTTCAGACGGCGCAGTTTATTCCTTTAGCGGCATAGGCCATAGATCCAAGTTTTACCAATGTGACAGCTGCAGTTGCGGGACATCTAATCCTCTAACGTGGACATGTCTGGCAAATCTGACCTCCATTGTTCCGAGTATTATCCTGGAAATGGCAGGCGGTGTTGACTGCAATAATAACGGAATGATGGATGAATGTGATGTTATTGCTGGAGCATCAGCGGATATTAACTTTAATCTGATACCGGACGAGTGTGAAACGGTAATCGACTGCAATAACAATAATATCGACGATACGTGGGAGGTCGCTTACGGGCATGGCAACGATTGTAATGGAAACGGTATCCCCGATGATTGTGATTCCCAGGAAGACTGCGACGATAACGGAGTGCTGGATATCTGCGAGATGACTGCGGAAGTGACTGTGGTTATGTTTACCGAGAATTTCGATGATGGTTTACCATCGACCGGATGGCAGGTAAACGGATTGTGGCACAGTACCGATGCCTGTGGCGAGTCGGGGGATTATGCCCAGCAGCAGTGGGCGTATTTCGGGATCGACGGGCAATGTGATTTTAACAATGGGAGTTCCGTTTCCGGTACTATCACCGGCCCGGTTATCAGGACCAAACCTTCTCAGCATATACTCCGGCTCCAGTATTCATCGGTCTATGCCGGTGAAATCGGGGCGGCCGATATGGGCGGCTGGGATTGGGCTTATGTCACCGTTAATGATATTGTAGTTGACAATCCGAGCAGAAACAGAACCACTGACGGTTGGGAAATCAGAACAGTGGACTTGAGTGCTTTTGCCGGTTTGGATATCACCATCGCCTGGCATTTCGATTCTCGCGATGAAAGATTTAACGATCACCTGGGTTGGCAGATTGACAATATCGAGTTGATCAGCGGCAACGAAGTTTACCGCGATTGCAATGATAATACGATTCTAGATGATTGTGATATTGCAGACGGCTTGAGTCGGGATAGTGATCAAAACGGCATACCCGATGAGTGCCAGCAACCGCCGGTCGATTGTGATGATAACGGAATAATGGACATGACTGACCTGGCCGCTTTTGAATATTGCCTGCTCGGCCCCGGTGATGATTTTACCGTTACTCACTTTTGCCGGTGTGCCGATGTTGATGAGGATCGCGATGTGGATCTCGCCGATTTCGCGGTAATTGCAGGCGTGGTTTACGGTGAATAATCCTGAATAATCTCTAAGTGATTCGGTGAAATCAACTGCGCAGCAGTTATACTTCTGCAATGGATAATGATTTGGATGTTGCGATTGTTGGCGGTGGTGTAATTGGCCTGTCCTGCGCCTGGCGTCTTGCCCAGGAAGGATTGCACGTAGCGGTTTTCGAAAGACACACATGCGGCAGTGGGGCAAGCGGTGATTCGCTCGGCGTGTTGATGCCGCCTACCGCAACGTGCAGGGAGCCGCTGCAACTGGTTCAACTGCAGAGCCTTTGGGGGTATGAAGGTTTTTCCAAGGAGCTGGAAGAGGCGTCCGGCATCGACATCGATTATTGTCGTTGCGGGCTTATGGACTCCTTGCATAGTGATCATCGTCGATATCAGGCAACGGCCGAGGTCGAGTCGGCCACTGCGCATTGGCCTGCCCGAATACATGAATCCGGTTATGGAATTGCTTGTCCACCAGGCAGGCGATCGAATTCGATCCATCCGTTACCTTTGATCCTGGCGGCGCCAGATTCTGCCACATGACTGCTCGGGTCGATGTTGCCAGGCTGATTGAAGCTTTGAAACTCGCTTGTATTCATTCCGGTTCACAAACTGTATGAAAACACTGAAGTTAGTGATGTTTGGCTGGAGCAGCAACAGGTACGTGGGCTCGTTTGCGGTAACGCGCGTATACCGGCGAAGCGGGTTGTGGTTGGCCGCGGGAGCCTGGACCTCTTCGATTAGTCCGTTGCTGGAAAAATACGCTCCGATCAGACCCGTAAAAGGGCAAGCCCTGCTTCTGAAAACTGACCGTACGGTGGTTAACCACATAATTAAAAGAAAAAAAATATATATTGTCCCCGGAGATAATCACCATGTTCAGGTAGGTTCAACGACTGAGCCGGAGGCTGGTTTCGATTGCCATTCAACTGCTAAAGCTATAGCTGAGCTGACAGATGGGGCTCTAAGCCTGGTTCCGTCTCTGGCAACTGCGTCCTGTTGTGAAAACCTGGGCAGGTTTGCGCCCCAAATCTCTTTCAAAAAGGTTTTTCCTGGGGTGTGTACCTGATGTGCGGGGGTTGCTTGTAGCTGCAGGACACTACAAAACCGGGATTGCTCTGGCTCCTGTTACCGGAAAAATGTTGGCTGATTTGATGACTGGTCGCGAGTCGGCTTACGATTTAAAGAGTTTCGATCCTGAGCGCCTCGTGTTGTCATAACCCCTTGATACAAAACGTTCAATGCCAATTACCAATGGTTGATATGCACGATATCTGCACCTCAAGTTTTGACCAACTTGGCCGATAGCGTTAAAAAGGGGTTGGAAACTCGAACGGTGCATATTTTCCAAATATGCAAATGCGGTTTTGCATATTAACGGAACTCACACTCTCGATACTTGACGTTTAGGACTACGGCTCTACATTAACGGTCTGTCGATTCGTGGTCTGAGATAAATCAATCTCTATATTCTTACGCGGAGTCTGAAAACTCATGGCGGTTAAAGTAGGTATTAACGGATTCGGTCGAATTGGTCGTTTGGCGTTTCGGGCTATGGCAGCCCGTCCCGACGAGTTTTGAGATTGTCGCTATCAACGATCTGGCTGATGCCAGCGCGTTGGCACTTCTTCTCAAGTACGACACAGTTCATGGACGCTATCCTGGTGAGGTGAAAGCTGACGGTTCCAATCTCATCGTCGATGGCAAAACGGTCAAGGTTCTTGCGGAACGCAATCCGGCAAATCTTCCCTGGGCGGAACTCAAAGTCGATGTCGCTCTTGAATCGACTGGTATTTTCACCAAGCGGGAAACGGAAAAGGGCGGTTATGGCGATCACCTTAAAGCCGGTGCGAAGAAGGTTATTCTGAGTGCTCCGGCCAAGGATGAGCCTGATCTCACCGTCGTATTTGGTGTTAACGAAGATCAGATCAAGCCGGAACACAAGTGCCTTTCCAACGCCAGTTGCACCACCAACTGTCTCGCTCCGGTGGCCAAGGTTATCCACGAGCAGTTCGGAATCGAGCGCGGCTTGATGACCACTATTCACGCGTACACGAACGACCAGCAGGTTGCCGACCAGATTCACAAGGATCCGCGTCGTGCCCGCGCTGCCGCTCAGAACATTATTCCCACCACTACCGGTGCCGCGGCGGCAGTCGGTAAGGTTATTCCCGATCTTCAGGGAAAAACTTAATGGTGGCGCGATGCGTGTTCCGGTACCCACCGGTTCCTGTGTCGACCTCGTATTGACCTTGAAAAAGGAAGTTACCCGCGACGAGATCAATGCGGCCATCAAGGCGGCGGCCGAAGGTCCGATGAAGGGTGTTCTCAAGTATACCGAGGATCCGATTGTCAGCAGTGATATTATCACCGACCCCCACAGCTCGATCTTTGATGCCCTGAGCACCATGACCATGGCCTAAGGAAAAGAGCAACATGGTCAAGATTCTCTCCTGGTATGACAACGAGTGGGGCTACTCGGTCCGCACCGCCGACCTGATCAAGCTGGTCGCCGGAAAGTAATTTATCGCCGATAGCTTGATGCGGCATGTTGCAGCAATAACCGTACAAAGCGGCCGGCGAATACGCCGGCCGCTTTTTTAAATATGTCTTTAACAATCTCCACAAGGAGTACGGTGATGGCCAAGAAAACCGTGGCTGATATCAGCTTTGCTGGAAAACGCGTATTAATGCGCGCTGACTTCAATGTCCCTCTCGATGCAGACCGAAACATAACTGACGATGGTCGGATTCAAGGCGCTCTGCCCACCATCAGAAAGATTCTCGACGATGGCGGGCGCTTGATCCTCATGAGCCATTTGGGAAGACCAAAAGGCGAACCGGATGCAAAATTCTCACTGGCGCCGGTAGCGAAACGGCTTGGCGAAATACTCGGCAAGGACGTGAAACTTGCTCCTGATTGTGTTGGCGACCAGGTCAAGACTATGGCCGATGCCTTAAAAGACGGCGATTGCATGGTGCTGGAAAACCTGCGATTCCACGAAGCCGAAACCGTCAAAGATAAGAAAGCCAAGGACGATCCGGTACTGCGCAGCCAGAAGGATGAATTCGCTTCTTCGCTGGCAAGTCTGGCTGACATATATGTTAACGACGCGTTCGGTACGTGCCACCGCGACAACGCCAGTATGCTCACGGTGCCCCAGAAGATGGAAGGCAAACCGCGAGTGATCGGTTTTCCTCATCCAGAAGGAACTCAAGTTCCTCGGCGAAGCGGTAGCCAACCCTGCCCGCCCGTTCGTTGTTGTCCTTGGAGGAGCAAAAAGTATCCGACAAGATCGGGGTTATCGAAAAACGTATTGCCCAAGTGCGACAAGGTGCTGGTTGGCGGAGCCATGGCTTACACCTTCCAGGCCGCTGATGGCGTGGCTACAGGAAAAAGTCTGGTCGAACCGGACTTCATCGAAAAAAGGCAAAAGAACTCAAAGCCATGGGCGGCGACAAGCTCGTTCTGCCGGTCGATTCAATTGTGGCTGCAGAAATTTCAAGTGGCACTGAAACCAAGGCTGTTTTCCGGTGCAATCCCTGAAGGCATGATGGGATTAGACATAGGTCCTGAAACCGTAAAGGTTTACGCCGATATAATCTCCTCCGCCAAGACCGTTGCCTGGAATGGACCTATGGGAGTATTCGAGACACCGCCGTTCGATTCGGGTACACTCTCTATAGCGAAGACATTGGCCACGGCCACCGAGAATGGGGCTGTGACCATCATTGGTGGTGGCGACAGTGCGGCCGCCATTGATGTGGCCGGGTTGTCTGACAAGATGACCCATATCTCTACCGGCGGTGGAGCTTCGCTTGAGTTTTTAGAGGGTAAGCCGTTTGCTCCCATCGACGTTCTGGACGACGTTTTAAAGACCTGCGTCCCCGTCGCGAGTGAGCGGTTTGGTATTCGCGATGAGAGGATCGACTGTGTCCGCAATCTAATGAAACAACTGGATCGTCGGCTGCGTTTGCTTTAGCGCGACCGGCGATCCGTTTTGCGCCTTCACTGCTTGCTGCGGACTTTTCCCACCTGGCCGAAGCGATTACCTGCATCGAAGAAGGGGGAGCGGATCTGCTGCATCTGGATGTGATGGACGGGCACTTCGTCCCCCAACATTTCCTTTGGTCCGGCGGTTATCGCTGACATCAGGAAAAAAAGTAAGCTCTTTTTCGACACTCATCTGATGATTGCTGATCCGGTCAGGTATACCGAGGCTTTTGCCAAAGCCGGTAGCGATCTTATTACCTTTCATATCGAGGTGACCGAAAACCCTCAGGAAGCAATAGATGAGATTCGCAAATGGGGTAAGGCTGTGGGTGTTTCTATAAACCCCGGAACTGAAGTGTCGGCTATTGAGTCAATACTTCCGCAAGTGGATCTGGTCCTGGTGATGAGCGTTTGGCCCGGATTCGGGGGGCAGAAATTTATGCCCGAAGTTCTGTCTAAGGTCAGACAGTTACGCGAACTGTTGAGAGATGACCAGCGGCTGGAAATAGATGGCGGTATAGGACCGGATACCATAACCCAGATAGTTCAAGCCGGAGCGGATACCCTGGTGGCCGGTACAGCGATTCTCGGGCAGCCGGATAGAGTGGCGGCGATGAACTCGCTGCGAAAGACAGCGGAAGAAGCAGCAAAGGAGGTGACTCCGTGAGTGGTCTCGTATTGATTCCATGGGCACAAACAGACTGGGCTCAGGAAAAACGTTTAACTGCAGACTCCTCTCCACCTCTGAACCAGACCGGTCAGCAACAGGCCCGGCTGTGGGGCAAGGAGGCGATTGAGAAACAGGTGCGGGTGGTCTACTCAAGTGCGGAGCGGACCTCTCTCGATACGGCCGAAATCTTCGCCCAGCAGGCCAGTTCAAAGGTCAAAATGTTTGATGGGATGCAGGAAGTCAGTGTAGGCCTGTGGGAAGGCCTCACCGAGGAAGAACTCAAAGCTCGTTTTCCAAAGGTGTATAAGCGATGGGTGGAGGACCCCTCCTCGGTTTGTCCGCCGGAGGGTGAAGAGCTGGCCGACGCTCAGAAGCGAATTAGAGCGGTACTCAAAAAAACCGCTCGAAAATCCCGAAAATCGCCGTTTGGGCTGGTGTTAGGGCCGGTTTCATGTGCCATTGCCCGTTGTGAGATCGAAGGAACTGACCCTTGGTTCGATCAGAGATCTTTTGACAACTGAACCGGTATGGTACGATGACCCCTTCGGCGAGAATGGTTCACAGAAATCACAGGAACAAGCCGCTGAGGCTTGATGTTTTTTTATTGCGATCCTTACTGGATATGCTCATGCTAACCGGTTCGGTGGGACCGGTTGAGTATTGGCAAAGGAAATAAGCAGGCTGAGGAGATAATCGGGCCTGCAAGTGGTTTGGCAAAATGACAATGATGGAAAAGATAGACGTACCAAAGGGAACGTGGGTTCGGTGTGCGGAATGTGGACACATGCTCTTCAACAAGGAGTTTGAAGAGAATCTCTACATCTGCCCCAAATGCGATTTTCACCAGCGTATTGACGCGCGGACCAGGATCAAGCAGTTGGTCGATCCGGATTCGTTCGAGGAATTTCTGGAGGATCTGATCTCCACCGACCCTCTTGGTTTCAAGGATCGGATTCCCTATCACGAGCGGATGAAGGCCCAGCGGGAGAAAACCGGTGAGCATGAGGCGGTTGTGGTTGGGAAAGCCTACATCCGAGGCCGTGCGGTTATCCTGGCGGTGATGAATCCGGCGTTTATTATGGCGTCCATGGGTTCGGTGGTTGGGAAAAGATTACCTCTGCGATCGAGCGGGCGACGGATGAATCTCTCCCGTTTGTGATAGTGGCAGCCTCCGGTGGTGCCCGCATGCAGGAGGGGATGGTTTCGCTGATGCAGATGGCCAGGACATCGGCCGCGCTGGCCCGCTTTGATGACGCCGGTGGTCTGTATATCGTGGTCTGTACCGATCCGACCACCGCGGGTGTTGCGGCCAGTTTTGCCAGCCTGGGAGATATAACCATCTCTGAACCGCGGGCGATGATCGGATTCGCCGGTCCTCGGGTTATTGCCAATACGGTAAAACAAGAATTGCCGGAAGGTTTCCAGTCGGCGGAATTCATGCTCGAGCACGGTTTTGTGGATCGTATTGTCCGCCGGCCTGAGCTGCGCAAGGAAATCGTGCGGATTATCGATTATTGTGGAAAATGATAAATATTAAACCGATTACGACAGATTGATTTTGTCGTAATCGGTTTAAAGGTAAAGCCCGCATTGCGGGCTTTTTTTATGCGCTGTTAGAAAATGTCGTCGAACAGGTCGCCGAGCCAGTTATCACTGGGCGCGTACATCCCGCAACTGTTCTCTTCATACCCTTGTTTTTCGATGAAATTCAGATCATCGTATTCGCTCGGAGTTATTACTCCATCGCCGAAACAATCCTTCATCAGGCTTGTCGCCGGGCATCCGCTGAACATCATGGAACTTAAACCGATCACCGCAGCTATTCCTGCTCGTCGTAATCGCTTCATTTTATGTCCTCCAGTACACTTCGGCTTGGTCGCCGGTAGTTTTCGATTGCTCAATAACTATTCTCATATCGGGCCGACTGTCCGGAAAGCCTGAAAGAGTTTTTTGCTTTTATAGACAATTGTATGGTTCTTCCGCGCTTAAAGCGCTTTCCGCGGTACTCATGTTTCTTTGTTGCCTGGCGGAACCAGAAACTTTACGCCAGGTGTGGTTACCCCGCATACCGTTGGAAGAGAACCGGCGTAATCGCCGTCGATCTGCATGGGGACTTCCTGTTCGCCGACCGGAGTAAACCGGACTTCTCGGCATTGATGGTATTGGGCACCTTTACTACTTAAATGCCGACCGAAGAATATGCGCAGTGATTGGGCTATTAGTCTCAGCCGCGATTTGCAGGGCATTATGAATACGTCGAGTAGTCCGTCGTCAGTACGCGCGTTTGCCAGGATTTTCATCCCCACCGCGTAACGGGGGATAACCCCTGCCCAGGCCATACCCGGTCCTTCAAACACTTGGTTACCGTCGATTTCCACGCGGATAGCCGGAAAGGTGTAACCGAACAGGGAGCGCAAGATTGGAACCTGGTAACTCCAGTACGAAATATGTCCTTTTCTGACATAAGATAATCGCCGCACAACTTCGGCGTCGAATCCCGCACTGATCATAAGTATGAAATTCTTATTCCCGCAGACCCCCACGTCGTAATTGACTATTTTTCCATCGGTAATCGCACGTGTTACCGAATCGATTCCATCCCGAAATCCGAAATGTTTGGCCAGTACGTTTTCAGTTCCGCTCGGTAGCACTACCAGAGGTATTGGCCTGCCTATCAGGCCTTGAACGACTTCCCGCACAGTGCCGTCACCGCCAGCTACCACGACCGCATGGGTGCTGTCTGGCGTCTCGGAAGCGAATCGAGTTGCGTCTCCGGGGCCGGTTGTGGGCATGATGTCCACCCGGCAACCTCGCTTCTCCAGGGTTTGTTTGAGATCTTCAACGACCGGAAGCATGCATTTCCGGCCTGAGATCGGGTTTATTATCACTCGTATGATCATATTGAATCTCAATCGTAGTTCTGGCGTCGATCATACAATAGCGGTGCGGATTCGCTTGTCTATTTCTCTCGCTGATGGTAGTTCATCTTTGGGCAGGTTGCGGTTCGACACTTGCCGCTTAGATCGCTAAACTCTTGCTTCTACAAGGGTTTCTGTTGGAAATTAAACTGTTTTTGGAATTTACAGGTAACGGCGGAATATGTGCGGTAGCGGTGAAGAGGAAAAGAACATTTCAGGTTCTCAAACTGACGACGATTTTGAATTGAGTCAGGAGGAGTCCGAGCCGGAAATGGAGGTCGAGAAGCTGCATGTTCGGCGGCGAGTCGTCGGGCGGCGTCTGGACAAGTATCTTCATGGCCGATATCCGAGACTGTCGCGTACCCTGGTTCAAAAGCTGATCAAGCAGGGTGAGATTACGGTTAACGGTAAGAAGTCGAAATGCAGTTACGAACCGGCTTCCAATGATGTGATCGAACTTCGCGTTCCACCCCCGGAACCTACCGATATTATTCCCGAAAATATCCCCATCGACATTGTCTACGAAGACAGGCACATGATGGCGATTAACAAGCATACGGGAATTATCTGCCATCCGTCACATCACACGCAGATGGGTACTGTCGCCAATGCGCTGACCTATTACGCGGGGGAAAACCTGTCTCATGGGGATGATCCGTTCCGCCCGGGAATAGTTCACCGCTGGATAAGAATACTTCCGGTATAATGCTTATTGCCAAGAGCGACGAAGCGCACTGGCGGCTAAGCCTGCAGTTCGAGCGGCGGGAGGTGCAGAAAACATACTTTGCCATATTGGAGGGGAATCCCACTTTAGATGGGGATATGATCGATCAGCCGCTCGCTGCTCACCCGGCGATCAAGGAGCGGCACTGTGTTCCTGGTTTTCCCACCAGGCAGATGTTATTCAAGGACGCGGTTACCCTGTATGAAGTGCAGGAGCGTTTCGTCGGTTTTTCGACCGTCCACATGTGGCCCAAAACCGGGCGCACTCATCAGCTTCGCGTGCACATGTCGGCCATTGGACATCCCATGCTGGGAGATACTCTTTATGGCGGGCATTTGATGAGCGAGCGGGATATCACTCAAGAGGAATCGGCCTCTACCGAACCGGTAATCAGTCATCAGAGCCTTCATGCTTTTCAGATAGAGTTCAAGCATCCAATTACCGAAAAGCCAATGAAGCTCGAGGCTCCCATATCGCCTTTGATTCAGAATATTACCAATATGATCCGTAAGTACAGATCTTGCAGTTAATTTAAACCGCTTATTGGCTGAAGGTTGCTGTGTCAGGTATACAACTTCCTACTTGACCTGCGGCTTTTCCTGATCCTAAACTAAAGTAGGCTTTAGTAGGTGGCAGGCCTGTTTGCCGGCTGTGTATCCTGTGTGGTCGTTTCTCGCACTCATCATTGCCGGGATGCCACTGAATGCTGGTACGGGATTATCATCTTTTCCCACCAGTCTGTTATTTCGTTCTAGCCGTCTGCTCTGCTTTCCCAGGAGGTCTTGTTATGAGTGAATCTCTGCGCCTGCTCCGCGCTCGTGGAATCCAGTGGTGGATACGCCGTAATCCCTTGTACCTGCTCAGTGCAGCTTGTGTGGCGATTGGAGCACGAATGCTTCTGGTTTCTCCCGGTGATGTTCCGGGTGATATTCGTCTTATCCTGCTTACGCTTATTGCTCTGCAATGTTACGAATGGAGCGTTACTGGTTTTCTCATACTATTGCACAGGAAGAAACGTTCACCGGAAGACGAGCCATCGCTGCTCCTGGTAGGAGCCTTGTTCTGGACCGGTCCCCTGGTGGCGACGATGGAAATGACGGCCAAGCGGGCTGACCTGGGATTGATTTTTGCCGCGGCCGCGTGTGTGATTACTCTGGTCGAACTGTTCACCGTGGCTCGGGTGATGAATTACAGTTTTTCAACTATCGGAAAAGTAATCGCTTCCGGTTGCGTGATTCTTGTTGCGAGTGCTCAGCCGCTTTTGAAGATTCAGCCGGGAGCGGACCAGACCAATGAAGTTCTGCTGTATTTCCTGTGGTGGATACTCGCCGGTGTAGGGCTTCTTGGTTTTTTGGCAATAAGATCATACAGCCGTGTGGAGTGGCCTTATGGCTTTATTCGTGAGCGGTGGACCTATTTCGGGGTCGAGATTGGATTGATTGTTGTTTCGCTGGCTGCCGCCGCTGCTCATCTGGTGGCTATGAATCACGCTTTCATCGGGCATACGAAATTGTTTTATGCTTCTCCACTGCTGATATCGCTGGCGGTTGTGGGAATGGAGCTTGGTAAGAGGATAAACGCTCCCAAGGGCTACCTGGTGGCCGGTTGTTTCTGGATGCCCGCAATCGCCCTGGTTTTTGCCCTCCAGGGATACAGTCGGGAATTTCCAATTCAAGCCTTGCCGGGGTTGTTTCATGATCCCATGACGTTGGTTGCTCCGGCGGCCGCTTTGGCCTGGCTGTTCGGCTATTACCGGCATCGCTGGTTGCCGCTTCTTCATCTTGCTGTTTTGACTGTCGCTTTTGCGGGCATCAGGAATCTTGGGGATGTTGTACCGGCCGAGTATTCCCGGCGGCTTTGTTGTGCGACTGTAAGTGTTACCAACGGGCAGGTTATTGCAGCGGTGTACGCGATTGCCGTTTACTCGGCCGTGTTGGCGGTTACGAGGAAAAATCGTGCCGCAGGCGTGCTGTCCGCGGTAACGCAACAGATCGGCTTGATCATGATTATCGGTGATTCCGGTAACCGTGGGGATATGATCATGGTTTTCACCAGTGCCTGGACGCTTTTGATAATAGCTCATCTGGCCGCCCGGCGCATGGCTTTTGTTGTACGGGTAATACCTGTTATTGTCCTGGTCGTTGCTTCCGCCAAGTATGGAGCTTATGCAAATCTTAAGGGGGCGGTTATGGTTCATGCGGTTTTCATGGTCCTGGTGTTGTTTGTTCTGGGGCAATTGTTCCCCTGGACCCGTTACCGCATCGTGGTCGTTGTGACAATAGTCGTTTTCGCCTCCCCGGTTTTAACCGAATGGCTGGAGAACGGTAAACACACCAAAGCCATTGCCGTGACCGTGGGAGGTTTTATCCTGCTGGTTGCTGGGGCCCTGGTAAGCTGGAATAAGAGCGTTCTTTTGGAAAAAGTCAATCCACCGCTTCCGCCGGGTGATTCGGAAACAGAGAGTGAGCAACTATAGCCGCCCGGCACCGGAACCCCGCCCGATTCCGCATCATCGGAATCGGGCGGGAGTTTTAAATACATGATTATTCGATAGGCGGATATTCGGCTTTGGGTTTGATCTCAGTTTTTAAACTTCGAATAAATTTATAGGTCGAGTCATAGCCCCGACCTGCCAATTTGTGGGTTTAACTGGATGACCCTTTATCAATGTCCGTATCGCCTTCATGAGGGATAACCTCGCCATGCGGGTCGATTTCCGGATGTCCCAGGATTTTATCAAGTTCCGTGGTCATTTCATGAGCGTGTTCCAATTGCTCGGCCATTTCGTGCAGATCGGGATCGGGGATATTCTGCTGTGCCAGGTAAGTTTCCCACAACCGGTGTGCTCTAACCAGGCTTACGGCCCGCTGCCTTCCTGTATTGGTTAAAACATAATCATCATGTTCCCTGGCCAGGAACCCTTCACGGGACAGGCTGGCAATTGCCTTGTTCACGATGTTCGCCGGTGCTGTTTTCATTGTTCCCACGAGCTCTTCGGCTGAAGCTTTGGCATCGGTAAAACGCCGGATCAATGCCTTGAGTACGTCCTCTTCCACGATGTGCTGGTGTACTCGATGTCGCCTTCGCCTGTCGGCCAGCACGCCGTTTTCCGGAGCGAAGATCATGGCGGTTACGAAGAAAAACGTGGCCACCAGTACCATAGCAGGACCCGGTGGGCAGTTTACCTGGAAAGCCAGGAACATTCCCAGAAAGGCAGAAAGCGCACCGGTTGCCGCGGCGATGAAAACCATCGTTCGCAACTTGTTGGTCAACTGGTAAGCTATAGCCGCGGGAGTAATCAGCATGGCCACTGCCATGATTACCCCTACCGACCGAAGGGCGGCCACCACCGTACCGGCCAGCAGGATCATCAGCAGGTAATGTAACGCGGTTGTGTTAAAACCCATGGTCGATGCCATGGTGGAATCAAAGCTCATGAGCTTTAATGGCCGGAATAGGGAAAATATTAATAGGTACACTACCGCACTTATGATTCCGATGCTCTTCAAGTCATCTTCCTGGACGGCCAGCGGATCTCCGAACAAAAAGCATTTCATATCGAAATGCGTACCCTCGGGGAGAAAACTGATCAACACCACGCCCAGGGCGAACATTGCGGTGAACACAATTCCAACCGCGGCGTCCTCTTTTACCCTGCTGAAGCGGGATACGGCGTTTATTCCTACGGCGGTCAGAATGCCGGCTACCAGGGCGCCTACAAATAATCCGGTAACTCCGGTACTGACCAGTAAGAACGCCACTACTACTCCAGGTAAAACAGCATGGGAAATCGCGTCGCCGATAAGGGCCATTCTGCGAAGGATTACGAAACAGCCGAGTACGCCGAGTACTGCGCCGATAGCCACACTGCCCAGCATGGGGCCAAGGAAACTGCTGAAGGGCATGGTCAGCCTCTCGTACCAGGAAATAGAATCGGCGCTGGCGATAAGCAGAGTGCTAATGTCCATAACTCGGTGCCTCCTTCAACTGGTGTTCCGCTTCGTCGAGGAACCTGGCCTGTCCGCCATATGTTTTTCGCAAGTTCTCCACGGTGGCCGTCTCGCTGACCGGTCCGTGAGCGATTATCGATTGGTTTAACAGGAGCACGCTGTCGAACAGTTCCAGAGCTTCCAGGTCGTGATGGACGACGATCAGGGTTCGCCCGTCGTCGGAGAACTTTCGCATTAGTTGGAAGATCGCCTTTTCCGTTCGGGCGTCCACGCCGGCCATCGGTTCATCCAACAGCAGTATTTCCGACTGTTGAGCCAGAGCCCGGGCGAGGAATACCCGTTTCTGCTGTCCGCCGGAGAGCTGGCGGATGTGGCGGTTGCCGAAATCCTCCATAGCCACCGTTTGCAGACACTCTTTGACTATTTCGCGGTCGCGTTTTCCCGGCCAACCCAGGTAGCCGAGCCGCCCGTAACGACCCATCATTACCACTTCGTTGACGGTTATAGGAAAATCCCAGTCGACGCTTTCCGTCTGCGGGACGTAGGCGATGGATAGCCGGTTGGCGCTCAGCGGTTTGCCGGTTACTGTTACCGAACCCGCTGTCGGCTTGATTAATCCCAATACGGTTTTCAGGAGTGTGCTCTTGCCCGCTCCGTTTGGACCCACGACAGCCACCAGCTGCCCTCCGGCAATTTTAAAGTTGACGTTGCGCAGTACTGGTTTTTCGTGGTAGGAAACGGTGACTCCGCTCACTTCCAGGGCGCAGCCATTGCGTGATGGTGTTTTCTGTTCCGTATCTACTGTGACCGATTTATCCGGCATTTGACCACCTGTTATTTTTCTTTTTGCTGTTCGTTTGCAGTTTCAGCACTGCTTAATGCGTTTACGATTATTCGCGTATTTTCGGTCATGGCTCCTATGTATGTTCCTGAAGGAGTACCCGGCGAACCGAGGCTGTCGCTGTACAGCGGCTGGTCGGCCACCTTTACCTTGTGCCCGGAAGCTGCGGCTATTTCCACAACCTTGTCGATCATCCGGTTAAGCGCGTCGGAAACCGAAGTTTCGTGAAAGACGGCCGGTGTCTCGGTGCCGGTTATCAGCGTGGCCAACTCCTTGGTTCGAAGTGCCTGCACTTCAGCGTCGGTGCTTATCCCAAGAACCGCGTCGACCATGAATCCGTACGCCTCTCCAAAATAAAAGAATGCGTCGTGACTGGTTACCAGCACTCGCTGGGTTTCGGGGATACGCTGAACCTCTTTTCGCACATGCGCATCTAGTTCGTCCAGTTTCTTCAGGTAAGCGGTTGCCAGTTGCTGGTATGTTTCGGTTCCCTCGGTGTCGGTTTTGATCAGCGCGTCCCGGGCGTTTTCCACATACACTTTGAAATAGGCTACGTTCCACCAGCAGTGGGGGTCGGCCGCACCTTTGTTACCCGCCTTGGCACGAAGTTTAATACGCTCATCCTCCGCGACGGCCACCGCCCTGGTTCCCGAACTTTTGATCATATGCAGAAGGTTGCCTTCCAGATGCAAACCGTTATACAAAATCAGGTCGGCTTTCTTGAACCATATGATATCCTTGGGTGTGGGATCGTATGAGTGGGGATCAACGCCCGGTTTCATTATCTTGATTACCTGGATGCGATCACCACCGATCTGATCCGCTATGTCGCCGATCATGGTTGTAGTGCAGACTACCGTTGGTTTGCCGTTGGTTTTTCCCTGGGGATTGCCGGCTCCCTCCTTACAGCCACTGATCATGGTGATATTGAGAAAACAAGTAGCGACTATCAGGAATAGAATACGGCAGGACTTATTCAGCAGGGATTTATGAAACGAGTTGTTATTGGTTGTCACGCCGGAACCTTTCGTTTGGATTCAATTAATCTGCTTGCCAAATGCAGTTGCTTTCAGCCGCGATATGCGCGTACTACTACCACAAATATCAACTTGAAGCGATAGAAAACGTATAAGTTTAAGGTATTAAGTTGAATTAACAGGTAACCGGTAAGCAGGTTCACTCGTCTGAGGGGAGGAGGGAAATCGCTTTTGTTAAATAGTACTTATGGTGATACGAATACGGCCTGAAAGATGGAAAAATCGACCAGATCTATATCGTTGTCGCCGTCCAGATCGCCGTCGCAATAATAGTTGGAGAAGCAGTCGGCTTGTGGCCCCTGCAAACACTCGCTTAAACGCGAGTAGTCGCTCAGATCAACATCGTGGTCAACGTCGATATCTCCGTTTACCGAATCATCTTCCGCTATCGCGACAATGTTGCTGGTCCAGGGGCAGTAGGTATGTACAAATCCTACCCAGTAACCGAGGTAGTTTTCCACGAACGATGGCAGTCCATCGCAGACTTCCATAGTCATGTCGGCCAGCGAGATTGTGTCCTCCTGTAGATGCCAGGACCAGACATTGGAGTTAAGCGCATCGTGATTGTAGCCTCCGTTGCCGGTTACAAGTCGGCCTACAACAATACGCTGCATCGAATGTCCTTGGCAAATATCAATCATTTCATCGAGTAGAACCTGATCAGTAACCCGGATTACGAATTGTTCCGGTCCGCTGGTTTGTACGGTAACCAAAGCCGGAACAACCGCTGTACCGTCACAGGCTGATTGCGGCAGTTCCTGCTTGCTTGCCGGATCTTCGTTTTTATTTGAACCGCTTTGTATATTTTGCGATATGAATGTTTCGACCGACTGTTTTTCGTTATCAGCTAAAACCGCTTTTTCTACAGGTAGAATGTTCGTAACCGTTAATGCTATCAATAGCGAAAGCGAATACGCACCGATGGTTCCGTTCATGGCGCTCACCGTAGCTGGAATTGAGTATGCCCTGTACCTGCTTACAGGATAATATGCTCAGTGAACGTATTTCAACCATTAATATTCCAAACTTATTCGTCTGGCGGCGAACTCAAGCGGGCAGCGGTTTGCAGGTCGAATCGAGCGAGTCGCGTAATCTTTGCAGATCACCCAGGAATCGGCCTCTCCTTTCCTCCACGAAGTTTTCCGCGAGTTTTCGATAGTAATCGATACCTTTCAGCAGGTTGTCTTTGAATTCATTCAGGTAACTCGGGGTATTGTCCAGGATATTCATGGACGATTGCTTGATCTGATCGCTCAAGTGATCTACGTACAGCTTGAGTTCCTTGATGAACATGTGTGGCCTGTCGTTGTCTGCTAACAAGGAGATTCGGCCGTAAATATGATGTACCATTTCTTCCAGACTGAAGCGTCGATTAAAGCCGACAATGTTCGGACCGCAGCAGACAGCGGTGGTCGCTTCAGGGTCGATCCCGTGTTTGAGTGTTGCCCCTCCTGCCAGGTCGTGGCATATGCACGATTTTGACAGTACCTGTTCCCGTTCCGCGGATTGCTGTTCATTGTCGATCTGGCTGAGTTTTTTCCGCTGATACAAACTGGAAGCGGTACACAGTCCCTGCTCGCTAAACTCCGTATTGAGTTGGAGAAACCCCTTTGGGCAGACGCTTCCTGGTTTTCCATCTTTAATGCGTTGCAGGCGTTTTTCCTCGCTGGCAGAATTGCGAAGCGTGGAGAATAATACGTTCAGCGGAGAACTTTGACTGTGGTATACGTCTTTATCGGTGGCGTTGGCCAGTTTTTCCAGATGCTCATCGTCGACATTCGTAGCTTCAGGCACAAGTAAAAACGGAGTACCCCATCCCGTGCCGTCGATTTCGTAGTGATTTCGCAGAAATTTATCTTCTTCAGCGGTACCGATACCGCCCTGGGCGGTTACCCGTACTTTAGGAACCGACTTCAACTCGGTTCTGCCTTCAGTCGCTATTGCCGTAGAGAAAATGGGAAATAGTTTACTGCCCAGTTCCTCTTTTCTCCGGCGAAACTCTTCGAGGATAGGCCCCATTAGCAGACCCTTGGTGGCGAAACCGTGTCCGCCGCAGTTCAAGCCGGATTCAACTCGATACTCGGAAACCCATAATCCCTTTTTGGCCAGGAATTTGCCCTGGATCATGGCTGACCGGTAATCGCTGACCTTGAGGATGATCTTCTTCTTGAAAAAACCATTATTATCAGGAAAGAAATCGTCGAAAGTGGCCAGGTAGCCGTATAGCTTGGGATTCATGCCCGCTGAAAAAACAATTGAGGAGCAAAGCGAGCTGTTGGCGTAGCCGCGCAGTGCCGTCATCGCGTCACTGAACTCCGGTCCCATGGCTTTTCCGTTTTTATACGGAATGTGATCGACCTTGGTCATTATATTGACGTCGATTTCACCGGGAACAGCCAACTCGCGGAGTTTTTTCTGCATGTCGGCTTTTGTATTGGGGTCGGTGTTTGTCAACATCGATGAATAGAGGCTCTTGAGCGGGCTTTCCGGAAGCATTTCATAATACCTGGTAATCTCGCTTGAGGCTTCAAAGGGAGACGACTGCAACTCCGCAACCTGTCGGACAATGAGGGTGTCAAGCAGGTTGAGGTACGCCGTTATCCGACGAGCACGGCAGTCATCTTCGTTGCCCCCGATTTCCAGGTACGGTTCATTTGTACGCGCGCAGTGAAACCGGCGCATTTGTTCGATAAGTACATCGTCAACAAGGGAAATTACCGAGGAAATACCGTATTTTGCAACCCGCAGCGGGGTGTCAATGCTGAAGCCGGTCCCCATGACTGGTATATGAAAAGTATGCATATATAAGCGTGAATCCCTTTACCGTCGCATGCTGTTAAATCTAACGCGTACTTTTCGCAAAGTGTGCATGGACGTAGATAAGTACTGATTCCTCACTCCTGCATTGCGTCGCGTCAAACGAAAGATTAATGCAAGGGTGAGCCTAAATTCAGTTGCTATTCTAACAGTTTGGCTTTCCTGGTCTACCTGGCAGATTCCGGACTCTCCTTTTAAGGCCAATAATGCGGTTTGTAGTGGCTAATTCGTTTCCGAATAAAAAAATTCGCCCCATTTTAGTTTTTTTGAGTTTGCTCTGGGTTGGGAGAAGATTTTGTGTCTGCGGCAAGGATCCTGCTCAGGGGAGTCCCGGGTAACGCGTGGCTGGCAGTTTCGCCATTTGTGTTACGCATTGGTATTTTGCTGATCGGGACGTTAGTGTTCACGACGATGTTGCCCTTGAACAGGCGCAAAGCCCAGCCCAGGGTTCGGCGAATGGTTTTGGCCAGACCCCACATTCCGATTATCTGCATGCCCGCGTTGGATAAATAAAGGCTGCCCTTGGGGCGAAGAATCCCCCAGGTCAGCCTGAGCGGATTATAAAAATACAAATACGCCAGCATTATGTTAAATTGCTTTTTCCATGGTTGTTTGTGGCTGGAGGCAATGACGTAGTTCGCGTCCAGCATGTACGGTTCAACCTGCCTGCCGGCTACGCTCTTGTATACCTGGCCCGAAGTGAAAGCCTGGGAGTAAATTCTGGATCCTACCGCGGGGGTTATCATTAGTACCTGCAGGCTGACCGCTCCCGCTTTGCGCAGTAATCTCGCCTGGTTAAGCAGGCCGTGCGGCTGCGGGCCCCTCGAAATGAGCGGCTGGGCGTCGTGGTGTATGATCATGGGCATTGGATTTATGCCCCGCTCTAATAACAGACGAAAAGCCTCGTTGGTCTTGCTTACGCTTTGCCCTTTATTTATCAGGGTTGCGGTCATGTCTTCAACACCTATCCACAGGGCTCGAACGCCCGCCTGGCGTATCATCCGCAGGTGGGGTTTCATTGCCAGGGTGTCGCGAACAGTAACTTCGGTGCCCCAGCGGATTCGTTTCCGTAATGGTATACCGCATATCACGGTTCTGGCCAGAGCGTCAGCAATGGAAAGCGTGTGATCGTTATTGTTAAAGAAATTATCATCCGCTCCGAAAAAATACTTTAAACCGTACTCCTGGTGTAGTTGAGATAATTCAAGGGCGATTCGTTGTCCGCTCTTCTTTCGATACTGGCGCTGGTTGTACGCGGGAATAGGGCAATACTCGCATGCGAATTTGCAGCCCAGGGTTAAAACTATTGACGAAATCGGACTGTACCTGCTTACCTTGCCGGCTTCCAGTGGCCGGGAATTCAGCGAGGTTTTGCGGCTGGGCGGTTCAAGCAGTTTGTAGCCCGGTACAGGGCTGGGGAGTTCATCGAGATCTCCCAATAGACGCTGGATTCCTGTATCCAGTAACTCCTCGGCCGCACCTTCCCGGTTGGTTTTAGCATATACCAGACCGGGAATCTCATCGAGAGTGCTGCTGTTACGAATTCGTAAAAACGCTGTTCGTATCGATTCATTATTTCCCTTTTGGGATAACAGAACTTCAAGCAGGTTCAAAACGACGAATTCCTCTCCGGTTACCGCGATGTCCGCGCTCCATGGGTTAAGGGGATCGGCGCTGAAAGCATCCCATGGTTCGTAGATATACTTTGGTCCCCCCGCAATAATCAAAGGTCGGTGCGCCGGATCGATATTACAGGCGTCGCGGATCAGGGCTTGGCTCTGACCTGAGTGAATCTGCATACTGGAGACCATGAAGATATCCGGTATGCGCCCATCGAGGCGCATATGCAGTGGGCGAAAATTGCGATTCCATTGCTGCAGTACTATTCTGGTTTTCTCAAATCCGCAGTCGAACAGTGCGGACCCGATCGCCCGGGCTCCCGCCGGTGCCATTCGTGTGTCAGCATAGACGAACGGTAACATGCTGGTTCGATGATCAAATGCGCAGGCGATAACCGTGGTGAGATCATGTAAGTGGGATATTTTTCGCAAGCGCTGGCGTATGTTTAACATCGCCTCTGGTTTTAGCAGTTCATCACCTCGCTCGCGCCGAGGAAGTTCCACGTCTGGTCGCTTTCAGAAAGAATATATAATCAGCCATTTTCCAACAAGGCTGTGTAGCGAACGAATCGCCGGTAAAACGAATCTACGAGGATTGGTAATTTAAGAAAGTAGCCCATACGCCCTCTGCGGTTGGCGTATTTCTGGCGTTGAGGTTACCAGTGGAAACAGTACCAATGGGATACAGGATTCATATCCTTTGCATCCAACAGGCTCGATCACCCGTCGGTCCAGTAATCCTCATGACCAGATCAACGTTACCTTTAATTATTCAGGAAATATATTTGCCGTCAAATTAAAACAGTGCAGGTTCCCGTTTTATTAAATGTTGCAGTTGGAAGTCTTTCATTAGAAGAGAGTTACACAATGTTTTCTTTGAAACGCGTGCTTTCTTTTTTTTGGAAAACCAATATTTATTTCAGGGAGACCTGGTCGGTACCTTTTGAAGATATCTCTGGTGCGATGCTTTCTATGGGGTAGATAGCTTACAGAAAATAAACGGAACCTTTTCAACCTCGAAAATCGGAAAATCTGACCTCATGCTTCCGTTTCGCCTTTTTCGAGGATAGGCTGTTGTGGCTGGCTTGACTTAACGGTGAATTGATCTGGTCTGGTTTCAGGATGGGTTTGAATAACTTTGACATTTTTTACAGCGATCCCCAGTGGAAACAACAGTTGGACCACTTGCGGTCCCACTGGCTGTCAGCGGAAAACTCTGCACATGCCGAGCTTATAAAAAAGAACGCGCTTCGCACTGTTTATTGTTTGAAAACTTCGACCGGCACTTTTTACGTCAAGCATCATCAACAGAGCGGCTTCTTTCAGCGCGTTAAGCAGGTTCTTTGTGGCACTCCGGCACAAAACGAATTCAATGTCAGCAGGTATGCATCAAAACACGGCGTGGATGCGGTTGAAATAGTCGCCTGGGCAAAAGGAACTGGCGACTTCAAAGGGCAATCCATCACTGTTTCACCCGCGATTGATGACACCATCACGCTTTCCGATATGTTTAAACGCCTGTCCGTCCAGGGAAAGGGTAATGAAAGTCGAAGGCAGGAATTAATAGCCAGTTTGGCCCGGTTCATCGCCAGATCACACGAATCGGATTTCATCCATCCTGATTGCCATCCAGGTAATATTCTCGTCAGAGAGGTGGGACAAGGTCGTCTCGAATGTCTGTATGTCGATCTGTACGGCGCACGTTGTGGTAAAGCGGTTTCCGATTCCCAGGCGGCCGGTAATTTGGCCGCTCTTCATCAATGGTTTGATCGAAGAGCCTCTGCAATTCAGAAAATCCGTTTCTTCAAGAAATATCTGGATTCAAGAGGGATAACGCAGGCCAGATTGATTAGAAGGTTTGCTCATAAAACCTCTGTTTCGATAGTCCGGCACGCGTTTTCGCTTTACGCTAAAAGAGACCGAAGGATCAAGGGAGGGAATTCGTACTTCGCAAAGGTCCGCCTCGATTGTGGTTACAAAGGGATCGTTACCCTTAGATATCGAAACCTGACTGAACTGCTCCCCGTGCATCCGGTGGAACGGTCTCAGACGCAGTGGAGAAGCTACCTGGCCGACAAGTTTAGTCACTCCAGTGATAACAGTGTTCTTTGCGATGATCGCGATACTGAAACATTCTTCTCTACTCGGTTTTGGACCGACTTTCATCGCTATTCTTTAAGTTCTCCCGGTTGGCAGCGTTTCAAGACGGCCGCTATCGCTTTGAATCGAGATATTCCGGCCGTTGCAGGCGCGGCTTGGGTGACGGGGACTACCAGGGGAGGAATAGATTTTTCGACCTGGTTTATGCTTCGTCCTGCTGGCGGAGAATTTCTCCTGCAAAGCTTGGAAGGACAAAATGGCCACAGGCGGTGGGCGCTCATTGACAATGTGGGAAAGTTGATCGGGAGAACGGTGCGGAAAGGTTTGTTGGTTCGCAATATCGATCTGAATCGGATCAACGTACTCAAGAGTGATGATGGGGCTCCGTGTGTGTATTGGATGGGAATAGAGGGGAAAGCGACACGGCGACCCGTTCCCGATCACATGTCCTTTTGGATGTTAACTCGTTTAGCCAAAGGCGTTGGCGGTGTGCCGGGAATCACCTTGTCTGATCAGGCACGGTTTTTGAGAGCTTTTGGTAAGGAAGTGGGAAAGGTCCGGAAAAAAAGCGATTGGCGCGTCTTATGGGTGGAAATCGCGGGGCGCATTAACCGATGAGGTTGCTTTTGCGTTGATAACAGGCTGCAGCTGTGGAGGTTGGCGATGACTGACTATTCAAGCAGAATCGAGTTGATCAGGGGAGATATAACCAGGCAGGCAGTTGATGCGATCGTAAACGCCGCTAATACCACACTACTCGGTGGTGGAGGAGTGGACGGGGCGATACACCGGGCCGCAGGCCCTCGGTTGCTGGAAGAATGTCGGAAACTGAATGGATGTCCGACCGGATACGCGAAGATAACCGGGGCGTATGATCTGCCCGCAAAGTACGTTATTCACACAGTGGGGCCGGTTTATCGCGATGGCCAGCATGGCGAACCGGAGTTGTTGTCCTCCTGCTACATCAGTTCCCTGCAACTTGCTGCCCAGTACCAGTGTGAAACTATCGCGTTTCCGGCGATTAGCTGTGGCGTTTACAATTATCCGATCGAAGAAGCCGCTAAGGTAGCTATTGCTACCGTGCGTTCGTTTTTCGACGATTTCGAGTTACCCGCGAAGGTGATCTGGGTTCTTTTCAGTGAGGCCGATTTGGCCGCGTTCAAGCGGGTTCTTGCCACTTACGACTCTTAATAGATGCCCTTGACAGACCTATGGTATTGCGAAGAATATCATAAGACTGTAGGCGTACTATGCGTTAACGGTAATTCTTAAACCACAGTAGTTTACGTTGTGCTTTCTCATGTTCTGGTTTTTATCGAAACAGATGGATACGGTTCCATTGGTGATTTCGGTTGCATGAGTCGAAAGCTGGCGGGTGGCCTAACCGTGAAAGGTTCTTGTCGCATGATTATTCACCGTGTTGCGGTATTACTTGATGGAAGCAGGCATCGTTTGATTTCGAGTGCAATCGGATGCTTGTGTTTATTGGCGTTTTCGTCGGTCGTGCAGGCTGGTGAACCGGGATACTACTCCGGAGGAAAGTTTCATCGCTTGATTCCATCAGAGACTGAATTCGTGGTTGAATTCCATAAGTCGGGAGATCGAGCGGCTATGGAGCGGCGATCTCGAAAGGTGATGTCCGGAACGATAGAGGACGTGCCCTGGATGGGTCGCAATGAGCAGTTTGCGATACTCAAAGTAACCGATAAGGCTGTCGGCAATCGTCTACGTACGCGCGAATCATCGGCTTACAGGTCAATTAATAGAGTGTACCGTACAACCGACTCGGATTCGATGATGCTGTCTTCCGGGCAGATAGTTGTTCGACTGGTTGATGGTATTACCGATGAGCAGCGAGATCAGATGTTTGCTGCTTACAAGGTGGAGCTGGTTCGTTCGGTTTCCGGTTTACCCAATACGTATATAGTGGAGCCGGCAGGCGACGTCGGAGAGGTTGAAATTGATACGGCGAACGCGATGTATCTGGACAGCCGAACCCGGTACTGTCATATCGATTGGCGTTGCCCGGTTGAGACGCGCGAGGGCGAAGATGATCCGTTGTCGATGTATCTGTGGCATGGGGCTCCTGCATTTTTGAATGTGGATGGTGCCTGGGCACGAGCTTATGGCGACGGTATCAGGATTGGGCAACTGGATGATGCATGTGACGTTAATCATGAGGATCTAGTTGAGAATTATATAGGGATTAGCCATAACATTGCCGACAACTCGAAGACTGAAACTGCGGCGATGCCCCGTAATGCAGGGGAGCGGCATGGCACATCCACTATGGGGATAATGGTTGCCGAAGTTGGTAATGTTTTTGGGATTAAGGGGATTGCTCCATATGCCAAGTTTACAGCTTCCGGTGGTTTGAAAACAGCAACGAATAGTGGTATTGCCAGTGCTTATGCTTTTGCTCGCAACCAGAATGTCGACGTGCATAATAACAGTTGGGGGTTTGAGAAAGGCACATCCAACCCGGATGTAGTGACCGACGCGATTAAAACGGCCTTTAAAGAGGGGCGTGGAGGCCTCGGTATGGTAATGTGCTTTGCGGCCGGAGCTGGTGCCGGTATGGATGCTACTGCCCCCGCTGGAATCCAGGTTTCCGGCGAAAGTGGAAGTAGCTTGCCGGAAGATATGGCTACTCTGAATACGGTTATAGGAGTGGGAGCAAGTAATTTCGATGATACCCTTGCGACCTATAGTAACTACGGAGCAGAGATTGATGTTTTAGCTCCCAGTAACGATTTTCTCAGCGATGGTACTATACTACCTGCAATCTGTACTACTGATAATACCGATGAGACATTGGGGGATATCGAGCCCGGATATAATGATGCGGGATTCAATGATTCCGGAGATCCCAACCTGGCCGACGAGAATTACACCGACAATTTCGGTGGTACTTCAGCATCGGCGGCTATGGTATCCAGTGTATCCGCTTTGATCCTGTCTCTGAATCCGGATTACACTGCGACAATGGTTCGTCGGGCCATTGAACACACGTGCGATAAGATTAACGAAGCGGAGGCGGACTACAACGGCATTACCAGTCGTAGCTTAAAGTACGGTTACGGTAGGGTGAATGCGGGAGCTGCAGTTGAGTCGGTCTATGATAAAATCGCCTGGCCCGAGCGGGTTGCGAACGTCAAAGTGGAAAATAACACCATATATTGGAAACAAAACGATGATATGCGAACCCTCGGGGCCACGGATTATGGCGTTGAAACCGAGTCTGTTTTGGTTGCCGCATCCATGCAACCGTTTGACTGGCGTCCGAAAGACGGTTCGTATTACTACTATGGTGCTATACCCACTAATGGGGTGGTAGTGGTTGCTAATTTGGATACCGAGCAATTTACCTTTGGTTCAGTGACAGATACAGTGTATTTCGGAATTTATTCTGTTGGCAGTAGCCCAAGGGTGGGGTCGACTTATGGGTTTGGCGTATCAGTTGATTCCGACGGTAATGTTATCGATTCAGGCGTTCTTTATACTGACGATGACAACGGAAATGGTAATTTGCCTACCGGTTCGACTAAGCCGAGTGTCTCGATAGAAGTGAAACCATTAAGTGGCGTTGCTCCGCTGACTGTTGGTTTTGTTGGTAATGCTCAATCCGAATTGGAGATTGCTTCGTTTGTTTGGGATTTCGGGGATGGTGAGACGGCTAACACCAGGACAGCCAGCCATACCTATGTTATTCCCCGCCGTTATTTCCCCGTACTGACGGTAACCGATGTTGAGGGGAACGTGGGACGGAGATCGGTTGCGGTTGATGTGCTTGAAGATGATGATGATCCGGGCAGCAGTACAGGCGGTAGTCAGGTAACGATAAACATTACTGATTCTGAATCTACGGCCGCGGATGTGTCTTCCGGTACTGTGCCGTTTTCGGCTGTGTTTACAGCTGATGTAACCGGTTTGACTGCGGTTGAATTGGAAAATTTGTCGGTGTTCTGGGATTTCGGTGATGGAAATACCTCTTCAAGTTTAACTGCCGCTCATACTTATACTTTACCTGGGCGTTTTCCGGTTAGTATTGCAATAACGGTTGAGGGAGAGGATGAGCCAATTACGGCAACTCGTTTCCTGGATGTGTTACCCGAAGGAGGGACGGAGCCGACACCTACTCCGACGCCAACACCGACTCCAACGCCCACTCCGGTACCTTGTGGAGCCGGGGCGATTCTGGCATTCTGGTCCTTGGGGATGATTGCTCTGTTGAGGCGACTGACTCGCTAGTAAGTTTGCGGTTCGTTTTCCGTGAATCGATAATAACGCAGGGCATCGGTACTCAATGGGTATCGATGCCTTTGCTTTTAATGGAAGATTGAAAAACAAAGTTTCGTGATTGGCTTTCGTTAACCATCTGCGGTATCGCAAACGTTATTCTATTTTGGTATTCTATTCGTTTGTTTCTGTTCCAGGTTTATTCGGCTGTTTGAAAGCTCGATATGTCTATTGTCTGGAGGTGGAGTAATGGATAATCGGTGTGTTCTCGTACTTTTGATTACATATGTATTGTCGGTAGTGCCGGGAGTAAGGGCGATGGATTCCGCTGAAATGCTGACCCTGCTCGAAGAAACCAGGCGGACGACGCCGGCTTCGGAAACTGGTGGTGAGGGCGCTTATGCCTGGTGGATACCGGAAGAGCTGATGTTGGCGATGGTTGATTCCGCTAAAGATGCTGACAAATCTCAATTGCGTAAGGCTGTTCAAATCGCTTCAAAGTACAATGTGTTTATGGTTGGCTCCAGAGCGAAAAACAGTGACGGAGTTGTTGAAGCCAGAACTCAAGACGAACTGATAAAGTGTATAAAGCTAACCGGAATGGATGGTAAACAGTATTCCCCGCTTAGTGACGCAAATGAGTCGAGTAAATATAAACTTGCGGCTTTGCAGGTTGAGTCTGCTCTTAATGATATGCTGTCATCAGTCAGTAATGAGTTATATGTAGTGCTTTTCCCCAAAAACAACTCTGCTGGTGAATCGATTCTCGATTTGCGCAAACGCGGCATCGTGGAGATGAAAATCGACGGAGAGATATTCAAGTGGCGGTTGCCTTTATCTAATTTTGTTCCTCCATCGGTATGTCCCAAATGTCATGAACAATTCAGTGGGGCGTATATGTATTGTCCCTGGGACGGTACGAAACTGGAGCCTGTTGTCGAAAAAGATAAAAAACTCTCTAAAAAAGCTGTTGAAGAGAAAAACGAGGCTGCAAAAGAGGAAAAGCCAAAATAGAGAGTTATTCGATTTACTGTTACAGGCAATAACCGGGGCGACATAATACGAATACTGCATTGCGTTGAGGTATGCGCATTATTCGTGTTCTTTGGCGAATGCGATCTGGAATCGAGAAAAATCGGCCAGATCCACGTCGCCATCATCATCGAGGTCCATTGGGTTGCAGGCTAAGGTTTGTTGGCGGGTGGGGCCTGTTATGGCTTTTATGAAACAGGTTGAGTCATAAGAATCAACTTTATTGTCATCATTAAAATCACCAGTCCGCGGCAGGACGAATGTGCCTGTTGGAGTTACCTTGATAGTATGAAGTGTAACTGAAGCGATGCCGTATTCACTGCTGGTAGCAAGTACCTGGCATTCCAGTGTAAAGTTACAATCAATAACCGGCGGAGCTGCTGAAGCCAGGCTATCGAAAGATGCTTTAATATGCCAGCCTGTGGCTGTGTCCGTTTGTTCGTCGAATAAAAGCCTACAACGGACTGGAGAAAAATGTCTTTCCGGAGCTGCGGATGCACCGCGGGCGGTTAGAGTTATCTCAATAGTGCAGGAATTATCCATATCAGGATTTATTATGGAATAATCGCCCCAGGCGTCTACAAGTATTCGAGCAATTGTTTTGGAAAAGCCTGATGCGAAATTGATTTCCATGGTATCTGATTTAATGACTCGCTTGCTGGAGCTGTTAGCTGTCAGGTCGAAATCAGTTGAGGTAAACCAAAGATCGTTGCCGTTGTAATATGTTGGGACGCCCAAGAAACCTTTGGTATTATATCCATCATACCAGTTAAAATCCTCCATTGATCCATCCGGCCAATGCTGGTAGCAATAAGTCGGGGCTTGATGGATCAGGCTTATGCAAATGAAAAAAGCGATAGCTTTTCTGGTCACGATTAAACATCCGTCGATACATAGTTTAATGGTTAACGATGATAGTTTGTTTATCTATCGGTTAGTAGGCGGTTTCGTTGCTATTTTTGACATTCACAATTAAACAAAAACGGTTTTGAGGAAATTCTTTTCTGGATTGTGTAATCATTCTGCCTCTAAAATGGACAATATATGTGGTTTGGTTTCCCGGTTTTGAGGAGTTTGGTGCATTAACGTATGTTGTAAATATACTATTTTGCCCAAATACTCCCTGGAAGTCGTTTTGAAGTTGAGTTGCCTGTTTCGTGTATTTCTCCTAGGTAATTATACTAATTGCGTGATGAATAATGGGGTATTAAATACTAGAATAATCGGTTGTATGTAGATAAGAAAGTTTGAATACATGACTCGCTGCGGTTTTTGGTATATCGATATTCAGAATCTGCAGGCAGGATAATGTTGGGAGAAATATGGATAAATTCGCTGATGGAGTATGGGAGATATTGACTACGGCGGGATACGTGGTTCAGGTTTCCCCAGGGAATGGGGGAGTGTGTTACCGTTGAGGTTAAAGACAAAGGTAAAAAAACCTGGCTGGTTACCGCTTCAGATGAAAGGCAGGCAGCCAAGGAAGTGTTGGCTGTTCTTAAAAGTAGCGGTAAAGATCTGGTCGGTAACCACAAATAACAAGCCGGCAATGCCGCAATGGAGGAGGAAACTGCGGTCATGGCCGGCTTTTCTTTGCTCTCCCTATTATTATCGGCGAATAGTGTTTTGTTTTATATGAGGAGTCTCACCTTATTCACGCGGATTCTCCATGTATTTCCCCGACTCGGGCATAATGACGATAAAGATTGGTGATACCTTGCGGGATTGATGTCTGTAAGGATATTGTGTTTCTGCGTCAGGCCTGTTTTCGTTTTTTCCGGAAAATCACGACATAACCGATTGTTAGTAGTGTTAATGACGCTGGTTCCGGAGCGACTAGGAATTCTAGAGAGTAATCAATAGACGCTTCACTTTGATGTATCCAGAGCGTGAAATCATTAACCGGAAGAGGGGGGGTGAATCTGTTATTGGAAATCGCCATGTCAGAAAGTATATCCTCGCCGATAGACGAAGAGTCGGCTTCCGCATATCCAAACGCGTCTTGTAGTATTACGGATTGATACGTATAGCCGGTATCCATGGCAAACAAGGTTTGGTTTTCTGACGAACTGTGGTTTAGGAGTATTATTGCTTCCAACTTTATTCCAGTGGGGATCTGCATATAGATATAGTCTTCATCGTCAATAGCGGTTATATTCCCGCTCACTATGTTCGCGCCCGGTTCAAGGGCAAAATGTGAGGGGTTTTGACCAAGGTTGTTGAGGTCGCCATCAATAGCTTCATTCCAGTTGGCCGCGTAGACGCGGGTTGCGCTGTTGCCAATAATGGAAAAGGCAATGGCGAACACAATAGCCGTGTAAAATCTGCGAGTCATTGTTTTCTTCTCTCTTCCCGGTCCGGGGTATGTGCCCGGCGCCCATGCGGATTACAGCCCGGTAATAAATAACCCTGCATCGTTGGAGCGTTTATTTTTGAGGGGATAGCCTCTCTCGCCTCTCCTCTGTGCCGCTGATTATATCAAAATCACCGTTAGGGAATCAACCCCAGGCTTTTCGTGTTTGAGGGGAATGACTTGAACATGATCAGGGAGCGAATTCAGGAATATGAGCAGTCAGGTCTTATAAAGACGCCATTTAACGTTAATCGTTATAAATGCTCGTGTTAGCGGTGAAAAAAAAGTCTTTAAAAGTGGCTTTGCAGGTTTTGGGGAGCTAGAAACGGGTATCAATCAGTGAAGTATAGTGTATTCAACTAAGCGCTGGTTTTGGATTCGAGGGGGTCTGGAAGGGGGCGGTATGGGGGGGATCGAACTTATGATTATTGTGGTTATCTGGTGTGTGGCCATGATTCTGCTTGATGAGCCGAAGACGGAGCCCGGCGAGGTGTTGGAAGGCCGTGAATTGGCTCCAGTGTTTGTTGATGAGTAATTGTTGTTGCAGATTCAGAATATTCCGGAATTGATGGAATGCCAGTATTAGGTTGGTTTCGTGGCAGGAGTATCGGCAACCAGGCGATTGATCGTATGAATTAATTCATGGCGATTGACAGGCTTGGTGAGGTATTCATCGCATCCCGCTTCAGTGCATTTCTGCCGATCTCCTGACATGGCGTGGGCAGTCAGAGCTATGATTGGCTGGTCGAAATTGGCCTTGCGCAACATTTTGGTTGCCTGGTATCCGTCAGCTATCGGCATCTGCATATCCATGAGGATAACATCAAACGGTGAATCAGAGTTTTTGGCGTTAATAGCTGTTTCGAATGCCATTTGTCCGTTTTCGACAACGATTACCCTAGCTCCTGCTTTTTCCACTATCCTGGAGATTACCAATTGAATAGTGGGGTTGTCTTCTGCCAGCAGGATTTTAATTCCCGCGAGGCTGTTGACTTTCTTTTTGTCTGTTGGCAGCGAATTCTTCGGTTTGTGGAATGTTTCAGTTATTGGGTTTTTGACCGTTTCCACTCCATCGAGAGGTCCGGTGGAGATGGTTATGCGAAAGGTGGTTCCTATTCCGGGTTGGGTGTTGACTATCTGGATGTCGCCGCCGAGAATTCCTGCCAGCCGTTTGCTGATCGTTAAGCCCAGCCCGGTCCCTCCGAATCGCCGGGTGGTTGAAGTGTCGGCCTGAGTGAACGGTTGAAAAAGGTGAGAAAGCTGTTCATCGGTCATTCCCAATCCAGTATCAATGACTTCGAACTGGAGCTTGGGAGAGCTGTTGCGGTTGATCAGTTCCACACTCAATTTGATGTAACCCGAGTCGGTAAACTTTATGGCGTTCCCGATTACATTGATTAAAATCTGTCGTAACCTGGTGCGGTCGGTTTTTATTGTTTCAGGAATATCGTTTTTTATATTCCAGGTTTAGAGGCAGTTTTTTCTCGTCCGCTCTTATACGCATCAGAGATACGACTTCACCCACTATCAAACAGGGAGATTGTTCCGCCGTTTCAATGGTCATCTTGCCGGCTTCGATTTTCGATAAATCGAGAATATCGTTAATGATATTCAGCAGATACCGGCCATTGTGCTTGATAGTAGCAGCGGCTTCACTGATTTCCGGCAGGCAATCTCCGGACTTGCTGTAGTCGGCCAGCGTGTCCGCGAATCCTAGAATAGCGGTCATGGGCGTTCTGATTTCGTGGCTCATGTTTGCCAGAAATTCACTTTTAGCTTTGTTGGCTGCTTCCGCATTACTTCTAGCCTGGCGCAATTCCGCCTCCGCCTGTTTCTGGCTGGTTATGTCAGTCAGTACGACCACTGCCCCAACCAACTCAGATTTCGCTCGGACAGGGTTGACTGATATAGAGACGGGCATAAGCCGTTGTCCCCGTTTCATTTGTATGTTTTCGGCATTGAATTCCTTGCCGAGAAGAATGAGGGGGAGCAGGTATATGGGAATATTTATTACTGCGTCCGATTGGTAAAGTTCAATCAATTCGTCGATCGGTGTGTTTTTAATACAATCGTCATTTTCGACACCCAGCAAATCACGAGCGGCTGGATTAGTGTGAATAATCCTCCCCTCCAAATCGACTGCGTAGATTCCAATTGGAATCGAGTACATGATGGTGGAAAGTGTGTCACGCTCTTTGGCTATCTGTTCGTGCAACTGACGCATTTCATCTGAGGAGATTTGCACGGATCTTTCCAGCAGGTACCGGTCCTGATCTGTTTCGCGATAGGCCGAACTTACCCGGTCCAGAAGATGGACCAGGCTCGGATCTGCCCTGTCCGGATCGATCCCTGCTTTCTTCAATTGCCTGAGCAGCAACGGGTGCAGCATTACTCTGTTTCCAGAATAGTCGTAAGAGTCATGGTTTGATTGTGCAGATCACAATGTCCGGTTGAAAATGGCGATATTTCTCCGTAAGAGTAGAATCCTGTTTGAATGGAACCTTCGGGGAGATGTTCCAGGACGCTTTCTATTTCTTCTTCGGTTCTTTGTCCGAGAACCAGCCTTCTTCCAACGCAGCTTATGGCGATACTGAAGACCGGTCTTTTGGGAAGATCCATCGTTGCGTTTTTTGCCGAATCCGAAGCACTGTTAATCAGGTTGTCCGTTTTGTTTCGCATTAGCTGGGCGTAGGCGCCTTGTGGTATGTCCGCCTTGAAGATCAACGAATTATCTTCCTCGTTGACACCGAGAACGGATCGTACAAGCGATTTCTCTGAATCTTTCTCTGTTCGTATGGCCAGGGGGAAGAGTAGAGCGGTGGCTGGCAATCCTGAACATAGATCACCCAGATAATCCTTGTATAGGGGTAGTGCCGGTTTGCCATCAAGTTCGTAGAGTATGTTTCCTGACGAGCGGGTGACCAGTCTTTCCGGACCGAAAGTATCCCACCCCCCCTTGGAGCCGTGACAGATTAACACATTGTTGCCATAAAATCCGACTGCTACTACCATGTGCTCCTTGGGTATTCCCTTGTCGATAATCCAAGTTTTTTCAAACCGATCCCCGTCACCGGCGCAGCCGCCAGTAACCACAACCTCCGGGGGGAGGATGGAGTTAATTCCTCGGACAAGTTCGCTGCCATTGGTGGACAATCCGTCTGCGAGAATGAATATGGCCTTTAAGTCCGGAGTGTAGAGTTCCCTGGCAACATATGAGCCGGCAGCAAAGGAATCGGCCGTATTCTGCAGTGTGGTGCTGACTGTCTGGAGTCTGGTACGTTCAAAACGTACGATTCCCACGGAGATGCTGTTATCCTGAACCTCATCCTGGTGGATTTCGCCCGAGGTGGAGCAGCCGATTATGCAGGAGTTCGGGAACGCTTCGCCCAACTGTTTGAATGGAGTCGGATTCTGAATAAAGCTTGGGCAGGCAAAGGCGCAGATCAGAGTATTATCTGAATCGAGTTCAGGGAACGAATCGGTGGACCAGCCATCCTCTTTGGTGAACGCGATTCTTGTCATCACCATTATTAAAACTCCTGTAAAGCGGATGCTTACCCCTAAGGATGCGTCGTGAGCTGGAGTAAGATTGGAGTGCCGGATGGAACCGGATTCTGTATCTTATCCCTCTGAGACGGATCAGTGGTTGTACGTTGCTTGCTCTATCGACTGGTTTGGCGGGCAACTGAGGTTGCATTGCGCAGTTACCCGCGTTTTAATCGCTGTTACCGGCCTTTTCTGGGGGGCTTGACACTCCGGCGGCTCATTCGACAATGGCTGTTTCGGAGGCGGTGCGCGCTTTTTCAGCTCGCTGCCAACTGAGGTTGCCCGAAAGCCGGCTTCCTGTGTTTTTTGTCTCGTAACTTATTACTTAATAAAGGATTACGAATTGAAGGTTCTACTGGCCAATCCCAGATGTTATTGTGCCGGCGTTCAACGCGCCGTACGCATTGTGGAGCTGGCCATAGAACGATTCGGCAAACCGGTTTATGTGCGCAAGGAAATAGTTCATAACCGCTTTGTAGTTAATAGGTTAGAGGAAATAGGGGCGGTTTTCGTTGAGGAGAATTCCGAGGTTCCTGCCGGTGAGGTGGTTATCTTTAGTGCGCATGGTGTTGCTCCGGTAGTCTTCGACGAGGCGAACGGGCGTTCATTGAAGGTAATCGACGCGACGTGTCCGCTGGTGAACAAGGTTCATCAGGAAGCTGCCCGGTATGTTGAGCAGGGGTATCACATTCTACTTATAGGCCGTGCGGGGCACGAAGAGGTTAATGGTACGTTAGGCCACGCGGCGGGGAATATCACCCTTATAGAAGATATTGACCAGGCTCGTACGAAAGAGATAGGCGCATACCAGAAGCTGATGGTGCTTACTCAGACCACGCTGAGTCTCGACGACACGGAAGAGATCGTTACTGCTCTACGCGAAAGGTTTGGTTCGGTTGATCAGCCGCCGGGTAAGGATATTTGCTACGCGACGCAGAACCGTCAGGACGCGGTTAAGGAGATGTGCAGCAGGGGGATAGATCTTCTCCTGGTTGTTGGTTCCCCTAATTCGAGCAATGCGGCTCGTCTGACCGAGGTGGGACGTGTTCGAAAGGTTCGGGGATTCCTGATCGACAACGAGACGGATCTTAATCCGGGCTGGTTTGCCGGTGTACAGACGGTCGGCGTTACTGGAGGAGCAAGTACGCCCGAAGAGGTTGTGGATAAAGTAATTGAGCGGCTTCGTGATTTTGGTGCTACCGATGTGGAGATCTGCCAGACGGCGGAAGAGAATACGGTTTTTAGACTGCCTGACGAATTGACGCGAGACGAACTGGTGTCTGGTGGATAGGTTTATGGCCAACCTGGAAAAAGCAACTGAGTATATAGGCCGGTGGCTTGCTGATGGCGGCGAAGTGCGTTTGGGAGACGACGCGTTTCGAGATGCTGTTCATCATGTCGGTAAACCTGTTTACGTAGTGGACGACGATGGCCGGCTCGGCATTGGTTCGGGCGGTTCGATATCCACTTGCGACGCAATGGAAGGTGGCGGAGAAAGCTATCCGTTAAAGGCGTTTGTGCCGCCTGTTCTTCCGCAGAATCTGGGCGATGCTGGTTTTTGCGAGGACCACGGATTGCGTTATGCCTATGTTGCCGGGGCGATGGCCAATGGTATTACCTCCGCGGAAATGGTTGAAGTCATGGGCCGGGCGGGAATGCTCGGTTTCTACGGGGCGGCCGGCCTCGAGCTCGATCAGGTCGAACAGGCGATAGACCGAATTCAAAAGAACCTGGGTTCGCTCCCTTACGGTTTTAATCTGATTCACAGTCCGAACGACCCAGCGTTGGAAGCGGCGGTTGTGGATCTCTATTTAGGGCGTGGAGTAACGCTGGTAAGTGCGTCGGCGTTTCTCGGTCTGACCAAGCCGCTGGTGAAGTATCGAGTGACAGGCATTCATCGCGACGATACCGGGCAGATTGTTGTGCCGAACAAAGTGGTGGCCAAGGTCAGTCGGGTTGAGGTTGCCCGCAAGTTTTTCAGCCCTGCTCCCGATGAAATATTAAAGGCATTGGTGGATGAAGGATCCATTACCCCGGAACAGGCGCAACTGGCGAAAGAGGTTCCGGTAGCTCAGGATCTGACGGCGGAGGCGGACTCGGGTGGCCATACGGATAACCGTCCGGCGCTTACTGTTCTTCCCACTATTCTGGCTCTGCGTGACGAAATGCAGCGTGAGCATGCCTATTCATGTCGGTTACGGGTCGGGGCGGCCGGCGGAATAGCTACGCCATCATCAACGGCGGCGGCTTTTGCGATGGGTGCGGCTTATGTCTTAACAGGTACAGTCAACCAGGCGTGTGTCGAAGCGGGTACCAGCAGTGTGGTGCGGGAAATGCTCGCTCAGGCGCGGCAGGCGGATGTGATCATGGCCCCGGCGGCCGACATGTTTGAGATGGGTGTTAAGGTTCAGGTTTTAAAGTGGGGTACGATGTTCGCGGTTCGCGGGCGAAAACTCTACGACTTGTATCGTGAATATAACAGTCTGGACGAACTTCCCGCGGATCAGCGAAAGGTGCTGGAGCGGGATTATTTCCGCACGAGCCTGGAGGATGCCTGGGAGTCCGCGCGGAAGTTTTTTGAAAAGCGCGATCCCAGCCAGAACGAACGCGCTGAGCGAGATAAGAAACACAAAATGGCTCTGGTGTTCCGGGCATACCTGGGGCAGGCGTCGGGATGGGCTAACAGCGGAGATCTGACACGAAAGGCCGATTATCAGATCTGGTGTGGTCCGGCGATCGGTGCGTTTAACGAGTGGACCAGTGGGACATTCCTCGCATCGCCGGAGCGTCGCGATGTGGTAACCGTAGCCATGAATTTGCTGGTTGGAGCCGCGGCGATGAGCCGGGCGAATTGCCTGCGGATGCAGGGTATTACTCTTGCCGGTTCGGCGGAAAGTTTTGCACCGTGTGAATTGGCGGAATTATCGAAGTTGACGGCGGCGTAACAGGAGGACGACTTGGTGTCCAAGTCTGATACAAATAAAAACGGGCGACAGGTTCCGGTCGCGGTAGTGGGAATGGCTTGCTTATTTCCCAAGGCGCAGGATTTGAAGGAATACTGGCGTCTGATCCGCTGGTCGGAGGATGCCGTACGAGAGGTTCCGGAGACGCATTGGCCTGTGGACGACTATTTCGACGCGGATCCGAAGAGTCCGGACCGGGTCTATTGCCGCCGCGGCGCCTTTCTGGAGCCAGTTGATTTTGACCCTACTGAATACGGGATTCCACCGGCCGCTATCGAGGCTACCGACACCGCCCAGCTCCTGGGCATGGTAACCGCCAAGGCGGCGTTGGAAGACGCGGGTTACGGTGCGGATCGGGAGTTCGATCGCTCGAGAACCAGCGTGATACTCGGCGTTACCGGTACACTTGAATTGGTTATTCCATTAGGTGCCCGCCTGGGGCATCCCCGCTGGCTCAGGGCTTTGCGAGATGCGGGAGTCGCAGAAGACGTCGCCGCTGATGTGATGCAGAGAATTTCCGACAGCTACGTTCCCTGGCAGGAGAACTCCTTCCCTGGTTTGTTGGGAAATGTAGTAGCCGGGAGAATAGCCAATCGACTGGACTTGAAGGGTACGAATTGCGTGGTGGACGCCGCCTGTGCAAGTTCTTTAAGCGCGTTGCACCTGGCGACGCTGGAACTGGCGAGCGGAAAGAGTGACATGGTTGTCGCCGGCGGCGTGGATACGCTTAACGACATTTTCATGTTCACCTGTTTCAGCAAGACGCAGGCTTTGAGCCTGTCCGGCGACGCCCGCCCGTTTTCCGCAGATGCCGACGGGACGGTGATCGGCGAAGGTGTGGGGATATTGATTCTCAAGCGGCTGGAGGACGCCGAGCGGGATGGCGACCGGATATATGCGGTCATAAAGGGGATCGGTACTTCCAGTGATGGAAAATCGCAAAGTATTTACGCCCCGCGAGCTGAAGGGCAGGCTGACGCTCTGCGCAACGCTTACCAGGCCGCGGGCGTCACTCCCGAGTCAATCGAGCTGATTGAAGCTCACGGTACGGGGACCAGGGTAGGCGACCTGGTTGAATTCGAAGCCCTGAAAAGCGTATATGGCGAAAGCCCAAGAGCAGAAAAGCCCGGCGCCTGGTGCGGTATCGGGTCGGTGAAATCGCAGATAGGGCATACCAAGGCGGCGGCGGGAGCAGCGAGCTTGATAAAAACCGTATTGGCTCTGTATCACAAGGTGTTGCCGGCCACGGTAAAAGTCGATCAGCCGCATCCGAAGATGGGTATTGATAAAACGCCATTCTACATCAACACTGAAACCAGGCCCTGGATCACCAGGGGGGACCAGCCCCGGCGGGCGGCGGTCAGTTCGTTCGGCTTTGGGGGAAGTAACTTCCATACGGTTCTGGAGGAATACCAGACCGGACTTGCCGGAGAGGTCTGCTGGGATGGTACGGTTGATATTGTAGCTATGTCGGCCGGTGATCTGCCCGGTTTGCGGAGCGAACTGGAAGACTGGTGCGGTTTCGTTGCGGGCAATCCGTCTTCATATGAATTTGCGGTGAAAGCCGATTCTTCGCGTAATAATTTTTCGACCGGTGACAAATATCACCTGGTACTGGTGGCAAGCCGCGACGCGGATCTGGTCTCCTTGTTTGATTCCGCCCGGAATCAACTGCAGCGAGAGTCCGGAGAGAACGATTGGAATTTGCCCAATGTGTATTTTGGCGGTCCGCGAGAAGCCGGCAAGGTTGCTTTCCTCTTCCCCGGCCAGGCAAGCCAGTATGTGGGTATGGGGCGTGACCTGGTGTGTGCTTTCCCTGAAGCGATGAATGTACTTGCCGGAGCGGAAGCTGAGGGAGATGAAGAGTTCTCCCTGTACGAATCTATTTTTCCCAAGCCAGTCTTCGATGAAAACGAGCGGGTTCGCCACCAGGAGCAATTGACTCGAACGGAAATCGCTCAGCCGGCGATAGGTGCGATAAGCCTGGCTATGTACAAGGTGCTTTCGCGGTTTGGTGTTAAAGCCGATTGCTTCGGCGGGCACAGTTACGGCGAGCTGGTCGCCTTGTGTGCGTCCGGCAGGATCAGCGAGGGTACTCTGGCCCGGCTGTCCAGGTTGCGTGGGCGGTTGATGGCCGCCGGAGATGGCGACCGCGGTGCGATGGCAGCCGTTCAGGCTCCGCTTGAGGAAATCGACCAGCTTATTGCTGGCGAAAAACTCGATGTAGTTTTAGCCAATCGTAACGGTCCGGCCCAGGGAGTGATCTCCGGCAGCAGTGACGCGGTTGAAAAAGCCATGTTCGCCTGCACGCAGAAAGGCTGGAAGGTTCGTCGCCTGCAGGTGTCCGGCGCGTTTCACAGCAAGTTGATGGCTGATGCCCAGCGGGAATTCAGTAAGGCGATAGCGGCGGAGAGATTCGCTCCCGGCGAAAATGATGTGTTTGCCAACAGTACCGCGGAAGTGTACCCGGTTGATTCCGCGGAAGCGGGCAAGGTGCTCGCTTCGCAGTTGGGTGACCCGGTACGGTTCGTTGAGGAAATAACCAGCCTGTACAACCGCGGGGTTCGCGTTTTTGTGGAAGTCGGCCCCAAGGCGGTCTTGAGCGGGCTGGTGAAATCCATTCTGGGTGACCGTGATTTCACGGCTATCGCGATGGATGGTTCATCGGGCAGGAGATCGGGCATTGCCGATCTTGCCAAAACCCTGGCCCAGTTGGCGGCGGCAGGGTGTGCGGTAGATCTTACCCGTTGGGAAAAATTAAAGCCGGCTCGGCGTAAGGCAAATATGAATATCCCCCTTCTGGGGGCGAATTATCGATCCGAACGAAAAGGCAAGCCGCCGGTCGTTCGCAAGCAGGCTGTTCAGGAAACAAGTGACGGAAACAGTAAATTGACCAGAGATAATACCGATAGCGTTCAGGCTCAGCAGGTGCCCGGCAGGCAGGTGGCGGAACCCGCTGCTTCAGTAAGTGAGCCTGGTAATCAGAATCAGTTGACCGGCATGTACCAGGTCATCCAGGAAGGGTTGCGGGCGATGCAGTCTCTCCAGGAGCAGACGACAGCCGCCCATCAGAAGTTCCTTGAAGGTCAGGAACACGCGCACCGAACTTTCCAGATGGTGATGGAAAGCCAGCAGCAGTTACTGGCGAAGATGTCGGGTGTTTCTGTAGCCGTGCCGCAGGTTACGATTCAGGCGCAGTTCTCGCCGCCCACTCCTGTTACTCCCGCGCCGGTTGCGTATACCCCCGCTCCTTCGGCACCTGTTCCGAGTCCTGCTCCGGTTTCCGCTGAAGTGGTTGAAGAAACCGCATCGCCAGAAGTTGATAGCGGCGGATTGGAAAAAGCGTTGCTGGAGGTTGTTTCCGAACTGACCGGTTACCCTGAAGAGATGGTCGAGCTGAACATGGATATGGAGGCCGACCTGGGTATCGATTCCATCAAGCGGGTGGAGATTCTCGCTGCGGTACAGGCGAAGATGCCGGAATTAAGCAATGTTGATTCTTCCTACATGGGCAGCCTGCGAACTCTGCAGGATATTGTTGAGCACATGGGAGGGGGCAGCGTTTCAGCAGGCACGCAAGCCGCGGCTTCCGCAGATACTTCGGCTGGATCGCCAGTCGATTCCCTGGCGTTTGAGAAAGCCCTTATCGAAGTAGTGGCCGACCTGACCGGTTATCCGGTCGAAATGCTGGAACTGGACATGGATATGGAAGCCGATCTGGGTATCGATTCCATCAAGCGGGTGGAGATTCTCGCCGCGGTGCAGGCCAAGGTGCCCGAACTGGGCAGCGTCGATTCATCTTATATGGGTAGTTTGAGAACGCTTCGGGATATTACCGAGCATATGGGCGTCGGCGAAAACACGCCCATTGCAGTGTCGGCGACGTCCGTTTCTACCGGCGAATCGGCCACAGGGAAAAACGAATTCGAAAAAGTCCTGCTAGAGGTTGTATCTGAATTAACCGGATATCCCGCCGAGATGTTGCAGGCCGATATGGATATGGAGGCCGACCTGGGTATTGATTCCATCAAGCGGGTCGAAATCCTTGCGGCCGTTCAGGCTCGGATACCTGGTGCAGGCAGTGTCGATTCTTCCCACATGGGCAGTTTGCGGACGCTGGGCGACATAGTCAGTTACATGGCCGGTTCGGATGACAGCCCGGTTGAAAAAAGCCGGGAGAGTCAGTCTCCTGAAGTCCGCGCGGTGGCAGTTGAACCGAAGCCGGAAGTTAATCTTCAGCGGCAGGTGCTGATTGCGAAGGAGCTGACGCCTGCCGATGATCGCCCGATATGCATTGCCCCCGGCCATGAAGTGTGGATAGTTGACGACGGTACGGGGCTTGCCGAATCTCTGGTCAAGCGGTTTGTCGCTCAGGGAATAGCGGCTCGCGTTGTCGGAGACGAGGTCCCGGTCGACGGAGAGGCATGTGCTCCAGTCGGCGGCTTGATCCACCTTTTCCCAAGGGTGGTTGAAAAGGGAAGCGGCGATTCTGAAAACACGGCGGACCAGCTGAAAGGTGCTTTTGCCTTGACCAAGGAGCTGGGTTCCGATTTACGCAAAGCCGCCGGTGAAGGTGGGGCCGTTTTCGTCACCATTTCCCGACTGGATGGCAAGTTCGGACTCGGCGGCGAAGGTGATTACGATCCGCTGCACGGCGGGTTGGCCGGATTGACAAAGACGGTTGCTCACGAGTGGCCCGAAGTCCATAGCCGGGCGCTCGATGTTGATCGCAAGTGGCAGGACAGCGAGGCTCTGGCTGATCGCGTGGTGCTGGAGATAGGGGCTGATGGTCCGATTGAAGTAGGCCTGACCGAATCCGCCCGTTACGGTTTGGAGCTTGAACCCATACCGGCCGGAAAGGGGAAAATCCCACTCGCTGCCGGAGACGTTGTTCTGGTCAGCGGAGGTGCTCGCGGAGTGACCGCTGAGGCGACATTGGCTTTAGCCAAAGAAGTAAAGCCCACCCTTGTTCTTCTGGGGCGTTCGCCGGAACCTGAGGCTGAACCGCAGTGGGCTTCTAATCTGCAGACTGACGCGGAGTTCAAGAAGGCGATTCTGGTCAATGTGTTCGGCAATAAGAAAAAGCCAAGCCCGTCAGAACTCGAGGCCGTGTTCCGAAAGCTTAAAGCCAATCGGGAGATATTGAGTAATATCGCGGCGATGACCGAAGCAGGCGCTAAAGTGATCTATCGTTCGGTGGATATCTGCGATCGCACAGCGGTCGCCGCGGTCGTTTCCGAGATTCGTAAAAAACATGGTCCCATACGCGGTTTGATCCACGGAGCGGGAGTTATAGAGGATCGCTTTATCCTGGATAAGGATATATCGCTGTTTGAAAAGGTCTTCGATACCAAGGTTGAAGGGCTGAACTCGCTGCTGGCCGCTATCGGTAAAGAAGGATTGAGCGTTATGGTGCTCTTCTCCTCGGTTACCGGCCGCTTCGGTCGACAGGGCCAGGTAGACTACGCCATGGCCAACGAGGTACTCAATAAAATAGCTCAAACCGAGGCGCGGTCGAGAACCAATTGCCGGGTGGTGTCTATCAACTGGGGGCCCTGGGCGGGTGGAATGGTCGACGCGTCTTTGGCGAAGGAGTTTGAACGATTGGGAGTTGACCTGATTCCGCTGGACGCCGGTTCGCAGGCCATGCTCGATGAATTGCGCGAACCGAATCGCTCCATAGTGGAGGTGATTATCGGTGGTGCTTTCCCCGAGGCCACAGTTCCCAAACCGCAGGTGGGTTCGGAGAGGAAAGCAAAGAGCGTTTCCCATAGTGCCAACTATTCGGTTGTGTTCCAGCGAACTATCGATGTCGAAAATCACCCGTTCCTGAAATCGCACGTTATTGGTGGAAACCCGGTTTTGCCGGTAGCGATGATTATGGAATGGCTCGGTCACGGCGCACTGCATAACAACCCCGGTTTGCTTCTTCGAGGCCTGGATGATATCCGAGTACTCAAGGGCGTGATTCTCGATGATGGTCCTGTCGATCTGCAGGTTGTAGCAGGCGATATTATCCGCAAGGATGGTGAATTCGAAGTGGAAGTGGAACTGCGGAGTGTCGATGCTTCTGGTAAAACCATATCCCACACACGGGCGAAAGCGATTCTGGCTGCCGCGCTGGAGTCATCGCCGTTGTTTGATATGGACGACAGTTTGAAGAGTCGCAAGTATCCCCGAGGAGTAAGCGGGGCCTACGATTACGTTCTTTTCCATGGGCAGGACTTCCGTGGAATAACCGCTATAGAAGGTTGGTCGGAAAAGGGAATGGTGGTTTCAGCCAAGGCGGCAGCCGCTCCCGAAAAAATGATGACAGAACCCTTGCGGAGTTCGTGGATCGGCGACCCGCTGGCGGTGGATGTAGCTTTGCAGGTAGGCATACTCTGGAGTTTCGAGGAGATGGGTGCCGTGTCCCTGCCCAGTTCCGGAGCGAAGTATCGGCAGTATGTTTCTGCATTCCCGGCTGAAGGAACAACCTGTGTTCTGCGGGTTACGGAGTCCCGGTCCAGACGCTTGATAGCGGATGTGACCCTGCTCGATAAATCGGGAAATGTCGTAGCGAGCCTGGAAGGTTTCAAGTGGACTGTTGATAAATCATTGGCTGCGGCTTTCGGACATGACAAGTCCGGTACGAATCGTTAGAGGGGTTTGAATATGAGTGGCCCTGCCCCGATAGCGGTAGTTGGCATGGGGGGGCTTTTTCCCCAAGCACCAGATCTGGACGCGTTTCGCAGGAACCTGTTCGGGAATGTGGATACATCTCGGGAGGTGCCGCCCGGAAGGTGGGTTCTGGACGCGGACGAGGTTTACGACCCCAAACCGCAACCGGATAAGGCATATTCCAAACGCGGTTGCTTCGTCGAGGATTTCGAATTCGATCCGCAAGGTCTGAATCTCGACCCGAATATGGTCCGCGGTTTGGATTTAACCCACCAGTTCGCCCTGCACGTGGGCCGGCAGGCGTGGCGAGACGGAATTACCGCCGATGTGGATAAGAGCCGGGTCGGTGTGGTGCTGGCCGCCATAGCCTTACCTACGGATACATCTTCCGCAATCACCCGCGAAGTTTGGGGCCGGGCTTACGAAGATCGCCTGCTGGGGGACCGCGCGGAGCCTTCGTTACCCGCCTTTGGAAACACATCACCGCTTAACAGCCGCGTGGTGGGCTTGCCGGCCGGTTTGGTTGCTACAGGGCTGGGTCTTGGCGGTGGCAGTTGCACGCTCGATGCCGCTTGTGCTTCCAGCATATACGCTATCAAGATCGCCTGTGAAGAGCTGCGCAGCCATCGAGCCGAGGCCATGCTTGCCGGTGGAGTGTCGAGACCGGAATGCCTCTATACCCAGGTAGGTTTCAGCCAACTGCGAGCTTTGTCCGCGTCCGGTATCTGCCGCCCGTTCGATGCCGGTGGAGATGGCCTGGTTGTCGGCGAAGGGGCGGGAATGGTTCTGCTCAAACGCCTGGAAGACGCGATGCAGGCCGGTGATCGCATTTATGGGGTTATTCATGGTATTGGTCTTTCCAACGATATTGCCGGCAGCCTGCTCGCCGCCGATTCCGAAGGGCAGGTTCGGGCGATGCGGCAGGCCTATGCCCAGTGCGGCTGGAATTATACCGATGTAGATCTCATCGAGTGCCATGGGACCGGCACTGCGCTGGGTGATGCTACCGAAGTTAAGAGCTTGAAAACCCTGTGGGGAAAAACAGGTTGGAAACCGGAGCAATGTGCCATTGGTTCGGTGAAATCCATGGTAGGCCACCTGTTAACCGGAGCGGGAATCGTCGGTTTAATCAAACTGCTGCTGGCCATGGACGAACAGAAGCTGCCGCCATCGGCCAACTATGCCAAGCCGATTAAGGAACTGCAGGATAGCCCGTTCCACGTCCAGGGAAAAACCGATCCCTGGCCCAGGCGTTCGCCAGGTGAACCTCGCCGGGCGGCGCTCAGTGCGTTTGGTTTCGGCGGTATCAACGGGCATCTCCTGCTTCAGGAATGGGACGAAGCTTATTATCGTAAACAATATAACCCGGTACCGGCTTCGCCAAAGGGGGAAGCGAATGTTCCGGTTGCTATTGTGGGGATGGATGCCCGGTTTGGAAAAACTAAATCGCTGCGGCAGTTTCAGAACCTGATATTCAATGGCCAATCGGCCATTGAATCGGATGTCGCTGATCGCCGGCAAGGTGCTGGTTCCTCAAATTTGCCCGGTGCCTATATTGAACGGCTGGATGTAAATATCGGCGAATTTAAAATCCCGCCTAACGAGATTCCCGAGGTGCTTCCGCAGCAGATGTTGATGCTGCAGTCGGTGGCGGCCGCCCTTGAAGATGCCGGGTTGCGCACCGCCAAAGGAAACGTAGACTCCGGTGTCATTATTGGCATGGGGCTTGATTTTAACGCTACCAACTTCCATCAGCGGTGGGCGGTTCTTCCCCAGGCGAGGCTGTGGTCGAAGAAACTGGGATTAAACCTGAGCGCAGACGAGTTGAACGCATGGGTGGAAACCCTGCGCGATGAATTCGGTCCCGCGCTCAATCCGGGCAGGGTACTCGGGGCGTTGGGCGGAATAATTGCCAGCCGCATCGCCCGGGAATTTGCTTTTGGTGCGCCCAGTTTCGTTATTTCCTCGGAAGAGGCGTCGGGTATCCGGGCTCTGGAGGTAGCGGTTCGAGCGTTGCAGCGTGGTGAAATGACCAAGGCCGTGGTCGGTGCGGTGGATCTGCCCGGTGACGTTAGAAGCATACTGGTGAACAGGTCTATTAGAGGTTTCTCTAATTCCAGCCGGGTTCGCCCGTTTGATATTTCCGCTGACGGTACTTTGCCCGGTGAAGGAGCGGTCGCTCTGGTCCTGAAACGCCTGGATGACGCCCTTATCGACGGGGATCGTGTCTATTCGGTTATCAAGGGCATAGGAGTGGCCGGCGGTGGAGAGATAATCAATCCGCAGCGCGACGTTTACGAAACTGCTTTGAACCGCGCTTACGCGGATTCCGGGCTGAGTCACGAATCGATCTGCTTTGTGGAAACCAGTGGCAGTGGAAGGAGCCGGGAAGACAAGCTGGAAGCGGAAATTCTCACCCGGTTTTTCCCTGGTTCGGAGAGTACCGGCTGTGCCATCGGTTCGGTAAAAGGAAACATTGGAGATACGGGAGCCGTTTCTGGGCTGGCATCGCTGGTGCAGGCTTCTTTGTGCCTGTATCAACAGTTATTGCCGCCGCTTACTGGTTATACGCAGGGTGATCCGGCGGTTGACTGGTCGAGTAGTAACCTGCACATGCCGCATAAACCGCAGGTCTGGCTGCGTGACCGGGCGAAAGGGCCACGGCGAGCGGGTGTCAGTTGTATGGCACTTGGTGGTAACTGCACGCACGTTGTGCTTGAAGGGTATGAGACCCGGAATGATCAGCGATATCACGAAATCACCGCGATACCCGACCCTGCCGAGAAGGTTATAATAGGCGTAACCGGTGATTCGGTAGATGATCTGCTGGCTTCATTGAACGCCTTGAAAAACGAGGCAGCCTCATCTGCCTGCTCGTTGGAGAGATTCGCCGCAGACCGCTGCACGCCGAAAAAAGGAAAGCTGGCTGTCTCCATGGTCGCGGGAGGTTTCGCCCAACTGGCCGATACGATCGATTCCGTGGTTTCCTCTCTGAAGAAAAATGATATTGACACCTTAGTGGGGCGCGACGGTGTTTATTACACTCCGCAACCGTTGGGAGGCGACGGGAAGGTTGCTTTTGTTTTTCCGGGATCGGGTAATCACTATCTGGGAATGGGAAGGGAAGTAGCCGCTCACTGGCCTGATGTGGTTCGCAGTATAGACGCCAAAGTTGACTACCTGGCCGGGCAGTTGATGCCCCGCTGGTTTGTTCCTTATAGAACCGATTGGACCCCGGGTTGGGAAAAAAAGGCTGCGAAGCATATTGCTGAAAAGCAGTTGCGCATGATCATGGGGCAGGTGGCTCACGGCGTGACCATGAGCGATCTTCTGCGGAAACTTGGAGTTGAGCCTGATTCCGCTATCGGGTATAGCCTTGGGGAAACTACCAGTCTTTTTGCTCTTGGCGTCTGGCGGGACCGGGACGAAATGTTGCGGAGGATGAAGGCTTCCTCTTTGTTTCAATATGATCTGGCGGGGCGCTGCGACGCGGCGCGCAAGGAATGGTCGTTGCCTGACGGTGAAGAAGTCGACTGGTGTGTGGTTGTTCTCAATCGACCGGCAGACGAGGTTCGTCAGGCGATTTTACGCAGCAGGCGAGCTTACCTGCTCATAAACAACGCGCCCGATGAATGTGTGGTAGGCGGCATGCGCGGTGATATTGATGATGTGATCATCACCCTGGGATGCGAAGCGATTGAACTGTCCGGAGCTTCCACGGTCCATTGCCCCATCGCCCGACACGTGCGGGAATCGTATCGAAACCTGCATCTTCTCCCGGTTACTGATCCGGGAAAAATCAAGTTCTACAGCGCGGCTCGCGCCTGTTCGTATCAGGTCAGCCGTGAATCATGCGCCGATTCCATTTGTCAGCAGGCACTCGAAGGGTTTGACTTTAACGCACTCATAAAACAGGCTTACGAAGATGGTGTGCGGGTTTTCGTGGAGCCGGGTCCGCGGGCTTCATGCAGCAGAATGATCGGAAAAATACTTGCCGGTAAACCGCATTTCGCTCAGTCGGCCGGTAACGGCGATGGGGAAACCGTCGAATCGGTACTTAACCTGCTGGCCGGACTGTTCGCCCAGAGAGTGATTACCGATTTCAAACCCCTGTATGATCGGCCTACTTTCGAACCTGAAACCTCTAAGCTATCAACTGGGAAAAAACGCGGGAAAGCAGTTGAACTGTTTACCGGCATCAAAACACCGAAGGTTGTTATTCCTAAAAAAGTGGAATCTCCACGCCAACTGGAACCTGCTATTTCTCAGGCACCGGCAGCGACTTACACCGCGCCGGTCAGTGATACCCTGGAAGAAGGCATCGAACGTATGAGCCAGTCGGTGGCAAAAGCCCACGAAACTTTTTTGAGGTTTTCGCAGAATGCACTAGAGGGTATGGGAAAAGCCCTAGTGTTGCAGAACCAGGTTCTGGAAAAGATGGGGGTGGTCCCGGAAGGTCGCCAGGGTTTGAACGTCGCTCCGCCTGCATTTGAATCGCAAACGCCTGCGGCTGAAATTTCCAAACCGGTAGCGTATCCGCGAGAGATGTGCATGGAATTCGCAATCGGCTCGGTCGCCCGGGTTCTCGGACCGGAGTTCGCGGAGGTCGATACCTACGATGCTCGCGTCCGCCTTCCCGATGAACCGCTAATGCTGGTGGACCGCATCCTGTCGGTTACCGGCGAAAAAGGCTCGCTCACTTCCGGTACGGTTGTGACCCAGAAAGATGTTAAACCCGGTGACTGGTATCTGGACGGTAATCGAATGCCTATATCGATTACCGTCGAATCGGGACAGGCCGACCTGTTCCTCTGCTCCTACCTGGGTATCGACTTGAGAGTGAAAGGGAGCAGGGTTTACCGCCTATTGGACGCCTCTGTGCAGTTTTATCGCGGTTTACCGCAACCAGGTGAAACCATTACTTACGATATCAGGATCGATCGTTTTATTCGCCAGGGTGAAACGTACCTGTTTTTCTTCGCTTTTGAAGGTGCGATCAATGGCAAAAAAGTACTGACCATGACCGACGGCTGTGCTGGTTTCTTTACAGAACAGGAAATCCGCGAATCCGGCGGAATCGTTCTGCTTCCCGAAGATACGGCCCCAGCGCCCGGCCGAAAACCCGCCGACTGGCGGCACCTGGTTTCGTTGATGGCTGACTCCTATTCCGCAAAGCAGGTGGACGCCTTGCGTAACGGTGATCTGGCCGGCTGCTTTGGTTTGGAATTCAGCAATCTGCCTCTTAAAAACCCCGTACGCATTCCTTCCGGAAAAATGCGACTGGTCGACCGGGTTGTACATCTCGATCCTACCGGTGGACGCTTCGGGTTGGGAATTGTCAAGGCTGAGGCGGACATTCATCCCGACGACTGGTTCCTTACCTGCCATTTCGTCGATGATATGGTAATGCCCGGAACGTTGATGTACGAATGTTGTGCTCATACGTTGCGCATTCTGTTGATGCGCTTGGGCTGGGTGGCCGAACATGACAGGGTCTGCTACGAACCGGTGATTGGTATATCCAGTGCTCTCAAATGCAGGGGCCCGGTTACCGCTAAAACCAAAGTGGTCACTTACGAGGTGCAGATAAAGGAAATCGGCTATAACCCGGAGCCGTACGTTATCGCCGATGCCTTGATGTACGGCGACGGCGAGCGGATCGTTTCGTTTACGGATATGTCGCTCAAGATGACCGGCACCACACGCGATGAAATCGAGGCATTGTGGAATGGTCAAGGCAGTGAGCAGCCGAAGGTGACGCCCATCGGCGACGCGCCGATCGTTTCGGAATCGAAACCGCCCGTTTTTGATAACGCGAGTATTGTAGCTTTTGCCGAGGGAAAACCGTCGGAAGCGTTCGGGGATAAGTATAAGGTTTTTGACAAGCAGAGAAAAATCGCCCGCCTGCCCCGCGATCCCTATAAATTCCTTGATCGTATGACCGAGGTTCATGCCCGGCCCTGGGTTCTGGATTCCACCGGATGGGTGGAAGGTCAATACGATGTTCCTCCGGACGAATGGTATTTCAATGCGAACCGGCAGCGCTCCATGCCTTTCGGTGTGCTGCTGGAAATTGCTCTTCAGCCATGTGGGTGGCTTGCGGCTTACAAGGGTTCTGCCCTGAAAAACGAGCAGGATATGTCGTTCCGTAACCTCGGCGGGACGGCCACGCTCTATGAGGAAATCTTCCCCGATGCCGGCGTGCTCACTACCCGCGTGCGCATGACCCAGGTGTCGGAAGCGGGCGGGATGATTATCGAGCAGTTCGATATGCAGGTGTGGCAGCAGGGGCGAATCGTCTATGATGGGGAAACATCATTTGGCTTTTTTTCCAAAGAAGCTCTCACGCAGCAGGTTGGCATTCGTGACGCCGGGCAGAGGCTGTACACTCCCACGCAGGCGGAGATTTCCCGGGCCCGCAGTATTCCATTTGAATCGTTGCATCCGTTGACTCCGAGTGACAGGCAATTGACACCGGGATCGTCGGCAGCCCTGCCGTCTGATGCCTGGCGGATGATCGACGAGGTGGATTGTTACGTTGCCGATGGCGGACCGTACGGTTTGGGCTTTATCAGTGGATTTAAAATCGTCGATCCGGGCGAATGGTTTTTTAATGCCCACTTCTACCAGGATCCGGTTTGTCCCGGTTCTCTGGGGTTGGAATCGTTTCAGCAACTGCTGAAGGTGGTCGCTCTGGATCGATGGATTGACGAGGTTGAACATACGCATCGCTTTACACCTATTGTATTGAATAAACCCCATACCTGGGCTTATCGTGGACAGATTATCCCGTCCAACAAAAAAGTGCAGGTGCAGGCGGTTGTTACCCGGGTGCAGGAAGAGCCGGTGAAAACGATTTGGGCGAGCGGTTTTCTGATCGTCGACGGCGTGCCTATCTATGAAATGATTGAATTCGGTATATCCCTGGTTCCAGGCGATGGAACACAGGCCAGGAAAGTATAAACGTTTATGCGCTATTCTCGAGTACATCTTGAATCCATAGGTTACGAACTGGCTCCTAATGTCATTACCTCCGCTTCGCTCGAACAGCGGCTCAAGCCTCTTTATGAAAAACTCAAGTTGCCGGTGGGCCAACTGGAAATGCTTACCGGTATTCGCGAGCGGCGGTACTGGAATCCCGGGCAGAGCATGTGGCAGCCGGCCGCCAAAGCCGGCATGAAGGCCTTGCAGAAGGCAAACTTATCCCCGGGAGATATCGGAATGCTCGTTTACTGCGGAGTCTGTCGCGATAACCTGGAACCGGCAACGGCGTGTGCGGTTGCCGATCAACTGCAGGTGCCGGGAGAGTCTTCCATTTATGATATATCCAATGCCTGTCTCGGTGTGCTTAGTGGAATGATCCAGGTGGCTAACGCGATCGAACTGGGGCAGATACGTGCAGGCCTGGTTGTTGCCTGCGAATCTTCGCGCCAGATTGTCGATTTGACCATTGAGAAAATGCTGGCTAATTCGGACATGAAGGCGTTTCGACCGGCGATGGCCACCCTCACAGGCGGGTCCGGTGCTATCGGTGTCCTGCTTACCGATGGATCCATATCTAAAAATGGTCATAAACTTCTTGGTGGTATTATCCGCAGTGACGCTAAGTGGCACAAATTGTGTCGCTGGGGTCCGGATACCGGCATTCCGACTTCGGCTCCCATGGTTATGGAGACCGACGCTGCGGCCGTTCTGGAAAACGGCGTGGCTCTCGGGGCGCGTACCTGGCGGGACCTGCATACGGAAATGGACTGGCCTGAAAGCCAGCCGGACAGGATCATCTGCCACCAGGTAGGGGCCTGGCACCAGGATGCTGTTCTCCGGGCTATTAATGTGAGCAAGGAAAAGGATTTTTCCACGTTCGAGTACCTGGGAAATGTCGGAACCGTCTCCCTGCCGATAACCGCGGCCATCGCCGATGAACGCGGGGTTCTGGAAAAGGGGCAAAAAATCGGTTTTCTCGGCATAGGCAGCGGGCTGAACTGTCTGATGCTGGGGTTGGAATGGTAAATTCCGACTCCAGGTATCAGTGTTCAGCGAGCAGCATGAGGCAGGGCACCAGTTACCGCGAAATTCCTCCGGTCAGTTGTTCTGATAGGCTGTATCGGTTGCCATTTCTTTGGGGCGGCTCAGGAGGTATCCCATAAGCACGGTGATTCCAGTGCCCGTCGGTAAATACCATGGCCAGGCAATGGAGTGAATTACAGACTCACCCGGGGCTGCAAGCAGATCCCCGAAATGCAGGTATAGTACGACACACGAACCTGCGAAAATCCAGATTGTTCGTGGAAATTCAGCCAGAAGAATATACCAGGCACGCCGCACGTATTGGTCGTGGTTGGTTATAGTCGCCAGTTGCTCCGCCTCGTGGAAAAGCATGTAACACCAGCCGGCGAATATCAATCCTATTCCAACCAGGACGATCCAGTGTGCCCAGGTCTGGTGCTGGCTCATGCCCACCGCAGTCAATACGGCAAACGGAATCGAAAAAACCAAACCTCGACCATCTCGATTGTGAGGTAAAAATGCCAGGAGTAATGCTCCCAACAAGGCACCGTAAGTGAAACTGGTTGTCTTTAACGCCGCGTTTATGACAATGTCAGTCAATAAGATCAGCGTGAAATACCATGCTGCCAGTCCCAGGATAATTCCCCAGGCGAAAGTATAGGTTCGACCAATCTGCACTTGAGGTTTGCCCATTTCACCTTTGCTTGAACCTGATTCCATATATAGGGATCGGGCGGTGGTCTGGGAAAGTGCGGCTAACGCCGAACTCATACTGGATATCGCCGCGGCCAGTAATCCCGCGACCAGCAATCCTTTTAGTCCAGAGGGCAAAACAGTGGCGATGAATATTGGAAATATATTAGATGCACGCACTTCGAGCGTGTATTCCTGCAATGATTCGGGATTTTGACTGTAATAGCAAAACAGTGCCAGACCCAGGCATAAAAGTAGTAATACAAATGCCTGGCTTAGGCTGCTCCATAATACAGCCTTGCGGGCATCGCTGGCGGTCCGGCAACTGAGAATGCGTTGGGTGTTCATCTGATCGGTACCGTGTGATGCGAGTGTGTTGAAAGTACTTCCGAAAATCCCGGTCCATATCGTAAGTTCTAAAACCTGGTCGAGACGAAAATCAAATACTTGCAGCTTGCCGAACTCCGTCGCTTTGTGGACGATTTCGCTCATCCCTCCTAAGGTGTTGCCGAGTAAATAAACTCCGGCAGTTATAGCTGCGGCTACTACCACGAAAAATTGGATAACGTCTGTCCACACCACGGTGCGAATGCCGCCAATTGCCGCCCATATCGCTGCAAACATGGTGATGATGATGATCGACATGCCGATGGGTAAACCAGTTATAATCTGTAATACGATAGCCACAATGAACACGCGTACCGCCTGGCCAAAAACCGCCCCGATCATAAACAGTATCCGCGTGATGCGTTCCGCACTTAATCCCAATTTCTTCCCCACGTAATGGTAGGGGCTGTAAGTTTTTGTTTCATAAAAGGCGGGGACGAAGTAGTAACTGATTATGATTCGAGCAATAATTGCTCCTATCGCCAACTGCAGGTATACAAGTGACCCGCTGTAAGCGCTGAATGGCACACCGACGAAGCTGGCCGCACTTATTTCGGTGGCCATCAGGGAGATGCATACGGCCACCCACGGAATCGATCGACCTCCCAGAAAGAAATCGTGAACTCCCGCCTGGCGTCCCTTGGAAATCACGGCGACCAGGGTGCATACGGCCAGAAAAACACCAATTATGGTCCAGTCCAGGTTCGTAAGTCCGGCCCCCAGCTTGGTAATAGCCAACAAACTTGTGTATGTCATTTTTCTTGCCTTTTCTTTAACAAGAAGGTTGGTTCCTTAATTGCTGACTGCCAGATCCTCATCCCTGTTGTCGGTCCTGTCAACAGTTTTGATCTCCCCCACTAATATTCCTTTACTTGTGCTGTCAAGTGAAATATGAAGCTGCTGGGAATCGACAAGGACGGAATTTCAGGTTGTTCTTTCCGGAGGATCTTTCCGCCGCTCCAGGTATTGCCGGTTTGATGCGGCTGGATTGCCTGTTCGCATGGGACAGAGTATTTTTCCGGCAACTGGGATCTTGTACCGATTTGTGCTATGTTCACCGGGTAATAGAAAACTTGAACCATCTGTTCAGTAGTTGGTTTAACAGCGGAAAAAACTGATTAATGGTCTGCAAAGGGGGTTAATATGTGGCGGTTTATTGGGATTGTTGGGGTAGTGGTACTGTGGGGTACTTCGCTTCAGGCTGCTCCGGGGGATGCCAGGGAGTGTTTCGGTTCTCCGTGTGCCAATGCTTTGGGGTTGGCCTTCGACGGCGATCACCTGTTCATCTCCGATTGGAAAGAGGGCCTCGTTTTTGAAGTTGAACCTGGTAGTGGGAAAACAATCAGATCGTTTCAGGCTCCCACGCCCAAACCGTTCGATTTGACCTTTGCTGAAAACCTGCTGTACGTTTGCGACGACTACGCCGGTAAAATCTACGCTCTTAACCTTGAAACCATGCGCGTTGACAGAACATTTAACGCGCCGGGTGACAGAGTTATGGGATTGGCTTATTCAGATGGTGTCTTGTACATCCTTGAGTCCAAGAGCCGGCAGATATACAAAGTCGTTCCTGAAGACGGAACCATTCTCGGATATATTCCGCTGCCGGACGAACATTGTGCCAGTATGACTCATGATGGTAAACACCTGTGGGTTGCCAACCGGGTTGCTGACGAAATATACATGGTGGATCCTGAAACGGGTATGGTTATCAGTACACTTGACGCTCCCGGTCCCTACGCGGCCGGCATGACCTGGATAGACGGTAGAATCTGGAATGTCGATTACCAGCTGGATAAGGTTTTCGAAATAACCACTCGCGACAAAGAGAAATACAGTCTGGCCGACCCTCGCCGCTCGCGAGTTGAATACACCTGGACCATCACCAATTACGGTCCGGGAACGGTTGAGGACCTGATGGTGAATCTTGCCGTACCGGAGAATCTACCAAACCAGGAGTTGTTGTCGGAGGTTAGGTTTGCGGCGAAGCCGAAAAAGCTGGACCGGGATGAATGGGGCAGTCTGTATGCGTTGAATGAATTCGGTAACCTCTCCGCAGGAGAAAAGCTGCAGGTTGCCTATACCGTGGATGTGAAGGTTTCAGCCCAACGGTTTCTTATTTTCCCGGAAGACGTGGGTTCTCTGGATGATATTCCCGAGGATGTGCGCCGGTTATACACCGCGGATGGTGTACGATTCCGCATTAACAGTCCCTATATCAAGAAACTGGTCAAGGAAATCGTAGGCGATGAGCAGAATCCCTATTGGATTGCCCGTAAGCTGTACAATCATCTTATTACCAATATTGAATACGAATACATCGGTGGTTGGGATGTGCCGGAAGTGGTTTTGAAACGCGGTACGGGCTCCTGTTCGGAATACGCGTTTTGCATGATAGCTCTGTGCCGGGCAGCGGGGATCCCCGCCCGTTACCAGGGTTCTTCGGTATGGCGGCTTGATGACGCAAGTATAGATGAACCTTTTCATCGCTGGGCGCAGATTTACCTGCCCAATTACGGTTGGATTCCGGTTGATCCAAGCCGAGGTGCCGTTGAATCTCCTGTCGTGCAGGCGAAATGCTTTGGCCAGCTCGCCAACGAGTTTTTAATCACCACCCATAGCGGCGGCGATTCAAAGTATTTACGCTGGAGTTACAATCACTATGCAAACTACAAGCTTAACGGCAGATGCAAGGTGGAAGAGGATAACTTTGGATTTTGGGAACCGCTGGACGGTAATGCACCGGCGAACTATCAGAAGAAAGTTGTCAGCCACAAGCAATGTCAACCGTAGTTGAGCAGTGGCAGAAAAAAAGCGGTCATTGGTTAAAACCAATGACCGCTTTTTTAATGAATAGCTGTATGGTATTCATGAGCCAGGATGCTGAAAATCAACCCGTCCTGGTAATGCCCGTTGACGAAATGGCATTCCCGGCGAACTCCTTCGGGCTGGAACCCGACCTTTTCGTATAAATGGATCGCTGGTTCGTTGGATGCCAGAACTTCCAGCTCCACCCGGTTCAAATTGAGCGTTTTAAAAGCGTAGTTAAGTATGAGTCTTGCCGCATCGGTGCCGTATCCCCTACCACGCGAATTCGCTTCTCCAATAATCACATCGAAAGAGGCCGCTCTGTCTTTCCAGCGTATATTCATCAGCCCGCCCATACCGATCATGTTATCATCATCGGAGGTCACAATTGCCAGTTGAACGCATTCCGGTCTTGATTGTGACAAAGTGATGAAATTTCGTTCTTTCTCCCAGTTCATTGGCAGAAAGGTGCCCAACGGAGACCAGATTTCCGGATCATTCATCCATCGCTGGCATTGGTCGGCATCTGCCAACTCCAGCGGACGGGCGTATACATGTTCACCACGCAGGAATACAACGGGTGGGTGGGTATCGGTAGTCATAAAAGCAGCTCCGAGCCGGCTTGAAGGCTCTTTTCTGTTCTCGGGTCTTTGAAAGGCATTTTAAATCGCCTATCATTATTGTACGAAGCTCTTAGTGTATTAGTGCATCGTTTCATTGAGCCGGAAACTTGCGAGTTGTGCGTTTCGTGTTTACTGGTACTGGTCCTGGTTTACGTGTTTGAACGATTTTCTCTTACGGTTCGAGGAAACTCTGATCTGCCGGTTTAAACGAGGTTGGTTTGTTTCAGGTATTGTCCGTCCGGGTGGTTTCGGGGAGTGAAGATACAATGAGCGATTCAAATGATCTGCAGAAACAACACGAGAAGGTGAATAAAAAGCAGGCGAAAGCGGAGATAAAGCGTTTAAAGAAGGATACGAAGTCTTGTGAAGGAAGCAGTCCTTCGCTGGATTCGTGTTTACCAAAATCAACTCAGCCGACCCCGGCGGAGCGATCCGCGGCTGCGGCTGAGCGGCAGGTTAAATTGCAGAAATGGCGCATTGCTATTGGGTTGGCCATGTTGCTTATTGCTTTGGTTACCTTTTTATGGAAAACCGACGCGGGCAGGTTATTCATGGGATTATCCCCTTCCCAGGGAAACGTGGCAGAAGACTCTCCGGCTCAATAACCTGACTTTCAACGGGTGTGCAGGCGGGTAAACCGTTTGCGTTCTATCGTATTAATAATGGATTTATACGATTAAGAGGCTGGAGTCAGGGTGAGCATGTACTTTTCCAGTTCATGGGCCAGCGTTTGATACTCAATGGGTTTTGTGAGGTATCCATTGGCACCGGCGGCCAGGCATTTTTCCTGATCTCCCTGCATTGCGTTGGCCGTGAGCATTACTATTGGTGTGGTGTCGCCGGCTTCTCTGATGTGCCGTGTGGCTTCCAGGCCGTCCATTACCGGCATTTGCCAATCCATCAGTACGAGATCAACCTTGTTTTCTGCCAGGTGTTCGACCGCGAGTTTTCCGTTATCAACCGTTTCCACCTCGATGTTCATCTTCTTCAGCATCAAGGTGATCATAGTTCTATTAACCGGTGAGTCTTCGACGATGAGTGCTTTTCCGCTGAATTTGAGTTTATTCATTGAGGGCTTGCCTGATTCACGCACGGTGGTTTCTTTGAGGTTGTCGGCCGGTGATTCTTCGGCGGCACAGTTGGTCAGAACTTCCAAGGTGAACACGCTTCCTTTGCCTAACATGCTTTCGGCAGTCAGGGTTCCGCCGAGCAGGTTGGCGATCTGCTTGGTTATTGCCAACCCGAGTCCGGTTCCTCCGAACCGTCTGGTTGTGGAAGTATCAGCCTGGGAAAACGGAGAGAAGATATGCTCCAGGCTGTCCTCCGGTATTCCGATTCCCGTGTCGCTTACCGAAAATCTGATTGTCGGTTTATCTATATCGTTACCCGACGATACTCTTATGGTAACGCTTCCTGTTTCAGTAAACTTCACGGCGTTGCTGACCAGATTCAAAATCGCCTGTTTGAGACGTGTCGGATCACTGTTAATCGTTTTCGGCGATTCTTTCTCGAAGATGATATCCAGTGATACACCTTTGGCTTCGGCCTGGGGTCTGGTTGTTGAAACAACGCTGCTGAGCATATTCTCTATACCGCAGGGGATGGATTCGACTTCCACTCCACCTGCTTCTATTTTGGACAAATCCAAAATTTCATTGATTAATCCCAGCAGATGACGGCTGCTTTCCGCTATGGCGTTCAGTGCGTCCAGCCGGGATGAGTGTGCGGTTTCCTTCGTTTCCTCCTGGAGCATCATTGTTGTATACCCGATTATGGCGTTCATTGGCGTGCGTATCTCATGGCTGATGTTGGCCAGAAAATCGCTTTTCGCCTTGGTCGAAGCCTGGGCGGCGAGGCTGGCTGCCTCCAGTTGCTCCATTGTGTGTTCGAGTTGGGTAGAAATGCTTTTTTCCCGGGCAAGAGCCTCCACCAGAGAGGAGTTGGTTTTTTTCAGTTTATTCTCCGCGATTTTTCGCTCGTTTACTTCCGATTCCAGTTCGGTGTTGGCTGTTGCCAGTTCTGCTGTACGCTCCTTTACCCGTATTTCCAGTTCATCGCGGGCTTTGCTTATAGCCTCTTCCATGCGTATTCGATTGGCTATTTCACTATTGAGTAGATCGTTGATCTCTTCAGTTTCCTTCTTTTTCTCCGAAACTTCAGTGAGAGCGTGGCGGAGATCCTGTGCCTGAGCAGCTAATTGCTCCTTGGATGCCTGCAATTCTTCCGTTGCCGTTTCGATATTACGGGCCATACGATTGAACCCGTTGGCTAACTGGCCTATTTCGTCCTTGCTTGTTGGCGTAAGAGTACAGCTCAGGTCGCCTTTGCCCAGTGCGTCCATTGCCCTGACTATTTTCCGGACTGGATTGGCTATGTGTTTTGCGTAATTAACGGTTATAAATACCGCTAAAAAAGTGCCAACCGCTCCGATTAGAAGAACCAGATCACGAATCGACTCTACCGTAGCGTGGATGTCCGCTGTATTCGCTATAGCTATAATTGCCCCAATCGGATCTCCGGTGTGGTTTTTCAGAATACGAGTCGTACTCAGGTATTCCGTGTCGGCCGTTTGAAGTACAAGAAGATGATTGTTCGAGTTTCCGGAAGGACTGGTAAATGATTTATTCGTGCCAGACAGAAAATTTTTATTGGCAAGAAGTGCCGGCAACGAAGAGGCTATTATTGCATTTTTCTGGGTGATTAAAACCTCCGAACCGGATGAGGTTCCGCGCATATTCTCTGCCAGTTCGTTGTCACCGTTTAGCATAAAGCCAAGTAAAGCAACTCCGATTACATTATCTTTCATTATAATCGGACTTGCCACCTGCGCCATAAGAACACAATTACTGTCTTGTGGAAGAAATATTTCTGTGGATTCTTCGGGAATGTCCAGGCGGACATTGTCCATGGGCACCAGTTCTGTTGCCGCGACCGTTTCGCCTTCAAGAGCTTTTTGGACCATTCCGTTTGTAGAGAGATCATCGCCATAGGAGTTATGTTTTGTCCCTCGGCAGAATACAGTTCCCTCGGCGTCGGTGATGATCAGCCTGGTCAGGTTGTGATTGATTGCGTGCTGGGCGAGATAGTCCTCCAGTTGCGTTCGCACTCCCAGTTGCAGGGTGACTTTAGCTGTGTTATCCAGGGAAATGGCTTGAGCCAGACCGCGTAGTTTTTCCAGTTGATTTTCGTAAATCAACGATGCGACGGATAGATTGGACGTCAGGGTATCTTCCTTCTCCGCTTCGATTTCCTTGTTCAGTGAACTGACTACGAACACGGATATTGAAGTTAGGGGGATAGCCAGGATGATCAAAGTGATGCAGATCAGTTTGGCTCGAAGCGAAAATACCATGTGGCGTCAATACCTTTGTGTGGTTTGGTAATCCAGCTAGGCTGTTTTTAAAGGTTGCTATTTAAGTTCGATTTTGTCATAAACGAAATCGGCCGCTCCCAGAATTTCAAATGGTATTTGTATTCCAAGGTCCTTGGCGCGTTCGGTATTGAAAACAATTGCGTATTTACGGGCGTCTTCAATAGGGATGTTTCCTGCTTTTTTACCATTCAGGACTTTCGCTCCCATTGCTCCAGCCTGTTTTCCCATGGCCTTGAAATCCACGGCCGCTCCGCCGAATAATCCGAGTTTGGCAAAGAAGTAATTCAAAGCCATACTTGGTTTTTTACAGTTGGCTATCTGCCAGCGAAATACGTCGGGAGCGGTATGCGTTTTACCTTCCGCGTCCTTGACAGACAGAACCATGGAATAGATGGCCCCTATTTCCGGGTCGGTGTTGACTTTAGTCTGGATAAGTTCCTTGAACTCCTCAAAACTGGAGACTTTTACGATCTCGCAGGGGACGATTGGTTTTTCCTGAGCGAGTTCCTGTTCCAGTTGAATAGTGATGGCGTTTCCGGTAGGAGAGGTGTCGGTAATAGCCAATACTTTTTTCATGTCCGGCATAACCGCTTTGACCACTTTGATTGACGTGTTTAGATGTAATTTTTCATAAACACCGGTAACATTGCTGTTGGGCTTTTTCCGTGAATCCATGAAGTGGGTGATCTTATTGTAGTTTTCAGGTTGTCCGTTCATTCCGGAGAAAACCACCGGCGTATCGCTGCCAGCCAGTGGCAGCATTACGGTTTTCGCGGCGTTGTCGTCTATGGTAATAACCAGATCCGGCTTGGCGTCCTTGACCGCGGACAGTGCCAGGCGACCTCGTTCGGCTATCTGCTCCGCTGAGGTGTATGTCTTCTTAGTGTCCATATAAAAAGTCGTGACCTTGAGGTTTTCGCCTTCTTTCCAGCCGCCTTCCTCCAGGCCCTGTATGATTCCCTCGTGTTGTGGTGTTCCACAAACGTGGTTCTCCTCGTAGCTGTGGACTATTACAACTTTCCTGGAATCGTCCCCCAGGGTTGTACAAGTAATGAAAAGGAGTAAAAAGGTTGCGGATATAAACTTATGAAGTACTAATCTCTGTAGCATCAGTGATTCTCCTTTTTCAGTAAAGGCGGAGCAAACAGGTCTCGTGTGTGTATCCATTGCGTGAAACCGGCAATACCAGTTTGACTTTTTTCTTTGTTTTCCAGCTAACCATTTATGATGGTAGGCATTATGTGTATCGACGGAGGACGGTAACGGCGTGAGATGTTGCGAATTCTCAAAAGGGCATGTCGATATGATCAGGTTTTTTTGGGGGGAGGAGCTGGTGAGGGGGATGATTACCTTTTTATCAATAGATGTCCGGGTATTTTTATAGGACCTGCCGTTGCCACTAATCGGGATAGTCGGTGATTCTGACGGCTTGTCTGTAAAAATGGTCGGAATTTCATGGGCGTTTGTGACTGTTAATGGCATAAAGTTACAAGCCATCCTTGCTGGATGATTGCCAAGGATGGCTTGTGTGGGATGCTTAAAGCGACTCGGTTATACTAGCTACTACCGGTTCACATATTCTTTCCCAATCATCACGATTGATTCGGACAGCTTCGTGATGGGTTCCTGCGGACATGATTATATGTGTGTCTTCGTGCAGTGATTGGTCAACGACGGTTTCCATACCATACATGGAACCGATAGCCGGCTCAGCGCCGAGTTCACAATCGGGGAACAGGTCAGCGAGTTCCCTTTCAGAGGCCAACTCCACATGGGCTTCCTGAAGTGCCTGGGCCGCTCGCTCCAGATTCAAATGGTGGGGTGCAGGTAAAACACACATAGCATAATCATAATCCGTTTTAACGATGACCGGTTTGGCTACCATGTAGCCGGAAACGTGCTCCGCATGGGCAAGCTCCTGTGCCGTGTAGGCTTTTTCGTGTACATGTTTTTCGTAGGCGATTCCTTTAGACTGCAGATAGGATTCGATGTCCATGGCCCGCGCTCCTTGATAATAGAGTAGCGATATGTCCTATCATCCATTTCGGTAAATCTGCCAATGCAACCCGAATGTAGTTGAGTTTATCGGTAAAAATCGATTCGTCGGTAGACGAAAGGCCCACTTGTCCAATTAGCAAAAACAATAATCGATCCGAAGTTGCCTGATTCAGAGGATTCGCATGACAAGTAGTGCCACACAAGGACATTGTACGTAAATAAAAAAACAGATGGAATAAATATCTGAGGAGACGATTCCACTCACCTCTGATTAGTTTAATATTATTGAACACTGGTTTTTCGGTGGCGATTGAATGAATTTTCGGAGCCGGTCAGTAACTGGATAAGCCGTGTTTTCCCGTTGCGAAAAAAAAACGGGCAGGACGAAAATAAATTCCCGGTATCATCGAATACAATAACGACGGCTTGAAGTGGTGGTACGAATAGCAATGGAGGAAACGAAAATGAATAACAAGGTCTTGGCATTGATTGTACTAATTGCGATTCCCGCTTTCCTGATCCTGGGTTGCGATCAGAACCGGGCGAAATCCTGGGTGGAAAATACGCAGAGGTTTTCGGTTGAGGCGGCGAAAATAGCCGATTTGACCGTTTCCACTCACAATGGAGCAATAGACATCACCGGGGCGGACACTTCGGAGTTAAGTGTTAGTGTCGTCTGCAAAGCGGGGGGAAGGAACGAGCTGGACGCACAGTCCGCCCTTGACGCAATCGAGCTGGTTTCCAGGACTACCGATGCTGATTCATATGAATTGGGCTGGAAATGGCGGGAGCCAAGGAAGACTGGATGGAGCGGAGAAGTGCGTTTTCAGGTTCAGGTTCCTGCTGGACTGGTCATCAACGCAGTAACCCATAATGGCGAAATCGAAGTTCGAGATACAACCGCGGCGTGTGATCTGAAAACCCACAACGGTCGCCTGATTGTTGATGGAGGTAAAGATGTTTTAAAGGCTCATACTCATAACGGGCGGGTGGAAGTGGCCAGTCAGGCCACCAGGATGGATGTTTCCTCGCACAATGGTTCAGTAACTATTGACGCAAGCAAGTGTCCCACACTTGGTGGCAAAATCGGGTGTCACAACGGTTCGATAAAGATCGCCATGGGAGAGAACACCGCTTCGGATGTATCTGTATGCACCCAAAACGGTCGAATATCGTGTGATGTACCCTGGCGTGTCAGTTCGTCCAAGAGCAAAAACCGAATACAGGGGAGCTTCGGAGAGGGAGGCCCGTCGCTAGATGTTCAAGCTCACAACGGATCAGTTAAGATAGTAAAGGGGAAAACGTAAAACTTAAAAACCGCCTCCGGATACGATGATTCCGGAGGCGGTTTTTAAGTTGTTACTGGTTTATCCTTTTTATCCGCGGAAAGCCCAACGCAGGATCTCGCCCAGTTTGGGCGGTTTGCCTTGTAGAAGGATACCCACTCGGAAGATTCTGCCTGCGACCCATACAGTAATGATGGTAAAGAGTACTGTCCCAAGCAGTCCCACAAACGGTTGCCAACCCGGTACTCCTGACGGAGTTGCCTGGCGCAGCAGCATGAGCATCGGAGTCCATGGTGGCACGAAAGACAGGGCGGTGGAAAGGCTACTGGAGGGCTCTTTAACTACTGACATCCACACGAACATGGGGAGCATAACTACGATCCACACCGGCATCATCAGTGATTGAGCTTCCTTGAGATCGTTGCAGGCAGACCCTATGGCAATAAAGATGGCTCCGAACATGAATATGGCGGCCACCTGGTAAGTGAAGAACCAGGGTAAAACATAATATGGAATGTAATCGGACATGTCCATTCTCTGGGCGGCCAATATTCCGCCGGCGACATAAATCAGGGCGACAGTAAATGACACGCCGATAGTTCCCAGGAGTTTCCCCATCATTATCTGGAACGGTTTTACTGAGCCCAGCAGTACTTCAGCTATTCGTTGCATTTTCTCTTCAAGGATGGCGTTGATCAGCGGGGCTGCGCCGAGCATAACCATCATGAACATCAGCATCATCATTATCATGGGGACAATGATGGCCATTCCCTCGCCGCCGCGTTTTGATTCGGTTATTTTTCCCGATTTCTCATCCCGGACAAGCAGGTTGTGGCTCTCTACATTCGTCCAGCGAGTTACCTGGTCGACAACTGCGGCGTCGAGATTGACTTCGGCCAGCCGCAAGCTGCGCAGATGATTGTTTATAGGTTGGCTCATCCAGGTACGCATGTCGTCGAATACTGAGTTTTCGGCATAGAACAGTATTCGGTCGTTTTCCGGTATAATCTTATCGCCGGGATTGCTCTTGGGATTAACTACATCCTTTCCGACTTCTATAAAGGCGTATATCTCTTTTTCCCTTATCTTTTCAGACAGTTTCAGCCGTTGGGCTTCAGGGTCGTTATTGTCCGGTTCGGTAGTTTCGATGACGCATGCGGGGCGCACTTTCTTTTTGGTATTCTTGTCGAAAACAGTGGCTTCGTTGTGCAGCTTGGCCGCTCTTTTCAGGACTGGAGCGATGACTCCGGATCTGTCAATGAGTACTATGTTTTTGTCTGTCGTGTCAACATTGTTTTCCATCAGCTTGACGCCGATGATGCCACCACCCATGAGGACGGGCATGGCGATGACGCTTATCAGGAATGCCTTGGTTCTTACTGCTGCGTTGTATTCGCGAACGGCGATAACCATGGTCTTACGCATATTCCACCTCCTCCGCTTCCGGGCCTGCAATGCGGACGAAAATGTCGTGCAGTGAAGGTTTTGCCAATTCGAAATGGTTTATTCTCGCTTTGGCCATGATGCTTCTGAGGATTTTCTGCGAATCGCCTTCCGCACCTATCCGCAGTTCCTGCATTTGTCCAAAATCGTTAACCTTTTCCACGCCTTCAATGTGCTGGAGGATACTTGCGTCCTCCTCAATTCGTATGCGGATGGTATCGCTTCCGTATCTATCCTGAATGGTGGACAATGTTCCGTCGAGAACCTTGTTGCCTTTGAAGATCATGAATATGTAATCGCACATTTTCTCGGCGACGTGCATGTCGTGCGTACTGAAAATCACCGTGGTTCCACCGGCCTGCAGGCCGAGTACCGCTTCCCGGAGTACGTCGGCATTCACCGGGTCCAGCCCGCTGAACGGTTCATCCAGAATAACCATCTCCGGTTTGGAGACGATGGTGGCGATGAACTGAACCTTTTGAGCCATTCCCTTGCTCAGGGCTTCGATTCTCTTATTGGCCCACTTGGTGAGTTCGAATTTCTCCAGCCAGCGGTCGACTTCGCTGTTTAGATTCTCTGCGTTTTTCAACTGGCCGTAGAATCGCAGAATCTCCCGTACTTTCATCTTCTTATATAAGCCGCGCTCTTCCGGAAGATAGCCGATGCGGTCGGTGCAGGCCTCGTGGCGGTGTTCGCCGAAGACGAGAATATCGCCCCGGTCGGGGTAGAAGATATTCATTATCATGCGGAGCGTGGTGGTCTTTCCCGATCCGTTCGGACCAATAAAGCCATACACGCAGCCGTTTGGCACGGTCAGCGACAGTTTGTTCACCGCGACGTGTGTGCCGAATGTTTTTGTGACATCCCGTATTTCAACGGCGTTCATAAACGGACTCCCAAAGTCATACAAATCAACAGCCGGACAGCGGCCCGTATCCTATCAGAAGCAGAGTTTGCAGGCCATTACAGGTATTGCAAGTTATTGTAGCCGTAGCTGTTGTTTTGTCGGAACGAAAACGTTCTGTTTCCAGTACTATTCAAGCAGTACGCCGGATGAGGAGTTCTTATCGAGAGCGACTGCTTCTGACGCGTATTTTCGAGCGTTTTCCCGGTCGCCGAGCTTGTTGTAGGCTAAAGCGCAGTCGTTGAAGTAGCGGGCCTGCCTGGGATTGATCTCGCAGAGGATTCTGTATTCGCGGATTGCTGACTCTGTCTGCTTCAGTTGAAGTAAAATCCTGGCCAGCTCCTCGTGGGTCTTTTCGTCGAAGGGGGCCAGGTGCAGGGAATCGGTGAACCACTTAAGCGCGTTTTTCAGATCTCCTTTCTGCTTGTAGATCGTGCCTATGCTGAAGGGAATCTGGTGGTCGTGTTCGTTTACCGAGGCTATTTCCATGAACATGGGGAGCGCTTCGTCGAACTGTTTGCGATCGTAGTAAATCAGAGCCAGTTGTGACGCGGCGAAGGGGTCCATCGGCCAAACCTCTTTGAGCTTTTGCAGGTATGGTATGGCTTTGTCGCTTTCTTTGTCGGCGATTTTGATTATGGCGAGCGCCTGCAAGGCATGGCGATTTTCGGGGGCGACAGATATAAGTTGTTCGGCGCGTTTCGCCAGTTGCTCCTGGTGGATTTTCCTGGTCGCGTTATCTTCCGCGTAGTACATTGATTTGCCCAGTGAGCGGACGAGGATCTCCAGGGCAAATTCGTTCTGTTCGTCGAGCTTTACACTTTTCTTTGCCGCTTCCAGAGATTTTTCCCAATTGGCTTCCTCCAGCTCGGCCAGTGCCAGCCGGGCGAGTGTTTGCGAATCGTTGGGTTTGATAGCTGCCAGGGCACGCATTTTTATCACGCTCTCGGGCGGAGTGATGTCAAAACCCCAGCTGGTGACTTCCTTTCTGGCCCACCTGGCAAAGTCCTTATCGAACTGGGTTGCTGATTTTCCGGTAACTTCCCTGAAGATAGTGTCCTGCGGTTTGCCGTCTCGATACCCGCGTAATATTTTTACCAGTACATCCGCACCGTAGGTTTGTACCAGGTATTCGCACATCCACTGGCTTTGGGCGTACGCCTGCGTTCTGTCGGTTGCCTTTTGCGGACGCATGAAGCCCCAGTCTATATTGTCGAGCGTGAACAGTTCATCGCGGCGGGTAACGTCTGCCAGGAGCTCCTTCCACGAGTAGCTTCGATCGGTTTTTTCCTCAGAGACGGCCAGCCCTTCGGTGAACCAATGGGAGATGCGGTTATTGGTGGCCGCCAGGGTTACGGTATGGGTGAATTCGTGGGTAAGAACCTGGGCGAAGTTGTAGGGACCTCCGAACCCGGCGTCCCGATGCGGGGAATCCATGGCGATGACTCTGCCGGTGCAGGCTCCCACGGTGTGCAGCCAGGGTTCCGCGGTGACTCTGACCGCGAAATCGGTATGTTCGGCAAATACCTCAATAATGGTTTTTTGTTTTAGTTCAGCTTTATACCTGTTGCAGATGGGTTGATAGATATTCTCCAGGTGTTCCGTGAAGTACGGGCCGAGTATTTTTGCGTGCTCACTGTCTATGTGTATGAGAAAGTGCTCGGTTTCTATGGTTTCAAAGGTCGCCAGGCGTTTTAGGACGTCGAGCGTGTAATCGGTCTGGGCGTTGAATGGGTCCAGGTCCCAGGCTTTTTTCAGGGCAGTCTTGGCTTTATCCTCATAGCCCCACTGCATATACATCAGGCCCATGCCTATGAAAGCCGTAGCGTTGGTTGGTTCGCACTCGATGGCTTTCTTGTAATGGTTTTCGGATAACTCGAACTGCCGCCTCCAGCCGAGAGTTTCGGCCAGCATCTCGTGGAATCTGCTGTTGCAGGGGCAGAGAGCTTCCGCTGCCTGGATTATGTCTTGAGCTTTTTCAAGTTCGCCGACAGTTATGGATGCGGAGGACTTGATTGCCAGGGTTTCCAGGTCGTTTGGATTAACCGCAAGAGCTTCTTCGCACAGGCTTAGAGCATCTGCGTATTTTCTCTCGACCAGCCGGCAGGCGGCCAGTGTGTTTATCGCTCCGCAATGGTTGGGATTGGTCTGCCGGGCGAAGCGGACTCTTTTTTCCACCTCTTCAAAGTCCCATTTTTCCAGGGCTATGCGGGCGAGTCCCACGTGAGCGTCGGCCGCATTGTTATTTATGAGCAGAATGGCTTCGTAGTCGGATTTAGCTTCGTCGTGGTTGTACTTTTCACGGAGCAGGTCGGCCGCTGCCAGCCGCGCCTGCCAGTAGGTGGAATCGAGGTGTATGAAGGCGGCCATGAACATATGGTTGAGCACGTGCCGGGTACGGTCCGTGAGATACTGGTGTTCGGTGAGAACACTATAGGTGTAAAAACCTTTACCGGCCGCTACCAGGCTTTCCGCGTTGGTGGGGAGTTGGTAAGCCACCAATCGGTTGAACCATTCGTATTCTTTCAGGGCTTGAGTTTTCTCGCCGCGGAGGTAGAGCGTATCGGCCAGCAGCAGGCGGGCACGGCATAGTTTGGGATCCAGCTTTACCGCTTTCCGAGTGCGTTCTATTGCGGCGTCATATTGCCCGGTACTTTCAAGTGATTCGGCCAGCAGCATGTTCCAGCGTCCACTGGTTTTAGCCAGCGCTGGCCAACTGTTTAATACCTCGGCGACTTTTTCATATTGCCCGGTGAGCAGGTAGCATTCGGCCAGGTTGAAGATGGCTGATTGTCTGGTGGTGTCATCCTTTTGCAGAGTTTTATACGCTTCAATGGCTCTGTCGTAGTATCCTTCAGCGCGGAGATTGTCCGCCTGTTGCAGAGTGACACCGGGCGATTGTTCTTTTTCCAGCTTGTCGGTTGCGTATGCAGTTATTGGGAAAAGTATTGCAAGAAAAAACGCCGCAAAGGGCCGGATTACGTGTGGCTTTTCGTAGCAGGTTGAATCGTTTGAATTTCTCATGAGTTTAAATGTAATAACAACCAGGACCATCCGCCACCGGTTATTGTATATTTTCACGAAGTGATAAGAAAAAGGTCAGGCTTGCTTACGAAGAAAGCAAGCCTGACACTCTTTTTTTCTCAGAAACGTAACTAGAGTCGCCCGCATTAAGCTGTTGCTCAATGCGGGCGACTGAACGAATCGGTACTTATTAATAAGTGGTTTTACTATTCACAGATACATGGGCCTGACGTAGCACCCCAGTTAGCCGTGTTCTGTATAGTCAAAATATCTCCTGCACCAACAACACCGCTGCCATCAACATCAGCACGCGGATTAGCAGCCGAGTCCACAGGCATACCCCAGTTCGCAGAATTTTGGATTACTAGGATATCTCCTGCGCCTACAGTCCCACTGCAGTCGACATCGGCAAAATGGCATTCAAATGCATCGACAATACCATTTCCGTCACTGTCTTCCCAAACCGACATCGAGCAGGTATCCGGCCAGCATTCCGTTCGACTTTCGCAAGGGCCTGTTCTTTTGCCCCAGTTTGCGGGGTTCGTAATTACGCCAATATCTATTCCGTTGACTATTCCGTCACAGTTTACATCAGCCAAAGGATTAGCTGGATCGGCTGTAGACCAATTACTTGGATTCGTAATTACGCCCATATCTAATCCGTTTATGTATCCATCATTGTTCACGTCCGCCGGATGGCATTCGCATGTGTCATCAATACCATTGCCATTGCAGTCTTCACCGCATTCATCGGGAATACCATCGCGGTTGCAGTCGTTACTTTCACCGGCCGAAATGTCACATTCATCGGGAACGCCATTTAAGTTACAATCCGGCAATTCTGAACAGGTAGTAAAGGTACTGCAGCCGCTGAGGGTGCAGTCAAGATCGCATGTATCGGGAATTCCGTTACCATTACAGTCGGACATCAGGTATTCGTAAGCTCCCATGTCCACCGTAGGAACACCGTCGCCGTTACCGTCTATAATTCTATCATTTCCTGCCAGGTCTAAAGTAAGTTCCGCGTCGTTCGAGTAAGTGTTGTCTCCGCTATCGATACATGCTGAGCCTAGCGCCAATCGAAGGTTACTGTAGTCGCCTGTACTTGTTGGACTGACGAAATTCGGATTAACATCAATATTAGATCCATTACTTAAGTCGATGATATTTGCCGGATCGCTCGCCACTCCGACGCCTGTATAGTTTTGGACACAACTTTTCCATGCCTGTATGGACGCAGACGAGTTGAAAGAATATAGGAAAAGCTCCGTACCACCGTTTAAGGCGTTGTTATCCCAAAATATACTATTACGTATGGCCCCGGTATAATCTACGAAACACAAACCGCCACCGTTATCATTGGCTGTGTTGTTAACGAATGTGCAAATTGGTTATTTCAGATATATAACCTGAGCTTTTAGCTATAGCGAATATCGCTCCACCGAAATCAGTGGCTGCGTTTCCTTCAAATAGGAGACCGGATAATGCCAAATCAGTGTTTATGGAGTAGATACCACCTCCGTCTGCCCGAGGGTTGCAACCTATAGCTTCTGCTCTATTCCCCTTGAATATACAATTTACCAATTTAGGGGGCATACTTTTTGTCGTGTCCGATGAATATACACAAATTGCGCCCCCAGACGCTGAGCCGTTATCTGTGGTGTATACGTTGTTTGAAGTTATTACGTTATTCAAAAACTGACATCCAACAAGTTCGATTCTTGGGGTATGGGATGAAAAAGATCTATGTAAATCCCGCCACCCTCCACGGACTTTCCCTTCGCGATATTGCCGGAAAAAGTGCAATTTTCGAAAACTGCGACATCAGAACTGTTGTTGATTACGATTAAGGCTCCAGCCCCTTTGACGCTAGTATTAACCAGTGTATTATTGGAGATCGTACAGTTCTCAAAAGTTGGTTTACTGGATATATGTAAACCAACCACCTGAAATTTCGCCATAATTGTCGTGTATTAGGCAATTGGTAAATATAGAATCAGAGTTAGGTCCTACTGTTATGCCATGATCGAAATTTTGCGTCACTGCGCAATTTCTGATTGTAGCATCCTCAGAAAGTACTATTCCACCATCCCTGCTTCGTGTAATTGTGAATCCGTCTAAAATAGCAGTTGCATCTGTATCTGCTGTTTTAATGACTTGTAAAGAATTTCCGTACATTCCTAAGTCTTCTGCACGTATCCATTGATCGGACAGGCTACTGATCGTTCCATTGTATAATGATTTTTGATCAAAAGCTGAACAGACTACTCGATAAACTTCCGTTTTCTTCCATGCAATCCCATGCTTCATCAAAATCGGAGATTCCATTGTCGTCGTTACCATCAATATCGCCACTAAGTATGGTACCATTGGTAAGTGGGTTTGAGTCCCGTTGCGAGCGTTGAGTTTCAATACCTGTAAATCCGCCATAAATAGATAGACCTGATTGCAAAACGAAGCTATCACTCGCTGTGTTTCCTGGCACATAAGTACCTCTGGCTACCCAAATTTCTTTCGCGATCGAGATGCTGCACGGCTGCCTCTTGATTGCCTCACTTAGGGTTAAATATGCATTGTCCCAGCTAGTGCCGTCATTGTTTCCTGTCGTAGCTGTATGATCGACAAAGATAATATATTCACATTCGTCAGGTATGCCGTTAGCATCGTCGTCAGTGCTTATGCTGGTTTCAATGTCACAGCTATCGGCAATATTATTCTCGTTGCAGTCGTTTTCGTATAGATCAAGGATGCCGTTACCGGTGCCTCCAGGGCAATCTAAGGGTTGGATCTACGATTATCTGACACGTATCTGCTGTTAAATCGCCCGTCTAGATCGTCTTCGCAGATATCGAGAATGCCGTTACCTTCAATGCTTTGGCAATCGAGAGTAGGATCATTGGCTATTTCGCAAATGTCTAACTGCTCATTAGTATTGCAGTCGACAGCGATATTAGCTGATTCTATAAGTCCAGTAATAACCCCCTCTATTTCCGATTCAAAATCGTATGTTTGAGCGTAATGACCACCGGTTGCTTTTGCAATTGAACTTGCTAACTCAATCACGCAACAAGTTGCTCCTGTTCCTATGATAGGGGATACAATCACATTGTTCTGGTTGCAAACCGCTATGGCATTGGTTATCGAACTCTGGTCATCGGAACCGCATGTGTAATTGCCCGTGTCCATGTTCCCTCCGCCGCGACAAGGTCCTTCATCCGAAATGGGTATGATTAGCCGTTGAGCATTCGGAATCCAAGGATACCTGCTTGCGATAATCGAACTTGCTGGGCCCCAACTTTTAGAATTTTTAACGTCGACCGTACTGTAGCATGCTTCCGGATTGCCCAGGAACAGTATAACCCAATCCGGTTACTACATTCCACCGAGGAATGTCAGCCGAACAGCTAGGATCCAAAATAACCCCCGCCAAGGAAAACCTGATATTGATATTTTTACCGGTAAGAGTATCAACTATATCGTTCATACTACTACATAAAAGTGGCGATTTCGTTGTCTTGACTGCCCGATGAGTCCAATAGAAACACGACATCTATCCAGGATTCAACCTGACAATTGTCGGGGAAACCGTTACCATCACAGTCGTTGCCCTGAAGCTGACACTCGTCTGGAATACCGTCATTATTGCAATCGAATTCACACTCGTCAGGAATATTATTATTGTTACAGTCTAAGCTATTTCCACTCTGCACATCGCATAAATCCGGAACTCTGTTGTGATTACAATCATTCGCATTGTTTTACCGCGATATCACAACTATCAAGGATGCCGTTATTATTGCAATCGTTTTCGCACGGTTGCGTAGCGAGAATCGCATTAACCATATTCATAACGAAGTTACTGCTTTCGCCATCCAATACAATACTACCAGGCGCGCTGTTCTGGGCTAATGATTGCGCAAAAGACTCAATACCGTGTTGATTCTGTGTATTGCTTAATAGAATGGGGAATACAACTACATCATTACTTTTGGCGACTGACGCCGCTACCCTTACAATATTCTCGTCATACCAATCATTGTGCTCGACATGCCAAACATTATCCTCGTTACCACCTCGGAACGGTCCCTCGTCGGTTACTACGGCAATCGCATGTAACGCACCAGGCTTCCATAAATTAGTATCCGATACCAAATCGGGCCTGTTCTTGTATTCTGCAATAACTGCAGTCGCCGCCCCCCAATTCTCGGTATTCCAATCGAGCCCATTGCCGCCAGACAGTAAGTCGATTTCCTCCATTTCCGGAATGTATCTACCGTACCTGCTTAGAACGTTCCCGTCCCAATCAACGCCTGACCAATCACCGCCGTAGTTGACTATTTTTAAAACTTCAACATTCAGGTTAACCCCATAGTCTTGGAGCGTTTCCAGAACACTATCGGTGCCTGGATCGAATACAATCTTTTTATATATCTCTTCTCCCCTATCATTTGTATCCATGGACCCTGATGTATCAAAAACAACTACGAGGTCGACAGTACAATCGTTTAACTGTGAATCACAAGGAAGCAAAGGACAGGGAACTGAATTGCTATAACATTCGTCCGGAATACCATTTCCGTTACAGTCGTTACTATACCCTCCCGATATATCAACGGCGTCGTCAATACCGTTATTGTTGCAATCGGTAGTACCATAGCCGATTGTAGTCATTGCCAGTACCACTAAGGGGATTAGCAAAACGAAGTCATGTTTTTTAGCCATCAACAATACTCCTAAAGAAGAAATGAAACTCCGACCTATACGCGCACATGCATGACCACTAATTGAACAGCGTTTGTGACGCAGGACACAATTGAATTTTTAGCAAACGGCGGTTCTGAGATACGCTTTTAACGATACGGTAAACGTAAAAAGTCTGTTAAAGCCAATTATTGATTTTTGTATAATAATAGTCGCCGTCAATGTAGTCAACTGTACATGGATTAAAGTTTTATCAAGAGGTATTTAATGCTATTTAAGATTTTGTATATTTGTGTGCATGAGATTATGTCGATATCTGGGTATAGGCGTAATCGAAGGAAACCAACAAGCGGTTGTTGTATGAGTCGCCTCTTGCGTTTTGCCTGAATTGCTTATTTTAAGGGCGGAGAAATATGTGCTGTCGTTTGTGTATCTATCAGTACGTGAGCAATTTAATTTTTCGGTGATATTAAAACGGGTGAACTTGGAGTCTTGGGTTATAACTGCTCTTTCAGGTGTGGTCTGGGATTGGTCATGCTCAGCGAATCGAGGACCTGCATCAGTTCGTGATCTCCCAATACGCCTTTTTCCATTGCTATTTCCCTTACCGGTCTTCTGGTGCGCATGGCCTCTCTGGCTATTGCTTCCGCGCGTTGTGATCCTATGTACGGTGTCAGGGCGAGGGCGATGGCGGCCGGTTTACTTGCGGATGCGTTGCACCTCGGTGAGTCCGCATCCAGGACCGCTACGCACTTTTCAGTCAGGGTTTGAGTGGAACAGGTTAGTATGTGGATCGATTCCAATATCGCCTGCACGGCCACGGGGGGTACTGCCGGTTTCTCCAATTGGCAATCGGCCGACAGGTGGGTGAGTGTCGCACAGTTTCCCACGACCCGCGAGCCGGATGCTATAACCATGTCGCATATATCGACGGGAGTAATCGCGGGAAGCACACCTCCGTTTGGAACTGCCGGGGTTTCGATAAGTTCGCCGAATCCGGAAACCGGGCCGGACATCAACAGCCGCAGGTCGGTTGCCATTTTGGAAAGCGAAAGTGCGGTTGTCTGCAGAATACCGCCTGCCTCATTGAGAATATCCAGCGTTGCCTGGGCCTGGACATGGTCGGAACTTACCCGGAATTCGATTCCGGTTGCTTCGGATATTTTCCGGCACATCCCGGCCGCAAAATCAGGATGAGTATTCAGGCCGGTTCCCACGTAGGTTCCCCCGATGGGCAGTTCAGCCAGCACCCGAATCGCGTAGTTGATCCTGCGGACGGCGTTTTTCGCCTGAACAGCCCAGCCGGCGAATTCCTGCCCCAGGCGGATAGGTGTTTTTTCCTGTAAAGATATGCGAGCGGGCTTGACTACACCGTCGAACTTCGCGGATTTTTTCTGCAATTCGTCGGCCAGTAATTGTAATGCCGGGTTGAGTTTGTCCTTCAATAACTCCACACAGGCTATGTAAGTTGCGACGGGCAACACGTCGTTTTCCGACTGCCCCAGGTTTACATGGTCGAAAGGATTTACCGGGCCAGCGGCACCTGGTTCCATACCGGTTGAGCGGTTGGCCCGATCCGCCACGACTTCGTTGATGGCTGTATTGAGAGCGAGTGCAGAGGCCGGCTGCAAAGGATCGATTACTGCCAATACGGATAAATCCATTTGGAGAATTTCGCCAATGGCATCGGCTATCAATTGAGCACGCTGCTTGTCCAGCAGGCCTAGATCGTGATTGACTTCAGCCGCGAAAGCTTTAAACCGTAAGATTTTTTCGATCAGGGTTTTAGCTGAAGAGGTTCTTTCGCCAGTAGAGTAATCCAGCAGCTTCCGCGTGTACGGCCCCAGGCAGCAGCCGTCTGGATTGTTCTGCTCATTTTGAGATTCGGTTCCATTGCTAATTTCATCGGACATCAATAAGCTCCTGGAGCAGAAGGGGGTCAGGCTTACTTTTCATTAAGTAAGCCTGACCCTCTTTGCTTTTGCCTATATAACAGAATCGCTATCAGCTCCGCTTGAAACGGTGAACCTTCTTCTCTGTTACCAGCATTGACATGGGCAAATCCAGAGGGCCGGTCGGGACCTTTTCCTGCAGTTGATGATCGAATGCGAAACCGCAGGTCACCCCCTTCGAATTCGGGATGAGCTAAAAACCTGTCGTAAAAACCACGCCCACGGCCCAGGCGGTTACCTTCCATATCGAAAACCAGTCCGGGCACCACGACCATGTCTATAATCGAAACCGGGATTGGCAAACCCGCTATCGGTTCACGCAATCCCATTTTGGATTCTACCAGGTCGCTGGTTAATGAACGGATCTCCGTCGGTGCCATCCGCCGCTGCTCCCAACTGACCCGCGGAGCCACCACCCGCTTGTGATCCTGCCACGCTCGCAATACCAGTGGAGTGGTGTCTATCTCGCTTGGCAGCGAAAGAAAAACCATAATTACATCGGATCGCTTGTACTCAGACGTACCCACGAATAACTCGGTGGCCTCGGCCGACTTAATCGCGATTTCGTCCCGGCTCATCGCCGAGAGCGTTTTTCGAACCTGCTCTCGCAGCTCTTTCTTCACCTTGATCTCGATCCTCGCGGCAAAAACCGCTTAATGGCTTTCCTGTCTTTGCTCAAATTCCTACCTTCAAGCCGCCTTCCAATCCAGCCAACGAGCCGCCGATTCTACGAAAAGTGACACTGTAACACCACTCCCTAGTTTTTTTTGATTTAAGCGCTGCTTTTTGTAATTAATCGGCTTCCCGGTGAATAGCCCGCGCCCGGGCCAGATACTCTCCCAACTTCGCCTCATAGCCCCTGTCAGTAGGATTGTAGTACTGTTTATCGACCCCCATATGCTGACCAGGCACGATGCCATCCGGGGCGTCGTGAGCATATTCATAGCCCTTCCCCGCTCCCAGCTTCTCCGCCCCGGAATAATGGGCGTCCGAAAGATGCTTTGGCACAGGGATCGTCGTTCCCTCTCGTACATCCTTGCATGCTTCCCATATCGCCATCGCACTGGCGTTCGATTTCGGGGCACAAGCCAGAAAAATCGCCGCCTGAGCCAACGGTAGCTGGCACTCCGGCAACCCAATGAAATTCGTAGCATCCGCCGCCGCCTGGGCGAGTATCAATCCTTGCGGACTGGCGTTACCTATGTCCTCAGCAGCACTTATGACTAACCGCCGGGCGATGAAACGTGGATCTTCTCCCGACTCCAGCATCCTCGCCAGCCAATACACCGCCGCGTCCGGGTCGCTGCCTCGAATACTCTTGATCAGCGCGCTGGCGCAATCGTAATGACCGTCGCCTGTCGCGTCGTAATCCATCACCTTCCGCTGGATGGAGTCGGCCGCTACCTGCAAATCGATCTTGATCGGCCCGCTATTCTCACCCGCTCCATCCATCTGCGACCGGACGGCCACCTCCAGCGCCGTCAACGCCCGGCGAACATCACCATCAGACGTTACCGCCAGATGCCTGGCCGCCTCTTCACTCAGCGTGACCTGGTACCGCCCAAACCCCCGATCAACATCGCTGATCGCCGCCTGCATTATGGCGACCAGATCATCTTCGCTCAGCTTTTTAAACTGAAAGACCTGGCTGCGGGACATAAGCGGCGAGTTCACCGCGAAGAATGGGTTCTCCGTCGTCGCGCCAAGAAGAATCACGATTCCGTTTTCCACGTCGCCGAGTAAGACGTCCTGCTGGGCCCGGTTGAAACGATGCAGCTCATCTACGAATAGAACGGTTCGCCCCTCGCCCGCTTCCAGCCGTTCCCGGGCGAACTTGAGTATCTCTCGAATCTCCTTAACCCCGACGGCCGCCGCGTTAACTTCTTTGAACACCGCCTGGGTCATGGAGGCCACAATATGCGCCAACGTAGTTTTACCGCATCCCGGCGGACCGTAGAAAATAGCGCTCGTCAGCCGGTCAGATTGCAGCATCCGCCGTAAAAGCTTCCCCTCGCCAACAAAATGATCCTGCCCTCGAAACTCGTCCAGCGTCCGCGGGCGCATACGCACTGAAAGCGGGGCGGCCGCACTTACGTTCTTACGACGTTGTTCGCTGAACAGATCCATAGCTGAAACTCAGAACTCCAAATCCCCACAAGCCAATAACCTCCAATCTACCGTTGCCAGACCAGTACGCAACCGGGTATCGTGTACCGAAATAGTATTATCTGTTGCAGTCTATAGAGAACGAATATGACCCAAACCGGGCGTTTAAAGCAGGTTATGAATAAAAACTCCCGTACTATCATCGGGCTTATGTCCGGGATGAGTTACGACGGAGTCGATCTTGCCCTGGTGCGGATTGCGGGGGAGTTTCCCGATCTCCAGATCGATCTTCTCGACTCCGACTACGAGCCTTACTTGCCTGAACTGAAATCACGACTTAAAGCAAACGAGCAACTCAGCGCCCAGGACGTCTGCGAATTGGACTTCCTGATTGCCGAAGCGTTTGCGGATACGGTCAATACGTTTGTAAGAAAACGCGAAATCGATCGCAACACAATCGACGCTATCGGGTCTCATGGCCAGACCCTGGTCCATATTCCGCCCGGTTCCGCACGGACTCCTTCCACGCTCCAGGTCGGTTCGGGATCTGTAATCGCCGAACGAACCGGCATTCTCACCGTATTCAACTTCCGCCCCAAAGACATGGCCGCAGGTGGTCAAGGCGCTCCGCTCGTCCCGCTCCTTGATTACCTACTCTATCGCAAGCCCGATGAAGTAGTCTCGTTAAACAACCTGGGCAGCATCTCCAATGTCACAATAGTGGCACCGGATATTGAAGACGTACGCGCCTTCGACACCGGACCGGCCAACATGCCCATCGATCATTTCGCTTCTCAAATACCGGGCAACGATTCGGGAATTGACAAAAGCGGTAAGTATTCAGCACAAGGGAAAGTAATCTCCGGCTTGCTGCATGAACTTCTGGCTCTCCCATTCTTCAAGCAGGAGCCGCCCAAAAGCGCCGGCTACGAACAGTTCGGCCCAATGGTATTATCGCAACTGGCTGCGCACTATCCAGACGCAAACCGTGAAGACCTGGTAAGAACGGCAGTAGAGTTTTCCGCAATCACCATAGCCGACGCATACAATCGATTCGTCCTGAATCGCCACGCGAGATTGAAAAAAGCAATATTCACCGGAGGGGGAATCCACAATCCCCTTTTAATGCAACGAATAAGGGAATTATTGCCGGACTTGTCTATCGAAACTCCGAAAGAAGAAAACTTCTATTTCTCCGACGCCAAGGAAGCCATAGCCATGGCCGTACTCGCCAACGAAACCCTCTCAGGCCGACCGGGAAACCTCCCAAAAGTAACCGGAGCAAAACGACCACTCATACTGGGAGAAATAGCGTTTCCCTAAAGAACCACCTAAACCCATCGTGATGTTGTTCACGATCAAAAACAAATGCAGCCGAAGTCTCCACCTGTTTTCCGCTAAAAACAACATCCGCCCACTACCGAAACAAACAACTGCTTCTTACTGCAGTTAACTCGTTGCAAACGAATTTACCCCTCGGACGCTTCAATCTTTAGGATCTACGATTCGTCGCGTATATTTTTTAATAGTATCCTGAGTTTGCCATCATCCGGGTCTAACTCCAAGGCTTTCTCTGCGTAAATTCTTGCTTCCTCGATTCTGTCCTCGTGAAATAGAAATCGCGAGAAACAATACAGGGCCACCGGATTTTCCGCGTAAGCGCCAATAGAAGAACGATAACGCTCTTCAGCAGCTTTGGTTTTCCCCCGCCCCTTCAAAAAATCCGCCAATGCGAGGTGAGCGGCGTAGTGATCAGGATCTACATCAACCGCTTTTCGAAATTCAGCCTCTGCTTCGTCCAGACGTTTCAGATGGTGTAAGGCATTACCAAGGTACATGTAACACCACACGTCATCAGAGACTATCGAAATCGCTTTATGCAGAGAAACTATTGCCTCCTCATACCGTTCCAGGTGAATTAATTTCGTGCCCAGTTCTCGATGGGCGGCGGCATAATCCGGGTTCAGAGAAATTGCCTTGTTTAAATACTCCACCGCCTTTTCAGCCTCGTCGTTCGTGCATATCTCTGCTAATAGCTGGTAAGTTTCCTCGCAAGTTGGATCAATCTTTAAGGCTTCACGCGCGGCGATTTCTGCTTCAACAAGGTTTTCGCATCTCAAATGCGCTTCTGATAAATATACAAGGGTAAAATCAAAAGGCTGTAATTCGGCTGACCGGGTGAACATTTCAACAGCTTCCAGGTTGCGCCCTTGTTTTCTAAGGCTCCTTCCTAAAACGCAGTATCCCATTGCAGAATCGCCATCTTTTTTCAATGCGATTCTCATTGAAATCTCTGCCTCTTGAGGCTCGTCTTTATCTAACTGCATACCTCCCAATTGAAGCCAGAGAGCTCCATTTTCTGGTTCCTGTTTAATTGCCGTTTTGAGGGTTTTGATAGCGTTATCCAGATTACCATGTTCTTTGTAACTCCAAGCTTTCCGGATTTGTTGTTTGGCCCAATCAGACATATGCTGCCAGACGAAATCGCCTTCCTTTAAAGAATATACCAATTCATGCTAACACTCTATTATCTTAGAGTACATTCGCACCCGAAAGCAACGCTGTCACAAAAAACAAAAACCAAGTCAGTCTTCGGCGGAAAATAACATACCGAATATCTATGTATTCCTGAGCGAGGATTCACGAGATTTCACAGCTCCTTTCTCCGCAAACTCCAACTATCAAACCTCTGAACAGTCCCTGGAGATGCTGGTTTTAATCTTGAATAATAGTATACTGCCAGCGTTAAAGCATTCGTTGAACCAAAATGACGGACAAGTTAATCGTTCCGTTTTTATATTCAGCAAAAACATTATTCCAAACAAAGGCTCGAAAGCGATGAAACTATTTAAAACTTTAACTGTTGCTTCAGCTATCCTGATGGCTACCTGTTTCGCCGGTATTGTTATAGCCGAACCAAAACCTGAAAAACTTGTCGAGGTCGATCCCGGGGCGTTTTGAAAAGTACATCCAGGGCTTTGAAAAATGGGATAGTAAAAACTACTACCCAACCAACGAAACTCTTTTTGTCGGAAGCTCCAGTATTCGCATGTGGAAAACCAGAGAGTCATTCTCCGATCTACCGCTCCTTAATCGCGGGTTCGGTGGAGCCCATATTTCCGACGTCAACTATTTCGCCAAAAGAATAGTCCTGCCTTACAAACCCCGGCTGATCATTTTCTACGCCGGAGACAATGACATCGCCGACAGCAAAACACCGCAGCGAGTGCTGGACGATTACAAAACTTTCGTCAGCCTCGTGCATAAGGAATTGCCGAAAACAAATATTGTATTCCTTCCCATAAAACCAAGTATCGCCCGCTGGAAGTTCTGGCCGGCCATGAAGGAAGCCAACGGACTTATCGAAGAATATTCCAAGGAAAATCCACTGCTCCATTACGTGGACACGGCCGCCCCTATGCTGGAAAAAGACGGACAGGTCCGCCGAGATATCTACCTCGATGACGGGTTGCACATGAACGACAAAGGGTATGAAGTGTGGACTAAGGTCCTGCGCCCGGTCATGGATAAGCTGCTCAAGGACTAACGCAGATAAATCAAGGCGTATTCGTAGCGCGACACCTCTGGAAAGGGCGGGCGTTTAGCCCGCCTATTATTCACTTCCCATCTGCGCTACCCCATTCAAATCCACTCTCAACTTTCCACTCTCAACTCTCTCGGCGAAGCCGCTGGGCGTTTAGCCCGCCTTTCCGTTTATCCCCAAGCTGGCAGTGGCATCAGCGGAGTTGTCATTCAAATGCCCTGGTGACCGTCGTCCCAGACAATCTGATCGCCCGGAAACACCGGGCCATCATTGCAACACAAAGCGTAACGCTTACCGCTCTCATGCCGATCAGATTTAACGGTAACAATGCATGACTGACACGTCCCCACGCCACAAGCCATAGGCCGCTCCAGCGAAACATAACACTCCAGCGAATGTTCACTGCAGAATTCATTAACCGCCTGCATCATCCGATCCGGGCCGCAGGTATACACTACCGTTTGCTCCGCATCGATCCCGTTAGCTGATACGTAAGACCGCAGCGCTTCCACGACGTTGCCATGGAATCCGCAACTGCCGTCGTCAGTGCTGATCACCAGTGGCGTGCAAGCTGCCCCAAACTCGGCCGAACACATGTTCGCTACAGTCGCATCCGAACTCGGCTCCGGGCCACCTTTCATATGCAGCGGAATCAGCTCTGATCTCTGTGCGCCAAGAAAAGCGATAGCCTCTTTGCCCTCTTCGTGTAAATGCTCCGCAAACCAGCGCAGCGGCGGTAACCCCACTCCCCCAATTACTAGAATCGCTTTCGACTTACACTCGCTGACAGGAAACGGATTACCCAACGGACCAACAACCCTAATCTCTTCGCCAGCCCGCAAGGACGATAACCATTTGGTTCCCACGCCGACAACCCGAAAGATGATCTCCAACTGGGACACTTCATCCGTCAATTTTTGCCCACCAATGCTGAGAGCGCGAGGCAAAAAAGGTACGGTATCGCTACTCTCGGGTGTTGTTGCCGGGTTTCCGATCTGCACGAACTGGCCAGGTAACGCCTTTGGGAAACCGGGGACATCGAGAATGATTCGGTAGTGCTCCGCGCAGATTTTCTCCTGGGAGCAGATGGTTGCGTTTACTATTTGAGGTCTTTCGGATTCGGTCATTTCAGTTGCCATGGAAAAGAGGACAGAGCTATTGTCCCAAAGATACAACTTCCAGCGCCGGATGAAAACAACCGACGCCGGAAGCGCGCCACGGCTAATAGAAGCCGCATAATCATTCGAAACAAATTGGCACAAGCCCATTCGCTTCGATTAAAAACGACCAGATCCCTTAGCGACTATACTGCGGGAGTTTCTGCTGGTCAACGCAATCAACCTTATCTGTTAAAGCTTCATGTCTATCTAACCTTTTGTGTGACAGGTAGTTACATCCTGAGAGTTGTTGCCTTAACCTTTGCTTCTCTCAATAGCCTGGACTAGATATTAAATTGCCTATTTTGACTGTAACCCCTATTTTAATAGGTATTCAGTGGAGCAGCCTTTTTACGAAACGAACCCATTTGGAGTTTCGGAGTTCCATCCATTGACCAGTCGCAACCGCTGCATCTAAAATCCAGCGAACTTCAAGTAACTCCAAAACGATTGGAACATCCATGCCGGTCGGTAAAGACTCAAAAATCGTCGCCCTCATAGACGCCTTCAAAGAATGGCTTCCATCTGCCCGCCAACAAGTAGGAGAGTGGGCCCAGGCTTGTCGCGCAGAACCAATATTGATCTGGCATACCCCAGCGGTTCGTTACACCGTCTATGTTTTGGCGTTTGTCATTCTCGCTTACGCAGTCAGTTGCCTGGTTTGGCTCGCATCTCCCGGTGGTCCCGAACCGGTTCCCTACGCCGAGACGGCCGACTTCCACGTCATCTGCACAGATCCATCCTGCGGCAAGCATTTCGTGATTAATCGGGAATTCGATTTCGACGATTTTCCGGTCGAATGCATTAAGTGCAAAAAGCGATCCGCTTACCATGCTTTCAGATGTTTTAGCGAAACCTGTCAGGGAAAATGGGTCGTTCCGAAAAGTGAAAACGACAAGCTCGTCTGTCCGTATTGCGGTGAAATCATTGCCGTCGATCAGTAACTGCTGACAAAATCACACATTTGTGAATTGGCAAAAACTCACAAGGGGAAAGGTAGGGGAAATATCGATTGTTTACCTTTTTCCTCTTGTTTCTCTACCGATTTCGCGTACAGTATATACAGGTGCAGGATGCATCATTATCATCCCTGGTGACGCAGTGGGACACTGATCAATTTATCCGTTGCTGGCACGGAGGCTACCATGGCTAGATACCGATATCGAAGAAGAAATTCCTCCCGTCGACTCTGGATCTTCGGCACGATCGTTACCATCGCAGGCATCTGGGTATACGGGCAGTTTGTCAGCCCTGTACTTGAAGGTGATGATGAAGATATAACCGGCCCGGTAGCTCGCGTTGATACAAGCTCCCCAGAACCCGCCGGCGCAACAACAACTCCTTTCCCCCGGCTGACTTCCCGCAGACCGGACAACCCCGGCGTTGGCGCGGACCAGGGCGTTCCTGAGCGCGGAGAATCTACGCGACAGGAAACTCAGAAACTCGCAAACCCGGAAACGACAAAGCAGGCCGAAAGTCTGCTGGCCGCCGGGTTGGCTGCGGCCGACAAGGATGACTGCATCGCTGCACGCAATTACCTTAACCAGGCACGAAATATGGGGCTGGATCAACAGCAGATGCTGGAATGCCGTGCAGCTCTCAGCAGATTAGGGGCCAAAACAATCTTCAGCCCCGCGATCATAAAAGACGACCCGCTCGTCCTCCAGCATGTCATTCGTCCTGGAGAGTCGCTAAGTAAAATTGCACGCAAATACTCAATAACCGACGATTTTCTGGCTCAGATTAACAACATTACTGACAAGAACAGGATTTCCGCAGGACGTAACCTCAAGGTAGTCCAAGGCCCATTCCATCTGCGGATCGACAAAAAAACATTCCAGATGGATGTCCTTCTGCAGGACACATTCGTCAGAAATTTCACCGTTGGCCTGGGAGCGAATAATGGAACTCCATCCGGAGAATGGGTCGTAGGGACGAAACTGACCAACCCCACCTATTACCCGCCCCGTGGCGGCAAAATAATCCCCGCTAACGATCCCGCAAACCCCCTGGGAGAACGATGGATCGAACTTATCGGCGAAAGTGGAAACGCGGTCGGGCAACAACGATATGGTATCCATGGGACCATTGATCCCCAATCAATCGGCAAGAACGCCTCTATGGGATGTGTCCGAATGCATAATGCTGACGTTGCTGAGGTATATAATCTGCTGGTCACCAAAAAATCACATGTGACCATTATCGAATGAGTTCTTACCGAGAAATCGACTTAACTTATTTTCAAACCGTGTTTGTTACTCTCCAAGCACGGTTTTTCGTCACATCTGCACTTTGGAATCGATACTCCAATATCGCCCATGGAAATGATTCGATTATGTAACAATGGATTGAACGCTAGTGCATCCCTCCGCTGGTGACGTTATCATAACAAGGTACTGGCCAGTATTCTGTTGTTAATATTTGCTTCACGGAGCAGAGCATGCTTGGAAAAACGCTACGAAGGTTATCGGGGCGGCAATTCGTACTGAGTTTGACCGTCAGTCTATTTTATTTAGCGGCCTACTCCGGTTCCGCGCTAGCCCAAACGTCTCCCCAAGCCGCCGGAACAAAACCTAAAGCTGAAGCAACAGCTACTCCGTCACCGACGCCAACCGCCGAAGCGGAACCCAAAGCCACTCCTGAAGCCAAGGTGCAGCCGAAAAAGGCTACGCCAGCTCCTCGAGCCAAGAAAAAGGCACCTGCACCCAGAAGAAGAGCGAATTCCTCTGATTTCCAACCGGATCCGAAAGCAAAATGGTCGTGTAAAGAGACTACGGTGACTCGTGATCCGGTCTGGCGCGGCGAGCAGAAACTGACCTTCAACTTCTTTATAGTAAACGAGGGGGAAGGAGATCTGCGTATTCGCGCCAAGGGTGGCTGAGGCACTAAATTCAACGGTCGGTCTGACCGTACGATTAAGCCGGGCATGACGGAAGAACTCGCAGTAACTTTGAGCTGTCACAAACTTAATGGAAAGTTTGATAAGAAAATCCGAGTTACTACTAATGACCCGAATAAACCCAGTGTCACTTTAGTATGTAAAGGGCAGATTCTCGAAGCAATTAATGTCAGTCCGAAACAAGTGTATTTCCCCAGGATAGCACGTACGGGTGGTGATCAAACCAAGAAGGTGGTTATTACCAAGGGAGACGCTGGTCCGATAAATCTTAAACTCAAACCGAATAAGGTTGAAAACCTTGATACAAAACTGACAGAAGTCGAGCCGGGTGAAAAGTACGAACTGGAAGTTACAATTAAGCCACCGTTCAAGACTGACCGTATTCGTACCCAGCTTGTGCTCGAAACAGGGGTAGAAAAAGCACCGGAAGCCAAGATTGTTGTTTCCGCGACGGTTACTCCGCGAGTAACAACTCGACCTGTCAGGTTTGTGGTTCCTAGGAAAGCACAACCGAATTGGGAGCAGTGTGCTACCTTGGTGTGGGATGATAAAGGTACTCACAAGATTCTTGGCGCAACTTGCGATGATCCTGATCTGAAAGTAACCATTAAAGAGGAAGAAGGGAAACCGCAACGTGTTTGTCTGCAGGTTCCGGAGGGTTACAAGGCCCCACGTGGTGTGCGGAATGTCACGATCAAGACGGATGATGACATATCTCCGACGGTGAAAATGCAGGTTCGTTTCAGCGGTGCACGGCCGCGAAGGACGGTTCCAACCAACCGGGCAATTCTTCCGAAGGCAAACGCTCCAGCCAAAGTTGATAGAACCAAGGGAAAAGCGGTTACAAAGGACGAAACGACGAAACTCGATGAGGAAACTGAGGAATCAGGTGAGAAACCCGCTTCACCAATAAAATTAAGGAAAAAGGACGCACCTGAGAAACAGAAGGATTCGACGAAGAAATCCAACTAGTAAATTTATTCTTTCGTTATTAAAATACAACAGGCGACCTGGAGCATGAGCTACAGGTCGCCTTAGTTTGTTAATGGCATGATGATCAACGGACTTACGCTCAATTGGATAAGCTCGGTTTAACATTTGAACAACTGGTTGAGGAATTCAGCGTACCGAAAAGAGATGTTCGGGAGATACGTGCGGCTCACAAACTTTTCATGCGTGGAAAAACCAATACTCACCCCTTGCTTGGTGATAAAGTCGCCCTGCCAATTGTTCGTCACGTCCAGGACGGTGATCTGACCAAATTCGTTCAACAAACAGCCGATGGTCTGGAAACCGAAACTGTGGTTGTCCCCATGTTGTCAAAAAGAGGGGCGACCGGCAAAACACTTTGCGTGTCATCGCAGGTGGGCTGCGCCCGCGGTTGTGCATTCTGCGAAACCGCACAAATGGGTTTATTGCGAAGCCTTAGCGCTGGAGAAATCGTAAGCCAGGTAGTAGCCGCCCAGCAGGAGTTCAGCTGCGAGGTACGCAACGTTGTTTTTATGGGTATGGGAGAACCCTTCGATAATTTCGATAGGGTAATCCAGGCTATTCAAACCCTCACCGACGGATCGGGCATGTCCATAGGAATGGAGCGCATAGCCATCTCTACCGTAGGCTTGTCTGAAGGAATCCGAAAACTTGCCGGTTTAGCGTGGCGGAGAGTTAATCTGGCCATCTCCTTGAACGCTCCTAATAACGACATCCGCTCCCAACTGATGCCGGTAAACCGTATCGAACCGATGGAACAACTGCGCGAAGCACTGCTGGATTATCCACTCCGTAATTGCCAGTATTTCATGATGGAATACGTACTAATACCGGGAGTAAACAATGCCCGGGAGCACGCATTGGAGCTGTCCGAGTTTCTTCGACCGGTGAAATGCATGGTCAATGTAATTCCCTACAATCCAAGAAGTGACTCCCCCTGGCGGTCTCCAACCGAAGATGAGATCAGCCGATTCTTGGAATGGATTAAGGAAGGGGGCCAGGAGTGTCGTCGCCGAATAACCAAAGGGCGAACCAAAATGGCCGCCTGCGGACAATTGGGTAACCAAACGCTTCGTAAAAAACGAGTTATGCGCGATTCCGCATAACCGCTCTCGCTCGTGACGATCCATCAGTACTGGTTGCCGCGATAATTCAATCGCGCCGGTTAAACCTTAATTGGTCTTCGTATGATCAAACGATATAATAGTGGCAGAGATACCTGTTTCTCAGACTTACTGATGGAGTTGCCATGGGTGCGAGAATCCTGGTCGTGGAAGACAACCCGGACAACATGAAACTGGTCACTTGGGTCCTGGAGGACCACGAGTATGACTTTGTGGAAGCCTGGACCGCCGAAGAAGCTTTCGAGCACCTGGAACTGGGAGAGTTCGATCTTGTCCTGATGGACATCTCCCTGCCCGGCATGGACGGCAAAGAGGCTACCCGCAAGCTGCGATCAGATCCCAGGTTTGTGGATCTGCCTATCATTGCGGTAACCGCTCATGCCATAAGCGGAGAGGCCGACGCCATTCGCCAATCCGGAGTTTCCACCATTCTGACCAAACCGCTGGACGAGACGCAGCTGATGGAAACGATCCAGAAATACCTGAAGAAAAAACCTGCCTGAGTTCCACATTGGGACGCCCGGTCTCTGAACCCGTTGTTTATATTGCCGGGAATTGCTTCGGAACCAAGAAAACTCGGAATATCCGATTAACCAGAATTCAGTACAGCTCAACAAGAACTTCGGTATCAATCGTCATTACTGTCGACATAAGAAGGCGAAAACCGAGTCCGCCCGCCTTTGGCGGAGCGTAAGCCCGCCGCAGGTGGAACAGATTTTAGTGAAAGGCGTAAGCCCTGGAAACAAACCGCGTCGAGATTCAATAAGTTCGCCGAAGACAGGCCGACAGGCATATATCAATCGACACCTGGTGTGATATAGAATAAAGCACCATGGACGAAATGGATCGCAAAAAACGGTTCACTCGATATACGCAGCTTGGTATCCTGGCGATTGTTGTTTTCACGCTCATCTGGCCTATCACTCGGGAGATGCATATCCTGAATCTACGATTGCTTTTCGGGATTTCAGGAGAAAACACAGTTGTTACGGGGCAAGTTCCAGGTGGTCCTATCGAACCCATCCCACAGGTACAGTTTACTGACGAATACCTGGCCAAGCTTCAAGCAAACTCCGCGCAGAGTCCGGAATCCTATATCCTCGCGTTTCATACGACAATAGATAACCTGCCCAAGCCGGATCTTCAGAGTTGGAAAAACCATCGCCATGCCGACTGGGCAGCCTTTGAATACCTCTACGAACTTACCAGAAGTATCAGAAAAAACGATCCGGACATGGTGGGTAATTGGCAATTACCAAGAGGAACACGAGATGATAGGATCAATGAGTGTAAGGCAATAACGCTATTCGCCCAAAACGTGCATCCCGATAACGGTGCTCTCTGGATTGCGGAAGCAGCATTACACTTTGCACGAGGGGCGAATGATAAAGCTCTGGAAGCGCTTAGCGTAGCAGGTTCAAAGCCGAAATGGCATTCGGGTTGCGCGGAGGTGTACACAGATACAGTCGAACACTTCAAGGGAGCAGGTTTGTACGAGTTCGATGCTAATATCCTCTGTTACAACTACGGTTGTATTTCATATTTTTATGCTCCCTGCGTCGTCAGTTACGCAGATGCACAGCTTTGCAGTTTGATCAGCAATGCAGTGGAACTGGATGACGAGGTGACCGTTAGAAACCTATGCACAATACTCCTTCAACTGCAAGCTGCCGCCTGGCATAGACCGGTATTTAGAAATTGCTTCCATGTACTCCCTTCGAATGGCAATGTCACTGGGTTCGTAAAGGCTGTTGCCAAAGCCCAAGGAATAGAGTGGCCTGACGTTGAGAAAATGGAATACGAACACGAACAAGCCTGGCGAGAGGGCTTGCTTACATCGTACTTCACGCGTGTTCTGGATACCGAAACCGCGGAAATTTTAATGGAAAGAGACGCAGAATACAGTCATACGTTCAGGGTTGATTCTCCCATCCAGGGGCAATGTTATTCTGCCCACAAGGCAGGGTGCGTATCTCTCGGGTTGTTCGCCGTGGCAATTTCCGCGTTGCTACTGGAAACACCATTCAAATTACGATCAAAACCGTATCTCGATAAGAATCGGGAATCGGTTTACGGTCGCCTGATGTTTCTATTATTACTATTGGCTGCGACAATCTTTTCCCTATTCCTTATTTTCCGAGCTACAGATGCGATTAACCAACCAGCTTGGTTTGAAATCGATCGAGGTATTCGAGAGGGTCGTCTTCCGTTTACCATTAACTTCACGGTCGCGTGCAGTGCGTCTCTTGTATTAATACTTGGTCGATTTGCAGTTGGTAAGTTTAAATCGGGCGGTGACTATTATGCCAAATTCGCAAAGATTTTGTTCTTCACGTATATACTTTCCACCTACGTGACAAGTGGATTCGCCAACTGGGCGATTCATATAATCAGACGTGACACTCTCGTAGAGTTTATGCCATAATTATTCGCGATTCGGGCGAGTCGATGCCCCGACCTGCGAATGACCGGGTACTCCACGTCTGAACTCGGGTAAGACATCAATCGATATAAACCGAATCTCCGGGCTTTATTACCGGAGGAGTTTGCAGGGATTCTTTAAGTTGCTCTGCGTCGATTGCCTTGAGTGGTGATATTTCAACCTTGGCCGCCGGAAGTCCATCTTTGGTTTTCGGGCATTTTACTCCGCACTTTTCCAGCCATTCCATTGATCGAAGAATCATGTCCCTTTGCGCAGTCTCCAGGCTGTCTATGCCTTCAGCGTTTTTAACCGGGCTGAAGCAGTGCAGTCTCGGCTGTTCGAGAATAATCGATTTCGTGGCCAGAGGGATTGCGTCGAAAATGAACATCTCGAATTTGCGGGCATTGGGCTGTTCCGGATCAACGCTTTTACCGGTTTGAGGATCAACGTAAGGGACTTTCTTTCGGGCGATGTGCCAGGGCAGTTCCAGTTTTCCGTCGCCGGTTAATTCTCCCACGAATTTCGGGCATATCAGGTGAATGGCAATGCTCCCGCTGTTAAGCATCCGCGATCCGTCCGGGTTTTTGGCATGAGCCAATTCGTCCGGCAGGTCGGAGTATTCAATGATTTGGATTTTACCGTCAATCTGCACGAAATTTCCCACGCGTTCCAGATCGTCCGCCTTGGGTACGGCGATGCTGGACATCTGCGACTCGGACAGCGAATGCAGCCCGATGAACAGAGGATCCGCGGGCGAAACCAGCGGATTGTCGACCTGAAAGTAGCTCAGGACTTCAATACCGCGTTTGGACAGGTCATCCAGAATATCACATTCCTTAAGCGCAGTAAGACTTCCGCCATGGCCATTAGGGGAAAGTGCTATACGGTGTTTTTCTGAAAGCAGAATTCGTCCCGTATCATCAACCGCCGGCATTACTCCCTGCTTGAAAAAGTGTACGTCATCAGGATTCAGACCAAGATAGTCGTTTGCCTCGAAGTACTCTCTAGTCGGTTCATCGGTTGCATCACTGGTCATGATGTACCAGGGCAGGCGGCAGGCGTAACGATTACATATGGCCCTTATGTTTTCCGCAAAAAGCATAAAAAGCGTTTTGTTTTTAATGGGCGAGGTAGGCAGAGTGCCTTTCGGGGCATCGAATCCGAGCCGAGTACCCTGTCCACCGGCCACCACCATCGTTGCCACCTTGTTTTCTGAAAGAAGCTGCCTGCCTCTTGCAATCGCTTCTTTGTAAAGGTTGACCTGCTTGGCTGTTGGTTGGGGCAAATATACGGGGGGAGCTTCAATTTTCGTTAAATCGATTTCCGGCGAGCTGATATTTCCTTTGCCGGAGATCAGATCGTTGACTCGGGCAAAGTTTATTTTGGATACGTCATTCAGAAGCTGCTCTTTTTCGTTAGGATTAAGCCCATCCCAATACTGAAAAACGTGTTCCTGATTGAAATCGGATGCCAGTTTCCTGAGTTCCTCATATGACCTTCGCATACCTCGCAGCTCCTGATTGTTAAGTACATACGTTGTTGCACTCAGTTTCGTGCCGATTCATCCGATACCTATAGGTAGAGCCCTAAGTGGTGTCAACTCAGAGAATACTGCAGGTTGAGTTCGGCAATGAATGAAAATAACGTAGACATTCATAATTCCAACTCCGTCGCGCTGAGTCGTCGCGACTTTCTTGTCCATACAGCGCTGACCGCCGGGGCAGTGTCTATCGCCGGTGGAAGCGTGAGTAAAGCACTGGCCGCCGGCGCTATCGATGGGCATATGCCAAACATCCGATTAGTTCAAGTAAAATCTGATCGAGTATTGACCGATCGGGGCATTCACGAAGAACTACTGAAAGACCTGCTGGAAATTCTTCTGACCCGTCTTACCAAAGAGAAAACAGCCGAAGATGCCTGGCGAAAGATTTTAAAGCCGGATGATATAATAGGGTTGAAATTCAACAGCGTCGGAGCGGCCGGCTTGGGTACTAATGATGGAATGGCCAGAGCTTTGGTCGATTCTCTGGCCAAGGCGGGCTTCAAATCCTCCCAGATTGTTTTAATCGAAGTTACACCAGCTATTCGTTCTGAAACCCAAACCCTCGCCCCCGCTGCGGGTTGGACCGAAAAGGTATACGATTTCGGGAGTGGACAGGATCGATTAGCGGCCTGGATGGATCAGGTAACAGCCATTATCAACGTACCATTTCTCAAGCACCACAACATCGCCGGGATGACCTGCTGCCTTAAAAATATTTCTCATGCGGTAGTCAAGCATCCGGCTCAATTTCACTCCAATAACTGCTCACCATATATAGGTGACATTGTCTCTATCCCGGAAATACGCAACAAGCTGAGATTCCACGTTGTTAACGGATTGCGGGTTGTGTTTGATCGAGGTCCGGAAGTCATTGAGGATTATGTGTGGAGCGGCAAATTCATCTTGGGTGGATTCGATCCGGTGGCGATAGACACGGCCTGCTTGCAGACGCTCAATCGTATTAGAGCGAAGCTGGGTTTGGAAGAAATCGTCAAGGAAGGCAACCTGCCCGAGTATCTTGCCAAGGCCGCTGATCGTAATCTGGGAACAATCAAGCTTCATGAAATAGCAATTGAGAAAGTAAAGCTTTAGTTCTAAAGGATTTATCTCAGGAACTTGTCGGTAGAATGAATGTTTGTGGGGTTAATGACTCCATTGACTCCTACCAAGAGCTTTGGTAGAATTGTTAGTAATGTGTGGTTGTGTGCGACGACTATTTTGAGGAGCAGTATTTATTAGGTCGTAATAGCTATAATATATTTTTATTATTATGAGTGTTATGGTTTCGATTATATCCACTTAATGCTCAGGTATCCCAGGTTCCTCAGAATTCATTCCCGTACATACCTCGCCTGTGCGGCTCCCCTATTCAGGGTATAGCAGCCGCACACCACAACAGTATCAACCATCTAAATGGCTGGTTGATGCTTTAAGTCATACGTTTGTGTTCAAAAAGTTCAAATGCCTCGATACAGCGGGAGTTTTATATGCTGATCCTGGTATTATGGGACGCAAAAGTATGATGCCCTCGTTCATGGAAAATCCGGTGTGGGTGTCCATACCGGTAAAATGTGCCAACTACGTGGTCCCTATGGGTATTCGGTGTGGCTTGTCTCGGACTAGTCTGTTTTAGTCCAATCTAGCAATCATGCTTTATATACCCCCCATGAAGTCACCCGGACGCTATGTGATGCACGGGGGCGGCACGCGGATAGGCGTAATAGTGTTAGGAGTCTACCAATGAAGAAGAAAAAAGCGTTTACGTTGATTGAGCTGTTGGTGGTGGTCGCAATCATCGCCCTGTTGATCTCAATCCTGTTGCCGAGTCTCTCTCGTGCTCGCGAGTTGAGCAAGCGGCTGGTTTGTGCAGCCAATGTCAAAGGTATGGGGACTGCGTTTAAGATTTACGCGAACGATAACGACGAATCTTGGCCTGTGCCTGCTTTTGATGAATCTCTCAGCAGTGAACATGTCAAGTGGTATTCGAAAGATATTGCGGTGGGTTACGGGGCAGCTACCGTAGGTTCTGATACGATGCCTGGGCGATTAGCGCAGTCGCTGACCGGAGATGAAGAAGCCAGTACTAGCGACGGTGCTAGTACGATCTCTGTCACTCGGGCTATGTGGATATTGGTTCGCTCTGGCGATGTAACGGCCAAATCCTTCATCTGCCCCAGCTCCGGCGACCAGATTGACACCGATCAAAACGTCGATTTGTATTATGACTTCAAGAGTATTAGAGCCATTAGTTACGGTTATCAGGTTCCCTTCGGTGGGTTCTCCAGCCGGCCGAGTGAATCCTGCGATCCGCGTTTGATTGTTGGTGGCGATCGTGGTCCTTATTATTCGACGGATACTGCGTCAATAAGTGCTATGCAAGCGCCAAAAGAAAACTCCAATTGGGAAACTGATATACTTAAACCAGCATTAACTCAACAGCAATGGATGGGATACAATTCACCTAACCATGCTGGCGAAGGCCAGAATGTACTGTTTGGCGATGGCCATGCAACCTTTGAAAAGACGCCGTTGGCCGGTATTGATGAAGACAACATTTACACCATGATGTCCTATGAAGAAGGGAGCACCACAGAATTCGCAAGGGGTGCTGTTCAAAGTGGTATGTTGCCCAAGGATTATGTGGAAGACCATTATTATCCTGGCCATAATGCAATTGCATCAGGTATAAACTCTTCCACTGACTCTTTGATTTTCCCCTAGTTCTCTGTTTTTAGTATGGCAGTTTCACCGGCAATAGGATTAAGTCCTATTGCCGGTTTTTTATGGTTGCCATAATGAATCTGTGGACATTAACTGTAAATCGGATATGCAATTGTAATGAATCCCGGACTTAGTGAAAACTGTGTTTTTGGTGTGGTCGGTGTCCTTGAGCAAGGTGATAGAATGCTGATGATTCAACGCAGCGAACTTGTTTTGGCTCCAGGTAAATGGTGTTTCCCAGGAGGCACAATAGAAAAAGGCGAAACACCGGCCGATACTATTGTCCGGGAAATAAGGGAAGAAGTGGGGCTTGAGGTGGAAGCGGGGCGCAAGCTCTGGAGTTGGATAAGAGAAGATGGCCAATTGAACCTGGAGTGGTGGAGCGTTCGATTGCTTGGCGGCGAGTTGGAACTGAATCCGAAAGAGGTACAGGCCGCTAAATGGATGACGGAACAGGAGATACGTAGTCACTCCGGTGTCCTGCCGAACAATATCCCGTTTCTCGATCATTATCGATCGGAATCGAATTGAGCATTGCGGAGGCAAAAAAAAACGGACCGCCATGCGGTATAAACCAAGCATGACAGTCCGGTCTTTTATTATTGCTAGTACAATAAACTAAACAGCCTTGGCAAAAACCGCCTGTGCGGCCTTCAATCCTGTACCTGGTTCGAGTTTATATCCTTGAGCGATAAGGGCGAGTTCCAGGGCACCAATTACCCCGAGTGTATCGGCCGCATCCACATATCCCATATGTCCAATACGAATAACTTTGCCCTTAATGTCTCCTTGTCCACCGGCAATCTGCATGCCGTAGGTTCCACGCATGGTTTTGCGGAGTTTTCCTTCATCCACCCCTTCGGGAACCCAGATGGCGGTTACCGACAACGATGGGCTGCTTGAGTAAACCTTAAGCCCCATGGCTTCTGCCGCTGCCCGGGTGGCTTCGGAAAGCATCTGAGTTTCTTTCCAGATATTCTCCATTCCTCGTTCTTTCATTCCGTGAAGAACTTTTTGGAGTCCCAGGACGAGTGTGTTAGCGGGGGTATAAGGATTATCCCAAGTGCCGATTGCCTTGCGGTGGGCTCTGAGATCGTTGTAGAAGGCGTGATCCTTGCCTTCCTCGATTCTTTTCCACGCTCGCGGGCTGACGCAGACAAGAGCCAGACCCGGAGGAAGCATGAGTGCTTTCTGCGAACCGGTAAAAGCAATATCAATGCCCCATTCGTCAAACTTGAACGGCAGGCAACCGCAACTGGTAATGCAGTCGACGATGAAGATCGCATCGTGTTTCTTGGTGACCTTGGCTACGGCCTCGATATCGGTAATCGATGCGGTGGACGTTTCCGAATGGACGCAAATCACCGTATCAATCTTGGGATCTGCGGTGAGGAGCTTATCAACCTCGGTAGCGTCGGCTCCCTTGCCCCATTCGACCTCGTGCTCGACGTAGTCCAGATCGAAGGCTTTGCAGATCTTGCCCCATCGCTCACCGAATTTTCCACCACAGAGGTTTAATGCCTTGTTCTTACCTCGATGAATTGCCGAGACGATCGATGCCTCTCCGCCGCAGGTACCCGAACCGGTCAGGACCATGCAGTCGCCATCTTTGCTCTGGAACAGGTACTTCATGTGCTCGGTCACATCAGCGAGCATGTCGCGATAGAAAGCTGTCCGATGATGCTCCATAGGTTGAGCCATATGGAGAAGCACATCTTCCGGAATCATTACAGGACCGGGCGTAAATAATCTGATTTTCTTCATGGTGGTAAACCTCGTTCTGAGACGGTTAAGGACGTTTTCATTCCAAACGACCGCCGAATTATAGAGCCTCAGCGATATTTGGTAAGCACAGTGGTGGTGAATTGTCTTTGGTATTACCGTTTGTTTATGCTGTATCTGCCGCATAATCCGATGTGTCGGCAGCAGTCCTAAACGAAACTCAAAACCAAACCAACTAATCGTTAGATTAAACGAAGATAGCGAGAGTTGTAACCTATTGATGTAGCTATGGTTACATAAAAAGGTGAAATTTTCTAACTTAATTAGTTTCGCAGTGTCAAATATATTAGATGTGATATTGATTGCTTGGTGGACGGTTTTTCTTAGGGAGGTTTGGTCATGTTCTCTCGAAAGTTTAAGAGATTAATGTTGGTCGCCGCACTTGCCTTAACTCCGTTTTTGATGGATGTCGGCTGTACCGTTGATCTTCCGGGTGGTGATTTATACTGGGATACGGGAGGCTACTACGATCACGGATACTACGATGATGTGTACGTGGAAAGCGAGTATTACTGGGAGGAAGACTGTTACGATTGTTACGATGATGATTTCTTCTTCGACGGTTTCTTTGATTGGTTTTAACGGCAGAATGAGCCATACGCGTTTATGAATTGAACGGTCTCAAGGACGTCGTGAACGCGAACAATCCGCACGCCAGCGTTTAATGCCTGGGCGACGCAGGCAAGGGAGCTGGGTAATCGCTGGAAAGTTTCAGACGCTTCCGGCGAAATATCTCCAAGGAAACGTTTACGGGATGCTCCGAGCAATACGGGGTATCCCGTTTCCACTAATTTGCTCAACTCGTGCATGATAGTGACGTTGTGCTGCGTTGTTTTGCCAAAACCAATTCCCGGATCGATGATAATTCGTTCCCGAAGTATTCCGGCAGCTTCGGCTGCGAGAGCCTGTTGAAGCAGAAAATCCAGTATCTGCCCGGTAACGTTTTCGTATGTTGGTTTTTCCTGCATATTCGCCGGGCAGTTCTGCATGTGCATAATAACCAGACCTGTTCCGGTGCGGGTGGCCAACGAGGCTAATTCCGGGTCGTCGGTCAAACCACTGATGTCGTTGATGATATCCGCTCCGGCGTTAATGGCTCCCTTGGCTACGGCAGCCAGTCGCGTATCGATCGAAATGGTAATCTCCTGATTATCTTTACGGATTCTACTTATTACTTTATCGATCCTGTGCAACTGTTCATCTGCGGTAACCGGTTGAGATCCGGGGCGACTGGATTCGGGACCAACGTCGATGATATCCGCCCCCTGGGCAATCATTTCTTCCGCCCGGGCGGTTGCGGCTTCAGCGGAAAAGAACCGGCCGCCGTCGCTGAAGGAATCCGGGGTTATGTTAAGAATTCCCATTACCAGAGGTTTTTTATCAATGAATCGTAATGTTGCGTGTGGTAACTGCATTATGGGGTCATTGTAATCAGGAGGATTCATTGTGACAAAGCTCAGGAACAAGCTTAATCGGGGGCATGGTTATTTGAATCGGGCAGTTGGTTGAGCCAGTTCCGGGCCTGCTCTTTTCTGGTTGGGCTGGTGGCCTGCTCCAGAGCGATGGATAAATGCTTTCTGGCTGTTTCGTACTGATGCAGATCACGGGCGGCGATAATTCCCAGAAGCAATCTGATTTCGTTGGCTTCGGAATGCGTTTTGTAATGATTGAGAAATCGTTCAAATGCGGCGGCCGCCTGGGGAAATCTCGACGTTGCATAGTAGTTGCGGGCAACGACGATCTGCTGATCTGCGGGTAGGCACTCGGATTCGTCCATGCCGATCAGTTTTTCGTATCCGGAAGCGGCCTCGTCGATTTTCCCCTGCCTGATGTGCTGGGAGATACTTGCTCTCAACTCGGCACGTTCGCTGGTCTGCGGGGTGTTAAAACTATTACTTTTAATGGGTTCAATCCGGGCAACTCGGCCGTATTTTGCTTTGGCCCGGGCTTCCGGATTGGTCATCGCTGCGGCGAATTCCCGGCGTTGACGCCACCTTTTCAAAAGAGCGAGCATATCGAACTGGTCACGGGGAATTACCCGCAAGCGGAGCATAAGCATGGAAACCAGCAATCCAAAAGCATATCCACCCAGGTGGGCAGAGTAGGCGACCTGATCAACTACCTCGCCCGGGCCGGCGGCTAACTGCGGAGCCAGAATGTTATCCCAGAGGATTATTTTAAAGCCGATGAAAATAGTCGCGGGAATTTCAAAAAACCTGATAATGAAAAACACAACCAGAACGGTTACATGACTGCGGGGGAAAAGAGCTAAATACGCAGTGGTTACGGCTGCAATTGAACCACTGGCTCCCAGCAGGGAACTGGTCGAACTCCAGCCGAATACGATTGCGGCAAAAGCTCCACCGCTCAGGTAAAACAGCAGGTAAGGCAAGTTACCCAGCTTGGAATTAACCGCATTACCGAATACCCAGAGAAAAAGCATATTCCCCACCAGGTGCCAGATGTCGGCATGGGCAAACTGGTAGGTAAATAACTGGTAGATCGAAGGCCATTCGCCGTTGAGGACAAAATGGGCGTCCTTGAAAGCCATACCCGCTTTCGTGGGACTGACATCAAACCACACGAAGATGATCATATTCGCGATAATCAATCCGAAGTTTACGGATGGAGCGCGATGAACGGATGTTTCGGTACGTATGGGTATGAACATGGTAAAAAGCGAGGCGGGTTAAACCGCCGCGCCGAAAATATATAGCTGAATCGTTTAACCGTTCTGCGGAGGAGTTCCGGTCATTGAACTCATCTGAACAAAAGCTCCACGCAGTTCGTGAAGAACACCCGACAAAGTTTTATGCTCATCGTCACTCAGGTTTCCCTTTGTTTTCTCTTCCAGGATACCCAGCATATCGATATGGAACCGTCCCATTTCCGGATCCGGGGGTATAACTTTGCCATCGGGGCCCTGCATACCGCCAAGCGACACGGCCGCCTGCATGGCCAACATGTTTACCAGGTGCAGGAAGGTTGGCTGTCCAAGTGATTCCTGTTTTGGTGCTGCTTCTTCCTGGGCAGTGATGCGTTCCTTCTCCTGCTGGGCCTCGGTCTTCCAGTCTGAATCAATCTGGATTTTTGGGGTGTTTTCGTCGGTCATGGTCGTGCTCCATAGAAGTCTATTCAAAATAGTTTCGGAATTACCCGCCTATTGGGCGACCGTGGAATCCGAAACGAGTCAACGGATGATAGTCTAACTGAGAAAAACTTGCACGTCCGGCAATTTCCGGAGGAGATTGTTCAATTTGTATTCCGGAAGCATGGCGAAAAAATAATCGCGTCTTACAGCGTTTTGATGCTGAATTGATTGACCTGCGAGCATTTGCACCCGATCTGAAATTCGCTTTTGTTCTTGAGCCGCAATTGCAATCAGTTCCGGTTAATCGCTCGGATTTCACCGAAAACCTGCTTCCTGGTGAAGTGTTGACCAGGGTTGTTCTGTTTCAGTTCCAAAGCGCGAGCTACCGCGATTTCTTTTTGAGCAATCAACTCAGAGGCGACACTGCCTGGTATATATCGCTGCGGGTTGAATTGAATGTCGCGAAGCAGATGCCGGGCACGCTCCAATTTTGATTGTGAATCAGGATGTTGGATCAAGTTCATATACAAGGTCGCGGAAACGCAAGCTATGGCCGGTGGATCGACATTGAAGTAATTGCGGATAAGGCCGTCGGTAATACGGTCGTATTTGGCACCACCGATACCGTGGATGAAAAGGTCGGCCAGGAACAATCTTGCCCAGAGGGTTAAAACGAGAGCACGCGGTCTAATTACCCAGGGAGAAATCTCAGACAAGAGCGATTTGGTTTTCTCCAAGTTACCTAAATCCAGCTTGGCAGTTTCCAGGATCAATTCTTCGTCTGCGAGCAGCGATAAGGTCGATGCTGAGATTTTCACGAACAGGCGTTTGCGTGGCAGATTGGGTTTATAGGCCCAGAATGGAATTTCGTAAAGGCCAGGTTCGGCGTGCAGGTCGGGTAGTGGACGAGTATGGTTCTTGACTCGAAACCTTTTGCGATAGTCAAATAACGCGCGGTTGTAAGCCAAAACGAATTTTTCCGCATTACTGACAATTTCCCAAAAAAGCGGATACAGTGAAAGGTCGCTTACTCTTTTATTAGCTATTTCAATATCCAACATTTTTTCCACGACGCTACGGGACTGGATCATCAGATCAACCCAGTCTCCGGGTGGATTTCCCTCCGTTGATTTTATCGGGGATTTCTGCCGGTATGCCTCAAAGAAAACCGGCAGCATGGAATAATCGTAATGCGTCGCCAGGCATCTTTGGCATTTGCTAATCAACGCATCAGTTACAGCCTGGGATGGAACCGCAGTGTGTTCGTACGCCGAGCCGGAAAGGCTGTCGAATGCCTTAACTTGCCTGATCTGATTCGGAAGCAATGTGGTGTCAGGAACATATAGAATATTCGTTTTCGGGCTGTCTTGATCTATGACCAGGTTGAGAGCTGAACCTCCAACGGCTTTCGCCAATCGAACGGCGACTACGTGTTTTGCCCATACCCCCGAATGGATAAATTCCGGCTGATGGCCGGTCACAACCAACGGTTCATCCGGATTTATATTCAACCGCGATTCGTGCCGGATATCCTGAATAGGTAAACCCATTACAGTAAACGAGTGATCCCGCATAGCTGACCGGTTGGCTGACAACAGAAGTGGCAATTCGCGGGCGAGAGGTTCAATAAGAACGTCGCCATCGTTCTGCGGAGTTGTCAGTTTTGAAAAATCCATATGCAATCAACTGTGGTTCAAACCCGTGTTTATTCCATTAAGCTGGCTTCAAAAACTTCCAGGTAGTGTTTATAGCGTATTTCCGGGATATCAAGAATCCCTCCAAAATGCCGATCGGGATCACTGTAAACCAATTTAACCGGAATCTCTTTAACGCGCAGTTGTGCCTGAGCAACTTGAACCCAGAACTGCATTGGTAATGCATACCCGATTTCGGTCAGACGCAGTTTTCGTATCGCTTCCACGCGGCAAGCCTTAAAGCCACAAAACGTATCTGTAAGGGCCAGACCTAGGCGACTGTTCAGGATCGCAGTTATTCTTTTGTTAATGGATAAGCGGTCGGCCGGTGGTTCGTCGTTGCCGGGCAGGATTTGCAGATAACGAGAACCACTTATTATGTCCGCGTCGTCCTTGTTTATGGCATCGATAAAACCGGGTATTTCGGCCGGTTCGTGTTGCTCGTCACAGTCCATGGTGATTATCCAGTCGTATCCATGTTCGACCGCGAAATTAAACGCGTCGATAATCGAGCGGCCGTAACCGAAGTTTTCTGCGTGAGCAATAACCTTTATCCCGGTGATAGATGCAAGAATATCAGCGGTTGAATCGGTCGACCCGTCGTCAATCACCAGGATATCCAGTTTGTGTTCGAGGGTTCGATTGAGAACACTACGAACATAATTCTGTTCATTAAAGACCGGGATGGCTACTAAATACCTGTCAGACAAGGTGTTAAAGCTCCTGTAGCAGAGTTTTTATAAACTGGGTTCGTAAAGTTTATCCTCCAGGCCGGGTTTGAAATACCGCGGTTTAACCGGCCGTGACGTTTTACATCAATTACGCTAACCTAATATTGCTAATGGCAGATTTGGAACTAACCATTGCCTCAACATTATCGGTCCCTTTGCCCGATCTATTCTAAGGAGGTAAGGTCGACGGTGAAAGCGAAGTTTCTCACACGTTTGCTGGCTTTTGCAGTTTTTGCGTCAGCGGTATTGGCTGGCGGAAGCGGCTGTTCGCGCATTCAACGTGTTCGGGCGGAGTACCGGGTGGCTGACGGCCAGCGACTGCTGGGAGAGCAGGATTTGGCCTCGGCATTGAAGGAGTTCGAAGTTGCAGTCGAACTTTGCCCGCAAATGGCCGTTGCCCATTCTAATATGGGAGTCATATACCGCCGGATGGGCGATTATGATCGAGCGATAGATTGTTTCGCCGAGGCGGTACGGCTTCGACCGCGATCTTTTGGCGATACTTTTAACCTGGCGCAGTTATATCATTTCACCGGACGATTGAAGGACGCCGTGGAAGCTTACCTTCACGCATGCGATCTTAATCCTACTGATGTTGATGCTACGTTGAATCTCGGAGTCTGTTACCAGCAGATGAGTGATTACGCCCAGGCGGCAGAGAGATTCCAGAAAGCGATCTCGCTCGATCCCGATCCGCCCCACGCATATGTGAACCTGGGAGTTGCCCTGGACAGGCAGGGGAAATACTACGAAGCCATCAACGCCTACAGAAACGCATTGGAACGCGACAATCACCAGCCACTGGTACTGGTCAACCTGGCATATACCTATATGAATCAGGACAGGCTGAAGATGGCGAAAAAGACTTTGATGCAGGCGGTGGAGATGGATGATACGCTGGCCGCCAGTCATGAGGCGCTTGGTTTTTGCCTATTCCGGTTGCAGGACTACGTTGATGCCGGATTGTATTATACAAAAGCTTTGAAGATAGACCCTCAATTGGCCAGTGCTCATGCGGGATTGGGCAGTATCGAAATGTTGCGGTACCTGAATAAAGAGGCTGATGCCCACCCGGAGTTGGCCCTTGAGCATTGGCATCGCTCCCTGGAACTCGACCCCAACCAGCCGAAGATACGCAAGCTAATTGAGAAATATCGCCGCCCGGTTAAAGACCCGGAGAATATCCTACTCGATTCTCGCCAGGGTTAATCGCCTGTAATTGCATTAGAGGTTCAAGTTGCCGGTTTTACTTCCGCCAGTTTGTCGACCGGATTTTCCATAGTACGTCGATGCAATCCATAGCGAAATACTGCTGCCAATGCAACTGTCGGCAATGCGGCCGACAGAGTCGTATCTGTAACTACCCAGATGAACTGGAATCGTTGGTCGGTGATTGTGACAATCCCAATCAAAACCGCTTCGAGAACATATGCCGCAGCGAGAACGCAGCAAGTGGTTCGGTTAAGTCCGAGAAATCCGCAAAGCAGGAGGGCAAAACCGGGCCACAGATTTTTAACCTGGCTCAATCCGGACAGCAGGTTCGCGGCTATAGGGTGACTCTTCCAATAACGTAGATTGTCCCAGATACGGGAATCGCATAAAGGGGCTCGCTGGGCAGCGTCTTTCTTTATCTGATCGACCAGGGCAAGAGACTCCTTCTGCGGCAGGTGAGGCAGCCCGAAGTAGGCATACCAATAGGTTTGACTTTCTTCCCTGCTCGAGGCAGCGGCGTGCTGTATTATTTCCCTTCGTCTCATATCGGGAACCGGGGATAGAACCAATCCGTTACCCCGCCGCCGCAGGTAGTGCAGTGCCAGTTTTCCCGTATACCACAGGAACGGTCCAGGATTGGATTTTACGGCGGTTATTGCGATCTGTTTGCATGAGTCATCGAATTCCCAATCGTTTCCCTGATTGTCGTGAATCATTCGATATCTTGCTACCCATTGATCCATCAAATTAACCACAAATGCGTCTTCCGCCTTGCGTTCGGGTAACAAAGCCAAAAGTTTTTGGGCCTCTTGCGTTTCCGGCAGCGCCTCTCCCTGAAAACATCGCAAACGGGTACAGCACATTGTTGCCCCCGCTGTTCCGTTGGAGGGTCTGAAACGTCCGGAAAAACTGTAATTCATGAAACATTCCACGATGACAATGGCGACTACGGGTAAGTAAAACGCCGTGCTCAGCTTCACCGTTCTTCGCCACTGCTGCCAATAAACAATGGCGATTGTAACGGCGATCACCGGAAGAATGGCGGTGGCGGTCCCCCTGGTCAGCCAGGCCATTCCCAGCAGTATGCCGGACGGTACCATCCACCATTCAGCACGCTGTTTGCGTAAGCCAATTACAAATACCAGCAGGCCAAAGGATAAAAGAAATGTGAAAAATACTTCCGACATCATTCGATTGCCGAAAATCGTAGTCTGTAGCTGGACTATCGTTAATCCAGCAGCAATCCATCCAAGCGTTCGGGAATGCAAATTAAGCCCGAAGCCATAAGCGGCCAGAGGCAGCAGGATCAGAAATAAATGATTGACAACAATAACCGCCCACCCCATCTGTCCGAATAACAGCTTAATTCCCGCTAAAAGCAGAGGGAATCCTGGTTTACGCAATTCAAAATGCGGGGCCTTATCCGGATCGAGGATCGCTTCAGCGGCGGCTACATACTGGGCGGAATCCGCACAAATCACCGCTCGGCCTTGTGGGGCTGAAAAAACAATACATTCAGCAACTAATCCCACCAGCAGTATTATGGCGCAATCAGACAATATCTGCGTAAATCGCAATCTTTTCGAATTGGATTCGTTTTCTCTATTTGCCGGTCGTATGTTGTTACTCATAGATAATTCCCGCATACACATTAACTGCCGGGTTACTTGGCCGCTGTGTAAAGTGCACGAGGTTGATTCTGATGTAGCCAGTTCGCAAGAGAACCCAATGCCATTATCGCTCTTTTGATGGCTAAGCATTACCTCTTATGGAAACTCGTTGGGGTTTATGAAGTGCTGTATTTCCGGGAGTAATCGGCTTAAACCGCGTGTCACATAATATTGTGTTTGCGTTGCGCTGGATGTGATAATTATCGGTAGTTTTAGGCGGTTAAACGGTTATTCGCTAATTCGATATTATGCTGGAATAACCAACAAATAGTCCAATAATATTCGCTTCGTTTTTTCGGACTATGTGGTTTTGCCAGGGGCTGTTAATGAAGAATCGTTGTTCCTGTTGGTTGAGAGCCCTGTGGAAGCTTTGGTGTCTAACCCTGTTCAAACCATAGGTTGTGACCGATAATCAAGCGGGTTTGCAGTTACCTTGAATACGCCACACAGTTGTTGTTTGGCCGGGCTATTTACCTTAGCCGATTTCTTGGAAACCAAGCCAGCCGGTGGTACATCGGGATCAAGTCATGGTCAAGCAATGTCGCCTTGAGTTTGTATCTCTGTCGTATGGCTCTACTGTTGCACTGTCATTCGATTGATGATCGATTTCACATAACGCACCATCGCGAGAGTCCTTCAGAGCGATCGTTCGTGGAAGTTACCGATTCGTAAGGTGCTTACTGGAAGAATATATCAAATGATAATCGGTGTGGATTTCTGGAGACGGGAAAACCGACCAGACACGTTATTATCTAAGTGCGCACAATAACACGTGGCAAAAATCTATATATAAGGAAAGAGAAGGGGTTTAACGGTGGCGGTAGGTTATGCGGCCACGGGTGAGGTCGTACGGCGAGAGCTCACAGGTAACCTTATCCCCGGGCAGGATACGGATGTAGTATTTCCGCATTTTACCAGCAATAGTGCAGAGTGCCTGATGCTTCTCTTCACCCATTTCCGCCTCGACCATGAACATGGCATTGGGTAGAGCCTTAATCACGGTTGCTTCAAGTTGTATGGTGTCCTGGTTAGCCACAATATCTCCGTGTTGACTGTAAAACCTTTTTGTCCGCAGTTTCCGAGCAACTCCATCAATCCTGACGAACTGTGTCGGTTGGTTTAGCTGGGAATCTTCCAGTACTTGCCCCAAGCGGACAACATAACCCTTCAAAGAGTTAATTATCGTACATGCGGTATTGAAAAGCGTCAATGTCAGCCGGCAATCAGGCTGCTTGTTAAAAGTAGAAGGTCAAGCTTGATAGAAGAAACGTGGGGTGATTCAGGTGGTTGAATCCATATATGGTCCGCCGGATCAGCCACTTTTTGAGGTGACACGACCCAGTGTGATGTGTTTAACCTCTTTGTTGTCAGATGTTTACATCTCGCTAGAGTGTTCGGGACGCAAAACCATCTCAGGGAAAAGGGGCGGTTCGCAAAAACCGATTAACAAAAGGAGAGGTGTACACAGGTAGAGGAAGCATGTTAACCGACGTGGATCACGAGCGGAGCGGTGGAATCTTGCCAACACGACAGGTTACAGCTTTTCCAGGCGAATCCATACTCAGGTCAACCATGCCAGGCAATACCAGTTATCGGCCGCTTGTTGATTATCCGCGCATCACCCGGTCAGATGGAATGGGAGACCGGTCGGCCTGGGGGCGTCGGTGGTACTGCCGATGTGGTTTTACCTTGATCGAAATGATGGCAGCTATTGCCATTATGGTTATTTTATTCGGAGCTATAACATCGGTAATCATGCTTGGATCGAAAGCCGTTGATGACGGCAGATCGCCGACCAGCCGCATCGTCCGCACAGGAAACGCCCTTGATGAAATGAAGAGCGACCTGGCGTACGCCCTGGTTATTACCGAAGCGACAACCACTTCCATAGCCGTATCCGTGGCTGATCGTGATAATGACGGCGATACGGAAAAAATCAGATACTCGTGGACCGGCACGGCCGGCGATCCTCTGGTCAGAGAATACAATGAAGGAACCGCCCAGACGGTCGCGACAGACGTAAAAAGCTTTGCCATCAAGTATGATCGGATCATAACTGAAGGTTTGGGAGATCCCGTACCGAATGAGAGCGGGGAGACAAACCTGCTGGCCATAGCCGAGGTTGCCAACTCAGCTCAATACAGTGTCACAAGAGACGCATGGATCGCCGATTGCTTTATGCCCGATTTACCCGATGGCACTATAAGCTGGAGAATAAACCGGGTTTACATCAAAGCGTCGTCGGATGGGCAAACTAATGGAGCATCGCGTATCGCGATCGTGCCTTATGATGGAGGTTCGAGTCTATCAACGGATGTGCTATCCCAAAAGGCTATTCCAGAAGCTTCATTAAACGATTTTCTCTCATGGTATGAAGTCGATTTTTCCAAAGAGGTTGAACTGGATGAGGACAAAGGTGCGTGCATAGGGCTGGCGGGGACGGGGGCAAACACGGCGATGGTTTTGGAATGCGGCAACGAAAACCCGCAAATGAACAACTCGAAGTTGTTCACCTCGGAAGATAAAGGGAAAAGCTGGAGTGAATACGGCAGCTCATCGTTCCCCTTGTTCGTATTCGGAACTCTTATAACAGAGGGAGATCCGGAGATCGTCGATGTTTATAATATCCCCAATATCACCATTTCCTTGCGCAGCGGCGACGATCCTAATACACAGGTGGAAGCAGGAGTCGCATTGCTGAATGTGCCGGAGATTTTACGTTGATAAGCTGCAATGGAAATACCAGGTTCAGCCGCAGTATGCAACGAGGTTTCAGCCTGGTTGAGGTTGTCATCTGTATCGGGATTGTGGGCATAATGCTCGTAGCTGCCCTGAATACTGTCGCCGTAGCTAAAACCATGGAGCGTAAAATCGGGGAAAGAACGCGTGGATTGTTACTCGCAGAGCAGTTAATCAGTGAAATACTCATTACGGATTACGCCGACGCTGCCGGCGGGTCCAGCTCCTTCGGTTTGGGGAGCGCCGAAAATACAGGAAACCGAAGCGAATTCGACGATGTTGACGATTACGATAACTGGTCGGCGTCTCCCCCGCAATACAAGGACGGTACCCCAATAACCCATCTAACCGGATGGACACGGAGTGTGGATGTCGCCTGGGTTACTTCGACAAACCTCAATAGTGCGGTGTCGTACAACACCGGCATCAAGAAAATTACGGTGACCGTAAAGTTCGGCGGAGCGGAAGTGGCATCTCTGACCGCGTATCGTACGGACGGAGCCGACAAGAGCAGCCTGCGCAGTCTGGAAAACATGCAGGTAAAGGAAATTGTTTCCGGATCAGTTCTGGATCTAAAGGGCAGCTGATTATTGGAGTGACATTGGCTTGGCATCCAGCAGAAAACACCGTCGGCGGGGAAGTGTCTACCTTATTGTTCTGGGTAGCGCCATGCTGGTAACTGTCCTTGGGGCGGCTGCCGTGCTGAGCCAGCGGATTCAACTGAAGATCAATAATGCCCAGACGGACATGACCAAGGCTAGGCTTTACGCTCGCAGCGGCATAGATCTCGCGGTCGGTATTTGGGGAGGCAACGCCGACTGGCGAAGCGAATTGCTGTCTGGAAACGTCGTACCCTGTACTACCGACAGTTCGACCGGTACGTGCAATATCGGAGATGGTACTTACACCGTGGTCGCCTCTGATCCCGGTGATAACGACATAGGTGATTCCATATGGGATACGTTTGAGTTTACCTGTACTGGAGTCTCCGGCAACGCGCGGCACATTCTGAAAGTGAAGTTAAAACCGACTTACGGCGCGGTTTGTTCTCTGGAAGTGACCTCTCAGAGTGGCGATAATACTCGGTTTTATGGATCGCACGTGATTACCGACCAGACCATGCGTTCCAACAACGACATTAGTGCGAACTATGACGGCAGCTGGTGCAGCATCGACAGCTATGTTGAAGCTGTCGATCAGGTGTCCGGTTGGCAATACTACAAAGGTTACGCAACCGGAGTGGATTCCTGTGCTGTTCCGAGTTCCGAAGTATTCGATTATTATACGGCCAATGGAACTTCGATTGATGTTTACAGCCTGCCCATCGACAACAACCGGCGATTACTGTCAAGGATGGTACTGAGTCCCAACAGTAATCCATTCGGTCAAACCAACACCGAAGGAATATACGTAATAGACTGCCATGGCGAAGCCATGTGGATTCACACCTGCCGGATTGTGGGGACACTGGTCTTATTGAATTGTGGTGGAACATGGGTAAGTTACAGTGTGAACTGGGAACCGGCGAAAGCAGGTTATCCTGCATTGTTGGTTCAGGGCGATATTGAGTTATACCAGAATTCATCTGATCTTGCTGAGAACTCGGCTAACACGAATTTCAATCCTCCGGATACTCCGTACGAAGGTAGAGAAAATAACAACAGAAACGATACTTATCCTTCAGTAATAAAGGGTATTCTTTATGCCAGTGATGATATCAAGACCTATTGGAATACCAACCTTGCGGGTACAATGATTGCTGTTGACGATATCAGTATCTACCGACTCGCTGAACATCGAGTACGATTCGGAGATAGCCGACAACCCCCCTCCCAGTTTTAGAAAGCTGACCGGAACGGAACTGATACCTGGAAGCTGGCAACAAAACGTGGAATAGATAAATCTCTATTGCTCGATTCCCAAAACCGGCGAGCCTTAAACCAAATGTAGTTTCCCTAATCAACTCCAGCGGATTATCCACTTCCCAGAGCTTGAGGATCGACGTAAACCACGGCATGAACGCCGGTTCGTTTGCGAAAAGCCTGCCCCGAAAAACGTCGAATCGCACTGACTGCTCTATCAGAAAAGGAATCCCGCAAATACGCACGCGAGACTCGTCTGTCGATAATCAACGTAATTATCCACTCAAACTGTTGCATAAACCCCTATCTGAATCTCGTTTTCGAGGGAATGGTTATTGCTGCCGATGTGTTTTACTGTTAAGGAGACGTTCAAGATTCTATACAACCCGGTCACAGGCAATAAACCTTCGCCGGGTAGCTGATTTTCGGAAGCAATCTCATTTTGTCAGTCAGCAGGAAATATCGTCGACGAAGCAGTGTATATCTCATAGTCCTGGGGAGTGCCATGTTAGTGGCAGTGCTGGGGATGGCCGCCGTTATGAGTCAGCGGATTCAGTTGCGGATAAGCGAAGCCCGGCAGAATATGACCAAGGCCAGGATCTACGCCCGAAGCGGTATCGAACTTGCTATTGGGATATGGGGAGGGAACGCCGACTGGCGGAGCGAACTACTGTCCGGAAACATTGTCCCCTGTTCCGTCGGCAGTTCGACCGGTACGTGCAATATCGGAGACGGCACTTACACGGTCGTAGCTTCCGATCCCGGCGATAATGATATTGGGGATTCCGTATTCGATACGTTCGAATTCAAGTGTACGGGGGTTTCCGGTAACGCCCGGCATATCCTGAAAGTGAAGCTGAAGCCGACTTTCGGCCCGGTGTGCTCGCTGGAAGTAGCCTCCCAGAGCGGTGGCAATACCAGGTATTACGCCTCCGTCGTAACCACAGACCAAACGGTACGGTCGAATAACTATATTGCCGCAATCCAGGATGGTGGCTGGTGCTTCATCTATAGTGATGTCGAAGCGGTTGACGGAATATATGGCCGCAATTACTACAATGATCGCGCGACCGGCGTCAGTAACTGCAGCATGCCGGGGTCTGATGTTTACGATTACTACACCGCTAACGGAACATCGATTAACGTTTATGATCTACCCACCGATAACGGGCGAAGATTACTGAGCAAAATCGTATTGAGCCCCCAAAATAATCCGTACGGCGAAACCAATGAAGAGGGAATATACGTAATCAATTGCGATAACCAGGCCATGTGGATTCACACCTGTCGAATAGTGGGGACACTGGTCTTACTGAATTCAGGTGGAACCTGGGTAAGTTACAGCATGAACTGGGAGCCGGCAAAAACGGGTTATCCGGCGATACTCGCTCAAGGTGATGTAAATTTTTACATGAATTCGGGCGATTTATCCGAAAGTTCCGCCGGTGTAAACTTCAACCCAGCGGGAACCCCATACGAAGGCAATACTGATTATGATACGAACGATTCATATCCCACGATAATAAAGGGAATCGTATACGCCGGAGACGACATGAGTACGCATTGGAACTGCAACTTCAAGGGGACGATAATCGCCGCGGACGATATCAGCGGGTACGAGGATTTGAAAATCGAATACGATCCAGAAATAATGGAGAACCCGCCACCGGGATTCAGAGTGCTTACGGGTGCGGAGTTGGTACCCAACAGTTGGCAACAGGTGGTGGAGTAACACGTTCTGCCCGCGCCCATCCGCGCACCGGATAAGCCAGAACTACAAGTTTCAGCAAATTCATGTCAAAGGGAACTGGGCAAGGCGGGATTCGAACCCGCACGTCCTTTCGGACAGGGGATTTTAAGTCCCCGGCGTCTGCCATTCCGCCACTCGCCCGTCGCCGCAGGCGACAGAGCAGCCAGGAAGCAAAGCTTCCGCTGCTGCGGTCTACTGCTCAACTTTCAACTCTCTACCGTTAAGGCCGGTTACACGCTTTCAGGCTTCAAGTACCGGATATTCTAACAAACAATCGCCCAATGTTAACAGCCGCTAGGAAAAAACGAACAGGAAGGGGACTGGTACGTTTTTGCCAGCCCTTAAGCTCCACGGGTAACGGCCATCAATAACCATCCGCAAGGCTCAATATCCCCGCATTAATGGCAAAAACGCACCTGTCCCCCTCGCCATAACAGACGAATCCAAACGGACCAGGTTCGGCATATAGACGTCATTTTCAATAATCAGCGTTATTCTGCGACCGACGGATATCTCGGTTGAATCGTCCAACGAAGCAGTCGCGGGCAGGTATCCTCCGCAACCCAGTCGATCAACGGAATTGATAGAACTGTTGGTTACGACTGGGATTTCATAACCGGCACACAAAGCTACCGCTTGGGCGGTATCGATTATCCCTCGTCGATCGGCTCGGTGGGGATGAGCTACGACAGTTCTTCCGGCATTGACGACGAGATTAACCGACTCACCGCGATTGTGCAGCCCAACAGCGTCAACGCGGTTTCATATACCTACATGGGTATCGGCCGTCTGATATTTACCGTTCTCGGAAACAATATTTCGCGAACCTACGACGACGAACGCGGCGGCCACATAATCGGGCTCGACGGTTTTGGCCGGGTCTTGGATATGACCTACATATCATCGGGGCAAAAGGTACTCTCCTATGGCTATGGTTACGACAAACGTGGTAACAGAACCTTCCAGAGAACCGAAAACCATATCGCCGGTAATTCCTGGCGGTACGAATACGATGGTTTGAGTCGCCTGACAAACGCTCGTCAAGGAGATTTCCCCACGGGCGGTACGGACTTCGTATCTCCCCAGCCGACGGAGGTTAATATCTGGAACCTCGACGGTGTGGGTAACTGGTCGGGAGACTTGGATAGCCGCAGTTACCTGAGGTTCGACGACGCGAATTACAACCTCCAGTGGGATGCCGGAGAAACCGTACACGAAGGAGCCCACCACGTAACCGGTTCGGATAATGAGATCGATGAACTTCTCGGTATAGCATCTGACGGAACGGTAGCAACCGAGGGACAAAAATTCTTCTACGACGGGGCCGGTAATCTCCTCTTCAACGGTGATCGGTATTTCGTCTACGACGCCTGGAACCGGCTTACGGAAATCCATGAACCGGGCTCGCTGGATATAGACACTACCGGCGTGGAAACGGAACTGTCCGGCACTGAGGGTAATTGCCTGACGATTTTTAGATACGATGCCCTGGGCCGTAAAGCCCTGACCGTAACCGATCCCGGATTGGCTTCGGAAAAAACCATACGTCATCTTTACGGCACCGGAGCGGATGTGCTGGTTGAATATGACGTTGACGGTTCGACGGAATCGCTGGAAAGATGGTTCATCAACGGCCAGTCGTTCCCCGATCCCATTGTAATGGTAGACCGTACCGGATCGGGTGGAACCACATCCGGAACCGATACGTACTATTACTACCTGAAAGATGCTCTGGGCAGTGTCGCTGCTTTGGCCGACATGACGGGTGCGGTGGTAGAGCACTATGCCTACGATCCTTATGGTCAAACCTACATTTACAATGACACCGGCACCAGTGGTTTGACAGAATCAGCCTATGGCAATCCGTTCTTATGGACAGCGCAGCGGTACGATCCGGACAACGGAATGTATCATTTCGTACACCGGCCCTACGAGATCTCGCTGGGCCGATTCGTGCAGGCAGACCCCAACGGGTCTGGATTACCCGTTATGATGTTCAGTATAGTGGATGGTAAGTCGTGCCTGGAGTGTGCTGATTGTGACGGTTGCTCAACTTGTGATAGTTGCGCATCATGTGGAGAGTGTGATGGTCGTGGTGATTGGGAGATAGAGTTCGATCCCTGGGTACAGTACGGCGATGGGCAGAACCTTTACGCATACGCTGGTGCGGCGCCAACGAACCACATTGATGCATACGGGTTGATGTCGATAGCTTCAGTCTTGGTTGGGACTACCTCAAGTACTCGAGTTAGGGCTGGATATGACTCTAACGCAATCAATTCGGCCAACATAGCCCTGAGAGTGCTGCTAGCGGTAGGAATAACAGTAGCGTGGAATTACGACTACGATGATATCATTGATGGAACGTCTCCGCGTACGGTATCACCCGGGCGATCGCACTGCCATTGGTTCTATGCTTGGTGCAAGTGGGCGGTTCAGGAAGGGCACAAAGGACCGAGAAATAAAGACTGGCCACGGAATGTCTCCTTCTCTGCATGTGAGGCATGTTACGGTACCTGCCTTACGACCGGCGCGTGGCCTGTTACTGGGCCGTGTAGGCAGCCCAAAGGGGCGTTTAATCCAGAGGATATCGGCAAGATATGGCCGGACTAAAGGTATGTGTTCCAAATGAGACGTTAATAGGCGACTGAGCCAAGGTTGAAGAGGTAGTCATGACAGAGCCAAGGATTCCACTTGAGCATGGTGCCGTCGATGGGTTGTCGACAGTCCAGCGAGCCATTCTCCGATTTCTACTCAAGAAAGATACTCCAACACGTTGTTCGGAGTTGATCAGTAGTCTGCTTAACGATTCGGGTGTACCCGATGGCGTAACATGGGAATCGATCGATGCGACAATGATGGCGATGTCACACCCACGGTTGTGCGCGCATCCGTCACTTGAGTACATAGGCAATGCTCGACCGTGGCCTGACGGGTGGCTGCCTGGATCTTTCTATAGAATGGTGGGAGCAGGAGTTGTCGCGCGGGGACTGATGGATGAACCAGCGAACGTGGCGGATATCTGGGATCCGAGTCCGCTTCCCGTGCGCCTTCCCTTTTCACTACTATTTGGGTGTGCAACTTGGGAGATCGAGACGGATCAGGAGTACCCGGAGGATAAGAGGGAGCAAGCTCCGATACGAACAAGATGTACGGTGATACACTGCTTAGGGTGCGATGAATTCACTATTCTAAAGGCGAGGGATGCTCTCGTTGCCGGACAAGGAATCCGCGAGTGTCTGACAATGGTGGGAGATAGCTGTCCGATCGGGTGCTATAGTTGGCCGCTTCAGGATTCTGTTTCTGCATTCCCCGCGGGAGAGGGCATTTCCCACATCAGCACGCTGCCGGGGGGCTACGTGCGACTACCTCATGGCATGCTAGTTCGGTTAATAGTTGCGCAGAATGGCACCGGCAATGGGGTGACTGCACACATACTCAGTATTCCATCGCTAGTTTTGGTTACCAATTGCGATGATGATAGCTCAACCTTTTCCATGTTCCTCGATCAACCTGCTTGCGGAAGACATATTGGCGACGAGGTTTCTGTTCTTGAGGCCATAGAGGGGTGCAGCGTGCGCAACGCTGGAGGAGTGGTTGTTGACGCAAGAGAGGCATTTGATCTGGAACGGCTTGTGCATTCAACTCCGATTGTGCCTCTTCCGCGACGCCTTTATGTGGAAATGCTCTCGGGTGATCGGGCGTGACAGTCGCACAAGGTGGTTCGTTATGGAATCCGGGAGATCCGGGGGCAGCACACATAACTCTCTTCGGCACATAATTGCCGTAGTAGGACGCTTGGTGGAATAGGAACCGGGACGGAGTTTGTTGATCTGGATAAGACGATCCTCGTATCGGTAATTCCTGGCGGTACGAATACGATGGTTTGAGTCGCCTGACAAACGCTCGTCAAGGAGATTTCCCCACGGGCGGTACGGACTTCGTATCTCCCCAACCGACGGAGGTTAATATCTGGAACCTCGATGGCGTGGGCAACTGGTCGGGAGATTTGGATAGCCGTAGTTACCTGAGGTTCGACGACGCGAATTACAACCTCCAGTGGGATGCCGGAGAAACCGTACACGAAGGAGCCCACCACGTAACCGGTTCGGATAATGAGATCGATGAACTTCTCGGTATAGCATCTGACGGAACGGTAGCAACCGAGGGACAAAAATTCTTCTACGACGGGGCCGGTAATCTCCTCTTCAACGGTGATCGGTATTTCGTCTACGACGCCTGGAACCGGCTTACGGAAATCCATGAACCGGGCTCGCTGGATATAGACACTACCGGCGTGGAAACGGAACTGTCCGGCACTGAGGGTAATTGCCTGACGATTTTTAGATACGATGCCCTGGGCCGTAAAGCCCTGACCGTAACCGATCCCGGATTGGCTTCGGAAAAAACCATACGTCATCTTTACGGCACCGGAGCGGATGTGCTGGTTGAATACGACGTTGACGGAGCGTCTGAATCTCTGGAAAGATGGTTTATAAACGGCCAGTCGTTCCCCGACCCTATCGTAATGGTGGACCGCACCGGATCGGGTGGAACCACATCCGGAACCGATACGTACTATTACTACCTGAAAGACGCTCTGGGCAGTGTAGGCTCATTGACAAATGCCTCCGGTGTCGAGGTAGAGCTATACACATACTCGCCATACGGCAAAACAATAATCTACAACGGTTCAGGTACAGAAATAACCGAATCAGCGTATGGGAACCCCTTCGCCTGGACCGGCCAGCGGTACGACGCAGCAAACGAGATGTACCACTTCTGGGCCCGGAGTTATCTGCCGGAGATTGGGCGATGGGTGCAGCGAGATAGCCTAGGGCCATTAGCACTAGGCATGCCAAAACCCTCTGTTTGCATGGGCTACGTGCCCTTCTTCGGCTGCAGCACTATGGACGCTGGAGGTGAGTATATCGATGGTCTTAATCTGTACCAATATGTTCGAGGAAGGCCTATTATACTACGTGATTTGTTGGGACAGCGCTCCTACGGCGAAATAATGTCTGCCGTTGGAATCGCGTCTGTAGTTGTTGGAATGGTCGCAAGTACTGCCAT
>CAXXKI010000019.1:0-191504 GCA_963667855.2 Phycisphaerae bacterium | reverse complement strand
CTAGCGATAACGTATCCCGCACCCGTCGCTTGCGTCGATAGGAGATCGACATATTCACTGCTATCCGAAACAGCCAGGTGTAGAATGCGCTCTTACCCCGAAACGAATCGATAGACTCGAAAGCCTTCAGGAAAGCTTCCTGGGCAAGGTCGCTGGCGTCGTCCGGTTGCCGCAGATCCGCAGGCAGGTGTTGTAGACCCGGTTCTGGTACTTGCGCACGAGGTCGGCGAACGCCACAACCTCGCCGGCTTGCACCTGCCGGACCAGAACCGCATCCTCGAATTTCACCGTTGTCGCCGGTATCTGCACCTACTCACCTGCTGTTTGATACTTTTAGACGCTTGACTTTCGTGTCAGTTCCCCACCTGATTCCGTTTTTTGTTCCGCAGCGCCCGATAAGCGCCGTGTTGCGTTTATTCTACCCCCTTATAATCGACCTGACAGTAGAAAGAAGTCAAAACCATCTTCCTAAACCAGCTAAAAGCCCCTTTTTATCTTTCTTGCCACTCGTTTTTGCCCCACCTGCGTTGCAATTACATCGACAAAATAATACAAGTACAAGGTTTAGCGTTTCAATACTGGTAGGAGAAACAAAGTGGCCATTCCATACAACAAACGAACGCATATGAACGGCGAGCTCCGGAAAGAGCACGAAGGACAGGAAGTCATCCTTGTTGGGTGGGCACAGAATTATCGCGATCTGGGCGGGATGGCCTTCATTGATATTCGTGACTACACGGGCATCACCCAGGTGAAGTTCAATCCCCAGACCGACCCGGAATCGCATAAGCTTGCCGGAACTATCCGCCGGGAAGACGTTATTGCTGTACGTGGTAACGTAATTCTTCGCGGTGAAAACGTTAATCCCAAGCTTCCTACCGGTGAGATAGAGATAGCGGGGCACGAACTGGATCTCCTGAGCAAGGCCGACACCCCGCCTTTCGAGGTATCTGACGATATAGACGCCGGCGAGGACTCTCGACTCAAATACCGGGTCGTCGACCTGCGCAGGCCTAAAATGCAGAAGCTGATGCGTCTCAGGCACCGGTTGGCCAAAGCCAGCCGCGACTACTTCGACGAGCAGGGATTCGTCGAGATCGAAACGCCGGTACTCGGAAAATCCACTCCCGAAGGTGCCCGCGACTATCTCGTTCCTTCGCGGGTGTATCCCGGTCAGTTTTTTGCGTTGCCTCAGTCGCCGCAGCTTTACAAGCAGATGCTGATGATGGCCGGCTACGACCGCTACTGCCAGATTGTCCGCTGCTTCCGAGATGAAGACCTTCGCGCCGATCGTCAGCCGGAATTCACTCAGATCGACCTGGAGATGGCTTTTGTCCAGGTGGAAGACGTGATCAGTTGCGTCGAGGGGGCCGTCCAGCGGATGTTCAAGGAGGGAATCGGTGTCGATGTGCAGATTCCCTTCAAACGCATGACCTATAAGGAGGCCATGGACCGCTTCGGCATCGACAGGCCCGACATGCGCTTCGGGCTCGAGCTGCAGGATATAACCGCGGTTTGTGAAAAAACCGATTTCAAGATTTTTAAAGAAGCTATAGCTTCAGGCGGCGTGGTCAAGTGTATCGTGGTTAAAGGCGGCGGCACGATGACCCGCAAGGAGACCGACGGTTTAACCGAAGAGCTCAAAGGCATCGGCGCCGGCGGCATGCCGGTTACCAAGGTTGTTGAAGGAGACGGTGGTAAACCAGAATTGTCCACCGGTGTGGCCAAGTTCCTCCAGCCGGTGTGCGATGATTTGCTCGCGGCCACCGGTGCGGAGGCAGGTGACCTTATCGTCTGCATGCCCGGGACCTACGCCGACGTATGCAAGTACCTGCACTTCGTGCGAACCCGGCTGGCTGAAATGCTCGATCTTATTCCGGAAGACGAGTGGAACCTGATGTGGGTTGTTGATTTCCCCATGTTCGAATGGGACGAGGAGGAAAAACGATATTGCAGCCTGCACCATCCGTTCACGGCGCCGCGGGATGAAGATATTCCGCTGCTGGATACCGACCCGGGTAAGGCGTTATCCAAGGCGTATGATCTCACGCTTAACGGAATCGAACTCGGCGGAGGGAGCATAAGGATTCACCAGGCCAAGGTTCAGTCCAAGATATTTGAACTGCTGGGCCTGTCGGCGGAAGAAGCTCACGACAAGTTTGAATTCCTTCTGGATGCCCTGCGTTTCGGAGCACCGCCGCACGGAGGATTGGCCCTGGGTTTTGACCGGATAGTGATGATGCTGGGAAAATGCCTGTCGCTACGCGACGTGATCGCGTTCCCCAAGACTCAAAGAGCAGTCTGCCCGTTGACTAACGCCCCCGGCGACGTGGCCGAAGCACAACTGGAGGAACTGGGCATAGACCTCCGTCCGGAAGTAAAAGCCAGGAAGAATGCGTAGGGTCCGCTTTGCGGACCATGGAAAAACAATATTCGAGCAAGCCCTGCATCTTCAATAAGATGAATAATCGGGACAGGATCGGTTTATCCGTGTTTGTGGATAAATCCACTTAAACTGCAAAACCGAACCTGTCCCGGTTGGCTCGAAGTGCGGGAGAGTCGTTTTGACTGCCTGATTACTATTCCAGTTTTCCGTAGATCGCGTTTTGGAGATCCATGTTGGCAAGAAAACACGCACTATTCGCATCTTTGTTGGGCCAAACCGTATTGGTGTAGCATATCATCCCAACCCGCACGAGGTTGTATTGTCGACAACAGCCGCAATCGCGGCGATTTACTCCGCTCTAGTTTTGATGTTTCAACGTCTGCATGTTGCCGTATTGCATTGATAAGCCTGTCAACACTTCGGAAAGCTAACTGAGCATTGTCGATTACTACAATTTCTTGAGGTAAAACTATAACAAATCTAAATACCTTTACATATTTAATTTGTTCAATGAAAAGGAAGGATTTTTCCAAGTCCGACCAAGGCCATCTATAATGAGCGGGATCCACGAGACCAGTATGACAAGCCAATCCTTCGGAATCCCATTCAAGAACGACATACCGACTATGAATCCACAAAACGTACAACCCGACCGCCAAGCCAAAAAAGCAAGCAAAATACATAAGAGCAATAATACTGCTCGGTTTAGGATTCTCTGCGATAGCGTAACTGACCGGAACGAAAGCTAAGATCGAAACAAGTCCCATTACTACCACCCATACCCCAAAATACAGATTCATCGAAACTCGCTCGATTGGGTGTTCACCATCCCCACGACCAGAGACTGTGTTACCCGCTTCGCTCGAATTATACTGCTTGCCCATGACAACTCCTTGTGTTACAAAAATCCAACGGTCATTATACGGCAAGAAAATTTAAATTCGATGATCGCCAGGAACCAGGTTTTATTGATTTTCTAATGAATGTTCAGACGTATGCTATGGCTTGTCCAACGACTGAACAACCTGTCCCGGTTAATCGGTTGATTCGGCAGATGTGACTCTATTATTGTATCCCCAATAAATACACAAACCGAGGTTGCCAGGCGAGTTCCACCATTCCTTGAGATAACATGCCTAACCCGCTGGTACCGGGTTCGCCTTCTACTTTTTCGCCGGATAGTTCTGTCGCTACATAGATTTCATCGCCCAGGTAGGCCATGTCGGATGGAAATTCGAAACTGGATAATTCGATTTTACCAACTTCGTTAAAACCATCATGGCCAGGAACCTTTACTGTAACCGATCCATTGCAGGTTATGACGATTTCAATTGTATCTTCCGGAATGGTTATGTATGGTACAAGCAAGGGGCCGGAACTGTTGCCTAGAGCCAACCTTCCCTCAGCGTCAATTGTGAAATTTCCTCGCCGGGTGTAACCCGTAGTGAACCGCCCGTTTCTTTTTATCATGACTGGGAAGAAACCTTCCCCTTCGATTGTCAAATCCATTGGTCGGTCGGTTGGATTTATACAGGTTGGACGGTTTATACCGTTACCGGTCAGGTATACTGGTACAGCGCCTGAGGCGAAACCGGGGAAGGGCTGCTTGTAATCTGGAATCGGTAATGGTTCGAGAACAACTACGCGGGGATCCGACCCGGGCAGGCTTTGCTGTCGAACACGTAAATAATTATAGCCGGAATCGTATGCGTAATTTCGCTGTTGGTTCCGGCTACAGGCCGTACACAAAACCGAGACGCTGATAAGAATAAATCCGAATAAAGTTTTCATGATATACCCTTCCTGATTCCCTATCGCGGTTTGCCATTGGGCAAACGTAATCTCCGTTATTCCAGCATCGGTCCGGCCGTTGGTTTTTCTTCATACAAATATGTAGAAAACGGGTTTGGGATTTTATAATCGAGATTTTGATGTATTTCCGGCTGTTCTATTCTTCACGTCTTTTACGAGGAGTGTGGGATGGAAAAAACGATATATTGAAGAGTAGAGCAGGCTTCGCTGATCCTATTTACTCATTTCTTCGTAAAAAACCTCAGCGGCAATCTCGTTGCCTTTCTCGCTTAGGTGAGTGCAGTTTTCGTAGTTAGAGGAATCAGAGGCCAACTCCTCGGCCACTGAAGATACATCAACCAGTTCCGCGCCCCCGGCAAGTGCTGCCAGTTGGATTTGGTTATTCAGTAAAGCTACATACTCGTTGGCTAACGCAGCCTGGCCCGGCAGTAAAATATCCAACTGCATGGCCTCGCAGAGAATGGTGCTATCCTGGATATCGAAATAATTGGCCACGTAAACCGTCAACCCCGCGTCCCTGCCCAGTTGTATTGCCTCAATCAGGTTATCCCGAATATCATCCAGCTTCTCATCGAGTTCATCCGCTGCCCAGAAGTTCGAACTATTAGGCGAAGACAGCAGGAACGGATCCAGATCGTGAATAATATCCACCAGATCGCCCCCGCCTTCCCAGAACAGGAGTACCTGGGCATTGGGGTAGGTATTGCGATCAAGAAGTTGCTTCAGCCTCTCAATGCCATCTGGAGTGCGTTCCCCACTATGCCCCCGGTTGGCGAAAGTGTTGGCCTCTGCCCCGAGCTTCTCCCGCAAATACTCGTGGTAATCCTTGTCGCTGGGACCGGCTGTCGTTGAATCTCCAAACGCGATGTAAACAACATTCTCATCAGGTATCTGCAGATTCATTGAATCGCAACCGGTAACCATCATTACCGGCATCAGAACCAATAGCACTATGGAAATAGTATTCCGAAAAATCTGCCCTTTTGACCGTGGCATGATTGGTACTCCTGAAACACGTTTCTCTGCCATTTCCCTTTGTCTGTTATAATGGTAACTTGTTCTGCTTCGCTGGCTCGTATCGAAAACGTCGGCGCCAGGCAGGTACATTATAGAGAAGAACAGATGGCCGAGTATTCAAACTATCAAAAGAAAGTTATCAATAACTACTACGACAACAAAGAGACCATTATGCTCACCAAGCTCCAGGAGCTGGTGACAGAATTATATCTGGCGGAAGGTAAGAAAAAGCAGGATCAGCTGTGGAAGCGGGCGGAAACCGCGATGACTAATCTGAAAATCAAATCACAATTGGCCCAGCATCTCTTGGAGAAGCGAGACCCGGCTTTACTCGCTCAAAATGTCCAGAACTGGCTGAAGTCGGCCGGGAACAAGTAACGTTACTAATGCCAGCCGGTGGATTTTACCATCGGGCAGGGATTATGGTTCCTGCCTGATTGGTGATATGAAAATAATCTATTGCCGTTGAATGCTTACTCACGCAAAGCTGTAACTATTCCCCTCTCTACGGATTCGTAATTCTGCTAAGCGAGGATGCCGATCCTGCTGATACGAACTATGCCGGAATGCAGTCCGGTCGGTCTATTCCAATGACCTGTGATGGCGGTCATTTTGCCTTTCCAGGTCGGCAACGGTAATCGGTGTTTTGCATGGCAATAGCATCGATTGCCGGCGGTGAACGTATGACATTACGACGTAAAACACTTCTGGTAACCGTTGCCGTGGGCTTTTCATTGATACTCGCATTGTATCTGCTGGCAGCCAGCACTATGCGTAGCGGATATCTTAATCTGGAAGAAACGATCGTTTTGGAAAACGCATCCCGTCTTTCCGTAGCACTGGAAAACAGACTTCAGAGCCTGGAGAACAGCTGCAAAGACTGGTCTAACTGGGACGCCACTTACGATTTCGTGGAAACACGCAACCAGGAGTATATTGACGAAAACCTGAATCTGGACACGGTCCTGATTCTGGATATCAACTTAATGGTTTTTTTAAATTCAAAAGGAGAAGTTGTTCAGTATCTGGGAGCGGATCTTCAGGAAAGCGAACTTCGGCAACCGCCCAATTCCCTGCTTGCCCTTATCGCCGAAAATTACCCTCTGCTGAAAAACGGGGAACCAAAATCATCCGTATCTGGCGTTGTTGGTTTGCCGGAAGCGGTTCTTTTACTGACAGCTAATCCAATATTAAAAAGCGACCTGAGCGGACCTCCACGGGGTACTCTGATAATGGGGCGATACCTGGACGGTCTTGAAGCTGAACGACTCTCTGCTCTTACCCAGTTGGATATCGAATTCCACTCTTTGAACAATGACGGTTTACCAAAATCCCTGCGGAAAGATGTGCCGGCGCTGCTTGAAGCTCATTCGCCGCTTGTGAAAAGGTTGAGCGAAACGAAAATCGCCGCTCGTTTCGTTGTCAATGATATTTTCGGTAAACCGGTCTTGCTGTGCAGCGTTGAATCCAACAGGGATATTTACACGCACGGAGAGGCAAGTCTGTCACAATATATAATTGGTCTAATCATAGTCAGTGTCGTTATCGTGGCACTTACCATGATTCTCCTGAATCACTATGTGATAAAACGCGTTTCGCAAATGCAGGAGGATTTAAGTGCCATAACCATGAACAGGGGATTTTTTTCCCGAATTTCGGCGGTTGGATCTGATGAGCTGAGTGAGTTAGGGCATGATATTAACTCGATGCTGGAGACCATTAACCAGGTTCAGGACGAGCTTCATTCCGCCAGAATAAAGGCCGAATCGGCCAACCAGTCCAAAAGCGAATTTCTGGCCAACATGAGCCACGAAATTCGCACACCTATGACGGCCATTCTCGGATTGACCGAAAGTATGCTTGATCCAGACCTGTCCGATTCGGAAAGACTGGATTCTATCCTTATCGTGCGTCGGAACGGCGAACACCTGCTTCAGATTATCAACGATATACTGGATATCTCAAAGATCGAAGCGGGTAAGGTGGACGTCGAAAACATCCGCTGCTGTCCGATACATCTGGTGGCCGACGTCAAATCGCTGATGCAAATGAGGGCCAATGCTAAAAACCTGGTGTTTAATGTTGAGTTTATCGGGGCGGTTCCCGAATTCATCTACACCGATCCGACAAGGTTGAAACAGATCCTGGTCAATCTTTTGGGAAACGCAATCAAGTTCACCGAGGAGGGGGGCGTGCGTTTGGTAATCGGCTTCATTCACGATGATGCCGAATCGGTAATTCAGTTCGACGTACTCGATACCGGAATTGGTCTTACGGGCAAACAGATAGACGAGCTTTTTGAACCCTTCAACCAGGCCGATGCTACCACTACCCGCAGGTTCGGCGGAACCGGTTTGGGGTTGGCCATCAGCAGAAGGCTGGCTCAACTCCTCGGTGGCGATCTCACCGTTCAGAGTACTCCGGGGCAAGGGAGCGCTTTCCGCCTCAGAATCAAAACCGGACCGGTGGATGATGTTAAAATGCTCGATAAATTTGCTATGGCGTCAATTACCCGAAGCAAACTTCCCGGTGATACCCAATCCGCAATACCGACTATCACCGGACGTTTACTGCTTGCTGAAGATAACAGTACAAACAGGCTTATCATTCAGCGGATACTTGAAAAAGCCGGCGCTTCCATCATTTCGGTAGTTAATGGAAAACTTGCAGTTGAAGCTGCCCTGGAAGCCATGGAGCAGGGTGAACCGTTTGATGTCATAATTATGGATATGCAGATGCCGGTTATGGATGGCTATCACGCTACTACGCTGTTGCGTCAGAAGAACTATAACGGTCCAATCATAGCCTTAACCGCTCATGCTATGTCAGACGACCGGCAGAAATGTCTCGACGCCGGATGTGACGACTTTGCGACCAAGCCGATAAACAGAATGGATCTGATCGAAACCATTCAGGCCCACCTGAAACCAGCTTCTGCGTGAGCATTTAACAACTGTAACCAGGGTAAAAAGAGAGCCAGGCTCGCTTATGAAAAAGCAAGCCTGGACCCCCTTTTGCTTTTCTCAAGGTTATCGCCACGACTGCTGTTCGGCCGTGAAGCGATCCTTGTGGTTTTCGTAGAGAGAATCGTTCACGGCAAGAACCTGTTCCCGGGTCATTGCGTGCAGGCTGGAATCAGGAATCATGTTGAAGTAATAGGAGCTGGTTAATCCCGATATCTGAGTGGTGGTAACCAGAGGAATCTGAGTAGCGGACAGGTTGGCGATATCAGAAGAGCGGACATTCTGGACTTGCCCGGTGGTTAAATCGCTACGCTGGGTTTCGGTCAGATACTTAATGGAAACGGAACTGGTATCCAGGGCCTGCACCTGTTCAGTAGTCAGTGCGGCTCTAACCTCCTCGGGATACCGGCTCATATACCAGTCACTGGGAATATCGCTAATTACGTCGGTGGAGAGCAGGTACACCTTTTCCGGCGGTACGTAGGCAATACTGGAAATACTTCCGATAGAGGCGTATTGATCGTCGGTAAGGTACTGTCGTTGTGCTTCGGTCAGGTGCCCGGTTGAAATCACCGCCGTATTCAGGGCCTGCACCTGCTCAGCGGTGAAAGCGGCGATAACTTCATCGGGGTACTGGTCCATATACCAATCACTACGTATTTTACCAATTACCTCAGTCGAAAGAAGTGGTACTTTCTCAGGTGGTACGTAGGCGATACTGGATATGGCGCCGATCGCGGCGTACTGCTCATCGGTAAGATATTCCCGCTGTGCTTCGGTCAGGTGACCGGTTGAAATCACGGCCGTGTTCAGCGCTTGAACCTGTTCTGCAGTGAACGCGGCTTTAACCTCGTCCGGATACTGGCCCATATACCAGTCGCTGGAAATCGAGCCGATTACGTCGGTTGAAAGCAGAGCCACCTTGTCCGGCGGGACGTAAGCAATACTTGATATTTGCCCAATAGAGGCGTATTGGTCGTCTGTAAGGTATTCCATCTGGGCAGCGGTAAGGTGCCCCAGGGAAATATCGGCCGTGTTTAACGCCTGTACCTGTGCTTTGGTCAACTCCGCACGCTGCTCATCAGAAAGCTTACCCATATACCAGTTGCTGGGAATCGATGCAATCTGCTCCGGGGTAAGGTAGGGAATATGCTCGGGAGGAAGACTCTCGAATTGGGAATAACGGAGTTGGCGAACGTCATCAGCTATTGCCCGTTCGGCCAATTGCGCTTCGGTCAAAGCGGCAACCTGGTCCGCCGAAAGGGCATTGAAAACATCGTCACTGCAAGCGGCGACCAATTGCGGTCTCGCAGCCGATAACTGGTCAGGAGAAAGAGCCCCGACTATTGCCTCAAATTGACCGTACGACAGGCTGTTTATCTGATCCGCGGTCAGTGCGGCAATCTGCTCAGCCGTAAGCGAGGCCAGATCATATTCGCTGAATTCGGCCAGTTGATCAGTGGTCAGCCAGGCCATCTGTTCCGGAGTCAGAGAGGCATTCAGCAGATCGTCTCCGGTTAAGGCCTGGATCTGCTCCTGCGTATATCCCTCTGTGGAAGTTCCCGAAGAGGAATCGTCGCCGTTCTGGGGATCAGATTCATCGCCTGCGGTTGAAGTGGTTTCCTCGGTTTCTTCGAGGATCTTGGCCGCAGACGAAGAGGTTTCGGCGTTAAAGGCAAATCGCTTATCGTTGGGAGCGATAAAAGTTTCACCGCTGATGGTCCAATCGGCGAGAAGCTGCTCGTTTACCGTCGCCTTGAGTTTTACTAAAGTTGTGATCCACTCGCTTTCCGGTGCGTGTTTAGCCTGGTGAGTACGGAAAAGTATCTCGGCCTGTGTATTGAGTGAATGTACGTTTGCTTCGACTGCCGCGTCGACTGCTCCATCAGCGGCTCCGGAGAAACGCGGAACCACGATGGCGGCAAGTACTCCGAGAACAATGACGACTATCAAAATCTCTATAAGTGTAAACGCTGATCGGGGACCGTTTGTGGATTTTAAGAAGTTATGATTGTTTATTTTACGTCGCATGCATTTGTCTCCGCCGAGTGTTGCGGAGCCTGATAAGTAATAGAATAAAAAGGGAAAAGCGGGTCAGGCTTACTTATCGGCAATAAGTAAGCCTGACCCCTTTTTTATCGCCACGCTTGTTGCTCGGCCGTAAAGCGATCCTTGTACCTTTCATATATATCATCGTCGATGGCCAACACCTGGTCCATGGTCATGGCCTGCAGACTTGAGGTTGGTATTTTATTAAACTGGTACGAACTGGTAATACTCGATATCTGTGTCGTTGAGACATCAGTTATGCGCGAAGCCGACAGAAGATAGATGTCGTTGGCTTTCATGTTCTGAATCTGCGAAGTCGTGAGCTGATCGCGCTGGTCGGTGGTCAGATAGGACACCGAAACCTTGCTCGTGTTTACGGCCTGCACCAGTTCGGTGGTCATAGCCGCTCTGGTAGCGGCGGACATTTTACTCATTTCATAATCGCTGGGAATGGAAGCAATCAGATCGGTACTCACGTCAGCAATACGTGATGGAGAAATATACCTGATTTCATAGAAGTCATCGATATTGGCATATTGATCAGCGGATAGTAATTCCCGCTGGCTTTCGGTCAGATAGCCAAGTGATACATTGCCGGTGTTTATCGCCTGCAGTTGCTCAGTACTCATCGCCGCTCGCGACACCGCCGGAATGGTGCTCATCTCATAACTGCTGGGTATCGAGGCGATGACATCGGTCGATAGATCGGGAAAACGATCAGGCGAAACGTAACGCAGGTCTGTATACTTGGTAATATCCGCATACTGTTGAGCGGTTAAAAGCTCTCGCTGATCTTCCGTCAGGTATTTTAGAGAAACCTTGCTGGTATTGATGGCCTGCAATTGTTCGGTGGTCATCGCCGCTCGCGTATCGGCGGAGATAGTACTCATTTCATAGCTATTGGGAATAGAAGCAATAAGATCGGCGCTTACGTCCTCGATACGTGTCGGAGAAACATATCTCAAGTCGAAATAGTTGTCGATGGCGGCGTACTGAGCGGAAGTCAATAATTCCCGCTGTGCCTCGGTGAGGTATTTCAGCGAAACGTCACTGGTATTGATTGCCTGTAGTTGCTCCTGAGTAAACGCCGCCCGGCAATTCGCCGGAATGGTGCTCATCTCGTAACTGTCGGGGATGGACGCAATCTGTTCCGCGGTCAGGTAGGGAATCTGTTCCGGACTAAGGTTTCGGAATTTAAAGTAATTCCAGGTTCGTATGTCGTCCGCTATAGCCCGTTCGGCCAGTTGAGCCTCTGTAAGGGCAGCCGCCTGTTCCGTTGACAGGGAACTGTAAATATCTTCTCTCAATGCGGCAATCTGCTGCGGGCTGGCGGAGGCCAATTGCTCAGGAGATAAAGAACCTGCTACTGCCGCGAATTGGTCGTGAGAAAGCGAAGCTATCTGGTCAGCGGTGAGAGCCTGGATCTGCTCTTGTGAGAGTGACGCCAGATCGTAATTATCGAACTGGGCCAGTTGCTCCGGCGTTAGCCAGGCCATCTGCTCCGGAGTTAGATTGGCATTAAGCAAATCCTCGCCGGTTAAAGCCTGAATCTGCTCCATTGTATAACCGTCGGTGGATAACCCCGGGGAAGGAGTTGGCGTGGGAGTGGGAGTGGCTTCCGGGTTTGTGGTTTCGCCGGTTCCGCCGTTTTCATCCTCAAGTTTCGCAGCAGAAGAAGAGGTCTCCGCAGTAAACGAAAACTGCTGGTCGTTAGGGGCGATAAAGGTGTTTCCGCTTACGGTCCAGTCGTCGGGCAGTTGTCCGTTTACCGCCAGCTTGAGAGCTTCGGGAGTAGTGATCCATTCGGATTCGGGAGCATGCTGGGCCTGGTGAGTGCGGAAGAGGATTTCCGCCTGCGTGTTGAGCGTTCGTACATTCGCTGCAACCGCCGCGTCCAGAGCTCCATCCGCCGCGTTGGAGAACCTTGGAACCACAATCGCCGCCAGTACAGCTAGAACTATTACCACTATCAGTACTTCAATTAGGGTAAACGCCAATTCACGTGTGTTTGAATTCAGGATTTGTTTTGTGTTGGTAAGCATTGAATTCATTATCTCTCGTTACTTAACGATAACGGACAGTTCTCGGATATGATCCGGACAATCTCATACCATTAAATGTTCCAACCTCGCGAGCAGACAACCGCAGCCCTCTATGCGCAGAGTGATTCCTTCTGCGTTCAATTATTAAATCGGTTTCTAATGGCAGCGAATTGACGAAACGACTCAGTGACGCAGACTATTCCGGCAAAGATGAGACAGGAACCGGCAGGTGCGGAATAAATAGCTGTTTTCAGGGGCGATAATACCGCTTACCGGTGCTGATCTTGTGGAGCAGCGCGACTTATGTTCCAATCTGCCCTTACTGATTGGTCGATGAAACGGGAGCCGGTCAGTGCAATTGAGATTGACACCGGCAAAGTCTGTTTCGCTTTTGGCGCAGCGGCGAATCGAAGATGAAAACTCAGGTCCGAAAACACTCGCCTTAATAAGTGTTCCAATGCCGGGCCGTAGTTTATGCTTGAGATCGTGTGAGAGATTGAATGATCATAGCCGACAACCTGCAGAAGACATTCCCGACACCCAGCGGTGAACCGAAGAAAGCGGTCAACGGTCTGAGCTTCCAGATTGACGCGGGAAAAATCTACGGACTTCTTGGGCCTAACGGGGCGGGAAAAACAACCACACTGCGAATGTTAAGTGGTTTAATGACCCCAACCGGCGGTCGGGCGATAATGAATGGCAAGCACGTCGCCGCCAATCCAGCTGCGGTTAAACGCGATATAGGCTTTCTCACGGCCAACACCGGTTTGTACCAGCGTTTATCGCCCAGGGAACTGCTGGGGTATTTCGCCGACTTGCACGGTATAGACGAACCCAAACGCACCGAACGAGTTGAGTATCTGCTTGACTGGCTGGAGATGCGATCTTTCGCCGATCTTCGCTGTGGGGCACTCTCTACGGGACAGCGCCAGCGAACCAGTATTGCCCGGGCGCTTGTGGGTGATCCGGCCATCCTGATTATGGACGAACCTACCCTGGGGCTGGACGTTTTGAGTAACCGTCTCATTCTCGATTTTATCTGCCGGGAAAGGGATGAAGGGAAAACCGTGGTTCTCTCAACTCACTACCTGGACGAGGCGGAAACCCTGTGTGACGAAATCGGATTGCTTTACGAAGGGAAAATGCTGGCCGAAGGTACCCTGGCTCAATTGCAGGAGCTGTCAGGTGAACATCGCTTGAGCAGTGTTTTTCTCAAACTGGTCGGCTATGCCGACTTCAAAGTGAATGGACCCGAGGTTATCCAGAGAATACGACACGGCGGACAATAGAAATATGCGACCGGGAAAACGAATCAGAACTATCTATACCAAAGAGCTGGTGGAAATCTGCCGCGATCATCGAACGCTGATCGCCATGATCGTTGTCCCCATCGTGCTTTACCCACTGTTGATTCTCGGTTCGGTGAACCTGCTCAGTATGCAGGAAAGTACTATCGAACAGATTACCGTGGCTGTAGAAGGTGATCCGAGTCTTCCTGAAGAGGAGCAGGAGAACCTGGCGATTTTCCAAAGTGTTTTGCGAGATGCCAAGACCATCTTCCAGGCCAATCCCGACGGCGACGATGAAAAAATCGTAAACGAAAATATCGAGAGCGCCGAGAAAATCAGAATTCTTATTGCTTCCGATATCACGCAATCCATATCCGAAGGCCAGTGCGATGTAGGTGTAAAAATTACTCTTAACGCCGGTGGCACTCCCCGATTTCCCCAGCATTCAGTGGAGCTGTTCTATGACCGGGCGGAACTGCGCAGTGAAAGCGCCATGCGCAGAGTGGAATTTATCTTCGACACGCTCTCCCGCTCAACTCGTGATCAATACCTGGTCGGTAATAACATTCCCAATTCGGTAATCGATCCTATCAAGATCGAGTCGTTCAACGTGGCTCCACCGGCAAAGGTGGGTGGTATGGTTTTGGGAACCATAATTCCCCTGGTCCTGGTGCTGATGACCATAACCGGGGCAATTTATCCGGCCATCGATCTCACCGCCGGCGAACGGGAACGGGGTACATTGGAAACCCTTATCGTCTGTCCGGTTCCGCCGATGGAGCTTATTACCGGTAAATACCTGGTGGTGGCCACCATCGCCATGCTCGGAGCGGCGCTTAACCTGCTCAGTGTAGGTTTGACGCTATACTTCGGCGGTTTTACGGAGATTGTCAGCAGTGTGGATACGGAATTACCTCTTGAGGTTTTGCCGATCATACTTCTGACACTTATTCCCTTTGCCCTGCTCTTCGCCGCGATCATGGTGGCCGTCTGCAGCTATGCCCGTACCTTCAAGGAAGCTCAAAACTATATCATGCCGGTGATTCTCGCAGCTCTTATCCCCGGCGGGGTGGCCGCTTTGCCCGGAACCGAGCTTACCGGCGTAAACACAGTCGTACCGGTAATGAACATGGTCCTGCTCGCCCGGGAACTGCTCTTGGGGCATTGGGATTGGGCAATCATCGCTCTGGTGATGGTGAGTACGAGCATGTATGCAGCTACCGCCATAACCATAGCTTCCCGTGTCTTCAGTATGGAATCGGTGGTGTTCGCTGATTCCGGCTCGCTCCGCTGTACGTTCACCCGGCGATTGATTAATCCAGCATCAACGCCGACTGTATCTTTATCCCTGATCATAGCGGCCATCCTCTTTCCCTTGTGGATGTTCGTACAGTTCTCCATCCAACCGGATGAAAACGGCAGCCTGTTGGATACCTTCAGGTCAACCGCTCGAATGATGCCGCTGTTCCTGGTAGTGGGACCAGCCTTGATACTACTGTATTTCAAGGTGAATCTGAGCCGGACATTCGCTTTGCGTTTGCCCAGGCTGCGGTACGTAATCGCCGGAGTATTGATCGGGGCGGTCGCCTGGATTCCCGCGCACGAACTTTTCGTTCTGCAGAGTAAGATAATCAAGGTACCGGCCGAGATCCTGGCTAACAACGATCAGATGCTCAAGGCGTTTGAACCTTATTCGATTTTTCTGCCGCTGTTGTTGATCGCCGTGGTTCCAGCAATCTGCGAGGAGTTTTTCTTCCGCGGTTTCCTTATGTCCGGATTACGCAGTTCGGCCGGCAAGTGGACGGTAATCCTGGTAACCGCCGGTGTTTTTGCCGTATTCCACGTGATCCTGGTGAAATTCGCCCTCACTTTCGGATTGGGAATTTTGCTGGGAATTTTATGCTGGCAGTCAAAATCGATCTGGCCTTCACTTATCGCCCACATGCTCCACAACGGCTCGGCCGTGCTGATTTCCTTCTGGCCTAAGTATAAGGAAACCCTGGGAATAGCAGATCGAGGTGAACTGGATCACCTCCCTTCAAAAATAATAGCAGCGGGAATAATCCTGGTGATAATAGGTATTCTCCTGGCTAGAAAAACGGAACCATCGAAACCAGAACAACCATCAGCTCAATAGAAAAACGAGAAAGACGCCTGACGATTGCGCGTTTATTAAAGTAACCTCGTTCACGTGTAGTAATTTCAAGTCGTTTTTTAAAACAACAAACTACGACGTGCCACTGCTCTGTGAGCAGTGTTTATGTAAAACCCAATGTAATGTTCTCCAGCAAAATGATATAAACAAACCGCAAAACCCGTAATTAAACCTTAACATGTTACTCCCCGGCGATTAGTACGAAAATGTTTGATAACGGGTTAGGCAAATGTGTAAGCACTGTTCACAGAACAGTGGCACCTCATTGGGTATGAATTTCGTATTAATTGAAACAGGTTTTAATTCCGCGGACCGGGGTGAACTCGATCACCTTCCCGCCCCGGTAATAGCGGCAGGAATAATCCTGGCCAGGAAAACCGAGCCCGCAAAAGCAGAAGAGAGTTGATAACCCAGAAAAACCATTGACGAAGGCGGCCGACACGTAATCGTGGCCCAAAACGCTGACTGTGCTGAATAGCCAGTTCCTCCCTTAATGCTGATTTCAAAGGAAAAACTCTAAGCAGTCTTCCGATGATGATAAATCAGCATAGCAATTCAAATGCAGAATTGCGTACCGAATTTAACAAAGCGTCGCCCGAATTTCCGAATTCTGTTCGAATTCGCAAGTAGCAAGTTACCCGTTAATTTGTCCGATTTATGGCGGAATAAACGTTTAATTGGGTGTGGCGGGGGATGTTTTGTAATACGTGAATTGCAGCTATTAGAGATAGCAGGCAAGCTATACAATGTCTGAGGATTATTATAACGGCGGAAGTCGGCTTGGAAGAGGATAATATACGTATCGCAGTGTCTGGAAGTCGGGTGTGAAGCGGTTGATTTTTAGCGTAACCTGATGATTGACCGTGGAAAGGGTGAAGTGGGTGAATCGCCGGTCCGGAGAACTTGGATGATCAGAATCCAGTGCGATTGTGGAAAGTGGCTCAAGCTCGGTTCCAGTATGCTGGGGAAACCGGCAGCCTGTCCCGGTTGCGGCAATAAGGTTCGGGTCGTATCGGCCGGGGCCGGGCATTCTGATAATGAAGCTGGACACTACCTGCGTGTGCGGAGCGGTCCTCAGCAAAAGGGGGAGTGTATTTACCCTGTAGGGGAAAGAGCAATCACGATAGGCAAGTCCGCGGAATCTCAACTGCGGTTGAGATCCGACTCGGTATCACGCAGGCATTGTCGTCTGGTAATGGGTGCTGCCGGATGGCGAGTGGAGGATCTGGGCAGCACTAATGGACTGTTCGTTAACGGTTGTTCGGTGAGGGAGCATGATCTATGCGACGGCGATACTATTCGGATAGGGGAATACGAATTACTCTATCGGATGGGTGAAAGGCAACGCGGTGGCGATGTTGCTGAAGGATTGGATGTTGTGGGGCGGAGTGGTAATGGTGAGCTTACCTTGCTGGATGATCTGCCGGATAGCGGAAATACGGTCTCCTGCGTGCCGCCGGTTCCAGTTGAACACGTTGAAGGCGGCGGTGTGAACCTGGCGAGCGACGAGCAGGTGTGTCCTGCGTGCGGTAAATCTCGTCCTGCCGATGCCCGTGTTTGTGTTACGTGCGGCATTGATCTGCTTACCGGCCAACCGATAGCAGTTGCTCCGATGGATTTTGAGGGGGCGAAAGGGGCAACGAAAAAGGCCCCGGGGACAGGCTGGGTGTTTTTCTTGAGAGATTGTTTGGCTAGTTTTGTGTTTTTTACAGACTTCGACAGCCTGAGTTCTTTTATTGTAGTCGCGATTATTGCCGTTATAGAGCCGTTTTTGTTTGTTACTCCGTCGTTCAGCATTATGGGGTATTTACTGATCCCATGTGGTTTGGTAATTGTTTATGGTTGGATATTCTCGTATTATTTCAATACTGCATTGTATGCCGCGTCCGGCGAAAAGAAGAATCCCGAATTGAGTTTTACGGACGGCTGGTTTGATGGCGTCATAATCCCCTTTTTAAAGTTTTCTCTGGCCGGTTTAATGGTGATCTGTCCGGCTATCTTTTACGGTATGTTCTGGATAGCGACTACTGCGGGTCCGGGCGTGGTCAGATTGGGTTCTCCGGATTGGATTTTCTTTACCTTGCTGGGCTTAGGGTTGTTTTTGTGGCCTATGGTGCTTTTGCTGGTGGCGATGGGGGGATTTAGTTGTTTTTCCCGGCCAGACCTCATTGTAAGCACGATTATAAAGACCTTTGTCCCTTATGTGGTGACTTTCCTGATGGCGGGATTGGCATTGATGACTAAGTATAAGGCGTGTTTCCTGATCGGTGCCTTGCCGGGATTAGGAAATCACCCGCTGCTATTGTCAATGGTCGTGTCGGTTGTATCTGTATATTTCGGAATAGTGGCCATGAGGGTGATAGGTTTATATTACCATCATTTCAAAGATCGTTTCGCCTGGTCCTGGGGATAACGGAATCTATTTCCGAATATCGACATCAGATATTAAAAATCACAATAAAGGCTGAATCCTTTTTCATGATGAAGTATAATATGCAGTTATGATCAGGATGAGGTGTCAATGTGGCAAGGATCTCAAGCTTCCCGGTGAGCATGTCGGTAAACTTACATCCTGTCCTCGTTGCGAGCGGAAAACGCGAATAATAGCTGCCGGTGGATTGCGGACTGACGCAACCCCTCAGGCCCGGCTGATTATTCGCAACGGACCGGGCAGGCTTGATGAGCAGGTTTTTCCCTGCGGCGAAGAACCAATGATCGTCGGGAGATCGGTAAGGGCTGATTTCCATCTGGGCCATTCTTCGGTTGATATTGAGCACTGCAGATTGCTCCAGGGAGGATACGGCTGGCGCATTGAGAATATCAGTCGTACTCTGGAGTTGATGGTTAACGGGCGTCTGGTCAATGGCCGGAACCTGTTAAACGGTGACGTTGTCCTGATCGGCAACTATGAACTGGAATACATTGCCGAGCCACCGCCGCGGTGTAGTGGAAAGGCTGTTGTTTCGACGACTTTTGAACCAGGGTCTGCTGGTAGCGGGCATGATTCAGAAGTTCCAATAAACCGCGATGAACCGCCGGTGTCTTATCCGATTCCATTGTCTATTCCGATATCGGAATCGGTTCCTCCGCCGATACCGGAGCGGGTGCCGTCGAAAAAAAGCAAAACCAAATCCAGCGATGACAGCGGTGATTTTGGGGCAATGTTTACCCTGATCGACGACGATGAGCTTGATGCCGGTCCTCCGGTTTCGCTGCCGGTAAAACCGCCGCAAGCAGGTAATCACAATGGTCCAGAGTGCCCGAGTTGTAAAAGACGACTACCCGATCGCAGTAGAATCTGCGTGCAGTGCGGTATAGATATTCGTACCGGCAGACCCATTATTACTTCGCATGACTCCGGGATGGATGATAATCGCGAGGCGGCGGAAGGGGTGCTGTTTCTGATAAGCTGGATCATCTGGTTTGGTATCTATCCAATTGCGTCAGAGGCGTTTGGGACGAAGAAGCCGCATGTTATCCGAGCTATAACGGTTTTAACCATAATAATAAGCTGCTGGTTCTTTGTGGTTGATTGGAAAAATTCATCATCAATGCAATCGCACAAGAATCTCATGCTCTGGGCGGGGGACGTAGAACTTGATCCGGAAATTCTCGAGGAGGTGTATTTCTACACATCCTGGGGAGATTCCCAGGCGTATCTGGCCGCCAAGGATCGGTTTACAGATGAAGGTTTAAGTGGAGATGAGTGCGTACGGGCTGCGCACGATTCATTGAACGCTAACCAGAAATGTGTGGGCAGTTTCAGCGTATCGCAACTGTTTTCTCACGCGTTTCTTCATGGCGATCCGTTGCACCTGCTGGGCAATATGCTCTTTTTATTGGTTTTCGGATCGAGGGTAAACGCATTGATCGGAAACCTTAAAACCATAATTGTCTATCCTGTCCTGGCTGTTGGGGCTGCGATTGCTCACGTGGTTTCAATGAATGGAGATACTATCTCTCCGTGTGTTGGTGCTTCGGGAGCGATAATGGGATTGGCCGGTATGTATTTCGTTCTGTTTCCGGTACATAAAGTTCATATGGCTTTCTGGTTCCGGTATCTTATCTTCTGTCTTTATTTGCGGATATTTTCCCTGCGTGGATTCTGGGTTGTTCTGTTTTTCATCGGCTTTGATGTTTTCTACACCATCTACGGTGGTGATACGGGAACCGCTCACTGGGCGCATCTAGGTGGCTTTATAGTTGGTGTGGTTATTGCGTTGATTTTACTGCTCGCCAGAAATATAGATGGCCGGGGTGGTGATATATTCTCAGTGATCCTTGGACGCCGGGCGTGGGCGATACTAGGCCGTCCTCACCGGGGGCGGGTCGACGAGGAGTGAACTGCCAGGTGACAGGTGTTTTTAGAGTTAGTTTTCCATTCGTGGAACAGTGGCGATGACCAGTAGTCTGACCAGGGGGCAATGGCGGGAGAAGCTGCCTCCGATATGTATTGAATGTGGTTATAACCTAACCGGTGTGCCGGGTAATAGATGTCCGGAGTGTGGTAGTGAAATAGAATGGGAGGAGCTCGCCACGCGTGCCCGGATTACGTTTTATTCGCTGCAGAAAGTTAATGACATCAACGATCTGGTTGATTTTGCGATACATTTGGGCGGGGCCGGTTTAATTGGTGGAATACTGTTGCTGTTGATCAGGCAGTTTTTTTTAACCCGGTTACTCCTGGTGGTTACCGGGTTGATTATGATCGGGCTTGGTTTGCAGGTAATCCGGTTGAAGTTTGTTCCCCATTGGGCCGTTGACGACCTTCCTGCCCCGCCTAAGTATTTCAAAGGCGCGGTTGCTGTAATGTCTGGTGTGGCAATTGTGGCTGCGGCGTTTCTGCTCACATCGTTTCTCGCCTTGTTTAAATAGTGTTTCGCGAAGCAGTGTATTTACTTAATGACCTGGCTGAAACATATCTCCTGTTGACCGGTGATGGATGATCGATCATTATCTTGGCGGCGCAATGAAAGAGTGTGCAGGTTTTCTTATTTTCCGTAGTGGAACTGTGAGTAGTTACTGTCTTTGAGGGCGTGTGTGGCACGTGTGAAGTTCAATGCTCGGCGATCTGAACAAAATTAAAAACGGTGATTTTTCCGAGGGAGTTCGCAAGCCAAAGGCATGGCGATGGTTGGCGGATAGTGACGCGGTCGATTGGCGGTTGGTGTCCAATTCGAACAATGGCGATCTGGGCGGTGTGCAGATCAACAGCCGGTGTGACGAATCGAGTGGAGTGTGGGTTCAATCGTTCAGGCCCAAGAAGAATCAGAACTATCGTATAGAGACGGTGGTTTCCTGCGACTGTAATTGTGACGGTAGTGCGGGCGGTTTGGTTTTATCCCTGGTGCCGACTTGTGCCGACGGCTCGGCAGGAGAGGTGTTGAGGACCGCGCCGTTGCGACGAGCCAGGCATTATACTCTGCGATGCAGTTATAAGACTCCCCCGGATGTAAAGGAGATAGAACTGCGTATTGGTCTGGAGGGTGTTCGCGGTTTTGCCACTGTTCACCGTGTTGGCGTGGCGGCGGTTATAGATTCTGAATTGAAATCCCATCCTTGGGCAATTACCGCACTGCCTTGTGCGAATCCGGCACCGCTGGAAGTTAAGAGTGCGGTAGTGTTTACAGCCGACGCTGATCGCCCGCTCATGGACATATTGCGCGTATGCCTGGGCGATAAGAAAGTAAGTATTGCGGATTCAAAGAACTTCACCGGGGCAGTCCGGTCAGCTGATGCTGTTTTTCTGCCCGACGCCAAGGCGCCATCGTCATGCCGCTCAGTGCGGGCGTTGAAGTCTCTTGCGAAAAACAAAATCGTGATTGTGTCGCTGCAGGCTTTTGCGGAAATGTCAGACGAGCATGTGTTGACCAAACTGATCGAGCAGGCGGATGATCCCCTGCATGCCCGTGTGCGCTATGCGAATTTTGTAACCTCTGCAATGGCTTTGCACGATATTATTCCCTTCGGCGGCAGGCGTGATCACTCGACAGTAATGACGCAGAGACAGTTCAGAACGAACCGGGTGTTTGATGCTTTCTGTAAAGAGCACGGTTTCGATGTTCTGCTTGATTCGGTGACGGATTCCGAGTCCACTTCTGAAAAACCAATAGCGCTTATTCATCATACGGATAGTGGTGCGGTGATAGTGATGGACGTCGAGCCGGCCGAAGCTCTACCCAGTTCCCTTGAAGAACCCACGATTGCCAGGCAACTGCTGGTGAGTGCTCTGGGCAAAAAACAGCCGACAATGGGGCAATACACGGCATGCGCGAGGACTATTACCGATTTTCGTCATCACCTGTGCGATATGGTCGACAGGTTTCCTCCCCTGGCCTGGGCTCAAGGGCTGGGGCCGGACGATCTGGATGAACTGCAGTTGATCAACGTGGGATCGGCGGAAGCGACGATAGGCTCGCCGGTTCCCGATCGCCCGCTGGTATTGATACGTTCTGGATTTTCCCAAGACGATCTGATCGGTGCCTACGGCGTGATGTCCTGGTTGAAGCACCTGGTGCGCAAGGCCCCGTATGATTCACCCTATGCAAAAACTCTGGCTTCGGTCTGCCGGGTGGCATGGATACCGCTTTCGACGCCGGGAATGATTTCCGGCGGCTGGAAGCCGGAAGAAAGACCTGAGCTGTTTCCTATTGATGCGGAGTTTGAACCGGGCTCGATAGCCGCGATAATCGATGTAGCTGCCTCGGATACCCACGAAGTGACCGTTACCGCGGCGGATAAATGTGAATTCTCAGACGTATTAGCCGGTGCTCTGCCCTCTCTTGCCGAGCAAACTGTTTCCGGGCGGCATTTCTATCGTGGTGTTCCCGCTGGGGAAAGCTTAAGCGATCAGTCGCCGAGTTGCTGGGGAAAAGACGATCTGCGGGTTTCGGTAAAGATTGACGCGGACGCTTTTCAGGAGGGGATACATTATTCCGCGAGAGAGGCCGGCGCTAACGTAATCAGGCTGACTGTCCCCTGTCTGCATAGTGATCAGTTGGGTAATTCTATATGGCAGACTGATTGGACCGCCGTGCTGATCGAGGAAATTATCGGTCTGCTTATGGGTATGGTGGTGGTCAATCGTGACGGGAAGAAGATGAAATTCAAATGGCCTGCGGTTCTCGAGGATCTGCGGGGCAGTGCGGTGCTTCGGCGGATCAATAACCCTGATGCTGATTTACCATTGCCGGCAATGAACGATGGTTGCCTGGTTGTTCCGCCGGCGCATGCGGTTATTGCCATGCGGTAGCGGCGAGGGATCAGCCTATAGAGAAAAGGGGACATCACCAATAGTGTTCGGCACGGCAATTGCTTGTAGATTTCTATAACCACGTGTCGCGCATAGCTTTACATGTCGCGCCACATTTTACTTGCGCATTGCGCGGCTTTGGTTCATACTGTTCATGTATGGCTGGGAAGAAAAAACCGAAAATTCAAGAGCAGGATCTGCAAGGGTTCAAGCATTTCAAGCTGCTTTTGCCAGTGCTGGACAAGCTTCACGATGCCGCTTGTGCCCGGGATATCGCCGGTAACCGGAAGCTCCATTACGACCAGTACACGGCCTTGATTCTTCTGTATTTCTTTAACCCTATAGTCACAAGTTTGCGGGGTATCCAACAGGCTGGAGAATTGAAGAAAGTACAAAGAATCCTTGGTTGTCCTCGAACTTCACTCGGTTCGCTCTCAGAAGCAGCGAGGGTGTTTGATGCCGAGTTGCTTCGCGGAATTATCGGAGAACTGGTCGACAAGCTGCCAACTCTCAAGGGCAACAGGGAATTGGAAGACATTCGCGGTATTATTACATTGGTGGACGGTACGGTCCTGTCTGCTCTCCCAAAGCTTGTGCAGGCGATGTGGAGTAATGCCAAAGGGATGCACGGCATAAAGTTGCACACGCATTTTGAATTGCTTAAAGGCGTACCAACTCATATGGACTTAACTGACGGCGACGGTAACGAAAGAAGCGTATTGCAGGCGAACCTGTCGCCCGATCGGGTTTACGTTCTGGATCGGGGATACGCCAAGTTTGAGCTCTTTGCCGATATTCTTAAGGCGAATTCCTCGTTCGTTTGCCGCGTACGCGACAACAGCGTGTTCGATGTTCTGGAAGAACGAGCCTCATCTCCCAACGCCAAACCTGGTGAGATTCGACGGGACATGACGATCCGATTTACCGGAGAGCAGGCAGGCAAAACCGGAATGAACAGACCTCTGCGATTAGTAGAGATCGCCAGCGAACCTCGCCACAAGGTTAAGAAAAACGCCAGAGGTGGCCCTGATCAAGGCGAAGTGCTTCTTGTAGCCACCGACATCATGGACGTAGATCCGGAAGTAATAGCCTTGATTTACAAGCATCGCTGGGCCATCGAAACATTCTTCCGTTTTTTTAAACATATTCTGGGGTGCCGACATTTGCTGAGTCACTGCCAGAACGGCATCGAAATCCAAACTTACGTGGCGATTATAGCATCTCTACTGATCACTCTGTGGACGGGGCGGAAACCGACCCTTCGCACCTACGAAATGCTTTGTTATTACATGAGCGGCTTGGCTGACGAAGAGGAACTGCTTGCTCATATCGAAAAACTCAAACCACAACCCTAAGCTGCGGTTTATCTATAACCAGCCGCCCCTTGATGCTGCGCAGATTTTTTCCTTCCATTCCCGATAATGCCTTTAACCTTCATTATAAAGCATTATTTTCATCACCATTCTTCAATACGCAATTGCCGTGCCGAACACTATTGGGACATCACTGATTATGGTGTTTTGCCGTTATTATCATTGGCGATGATATATTCACTTAATGATCTCGAAAACATTGGTTGGCAATATCGATACATAAAAGGGTATTGTTGATCGAGTAAAAATATACGAAAACGAGTGAGCAGGGGTAAACTGAATATCAGTGATGTCCCCTTTTTGAGGTCAGCATTCACCGGCCAGATCGGTCTGATCGAGTACGGTAAATCCGCGTTCGATGAGAGCTTCGGCGGCCTGTTCCAGTTGATCGGCTTGCACGGCGATCGCCGAGCGTCCGTAAGGCTGGGACAAAAGAGCGTAGGCGTACGCCACGCTTATTTCTGCGTTCAGAAAAGCGACCCAGGTATGCAGTAAGGCCCGTTTCCCCTGTGGTAGAGAAACCACGAGGATTTCGGTCTGGGTGGCGGCAAAGCCGGATTGCCGGAGCAGGTCGAAAGCGGCGTCCGGGTCGTTTACGATCATGCGAATGATGGCGCAGTCGACCGAGTTGACCACGGACAATGCCAGAATATGGATTTCGGTGTTGTCGAAGAGCCTGGTGAGGCGAAGCAGCTCTCCCAGCCTGTTTTCAAAGAAGATGGATAATTGCGTTACGGTTGGATAACCGCTGGCGTATTCGGTGGAGTACGGTTCAGTGTCCATTATTCGAGTTTACTCCCCGCAGTCAGAGTGCAAAGATAAATTCAGGGATACTTCAAACGAAAGTTCATCTGGGTGCCAAAACCGCAGACTCGATACCTGTCATGATGGCAGTGTCCTGTGGTTGTTGATTTGGCGCATTTCTATAAGTGTTTGTCAATAAACCGATTATAAAAATCTCTCTTTTTGATGTCATTGGTCTCTACTTTGCATATCGGCTATGTGGGACGAATTACGTTTGTGCAATCGGCCGGAAGTGTGACGGCTGAGCAGGCCGTCCCGGTGATCTGACAGCAAAGGAGAGACACAAATGTCCAAAATCATCGGAATCGATCTCGGGACTACCAATTCAGTAGTGGCCGTAATGGAAGGCGATCAGCCTAAGGTTCTTACTAACGCTCAAGGGGCACGAACCACGCCTTCGGTTGTGGCGTTTACCGACAAGGGAGAGCGGCTGGTCGGGCAGGTTGCCCGGCATCAGCAGGTTACCAACCCAACTAACACCGTTTTTTCGATCAAACGCTTTATGGGGCGTCGTCACAACGAAGTAAGCAGCGAAGAAAAGATTGTTCCCTATAAGGTTTCCGGCGGACCTGACGAACTGGTTAAGGTTGATATTCGAGATAAGGAATACACTCCGCCTGAGATCAGCGCGATGATCCTGCAGGATCTGAAAAAGACCGCTGAAGACTATCTCGGTGCCAAGGTTGAGCGTGCGGTCATCACCGTTCCCGCGTATTTCAACGATTCTCAGCGTAAAGCGACCAAAGATGCCGGTGAAATCGCCGGTTTGAAGGTCGAGCGAATCATCAACGAGCCGACGGCCGCCGCTTTGGCGTACGGGCTTGGTTCAAATAAATCCGGCAAGGTGGCTGTTTTCGATCTTGGTGGTGGTACCTTCGACATCTCGCTTCTGGATATTGGCGACAATGTTTACGAGGTACTCAGCTCTAACGGTGACGGGCATCTTGGTGGTGACGATTTTGATGAGGAACTGATCGATTATATCGCCGAGGAATTCCGCAAGACCGAGGGCGTGGATCTGCGTAAAGACCCAATGGCTCTGCAGCGGCTCAAGGAAGCTTGTGAAAAAGCGAAATGTGAGCTTTCCACTACCATGGAAACGTCGATTAACCTGCCGTTTATCACCGCGGATCAGAACGGTCCCAAGCATTTGCAGATGTCCATCACCCGGACCAAATTCGACCAGTTGACCCGGCAGTTAGTGGAGCGTTGCCGTGGTCCGGTCATGGAAGCGCTGAAGGGATCCAAGCTTTCCGCTTCAGAGGTTGACGAAGTGGTCCTGGTGGGGGGTTCGACTCGTATCCCCGCAGTGCAGACGCTGGTCAAGGAGATCTTTGGGAAAGAGCCCAACAAGAGCATTAACCCGGACGAGGTTGTGGGCATGGGAGCCGCTATCCAGGGTTCCATTCTGGCCGGCGACAAGGATGATATTGTTCTTCTGGATGTCACCCCGCTCACCCTGGGCGTGGAGACTCTCGGCGGGGTAATGACTCCGATGATCGAGGCCAACACCACTATACCCACTTCCAAGAGTGAAGTGTACTCGACGGCCGCGGATAACCAGACCGAGGTCACCATTCACGTGCTTCAGGGTAACCGGCAGATGGCTTCGGATAACAGGTCATTGGGTAATTTCAATCTAGGCGGTATTGCCCCGGCTCCGCGAGGTCTGCCGCAGATCGAGGTTACTTTTGACATTGACGCCAATGGGATTATTTCCGTAAGCGCCAAGGATAAGGCTACCGGCAAGGAGCAGTCGATCAAGATTGAAGGTTCTTCTGGTTTAACCAATGAAGAGATCGAAAAGATGAAGCAGGATGCCAAGGAGCATGCTGCCGACGACCTGAAGAAGAAAGAGCTCATCGACGCGCGTAACAAAGCCGAGCATGTTGCTTACGAAACCGAAAAGCAGGTCAAGGAGCACGGCGACAAGGTTCCCGCGGACGAGATTGGGAAAATCGAACAGGCTGTTTCTCACGTGCGTGAAACCGCCAAGGGTGACGACGCTGCTGCGATAAACAAGGCGGTTGACGCTCTCATGGAAGCCGCCCAGACTATTGGCAAGATCGTTTACGAGGAGATGGCCAAGCAGCAGCAGGCTGCGGCCGGACAGGCATCTGCCGGCGGAGCTCCCGGTGGCGATCCCGGCGATGAAAAGAAGGATGACGGTGTCATTGACGCGGAATTCGAAGTTAAGGACGACAAGTAGTTCAGTCCCCGGTTGATGCCGGTTTACGATATATCTTCGTGATGGAGAAGGCGGGCGCAATTGCGTTCGCCTTTTCTCGTTACGGGGGAAAGGCGGTTTTTTACTTGGCGAATTCGCAACTTTTCAAGGTTGGTTGATTTCCTGTGTACGGTTGCCGACGCGGAGTATCGGCCCGGCGGGGCGCTGAAAACCGCGGAAATTACTTGATCAGTGCGCTGTTTCTCTTGCCTGCCTGCCGGACGATCTGTTATCCTCGCTTCATGCCTGCATTGAGCGATAAAACTAAAGAGGCAATGATCCGCCTTTTCCGTGACCTGGTAGCGTTTGATACTACCAGCTGCAACAGTAACATTCCCGCGGCCGACCATTTGGCCGATTACCTTGTTGGGCGTGGATGTTCCATTGAACGCTTCCCTGCCGACAATGGGCAAAAAGTCAATCTGGTTGCTCGCAAGGGTCCGTATTGCGAAGGCGGGCTGATCCTCTCCGGACACCTCGATGTTGTACCCGCGGCAGAACCCGATTGGAAAAGCGATCCCTTTGAATTGATCGAAACCGATGATCGGTACACGGCACGCGGCGCCGCGGATATGAAAGGTTTCGTTTCAATAGCAGCGGGAATAATGGCCGCTGTCGACGCCGATAAAATGTGCGTACCCCTGGTTGGTATTTTCACCTGCAATGAGGAAATCGGAACGGTAGGCGCCCAGGAATTCGTCCGCGACTGGGACAATCGCTGGCCCATGCCCACTTCGGCCATTATTGGCGAACCCACAAACCTGAAAGTCGTGCGCATGCACAAGGGGCATACGCGACTGAGCATTCATGTTCATGGTAAATCTGGCCATAGTGGTTATCCAAAGCTGGGGTCCAACGCCGTGGAAAAACTCGGGATGGTTATCCAGGCGATTATCGACTTGCGCAAGGAGATCGAATCCGAACGAACCGAATACAGTCGGTTTTTCGCCGAAACACCGCACGCCGTATTAAACCCGGCGATCGTCGCCGGGGGAAAGGCCATTAATATTATTCCCGATTACTGCTCACTTGACCTGGGCTTGCGAGTTTTGCCCGGAGAAAGTTCCAGAACATATATAGATCGCATTAATCGGCGGCTTGCAGAGCTTAAACTGGCCGAAAACGAACTTACCCTCACTGTGAACGCCGACAGCCCGCCGCTTTTGACCGACGCCGACTCGGAAATCAACCGGCGGTTGTGCGGCCATATTGGCCAAACGGAGGAACTGGCCGTACACTATGCAAGTGACGCTGGACCTTTTGCACAACTGGGAATACAAAGTGTACTCTACGGACCCGGCTCGATAGAGGTTGCTCACAAACCCAATGAGTACCTGCTCAAGAGCCAGTACAATAAAGCCTGCGATGTTCTGTCTGAATTCGTAACCGACTGGTGCATGAAAGCCGATTGCTGCTGAGAAAAAGTGATCATGGAACGCGAAACAATCGTTGAAGCAGACCTTACCTGGGTAGACGGGGCTTTTGAACCCAATGTTCAGGTAGTCATCGGTTCTAATGGGCTGGTTACCCAAGTTGGATACCTGGAGATCCAACCCACTTTAAGACTTGAGGGCAGTGCGCTTCTACCCGGGATGATCAACGCCCACAGCCACGCCTTCCAGCGAGGTTTGCGCGGCTTCGGAGAAGAGTTCCCCAGCCCCGGAAACTTCTGGACCTGGCGGGAAGCGATGTACGAGTTGGTAAAATGCCTCGGTGCGGAAGAATTCAAAAACCTCTGCCGCATCGCCTTCGAGGAAATGCTTCAACAGGGAATTACCACGGTTGGCGAGTTTCACTATTTTCACCATGATCGCGGTAAGAGTGGGTATTCCTTCGATGATCTCGTCCTGGAGGCGGCCGCAGCTGCCGGAATCCGTGTGGTGCTTCTCTGTGCCTATTACGCTCACGGTGGAATTCAGGAACCCTTATCAGGCGTGCAGGCCAGGTTCGGCTCGCCAAACGTCGAGCACTTCTGCAAGCATGTTGATGCCTTGCGCAAGCGGGCAACCGGACTGCAGAAGATTGGAATTGCCGTTCACAGTATTCGCGGTGCCACTCCGGAAGAAATCGTTGAGCTGGCCGACTACGCCCGTGCCAACAACCTCGTTCTCCATATTCACGCCGAAGAGCAAAGGCAGGAAATTGAAGAGTGCCGCAACAAGCTTAAAGCCACTCCAGTTGAGATCCTTCTGAAACACAATGTCCTTGGTGAGAATGTTACTCTCATTCACTGCACCCACACGTCGGCCGAGAATCTGCACGCTATAAGTGAAACCGGTGCCCACGTGTGTATCTGTCCGACCACCGGCTGTAACCTGGGCGATGGTGTCCCGGATGTCCCCTCACTGGTGAAGCTCCGGGCTAAAATGTGCCTGGGGACCGAATCCAATACCAGAATCAGCATGAACGAGCAGATGCGTCTGCTGGAATATTTGCAACGGGCTAAGCTGGAGATTCGCGGTGTCTGCGTAGACGAGTATGGCCGCAGTGCCCACGCGCTCTGGAGCTACGCCACTACCGGCGGGGCGGCTTCCCTGGGCATTCCCGGCGGGAAAATCGCCCCAAACTCCCTGGCAGACTTTATCGCCGTGGATACTCAGGGACTATCCCTCCTCGGAGCGACACGCGAATCGTTACTCGCCGCCTTCGTTCTCGGGGCCGATCGGTCATGTATCACCCATACCTGCGTAGCTGGAAAATGGCGCAATTGGGCTAACTGACTACAATTACAAAGTGACGGTTGACGGACAAGCCATCCGGACCGCGCTGAGACATGTAGGCAAGTAGGTCGGGGCAACAGACCCGACGGAACGCATATGTACATACGTTGGGTCTGTTGCCCCGACCTACGACGACAACGGTTGTAATAGTCGTGAACATATGCTGTAAAAAACACGACGGACTTTGAAAAACAAAACCGAGTCCGCTAAAAGCGGACGGTGTAAGGTAGCCGCCGGTGAAACCGGCGGAAAGAAAGCATGACCTTACCCAAATAGCCCGCTCCGCCGAAGGCGGACGGCCGACATAAACGCCGCGGATTGTATCGAATTCGATAACCGACGAAATGAAACAGATGATCAAGGTTCGCTAATAAGGATGAACCGAATTTCGAATCGTCAACCTGCATATATGAATCGTTAACACGAACAACTGCCACCGTTTGCGAAGGATATAAGAAAATGAAACAACAACTCATCGAGTGCGTACCCAACTTCAGCGAAGGCCGTGACCTTACCATAATCAAGCAGATCACCGACCAGATCGAATCGGTCGATGGGGTTCGCCTTCTCGACGTCGACCCCGGGGCGGCTACCAACCGCACCGTGGTCACCTTCGTTGGCACGCCCGATGCTGTACTCGATGCGGCCGTCCTCGCCGTAAGCAAAGCTGCCGAACTCATCGATATGAGCAAGCACACCGGCGAGCATCCCCGCTTCGGAGCTACCGACGTCTGCCCGTTGGTTCCCATCTCCAATATCACCATGGAAGAGACGGTTGAGTATGCCCACAAGCTGGCTAAAAGACTCGGCGACGAGGTTGGAATAACCGTCTACTGCTACGAAAACGCTGCCCGCGAGGAAAAACGTCGCAACCTGGCCACCGTCCGCGCCGGCGAATACGAGGGCCTGAAAGACAAGTTGGCAAAACCGGAATGGAAACCCGACTTCGGACCGGCTGCCTTCAATCCCAAATCCGGCGCAACCGCTGTCAGTGCTCGCGATTTCCTGATCGCTTACAACGTCAACCTCAATACCACCTCCACCCGCCGGGCTAACGCCATCGCCTTTGACGTGCGGGAAAAGGGTAGGGTAAGAACCGATGACGGAAGCCCTTCCGGTAAACCTGTACTAGACGCCGATGGTAACCCGGAATGGATACCCGGTACGCTAAAGTGCGTTAAAGGAATCGGCTGGTTCATCGAGGAGTTCGGTATCGCTCAGGTCTCCATCAACCTGACCAATATCAGCGTTACCCCCGTACACATCGCTTTCGACGAGGTCTGTAAAAAAGCGGAAGAAAGAGGTGTGCGGGTTACCGGCTCGGAACTGGTCGGACTCATTCCGCTCAATGCCATGCTGGAAGCCGGCAAGTACTTCCTTCGCAAACAGCAGCGCTCCGTGGGAATCTCTGATAAGGAAATTATCAAGATCGCGGTCAAATCCATGGGCCTCGACGATCTCTACGAGTTCAAACCGGAAGAGAAGATCATCGAGTACGTGCTGGCCGACAAAGCCGGCAAAAAACTGGTCGATATGACCCTGACCGATTTCGTCGAGGAAACCGCGTCGGAATCTCCCGCGCCGGGCGGCGGTTCGATCTCCGCGGCCATGGGCTCCATGGGTGCCGCACTGGCCACCATGGTGGCCAACCTTTCCTCCCATAAAAGAGGCTGGGACGAAAGGTGGGAGGAATTCTCCGACTGGGCGGTTAAGGGTAAAGCCTACCACGAGGAACTGCTCCGCCTGATCGACGAGGATACCGACGCCTTCAACGAGATAATGGCCGCCTTCGGCTTGCCCAAAGGCACGGACGAAGAGAAAAAAGCACGCAAACAGGCTATAACAGACGCCACAAAGCACGCCATAGAAATCCCCTTCAGGGTAATGCAGAAATCGCTGGAGTCCATGGAAGTGATCAAGGCGATGGCCGAAATAGGGAATCCCAATTCAGTATCCGACGCCGGAGTTGGAGCCATCTGCGCCCGCTCGGCCGTCATGGGAGCCTACCTGAACGTAAAGATCAACACCGCAGGACTTGACGACAAGAAATACGTCGATGACGTAATAGCCAAAGGCAAGGAAATCCAGGAAAAAGCCATAGCCCTGGAAAAAGAAATACTGGCAATAGTTGAAAGCAAACTGTAGCAATTAGCCTCCGATTTCTTTATGATTATCAACCTCGTTTCATTTCGCAAATGAAACGAGGTTGATTTTTATAATATTGCAACGGAAAAGTTCGCTATTGTTAGTATTGATTAACTCATAAATTATGCAGTTGGATTTATCATCTGATGTTGGCTTTTGTAAATCTCTATCATTTAGCCGCGTTTATGTTCGGCCTGTGGGTTGCTGGTCGGTATTTGAAAGCCAGTATCCCTGAGTTGAAGATCTTATCAGAAAAAGGGCGTGAAAATGCCCTTGATCTAGCATATGTGCAAGTGGTTCCCGGGGGTGTGCTTGTTCGAATAATTATATATTTAGGAACCTTAACGATAATGAGTGTTGGGATAAGGACGGTTATTTATCGATATGTCAATTGGCCGGATATGTATGTTCAGCTTGTTTCCGGAGCAAGCCTGGGAATTCTAGGTGGTTTTTTGCCAATACTGTTTTTGAATAAAATCCGCTCTAATCTACGGGGGCAATTGCTCGGTGAAGGTATTGTTCTTTGTCGTATGTGTGGGTACGACTTGAAGGGGCTTACCCTGCCAAGGTGCAGCGAGTGTGGCCGGGAGTTCGATTTTGAATTGATTAATCCTGACAACGAGTTGATATTACTGCATGAAAAAGGTTACCTGATTATTCGCGAGGAAAACGTTTTGGTTTCTATTGGCGTGGATGAGATCGCCGATCCGGTTATAAAGAAAATCCCTGTCGATAGCATAAAAAAGGTCTCAATTGTGAAGTCCCTTCTTTCGCGAAAACGCTTATTTAATATTGAATTCACAGATAAAGCCGCAGTCGAAAACCTGAGCCGTATAACCCTTAAATATAATAGGCATCAAAAGGAAGGTTGGGACAAGGCAAACAGGATACTGTTCCTGGCTATTTCAGGCGAGGAGCAGCAAATCATAAATGATCATATAGAAAGACAGTGCGTTAAAAAAAACAATAACCGCTAAAACCGGAGAAGTCGTGACTCTTTCGTCCATTGGCATCACAATTGCCGATCAGGATGGCTTCAAGCGGGTAATTTCCTGGGATGATTTTCACTCGGTCTATCGACCTCCTCGCGGCCGGGAAGTTTATTTGCTGACTCAGGAAGGTTACCCGGTAGCGACATTTGGAAACAAGTATTTCCGTAAAATCTTTGACGCCCGAATATTCTGTGAAGACGTTAAATGGTATAAGCGTAATTACTGAAATGCCAAAAACGCATATCGCGTTCTCTATCCTGTCGGCGGTTCGCAGGTACGACGGTTATTCCAGACCTATCCATCCCCCACTCCTCGCAAAAGACGCGAGGAATGGGATACCTGAACCTACGCGATTACCACCATAGCCTCACCGGGCTTCAGCGTTACTTTCAGATTCCCCTTCACGTTTTTCGGTGCGGCGGAGTCCAGTGTCTGCAGCAGAACTTCCGGTTCTCCTTTGCCTATGCCGGCTACGGACGTACTTCTTGCCTTGCGATAATCGAAGTTGGCCAGCATGTAGAGCGAGCCTTTGTTTTTGCCCAATGAGAAACCAGTAGCCAATATGGTCTTCTTGTTGGTCGTCAGCCTCGGAACAAAGTACGCCCGGCGATTTGTCAAAACCTTGAGATATTTCGCTCGCAGCTCCGCCGCTTTCACAGCCGTTTCGATCATCTTGCTGCCGCCGGCATTTCCCCAATGCAGAGCAAACCGGTCGAAAAACGCCAGCTTGCCCGCGAACGGATCATTCTTGGGTAAAGCTAATCGGTTTTCAGGGGTACTGTCCAGACCGAGGTTCACCGGCTGACGCTCGAATACCTCCATCCCGCTGTGGATCATGGGGACCGCGTTAGGCAGGAAATTATTAACCACAATCGCTTGCCTGCTGAACGCCTTCCCGCCGGTACGGACTGCCGATCGGGGCGTGTCCGGAGTTTCCGCTGCGGCCATCACCGGTACCTTTAGCGGCGGAATGTCCGCGACCATTTTGTGCATGTTTCCCTCAGCAGATCGCGGCTGAGCATACCAGCTCGGACCGATGACAATGTTATACCCGCTCTTATACAAACTGGCGTGCAGATGAGTTCCCAACTCCTCCGCCAGGAAGCAAAAATCCTTATCCCGTTTGCGAGGTTTGGCCAGTATCTGCATCTCCAACGCGTTGGGTAAAGCGTGAGCCATATCCACTCGCGACCCATCTACACCCATTTTCTGATAATGTGGGATAATCCCCGCAAGCTGATCCCAAAGCTTCTTGTTCGGCTTTTTTCCGGAAAACAGACTGGCCTTGGCCGTATCGAACAGAACATAAGGCGGCTGTTTTTCCGGATCAGGCAATTGCCGAGCCGACTCCACCGGATGATCCAGAAACAGCCGCAAATAAGAAACATCGCTCCACGGCGGCTGAGGATCGTTTATGCAATCGGAAAAACCAGGCGTAGTCGTCACGCCGAAATGCTTGGATATTTCCCTAAGCAGGTTAGCCGGTGGCTTTTTCCTGGCCTGCTTGACAAAATTCGCCCACTTGCCCGGAGCGGTAACATTGGGAGCGAAGCGGAACTTCTTCAAATGTTCCCGCACTTCGGGAACATTATATATCTCATGCAATCGCCCGGGTTTGGCGTTGATGTAATCCACTCCCGGAATTAACGGTGATTTGTACGTACCTTCAAACCGGCGATCTATCCAGTAGAACCACTCCGGGTTATCCAAAACCCAGTCGCTGTCCCGGGCGGCCGTCCTCGGTGCCACGTCCAGCATCAGCCGCATGCCCAGCTTGTGCGCCGAATCAACCAGCAGGCGGAATTGATCGTCAATATCGCCGTAATCGCCCGCCAGCGCCGGCTCAAACTGGATAGAATCAAGCTCGAAGAAATTCTTCGAGGCATAGGGGCAACCCAATTCACCCTTACGATACAGATTACTGGCTTTACCAATCGGCAGCAGATAGAGCAGGGTAATACCCATCCGCTTGAGATGCGGCAGGAGCATGATCGTCTTTAGAAACGTGCCCATCTCGTTAACCGGGCCGGTGCGCAGGTTGCCGTTTCCATCATGATCCCAAGCCGTCGCGCAACGGATGATCATCCCATACATGGTCTGCGTGCGAATCCAGTCACCACCGCGACGAGTCCTTGCCCCGTCCTTGACCTTGTTAGTTCCCACCGGCTTGATCTTCTGGATGGCCGACAGACTTTTCCCGCTGAGTCTGCCTCCGTAAATCGCGTTGCTTTCCACCCAATCCAGACAACCCTGCAGGTATTCCCGCTGGTCAACCACGATCTCCTTGCCCATCTTCCGCTGTTGTCCGCTGTATCCCCAGCAATCCCAGATAGCGGGCAGACGGTAGTTCAGTTTCGACGACCTGTTGGACTTAATTGCGGCTACCGTTTTCTTCTTTGCCTGAGCCATATTCATTCACCATTACCGACCTTTGACTTCCTCTATTGCAGACGCACGTTTTACAGGCCGAAGGTACCGATTAGCAAGGGCGGATCAAAGCCTAATTTCCCCGATTTTCCATTTCACCGGTTTGGATCGTTTCCATTACCGATCATTTGCTGGTATTTTCGTCTGGATCTCTAAAACGCGCTGTCATAATCGTACCGGGCTTACCGTGCAGGTGGTTTTCATATGGCCAACGATCTCGAAACACCAAAGTTGAAAAAACAACTCGTGTCGTTTGACTGCCGCTGGTTCGGCCTGCTGAGCTGGCTCATAGCTTTAACTCTCATAGCAATCGGCCTGTGGTCATCCTACTGGGCCAGGTTACGCGGTGATCAATACCAATTGATCTACCTGGGCCAATGCGTTCACGACGGCGGGCGCATGTATATCGACTGCTGGGAGAATAAACCGCCGGGACTGGCCTGGCTGGGGGCGTTGGCCATCAAACTCGCCGGCGGCAGCCAGATCGGTGCCTGGATTCTTCCCGGTCCCATAGCCCTCGCGGCACTGGCCGTTTTCGCCAGCGTAGCCAAGCGCATCCTGGGATACATGGCCTCCCGCTGGATACTGATCCTTGCCGCGGCGCTAATCAGTTTCCGCTTGTATGACACGCCCTCGATCAATCCCGATTTTTTCTCTTCGATGTTTGCCCTGATGGGCGTCTCGTTGGTTTTGCGCAGCTCCTGCCCGCGCGGCGAAGATCGCAGTATGGCCTGGGGATTCCTGGCCGGTGTATTCTTTGGAATGGCAGCGATTTGCAAGCAGACTGGCGTTCTGGGATTGTTGGCCGTTTCTCTTCTGGTTGTCGTTATTGTGATTTTCAAACGAGCCAACCGCCGTATTCGAATAAGGTATATTTCAAGTCTCTGGTACGGATTCGTCGTGGTTATACTTGCCGTTATGGCCATCCTGTTTATCAGGGGGAACCTGGCTCAGGCTTATGAGGCCATCATATCCTTCAATAAAAACCTGGGGACAGTTCAATCGTTTCAGAGTGCTGTAAAAGACTGGCACCGGGCGGTCAAAGGATTACAGCCGGTTCAACTGTACATCTGGCTGGCTGCGCTGGCTTTGATCTTCCTTGTGGTAGGAAAGAGAATTGGACGATTTCCCAATCGGTTTGCCATTGTCCTTGTTTTCTGGTGGCTGTTGGAAGTCGTTTTCGCACTGGCCGGTCCCAGCGGATCGATGCGTTACTGGCAGGCGACCTGGCCTCCGATGCTCTGGCTCGCCGCGTGTGCCGTCAGGTCGCTGCAAATGGTCTATCGCCGCCTGCGACCCGGAACCAGGGCCGGAGCGGTTTTTGTGCTTGTCAGCGCAGCGTACCTTCTGGCACAACCGTTTATGGATAACTACATTCACGGGTTGGCCGGCTCCTATTTGAACTACTCGGAAAACGATCCGGAGAGGCAGAGCTTGAGAAAACTTGGATCACTTATCAGGCAACATTCAACGGAAAACCAGGCAATATACGTACTAGGCTACGATGCGGGAGTGTACCTGCACGCCGACCGAAAATGCGCAAGCCGTTTCGTCTACGCCCGCTCCAAATCGCAGGCCGAGGAAATTATCGCCGACCTCGAAAAAGAAAAAGCAGAATTGCTGCTTAAACCAGATTCCGATTCGTGGAACGGAAGCAAGTTCCTCAATGAGCAATTACAACTACGCCTCGATCGCCTGCTAGATCAGTACCAAAAAGTAGACAAAGCGGGTCAGTACGTAGTTTACAAACTGATTCCCCAAAACACCGATGAGGAAAACAGCGATAAAATACGGTGACTATTCCGAATAACCATGTAAAAAATAGTATCATGAGGCTGTGATGAATAAATGGAAACCGATGAAGTTATCTAAGATGCAAAGGGGGAAGCGATATTGGTTATGTCTAATAACGCCAAGTCGATTATTTATCCCCCTTTGTGTTTTGTTACATTGAGAGCTTTCCACTGTAAAAGTGGTTGAGACTCAATCAATTGGCACATATTACCATCTGCTGTTAACAATCGCGGTTCTATCCGCCCCTCGTCGAGCAGCCTGTCGAGGAATTTCAGCTCGTTTGTTTTTTAGGGGCAGAACAACTTCAAGTTTTCGACGACATTCTGAGATCAATTGCTTGGCCCATTCGTCGGTTTTGTGGTTGCCCAGAAATTCATTGCGAACGACGGGAGCTAACTGATTTTCAAATTCCAGAGGATCGTAGCCGACGTTTTCGAGTGATATGGTTCGCCAGTCCTTGCGGTTCATTGCACCGTAAACGATGAACCCCAATCTCAGTTTATCCAGGTCAAGATTAGTTTTGGGTTAGAAGATGATGAGCATCGAAGAGATCACGACTGGCATGACGGGCAAATAATGCTGCGAGTTTACCGGCGGCAAGCTCATGGATATCCAGGACGGTAATCTGTTTGGCGGAATAGGAACCCGATTGTCGAGTCCACCTTTGTGACCGGCCAGAGAGGTACGCGGTGCATGAAGTTTAAATCCACTTCCAGGTTGCCCCCTTCGCTTAAGGCACTTGCGTAGCGCAGCCGGCATTTACCGCCTGCATGATCCGTCGGTACTCTCATTACATTCATACCCGCGCGTGAGCAAACAGCTTGAACGCCTTGTTCTATCTTTGAGCGTTCTGTTTCCATCGTCGTTTTGTCTTTTGCTCCGACGTAGTTGAGGTCGATATCAACAGATAGGCGTGGCAGGTTAAACGTAAAAAGGTTTAGAGCTGTTCCACCTTTGAGTACCAATCGATTTTTGAGGAATGGATGTTTATTAAAACCTTCGAGCAGGCTTAGGAGCTGGATTGCTTTTTTCAGAACCTCCGGCCGAAAATCGGTACTCTGTGACTCTCGCAGGAGTTTTTCGCGTGACACTTTCATATGCGTTCCTCCCAATCCTGAGTGGTTAATTGTTCCGGTACAACCAGGTTCCAGGTTTTTATGAACCTACCGCCTTTCTCTCTCTGGAGGTAATGTGGTTGTTTGGGTCGTAGTTTTCGCAGGGCGTCCAAATGCTTGTTTTCAACCATAAGCGGTTCGGCATGTCGTTCAAGGTAATATCCGACTTTGGCAGCCAGGGTTTTGTTGTTCATCAGTTCGACGTATTCGACAACTTGGTCCAGGTCGAAATATTCCACTGCCTCAAGGGACCTCCAAACCTCTTCCCATCCGCCCCCCCAGGTCAGGTCGATCCAGCAAATCCACCATGGTGCGTTCCAGGTTGGTAACTTTGATTTCTAGCCCCAGCCTGTCTATTGTTTTGGTGGCAAATAGTTGTTTTTTCCTTTGTCTCAGTGCCTTGGGAAAAATTGCACACTCGAATCGGTGATTTCGAAACACCCAGGGGGAGCGAGTTCTGTTACTCAAATAGACGAACTGTTCGAATACGGATTGGGCTTTACCATGTAATTCGAGGGGCGGTGTGATAAGCAAGCACCGCATCCGGAGCCGACTTGGCCGCTATAAGATACGGATCTACAGGATATGTTTGCGGATCGCTGCCAGGGGGAACCGTTGCGTATATTCCCCGGCGAACGCGTATCATATTCCCCCGGCGCAGGTGATAAGACAGAAGCATATCCCGCGATTTGCTGTTTCGGGTGTACTCCTGGTCGAGGTACCTTTGGAGTTCATCTCTGGTCAATACGGGATATCTGACATGGAGTTCTCGAAACTTCATTGTATGTACACTTGAGTATAGTATCTTAAACATATAAAAATATTATAAGTAACAGCATTTAAGATCAAGTATCGGCTCAGAAGGGCGGCACTTGAATAAAACAGCTATAACTATATAAAAAAATATAACTTTAGAAAGGTAAAATCAAGTGACTCGCCCTTGGGATGCCTCCAAAGCCCGTTTTGAATCGGCAAATCAGGCGAATTAAGGATAGGCGCCGTCTTAAAGTTATATTGGATACCCGGAACCGGCGTATGGAGTTGTACGGTGAGCAGTCTTTTGCTTAGGAGCTTGAAACGGAAGGACTGGTGATTATTAGGAAATAACCAAGCGAAAAACAAGCTGTGTGCTGGGTTTCCCGCCTCGAAAGTATCTGTGGGATTCGGAACGGGAAATATCGATCCCGTTTCTGTCTGAGAGTCCGCTTTCGAATAACCGGTTGTACAGAACGGTTTTCGGGGAACGTGCAAACAGGGACGCACCTATGCTTCCTTGATTCCGCTCCTCCCACCTGAAACAGGGCATTATGCGATTAACTACCTTGTTCCTTCGAATGGCAAAGTAGATTAATGCCTGTCTTTACAAGCCATTTCAATACGAGGGCGAGGGCGGAATGCGGTAGCTGCATTCGTAATTGTTTCACATCTTTTCAAAATATTTGAATGATTGAAGCCTGTTCCCGCCAACCGCTATGATTACTTACGCGAGTGGAAATACGTTGGTCCGCCAGTCAGGGAGGCCGGGGCATTGGGGGATCGATACCGCGTGATCAGGGACGTTTCATGAGTAATATCAGCTTGCCACTTTCTGATTTGTACATGCCCATCAAGACCGGGTTGGACAGAGTTGTCCAGATTATCGATGAGGAAATCAGCAGTGAATTGCCGTTTATCAACGAATTGTGCCAGGTTGCCTGTGGCTGTCGCGGTAAAATGCTTCGCCGGCATTGCTGCTCCTGACGGCCGAATCCTTCGGACCAACCACTGAAAAGCACTACAAGTTGGCCGCGGTCGTGGAACTCGTTCATATGGCGTCCCTGGTTCATGACGATGTTCTCGACCAGGCCGAAATGCGACGAGATCTTCCCACCATCAATTCGATAAACGGCAACCAGGCCGCCGTAATGGTTGGCGATTATCTGGTCAGTCATGCTTATCGACTGGGCAGCAGTCTGGAACTCAACTACGCTTCGCAGCTTATAAGCAGCACACACCAACAGAGTGTGCGAAGGGGAGTTGATGCAAATCCATCATCGCGGCGATTTCGATCTTACCGAGGATATTTATCTCGATATTATCCGCTGCAAAACCGCCGTTCTTACCGGTGCCTGTTGCGATCTGGGAGCGAAGTACAGCGGTGCCGATGATGAAATCGTCGAGACCATGAATCTCTTTGGTGTCAACGTGGGAATGGCTTTCCAGATAGCTGACGACATTCTCGATCTCGTCGGCAGCGAAAAGAAAATGGGTAAAACCCTGGGGCGGGATATTGAACTTGGAGAGCTCACCCTGCCCCTGATTTATCATTTCAACAATGCCGTACCATCTGCCGCCACTGAGCTGATGGGCGTTCTCAAGGGTAAGGAAAAAGACAAGCGGGAACGTATTGTCGATCTTCTGCGGGAAAGCGGCAGCATCGATTACGCGGTATCCGCCGCCGAGGCTTATGTCGGCAAAGCCATGGAAAACCTGGCCGCACTACCCCGACTCGCCCGGTAAGCAATCGCTTGAGACGATGGCCGATTTCATCATCCAGCGAGATATCTGATCAAGTGTATTCCGCTTGTTGATTACAATCGCATCGGCCGAATGCTCGGAGTAGCATTGACCATCGGTCCCGTTGAACTACCATTACACCATCTGACCGGTTTAATCATCAGAATTCGCAGGTCGGGTCATAGCCCCGACGGAATGGTAACCGGTTAATCATCAGGAGTTGAAGATATGTTTCAAACCAGGTTTCTATTCCATCCGGCCGACCTCCTGGATATGGGGATCGATGATTGCCTGGATCACGTGCAGGCGATTGGTGTAACTGGGATCACAGTTTGGGCGACCAGTGGGGCCGTTTCCCGCGTTCGCAGCAATCCGGACGCCAATCCGCGGGTATACCGAACTCGGGGTGGGTTCTTCTTCCCGCCGAATGCAGACCTTTACCAGGATTCGCGGTTGAAGCCTGTGACTTCCACCTGGTTGAGAGGCCGGGATCCATTAGCCCAGGTCGCCGCCGCCTGCGAAAAAAGAGATCTGGAACTCAGGCTTCGTATAAGTGCCTTCGAAGTAGGCCGTATCGCTCAGAAGCATCCGGAGGCGGCCAGTAAAACCGTTTTCGGCGACCCATCGCCGGTGACTCTTTGTCCGGCTAATCCGGATGTCCGGGCGTTATTGCGCGGAACGGTCAACGACCTGGCCAGTCGGTTCCCATCATCCATCATCGAGATTACCGATCTGGAATATCACTCGGGGTTGATGTCCGATGACGGTATCGAACTTGCTTTCAACCCGGGTGAGGGTGCCCTGGGGCTACTGGGGATCTGCTTCTGTGAATCATCCAGGCAGGAAGCCATGGAAAAGGGGGTGGACTCGGCCGCCGTTGCTTCTGCCGTGGAAGCCAAGCTGAATAAAATCCTGACTTCCGGTAAACCTGACGAATATTGTATGGATGAACTGGTGGACGGGAGTGACCTGGGTGCTTACATGCAATGCCAGGTGTCGACACTGAACACACTTTTCTACGATCTGGCCGATAAGCTGCCCTCCCGTCTGGCGTTAGTTTTGCCATGGGAGGTTTGCGAACAGATACCACCGTTTTTCACGCCTTGTCCCAGGTTAGCCGGCGTTGTGATTCAGGATCTGCATACAATCGACGATCCGTTTGAAGATGTGGTCAATCACGTTCGAGAAGCTTTGGGCGAGGATGTAAAAACGTCACTGGAACTGGAAGTTGCTCAGGAGGCGGCGGAGCATCCGCAGCAATTGGTCGCCACGGTAAAAAAGGTTGCTGATCAAGGCTTCTCCGGTGTGGATTTGAGTAGTTACGCGGTAGTTCCGCCCGACTGTTTTGACCCGATTAAACAAGCCATTCGTTACGGTCGACGAGCTGTATCCTGAGTTAATTTTCGCAAACCGACTCGCTAGGTTTTTAATGCGGATTCGCAGATCCAGTTGTGAATAAATAGGGTGTTTTTATCCGCTGTTTTTATGGTTTGAAACAGTAATTAGTTGACCTTCCGCGAGTTGCTGAAATCGCGCGTTTCCCCTAAAATACAAACTCTGAATTTACATTATAACCGAAGCGATTTCGCTGACGGAGAAGGTTTGATTTATGGCTGATATTACTGAAGAACGACCCGGCGAGAACATCATCGATCATCCACTCATCGAGGAGATGAAAACCTCCTATTTGACCTACTCCATGAGTGTAATTATGGCTCGTGCGTTGCCTGATGCACGCGATGGTCTCAAGCCGTCGCAGCGGCGTATTCTGGTGGCCATGAACGACCTCAATCTCGGTCCGCGGTCGAACTTCAGGAAATGTGCCAAGATCAGCGGTGACACCTCGGGTAACTATCACCCACATGGTGACCAGGTTATCTATCCGACCATGGTTCGCATGGGGCAGTGGTGGAACCTCCGCCAGGTGCTCATCGACAAGCAGGGAAACTTCGGTTCCATCGACGGTGACCCGCCGGCGGCCATGCGATATACCGAAGCGCGTATGCATACGGCGGCAGTGGAAATGCTGGCCGACCTGGAATACGAAACCGTCGATTTTATTCCCAACTTCGACGCCACGCGCGAAGAGCCTACCGTACTGCCCAGTAAATTCCCTAACCTGCTGGTTAACGGTGGTTCGGGTATTGCCGTAGGTATGGCCACTAACCTCGTTCCCCATAATGTCGGGGAGGTGTGCGATGCCATTATCGCGGTTATCGATAATCCGAAGATTACGCTGCCGGAACTTCTGGAGGTTATCCCCGGCCCCGATTTCCCCACCGGCGGAACGATTTGCGGGCGAAAGGGTATTATCGATGTTTTCTCCACAGGTCGCGGGCAGATTGTCGTTCGCGGCAAGGTGAATATAGAGGAAAGCCGTACTGGTAAGGAAACCATCGTTATTAGTGAAGTTCCCTACCAGGTTCTGCGAAGCACGATTACGGAAAAAATCGCCCAGGCGGTCAAGAATGGCGTCATCTCCGATGTTGCGTCGGTCAATGATGCTTCAGACCGTAAGCATGAAATCCGTATCGAAGTGGAATTGAAAAAAGGCGCAAATGCGGACGTGGTGATAAACCAGCTTTATCAGTACACGCCATTGCAGAGCAACGTGAACGTGATGAATGTTGCCCTGGTGGAAAAGCAGCCGCGAACCCTCAACTTGCGTGGTATGATCGATGTTTATGTCGACCATCGCGAGGAGGTTATTCGTCGCAGGACCCGGTTCCTGCTTCGTCGCGCCAAGCAGCGGGCGCACCTGCTGGAGGCGCTGATTCTGGCGATTGGGGATATCGACGGTATTATCGAAACCATCAAGTCCTCACCCGACGCGCCGACCGCCAAGGAGCGGCTGATGGCTCGCGAGTTGTCGCTTACCGAAGACATCACGTTGCGGTCGCTTCTGCCTGAATCGTTCATTGAGCGTTTCGGTGATCCGGAAAGAAAGTATCACCTGACCGCGGTGCAGGCCCAGGCGATCCTGGTTATGCAGTTGCAGAGATTAACCGGTCTGGAAATCGAAAAGCTGGCTAAGGATTACGTTAAGCTAGTGAGTGAAATCGCCGAATACGAGGCTATTCTTGCCGATGAACAACTTGTACTCAATATTATCCGTGAGGATCTTCGCGAGATCAAGCACAAGTTGGCCACTCCCCGCCGCTCGGAAATTATGGAAGCTGTTGGGGATTTCGCTATCGAGGAACTTATCCCTCAAGAGCAGGTGGTGGTTACCATCTCTCATGACGGGTATATCAAGCGAACCGATACGGAGAGCTACCGCAAGCAGGGGCGCGGCGGCAGGGGGGTAAAGGGCAGCGATACCAAGGAAGGCGACTTTATCGAGCACCTCTTTGTTGTGGGTACGCATGATTACCTGCTGTTCTTTACTGATGCCGGGCGATGCTACTGGTCTCGAGTTTATGAAATCCCAACCGGTGGCAGGGCCGCTCGCGGCAGATCCATCGCCAACCTGGTTCAGATGCAGCCCAACGAAAAGCATCGGGCGATTCTGCCGGTCAAGGAGTTTGAGGAAAAGTATGTTGTTTTCGCTACCGCCAAGGGCACGGTTAAGAAAACCCCACTTGGTGCTTTCAGCAGGCCGCGGGCTAACGGTATCATTGCCATCAAGCTCGATGAGGATGATGCCCTGATCAACGTCGAAATAACCGATGGTGACCACGAGGTTGTACTCGGTAGTGCCAACGGAATGGCCGTCCGCTTCAAAGAGGATGACATTCGCGTCATGGGTCGAACCGCCCGCGGTGTCAAGGGGATGACACTTATTCCCGGTGATACCGTGGTGGATATGATCACTATCCGTGCCGGCGGTTCGGTTCTTACCGTATGTGAAAACGGATACGGGAAACGGACCAGTATCGATGAGTACCGCCTGACCAAACGTGGCGGAAAAGGCGTGATCAATATCAAGACTACCGATCGCAATGGTAAAGTCGTAGCCATAAAGGCCGTTGAGGATCGCGATGAACTGATGTTCATCACCTTGGGTGGAATCATGCTCCGCACTGACCTGAAGGAGGTTCGCGAGATAGGGCGAGCTACCCAGGGGATCAAGCTGATGCGGATGATCAAGGATGACAGGATTGTTGCCGTTGCCCGGGTCGTTCCGGAAGATGAAAACGAGACGGCCGCCGAAGGCGGTGAGCCTGCTCCGGACGAACAGGCCTCTGAATCTTCGCCTCCGCCGGAAGAAAACGCCGGTGACGATCAATAATCTGAGCGATAACCCCGTTTTATATCCTGAAAACGGGGTTTTTTATTGAAATCGTACGGTTTTCCACTGGCGCTCCCGCTGTGGTATACCGATACCTTATTGCAGAGCCGCGTCGCAAAACCGGGGATCTTTTTGTCCAAAAGGTCAACCTGGACAGATGTGGTTTGTATAATAAGCGCGTTCGCTTCCTCTAAGCGGAGCGAAACGAACAGCGATTGATTGACCAGGAGTCTGCAAGGAGTACGACCATGCTCAAGACAGTATCCATACTAGCGGCCGCCATGGCGATTGTGCTTTGTCTGCCCAACACCGGCGGTGGTTTTATCGTTGGCGATGATGTTACCGCGAATATTCAGGCTCCGTGGAATACAGCTAAAGCTTCAGCCATGGGCCAGCGGCAGCCGGGTAACATGATTAGCTCTGCCCTGGCAGATTATGATGAAATGCATGACGCAGCGATTGCTCGAAGCACTAACGGGCCTACCATTTCCGATACCGAACCGGATATGGATCTGGTCACCCAGACCAAGGTGGCGGTAATTGAAACCTTGTTTGACGGGCTTAACAGCCAGCTGCAACTGCTGCTGGCCGCTCTGCGGGCTAGCGCCGGGCTGGATTCACTTCCTTCGGGTACCAGCCTGACCGATCTGCTGGGTAATATCAGCAGTCCGGTGTAAGACGTTAACTCAATTAATTCGTTTAAACAAGCCCGTTTGCCGCACGGTAAACGGGCTTTTTCAATGTAAAGGGATATTCCCTATCAAAAACGACGCCCAATTCCCTTTATAATGTGATCATACAGGCTGCTGGTGCTCTCTTTGTAGAGCCGTCTGGCGATTTCCGGAAACGGTCATTACACACGTGAGGGGCCTGAGATGATTATTGGCGCGGTATCAGTTGAGAACATGGTGATGTGGGGACCGTATGGCCTGCTGGTTCTATTTCCCGCGGTTGTTTTTCTTCTGTGGGTTAATTATTGCAAACCGGAACTGGTCCTGGTTTCAACTCGGAAATGTACGAAAAATGAGGCTGGCGAAGCTGTATCGGGTAAACAGTCATCGTCCGCCAGGCGCAAACTGGCGATCCTGCTGGGGCCGCACCCGAAGACGCATTCAAGTCTCTGGCTGAAAGGTAGCAACGAATTTCCCTATGTGAGCGATGGCGAGCATACGGCCTTGCTGCCCAAAGGTACTTCTATTGAGGAAGTAACCGCCAGACTGGCGGCCGGGTTGATTGATGCTCGATACAGCAAAGAAGCCGAAAAGCGTTCCTGATCCTTGCCTGTTGTTAACTCAAATCGCATAAAACGCCTTTAACCTTACCTGCTAAATAACCCTTTCATTCGGATTGGATATCCGGTGAATCAATCTGCCGGTGTTGCCGACAGAGAATTTGTGCCTTCTGTAATGGGCGTTTGGTCTTTTTGAAATCGTTTATGGTAGCGGGGTGTTTATATGGCCGACTTTGAGAGCATTGTCTATTCATTCCGGTTTGCCGATGGCGATGTCAGGCAGTTGGAGGTCAAGCTGAACCTGCCCTCGCTGGAAATGGTTTCTGAAAAGGTCGAGGAGATCCCGGACTGGGTTCGTCTTGAGTTTAACCAATGCCCGAATTGCACACTCAGTGCCGACATGTGTGAGGTATGCCCCGTAGCTTACAACCTTGTCCCGGTCAGCAGTACCTTCTGTAGCCGCATTTCCTATGATCGGGTTGGAGTTACCATTGCCACTGAGGCGAGGAGCTACTACAAGGAATGCTCCCTGCAGGACGCGGTAAGTTCGCTCATGGGGCTGGTGATGGCCACCAGCGGGTGCCCGCACCTGGATAAGCTCCGACCGATGGCGTTTACGCATCTTCCGTTTTCCACAACCGCTCAGACCACGTTCCGCGCGGTTTCCATGTACCTGCTGGCTCAGTATTTCAAGCAGCAGCACGGCCAGACGCCGGATTGGGAATTAAAGAACCTGGCAAAATCGTATGAGGATGTACGGATCGTGAACAAAGCCTTCGCCGAGCGGCTGAGAAGCATGCAGAAAAAAGATGCGAACCTGAACGCCATTGCCCAACTCGACTGCCACGCCGACCTGGCATCTTTTTCAATAGGCTCCCAATGGTGGGAGGAATTTGAAGGAGCATTTCAGGCCTATCTGAACGAGCCGGAAACTGTTGGTGTTAAATGAATGCATAGTGATAACGAAAAATCAGAGATGTCCCTTTTACCGTTAGAGATACTTTTTTTGGTTCATCCGACTAACGCGTACTTTGTTTCGTGAATGGCGAGGATTTTCAGTTTGAAGAATTCCTTATCTCTAAATCCATAGGCCTGGCGTTTCATGGTCTTGATCTTATTGTTTGTTCCTTCGAGAGGACCGGTTGATATTGGATAATCATAATACGCTAATATACCAAACGCATGAAGGCGGAGTGTTTGGGCAAACTTTTTGAGCATCCTGACTCCGCTGGCCTCCGCTTGAAATATCCAATCCATCAGATGGGCCTGGGCGGCCTCGCCGTCTTCCTGTTCCCAGACTTCGCGTAGTTCCTCCCTCATGTAGTAGGCCGTGGCCAGAGGTTGATTGAGGTGTAACGCTTTTTCAAGACGCTTTAGTCCACTGCTATCAGAGTTCAAGTTTTCGGGATTCATCAGCAGCAACCATCGCGTCCCCTTGAGCACATTCTTGTGCAACTGATCCTTGGCTTCACGGTACAGATCTCTTCGCAACTCCGACAATTTATCGTTGAAAAGCTTCATTACGTGAAAGCGGTCGAAAACCAGTGCAGCGTTTGGCAGATTACTCGAGACCGCATCAATGTAGGCCGGAGACATGTCAGTGGCTACCGCTTTGACTTTCGCTCGGGATTTTCGCAATCGGTTCCAGAACGGTTTGAGAGCTTCTTTTCCCTTGCCATCGCCCACATACACCACCGCACCACGCTCTAAATCGAGTACTACGGTCAAGTAGCGGTGACCTTTGCCGATCGAGATTTCATCGATAGCTATTTGGCGTAAATGCTTGAGCTTTGGACGGACAAACCGCTTAAGCAGATCCTGTTTATGTATCTTCTTAATAACATCCCAACTAACCTGCAGGTGTTCGGCCACATCCTTAATCGTCATATGACGCAAGAGATCCAACGCATATCGTTCAAACGACCGGGTGTAACTCCGGCGGCGATCGGCAAATCCAATCTCCACCTGTCGGATGACTTCGCAGTCTGAACACTCAACGCGAGGGATAGGAAGAACGATTTTCACTGCCTTGCCACCGATTGGTACCGATTTGAAACTCCGCTCAGTGTGGCCACGGGGAGCAACATTCTTTGAACCACAGGCTGAACACCGCAGGGTGTTTCGTGGCTGGCTGAGCGAGAAAAAAACCTGGCCGTGCTTGTATTCTGTTCGTTCGTAAATATAGCCACGAACCCCGAATCCGTGATATAGTAAGCTGGTGGACATGATGGCGTCTCCTGTATCTGAAGTCTTTGACAACCTCAGATGAGAACATCATGTCCGCCTTTTTGCTAGTCCATGTACGCTTTAGTCGGATGAACCCTTTTTTTGTTGGGTATTTTTAATGCACTATTGGCTATTGGGTAATACGTTTCAGCGGTTAGGACGCGATGTCAGTCGTGACTTACTGCTGCTTAACGCATTATAAACGAGCGTCCACATTCCGGGCAACGGTTTTCCGTTAGCTCGCGTAAAGCGTAACCACATGCCATGCATTGGTTATGATGTTTACGCCACATGCAGCGAGCGGTTCGCAAAATAAGCCAACTGCCCAGGAGCAAGTTGATTGCGGTAAACGGTAACCAGGAAGGCATATACAAAACTCTTAAATCGATATATTCCAGGTCAAGAGTGCGCCAGCCAAACATCGACGCAATCCATTCGCTTCGTTGCCACCAGCCGCCAGCTTTTGATCGGTAACGTTGGTATGCTAGAGTTTTATTCTCTCGAATAGCCTCTTCTGTTTCAGTGTAATCCTTACTGCCGAACCAATCCACAAATACTTTATAAGCTGTAGGTTCATGTGAGGTAATTAAAACAAATCCAACTTTTCCACTATTGCCCTCCAGGAAAAGTGAAACGCTATCTAGGCCGGCAAGACGCATGCAAGATCTCGAAGAACTGCCAACAATACACAACGTGAGACAGACTAAATAGACAGAGCAAAGCAATGATACAACGATGTAATGTCCCTTTAGTATTCGTGACACGTCTGTAAGCTTGATCATGCATCCTCCATTCATGTACGGTATATACTATATTAGTACTCAAGCCAATCAGAGTAAACATTATATAAGGGTTTGGTTTTGTCGTCGTACGTATTTCCGCGACTGGTTTTCTGGAAAAATAAGCAAAAAGGTTTATCAGGTTGTAATACTTAAGTGTGTTGCTTGAGTTTTTAATCTGCAATGTATCATAAGTGCATTTCGCGGTTTTTATTCTGACTATTTTCAACACCATCGTAAAATAGTCGAGACCATTTACGATGGTGTTGAAAATGGTCGGTTTCGCAACGCTGGGCAGGATTTTCCCGCTTGATCGCAACGTACCCCTGGAACCAGGAAGCTCGCTTGATTCGGACGGAACCATATATATCGCCAGTCGTAGCTCTCCAAGCACCCGTAAAACGTCAAACCGGCGCTGACGGTTGCCACCAGCGCCGGGTTCGATACGACGGTTGTTTTTTAGAACGCAGTTGCGTTTTGTCTGCGATTATCTACGTATACACTTACGGCGAATTAATACCAGCCCGCCTAATCCCAGCAGAAGCAGAGAAGTCGGCTCCGGTATGATGCGGTCATTCACGAACGCTCCGGAATTCACCTGTCCTCCGCCGGTCAATGAGCCGGTTATAAGGTTTCCGGTGACCAGCCCGTAGGGAAATTGAACATCAGCGTTCGGTGCGAGAATGTTCACCGTGTGGCTTCCGCCGTTGATCTTCAGCTTATCAGCAAACGCCAGGTTGAGCAGGACGTTTTCCGCGCCGATGCCGCCCGAATAAGTCCAGCTCAAGCTGGGCGAAAGCGATACGTCGTCATCGGTAATGTTGATAAACAGGGTGGCATCATCGGGACCGGTTATGTCCACGTTCCAGAGGCCTTTAAGATCGTCGCTTTTCAGCTCCAGCACGTTGGTGCCAGATGAAAGGGCTACACTCATCTTCCCCCACTGTTCGGTGTAGGAGGTGTTCGCCTGCATTTTCCCAACGCTATCACTGGCATTGAGGAAGTAGTTACTGGTGGATTGCAGGTCGAAGGTAGGCTGGTAGAGGTTTTGTTCAACTATGTTTCCCGATACGCTCACAGAGTATCCGGTATAATCGGTCCCGCTCATGTATGCGTTTCCACTGATGCTTCCGCCGGTGCCGTAGAGGCTGCCGCCAATATTCAAATTTCCGTCGACGCTGGCGCCGTTTATATGGACGTTCCCGCCCGCTTCTATACCACCGTTATTGATCGATCCGCCTATGTAGGCGTTACCTCCGGCATAAAGAGAATAGGGCGTACCCGGACCGGACGCCGCGACATCGTGCAGGCTGAAACCGTTGAAATAGGCGCTTCCACCTGCTCCCGCTATACCCTGGAAATCGCTGCGGTAACCGGAGTGCTCAGTTCCGATATCCCCTAAACTGTAAACATTGAAATCAAACGGGTTGATGGTGGTGGCTACCGCACCCGAGGCGATCAGACAGGTAGATAGAAAAGCTGCGTATATACTGGTTTTAAACAATTTAGTTTCCTTTGATTGTGAAATAAGTTACAGAGTAAAGAACTGGTCAAGGGAAGAATATAATTAAAACACACATGACGCCAAGTGGGGAACTTGGTTTAGTTTTCCATGATTTAAGGAAATACCGATAAGGCGGGTTATTATCGGTATCGATAGTTTTATCGGGCGATAGTTTTTATTCAGAATCGGCGATTGGGCAGTGATTGGGGTTATGAGCCCTGGTGTGCTGGTTAGAGTATCACGCGAATGTTCTCGCTTTCAGCGAAGTCTTCAGGCTTGCTGAGTACCTCCGGCAGGCCGTGATATTCTATTCCGAAATACTTCCCAGCCGAATCCACATGGCGTATCTGGCAGTTGTGTTTTACTTTTTCCCCAGAAGGGAACAAAAAGATGATATCGACCTGATCGCCTTGGGACAGTCCTGTTGTTTCGCCGTCGATCCTCGCTCCACCCTCTGAAACATCATGGACCTTGCCGTGAAGTTCCCTGCCATCGGGGAGCTGAACGAACGCCTGTGCGTCGTTGGCCAGCACTTGCTCTCTGGGGAATTTACGTTTCTCTTTCATTGCTGCTGACGCTCCCGTGAGGTGGCCGGGGTTGCTGGAATACGCTGGCTGTATTTTCGAGCAGTTATCTCGACAACCTGTGAAAATAACTTCGATTTTGTTGTAGCGTTCGACCCGGAAAGTTTGATTTGAAATAGCGGGTAAGGACGATTATTTCAGATTCGTAAAACAGTACGTTGTAACGACGAATAGTGGCCATTCTTCGACAACGTATAGTCAAAGCTTTTTGATATAGGACCGATACTGAAATCGCTGGCGTCGAAACGAGGTTTAACCCATCTGTTAAGAAGCTACCAGCATTCTACGAAGAATCCATTTCATATGACAGAGTCTGTCTCTTCAGTGTAGATAAGAAGGCTGCAGTAAATAACATTGAACGATTTTTCTTGGCAGCTTTACCTTATTCTCCTGCAGGTACTATAAGGGTGCGTCAGGCCTATCGCTGAGATATCTTCATCCTCTCGATACCGCGTTTAACCGTGTCGCTCTGCATGAATAGTTTCCAGATCAGACCTGTGCGGGCATTCTCAATACCCAGAAGCAGTGGCCCGTGGTCTATGCCCACGTAGTCGTCGCTGGCAAAATCCTGATCCAGGTTAAAGCAATCCACCAGGCCGTATCCTCCGTCGGCGGGATCCCACCATGCCAGTGGTTTGCCCTTACTGTTCTTTAAATTACGGAATTCCTTCAAGGCGGCGATACTCTCAGCTGGGGTGAACATGATCGCCGCGCCGGCCGCGTAGGGAGCCACGGTTCCATCCGCCCAGCAGTCCACGTTGACCATGTTGGGTTGTACGTGAGGTACGACGTAGCCGTCTCTTGCGGCACAGGCGCTTTGCCCCCAGCGGTTACCACCGAAGGTCTTGAATTTATCCGCATGTTCCAGGCATCGCTGCCTGTGGGTTAGGGTTGCCCGGCGTGAGTTTTCAAACCAGTCGACTTGCGGCGACTTGTATCCGAACAACGCCGGGTTGTCCGGATTGAGGTTACGCCAATCGATCCAGCAATGACTGAAAAAGTAGTGGAACATGGTGCCCTGGGGTGAAATCACATAGGGCTTCATATTCTTGTGCCTGCCGATGGGACGCTGCAACCCGTAGAAAACCTTGGCGTCCACAGCGTTTTTGGGATCGGGAGCGGCGATGGCCATGAAATACGTGATTCGCTCTTCGCACGATGTGCAATGCCATAGTGCCCCGTGGAAATTACCTTTACCCTCCGGGTGCCCTGAGACGTCAGGGTACCAGCCCATTGATAATTCCCCATTAGCGCCTTTGGAGAATGCCCTCCAGTTGGCGTCAGCGTGAAGGCGTTCGACCAGCTTCTTGACCTCGCCTCCGAAGTACTCGGCCGCGGGGACTGCGCCGGCCATTAACAGCGCGGAATCGATAGTGCTGGCCAGCTCTTCATATCCGCTGGTCGAGCAACCACCGGTGTCGTAATCCACGAAGTGGTAGTAAATACCCGCGTGCTTGTTATCCTTGCGATCAATGAGACTTCGCAGAATCTTTTCCGCGCGATCCCGTCCTTGCTCCCGGGTGATCCAACCACGTTCGACTCCAATAGGCAGAGCGGAGAGCTGGAAACCAACAGCGGCCGTACTCGCCACCGGAGCTTTCCTCCGATCTTTCGCCAATCCGGCTTTTCCAGCCTCTTTCCAGAAGTAGAGGAAGCAGCCGTGCTGGATTTCATCAAGCAGGGCGTTCTCTTGCTCTGAGAATTGGTAGTTGATCGCTTTTTGCGTTTCCGGAGTTCTGAGAATGTTCTTATCGGGCTCAGAACCGCGAGCGCAATTAAGTTGGAGTGAAAAAAATGTTACGGTGGTTATAATTAGAGTCAGTGATCGCATAATTGACCACGATACGGTACTATGAAAGCGCTGTCAAAAAGTTGGACTGGCTCTTTCGTAGCCGGGGTGTATTTGTGGGGAACGAATAAATGGCCGTTTCTATCGAAGATGTTGCAAAGCGGGCAAACGTATCCATCAGTACTGTTTCCAGAGTGCTAAATCGGCGGGAGCTGGTCAACAAGGTTACTCTGGAACGCGTAGAGAAAGCGATAGCCGAGCTTGATTACAAGCCGAATGTTTTCGCTCGCGGGCTTATGCTTCAAAAAAGTGAGATGCTCGGGTTGGTTCTCCCGGATATGCATGGTGGGTTCTACTCCGAAGTTATCCGCGGTGCCAACGCCAAGGCTAGGGAGCTGGGCTACAACCTGGTGGTATCCTCTGCCAAGGACGTTGATGACGCTCATGCCCTCTTAGAGGGGATAAGCCAGCGCTCAATAGTGGATGGAATGGCCGTAATGGTTTCGGAGGTTACCGACCGGATAGAGGAATTGTTGGCCGGTTTCCGTATTCCCGTAACCATACTGGATGATTTTCTTGAAGATACACAACACGACAGCGTAATGATCGATCAGCGAAGCGGTGCACTGGCGGTCATGAGGCATCTGGTGGATAACTGTGGTGCTAATAGGATATTTTTCGTAGGTGGTTTGCAAACCAACGCCGATACCATGGTTCGTCGCAAGGCGTATGAAGAGGTATTGCAGGCGGCCGGTTTGCCATACAATTCAGACGATATTTATCACCTCGATTACAGCTATGATCGTGCGTGTGAGTTGGCCGCTGAGCATATCGCGACATGGGCAGGTCCTGGGCATTGTGTATTTGCCGCCAACGATGAGATGGCTGCTGGAATACTGGCCGTCGCTCAGGAAAAGGGCATTCGAGTTCCTTCTGATCTGGCTATTGTCGGTTTCGACGATACCAGGGTTGCGGGCATGACTCGTCCGGCTCTAACTACAGTCAGAGTACCACTGGCGCAAATGGGATCGATAGCGATCGAAGTGCTCTGCCAGCGAGTTGCTGATCCAAAAAGACCGCCAACAAAGGTATCGCTCAGGCCGCAATTAGTGGTGCGCGATTCCTGCGGGGCTAAAAGCAACGGTAACGGTTGCCAGGTTCAAAGCGATCAGGCCCAAACTCAATTATAGAAAGCAGCACAAAAACGGGTGGATTTTTCGCCGTTTCCGGAGAGGTTTTTTCCGAGCGGTTGTAGATACACAGGATGGATTGTCTGGCCACACCGTTTTTCTTTCAAATACCTGTTGATTAACACCCAGTATGGCGGTTGAAAGTGTTGCTTTATCACCGTAATTGGCGCTATTATAAATAATTAAGTGTGCGGAGCAGGTACAGAGGGCAGGTATTTTTGTTCCGGACCGGGTTGAATGTTGTTTTAACGAAAAAGATTCAGCCTTCGTAAGTGCCGGCGGAGGCGAGTTTTCTTATCGCAGGTTGCCTGAGCCAGTCTGGATATCGTTCCCTTGTATTGGAGAAACCCAACGACATGTTTGTCATCCGTGAAGCAAAATGGTTAGCCCCGGAAGTAAGGTGGATAGTGGTGGAAGCGCCGCGAGTGGCCGCCCGTCATCAGCCGGGGCACTTTGTGATTGTTCGAGCGTGCGAGGATGGCGAGCGCATTCCTCTCACTATTGCCGATTCCGATCCGCAGGAAGGTACCATCGTACTTGCGGTCCAGGTGATCGGGGCTACCACGGAAATACTCGCGTCATTGGAGGCCGGTCAGAAAATCCCCGACGTGGTTGGTCCGTTGGGCGTACCGACGGAGATCGAAAATTACGGTCACGCCGTGCTTGTAGGTGGCGGTGTCGGAACAGCCGTGATTTTCCCTCAGGCAGGCGCTTTGAAGGAAGCGGGCAACAAGGTTACCGCGATCATGGGCGGCAGGAGTAAACCTTATGTCATCATGGAGGACGAGTTGTCCAAAGTGTGTGATGCGGTTTATCCCTGTACCGACGACGGCAGTTACGGATACAAGGGTTTCGTTACCGGTAAGCTGCAGGAACTCATTGACGATGAATCCAATCCGATCGATGTGGTGTTGACTGCCGGGCCGGTGCCCATGATGAAGGCAATTGCGGAAGTCACCAGGCCGAAGGAGATTCGCACCATCGCTTCGCTCAACCCGATCATGGTGGACGGTACGGGCATGTGCGGCGGTTGCCGGGTGACCGTGGACAACAAGCAGAAATTCGCCTGCGTACACGGGCCGGAATTCGACGCCCATAAGGTGGATTTCAAAGAGCTGGCCGATCGGTTGGCCGCCTACCGTACCTGGGAAAAAGAGGCCTGGGATCGGTTGCATCAGGGAAAATGCGGCGAATGCAAGTGTGACGGCTGACAGGCAATTGTTAAGTAACTTGGTTGACCGGTTTTTATGTCGCCCGGTGCAGGCGACGGGAATGCGGTTAGTGAAAATAACATCTGAACAGGACGGATAGGTTTTTCACGAATAGGATGGAGTGCAGATGAAACCGTCTGAGAGAATGAAGATAAAGCGGCAGCGGATGCCGGAGCAGGACGCCAAGGTGCGCGGTCGCAACTTCAAGGAAGTAAACCTGGGGATGGATCCGGATATTGCCAAGACCGAAGCTGATCGGTGTCTCCAGTGCAAAAAAGCCAAATGCGTTGAAGGCTGCCCGGTGGGAATAGATATTGCGGGATTCGTTGGCGCGGTTTCGGACGGTGATCTGAAAAAAGCTGCGGACATCCTTTACGATGCGAACGTGCTTCCCGGTATTACCGGTCGAGTCTGTCCGCAGGAAACGCAGTGTGAAGAGGTTTGTATACGGGGTAAAAGTGGAGACCCGGTGGGGATCGGTTATCTCGAACGATTCGTGGCAGACTGGGCTCGGCTCAACTACTCCAAAGTGGCGGCTCCGAAAGCATACACGGGTAAGAAGGCGGCGATAGTCGGTGCGGGACCGGCCGGTCTTACCTGTGCCGGCGAGCTGGCCAAGTTGGGACACGATGTGACCATCTTCGAAGCTTTGCATGTACCTGGTGGCGTGTTGATGTATGGAATACCCGAATTCAGGCTTCCCAAGGAGATTATCGCCAAGGAAGTGGACAAGCTGCGCGAGATCGGGGTGAAGATCGAATGCGACGTGGTAATCGGTCAAACCTATACGGTCAAGGAATTGCTGGAGGACGAGGGATTCGATACCGTATTTATTGCCAATGGTGCCGGCCTGCCGGTATTCCAAAGCATTCCCGGCGAGCACCTGAAAGGCGTCTACTCGGCAAACGAGTACTTGACCCGGGTTAATCTTATGGGCGCGTTCCGGGGCGAGCAGTCTTCAACGCCAGTTATAAGGGGGAAGAACGTAGTGGTTGTCGGTGGTGGTAATACGGCCATGGATTCGGTGCGTACCGGTCTTCGGCTGGGAGCGGACGCGGCCACCCTGGTCTACCGTCGTTCACGTGCTGAAATGCCGGCACGCGTGGAAGAAATAAAGCACGCGGAAGAGGAAGGGGTCAAGCTGGATCTACTGGTAAACCCAATTGAGATTATCGGCGATAAGGAAGGCTGGGTAAAGGCGGTTCGCTGCCAGCGAATGGAACTGGGAGAGCCGGACGCTTCGGGGCGGCGCAGACCTGTTCCCATTGAGGGGAGCGAATTCGATTTACCGTGTGACGTGTTCGTTGAGGCGATCGGTACCGGGGCGAACCCGCTTCTGACGCAGACCACGCCGGAACTGAAGCTGAACCGTTGGGGTAATATCGAGGTTGATGAAAACCTGATGACCAGTATGCCCGGGGTTTTCTCCGGCGGTGATATTGTCCGTGGTGGTGCGACGGTTATTCTGGCCATGGGCGACGGCAAGAGAGCATCAATAGCCATGAACAAGTATATGGGCGGTAATGGAAGACTGTAAGTAAACGAGGGTATCGTTTATCTGCTGGGCACTTACCTGGTTCCACTGTTTCGCCCCAGAAAAGTACTTTGGGTTCATTTGACGTATTTAGCTTATATAGTTTATCCGCCGAAGGAGGACCGAAGACGGACTGGAGGCGGATCAGAAACGTATCGATGGAAAACACACGGAGCCCCAAAAAGTTGAATCGGCTCCGTTCGCTCCAGGTCCACGGGAGGCGAGATATTGGAAAATACTATAGAGCTGGAAATGGCAAAACCGAATCCGTCTACTTGAAGTTGGCCATAAAACAGGTAAGAGGCAAAGCCGAGTCCATCCTCCGGAGGTGGATGGACGGCATAAGCGCAGCCGCCGGTTTCAACCGGCGGAAAACGTTCGTGGTCTTAAAACCAAGCCCGCCCGCATTTGGCTCGCTAAATGCGGGCGGCCGACATAGATTGTTGGTAAAAACAATACGTTGGTTCTATGTCTCGCGTAAACACACCTCTGTATTAAATCGGGTTTTCCGCAAAGAACGGAGTAAAGGAGATCAATCTCCGATTCGTGATCAACTTAATAAGTATATTGGCGGAACAGCTGAAAAACCTATTGGCCGGTTCTTTCAACTGGAATCATGCGAGGTTTTCAGATAATGAAAAATATCGCCATGCAAAGTCAGGAAGGGGTCTTATAGCTTGGATGCACCGGTAGAGAAAACCGAAAGGTGGTTCCAGTATCCGCTGAGCTTTCGAAATTCACTTTCCCTTTCAGTAGAGATTCCCCTAATAGTTTCATGGAGAAAGTTCCCGTTCCTCGTCCGCTGCCTGCTTTGGTGGAGAAATATCGTTGAAAAATCCTGGGGGCTACGTTTTCCGGAATCCGCTGTTTGTTCCATACCCAGAAGGTTATTTCCGTTCCTTCGTCAAAGCCGACCTTGACTTCGTCGCCGTCCTGGCACGCTTCCAGGGCGTTAATTATCATGTTGACCAGTATCCGCGTAACCAGGGTCATGTCCGACAACGCCGGCACGCTGGAACTCCCTTCAGCTACGCTGATGTTACGCCCGATGGCGGCCGGGTGATTGCGGATCAGAGCCTTGATTCGCTTTAATACATCTTCAGGCCAAATCTCCGAAGAGTTTACTTCAATTCCCTGGCCCCCATTTGTGCAGAACAATCTTTGAATACGGATTTCCCTTATCAGTGCGTGAGAGCATTCCTTGAGGTTGTCGATCAATTGCAGCTGTTCGTCTGAGGCGTCAGGCCGCAGCCGGTCGATTGATCCGGACATTGCCGAAAGGAGATTGCTGATGTCATGCAGATACGTGCGTTCCAACGCCTTTCTGCGCTGTTCGGTACTTATGTCATGCATGCATACCAGAAGAATATCCTCTTCAGGCAGTTTGACTGGTACACATCGTACGGAGACTAAACACTATCGTAAGTTGTGTTTCCCTTAACCGTTGTCAGTACACAGGTTTGATCGTTAGCCTCGCCGGTTTCCTGGGCGGTAACCATGGCAATCGCCGCACCGCAGGTTGAACATGCCTGCCCTGTACCGCAGCCATCCGGACCTTTGAAAGCATATTTGCAATCCAGGGCTTCGCCAGGTCTCAAACCAAGAAAACGGGCTGGATCTTTAATTCCGAGTTCCTCAATCAGCTTGGCGTTTATGGCCAGGATTTGCCTCTGCTGGTTCACTGCAAGTACCCACGAACCCAGAATTTCCATCATTGCGTCCAGTATCGGATTGTGTGTCAACTTTTTCACTGATGCTTGTAGGTCAGATTCGCTGGCACGTCCGGCTGGAGCAAAATACGTGTCCGTGTACTTCGTTTCAAATCGATTGGTTCTCGCCTCGGCCATTGGAGGTGTCCTTAATGAATGTTATTTTTCCCTGCACCAGAAAAATGCTGATGCAACTCACCCATTGTCCAACAGAACTGGTTGCCCGGGAATCATGATAACCAGCTTGGAAAGCTAACGCTACCTGAAAACCTTCGATTGGCGGCAAGGTGATGATATTTGCACAATTCCACCGGTTTATCCGCTAAGATGGGTAGTTTTGTTCAATGAAAAGTAATTTACTCCGTAGCCGTAGCCCTGTAGGTCGGGTCAACAGACCCGACGGAATGCATGTGTACGCCTGTTGGGGCAATAGACCACCGCTGGAAACATCATTTTTAATCATAAATCTTTTTAAGCACGATGTTAGCCAGGCAGCTCGGGTTCTCGCTACGACTTGATGAATCTAATTCTAGATTTCAAATTTCAGATAGATAATGCCGAAACCTTCCTCCGTTATTCACAAAGACGCCAAATTCAGGAAACCGTGAAAAAGACTAATGACAAAGATGATGATCGCAGCGATCAACAGACCCGACGGAATGCATATCCACAACTGTCATGGCGAACCGAAATAAAACGTGGCCTCCCAGGAAACTCGCATTCGCATGCGAGTAAACAAGAAGAGGCCACGCATCCCCACTGATATGTGAATCCCACGCGGGATTCGTTCCGTTGCTTTTTCCCCACAATTAAACCACAGCTTCCTTCCCCTCCTGTTTTTCAGAGTGAATCACCTGGTTGGTGATAGTGGATAACGAATGCCGGCATACTTGAGTTTCTTCAGCTTCCGGTATGCCGGAAGCGGCAAAGCCGGCCGGGATCGCGGCGGTGGAGATTTCCGGGGACGCGCATAATGCGGAGGGATTGTTGGATTCAATCCCCGACTGTAACCGGGAATCTCCGATGTGAAGTCTGCTTACCAGCCCGTAATCGTAGAGCTTCTCATCGTCGACCACCGCTTCCCCTGCTTCTCCAAAGGCACTGATGCAAATACCTGATGGAGCCGGCTGTTGCGGGTAGTGTATCTTGTGGTCAGTAACGGAAGTCGAGGCAACGAAACCCTTTACTGAGCAGAAGATGCACGCTGTCAAAATGAATGAAAATTCCTGACGGAACATTTTCGTTCTCTCCGGATTATTCATCAGCCTGACCGCTTGACTACCGCGACCGGACAGGCCGATCACTTCTATGCGATATAATTACCGCCGCCCGATAAGCTCTGCAATTGGGAACAGGCCTAGGGATTTTTCTTAGTAGAGCGATGTGAACAATCGTAGGTCGGGTCATTGACCCGACGGAAAACATATGCTCACGCGTCGGGTCGATGCCCCGACCTGCAAGTTGGTGTTGTCATGCTTATGGCAATGCTATATGCTCATTCCTGTGTCTGGAGCATTTGGGCCAACTCAATTGCCGAGTCCGCCTGCATTTTCATCATGATATGGCTGCGGTGTACGTCCACGGTTTTTCTGCTCAAGCCGAGTTCGAAGGCGATTTCCTTGGGGTATTTCCCCGCTGCCAGCAGTTTCATGACTTCGGTTTCTCTCGGAGTAAGCAGGTTGATTCTGGAGGCCACCTCCGCTCGCTGGGCATCCTTCTGCCGAAGATCGGCGTCCAGCTCTAATGCGTGTTTTACCCTATCGAGCAGTACGCCGCCGTCATATGGTTTTCTGATGAAATCAACCGCGCCGGTTTTCATGGCCTGCACCGCCTGTTCCACGCTGCCGTGGGCGGAGATTATAATGATCGGAATGCTGATATTTCTTGCGGACAGTTCCTGTTGCAGTTCCATACCGCCCATTCCCGGCATGCGTATATCGAGTAAAAGGCAACCTGGTTTCTCGTTGTCGTAGTTGTCCAGGAAAGCCTGTGCGTCGGCGAATGTCTCAGTGGCTAATCCTATTGAATCCATAAGCCTGCTCAGTGAGTCGCGGATGGCCTGATCGTCGTCCACTATGAATACGGTTGCTTTTTCCTGCATATCATTTCTCGCCTTCATTAACCGGAAGGACGAAAGTAAACGACGCTCCCCGGTCGGTATCACTATCGGCGGTCAGTTTCCCGCCGTGTTCTTCGATAATAGTCCGGCAGATCGGCAATCCCATTCCCATGCCGCCAGCTTTGGTAGTAAAGAACGGATTGAACACCTGGTCAAGTTCCTTCTCGTTCAATCCGCATCCGGTATCGCAAACCGTACAGGAGATCAAACCGGCCTCTGTTTTTGAAGTACTTATAGTCAGTACCCGGGCGTCCGCTTCGATATTGATCATCGCGTCCAGGCTGTTTCTTATGAGGTTAACCAGTACCTGCTCGATTTGGATTTCCTGGGCTGACACCTGCGGCAGAGCGTCGCTCAGTTCGAGATTGACTTCTATACGGTTATTCCGCAGCTCGGTTTTAACCAGTGAAACAGCCTGTTGTATAATCGTGTTTATGTTGACTTTGGACCGCTCCCGCACGTCCTTACGGACGAAGTTCCGAATCTGCTCGATTATTCCGCCCGCCCGGCGTGCCTGCTGGGAGGCATCTTCGATATCCCGCAGCAACTCCTGAAAGTCGGCAGAGCCGGATCGAATCCTTTCCCGTGCCGCCTGCAGGTAATTGACAATGGCGGCCAGTGGCTGGTTTAATTCGTGAGCCAGCCCAGTTGCCATTTCCCCCATGGTTCCCAATCGCGATACGTGGGCGAGTTCGGCCTGATGCCTGCGCACCTGTTCTTCCGCCCGCACGCGAGCGGTGATATCCCTGCTGAGCTCTATAATGTACTCGATTTCTCCCGACCGGTTCAGAACAGGAGACGCACTTATCTCCACTACCGTTTCCTGACCGGCGTTTTTAACGTGTGTGTGAGTGACCGTGGTTGCTATTTTTCCCGATACTACCGTTTTCAGCGGACACGGATTCTCCAAGCCGCCGCAAGGTTTGTCCCGGCCGTGAGAAAACTCGTGGCAACTGAGACACCCTGGGGCGGTAACACTGCGCCCGGAAATCCGCTGTGCCGCCCGGTTGGCCAATATCACCCGGTAGTCCGGGTCGATTACCAGCAGCGGATCGGAGGTGCTGTCAATAACTCGCTGCAGGAACTGTCTGGATTCAGCCAGCTCCGCTCCCTGGCGACAGAGCAGGAAAACGGATATTCCCAAGAGAAGAATGCCGGCCGATATGGCGTAGCCCGCGAGTTCAAAACCGCAACAAAGGATAATAATCGCGGCAACCAGCGCGATAACTATAACGAACAGGCTGATCCCGCGGAGAACATCCGCCTTATTGTACGAAAGCTTTGACACTTACGAATCCTCTTGCTGCAACCCTTTACCGCTTGCATCAATTTCTTTCCTGCCCCGGCGGCGTCCAAGCGCCCCGCCGTTTGTCAACACAACACGATACACACGCGAATGATCCTTTGGTAGTCTAAACCTCGGCGTTGCGAAAAAACGCTGTTTTTATGTTCAAATACGTTTAGTCCACAGGCCCGCCAGTGTTTTGGTAGCTTTTCTTGCTGATACTGTTGTGCGGTGGAATGTGGAATCATAACATGCTGAAAATCTTTTATCGAAACCTTGACTGGGGCAATGAGAATAGCTATGCAACCTAAAGATATTCTTCTCAAGTGGGTAGAAGTGTTCAACAGGGCTGATGCTGAAGCGTTAGCGGAGTTTTACGCTGACGACGCGGTTAATCATCAGGTGGCCGAATCACCGGTTGAAGGTAAACAGGCCATTAAAGAGATGTTTTCTCGCGAGTTTTCCCAGGCGAAAATGATTTGCGTCGTCGAATCCGTCTTCGAAGACGGTGAATGGGCGATTCTTGAATGGAAAGATCCCTTAGGGCTTCGAGGGTGCGGTTTTTTCAAATTCGAAAATCAAAAAATCGTGTTTCAACGCGGCTATTGGGATAAGTTGTCTTTCCTGCGGGCTCACAATCTACCCCTGCCTGTAGAATAGAAACTGCTGCGAAATAGTTGTTCCTTGGTAATAAAGGGGACAGAGTGTACTGAGAAATGGAATTCACCTTTCCATACAGGTATCAAAAAAATCAACCACCCGCTCTCTACCGCCCTCGATTTCTCCGGTAACCGCTTCGGTGTGATCGCTGTCGGGTATTTGCCATATGGATTTTGGGGCGGTTGCAGCGTTATATAAGTCCACCGTCTGCCGAAAATCGACTATCCGGTCGTTAACGCCGCAGATAAACATCTTTGGAATATCAGGAAGTTGTGATACGTAGTCAATAGGCGAAAAATCATCGCTGATAAGGTAACGGGAAATCAACCCCGAAACGCTCCAGAGGTACCATGTCTTCCGCGTCACGAAACGGGCCTCTGTTCGATAGCTGGAAAACGCTCCCTCTATACATATGCCTGCAATTGCCCCGTCGCACTCCGTGGAGGCCACTATCCCCACCGCGCCACCAAGCGATTGGCCAAACAGGCATATCCTGCCTGGCAAAACGTCGCTCCTGGCGCTTGCGTACCTGATTGCTGAAACCACATCGTCGATTATCCCTCTGCGCGATACGCTGCCGGTCGATTGGCCGTAACCGCGATAATCGAAGCAGAGAACATTCCAGCCGACTTGCGGCAGCCAGTCGACAAACTTGAAATGGGCGGTGATGTTCCCCGCGTTGCCGTGGCAGTGAATGATCGTTCCCCGAGCGTTTTGCGCTGGGAAGAACCAGCCGTGCAGAGTGTTGTCCCCTGTAGAAGGAAAGAAAACCTCCTCATAACCCAGGCCGTAATTCTCTGGCCGGTCGTATTCCCTGTCCGTCGGGTAATAGAATTTGTTATCCGCGATAGCCATTGCAAGCCATGCTATCAGGTATGGCGTGCTGGCGAAAGTTGTCCTTGGTAATATCGAAGAGGGGATTACTGGGAGGCGGGTTATTGATAATTGCCTGACTAACGAATAATTATTCTGCCAAGGAAAAATAATATAAGCCAGAGGAATATACCAAGCGTTAAAATACCCAATTGAGCTTTAAGTCGCCTCAATTTGCAACTGAACGTCGTTTCCATCATCGATCTTCTTTCAGAAAATGTTTTTTCCAGCTGTGTTTCGTTTCTCATGAGTCTATTGGTGTAATTGCCAATCGGGTACTTGCGATATTTTTCGTTAGCCTACCATAACATCGCCGTAATCGGGAGTAAGCCCCAGTTAAAATCCGGTTATAGGTCCGAACCGTTTGGGCAGAATTAATTTATCTGTTATGAATCGCAGTAATAACGTAAAACCAAAAGTATCCTGTTCTTTCTGACCTTCCTTAATAAAAGAAATTGGTCAGTAGCGTGACAATTACTCGGAGGTAACAAGCGATAATTCCCGGCAGATTCGCTGATATTGCTGTTTGAATCCATGTCACGTCTGGAAACTTGCGTTATAATCCTGGTTGTGTAATCCTTGAGTGGATATCTTTGTAACTAATGGAGCTTTGTCTGGAAGATGGATAGGCTGGAAGCACAAAAGCTCGCGCTGAACTTAATGTCGGACGCCGAAATCATCCGCGACGGATGGACCTTCGGCTGGCTGGGGCAGAAGACCCGCTCACGGTGTGGTTTGTGCAACCATACCACTAAAACCGTTTCGTTGGCCCCGTCATTTGTCGACCTCAACGACTATGATGCGGTTCGGGATACCATTTTGCACGAAATCGCTCACGTGTTGGCCGGTTACGAAGAGGGGCACGGTAAGCTCTGGAAACGCTTCGCTCTCGATCTGGGAGCAACGCCCCGGGCAACCATGCAGCGGGATGAGGTGGCCATGCCCTCTACCGAATCCTACAAATGGGAAGCGGTTTGCCGCGATTGCGGCGCGGTTCTGCGCCGTCGGCGGATCAGTCAGAAACACGCTCGTGGAATGTTCGTTCACCAGGGATGCAAGAGCAAGCTGCACTGGCGGCGTATTACGGAACAGCGGAAAGCTGGTTTTTAGATAATCGGGGTGAGTAGTTTGGATAATCGGCTAAGTGAAATCGAAAAGAAGGTTGCTTCGGGAGAGCGGTTGGATTTTGAAGACGGATTGGCACTTTACCAATCCAACGATATCCATCTGATAGGTCGGCTGGCGAATGCGGTTCGCCGGAAAAAGCACGGGCGAAAAGCATTCTACAATATTAACCGGCATATAAACTACACCAACTACTGCGTGCTGAGGTGCAAGTTCTGCTCCTTCTATAAACCATGGTCCAGCGATGATGACGGCTGTGGTTATACCCTGACAATTGAAGAGATTGTCGATAGGGCAAAAAAAGCAGCCGAACACGGAGCGACTGAGGTGCATATTGTCGGCGGTCTGCATCCGAAACTGCCCTTTGATTACTACCTGGATATGTGCCGAGCCATCAAGGAGGCGGCTCCCGGTTTGCATATAAAGGCATTCACCGCAATAGAGATAATTCACTTTGCGGGATTATCCCGACCTCGCAAAACAGTGGCCCAGGTATTGGGAGAATTAAAAGACGCCGGTTTGGATTCGCTTCCCGGTGGTGGCGCGGAGATATTCGATGATCGTGTTCACGCCCAGGCGTTCAAGGGAAAAAAAGGGGAGACCGAATGGTTCGATGTCCACGCCGTTGCCCACGATATGGGGATATACAGCAACGCCACCATGCTCTACGGACACGTGGAAACACCCGCTGAAAGAATAAAACACCTGATCAAGCTTCGTGAACATCAGGATGTGTCGATTGCCGAACGAAAGGCCGGGTTCAACGCTATTGTGCCTTTGCCATTCAATCCGGCCGGTAGCGAGTTGGCTCATTTCCCCGCACCCGGTGGAATAACCAACTTGAAAACACTGGCTATTTCCCGGTTGATGCTGGATAATTTCGAACATGTTAAGGCGTTCTGGATTATGCACACGCCGAAACTTGCCCAGGTTTCTCTAGATTGGGGTGTGGATGATCTCGATGGAACGGTTGTGTATTATGATATTACCAAGAGAGACGCAAACGACACTCACCAGGAGATGAGCGTAGACAATCTGCGGCGTTTGATCGTGGAAGCCGGTTACGTCCCCGTCGAGCGGGATACCCTTTACAATCCCTTGCAGAGATAGAATGCCGATGTTTATGTATCATTATCCTTGGCAAAAACTTCGCTCTGTTGTATTAAACATACTTTGAACTGGTGACACGGTCGGGATGATTGTCTGCAGGAGGAAATGCAAATGGCTGGCGGAAAACGAATCGGCGTACTGACAGGCGGTGGCGACTGTCCCGGGCTCAACGCGGTTATTCGTGCGGTTACCAAGGCGGCAATCAACGATCATGGCTGGGAGGTGATGGGAATAGAGGATGGCTTCCTCGGGTTGATTCGCAACCAGATGAAACCGCTGGAGATGTCCAGCGTATCCAATATCCTTACCCAGGGCGGAACGATCCTGGGGACAAGCAATAAGGCCGATCCCTCCAGGTTCCGGGTGGGAACCGATTCTGACGGTAAACCGGTTTTCGAGGATGTCACCAATCGCTGCCTGGAGCATGCCGGTTCCAACAATCTGGATGTCGTCGTTTGTATCGGCGGCGACGGAACCATGAGCGGCGCCGCCAACCTGATCAAAAAGGGGTTACCGTGTGTTGGGGTCCCCAAGACAATCGATAACGACCTCATGCATACCGAAGTAACTTTCGGTTTCAATACTGCGGTACAGATTGCAACCGAAGCCCTGGATAGGATTCATACAACAGCCTCCAGTCATCACCGGGTAATGCTGGTGGAAATGATGGGGCGCAACGCCGGCTGGCTCACCCTGCATTCGGGAATAGCCAGCGGTGCCGATGTGATCCTCCTTCCTGAAATTCCCTATAACCTGGACAAGGTTTGCGAGGTCTGCCAGGCACGCAGTAAGCGAGGTAAAGCATTTACCATAATCGCCGTGGCTGAAGGAGCCAAGCCCATAGGCGGAGATGTGGTTGTTGACAGGGTGGTTGCGGACTCTCCCGATCCGATCCGGCTCGGCGGAGTCAGCGAGGTTCTGGCTCACCAGGTTAGTGAAAAAACCAACCTGGAGTGCCGTGCTACTATCCTTGGTCATATTCAGAGAGGCGGAACTCCCTGCGCTTTCGACCGCGTACTGGCTACCGAGTTTGGCCACCACGCTCTGGAAATGATCGTCTCCGGCGATTTGAACAAGCTGGTGGTTATGCAAAACGGAAAGCTCAGTGGCGTTCCCATTATGGATGTGGCCGACAGGCAGCGTACTATTCCGCTGGACCACCCGTTAATCAAAGCCTGCAAGGCTATCGGTGTATCCTTTGCCGAAGGTTGATTGCAGGTTCGTTGGCGTTGGAACTTAGCTGCCGAAATATCGCTGCAATACCGCGAAGTCGATCAGGTCGATAGCGCCGTTTCCATCGACATCAGTACACACGCATTCGTTTTCCGCCGCGGTTGCCGGACCGAAAAGGCAATCGTGGAAAATCGAGAAATCGTCTATATCGCTATGTCCGTCGCCGGAAAAATCGCCGGTGCCCGGATTGGCCGTGGTTACAACCGCGATGTCTGAAGTTGTGCTGCCGCAGTCATCGGTAATCGTGCATGTGTAATTACCCGATTGAGTGGCCGTGTGGCATGGATCGTTCGATCCTATCAGCGTGAGATTGTTCCGTTTCCACAGGTAATTCATATCTCCGCTTCCAGTAGTGGATACGCATAATACCGGCGAATAGCCGGGGCATATCGCTCCGCCTGATGGCTGCTCATCTATCATTGGGCCGCTCTTGATCGATACGGTGGCCTCTTCGCTTGTTTCGCTGCCGCAATCGTTACTGACCACACATTGATACTGCCCGGCTTCCGTGGCCACGTAACAGGAGGAATCGGCGTTGGGAATATCCACTCCGTTTTTCTGCCATCGGTAATCAGGGGCGGGATCGCCGGTCGCCGTTACGCACAACTGGTGCCAGTCGCCGGCACAGATTTCCGCTCCGGAAGGTTGCGCCGTAATCTCAACCGGCAGGCAGCGGGTTCCGTAAAGCACAACGTGGAACCTGTTGTACGTTGGATCGTCTATTAATTCACTGCAGTGTGAACCGACCTGAACATCCGTTGTTGTCGAGCCGGCCAGGTTGGCGTGCGAAACGTACCAGCCGTCACATCCGTGAATACTGGTCATAATGGAAAACCATATTGTCCCCGATGCCTCGAAATCAACCGTTGTAGCGCCGGTCAGAAGAACCGGGCCTCCATGCGGAGGAACTGTCCAGGTAGTGACCGAGCCGGGAATAACCGGCCCGTTGCAGCTTTCGTGAACACTGATGGTAACCGTTCTGTTGGTATTACACCCGTAATTGGAATCATTGTCCGCGTAATAGAAAACGTCATAACACCCTATTGTCCATACTCCGGGTTCCAGGGTCAGGTCTTCTCCGTAAGCGGTGTTGGCCGCCAGCCAGATATAATTACTGGTCAACGGATCGGCACACGCGTACGGATACGTGTCAAAACCAAGGTCTCCGCACCCGTTGCGTAAACCTCTATCGTTCATTACTGACCGCGCGGTGCGCTTTGAAGTCAGTGCGTTGGCAATCTGTAACGGCGAATCCACACTGATGTAACTTCGCTCGGCAGATATAGTATCTTGTTTTTCACAAGTTACGGGTTGACGGGCCGATAACTTGTTCGGCAGGAAGGCAAGCAGTGCGGTTATTGCCATGGTCAGAACCGATATACCTGTTACCCGCTCTCGCTTGAGCATGACAATCCCCCTTCAAAAAATCAAAACACTTACGCCTCTTTCCCGTATTGTACTAAAACAAGCATTCGCAAATCAATCCGGAGAGACAGAGTTCGTCAGGGGGCCTGGAAAACCTGTTTAAAAGGCTGAACCCCCGAAAATCAGGCCATTGGGGAGATTACTTTAGGATGTCCGGAATCATCCATCGCAACCATTACCACTTCCGCCTCAGTGACATTTACCGTGGTCGTTGGTGGTTCGAATCTTTCCGCAACGACCTTCACCTTAATCGTAATCGATGTCCGGCCCAGCCTGATCGCCTCCGCGTAAAAACTCAGAGTATCCCCGACGAATACCGGCGCTTTGAATACCACCTCTTTCATGCTCACCGTTACGTAACGGTTATGTGCCTGCCTTTTTGCCTCAACAAAGGCGGCCAGATCGATATTGCTCAGGATTACTCCCCCGAAGACGCTTCCTTCTGCATTCGTATCCGGGGGCATCATGACAATTCGAATCGCCGGCTCATTTCGCTGGGCTCGCAATGCGGGAGTTTCTTCGGCCATGGTTATATCGTTTCCTTTCCTGGGACTGCATTATCCGGTTTTAAACCGTTAAAGTACAAATTCTGGTTGATCGGAACGTATAATGCCGCAGGCAATAGCAGTAAAGGAAAATTCGATCGTCCAGACGGAAGTTCCTTGCTGGCCGCCTGAGTTGCCAGGAAAAGGATAATACCCGATGCGTTAAAGCGTCTACAGACTATACACATTGGGGGAAGTTCCATAACCGCCAATCGACCGCACACGCGTGTAAACCCGCTGATCACCATGTAAACCGAGAGTAACATTGCTAAACGGTACATGGATGATGAAGATACCCTAATCGCTGTGTCGTTGGAAGAGTGTTGATTCTCGCTTTAATCCCCGATCTGACGGCATGGAAAAGATCGTATGTGTAGACCTGTCGGTACCGGTTGTATGCCGTCGATTTCGTGGCTAGAATATATCGCGATGGCGGTTGTTTGAATGCGTTGAATGAGAATAGTTTGCAGGTGCATTCAAAAACGCTCAGGGACCGGCTCGACGCTGTTGCCCGGTGAGGTCCATCAAGCTGGAAAGTACTGGTAATAGTCTATCTGTCTTCAGAGATCAGGTGTAATGCGTTTTCACGATTCAGCTTTGCAGCGAACCAGACAGCAGTATTCCTCATTTCCGTTACTAATTCGGAAACGGCTTCTTCTAAGCTCCTTGTTTATCGCCGTTCTGATAGGGCAGCCTTGTTTCGGTGAGGTTATTGGAGATGTTGTTCGTGTCGGTTACCTGCTGACTACAGGGACCGCTATTCGCATCGGAACCTGGACTCCTGTTGTTGTTGATTTAACCCTGCAGAACCAGACTTCCTTTGATGGAAAACTACTTCTCCGCCAGTTTGATCGGGATGGCGACGTGTATATCGATAGTGTCCCGGTTCATTTATTTGGCGAGGGCTCCAGACAGCGATATTGGCTTTATACTATTGCAAATCCAGATCGGGCTCGCCGCGGTTCGTTTGCAGTGGAGCTGTTGGAGACAAGCGGTGAAGACGATCCCGGACGCCGGGTGAAAATGGTCTCAGGCGGTGTGCCGGTGTCGGCTATAACCCCGCCCGTGGATGCCCAGGTTTTTTCTCACGACAAATACCTTATCCTGGCTGTCTCCGATGGGGCGCCCGGTTCGGTTCGTTTTCTGGTGAATCTGGATACGGATCGTGAACAATTCGACCGTCCGGTTGAGATTGCCCATGTTTCTCCAGCATCTTTGCCCGGAAAATGGATAGGGCTGCAAATGTTGGATTGTGTCATCTGGGATGCGGCCGACCCCACCGTCTTAACCCCGGAGCAGGAACATGCCCTGGTAGAGTGGGTTCACCAAGGGGGGAAACTGGTATTAGCTGCGGCTCGAACTTCGGATGCTATTGTCCAATCGGACATCCTCGGGCCTTTACTTCCAGTGAAGGTGGGAAATGTTAAGGCCGAATCCCATTTTCCGAAGCTTCGCCGGCAGATGCTTGGGTTATTCAACGACGATCAGGAGAGTTATTCCAAACCGGTCACCCTTGCTCATTGTACGATAAAACAGCACGATGACGTAACCTGTATGTTGCAGGAAGATACTCTTGGAGCCACCATTGTTGCGAAACGGAGATTGGGACGCGGACAGTTGATTTTCGTGGCCGGTGAGTTGACGGAACTGGTTCCGGATAAACATCCCGAGAACGCCATTCCTTTCTATAAAAAACTTCTGGAACTGCGTCGAGAGCGGGTTTCTTTGGAGAAAGAAAAGTATCCGATTTCAATGATTCGCTGGTTCGATCAGGAAGTGGCCTTCAGTGACACTACCGGAGCTTACCTGGCACTTGCCGTGTTTTTCGCGATTATTTACGTCTTAGTGGCCACGCTTGGCGTCTGGAAAGTACTGCAGAATCGCAAGCTGCTCAAGTACAGCTGGTCAGCCCTGGGGCTGACCGCCGTTATCACCAGTGTACTGAGTATTATTGGCGTTCAGGCTCTTCATGGAGTTGGCAGCAGGGTCGAGCAACTGTCCATAGTGGATGGTGTTGTCGGTCAGGACCAGGCGTTGGCTACGGCCTACTTTGGGTTAACCACAAGCATGCGCAGCACCGTCGATGTCTGGCTTCCGACGGATTCCCTTTTGGATAAAGTTCCCGGCAATACCGTCTGCTCTCTGGCTCCCATGCTGAGCTGGCGCGATTTCTCTTTTGGTGAGGCGAAATACACCGACCCCACGCAGTATACGCTTCTACCCGCTACCGCGGAAATACACGACGTACCGATGCGCGCGACTTTAAAGCAGTTTGAGGGGAGATGGAGTGGAACGCTTTACGGTACGGTGAAAGGGCAGTTGGGCTTGGAGCGGATAATGGTGCCACGCTCCAGGGAAAATCCCCGCCCGGTGAACGAGTGGGTTATTACGCGGAACAGTTGGGTCGAAAACCAGTTGGGAATAGACCTGTCACAGTGCTATCTTCTGATCAGCCAGGTTCATCCGTTTGCTCCACAGACTTTTACCGAGATGCCTCGGGCGCCCGTCATCAGTGTGCTGCGGCTTGGGTCGATCAAGAATGGTGAAAAAATCAGACTTTTCGATTTACTTTATACTGATCCTGTTACCGGAGATCTGCTGCCCAAGGAAAACCGCCAGAATTGGGATCTTTCCCATTTTCAGAAATCCTGGGGAAACACTTTTGCCAGGACCGCGGATACCAGTTATTACACCGGCGAAGAGATTCCGCAGAAGTACAGCCAGTCCGATTACCAGAACGCTATTATGATCGTGACCTCACTGTCGGACATCGAACTGGATCAGTTCAGGGCGGCTATGCTTGGCGCGAACACCATTCCGCGATTTTCCTCGGCTCGCTGTCGCCAGTTGGATCTGAGCGATCTGCTGGATGCCGATACCGCTATACTTATAGGTTTTTCCAATAGTGCCGGACCGGCCAGGCTGCACGCCCGAACCGGTAACGGAGAGTACGAGTCGGTCAAATTTAAAAAAGCCAATACCGTTTATCGTTTTTTGATGCCGGTGGAAGTGAAAGAATAAAAGGCATAACGGGGATTTTCTGCCCCTGTTCGAAAACCGGAGTGATTTGAAGGTGATCATCGAGACAATCAACCTGACCAAGCGATACGGTCAACTGGTCGCGTTGGATAATCTGGAACTCAAAATCGAGGATGGCGAGTGCTTCGGCTATATCGGCCCGAACGGGGCTGGTAAAACCACCACGATTAAAATCCTGGCGACTCTCTTGCAGCCTACCTGGGGCGAAGCGCGTGTCTGTGGACACGTCGTGGGCTACGAGTCCCGGAAAATCCGACCGCTTATCGGTTATGTTCCCGACTTCTTCGGCGCTTATGAGGATATGGTCGTTCAGGAATACCTGGAGTTTTTCGCTTCCGCGTACAACATTACCGGGAAACAGCGGATACGGATTGTCGGCGATGTTCTCGAACTGACCGATCTGGTCTACAAGAAAGACGCTCTGGTCGACGGGCTTTCCCGGGGAATGCAGCAGAGGCTTAGTATAGCCCGGGTTCTTCTTCACGATCCGAAGGTGCTGCTTCTCGATGAGCCCGCCAGCGGCCTGGACCCCCGGGCGAGGATTGAAATCCGGGAACTGCTCAAGGAACTCCGCCGGATGGGGAAAACAATTATCATCAGTTCTCACATCCTGCACGAACTGGCCGAACTGTGTACCACTGTGGGGATTATCGAAAAAGGTGAACTCCTTTTTCACGGTCCGCTGGCCGACATTATCCGCCAGGCCCGGGTCGCTTCCCGACTGCACGTGAAAGTTACGGAACAGCTTGATCTGGCCGCCGTGGTGTTGGAAAAACTACAGGGGGTTAAATCGGTCGTTCAGGAAAACGGCCAGCTTATGGTCGAACTGGAAAAACAAACCCACGATTTCTCCGGTATCGCTCAGGCATTACTTAAAAATAATTTCCGAATCAGGGAAATTCGTGAGGAAGAGGTAAATCTCGAAACTGCGTTTATGCGTCTAACCAAGGGAATCGTCTCCTGATACAATGTCAAACATAGCTGCTAAACTCACGTCATGGCTCTGGTACCTGGTTCCCGCGAACCCGATTCTGGTTCGGGTGGTAAATGGTATGTCCCGCCGCAGCCGACACCTATGGCTACGATTCGGCTATCTTTCCATTCTTGTAGCCGTCGTTACCGTTCTGCTGCTTAACGGTTCATCCACCAATATGTCACTTGCGGATTTCGCCAAAAGAGCGTCACAGACTTTCATGTGGGCGTCCATGACCCAACTGGCTCTCATGTGCTTTCTCGCCCCCGTTTTCACCGCCGGGGCGATTACTCAGGAAAAGGATTCCCAAACCTATAACATCCTTATCTCCACTCCCCTCACCAATGCCCAGATCGTAATCGGTTCGCTTTTGAGCAGGCTATATTTTGTGATTGTCCTGCTCCTGGCCGGTTTGCCGGTTTTTCTTACCACCATGATATACGGGGGTGTGACTACCGGGCATGTATTTCGCAGTTTCGCAATCGCCGGAGCGACGGCCATCCTTACCGGGTCTTTGGCAATTACCATCAGCATGATAAAGATCGGTACAAGGAGAACCATATTTTCGTTCTTCCTGGGAATAGCCATATACCTTCTTTGTATTTATTTCCTCGGCGGCATGAAGGGAACCTGGATTCCGGAAGCCCCGCTCAGCCCCGTAACCAATGTCCGTATGAGCTGGCTGGCTCCCTTTCATCCATTCCTCGCTCTCGAAGTTGCTTTGAATCGGGTGCAGGCGCCGGATGTTGCCGCAGTGGCCGAATACGGTCCGGTTGCCAAGTACTTCCTCGCCTATCCTTCAACTGTTTACGTTTTCCTGACCTTGTTTGTCTCGGTTTTACTTACTGGTCTAAGTGTGCTTTATGCTCGCCGTTGTACCAAAATCGGTGAAACCACGCTGTTTTCCAAACTGACCGGGCTGTTTAGAAAAGCTAAAAACGGCAAGCTTACCCGCAAGCCGCACACTGTCTGGGCAAACCCCGTAGCCTGGCGCGAAGCGGTTACGAGAGCATCGGCCGCCAGCAGGGGGATCGGGCGTTACCTGGTTGTTCTATGCGGGGTCTTGGGGGCGGTTGTTCTTCTGGTTTACTATATCAACGGCTGGCGCGGCTTTAATGCCGGCGCTACTCGCGAATGGCTGGCTGCGATTATTACCATTGAATTCGCCATCGTCTTGATCATCGCCACCAACACCGCCGCCTCTGCTCTTACCAAGGAAAAAGAATCGAAGACCATGGACATAATGCTTACGACACCCCTGACCAGCGGTTACCTGATCTGGGGAAAACTCCGTGGGCTTGTCAGTTCGGTCGTCCCCTTGATTGTTATTCCCGTATTGAGCCTGTTGATATTCGGCTTTTGGGATCTTGTAACTCACCCGACTGAAAAAGTCGCTCATGTGGAAACGGCGCTGGAAGTGGGATTGTTGATGGTGATCTTCAGCGCCTACGCCTGCATGCTCGGATTGCATTTTTCACTTAAGCAGCGCAAGACGGTTCGCGCCGTGCTGCTCGCCGTCGGAGTTCTGCTCGGCGTTAATGTCGGTGTGTATCTGTTCTGGAATATGATAGTAACGGAAGCAAGTGTGTTTGGCGTGGCTCTTTCGTCGGCAACACCCTTTACTGCTATTTCCGTACTGGTTGATCCCAGTGGATTATTCGACCCGGCGGAGTTCGCTCAGAAAACAATCGCAATAAGGGTGGCTGCGCTTACGGGAAGTCTCATATTCATAGCCCTTCACGCGATAGTGGTTTTCTCATGGTATAAGGCCATGGTTCGCAGCTTCGATATGATTATTCGTAAACAGTCGGGTCTGTAGAACCGTTGGTGCTGTTTTTCCCTGTTACACCGTTGCCGTTGGTGAAGACTTTGTTGGTGTTGTATATCCGCAACGCTTTGAAAGCCAGTTCCGCGATCGAGTCAACCCTGGTCTTACGCATGAAATTCGCCCGGTGGGCCTCAACTGTCTTGCAGCTTACCCCCAGTTCCTCAGCTATAACTTTGGAAGATTTGCCTTTTACCACCAATGAAAGAATCTCCTTCTCTCGCGGTGTCAGGCTGGATACGAGTTCATCAAATTCTTTTATCCTGGTTTGCCTGATAAGTTCCTGTTGGTTTTTTCTTATCGCGGCCTGAACTCGATCAAGCAACGTCTGGTCGTTAAATGGTTTTTCCAGAAAATCAAACGCTCCGGCTTTCATCGCCTGTACGACGGTCGCGATGTCCGCATAGCCGGAAATCATGATTATCGGTGTACAAACTCCCTTTTGATTCAGTTGTGTCTGGATTTCCAGACCGCTGATATCTGGTAACCGCACATCCAGAATGATGCACCCCGGTTTCTTTGCGTTGAATACATGCCAGAAATCCTTGGCACATCTGCATGTTTTCACGTTGTGGGATAACGATTTTAACAACCATCCAATCATCGTCCGGATCGATTCATCGTCGTCCACAACATAAACTGTTGCCGTTAGTCCCATTTTAAGCCCGCTAAAGTTCTTTCAGATTCAGATTACATGCACAGCTGATTTCTTGAAAACGCTTTTACAAGCCCCTCATCTATACAAACGTTTTTTGGGGACAAATCTGTCTCCCCAAAAAACTTTTTTTTCGCAAAATGAGAGTTTTTTGAAAATGGGAAGTCTATATGTGGCTATATGGCTTGTTTTCGACTATCCGTAACCGGCCTCTGATAAATCGTCTTCGTCCAGACCGAAATGGTGTCCAATCTCATGTAACACTGTTTTACGTATCTGATCGACCAGCTGATTTCGCGAACGCGTAATATCCTCGATGTTACGTTTGTATAACGTGATCCTGTCCGGCATGACTCCCGAATGGTGCACACTCCGGTTGGTCAGGGCAATTCCGTGATATAAACCCAATAACGTGCGGCGATCATCCAGGCCCAAAGATTCACAAGTTCGCTTGTCGGGGTAGTCGGCCACTTCGATTATTATGTTGGACATGTACGGAGCAAAAGACGCCGGAATTCCGTCAATGGCTTTCTGAACCAACTCTTCGAATTCTTCATCTGTAACTCGCACGCTCATATCCTTAAGACGTAAAAGGAAATACTGCCCAAACAGCTGGTTCACCATTACAATAAGATTGCCGCATTCAGTGATTATTCGTAGTCGGTCAAAAGGTGATTGTAACCGTAACGTAGAACCTTTTCACTTTGTACTATTTAAAGACTTTTTCCCAGGAGTGCTTTATTGTGAAGGCATCATTCGTTTATCGATCATTCAGGTTTATTCCGTTGTGTCTGGTTCTGGCATGTACTCTCGGCTGTCTTCCGGATAGTTTCCTTATCACGCCTGTTCAAGCTCCTCAGGATTTAACGGAGCAGACTCTTAGTAAAGATGCCTTGTTTAATGCTGGAAAGATAGTCGTAATTGATGTCGATGGTATTTTGCTTAACGCGTCAAAAAGGAGCCTTCTCACCGCGGGAGAGCATCCTGTCGCAAACCTGTTGGAACAATTGGATAAAGCGAGAACGGATCGCTGGGTTAAGGCCGTTGTCTTAAGAATCAACTCCCCGGGCGGGTCGGTAACTGCCAGCGAGCTGATGCACCATGAAATAATACGCTTTAAGGAGAGTGGCAAACCAGTTGTCGCCATGATGATGGATGTGGCCGCCAGTGGTGGGTATTACATCGCCTGTGCCGCCGACGAAATCGTCGCTTGCCGCTCAACCGTAACCGGAAGCATCGGCGTGATCATGCAGCTTCTGGAAGTGACCGGAACGATGTCAAAAATCGGCGTAACTGCGGAAACCATTACTTCCGGTTCCCAAAAGGGATCCAGTTCAATCTTTACCCGACTAACTCCGGAACAGCGCGAGGTTTTCCAGACTATCGTCGACAAGCTTTATGCCCAATTCGTTGACGCGGTTGCAGATGGCAGGCCTAAACTGTCTCGGCAACAGGTGGTCGAGTTGGCCGATGGCAGGGTCTACCTGGCCGAACAGGCTCTGGAGCACGGCCTGATCGATCGAATCGGTACCATGAATGACGCTATCGCCATTGCTAAAGAGCGCGCGGGAATATCCACCGTTAAGGTTATTGCCTACTCCAGACCCTACGTCCACACCCCAAACTACTACGCCATGGAAGGTTCTCAGCAGTCGAAGGGGGATCTGAATCTGTTGAAACTAAACCTGGCCAACCAGGCTCATTCGGCTTGGCCGCCGTTCATGTATCTCTGGTCGGAATGAATCTGACACCCGCTTACGAGGTTAAAAATACGGTTTTCTTGTGCCGGGGTTGGGGGAGGTGTAATCGCATGCTAGCATATGGACGTTCTGGTTAGTTGTGATTAACGGGTAAACGATTATGACTTTATCGACAGCCGCAACTTCGGTTCCACAAGGCGACCTGCTCGACGCGGGCTTATTGCTGGGGTTGATGTTGTTGGCCGCCATCGTCGGGGGTTCGGCCGCACGTATCTTCCACCTGCCGCGAGTGGTTGGTTACCTGATAGCCGGCGTGGGACTGCGCTTTATTTTAGTGTTCGCCTTATCCCGCTCAAGACCCGAAGTCGATGCCCAGAACATGCTGACCTCGTTGGCCGGTCAGTTGCAGGTTATTAAAACCGTCGCGCTCGGGCTTATCATGTTCGTTATTGGTAACGTCTTCGAGATTCGCCACGTTAAGGCTATAGGTGCTCGGGTTTTAAAAATCAGCCTATGCGAGGCCGTATGCGTTGTCGGCCTCGTTGGCGTTGGCTGCTCACTTGTGCTGGTTTTCAGTGAGAAAGCTTTTGGCGAAGCGGTTTCCGTTGGAATGATGTTGGGAGTGATAGCTCTGGCAACTGCTCCTGCGGCCACCTTGTTGGTTCTTCGCGAGTACGACGCCAAGGGGCCGGTCAGTGATGTCATTCTTACAATGACTGCGATCAACAATACCCTGAGTATTGTTCTGTTTCACAGTCTGTTTCTGGTTCTGGCTGCCGGTGGGGTTATCGTGACCGGAGGCGGTGGCGATCGCATGTTGTGGCTCGATTTGCTGCTGACCAGTTTGGGAAGTGTTGCTTTGGGAGCGGTTCTTGGTTTTCTATTTAGTGTCCTGTATTCCAAGGTTACCCTTCCCGAGTTTCTGCTGGTGTTTTTCGCGGTAATGATAGGGCTTGGCGCGGGAGACAAGGCCCTGGCGGTCACGATGCACCTGTCCTTTAATTTCCTGCTGACCTGCCTTTTCCTTGGTGCTGTATTTGCCAACATAACGCTGGATTCGGGACCGTTGTATGACGGGCTCAAAACAATGTCCGCGCCTATATTCGCCGCGTTTTTTGTATTTGCCGGTTACGAACTGCATCTTGAGGAATTGACCCACCTGGGGTGGCTTGGTGCGGCCTATGTTGGTTTCCGCATATTGGGTAAATACGTCGGCGTACGCCTGGGAACACGCTGGGCGGACTGGTCCGGTGAGAACCATTCATTGATCGGCGTGGGCATGTTGTGCCAGGCCGGTGTCGCTATAGGGCTGGCAGATTTTCTCGGCGATACGTGGATGATAGAGCAGGACGGAATGTTTGTTACGCACCCGCTGGCCAGGCAGATGCAGACTGTGGTTCTTGGTTCGGTTGTGGTTTTTGAACTGATCGGTCCTGTGGCACTCAAGTCGGTAGCCAAGCGTGCTGGCGAGGTTAAGGCGGTTACGCTGCTTCGCCGGCGCAGGGCAACTCCCGCGGAAGGGGATTCCATTACCCGGCTGACTGTTGATGCGTTTCTGCGTACTTTTGGTTTTACCAGGAGAAAGACTGATGCTGCCGGCGAGGATCTGCTGACCCGCCATATCATGCGATCCAATATTAAGTTTATCCCAGCCGGCGCAAACCTTGACGAGGTATTGCATTTTGTCGAAGGCAGCCGGTTTAATAATTTCCCTGTCGTTGATGAGTTGGGGGATTTCGTGGGGATGATCCATTTCAGCGATCTTCGCGATATGATGTATGATCCCTATATGAAAGAACTGGTTACCGCCGTCGACCTTGCCTGCCCCGACGATATGGTGCCGGCCGACATGCCCCTCGATCAACTGCTGGAGCGTTTCAATGCCAGCGATTTGCCCTCTTTTGTTGTGGTCGAATCAAGCGAAAGCCGTCGAGTAGTGGGGCTCGTGGAGCAGCGGGATCTGCTTCAGGTTCTGCATGCCGGAACGAAATCGTAGCCTTCCCTTAGAATAGATTAATGGTTCCAGCCTATCAGGAAGAGGTAATCCTCGCGGAGGGAAATACCTACACACTCTCTGTTCCCAAGCGAGTTGGGGTTAAACGTGTTGACTTTCGATTATGCCAGTTGCCTATTGTATGAGACTGCCCGTAGTTGTTTGGGCAAGAGCCATAGGGGGTTCAACCGGGGTTTTATTATCTGAAAAACTGGCTTTACTGTTCTGCCCGGTGACAAGTGTCAGACATAGGGCACAGGTTGCCAGGAGTACTATCGTCAGGCTGGTTCGCCGAAACATTTAAGCCGCCTCCATGCGACGTAAAGTGTATTTTCAACTGTGTAGGGACTGGTAAAACACCCTACTGCCCCATATGGGCTAGGTAAAAAGCCTTATGCGTTTTCCAGGCTTCAACTGCCCACCATCGACCTTGTGAAATCTTCGCCCGAACTCGGTTTTCTGTCAAGTGGTTGATGCTGCAAGACTTATGGTAATCGTGTTGTTTTAAAGCTGTGGCAATATAGGTGAAGTAGGCGTACAGGGATGTTGGTGATTGTTGTAGCGATTGTGTGGGCGTTGAACGTGAAATGTCAACTTCAATTTTGACAGTAGGTTAACGACATTCGCCTTGTAGTCGCATTTGTTCCGTACCTATTTGTAAGTGATGATTTGTTAATTTGGGGGGATTGAAGAGAGCAGGAGTAATCGCATGATTGGGAGAAAATCGCGGCGGCTTTGCCGCCAGGGGTTGTGAAAAAAAATTCTGGATGGGTTCGTTAAGAGATGGGGCGAACGTCAAATGCGATTCGAAATTCTGCCCGGCTTTCCTTCTGGCAATGTTTGGCCAGCATATTTACGTAGCCTTTGGATACATGCTCTGAACCTTCCAGGCCGATTGTTTTTTGTGCCGCGGCGATTGCTTCTTCGTCCGAACCTTCGATTTCCACGTATGTACCCAGGACCGGAACTTCATCCAGTTCGACCAGGCAGTTATCCAGCTTCCAGGTCTCCCTGCGTTTTTCAAAATACAGGGTTACGTTGAAACCGGCGCCTTTAAGGATCGCCAGGGTTTCTTCGCTGCTGGAAATTACAACTTCGTTTTCCTGCCTTGATTTGAACTTCGATTTCTGCTTTGGACCTTTGAATGTCAGCGTGGGATGTTTAGGGTTACCCGCTAACACTTCGATGCCGCGAACCCTTAACGCTGAACCGGCTTTGTGCAAGGCTCCGTCGTTTCGATCCAGGATGTGGTTTTCCTCGATTACCGTGTGCAGATGAGTTGCGCCGGCTTTTTTCAATGATTCCCGGACCGGTTCGTGTGTGTTTACTTTGAACTTGGCTTCCAGTTCTGTGGCCATCGAGGAACCCTATTGTGACGGTTAACCATTACGTTAGAGAATCATCTTTTTCTGAAGATAAAGGCAAGGCGGGCAGGATGCCCGCCCCCCTTTAATTCGCTACTATGTTTACCAGTCGGCCTTTGACTACGATTACTTTACGTACCGTTTTGCCCTTGATTTCCTGCTGGATCTTTTCGTCGTTAAGGGCCGCTTCCTCCAACGCCTTATCGTCCGCGTCGGCCGGTACGGTGATACGGGATTTAACTTTGCCCAATACCTGAACCGCTATCTCCACCATGTCATCGGCGGCCAACTTCTCGTCATACGCGGGCCACGGTTCGTACGTCAGTGTCTCCGCATGACCCAGTCGCTGCCACAGCTCCTCAGCAATATGCGGCATGATCGGAGCGATTACCTGCACGAACGGTTCCAGCACTTCCCGGTACTTTTTCTCCATTGGAGTAAGTGTATTTACGAACTCGAAGATCTGGCTTACCGCGGTATTGAACTTGAACTGCTCAATGTCCTCGCCAATTTTCTTGATCGTCTTGTGCAGAATCCGCAAAGAGGCATCGTCAGCCTTTTCGTCGCAGAGCTGGTTCGACAACTCGCCCGTATCCTCGTCGACCACCAGTCGCCAGATACGCTTAAGCAGCTTGAACACGCCGGGGACGTCGCGACTGTTCCACGGCTTCGATGCCTCCAGCGGGCCCATGAACATTTCGTAGGCACGGAATGCGTCAGCACCGTACTCGGCAATGATCTCATCCGGGTTAACCACGTTCTTCAACGACTTGCTCATCTTGGCAATTACCTGGGTGAGCTCCTCGCCGGTTTCCTTGTGCTTGTACTTGTTGCCGTTTTCGTCCACCAGGTCCATGCCGATGGTTACTCCGCGTTTATCCTTGTAGGCGAAGCTCTGGATCATTCCCTGGTTGATCAGATTCTTGAACGGTTCGGCCGTCGAAATATGTCCGAAGTCAAACAGTACCTTGTGCCAGAACCGGGCATACAGCAGGTGCAATACCGCGTGCTCCGCTCCGCCGACATAGGTATCGACCGGCATCCAGTATTTTTCCGCAGCTTCATCGCTGAAGCGGTTGGGATTTTTCGGATCAATAAAACGCAGGTAATACCAGCATGATCCCGCCCACTGGGGCATGGTGTTCAAATCGCGTTTATACGTAACCCCGTCGACCTCCACTGTCTTCCACTCTGTTGCCCGGCTCAATGGTGGCTCGGGCAGGACGTTTTCGTCGTGAGAGACTGTCGGCTTGTAGTCCTCCACTTCGGGCAAAGCCAAAGGCAGCTCATTATCCGTTAACGGACGCATTTCACCGTCCGGTCCGTGCAGAATGGGGAACGGTTCGCCCCAGTATCGCTGACGGGTGAAAACCCAATCTCGCAGCTTGTAGTTTACTGCTCCTTTACCCAGCCCGTTTTCAGTGAGGAATGCGGTTATCTGCTCCTTGAACCGGGCCGTCGGGGTTCCATTGTAATCGCCGGAGTTGATCGCCGTGCCTTCTCCGGTGAAGGAGTCAATCAGCAGGTCGCAGTGATTAGCGAAGAACGGAATGGCTACCTGGTCGGTCCACGCCGGATCGCCGTCCAGCATGGTCAGGGCGTTCAACGCCGTATTGTTCAAGGTGTTGGCCGTACTTACCATGCCTTCGATCATAGTGTCAATTATCTGGCAGCGGCCGGTTTTATCCGCGTAATCGCGGTCGAAACGCTGGTGGAGCAGTTCTTCGCTCAGCCAGTCATCATCGGGCTGAACTACCGCCTTGATCGGCAACTGGAATACCTTGGCAAATTCAAAATCTCGCGTATCGTGTCCGGGAACGGCCATGATCGCTCCGGTTCCATATCCCATCATGACGTAGTCGGCCACCCAGATGGGAATCTCTTCACCATTGACCGGATTGATCGCGTAAGCACCGGTAAATACACCGGTTTTTTCCTTTGTATCCGCGGTTCGGTCCAGATCGCTCTTGTGCTGGGCAACCTTGACGTATTCATTAACCGCTTCCTGCTGATCGTTCGTAGTGATTTTCCCAACCAGCGGATGCTCGGGAGCCAGTACCATGTAGGTGGCTCCGAACAGGGTGTCCGGGCGGGTAGTGTAAATACGTATTACGAATTCTTCCGGCTTGCCGGGATAGCCTCCCGCTGTTCGTTCCGCTTGCCATTTTCCGTAATCACCAACTACCGGAGCGTTCGTTCCACCCCTGGCGATTGGGAAATCAACTTCCGCGCCGGTACTTCGGCCGATCCAGTTTCGCTGCATGAGCTTGATCGGTTCGGGCCAATCCACCAGCTCCAGGTCTGCCAGCAGGCGCTCTGCATAGCTGGTAATCCGCAACATCCACTGGTGCAGTGGACGGCGGAAGACCGGATGGTCGCCGCGATCGCTGCGCCCTTCGTTGGTAACCTCTTCATTGGCCAGCACTGTACCCAGCGCCGGACACCAGTTGACCGGAACCTCATCGATAAAAGCCAATCGACGCTGATCGATAACCTGCTTTTTTTCCTCGGCCGAAAGATCGTTCCACATCTTCCCGGCTTTGGCTGGGTCGCGAACGATTTCCAGCGCGTCATCAACGCTGAACCGGCCGGCCTCCAACTCTGAAATCAACTCGCGTATGTGCCGGGCTTTGCCTACAGTCTTACGCCCATTGGGATCAATCCATTCGAGCTCCTCGTCGTACCAGGCGTCGAACAGTTGCAGGAAGATCCACTGCGTGTGCTTGTAGTAATCGGGAGTGCAGGTGGCCATCTCCCGATCCCAGTCATAGCTGAAACCGAACATCTTCAACTGCCGACGCATGTTGGAGATATTTTTCTCAGTAGTAATCGCGGGGTGAACGCCCGTTTCCACCGCGTACTGCTCGGCCGGTAAACCGAAAGCGTCGTAGCCCATCGGGTGCAGTACGTTGTATCCTTTCATCCGGCTGTAGCGGCTGTAAATATCAGTAGCGCAGTAGCCAAGTGGGTGCCCAACGTGAAGACCGGCCCCGCTGGGGTAGGGGAACATGTCAAGGATGTATCGCTTGGGTTTGGAAGCATCGAATCCGGCATCGCCGGGATTCCCCGCCTTGAAGGTTTTGTTCTCTTCCCAGTACTTCTGCCACTTTTCCTGAATAGCGGTGAAATCGTACTGCCCGAATCGTTCGGTTGGTTGCTGAGCCATTTGGTTACTGATCCTCGTGTACGGGCCTGTCAGCCTGCTTTGCCTGCTTCAAATCTGATCCGGCTGTAAAAACTTCTAGTGTATCGCTGGTATGGAATACTGTCACGGCCTGCCGCTTGAGTTAGCGGGATAGCCATGGTTATAGGTCTTCCCGTTTATTCATCGGCAATTACGAACTCTGCATAACACCTTGATAATAAGTTAGTTATGTCGCCATGTATCCGAGACTCCAACTGGAGGCCTGTGGAGAGTAAGGGCTTGAGTAACGATTGTCGAAGTAGCGAGACTTCCGGCAAGGAAGGTGTGTCCGGCTGTGACCAAACAAAAACGGAGCGAATAGCTATTCACTACTCGCTCCGTTTGAAATCGTCTGGCTAATCAGTTTCTGACCTAGAACTGTTCGCAGATTGATTTACCTTGCATGAATAGTTGCAGGTAATCGCGACCGCCGGCTTTGGAGTCGGTACCCGACATGTTAAAGCCGCCAAACGGCTGAACGTCTACCAATGCACCGGTACATTTCCGGTTGAGGTACAGGTTGCCGACATGGAACTCGTGACGGGCACGCTCCAGTCTCGAGCGATCCTTGGAATAGATAGCTCCGGTAAGCCCGTATTCGGTGCCGTTAGCGATATCCAGCAGGTCATCGAAGTCCTTGCCCTTGATAATTGCCAATACCGGGCCGAAGATCTCTTCCTGGGCGATTCGGGCGTTGCGATCGATCTCGTCGATAATCGTAGGCGGAATGAAGTAGCCGCCTTCGGGAACCGGGGTATCACCCAATAGGAGTTTACCTTCGCCTTTACCAATCTTGATGTATTCGCTTATGGTGTTGTAGGCGTTCTCATCGATAACCGCGCCCATGGACACGTTTTCCGGGCTGGCGGTATGGCCTACGGTCAGCTTTTTCGCCTTTTCAACTACCAGTTTGACCAATTCGTCGTGAACTTTTTCGTGAACGATCAGGCGTGAGCAGGCAGAGCATTTTTGACCCTGGAAGCCGAAAGCGGCAGCGACAATACCCTGAGAGGCTTTTTCCAGATCGGCGGTTTCGTCAACCACGATACAATCTTTGCCGCCCATCTCCAGGATGGTTCGCTTCATCCAGATCTGGCCGGGAGCGATTTTGGCGGCCTTCTCGAAAATGCCCAGGCCCACAGCTTTGGAGCCGGTGAACGAGATCAATCGCGTTTTGGGATGCTCGACAATCAAGTCGCCGATTTCCGCGCCGCTGCCCGGCAGGAAGTTCAATACTCCGTCAGGCAAACCAGCTTCCTTCATGACCTCAACAAACTTGGCCGCAATAACCGGGGAACCGCTGGCCGGCTTGAGTACTACCGTGTTGCCGGTAACGATTGCTGCCGTCGTCATTCCCAGGCAGATTGCCAGGGGGAAGTTCCATGGTGGAATAACTACGCAAACACCCAGCGGCATGTACCGTACTTCGTTCTCTTCGCCTTCAAAGGGGGTTGTCGGATGACCGCCGGCCAACCGCATCATCTCCCGCCCGTAGAATTCGAGGAAGTCTATCGCTTCGCAGGTGTCGGCGTAAGCCTCGATCCAGCTCTTGCTTTCCTCGAAGCACATCCAGGCCGACATCTCGTAAATCCGACGACGGATGATAGCTGCGGCTTTAATGAGGATTCGAGCGCGAGCTTCGGGATCGAACCTGCTCCAGGTTTTGAAGGTTTCGGCCGCTACGTTGATTGCCTCTTCCGCCTGCTCCTTGCTGGCTTTACTTACCAGGCCTACGATCTGGTCCTTGGCGGCCGGGCAGGTGGAGGTGATCTTCTTGTCGGTTACGATTTCTTTTCCGCCGATTCGCAGTGGATACGTCTTTCCCAGTTGTTTCGATACGGCGCCGATAGCATCGAGCATCAGCGATCGCGGACCTTCTTCTGCAAAATTGACATACGGTTCCGGACGGTAGGGGGGTAACATCCGCTTTCTCCTTGCTTAGAACCTCTCGGCTCCGCTGAAACTTCAGCTATTCTTAAGTTAAATAACTACTACCGACCGGATTAACCTGATGCCGCTCGGCAGATAACCGCTTCGTGATTTTGGCTTCTGGGGTAATCGTGGAATAAACAAATTCCCAGCAGGTATTGTTATGCCTGACCCCGAGAAATTTACAAACTCTCCCATCCCATTCTATTGCGCCCGTGGAAAACGGCAGGGATCAAGCCGCTCATTTCCTTATTTAATCAATGACCAGGTTGGATAATCGGTCTTTGATCAGGAGTTTAACTAATGTCCCAACTCCTGCGATCGTTTCCAGGCTGCCAGAACAGCTTCTTCCACCCGTTTTTGCACGTCTCCGTTGAGCATGGAGTTTATCGCGGCTTCCGTTGTACCGCCGGGAGACATTACCTTTTTTCGCAGGTCTTCGGGGGAATCGGGCGTTTCGATCATCATTTTAGCCGCTCCCAGGCAGGTTTGAGTGGCCAACAGCGTCGCTTCCTGATGAGTTAAGCCGGCTTTTTCTCCGGCGCGGATGATAGCTTCGCAGAAGTAGTAGAAATAGGCAGGTCCTGTACCTGAAACGGCCGTTACCGCGTCAAGCATCGATTCTTCGCGAAAGACCAGCGCTCGTCCTCCGGATTCGAATATTCGTTGGGCACGCAACAGGTCTGCTTCGGTTGCGTGCTGACCAGCTACCAGACCGGCCATCCCCGCTCCAACATGCATTGCCAGGTTAGGCATCGCTCGAACAACTCTCGCTTTGATATTGGGAAACTGTGCTTCGATGGTTTTGGTGGATACGCCCGCCATTATGGAAATGACTACGTGTCCTTCCGTTATCAGGTCGGCGAATTCCTGGCATGTTTCCTTGAATTGCTGCGGTTTGACCGCGATCAGGATTATGTAACTGCCGCTTACTGCCGCTCGATTATCGTTGGTTACGCTGATGTTGAACCGCTTGGAGAATAGTTTTCTTCGGTCGTCATGAGGGTCGGCCGCGATTATTCGATCATCCAGCAGGATCATTTGTCGCAGCAATCCGTGAACGATTCCTTCGGCCGCATTGCCGCAGCCTATCACCGCTATCTCGTATTGTGTCAACATGGTTCATCCCCCACAGAGTTCATCGTCTGGTCACCTGACCGTCGACTAGATTCTCGCTGTTTATCGTTTAATTGTAAATGGTTCCTGTTGGAGTTTCATCGCAGTTTGTCTATTTAGGCGTTTTTTATGCTTATGGCGATATCCTGACAGAAATTGCGGTATCCATTTCCGGATAATCGTATGAGTTGAGTTGTCCATTTTTCCTTAATACTCCCGGTTCTAAAAGCCAGGCAGTTTCTCAGCTACTGGCCATCATGAAATTCTCCATGACAACCCGCGTTGTTTTCCTGGAGTGCCTTTGGTGTGTGTTCTGCCAGGAATTCCTTGTTGCCCCAGGGCTCCGAAGTTCTTGAGTTTTCCCAGTAGTGCTCCAGCTTTCAAGTTAGGAGGAGTTGTGGCGTGTTGGCGTTTATTCCCTATTTGAATTGTTGATCGAATAACGTTTGCATGCGAATGCACTTGAAATTTTCCTTGATCGCGTAACAATGATGTCGCAATTAGGTGATCGGCTGTTTGTTTGGTGCATTTCCCTGTGTCGGTTTGAAAAAGAGTTCTATAGGTGTTTTTCCAATGTTTCGTTTAGCAGGAAACCGTATCGTTGTTTTGGTGTTGTGCATTATTGCCGGTCTTGTCGTTGCCCGGACATTGTGGGCCGATTCCTCGCGGGTAACCATGGGGCTGGTGTGCGTTGCTACCGGTGATCGTTTCCGATTCGATCACGATGAAGTTGGTATGATTCCTGCAAAAAACCCCAAGTCCGGTTTGCGTACTCTCGTTCCTTTTGCTTGCGATGAAGGCAGTGTTTGCACGATTGTTCCATGTTGTCGCTCTCTACTGAACACTCGGCTTAAAGATTGTAACGTGGTTGTTGATCTTGAAACTTTTGAATTCGATTCCAGGGATTGAAAGATAATGTTGAAAACAGCCTTCGTTTCGAAAACGACTAATCGCCGTATTGGGTTTACTCTGGCAGAGATATTGGTAGTTATTTCCATTATTGCCATTTTAATTTGTATTCTGCTCCCGGTTTTCAAGAAAGCCCGCTACCGGGCCCGTGCGGTTTGTTGTGCTGCCATAGAGAGGGGTTTGGGGCTGGGGCTTTCTGCTTATGCTGTAGAAGAGGATGAATGGATTCCTGGTCGGAATACCACGGGGCTCGGTATCTGGCAGGCGGGTACGAGTATTTTCTATACCGGCGATCTGCTGGCTCCCAGTCGCTGTTACCTGCCGGTGCAGACTTACGATTGGATATCTCCGATTATTAATAAGACTACGTCCCTGCCGGATAACCGGGCCAAAAGGTTTCGTTTTCTGCTTGATGAATATCGCTGCCCGATGGTTAATTTTAAGGCAATCGCCTATCCGGACAGGCCTTCCAGTCACGTGCCGTCACTTGATGATCCGATTTTCGAAGAAGAGATAGAGTGTAACGGCGCGTATAATGGTATAAGTTATCTCATGCCTGCGCACTTCCAGTACTGGGGGTACGATGAACCTGAGGAGTATATAGGTGTTTATCGTAAGCCGGGCAGCAGTTCGATCACCAAACGGTTTTACGTCAAGCGGTCACCGAAGACCTCTGCTTATGGTGACGGTTGGGAAATATCCATAAAAAGATACAAGAGTAAGCTAGGGCAGGTGGGGACGCCGGCGGAGAAGATCGCGGTCGCCGACGGGACCCGGTACATGCGTTCTGAGGAATTTCTTGATTTCGATCACCATTACAATCCGAGCAACTTCGGCTCGTTTACCAGTTCGGGGGCCTGGTGGATGGGCTCGACTGCCTATGGCCACAAAAGTCCCAGTTACGGGAAAAACATTCCTCTCAGCTACCGGCATAACAAGGGGCTCTCCGCCCTGTTTTTTGATGGGCACGTCCAGCATCTTTCCCTGGTCCAGTCGCATAAAATTGACTACTGGTATCCCAAAGGGGCGACAGTGGCCGTGCCGGGAGTGGGATACCAGGATTACGATTTCTATCGTAGAGGTTATGTAGTTCGCTGATTTGCAGAAAGCAGTCGTGTTCCAGCTCGTGCGGCAGCTGTTAGTGCAGGAGGTTTGCCGTTGCGAAATTGATTTTATTCTCTTCAGCTTTTCCGTCAGTTTGTATTAGTTGGTTTAAGCGATTCCAGAACGTAAAGGTCGCCGTCTCTCTTCCACACCGCTTCGGGGACGCATGTTTGCGGTCGATCGCGATTTTCGGGTATCAGTACCACCGGACGATTTTCGCCAGCATATTGTACCAGGATCGCGCGAATTCTGTCGACTTCTTCCGGCTCGTCTCTCATAGAGAAAAATACTATCTCAACACCTTCGGGTACGCGGCCGAGTATTATCTCGTATTCAAGAGCAAACCTGATCATACCTCGTTCCAGCAGGATCAAGCCGTTTGGTTGTGCCAGAGAAAAAGCGTGCCGATTCAATTTGGTGGCGTGATCCTGCCCTGCGCCCCAGGGGTAAAAGAAAGCCTTGTATCCGTTTCTATAGGGCTTGTTTCCGACCATGGAGGAGATGGCTTGTTTTTTCTCCAGAACTGATGCCGTCAGAACATAAAAGGCCGGTGTCCAGAGGATTGTGATTAAACAAACTGCAGTCCACACTCGCATTCGCTTCCTGTTTGACTCGGCTACGAAACCGGCAAATCCAAAACCAGCGAAAATAGCCGTCAAAGCGTAAACCGGGAGAAAGAACGTGTATTGATCTTTAACTGAGTAACGCAGAACAAAAAGGAGATAAATAACCAGTAGAGTTTTCAGTGATCGGGAAAAAATCTTCGGCATATACGTGCGTCGGAAAAGTCCGACAATAGCCAGTAGTAATATCAGGTTGGGAAAATTGTATAACCAATACCCGATTCCGAACAAAACCGGTTTTAATACGTTCTGTGTATTTAAAACCTCGCTCGCGTAATTACCAAATAAAGCAGAACGCAAAGTTCCCGACAAATCACCAGTATCCAGGAACGTGGTAATGATCAGCAGCGAGTACGGTAACGATCCCAATATCCATAACGCGGGCGCAGCCAGCGCGTATCTCTTACCGATTGCTTTACGGCGAATCAGTAAAATTATCATGATTGCGTTGACTGGAGTGGCCAGGCTCGCAAGAAGATGGTTGGCAACGCCTAACCCATTGAGAAAAGCTACACCCAGAATCGAACTGCGCCTGCCGCCGACGAAATAGATTATCCAGCATAGCCACTCCCCGGTTAGGAGAGCAGTTACGATTGCATATGACTCGGTGTGTGTGGCATGTTGCCAGAACGTATGAGAAAGCATCAGTCCGGAACCGGCGATCAATGCGGCCCAGCGATTACGCGTACAGAGTAAAACGATCAATACGATGTTGGCAATTGCGATGGAAGCGGCGATACAGCTTACCATTGTTATGGCAATTGCCGGTTCTATTGGTAACAATTTCGTTGCTGCCCGGCTGAGGTAATATTGAACCGGATGGGTAAGGGCAAGTCCCAACGGGTGATTGAGTTGGCCGCTGACAATGCGGCATTGCTGCCAGCCCGAGTCCTGCCACTGCACCCCGCGGTTCATTGTACAGGTGTATAGCAATAGTCCCGCGATAAATACGCCAAGCCATAGTAGCCAAAAGCGTCCTGCGGGGCTGTCGCTTAAAGAAACATTCGGTTGGTCCTTCTCGCTCACGATTCAAGCATCTCCATTCGCTGACTCTCTGTTCGTCAGCATCATACAACCGAATACGCTTTTGATTCCAGTGGCAATAACAGATCACCTGTTTTCTAACGACGTTAACGGTACTCGGTCCCATGCCTTTGGCTGTCGGAATACGTATCGGGAATCAGGCGGGGGCAGTTGAAGGCAAACTGCCGGGAGCAGTTTAATCGTTGATTAATTGTTCGCTCTACGACCAGAAAACCCAATCCTTACAGATCACCACATAGGTGTAGAGCACGAAGTTGGTTATTCCGTGCATGACGATCATGAACATCAGGCTTTTCTTCCAGTAGAAGAGCAGGTTGTAGATCATCCAGCAGAGGATACCCACTTCCCACATCGGGTGTTCGGCCGCTGACAGTAGTGAACAGATAATAAAAGAGCGGAAGGTGAAGGTCGCCAGGGGAACTTTTTCGAATTGCCAACGGTCGATCAATAACCGCAGCACAAAACCACGCCAGAAAATTTCCTCCACGATGGGTACGACAACCGACGCGCCGCCGATCCGCACGATCAGAAACAGCCAGAGTCCTATTCCCGTGCCAAGCTGTTCAAAACAGTTGTAGAACTGATCGGGCTTGGCATCTCGACCTAGAATCTGTGTGTTGGAATACCAGCTTTGATCCGCGAAAAACTGGTGTACGAAAACCCACATGGCTGCTACCGCTATTCCGAAGACTATCGCAGGCAGCAGATGAATTTTTCCCAGCGGAGGCCAATACTTCCAGAAAACCAGTGAAACGCCAAGTGCTCCGAAAGTCCTAACCGCGTAGAGCCAGGGGACATGTTCCGGGCCTTTGAAAAAACTGCCGAGTGCCATTAACAGCAGAAACGAAAAGAACGGGGCGATGTACGGCAACTGCGGCGATCGCTCGACCATCCGGTCCAGCCATGTTGGATTACCATTGTCGTTTCCGTTTGTCAGCTCCGGCGTATTCGCAGACTCGTTCATGATTAATAGGACCCTGAATCAAAAAAAGTGTCAGGTTGATTTTTCCGTTTCCTGAAAATCATCCTGACACCTTTTTGAGTATAAGCGGAAAATTAAACCCGATACCTTTTTCAGTCGGCCGGCTCGATCGTTACCGTTAAACCGTAGGTACGAAACTGATCGATATACAGCTCTGCCCGCTCTCGATGCGTTACCAGGAGCAGGGAGACGCCTGTGCAGTGGGCTTCCCACATCTTCTCCTTGGCATCCGCGAGCGACAACGTGGTCACCTTCAATATTGATAGCACCACATGTTCGACGTCGTTGACCTCGTCGTTGTGCAGTAACACCTTGTATTGAGGCAGGAAGTCGACTTTATTGGGATTGGGCGATTCCTTCAGCCCTGTTTGCGGAGATTCCGTAAACGCAGAGCTGTCGCCATCGTCGAATTCAAACTGGTCAGCATGCTCACGGGCCATTGCCACGTTCCTCCGATTCCTTAACCATCAACAACGCCTGCATTATATCGGAAGATGTGACTTCAGGTCAAAAAGCCCCGCCTGATATGGCAATGAATAGCGATATCCTCGCGTCTATTGGGGGACCAGCGCGTTTTCCGGGTCCACCCGGTCGATTTCAACCGTGGTTGACGCGGTGAACTCCTCGCCCGTCAGCCAGTCGAGGAAGGTTACCCGAACATTCAGCTCCCGCGCACGATTAAAACGGGCCTCCGGCTTGAACGGGCATTCAAACGTGTAATGGTCGGTAAGCATACCGCCATACCATTTTTGAGCGAGAACCTCCGGCTTGTCGTATACGTAAACCCCAAGCTCAACCGGACTGCCGGGAACCGTCAGGTCAGTAAGCTGAATGGTTACCTGACCGGCCGCCTTGATTACGTCTCCCGCCTTGTCCAATGGACGAACGTAAACGGTTACGCCGTCATCGCCCGGTTGGCCGTCGTAGTCCGCGCCGCCGCTTCTACTGACCAGTTGTATCCGGTCCACCAGGAACAAATCGGCCAGGGTAATTCCGCTCAGATGATCTCCAGCTTCAATCCGCCTGCGTAAAGAGGCAATCCGCGCGTCCCGATCCTCCAGCTCCTGGCTGAGTCTTGCCACATCACCTTTAAGCGTGTCAACTTCTTTATGCAGTTGCCTGATCGCCAGCGACGGGTCATCACAGCCAACCGCGACAAAAGCGACCGCTAGGGCAAAAACCAACTTCCCCACTATGCTATACCAGGCCACTGATCTTGAATTGGACGTAACCATACTTTCGGCAATCTCCCTGTTTTTACCCCTAGAGTACCGGGATTCCTGGCAATGGAATTAAACCTCTGCTATGCCAGTGCGGCGGCCATCTTCTCCCCGATCATCGCTGGTGATTCGGCCACACTGACTCCGGCTTTCTTCAACGCTTCAACCTTGCTGGCCGCTGTTCCTTCGCCACCGCTGATAATCGCTCCCGCGTGTCCCATCCGCTTACCCGGAGGAGCGGTCTGCCCGGCGATAAATCCCACTACCGGCTTTTCGATATTCTTACTGATGAACTCCGCGGCGCACTCCTCGTCCGTTCCGCCGATTTCACCGATCATGATAATCCCATGAGTTTCGGGATCTTCCTCGAACATGGTCAGCAGTTCGATGAAGTTCAACCCTTTTACCGGATCACCGCCGATTCCGACACAGGTTGTCTGGGAAATATCTCGAGTTGTACATTGCCAGACAGCTTCGTACGTCAAAGTTCCACTACGGGAAATGATTCCCACGTTCTTGCTGCCGTTCTGCGGCGGGCGGTGGATATATCCCGGCATGATTCCGATCTTGCATTGCCCGGGAGAAATGACACCGGGGCAGTTCGGACCAATCAGTTGCACGCCTTTGTCGTCGAGGTGCTTGCGGACCTTGACCATATCTAAAGCGGGGACACCTTCGGTGATGAAGACGATTGTCTTGATACCGGCGTCGGCCGCTTCCATGGCCGCATCCGCGGCAAACGGCGGCGGAACGAAGATCATCGTCGCCTCGGCGCCGGTTGCGGCCACCGCTTCTTCCACCGTATTAAAAACCGGTAATCCGTGTTCAGATTTCGTGCCCCCTTTGCCCGGTGACGTGCCACCGACGAACTTCGTGCCGTACTCGATGCACTGGGCCGTGTGAAACGCTCCAGCTTTACCGGTGATACCCTGACATATGACCTTGGTTTCGCGATTAACAATAATGCTCATAGTTTTGTACGTTCCCGCAAGCAATGACTGGATCAGACAATAACCGTTACCCTACCACATATTATAGTGGCTTGGGCAATATCGCGGGTGGTTAGTATGGCGATAGGATTGGAGCTTGTAAACGGTTTGATTTCCATTGCTGCGGCAATAATCGTACGAATTTGTTGGTTTAGGATAAATAGTACCGTGAAAACCGTTGAAAATGGCATGCGCGGGCCGGTATTTGAGGATGTGCGCCGGGAAAAAAGTATCAGCTTGATTTCCATGACACCGCTGAAATCAACCCGGCGTTTTTTTCAGATACGCGATGGTAACCTAGCTGTTCAAGAGCGGTTTTTAAAAACGGGCTGCCTGCGTTGGTTACGAATTCACCCGCTTAAACCGTTTATCCGCTGTCTGATCAATTACGGAAATATCAATGTCCGGTTGTTTGTTTCTGGTATACGCGTACATAATCGATAAGGAAATTCTGCGGTAAAACGCTGTCATCGACCGGACCGCCCGCGGCTCCCCATGATCCGCCCACGGCGATGTTCAGCTTGAGATGGTGCGAGCTCCAGAAGGGCCAGGCGTCGTTACCCGTCCCCTCATTGCGGAAGGTCAGGTACTTCACCCGGTCGACGAAGAAATCTATCTTGTCTTCATCCCATTCTATGGCGTAAATGTGGAACTCGTCGTACGGGGCCGATACCTGCCAGCAGTTGGTTCGTTGGGTTCCCAGTACGTGGTAGTAACTGGGCGTATGTACGCTGGCGTGAACCGTATCGGGGTCGAACCCGACGTTTTCCATGATATCTATTTCCCCGCATGCGGGCCAGCCTACCTGCCCGATCCGGTCACCGAGCATCCAGATGGCGGGCCACATTCCCTGCCCCGTGGGTAGTATCGCCCGCACCTCGAACCGCCCATACGTCCAGCTTCGAGTGGGCGACATGCTCGTTGAGGTGTATTCGGCAAATCCACCACCCGGTAGAGGGTACTGCTCCTTGCGGGCGGTGATGATCAGGTTGCCGCCGCGAACCATCGCGTTGTCACCGGCGGTGTAATACTGCTCCTCGTCGTTGCGGATTTTGTAGCCGACCTCGTATCGCCACCTGGCCGGATCCGGGGCACCGAAATAATCGAATTCGTCCGACCATACCAGCCGCCAGTCTTGGGGATCGAAAAATGCCACACCATTGGCACCTCGCTGCAGCATGGCAAAATCGTACAGGTCGACGTCCCCGTCCCGGTCGAAATCCTTCAGCGAGTAAATGTCTATTTCACATGAAGGGGATCCGCCGGAAACTGCCGGTCCGCCAATGCAGTTGGCGAACATGAGTTCGTCATCGAGGTTGAATTGTCCGTCAACGTTGTAGTCCAGCGGGTCGTAAGTGCGGAAACGGTGGCAGGCGATATTGAATTCGCCTGTTCCCGAATTGACAAAACGGAGGATGTAGGTGCCTGCCTCGATTGAGATTTCGCTGGTTACCGTGTACCAGTTCTGCCAGTTGCCGGTAACCGGTACGGTAATTTCCTCTGTCTGAGTTACCGGAACGTCTTCCAGTGTTCTGAATTCCAGGTAAAACGAGCCGCCCTCGCTCTCCGACGCCACGCGGCTTTCGATATGGTAGCAGGCCGTGTCCTCTATCCTCACCGTGTATTCGATCCATTCGCCTTCGCACATCCAGCCTACATCGTACGACCCTTCGCTGCCTGACTCGATGTCCACACCCTCATCCGGTCTGTACTGACCGCCGTTATTGGAAGTATCACAATCGTGGTATGCCACGGACTCTCCGCCGTAATCAAAGTCCTGTGCCTGCAGCGTTCCCGGCAAGGGGAAAGGCGTCCCATAATACGGACCCTGCTGAGCGGATACGGTAGCGATTGAAGCAAGCGAGAGAATGAAAAAAGCGAATACGGAAATACCGGTTTGCTTTACGGCCATGATTATGCTTTCGATTGAACTCTGCTGGTTCCATTACCAATGCTGCGCGTGCTCCGCAAGTGCGGAAAATAACGGCTGACGATAAATCTATTTTATGAATCGCGGGGACCAAAATCAATGAGCCATTAACCGGTATTGAACCACTGGCGGAGAAACAGTTTCATCGCCGTAGCAGGCTGTAAATGCCAGCTGCAGCCGTGCGGATATATAAAGCTAGGTGATAGAAAATTACTGCTGCTGCATTGGGGCGTGTTCGCTGTAGAAAAGAATAGGAACAGGAATGTGTCTGGGAATTTGGGAAATACCGATGCCGAAACTACCAGCCGCAAGTCGGGTTAACAGGCCCGACGGAATACTGAGTACCGGCGTCACCTCTCGTTAACTCTCGGGCAAATTTGTGTTTATGCTTGTTTGGGAATTAAAAAATAAGTACGATTTGAAGTTGTGGTGACGGAAATAAGACTTAATGGCAAGGAGATCGACATTGCTGGAAACTGCCGGAACAGCGAAAACAGTAAAAACGTCTGCCGAGGCTATTGACGCGTTCGAAGGGAAAATCAAACGCGTATGGACCTCCCCGCTTTATTTCGCCGGTATGATCGTGGTGGCAATGGCCATGGTTCTCCTCCCGGTCATTTATATTGGCCTGATAGGACTTGCCGGGTACGGGATCTATTATCATGCGGTTGAAAATACGCACTTAATGTCATACGGCAGGGGCCGGGTACGAATAGGTGCTTTTCTTCTCTATCTGGCTCCGATAGTCATTGGTGCGATTCTGGTCTTTTTTATGGTTAAACCGCTTTTTGCCCGGGCAGGGAGAAGAGAGCGGCGTATCTCTCTCGTACCGAAAAACGAACCACAACTTTTCGCGTTCGTTCATCGCTTGTGCGAAGTAATTGGTTCACCCAAACCTAAACGAATTGACGTGGATTGTGAAATCAATGCTTCGGCCTCTTTTCGCCGTGGATTCTGGAGTCTATTCTGGCCCGGCGATCTGGTATTGACTATCGGCGTACCCCTCGTGGCCGGCGTGAGTCTGCGACAGTTTACCGAAGTTTTGGCTCATGAGTTCGGTCACTTCGCCCAGGGACTCGGAATGAGGCTTACCTACATAATTCGTTCGGTAAACTTCTGGTTTTCCCGGGTAGTATACGAGCGTGATTCGTGGGACGAATGGCTGACCGAAACCTCACATCACGAAGAGGGGAGAATCGCAATCGTATTTATGCTTGCCCGATTATTCGTGTGGATTACCCGTGGCATACTCTGGTTGCTGATGATGATCGGTCATGTTATCAGTTGTGCAATGCTCAGGCAGATGGAATACGACGCTGATCGTCATGCGGCGCGTGTGGTCGGTAGTGAGGCGGTTGTTGCTTATAGACGCAGAGTGCAGTTATTGATGGTTGCATCGGAAATAGTCCACTCCGAGCTGGGGCATAGCTGGCAGGACGGTAAGCTTGCTGATGATTTTCCCCGCCTTCTCGCTATGCGTGCCGACAGTTGCCCCAGGCAGTTGCGCGATGAGGTTTACAAAAGGCTGCAGGAAGGCAAAACCGGGTTGTTTGATACGCACCCGTCCAGTGGTGCTCGAATCCGCCGGGCGGAGAAAGATTGGGAAGAAGGCATTTTCCGAGTGGACGGATCCACGTCGATTCTATTCGACAATTTCCCCGGTTTATGTCAAAGTATAACCTTGTGGTATTACCAGGACATACTCGGCCCGAATGTTACGCCAAAACAGTTGGTTTCCACTGCGGATATGACAAAAATGGTGGAAGCGGCCAGAAAGGATCACCAAGCCGCAAGCAGATATTTCCACGGCTGCCTTACTCCGCTGAGACTGTTGAACCTGGAAAGGGCGACCGAGGTCTTCAAATTGCCTCCCAAGGATTGTCTCGTCCGCTTGAAACGGTCTCGCGAGGCGCTGGAAAAATCATTAGTCGCAATACGCAATACCTATGATACTTACGGTGAAGTACAGGAAACGATATCAAGAGCGACGATGGTCAGCTCACTGATTGACGCGGGCATTAAGTTAAACCCAAAGGATTTCGATTTGAAGTCTTCAAAGGCGGCCGATGTTCCGCTGGAACTGGATCGGCTCAAGCAGTCGGCCGCAAAACTATCGGATAACCTGGTTAAAATCGATCAGGTTATCCGGCTTCGGCTTCTATGTGCTATTTCCCTGCTGTCGGTCGAAGAGATATCCGCCAGAGTGGTTAACGGTGACATTCTCCGCCGCCGGGCTGACAAGCTGATCGACACGCTTACCCAGATCCGTAGTGTATCCGCCGCTCATAGCATCCTGAGGAATAAACAAATGCTGCTCCACGCCTGGGCGAGCATAATCGCCGAAGAAACCGAAATCGAACCTGAAATCAAAAGTCGAATAGGCCGGTTGTTGCGGGAACTTCAGGACCAGATGCGCCATATTCGAGAACGTCTGCTTAACGAGCCATATCCGTTCAAGCATACAACCGGTAATATCTCCCTGGCCGATCACGTTGTTGGTACGATACCCACCTCGGATGACTTTGGCGGGACAATACATGTAGCGGAGCGAATAGTCGATAACCTCGATTCGCTATACGGTAGAATCATGGGCGAGCTGGCCAGCATGGCCGAAAGGGTGGAAAAATCTATTGGGCTTAAACCATTGAAAATCCAGTAACCGTCTCTACCAGTCTCGCCAGTCAGGGACGTAATGGGGGGAATTGAGTTTTCCGACCGAACCAATTCGGTGAGTGTTCCACAATTCTCGAAGTCGAGCGTTTCCCCCGGTTTTTGGAAGGTGATCTTTCGGACCATACGCTTCAACGTGCCCGTCAGCAGAAACCATTTGGGTTTTATCCGAGTGCCTGAAACAGGTTGTCGGACTCGTGTTCAATCTCCACAGTGGCTTCTGGTACAGGCGAGGCGGATCTATCAGGGCGTTATTCTGCAATCCTCCAACCCATGCCAGCATGGTGTCCCCGAACACGAAAAGCATTGACGGGTCGCGCAGAGTATCGATATTCTGCCACGGGCGTTTACCAATCTGGTAGCTCCATCCTGGAGTATGCGGCGGGCAGAGAAAATAGCCGTTGTATCCGTACGTACTCGTGACATCTTTCTGCGAAGCGCCCTGTGGAGTGTAGGATTTCCACGGTTGCTGAGGGCACTCGTAAACGCTGTCCTGCTTCAGATCGCTTTGCAGGTAAGGCCAGACAAACCCCTTTGTATGATCGACAGTATTATTATCGATCATTCCCCACCAGTAGATTGGTGGATCAAAGCCTACTATGTCATGATCCGTATAGGCGAGCGGCATTGCTTTCCCGTTGTGCTCCGCCGCATACATTGAAAACGCAATTCCCAACTGCCGCAGGTTGGTTCCACAGACAACCTGCTTCGCCTGCCGCCGGGCGGAAGAAAGCGAAGGCAGCAGGATCGAGAGCAGGATTGCTATAACCGCAACGCAAACCAGCAACTCGGCTAGTGTAAAACCAAAGCGTGTTTGAGAAGAACGGCTCTTCATCAATTAGTCGTCCTGGACCAGGGCATGCTGAAAAACACTATAGTCAACAAGATCCACATCGCCGTCAAAATCGAGATCGGCACATGCGAAATCGCTATATTCACAACCGCCTGGAGGCGTTATCTGCCCCGGCCCACTTAAGCATTCTGTCCAGATGAAGTAATCTTCAAGATCCACATCACCATCGATATCCATATCTCCCTCACCGCATCCGCGGAAGGCGACAAGTCCGCTGTTTCCCAGCGAATAGAGATAACGCCCAGTTGCGGCAGGGCTTCCGCCACCGCCGGTTACGTGATCGACAATGAAACCGGCGTCTCCCGGTTCGTATGAAACATCAAGAATATACAGATCCGTATAGGGAGCAAAAAACTGCGATTCATCGGGAGTACCGCAATACAAAAGACCATCAGAGAACAATGGTTGATGTGTCCATCCACCTATGTTCAGGCTTCCGCCGGTAGCGACGTGAGTATCCCAGAGTTGCGCAGCGTAATCGCCGTGATCCTGAAAAGCCTGGATCTTCACTGCCGACCCGAATCCCTCAATGCCAGCCGACAGGAAAATCCGCCCGTCTTCCGTAACCACCGGGATCGAATCCGTTCTTTCGCAAGGTTGCTCCCATATTATTTTTCCATCATCAGCGGCCAGCTTGTAAAGCCGGCTCGTGTTACCGGTTCCATAAAAGTTGTAAGCGGCCGCATAGACATGCTGATTCCGAATCACTACCCCGCCATAAAACCCCGCATACTGTGACAGTTGATCGATCTTCGTATCCGCTTCCCAGCGTGGTTCTCCGGTTACTCCGGGTGTTCCTCCGTCAACTGCGTCATAACTTCGAATCACTCCACCGTGTGTTGAACCGACGTATACATGGCCATCACTGTACGCGACGGTGTTTCCGCTTGTTCCGGGAAGAGTTCGATCCTGCCAGACAATGTCACCCGGCTGATACGGATTCGATGTCTCCTCATAGGGAGAAACATTGATAGCGTAAACCCCTCCGCCGGAAGTCGCGAAACCGGTGTAATCAGTTATGAACACTCGATTTGCGGCGACACCGTCCACCTCCAGACCGCTTGTAACCGTCGGGGACGCGTTTACCAGAACCTGGGGAAGATCGCGTTCCCACGCGATATCCCCATTGGTTATTGCCAAAGCATAAACGGTGAAATGCGATGCCACGATGACAGTACCATTGACGACATCAACGGCCGGTGTCGCCCAACTGTCGTATTCGTAGCTGTCTGCATCCACTTCGGTATCCCAGAGTCTCTCCCCGGTTTCCGCGTCATAGGCAATTACGATGTTGAAAGTATGATCCCACAATCCCGTACCATCATCCGCATAATGCCGTCCGGTGATGAACACTTTCTCGTCACTGACTACAACTCCGCCGCGCGCGACGAACTCTTCCAGTTCGCCCGGTGCCGTTTCGGGAACCGCATTCCAGGCGATATGTCCAAGATCCGCAGGGGCATTCAATGCGGTACCTGTATGTGCGGGATCTCCGCCCCAGTGTGTCCAGTCCAATCCGTAAGTTGGTGTCATGCACCATGTGGAAAAAAGGAAAACTATCAGGCAGACAGGTTTCTGGAATGAGTGATTGATATTCATAATGGCCCTCACCTGGAAAAAGGAAAGAGCTGGCCGGAGTGGCCAGCTCTTTCGCAAAAGAGTTAAACTTTAACGCTTCCGGACAGCAAGTAATGCAATTCCAATCCCGAGCAAACCGATTGAGGCCGGTTCAGGCACAGCGACATCAACAATTCCGGTAATTTCACCTTCGTAATTCCCGGGTGATGACACCATCACGTATTGAATCCAGTCAAGCCCGAACACGTTGATATCAAAACCGGTACCACCGGCTGAGCCCTCGTATAGATCTATCGCTTCAGCAACAGACAAGCCGCCGAAATCTTCACCTGTAAGGTCCGGATTTACGGGTTTGGTCCAGTCGAGTTCCTCGTCGGACCAGTCGTCAGCTTCCCAGTCCCACGCCCACGGCTGAGTCGGGAAATAGTTATCAGCGGTAGGGGAACTGAAGGTATACCACGGTCCATCAAGAGATTGTGCCACGCTCACTGTGACCGGCTCGGCAAAAACACCTCCGCCCTCGGTGATGTGATAGGTTTCCATATTGGTATCGGGGTAAGTCATTCCTTCCGCACCTTGAAAGAAGGAATTTCCATGAACGATAAAATCGACGCCCCAGTTGTATGCGCCGCCATCGTCGGCATTGTTGATAATTCGCTCATCAAACTCGACAACAATCTGGCTGCCCGATCGAAGCCCGGTGCCGTTGTTTCTCGTTACGCTACTGTCATAAGGTTGCCCGGTCAGGCTTGCGTCATTGGAACCCTGGTACCAGGCGGGCCAGGCCATATGGATTTCACGAAATGTGGGATTCGACCAGTTTGTGTCATCCCGATCGATCGTATTGACTTTTCCCGTGATTGCTTCCGGATTTTTCCAGTAGGAGCTGGAATGAAAAGGTCCGAATGTTTGTGCCGTTCCGTTGTGATCGTACACGACGCGGTCAGCCCATGGTCCGGCAATTACGCCGGTTGCGGTTGTTCCAATGATAAGGCTGCACAATACGGTTAGTTTGAATTTCGTATAAAACATCTGTATTCTCCCGGGGGCCTTTTGCCTTAAAAGGCTCACGTTATCTGCAAAAGAAGAAAGTGGCGGTCGAAATATCGACTGCCGGAAAATTAATAAAAATATCAGCGGGATCGGCGTTTGCGGCTGATAAGGATCATTCCACAGATTCCGAATAAACCAAGCGAAGCGGGTTCGGGAACAAGCGGGATATCCAACTGATCATTCGCGTAAGAAGGCATGGTTCCGTAATACATGATGGCATTGATGCCTTCAAACTGGCCGTCGGCCAGGAGTTCTTCATTCATTCCTGCTGTGTTGAAGTCCCATCCCGAGTTGGGATCGCCCCAGCCACCCCAGTACGCGTACGGATCGCTCGTGCTGGCCAGGTTCCAACTTCCCGACTCGACGTGCATGTGGGCGCCCCAGAGTTCATCCTCATCGGCAAAAGCGATATTCATTACAAAAGAATAGGTATTCCCCGCATCCACCGCGAGAACACCGGTGTCATTGAAATCACTCAGCATGTCGGATTCATAAGCGGTTCCATCCCAGCGATACCCGAAGGCATGAGATTCGCTGACTGTATCGGCCCCGTTGTCGTCCAGCTTGTTCCAGTCTACAACGAGAATGGTTTCATTCTCACCGGTTCCAGCCCATGCCTCTACATCGACTGTGACGGTAGTACCCAGCCCTGTTTCGAAATCATACGGTGCGGCGACCGCAGACACGGCAACTAATCCACTGGTGAAAATAAGCATTATTGTGCAATAAGAGCGGTTCAAGTTTTTCTCCTTTCCCGATTATCGGGGTTATTGCAAGTACGAATCAGCATCCCTGCTGTCCGGCAAGTTCTAATTTCGTCTCGCGTATTATTCTGTGAGATTCCGGATTCTGAATTAGCCAATAAGGATACAAGACCTTCAAACCGCATACGCAGCGATTCAAGGCAGTATTCCCAGTCTCCTCCCCAGGAAACACGAAAAAACAGCCAGTCATGTCCTATCCTTGGCGGGAACGTTCGCGGCGCAGCAGTCCAAGCCCGCCGATCAATAGCAGAGCCAGGGAGGCCGGTTCCGGAACCGCGTTTAGCACGCCGATGCCCTGGCCTGCAGGCAGGCGGAAATCAAAACCGCCGGTACCCTGTGTCAGCCAGTTATCGAGAATTGGATTTCCCTCACTGTCTTTAAAAGCACCGTTCCCCGGAATGTCCACAAGACGGACGTACTGGATGTTGTTGAGATTTACAGTGTCATCAAGTACGAGTGGATGGTTGGCCAGTTCGTCGAGATCAAAAGGCGTGCCGTATCCGGAAGCGTGCTTGCCGGCCAGGTTGTAAACATTCGATGTGTCATATCCGGCGAAGGTTCCGCTACCCTGCACAGGTGCTTCATTCAGTGAGATTGATGGGAAGCGAATAAAATCCTGCCCGTTTTCAGATACCTCCACGTATGCCAGTTCCATGAACAACCCATTTGGAGAGCCGAACGCGAAACCGTTTTCAAAAACAGCAAAATCAGCCCCGCTGCCGTTGGCAATGCCTGTCGGAAAACTGACCGTCAGGTAGCCCGGTGCATCTCCGTTGGCGATTTCATCCGCGGTCAGGTCTCCCAGGCAGTTGAAGCCCGTTTCCGAGATCGCAGTACTTCCGCGAGGAGCAAAGTACGTTCCCGACCCGACAGGCAGAATTGTGTCGGCCCATTCGGTAAACAGGGGGCTGGCGGAAGGGATGGCCGCATCAATCGCGTTTCCCGTATCGGCAGGACCGGAATAAGGTCCCGCAAAGGCCGGCAACGCCATGCACAAAACGAGTGCGGCAATAAAACATTGAGAAGAACGATAAATCATGAGAGAGAGCTCCATACCCCCGGTTCGCGCGGGGACAATTCCTCCTGGTAAAAATTCGGTAAATCGTTCTCGTGGGGAGAGTTACATCGGAGGGAGTAAGCTGCTCAGGAGGAAAACAGATCGAACCCACCGTGTCCCAATCGCGAGAACACACAGTGATATCCGATAGGCAGGTCTTCCGGCTTAGGGCTGATTCCCGCTCGCCTTCCCATTGGGTCAGTGGATGATCCAATAGTGGCTATCAAGCGGGAAGTTGTTTCGCAGTTGCGACTCGACCACGAGTCTTCTGCGAAAACGCCCATCACGGCGGCGCGTCCGCGGAGGATTCATCACGGCTTCCGGTTGGCTAGCACAACCAGAGTAGTGATTTACCTCACTTCCCTTTTCACTACATATGTAAAGAGACACTTTACACACGCAGCACCTTTCGAATGCGATTTTATAATAGATCCGTGATGGCAATTTTGTCAAGCATGTAAAAGTGGATTCCAAACAGAAAAAACAGGGGAAACGGGGGCGTAGCCAGGTATTGGGAATAATCAAGATAATGACCCTGTAGCGTCTCCGTTTGAGATTGTGTCATGCACTCGATCAAGCCTGCTCGAACCGATATCCGATTCCCCGAACCGTCTGGATGAACTTTGGATCGTGCGGGTCTTTTTCGATCTTCTGCCGAAGCGTGTTTATGCAGCGGTCGACGCTTCTGGAGGTGACGAACACTTCGTTTCCCCACACCGCGTCTAAAATGTCGTCGCGGCTGAGTACGCGTCCCTCCCTCTTTACCATGATCGACAGCAGTTTGAACTCCTTTGGGGTTAATTCTATTTGTGTTTCACCATTGCTTAATCGATGCGATGGAATATCCAGTACCCAGTTGCCGAATTCGTACACTGTGCTGTCTTCGACCCGCCGGCGCCTGAGGACGGCATCGATACGGGCGAGCAGTTCCTTTATTCCGAACGGCTTGGTAACGTAATCGTCCGCACCCAGGTTCAAGCCGAGTACAACGTCCTCTTCCTGCCCCTTGGCCGTCAGCATAATGATAGGAGTGTGGATTTCCTTCTTCCGGACTCTGCGGCAAATCTCGTAGCCGTTGATTTTCGGAAGCATTATATCCAGGATGATCAGGTTGCTTTGACCATTCATAGCCGCGGTAAGACCCGCTTCACCGTCATTGGCCGTTAGCACAGCGTATCCCTGGAACTCCAGGTTATCCTTAATCACCCGGAGCAGGGTGGGGTCGTCTTCTATTACCAGGATAGTTTCTGTTGCCATTAGAAAATCAATGATTACTGCCGACTGCAGGGAATACAACCGTAAACGTGCTGCCCTCATCCGGGCGGCTGGCCACCTCGATCCGCCCGCCGTGAACATCGACGAGGAACCTGGTAATACTTAATCCCAGCCCGCAGCCACCGGCTTTCCGCGACAGCTTCCGGTCGGCCTGGTAAAACCGGTCGAAAATCCTCCTGACCACCCGCCGTGGCATGCCGATCCCGCGATCACTTACTTCAAAGCTAACGTCACGACCATTCGCAAAAACACGAAGTCGTATATGCTTGTCATCTTCCGAGTATTTGCAGGCGTTGTCCAGTAAATTCAGCAGCACGGTAACCAGCGCGTCCTGATCGCCGACTATTACCGGCAAATCGTCGGCTATTTCAACTTCAAACGCGCAGCCGGCGGATTCAAACCGTTCGCGAACGGAATCGACAGCCGACCGGGCGACATCGGCCGGGCGAACGTTTACAAGGTCGAACGTCCGCTTGTTCCGCTCCATTCGCGAGAAGGTGAGGAAATTATCAATCAGCCTGCTCAGGCGAAGGTTTTCGCGGGCCACCAGCTCCAGGTATTCTGTTTGCTGCTGTTCGTTCCGGCAGCGTCCTTCCAACAGGGTTTCCACCAATGCCCGCATGGATGCCAGCGGAGTTTTAAGTTCGTGCGATACGGTGGCTATCAGGTCGTTCTTCAACCGGGTCAACTTCATTTGCCTGGTGACCATTCGGGTAACCAGCAGGGAAAGGGCGGCAATTATGATAACTACGGTAATCCCCATCCACAGGTAATAACTTATCCGCTGGTCAGCCGCGTTTGCTAAAGGATTGTTTCCTTCAAGGTGCAAAGCTAGTTGCCAGCCCGGTAGTGACTTTCCGGCTTGTATGGTCAGCAATGGCGAATCCAGCATAAGTATTTCCGACGGTGGAACAAGCTCGACGAGCACATCGCCGGAACTGAACTGCTGCTTGACTAATGGTTTTGCCAGGTTAGTCACCGTCTCCTGGCGGAAAAGAGCTACGGCTTTGCTGTTGGCAGACGGCAGTGACAAAATGCCCGGTAAATGAGTTCGACGCAACTTCGCCGTTGATTGGTTTTGAGTTACGGGTTGCTTGGAGGTTGGTGTAGGTTCCGGCTGGAATACGGCAATAGCCAGGTCGCCGGCAAAAGTGTCTGCAAAGGTGGCCGCCAGGGTCTCGGCTTGAAATGTCGGGAAAGATAGTTCCCCGGATGATACCGCCATCAGCCGCTGCATTAGAAAAACCCGTTGCCTCGACGGTAACAGGAAATCCTCGTAGTTTGAAGTAATCTCGTATAGTGTACGTTGCACGTCCTGGCAATCCGCAGATCCGGTTTCCCGTAAAATCTCCAGTGCTCGAAGCATACCGTCGGCGCATATGGATCTTCCAAGCTGGTCTCGAACCTGGCGGTACTCGTTTTCAGTCAGTGTTTTGGTCAGGATGTGCAGCGCTTCTTCAATCGCATTCGTTTTGACCAGGCATCGAGCCTGGGCCTGCAGGGCCCGGACGGCCGATGCCGGATCGGCGGAAGTAGTTGCAATTTGCTCATAAAGGTAAGCGGCTTTTTCAAAATCAAGTTCAAGAAATTCCGCTCTTTCGGCGATCGGCCAGTCGGGGGAAAAATGTGTGTCCTCCATTGATTTCAAACCGCTCGTTACGGGATAAGCCAGTTTACCGGATGGATCGAAGATCAAAACTGAATCGCAGATTCCAGCTTTGACCGTTTTTGCAAAGCACTGTGCGGGCGATGAATCTTCAACTGCTTGATCGAGCTTTTGAGCCAGGATTGCCAGGTGATCGTTAAGTAATGAAGGGACCTTTTCCAACTGCTGGCGATAAACGTCGGATAGCTTCTCGCGAATGGCTAATCGCTCGTTACGTATCGCCTGTCCCATGAACCATAATACGCACACGGTGGGTACCAGGACCATTGTCAGCAGGGTGAGCAGCAGGGGCCACATCCGCTGCCCGTGAGCCAGTTTAGTTGTTGCTCTTCTCCGTATCATGGTTTACGCAAAACGTATATTACGAAAGTTTAATCGGTTCCGGTTATTCGCCGAGTTCGGTTACGTAACCTATAACTGTTTTTCGATCGTCCGCGTCTTCATCCTCGCAGAATGATGCGCTTCTTATCCGCCAGGAATCGGCCGTATCGTTTTCCCGGGCCAGTTCCATCGTAAGAAAAAACTGTTTACCGTTAGCTATAATCGTTGCCGGTGTGAATGCCAACCGGGTAATGCCTCCCTTGGTGCGGGCGGCAAGCAGTTCTGTTTTTGAAAAATCCATAAGCATTGCGAATTGTGGGATCTCAGATCTGGTCCCGTCGAAATCATCACTCAGCAGTTGCAGTGCCAGGTCAGTAGTCTTGTTTCGCAGCGCGGTAACGAAATTTTCGCCGACGGTTACCGCTTCTGCGGTCGCAGTTGATTTTTCCGTGGATTCGCCCGGTCGAACATTCTCGACGTAATCGATTACCCACTTCCTGTCCGCGCCTTTATTATCTTGTATGGAGCCAACGTTCCTGATGGACCACAATTTGTTGTTGGTTTTATCCCTGACTAATTCCAGGTAGAGGAAAAATCGCTTCTGTTCTATTGCGGATATTGCAGTACCGAAGGCGGCACGTGTGATATCGTCAGTAGTCAGTATTTTGACAAGGTTAGTATTACTTAAATCCCAATACTGGCACATGTGCCCTATATCGGATTTGTTGCCCGTGAAATCTTCACTCAACAACCTTAAGCTGCGTTCCAGATCTTTTGCCCGCAAAGCGGAAACGAATGTTTCGGCTACCGCCAGCGCCTCGTCAGATGCAGTGTTGCAGGCCGGTTTTTTATTGACCGTTTTCGCCGAGATGTATTTGCCCTCCGGGGAAAACGTGAAAACCTGCTCGACGATCATTTTTTCCTTGTGCCAGAAAGTGGCCAGGTATTTATACGCGATACTGTAGTTTCCAGTTGCTGCTATCTCGGGTTCACCCCATTCCAATGTTTTCCTTGCGGTAATATCGCGGTAGTTACGCTCGAAAAAGTTTTCCACCAAATTTACGAGTTTAAACTTTAACGATGCGGAAAACGAAGATGCCGCCTGTTCTGCGACTGTAATCTGCCGGGCTGGCGAGCCCATGGTCCCGAGTTTCGCCTCGCCGATGTAACTGCCGTATTCCAGGTTGTACTTGTCGGCTAATCCCAGGGCCTGCATGAGACGTTTGGCCGAAACCTCGCCGGCGATTCCAACTTCAAGGACGGTGCTTTGTTTATCCGGAAGCTGTTTGAGCAAGCTCGGCAATTCATCCCATTGCACCTCTTTTCCCTGGAAGGTTATCCGATCATCCCCCAGTACCAGGGCTGCGAACTTCCTGTATAATAGTTGGGTTTCATCGATATCGGCCGGAAGCACCTCTATGGTGTCTGGATTCTGGCGGAGGAATTCATACAACTGTATCTGCACTGCATCCGAGGGTGTTTTCCTTAATGACTTGTCGTATTCCCATTTATTGTGGTCACGCTTCAGGTAGAATACCAGCGGTGCGCGACCGCCTTCAGACCAGTCCGCTTCAGATGTGATGGCCATCGCGGTTTTATCATTGGCGTGAACGCTGGCCAGTTTTCTGGGCGGCTGAACAAATTTCGGGAATAATGTATCCTTGTCGATTTCCAGCAGGTACTGCGTGGCAACCTCGTAAGGAGTCAGGGTCTTGGGATCTTTCCTGTTCAATCTGTCCACTTCGCGAAACAGCAGGTAGTCATCCCATATCAGATCCTTGTTGTTTTCAAAGTTCCGCTCGGCTTGTTCCAGGTTTGGAAAGGGTCCTCCTTTTATACTTCGCCATCGTTGATCGATTTTCCCGAACGAACGAACCCAGTAGGGATCCTCCCCGGAGTTCTTGGTAAAAGGTAGATAGGCAATAACGTAAGCCAGATCCTCCTTGTAGGTTAAAACTTCTATTATTTCTGCATTTATAGCTGCTCTTTGGAAACGCTCATACTTGCGTCGCAAATATTCACTGTTCTCATCAATAACCGGGGATGGATTCTGTTCCCTGAAAGTGTCGAAATCTACATTTGACTTAGCCAGCAGTTGAGCCGCGGCAGTGGCTTCCGGAGAGGTTGAAGCCGATTCTTCCGGAAAATCACTTACCTTACGGTTGATCATGCGTTTGCTGACCCTGGAGTCAGCGGGGCCGTTCAACAGGGCGAGTTGTTCTTTAGCCCGTTCAATAAGTGTTTTGTCATTTGGATATTGATCGATGATCTTTTTGAATGCATCAACAGCCAGCTCATGCTGGTTCTTTTTCAGGTAGCATTTACCCAATCGGTAACAAGCCTGGGCGGCACATTTCCCGGCTTTGTTATCCTGTTCGACTACTTTCAGGTAAATCTCTATCGCCGAATCCAAATCGCCGACGGTCTCCTCCTGGTATATAGCCTTTTCCAGAAGAATCGATGGTGACTCCGCCAGGGAGGGGGAACCGAATAAAATGATTAAGCAGAAAGAAGCAAGTGAGATTTGCGGTATACGTGACATATCGCTAAAAGTCTCCTTTCGCAGCGGTCAGTCCGTTGCCTTCAGGTAGTATCTTAACAGGATTTTCAACTTAAAGATCGATCTGCTGAAATATACTCCGCAATTGTTACCTTATTGTCACCTCAACATCCATTCTTGTTCCTTTTTTTGCTCATCCGAATGAGGTTGACTCAGTTTTGAGAATAGCAGACGCCATAAGCATATTCTGCCTGTAGTCGGTAGGTTGTGGATGGATTTTATAACCGGTTAATCCGCTGTAGACGAATCTATGAGAGAACACGACAGAACCGAAAAGGGGGAAATTGAGTTCGCTCCGTCTTCTGCAGGATACAAGAATAGACGCAGGATCAACCGTTTAGGGGAACTTTTTTCCCCACTCCAAAACCGGAGACCATCCATAAAACAATGTCCCATGTGTCAAAACTTACCCCGATTAATCAAAGCCCGTCGAATGGTCAGCCAGAGGCGGAAAATATGGTAGCCGCTGGTGAAATCCGCTGGAAGCGGATGTAACCGGCGGTCGGAAGGGATTCAAGTTCCACGAAGCCCGCCCCGCCTTTAGCGGGCGGCCGACATAACGATATGCCAATATCCCTCGAAACCAACGAGGGGAATAAACACAATATCCCATCAGAATCCGAATTAAAACCCACCTTGGCTATAAACCTAACCTCGCAATTCCATCAACGACAAAGAACTGCAGGACACTCGATACCGTGCCGCATCAGCAACTTTCTCAGTTCATCTTCAAATGAGTATTTCGCATGATGTTCCTGCTGGTTTTCAATATATCTCCGAACTATCTCAATATTCGACCTGCTTACCGTAAAAGCACTATACCCCTGTTGCCAGCAGAAATTCCGCTTATCAGAAAACTTCTCATGAATCCACTTGGAGGAACCGGCCTTTATCTTTCGCACGAATTCCGACAAGCTAATAGAAGCCGGTACGCCAGCCAACATGTGAATATGATCTGGCATACCTCCAACCATAATTCCTTTACCACCTGTTTTTCCTGTTGTTCCGCCAATATACTTATAAAGTTGATCGCGAATCGGAGGTATAATTTACTCCGCTCTGTTCTTTGTGGAAAAAACTATATGATAATGTGGAGATGTGTACGATTCAGCCATATCGTCTCCCATCAGAAAGGTGCCGTTCACTAATCATCAAGCTGACGGGTTGTTTTAACCCAATGAATACGACATGTTAAAACATGATTGTACCGGCCCCTCGGAAAAAAGGAAAACCGTGCATTTTGATGATTGCTTAACTTTTTTGCGAATCTGCGTAATCTCAGAAAAACCAAACTCGGCAATCTAGAGCATGCGACAATCTATGTCGGCCGCCCGCTTTTGCCCCGACAAAGCGGGCCAGAAGCGGGCGGGCTTAATTTTAAGATCACGACCTTCCCCGCCGGTTGAAACCGGCGGCTACGCTTATGCCGTCCATCCGCCTCCGGCGGCCGGACTCGGTTTTTGCCATTTTCTGCTCTACCGTGTTTTCCTATAGTCTGTCTTTGGGTTGCATTTTGCCAGTTCGTGTACGCTTTTGACGGATGAACCGTTCTTTTACCGGCATTAAAAAAGGACGCAGGTTGCGGTTTTAAAACCGCATCTGCGTCCCCGGTCATTCCTTAACCTTAAACTTTACGTCCGTGCATGTTCCTCGATCACCCGGCGGATGGCTTCGAAGTCGTCGGCCACGGAGATCGGCCTGTTCGCCAGTTTGCCGGTTGGTTCTTCCGGCTGCGGCGGAGTGGCCTTCTTCGTATCCAAGCCGGTGTGGTATTTCACCGTTACATCGGGATCTTTCAACGCATGCCCGGTTAGCACGCACGCTACACGCTCGTTTTTACCAATTACGCCTTCGTCAAGCAACATCTTGGCCCCGGCGAGAGAGGCGGCACTGGCCGGCTCGCAGCCGAAACCGCATTGGCCTATCAACGCCTTGTATTCCAGCAGCACTTCGTCGGAAACCTGGCGGACCACGCCGTCCATTACATCCAGAGTGCGAAGGGCCTTGCTCAGGTTCACCGGTCGGCCTATCTCGATCGCGCTGGCAAGCGTCACTGCCCGGCGACCCGCATCGTCCAATTCTTTGAAGTGAGCGTTTATGGCTTTGTCGTCAAACCGCCCGTCGTTCCAGCGCAGATTCTTTTCGTTCCACACTTCGTACAGGGTGTTTGCCCCGGTAGCGTTGATGATGGCGATTCTTGGTACTCTATCGACCAGGCCCAGTTCCTTGAGTTCCATGAATGCCTTGCCGAAGGAACTGCTGTTACCCAGGTTACCGCCGGGTACGATAATCCAGTCAGGAATTTCCCAATTGAGCCCTTCCAGGACGCGGAACATGATCGCCTTCTGTCCTTCCAGGCGGAAGGGGTTGAGCGAGTTCATCAGGTATATGCCGAGCTTTTCGGCCGATTCCACCGCCCTGGCCATACATGCATCGAAGTCGCCGTCGACCTGCAGGGTAAGCGCTCCGAAATCGAGAGCCTGGGCGAGTTTGCCGTAAGCGATTTTCCCCTTACCGATAAAAACGATCGCCTGCATGGGAATACCGGCGTCACCCGCCTGGGCGGCGAATACCGCCATCGAGGCGCTGGTATTACCGGTAGAAGCACAGGCCACCCGTTTTTTACCCAGCATGCGGGCGAGGGTGGAAGCGGCGGTCATGCCGTTATCCTTGAAACTTCCAGTGGGATTGAACCCTTCGTACTGCAGGAAAAGATGTTCCCGGTTAAAACCCAACCGCTCGGCTATCTGGTCCGCCTGCTGCAGCATGGTTCGCCCTTCGCCAACTGTTACCAGGTCTTCCAACCCGGCGAAGGGGAGCAGTTCCCGAAAACGCCATACGCCGCTGAAATTCGCCCGGGCTTCGAGCGACCTGCCCGGCGTACTCCACCGCTCGCTGAAGTCTTTCAACGACTTGGGGACGGCTACCCGGTTCCAGTCGTAACGAACGTCCAGCAGGTTCCCGCATTTGGGGCATCTAACCAGAACTTCCGACACGTCGAAGGTCGCGTTGCAGTCGGCGTGTATACACTGTTGATAAGCATGATCTAACATGACGATGATATTCCGAAATTCAAACGGAATTGTCCAGTAGCTGGAGAACCCAAGTCCGGCAACTAGCGGCAGTAATGGGTCTATATGTGTTCAAGATCGAATTTACAGAGTTTTATGCGTCCCTTAAGTGGTTATACGGTAAGTAGTAACGTAAATGGGGTTTCTGCCCGCTCTCATATGCCCTCGAAACTTTTTTTCAGGTTTGCCTGCCGACAAAATGTATTCGATGGTAACTCGGTAGGGCCAGGAATCTTTGTTGAGGGGCAAAGAAGCTATGTCGTCCACAATTTCTGATATAACATTGGCGGTTAACCGGCTGGTTGTTGGCACAACAGATACAGCAGCTACAAAGCCGCAGTACCCAGAGGAAAAGACCGAGAAAAAGCCTCCCGAACTACACTTCGATCCCGACAAACCACCCCCCGAAGACTCACCTTCCGGTAAAAGCGAACTCACCGAAAAAGAAAAGGCGCTTGTCGAGCAGTTGAAGAAAATCGACGCTGAGGTACGCGAGCATGAGCAATCACACAAGGCCGCGGCCGGCAGCTACGCCAACGGTAGTGCCATATACAAATATAAAGTGGGACCCGATGGAAGACGGTACGCAATTGCCGGTGAAGTCCACATAGATACTTCTCCTATAAGGGGAAATCCGGAAGCGACCATTGCCAAGATGCGGCGCATCAGGCAGGCTGCTTCCGCTCCCGCAGAACCGTCAACGCAGGATAGCCGTGTGGCCGCACAGGCTCTTCGAGCCATGCAAGCCGCCGAGAAGGAGTTAGCCGCTAAGCGGGCCAGTGAACTGGGAATTTCGGGAAGTCCCAATTTAGGAGGACCTGCGAATAATCTCGATCAAAAACCAATAATACCGGATCTGATCAAGGCGAGCGCGCCGCCCGATCAACCGCCCGGCGGAGCGACCGCGGAAGAGTCGCTCGCGGCGATGATCAGGGCGAGGAGTTCCACCGATCCGGGCACGTTCATCGACGTCGCCGCCTGATAAGACGGCGAGTCGCTGGCGGAAAGACTCTACGTATAACCGAAAAGCGGAACTTGAATTCGCTTGCCCCCAGGCGCGTCGTCGTGCGCGCCTGGGGGTTTTTGCTGCGCGGAAAAATATATGCGATAATTATTGGTAGTGGAGGTTTTGGTAATGTGCGTCTGGAGCGGGGGAAGAGGCCATGCTCGAGACCGTTTCCAACACAGATCTTGCCGGAACCGGATACGCCGCGAAATCGGTGGGACCAGACCGGACCGGCAACACTCAGAACGCGGCGGTTGAGCGAGCGAAGTTTTCCGCGCAATCCACGCCCGCCGCAACATTCGACCCCGAGCAGGCCGAACTCAAAAAACTCCAGCAGATGGATATGCAAACCCGCCGTTACGAGATGGGGCAGAAAGCCTCCATGGCCAGGTCTGCTTCCGGACCATACTATCAGTACGAGGTAGGTCCGGATGGGCGGAAGTACGCAGTAAGTGGCGAACAGCGTTGCTGTTCCGAAAGCAGTATACGCCGGGTTCAGCGGACGGCCGTCTCCAAAGGCAACGTGGACAAAGGTTTGAATGTGGAGGGAGCTACCTCGCATACGGCGGCGTTAAAGCAACAGATGTCGCGAGATTTGGCCGCTCAACGGGTTTCTTCCGCTCACGTTGCCCGCCTGCCCGATCCTGTTCCCAGTCGGGACGAATTGATGAATTTCGACACTTCGCAGACTGCCGGGCGATTTCTTGATATAAAAGCGTAATTAAATAACCTTGTTATTCCTGCTCACTTGGGATAAGACTAATACGATACGGTCCAGGCAGTGGATCGTGGGTTTATTGGCTAAGGATTGATCTGCAATCAGAGAGAATCGAAAATCATGCCACAACTTCGCTTTATAGACGATTCCGGTTCGTTGAAAACGCTAACTCTGGGAACACAACCATTGCTCATCGGGCGGGTTAACAGTTGTGATATAACCTTTATCGACGACATGGTTTCCCGGGAGCATACCCGTATCGATCGCGAGCCGGACGGGCGGTATCGTGTGCGGGATCTGGGGAGCCGGAACAAGACGCACGTTAACGGGCAGCAGACGAACGAGACTCTTTTAACCTATGGTGACATAATCCGCGTTGGCGATCACATTATCGAATACATCGACGCCAGCGAAAACCGCGACAAGTTGTCCACCGATTTCCTTACTCCTGATGCCAGCGACCCGGCCGACTGCGATTGGATTAAAAGCAAGGCACCGCTGACACTTTCGGTCGCCCAGGTGGAGCAGTTGTCGGGTTTGTCTGCTCAATGGGGATTGTCCTCCAGACCGGAGGATATCGCCGAGAACTGTTTATCCCAATTAGTGGTGGAGCTGCAGGCGGAGCGGGGATTCATTGCCGTTCGCGGCGAGGAAAAACATACGATATCGCCCATCGCCGCAAGGGGTTTGACCAAGTCGCTGACCGGCTCTCTTACACCGGTGAGCCAGACATTCGCCCTGGCGCCGATACTTCAGAAAGTAGGTGGGAGATACCCGAAGAGTCCCCGGAAGATAGACGACCGAGCCGGTTACGCGTCGGTGGCTATGGTAGTGCCGATTACTTTTCACGGTTCGCCGATCGGCATAGTGTACGTGGACAGGCCTTCGAGCAAGCAGCCGTTTACTCCCGCGGCGCTGCAGTACATGTCGGCCGCCGGTAACTCCATCGGCGCATCCATGGCCGCTGCGTCGAAACGACTTACGGATACGATCGGCATGCAGGAAGCTGCCTGGGTTTCATCAATTAAAAGGGCGCATGTTGTTCTGAGCAGCGCTCCCGGCGGTAATGACACATTCGAGGTTGGCTATCGTCTGTTCCCCGGTGAAACCTGTCGCGGTGATTTCTGCGACGTCTTCCATCTCGATGACCAGAGAACGCTAGTGCTGCTGGTGGACGCCGGAGGTCAGGGGCACGTGGGGATGGCCCAGGCTATGGCTATTCGTGGTGCCTTTTTGAATGCGACGAAAGTCAATCCCGATGATTTCAGTTTATCCGAAACGTTTGACGCTCTGAACGAGATGATGTCCGGCCACATGGGCAGGCAGCTTGTCGCCTCCACGGCCGCTCTCTGCGATCTTTCAGCCGGTAAAATAACCTATATAAACGCCGGGTCTCCTCCGCCGATTGTCATGGTCGGACCGGGAAGACTGGTTACCATGGATCAGCCGTCGCTGCTGCTGGGGATCGATAAGGAATACCTGTACGAGGAGACAGCGGTTGAAATCCCCTCGAAATTCCGGCTGGTTTGCTGTACTAACGGCATGTGCAACACGGTTAACAGTTCCAACGAGAGGTTCGGGGACAGGCGCCTTCACGACCTGCTTCTGGAGAACGAGGCTTTCGTGCCTGCCCAGCAGATTGTGGAAAAACTTACGGAAGCGTTTACATCGCATCTTTCCGAAAACGTTCAGGAAAACGACGCGACGATCGTGGCGATCAGCAGATATTGATTTTACGGTAATATAAAGGTCTATAACCATGAGAGCAGCAGTCGCCGCCCACGCCAAGATAATCAACAGGCTTCTCGATAGGGGAAACCTCAAACGCAGCGATATTCCCCGGTTCAAGATAGATCCGAGATATGCGGCGAGCCGCTGGTTGAGGTTCTTCTGCGGAATGACGTTTTCAGCCAGGAGGACGCCGCTCAGGCGTACGCGGATCTTTTCGGATTGAGATATCTCGATCTGCACCGTCGGAAACCGGCCAGGGGATGGGTGCTGTCACTTCCAGAAAATGTCGCCCGGCTTCGCAAGTGTCTTGTTTTCGGCGAAGTCGGCGGGAATATGATCGTGGCGGTGGCGGACCCGGGCGATGCCGCTACCTTTGCTGAGCTGTCCGGGCGGTTTGATCGGCCTATTCAGTATGTGGTATCTCCCGAATACCAGATTCAGCAGGCCCAGGACGAGTATTACGGCGAGGCGAGGAGGAAGGGCTCGCGCCTGTCGGATACCAGGCCCTCTTCGGTTTCCACGACCACGGTTTCCAGTACGGGAATGAATATGACCGAGCAGCTGGACAGCATCATCGACGAGGCTGTCGACCGGCGGGCGAGCGATATTCACCTGGAACCGGAGGATGATCGGTTGAGAGTCCGGTACCGGGTCGACGGACGGATGATCGAGGCAAGAGCTTACCCCATCGAGTGTATGGCGCCTCTTATTTCCAGGGTGAAGGTTATGTCCAACCTGGACATAACCGAGCGGCGAAAGCCGTTGGATGGCAGGATCTCCCATCAGAGTTTTGCCCAGAATATAGATATCAGGGTTGCGGTTATCCCAACCGTGGACGGCGAGCGGGTTACGCTGCGTCTGTTGGCCATGGATCGCCAGGAAATGAATCTTGAAACGCTGGGTATGGAGATCGAAATCCGCCAGGCGTTTGAACGGTTGATCCATCGTCCTCACGGAATCGTCCTGATCACCGGGCCTACCGGTAGCGGGAAAAGCACCACACTTTATGCCGCGCTTTCCCAGATAAACTCCATCGACAAGCACATTATAACCGTTGAGGATCCGGTGGAATACAACATGGCCGGTATCAACCAGGTGCAGGTGGATACGGAATACGGGGTGAGCTTTCCGGCCGCCCTGCGGAGTATCGTGCGGCATGACCCCGACGTGATCATGGTTGGGGAAATCCGTGATGAGGAAACCGCCCACCTGGCGTTGGAGGCTTCGCTTACCGGACACCTGGTATTCGCCACGTTGCATACCAATTCGGCCGTGGGAGCATTGACTCGTCTGTTGGACATGGGTTGCGAACCGTACCTGGTCTCCAGTGCCATTATAGGGGTTATGGCTCAACGGCTTGTCCGCAAGATTTGCGAGAACTGTCGGAAGGAATTCGATGCCAACCGGGCTGAACGCCAACTGCTTGACGTGCCGGAGGAGCGGGTGGATGTGAAGGTCTATCGTGGGGCCGGTTGTTCCCGTTGCGGACGGAGCGGTTATTACGATCGAACCGGTATTTACGAGCTGGTTCCTTTTGATGCCGGCTTGTCTGAACTGGTGATGAACAAGGCCTCCACCAGTGAAATGTATAGGTACGCCGTCGACCACGGAGCGATCATGCTCCGCGACGACGCGATAGCCAAGGTTCGCCGGGGAATAACCACCCTGGAAGAGGCTATCCGCGTAACTGCCGGAGAGAAGCAGGGTTAGCTCTATTTATATTATCGCGGCGGGCTGTGAGTTTTTGCTTTTTTGCCTTCGTCTCGCCTGATATGACTTTACCCGGTAAACTGAAAGCCGATTGGTTAGGCCTATGTGATTATGATTAACACTGACAGGGTAATCGGTTTCGAATATGGCGATAGAAAAAAATAAAGTTCACACCGGTGACTGTGTAAAGGGTATGGGAAATATCGAGGACGGTGCAATCGATCTGGTCTTCGCGGACCCGCCCTTTAACATTGGGTATGACTACGACGAGTACGACGACCGTAAGGAGCACGAACACTATCTCGACTGGAGTCGGGAGTGGATGTCCGAGGTTCACCGTGTTTTGAAACCCAGCGGCACGTTCTGGCTGGCCATCGGCGATGACTATGCCGCGGAGCTTAAGCTTATCGCCCAGAACGACGCGGGGTTCTGCTGCCGCAGTTGGGTTATCTGGTATTACACTTTCGGGGTGAACTGCAAGGCCAAGTTCAGCCGGTCGCATACCCACCTGTTCCATTTTGTCAAGGACCCGGCCAATTTCACTTTTAACGACCAGGACATTCGCGTCCCATCGGCGAGGCAACTGGTGTATAACGACAGCCGGGCTAATTCCAAGGGCCGTCTTCCTGATGACACCTGGATTCTCCGTCCTCAGGATTTACCCAATGGCTTCGCTGCCGATGATGATGTTTGGTATTTCCCCAGGGTGGCCGGCACTTTCAAGGAGCGGGCGGGTTTCCACGGCTGCCAGATGCCCGAGCAGCTTTTAGGCAGGATAATCCGCACCAGCAGCAGCCCCGGAGAGTTGGTGCTCGATCCCTTTACGGGAAGCGGAAGCACGCTGATAGTTGCGAAAAAGCTCAATCGCGACTGGATGGGATTTGAGATGTCAACCGACTACGCCAAGCAGGCCCGTAAGCGGATAGACAAGGTTGATCCTGGCGATCTGCTGGACGGTGCCCCGGAACCGCTGGTGAGTGCGCCGAGTACCCCGCGTAAGAAGCAGGCGAAGAGGAATGGGAAAGCCAGGGAAGATACCGCTACGCTATTTCCCGATACCGAGGACAGGTAGGCTCAAAAACCGGGACAGGTTCGGTTATGCTATTTAATCAAACGAATCAACTATAGTGAGATAACCGAACCTGTCCCGGTTTTTCGTCAAATTCTCTGCGGTCTTCTTATTGGCTGGAATCGTGTATTGTGAAAAACGTGATTAATGGGCGGTTGGCAGGCGTAACGGCAATCAATCGTTTATGTCCGTTCTCCCACACCAGCTTCGCAAGGATGGGGCACCCGTTAATGGATACAAGGATTAAATACTTGAAAGCAGAGCAGGTTGGGCTTTTGAGTGGTCAGGCGAAGCGGGAGAGGTTTGAGGGGGATAGTGTGATTTTTGGTGTCGCCTGTTTTACGTGTGGCTTATGGGTTACTGATTTAACGGTTTAAGTAACCAGTCCCGGTGGAATCAGATATTGAAATCGATAGTACCTGACAACGCGACATGCCATAAATGTGGTTATTCACTGAGAGGGCTTGCTGAGTATCGATGCCCCGAATGCAACCAGTCGTTTGATCCGTATATTCCCTCAACATATCGGATTCGAAAAGAGTCTGGTGATCGAAACCGAATTGATAAACTGATAACCGTATTGCTCGGGTTGGCAGGCGGCTTGCTCTGGCTTAACGCATCTATGATGTCAATTCCGACAGTGACATATAGAGTCTACAACCGAATTGTTTTTATTGCGGTGGCTTGTTTTGTTTATTTGTGTTACCGCAGCACTCGACGCAAGCGTTATAAGTATCGCCAGCATCCGGGGCAAGTGTGCCTGCTTCTGCTGCTTTTTCTATTGTGGGTAATTATGTATAACCCCTGGTATTTTAAGTCTCGATTACAGCCGTTTTTTCGGGGGTTGGAAAGCTCATGGGTGATAAAAGCGTTCACTGGCAGGTAGCCTGCCGGATATTGATTAAACGGTAAACCCGAGTCCGGCCGCCGGAGGCGGACGGACGGCATAAGCGTAGCCGCCGGTTTCAATCGGCGGGGAAGGTTGTGATCTTAAAATTAAGCCCGCCCGCTTCTGGCCCGCTTTGTCGGGGCAAAAGCGGGCGGCCGACATAGATTGGCGAATGTTCTAGATTACCGAGTTTGGTTTTTCCAAGATTACGCAGATTCGCAAAAAAGTTTAGCAATCATCAAAATGTACGGTTTCCCTTTTTACCGAGGGGCCGGTACAATCATGTTTTAACATGTCGTATTCATTGGGTTAAAACAACCCATCAGCTTGATGATTAGTGAACGGCACTTTTCTGATGGGAGACGATATGGCTGAATCGTACACATCTCTACAATATCATATAGTTTTTTCCACAAAGAACAGAGCGGAGTAAATTATACCTCCGATTCGCGATCAACTTTATAAGTATATTGGCGGAACAACAGGAAAACTTGGTGGTAAAGGAATTATAGTTGGTGGTATGCCCGATCATATTCACATGTTGGCCGGTGTACCGGCTTCTATTAGCTTGTCGGACTTCTCGCGAAAGATAAAAGCCGGTTCCTCCAAATGGATTCATGAGAAGTTTTCTGATAAGCGGAATTTCTGCTGGCAACAGGGGTATAGTGCTTTTACGGTGAGCAGGTCGAATATTGAGATAGTTCGGAGATATATTGAAAATCAACAGGAGCATCATGCGAAATACTCATTTGAAGATGAACTGAGAAAGTTGCTGATGCGGCACGGTATCGAGTGTCCTGCAGTTCTTTGTCGTTGATGGAATTGCGAGGTTAGGTTTATAGCCAAGGTGGGTTTTAATTCGTCGGCCCTGAAAAAGGCGACTATCCGGCAGCAGGATAAACGGCTCGATTTTTTTGAACTTCGAAGACCAGGAATCTTAGCCATGAAATAACGGCAAAAAATGATCGCCTTGCTTTCTGACGGAGTAAGCCGAGTAGTTTTCTCAAGTTCGATCCGGCTCCAGCAAGCACGGCGTTGATCGCGTCGCCGGTTAAACCGGCCAGGAAGCACCGGCCCATACGATGATCACTTTTCAGGTGTCCGATCTTGGGTTCCACCGCCGCTCGGCGTTTTCTCCGCTTGCGCTCTCGACGTGAAACGTCCTTCTTGCCTTTTCCCGCGATGTGTACTTCGGCATCGCCGGTATAATCATGTCCTTGATATCCCTTATCAACGTAGGCCTTGCTCACCGAAACACCTGTAATCTCCTCGACATCAGAAATGGCGGCGTCCAAGGTGTGCCCGTCGTATGGATTACCTTCCATCAGTTTACACCCGACTATCCAATTACCACCATTGGTGGTTGTTACGGAGATCTTCTGCCCAAACTCGTATCGAGTGCGAGCTTTACCTTTGCTGATGCACTTAACTTCAGGCTCGTGCAGGCTGTAAATCTTATTCTTGTCCTTTGGTTGCTGATTACGAATTTGATCCGCAACTTTCAATAGGTCAGACAACTCATCATCCGGGTTGGGAAATTTACGACCAATATCACGTATCAATCGGCCGACGTATGTGCCGAGCTTGCGGATCTTGCGCCTCATACGTTTGAACTGCTTGGCATGAGCATAGCGAGATGCCTTCAGTGATGCCGACTTGCCTACTCGAATATACGACTGACGCAATTTGATACCACGCGCCTTGGCCGCTTCAGCAAGTTTGCAGATAGCTTTTAACAACAGCTTGGAATCGGTGGGGAAAGTCACGTTTTTCTCTTGGACAGTTGTATCAACGTTGACACACTCAAGATCCTTTTTCGTCAAGTGCTTTCCTTCGAGGGCCACCCGAATTGTTTCCTTGATCAGATCTTCAAGCCGTTTATCGCCAATCCGGTTACGCCATTTGGTCATACTTGTCGGGTGGATAGGGAATTTGTGTTGCATGTGAGTGTAACCGCAGAAGTACTGCCAATACGGATTCTCTACCCAGCGGGCTACGAGCAACTCGTCCGACTCATTGTAGGCGTATTTGAGGTAATTCAAGCCAACCATAAGCCTGGTCGGCTTGGCCGGAGCTCCCAGTTTTTCGTGAAAACATTCGCCAAACGCGGCATCAAACCGAGACCAATCGATCTTGCCCGCCAACTGTATCAACTCATGCTCAGGGTTAAGAAGCTGGTCAAAATGAGCTTGAAATAGCTCGAATTCGTCTCGTCGATGGGATTGGGGTTTCATAAAAGCGTCCCGAAATTGCAAGGTTTTGGAGATAGAACGTCCATTACTCTGCAAATTTTACCATCGCAAAATCAAAAAACAGCCTTTATTTATTGTGTTTTTTGAGTTTTTCAGGGACGACTAATTCGGATTCTGATGGGATATTGTGTTTATTCCCCTCGTTGGTTTCGAGGGATATTGGCTTGTTGTTATGTCGGCCGTCCGGTCCGCTCCGCCTTTGGCGGACGGAGCGGACCGGACGGACTCAGTGGAATTCGAATTCCATCCGACCGCCGGTTACATCCGCTTCCAGCGGATTTCACCAGCGGCTACCATATCTTCCGCCTCCGGCGGATTAACTGATTATCAAAATCGAACCAGTTTCGGTGCGCTTAATAGTTACCGATTATGAAAACGGATTACTTCTCCTGGCGGTCAAATCGAATCAGTCCCTGCATGCGAAGGTCTTCAGGCGGAACGGGACAGGTTCGGTTATGCTATTTAATCAAACAAATCTAGTTTAATGATATAACCGAACCTGTCCCGGTTTTCAGTTATAGAGCAAGCAGGTCTCTGGCTTTTTCTAGTTCTTCGTCGAGTCTGGTCATTATCTCTTCGTATGATTGCTGGTTCAGATTCAGCTCTTCCAGGGTTTCCTGGATATCCTTGTCATCCTTGATGAAATCGAAGAAACCGTCACCGCGGGCGCAGCAGATTTTTTCGGCCACGTGGACGATCTTAGGGAGAATGTTTTTTTCCTTGCGCGCTTTTATTTCGTGATGCTGGGCGGCGACGTCGCGGATCGCCTTGGGAATCTGCCATTTACGGAGTACGATTACGCCCGCGTCGCAATGGTCAAAGCCCAGGGTGTCATGTTCCGCTTTGCGGAAATCCAGCCCTGTACCCTGGTAGCGGTTCAGTACCTGCGGGAAGAGTTTTGGGAAAAGGTTCCACTCCACGATCATACCTATGTCGTGAATCATACCGGCCATGAAGGCCTCGTCGGCCTGGTCGGGGACGACCTTTTCGGCGATGGCTCTGCTGATGACCGCGGCCATCACGCTGTGTTCCCATAGATCGCTGGCGGTGAAATGGTGGGCCTTGAACTCGGGGGAATACATGCTTCGCATGCAGGTGGCGACCACGATGTTGCGGATGTTGATGAATCCCAGGACCACGATTGCGCGGTGTATGTCGGCCACTTCGTCGGTGCCCGGCATCCGATAATAAGATGAATTGGCCAGTTGCACGACGCGGGCGGCTATGACCGGGTCGACCTCAATAACGCCGGAAAGAAGTTGCGCATTGGTTTTTTCATTATTAATCGCTTCCAGTACGTTCTGGGCTACAGCGGGCAGGGTAGGCAGATCGCCGGCTGAGTCCAGCAGCTTTTCCAGTTTGGCGCGTTTCATCTGGCAGGCTCCACAAATACCGATAATTAACGTTGCTCACTTCGCAGTTGAGAGCATCTGTGGTGATTATACAATTCGTGAATACGAACGCGCAAATAATGCGCGGCAATCGTTCTGGCATGGCTGAAAACCATGCTCTGTTCAATGAGGGTGAAAATATGGAGTGCATACGGAAATATACCAAGTTGGTTTACGGGGCTTGATGTGCGAGTGTGGCGTTATTTGAGCGCTTACGGATTGGGTGTATCGGGGCTGTTGGCAGTTGATGTATATGAACGACCAGGCTGACAGGATATCTGCCCCCCAAGGCGAATCGCTGGTACGCTAATCGTTAATGGGGTTATTAGGGGCCTGCCATGAATCCGTTGAGTCTGGCTTTGAACGCTTCCATTACCTTGCGCATGTGTGAATCGTATGTGCAGTTTTCCAGTACCGTGCGGCGCAGATCCTGGCGGACTTCTTCGCGATAGTCGTCATCAGCGAGGAACCGTTCGGCCAGTGCCTCGAATTCTTCCGGCGTACGGAAGGTGATTCTTTCGAGTCGGGAAAACAGCTTTTCTCCCGGCGGGTTAAGGCCGGCATCGCGTTTTTCCACGAACTCCTCCATGGGCAACGCGCCGTAATCGTTATTGCAGTAGCGGGTAAGCGGAAGCGAGCCACTGGCCAGAATCTCGTAGGATCGCTGATGTCTAAAGCCTGATGGAATCAACTGCAGGCAGATGCGGGAGGCCAGGCAGGCACGGCGTAAGGGTTCGCCATGTTCGATTACCCCCATGGCGAATTGGGAAAGTGTGGGATGGTTTTCCCAGCCGCGTCCGTAGATTCTGAAGGTGCGTCCGGTGCGTCTGGCCCACTCGCCGACCCATTCGAGAGTCTGCTGTCTCCGGCCCCAGTCGAGCAGCCGGTAGGAAAAATGCATAGTGACGAATTCAAGCTGTTCCTTGTCGAGTTTTGCACCGAACGCGTCGACCAGTTTTTTGGTTTCGGCGGCGGTGTAGTCGATGGGGAATTCATTATTGGCCAGCATTTCCCGAATCCGGGCGTAGATCGCCTCGAGCAGTGGCAGGGCTGCGGTTGGGAAATCTTTCAGCTTGGACTTGAATATCTCGTTCAGCGGCTTGGATGAGTTGCTGACGAAGGAGACGTCGCATTGGTATTTGGCAAGGTTTTCTTCGCTAAGTTTGGCGTCGTGAAAATGAGCCGTTGAAACGGGAATATCCAACTGCACAAACCGGTCGGCCGGGTATCCGTATTCCGTTACGCATCGATGTCGCAGGTTCCCGCAGACGAAATCAAGTTCACCGATCGAATCACCGGCCTGTCGGCAGAGAATATTGGGAAGCGGGTCCTGTACCCAGGTTAAAAACGGAATGTTTTTGGGAGAATGCTCGCACTCGTAGCGGAGGTGGTCGAAGAAGAACAGCATTGCTGGATCGTTTTCCAGAATTATCCGGGCGATGCTGATATCGCTGAGCTGATGATGGTCCATCTGTTCTACGGCCGTAAAGGTCTTGTATCCGAGGTTTTCCAGGGCGGTCATGGCGTCGCGGGCGGCGAACTGCAGCGTTGTCGTATACCGCGAGGTTACGGCCATCACGCATGCGGGTTGTTTCCAGCGTTCCCTCCAGTAATTGATATCCCTATCAGCGTACCGCTGCTTCAGTTTAGCGACAAGATCATTCCATTCATGTGTCCGGCGGTCGCATTCTTTTTCGGAAATCTTTTTCACCTCACCGGCGAAATCCGGGTCGGCTCCCAGGGTCAGGAAGAAATTTGGAAATACAAGGTGGTCGTGAGTTTTGAGTATTTCCTGGAAACGGACGAGTCCGTTGGCTCCGATGAATAGAAAAACCCGCTCGTCGGCGAGCAGTTTTCGGTGGTCGGCCATGTGCAGCCAGGCGGCGAACATTACCGGATCCTGTTCGAACATGTACAACGGATGGCTGTACTGTAAAAACAGATCTTTGGTGCGTTCGTATACCAGGTCGATGAGTTTACCGGTTCGCAAGCCGATGATGGCCGGTGGGGGGATTTTACCGTGTTCTGGTATTACCGTACTCTTGTCATCCTCTGATGTGCTCGGATTGGATAGCCATTTGCGCAGTGATCGCGGTTGGGGTTTGGAAATATGGTAGTGCCCCTGCCGGCTGCGATACAGTTGAACGTTGGACAGTCGTTTATATCCCTCTTCGACCATGGGAGACAGGTGCGGACGAGAGGCGAGGAGTGTTTCCACATTGGTTTTAAAAACATTGTGGAGATCGTCCCAGGAAACCTGCCCGTCGGGAAGTCGGTTTATCGCCTTATGCAACTGGTCGTTTCCGGCGGTGAGTTCGCGCAAGTCCTGTCGGAGGCGGAGTAGTTCCCGAGCGGGTTCCCCGTAGCCGAATTCGACCAGTGCCCGGAGGGACATGGCGGCCAACTCCGGCGCGCGGGGATTACTTTCCAGAACGGGCTGGGTATGCTGTAAAAACGCGTATGGTCGACCGCTGCTGTATAACGAGCACAGTTCCTGCATTGATTTTTGGTCTGCTGTCTGCAAAACAACTCTCCTTACCAGTTATTATCGGCCTGTGTGGTTTTGTTTTTGAACGTTAACCGTGGCAGATCAGATTCGCAGGAGGGCTGTAGCAATACTGGTAGGGCGGGAAGAGGGTTGGCGACGAGGGGAATCATCCGTGCTGGTCGAATTTGTAAGGTGACAGTTGAAATAATAAACAAGTTCTTTCTGTTAGAGCGCAGCTTGTATTACTGCTTCTCGTCCCATTTAAGTCTAGTTCATCCGCCGGGCTAAAAGGGGACATCACTGATATTATTATAAAAGCTCTATTAACCTCCTAATTTGTTATAGCCAAAACACGTAAAGGTAAAATAGATCAAAAAAGATAGGGGAAAACGAAGTTATAATAGAGGCATTACTAATATCCTTGACATAAATCTATGCTTTGGGTTAGTTGATGTCATGCCAAGAACATCGCGTGCAATAGAGGCGGGTCTTGTTTACCATGTTATAAATCGAGGTAACGGCCGAATGCGGTTATTTCACAAGGCAGAGGATTATGCCGCCTTTGAAAAGGTTCTCGCGGAAGGATTGGATCGCTACCCGGTTAATCTGCTGACCTATTGCCTAATGGGAAACCATTGGCATCTGGTTGTTAAACCGCGAACCGACGAAGCTCTTGGGAGATTCATGGGCTGGGTCGGAGTAACTCACGTGCGGCGACATCATGAACACTACCATACTCGCGGGGGTGGCCATCTTTACCAAGGTCGATTTAAGAGCTTTCCAGTGCAAGATGATTCTCATTTTCTGACGGTTTGTCGCTACGTCGAAGCTAACGCAGTTCGAGCCGGATTGGTAGCTGATGCTCGAATGTGGCGGTGGTGTGGATTGCATGCTGACGGACGGAAGGGAAGCAAACCGTTTATATTGTCAGACTGGCCGGTGGAAAAACCTCGCAACTGGATAGCGCTTGTGAACAAGGTTTTAGGAGATAACGAACTTGAGCAACTGCGTACCAGCGTAAACCGAGGTCGACCGTTAGGGGATCACGATTGGATGATACGAACGGCAAGACGCTTGAGTTTGGGCTTTACCTTACGAGGTCCAGGGCGTCCGCGAAAAACATGTGAATCATCAGAGAGTGAAAATCAGTGATGTCCCCTTTTTCATGGGCTGGTCGAAATGGTTATGCGGGAACATGGTATAAACTAAACCAGGATTACATCAAAGAGTACGCGGGTGGCTATCCAGCCGGTGAACATGGAGACCGTGGCTATGGCCCATCCGTGCGACATGCGGAAATAATAGCGGTAGCCCGCCCAGATTAGAATCCATATGCTGGCCAGGGCTACAGCGAATACCACTTTACCCAGTAATGGGTAAATCCATTGTGGAACACTGGCGATCCGGCGAACCGGTCGTCCTCGGCCCAACCTGAAAGGTGGTGGATTTTCTGCCGGGCCGACCCTATCCGGTGGTGTTACCTGGGATAGGTCGTTTTCTACCGGGACGGCTTGGATGGGGGAAACGAAATAGTAGCAGTCGACGGCCGCTTCCAGGAGGCACCAGCTTCCCGTTGCCAGGCAGGCAACCAGGGTTACATGGGCGTAAACCCGTAGAGTCTGTCGGCACCGGTTAAGGAATCCACCTTTATCCTGCAGGAAGATCAGCAGAGCTAAGAAGGTGGCGATATACCAAGCGCATGTTTCCACTATTGTATTCGGGGGGATTCTTGAGGTATAGATGAAGCTGGCCGGGCGTCCGTTTGGGTTTAAAAAAATCGTACCCAGCCAGTTCATCAGCGGATCAACCCAGAAGGCGACAAACTCCCAACCCTTAAGGAAAAACAAGACTTGCAGGGCGGCAAGAAACAGCAGGGAGATAATTACCGGCGGATCGTTGGGATCGTATAACGACCAGAACCTGCCGGGATGGAAAACAGCCAGGCGAAAGGTGCGGACCATAGACCATACCGGATCGGTAAACCAGAAATGCTCGAACAGCTTCGCCCTGGTTTGCATGGCTTTTAACCTGACCGCTTCCCAGGTGAAGGATAGGCCACACTCCGGGCAGCGATTTTCGCGAAGGCCGTGTATGCCGTAGCCGCAATGCGGGCAGCACTGCTCCTCTCTGGCGAGTACGTCGGTGTCGATCTGTCCCGTTGCGCTGCTCATGGAATTATGCTGATACGAAAACCATCAAAGATTAAACCTTCGATCGCTCATGTAATGATCCATTCTAACCTCGCCGGGCAACGATTGGCAGGCAACTAATTTGTTTCAGGATGTAAAAATCCGCCGAGGGGCTACCACTGTTTTCTTATTCGCCAGCCGAAAAACGGGCTTTTCTACCCCAAAAACAGCGTTTAACCGGTTCGCAGTATTGCGTGATATTTTTGGAAACCGAACGGTGGTCAGGGTTCACGTTTAGGGGGTGGAGGAGGTCCTGTCGCAGGGCCGTCCGAGTGAAAACTGAAGGAGGGATGGTTATGAAGCGAAGAGTGATTTACTGGATCGGGGCATTGCTGGCGTTGGCAGTGAGTTTGCAGGCTGCCTGCGGGTGCTCATGGCGGGGAGGGGTTGATCTGGCTGCTGCCAAGGCGATTGAAACGATAGCCGCTGAAACGCAGTTGGCAATTACCGAATACAAAAGCGACCTGCAGGAGGCCGACGACTTCCGCCGTCGGGCGGTAATTGCCGCGTTCATGCGTCGCCTGGACGAGAGTGATTCGGCTGGCAGGGAAAAGCACGTAGACGAATTCTGCAAAGCTCTGGATCGTATAGACGCGGATCGGCAGGTCAACTGGCGACGCTACCTGGTCACTGAAGGTAACCTGCGGCTTCTTACCGATGTGGCGGCCGGTATGCAGGAATTGTCTGCCAGGGATTATCAACTGCAAAACAGGATAAAAACAAGCCTTGAAGGTATTACTGGATTAGGACTCAGTGAATTATTGCCGGAAAATCGTGAAATTAAACCGTTGGAGCGAAAAGGGGAATAGCAAATGGATGCGCAAAAGATAGTGGACCGGTTTTTGGATAATCTGGAGAAAACCGTATACGAGGATAAAAACGTTTCGGATGAGTCAGGCTCTGGTGATGCGATTGTTGATGTTCTCGGTTCCTCTCCAAGGGGAACGGGCGTGAGTAGCCTGCGGCAGCATCCGGATTTAATCAAGTTTCGAAAGGAGCTTAGTGCGGGGATGGTCCGCAGTGAGACGATAATTGGCGTAATTGAGATTTTGGATAAGGTTCTCAGTAGTTTTGGTATCGGGCGATAAGTAGGTGTTTTTAGCAGGCAATGGGAGGGTAAGGAAATGGCCAAGACAACGAATAAGGGAAATACAAAAACTATAAAAACCAAAGAAAAGAAAGTCGTAAGGTCGAAAAGAGTATCGGCGAAGAAAGTCAGTAGTATTAAAGGCGGAGGAGGTGCGAAGGCGGGTGCATGTATAGAGTCTACTGCTGCAAGAAAAGCCGAAGGTGCGGTTGAAGCATCTAATGAAGGTGGCAGTGTTAACGCTGGAGCGAGTGAACAGGCTGTAAAAATGATTTCCTTGATAAACCAGAGGGATATGCGGCAGGCCGGAAGAAGGGTGAAGGACGCTCTGGAGGAGTTATTGGAAAAAGGGCAAACCCCGAAACGGCTGGGGACGGCGTTGTATTTCGTGATGTTGGGAAAAGTGTTGGAGCAGTTGATATTGGCTCTCAAGAAGAAAAAACTGGAACCGGCACAGTTGGCCCGGCTTTCAAAAATCGTTTGCGAACAGAAGCGGGCGGAAGCAGGCCGGTCGTTATCGTCCAGGGGAACTCCGAATCTCGCCAACCTGGAGAGGATACCTCTGGAGATTGGCGAAATAGTGAAAAGGACCTATCCGCGGAAAGAGGTGAAACCATCAAGTTGAAAAGAAGGCAGCGGGGCGGGCTTGTAAGCCGAATTATGTTCGCCGATGTTCGGCGGGCGATCATTCATCTGGGCCGGCAGTTGCCTGCCGGCTCATGCACCCTACCCACAGCTTGCATCCGACGAGTCGGACGTCCAGACGGGCCGCCTGATAACTGCTGCTTGGGCTTGCTGGCGGTGGGGTTTACCCTGCCACGACCGTCACCGGCCGTGCGGTGCGCTCTTACCGCACCTTTTCACCCTTACCGGCCGGAAAACCAGCCGGCGGTATATTTTCTGTGGCACTTTCCCTCGGCTCTCGCCGGGTTGGCGTTACCAACCACCGTGCCCTGCCCAGTTCGGACTTTCCTCCAGCCGGGCCATTACGACCAGGCCAGCGATCACCACCGCCCGCTCCGCTGCTGGAAGTATTGTAGCATGTATTTTTTTTGTGGTAGCTTCGATTTTGTTGATTGTGAAGATGTGGTTATTTATGGCCTTCTAATACGGACAATGCTTCAAAAAACCACTCAAGTATTAGTTGGTGTATGAAGGCTGTGCGGGGAGCAACGATGTCGGTGGCGGAATAGTGTTCGAATTTCGGTAGATGATTTCATATTTGGTGGTATTTCGCTCAACCTGAAAGCAGTGATGTGAACATAGAAAAACCGCGTTACCAACTTGTTTAAACGCGGTTTTGCCGAACAAATGCTTTTTTCGGCAACAGGATTAGTGGCGACAACTATTAAGTTTCGAGTGTTTAACCTGGTGATAGATAATAGGTTATGGGAAACTTCTGGTCCTTTGATTCTGGCGGGAATAATTAGTGTAGCCGATTACCTGGCCGTAAATCTGTTAACCGCGTTCTCACATCAGACGATATAAAAGTATGACTTATCGGCTGCGATGGGTCTGATAAAACTATTGCAGACGGGAGAAGGTGCAGCGGAGGATTGGTCTACTGCTGCCCAGCGACTCGGTACGCTCGCAGTTTGCGCGGGGCGTGGAAAGGGTTATTAGTATGGCAGTTATTCTGGGTATATCCGCATTCTATCACGACTCGGCCGCGGCTCTCCTGGTGGACGGCAAGATCGTTGCCGCTGCGCAGCAGGAGCGGTTCAGTAGAAAAAAACATGATGCCGGATTCCCCGATCAGGCGGTTGACTTTTGCCTTAAAACGGCCGGGCTTACCGCTGATGATCTCGATTACGTTGGTTTCTACGATAAACCGCTGGCTAAATTCGAGCGACTGCTCGAAACCTATCTTGCGTATGCGCCGGTTGGGTTCAAATCTTTCCTCAAGGCCATGCCGCAGTGGTTACAGGGCAAGCTTTACACTCGACGGGAAATAAGGAAAAACCTGGGCAAAACGACAGGGAATCGGATTGTTTTTACCGATCATCATGAGTCTCATGCTGCCAGTGCTTTCTACCCGTCGCCGTTTGAAGAGGCAGCTATCCTTACCCTGGATGGTGTAGGTGAGTGGGCGACAGCCGCAGCCGGGTATGGACGCGGCCGGGAAATCTGTCTTACAAGAGAATTGCAGTTTCCACATTCACTGGGACTTCTATATTCCGCTTTCACCTACTACTGCGGTTTTACGGTTAACTCCGGGGAGTACAAACTAATGGGGCTGGCTCCCTACGGCGAGCCTAAATACGTCGAGTTGATTCTCGATAATCTTCTCGATCTTAAGGAAGATGGTTCGTTCCGTATGGATATGTCGTATTTTAACTACTGCCAGGGTCTTACCATGACCTCGGGCAAGTTCGACAGGCTTTTTGGCGTCCCTCCGAGAAAAGCTGATTCCGAAATGTCGCAACTCTATATGGATATCGCGGCTTCCATTCAGAAGGTAACCGAAGAGATAGTCCTGCGTATGGCGCGTCACCTGTATGCGGAAACGGGAATGAAGAACCTGTGCATGGCCGGTGGTGTTGCTTTGAACTGCGTTGCGAACGGTCGCCTGCTTCGTGAAGGACCGTTCGAGGATATATGGATACAGCCTGCTGCCGGTGACGCTGGAGGGGCCTTGGGTGTCGCCCAGTTTATATGGCATCAGCTTTTGAAAAACGAAAGAACGGTTGCCTCCTCCGACAGCCAGTCCGGATCATTGCTGGGTCAGGAGTTCTCCGCGGAGGAAATACAGGAATACCTTAATACGGTTAATACCGATTACAGGCGTTACGAAGATACGGACGAACTGTGCGGGGACGTGGCCGACGCCATTGCCGATGGAAAAGTGGTCGGTTGGTTTCAGGGGCGTGCCGAGTATGGACCGAGGGCCCTTGGATCAAGGAGCATTCTCGGTGATTCACGAAACCCGGCTATGCAGTCGGTGATGAACATGAAGGTTAAATACCGGGAAGGCTTTCGCCCCTTTGCACCGGCGGTTCTGCGAGAAAAAGCGGACAAGTGCTTTAATGTAAGGGAAAACGAAGACAGTCCCTACATGCTTATGGTTACGTCCATCAGGGATGACAAGCGCAGTGAGCTTTCGGCGGAGGAGCAGGAGACGAAAGGGCTGGATAAACTCCATATCAGCCGGTCGGAATTTCCGGCCATCACTCACGTGGATTTCTCTGCTCGTATTCAAACGGTGGATGTTGAGCGGCATGGACTTTACCGTCGTGTGCTGGAAAAGTTCGATGAGAAAACCGGTTGTCCGACGTTTGTAAACACCAGTTTCAACCTGGGTTGGGAACCGATAGTCAACAGCCCTGCTGATGCATATAAGACTTTCATGGCCTCCGATATAGACCTTCTCTGTATGGGGCCTTTCCTTTTGGATAAAACCAGGCAACCGGCTCACGTTTCCGTGCAGGCCGGCAATGACCTGGAGGTAGTACTTGGCGATCATTGGCAGAGTCCATGTTGTCATGCCTCCATGCATGTTAAGGATGACCGGGTGGTGTGTGCCGCCTGCCTGCACGAGTTCAATATTCATAATAATATTCCCCAGTTATTCTGGCAGCACGAGGATTACGGTGTCGGAAAAGACGTTACGGAAGTGGTAAAGGCTTTCTATGAGGAAACTCCCTTTCCAAATTACGATGAACATGACTCGCTACGGTCGTTAATCGACAAATCCCGTCGCGGATTCTACGCCAGTATTCTTAATGATGCTATTCCCTATAACAGCACCGTGCTGGAAGTCGGCTGTGGAACCGGCCAGTTGAGCAATTTCCTGGGTATAGGCAATCGCCGGGTGATAGGGGCAGATCTTTGTCTGAATTCGCTAGAACTGGCTGAGAATTTTCGCAGGAAGCACGAACTATCCCGCGTGCGGTTCGTACAGATGAACCTTTTTGAACCGTGTTTCAAGCCGGAGCAGTTTGATGTTGTTTTGTGTAATGGTGTTCTGCATCATACCAACGATCCTTATGGTGGTTTCGAATCGATTGCGAAATTGGTAAAACCTGGAGGATATATAATAATCGGTTTGTATAACCGGTTCGGCCGACTGGCTACTGATCTCAGGCGAACTATCTACAAGGTGACCGGTGGCAGGGGGCGCTGGCTCGATTCCTGTCTGCGGGCCATGGCGAGTGATTCAGATAAACACCGCGCCTGGTATAACGACCAGTACTGCCATCCCCACGAATCGAAGCATACCGCAGGGGAGGTTCAGCAGTGGTTCAGTGAAAATAATCTTGAATTCATACGTGGAATTCCGGATGTCGGTCCGAATCCCCAGGCTTTAAACGGTGAGAAGTTGTTCCAACCTGCTTTGCATGGCAACGGTTTGACCAGGGCGGTTTCCCAGTTCAAACAGGTTTTTACCGGTTCACGGGAAGGTGGTTTCTTTCTTACCATAGGTAAAAAGCCTGTTGCGGCCGGATCTTGCTGCTTAAAGGATGGAATTGAAGAGAGAGTGGCCAGATTCGCGCAAGCGGTCAGGAACCGTAAAGCGACGTTTTCCAACAGCGATACTTCTGAAGTTCACAGATAATGGAGTTGAGATAATGGCTTTGATGAAGTTGAACAACCAGCCTTCAATCCGCGAATTGCGACAATTTGCCTGTCTGTGGGGGCCGGGATTCTGCCTGGTACTGGGAATAATATTATCCTGGCAGTCCGGTATCGGACGTGGGGTTATGGCTCTCTGGGTGTGTGCTCTGCTTTTGGCAGCAGTTGGTTATGTAGCTCCGATTGCGGTCAGGCCGGTATTTCGCGTGCTTAATTATCTGGCGTTTCCTATTGGCTGGTGTGTGTCTCACCTGGTTCTTGTGGTTATTTATTATGGCGTGTTTACGCCGGTGGGATTGATTATGCGTCTGGCGGGTCGCGATCCGCTCGAGCGAACGTTCGACAATACGGTTACTACTTATTGGATTAAGCGAAAACCTGTAACCGACTGGTCCAGATATTTCCAGCAATTTTAAAGCGAGGAATGGCTATCATGAAAACACAAGCAACGATAAGCGTTGAAGAAAAACGAAATGAATTTGAAGAACAGGCAAAAAAGTCTTCGCCGGGGATCGTGGGCGAATATATCAGTTTTCTCAAGCAAACAGGGAAATGGTGGCTTGCACCGATTATTCTTGTAATGCTTTTCGTGGGAGTCCTGGTAGTGGTTGGAAGTACCGGAGGAGCACCTTTCATATACGCTTTGTTCTGATTGCTACGGAAACTTGAAAAGAGGGTCAGGCTTGCTTTTTATTAAGTAAGCCTGACCCTCTTATTTTTCAACTCTCTTTTCCGGTTACGGTGGTTGGTGATTCGCCTGATACGTTTTCGGGTTTGTCGCATTCAGCCAAGGGGCGGTTGTTTACCGGTGGAATGTGGGAGGCTACATCCCACGCATCGCCTTGCTTGTTGACCATATCATCCAGGTGGGGGCGAATTCCTCCGGCGATAAATTTAGCGATTTTCACCATTCCATGTCTGGTGAAATGTGCGTAATCGGTCATCCAGTCATTGCTTCCGGTAAGTGCGGCGGCCGAGTCGATAATGTGAACATCCTCCCAGCGGTCGGCGTAAGAGCGGGTTATTTCATTTCCGTCATCCACTCCCCGTTTCCATTTACGAGTCAAGTCGGTATGGTTTTGCCAATCAGGATTGTAGACTTGCGTGGATAGGAAAACCTCGATTCCCCGTGCCCGGGCAACGGAGATTAATGTATACAGGTTCTGCTTAAACGGTTCCATTCCGTGATACTTTCGCTCTCCTTCTAACCAGCCTTTTGGTGCGGTTCGAAACGCGATACCTCGAGTTCCCACTTTTCGTTCAAATACTGCCCGGAAACCGACATAGCTAGCCGAATAGTCCAGAAACTCCGGCAGGTAATCCCATATAAGCGGGGTGTCGCGTTCAAAACGATGGCGTTGATGTGAATAGTCAGGTGAAGTGGTGGGAGTAAACGCCATCAGGGAGTCATTAACCGCATGGTAGACCACTATTGCATCGGGCGATAAAGGCAGGCAGCGGGTGATCATATTGAGGAGGGATTCCATACTAGTCCAGCAGATGTCGCCGGCGTTGATGACTTCCAGTTTCAATCCGCGGGCCTGGAAATCTTTGGCCAACTCCTTTTCGAGAAATTCAGGATAGCCGTTAAAGGTGGTCGACCCCCCCAAGCAGAAAATACGGTAGGCATTTTCCGGTTTTGCAGCGGTGATTTCCTTTCCTTTAAAACCCAGGCTGTTGATTTCCGGATCGTCCGGGTTTGGTCGGTATGGCAGGTATGGGTAATCGCCTCTTTGCTGAGGCCATGATTTTCCTAATCGCCAATCGCGACGCTTTTTATATACATTTCGCAGTTCATCTACAGATACATAAGTAAACGCGTCCACCGCATGAGCGAACAGCTCCAAGAACACGAAAACGCCGATCAGGGTTATACAAACGAACAAAGTTTTCTTGCCGCGGCGGTTCGGTGTGCGGCTACTGCTTGCGGGCATGTGCTTCCTCCAAGATAAAAAAAGCGGTAACGTAACTCGTTAAGAACTGTTTGGTTACAATACACAATGGGTATTATCGGCTGTTTATGGGCGGACCTGTGGCAGGGGAAGATGAACAAACTTGCTGGATATACCGCGTTTCGTTTTGAAGAACTAGCACGGTGTAAAGCTTGTTGTCAGACTGGAGTTGTAGTGATGTGAAAATAGAAAAACCGCGTTACCAACTGGTTGGCAGCGCGGTTTTGTTTAACGTGGAGCCAGCGAGACTCGAACTCGCGACCTCTTGCATGCCATGCAAGCGCTCTCCCAGCTGAGCTATGGCCCCTGGAACTTATCTGTGGGGAGCATTAAAGCCGATACCGCTCTTTTCGTCAACGCGCATGAGTAGAAAACAGTTCAGATTCCGCATTTGGTTGCATTTATCCCTTCCACAAGGCAAACTCATCGGCGATTTATACCGTTTGGAGGCGGTTTCGGGTGGTTTACGAGCGACTGTTTACAAACCATATGCATTTGACGCGGCCTGACGAGCCGCTGGATCGGCTTACCCTGCCTGGTTGCGGCGGTGTTTATGCCCTCACAGATAGCCAGGGGCGGTTGGTGCTGACAATAGGTGCCCAATCGATCCGCAGTTCTTTGATGGTTCGGCTCTGTCCGCAGGAGTCAGGTGCGTCGGGTAAGCGGGCGAATTTACGGGCGGTTTCTCACACTCTCTGGTGGAGGCCTACCTACTCTCGATTCGAAACTTCGCTGGTATATCTTCAGGTTGCCCGGGAGCTGCTTGGAGTTGATTATCGAAAGCAGCTCGCTTTTGGTCCGGTATGGTTCGCCTGTCTGGATCGAGCTGAAGAGATACCCTGTTGGACGGTTCGTGAAGATCCGTTTGGCGAGGAAGTCGCTGCGGCAGGCCCGTTCGTTACCAGAAAGAAGTGCGCTCGTTTCATTGAGCAGTTGGAAGATATATTCGATCTTTGCCGGGAGCATTCAGTTGTTCAACGCGCTCCCCGCGGTCAGCGGTGTGCCTACTACGATATGGGTAAATGCCCAGCGCCGTGCGACGGTACTTCCGGGATCGATGTCTATCGTAATTCTATTGAACAATCCATAGAGTTTGCACTTGGCGAAAGTGAAAGGATTATCGAGGAATTATCGCGGCGAATGGAAAGTGCGTCGACGGCACTGGATTTTGAGAGCGCCCAGAAATACAAGGAAAAGACCGATATTATCCGGTCAATCCGCAGCTCCTCGGGGCGAGTAGCGGATTCCCTAGGTGGTTTTAACTATCTTTCCATTCAGAGAGGTTCGAGCCGGAAAAAAATTAAACCGTTTTTTATTTATCGGGGAAGAATCGATGTCGGCTGTGAAATACCCATTGTCCAGCTGGAAGAGGCCGCTGCCGAATGGATGTCTTATTTTCAGTCGTCCGATAATAAGCCTGATGAGTGCTATACGTGTCGTAAGGAAAATATTCAACTCGTGTGTCACTTTATTTCAAGGTCAGATAAACACTGCGGTTTGTTTATTCCGCAACGGGTAAGTGTCAACTTAAACGAGATTGTTCAACGTATACGTGAACGATTTCGGACCTGACGTAATGCTGAATTCAAAATGTTTGTCGTTGACCCAAGTTCGTCAATCTCTAAAATACAAGATTGGTGAGCGTAATTGCCACTTTTGTAAAATGAATATATTACTTGTGACACAATGTGGCACACTGGTTTGGCGGTGGGTGGTTTTGCCGTTTGGGTTTTGTGGTGCTGCAGAGGACATAGCTGAATGATTGTCAAGGAACAATCCCCTGTTCAACCGGTACGGAAGCTTCCGCCGCCGATTGTTAAAAGATTCCTCGACTACCTGTTTGTGGAGTGTGGACTTGCCGGGCATACCATTGTTGCTTATCAGACGGATCTATGCCGTTTCTGGAAGACGGTGGAAAACCTGGGCGTGGACCTTGACGAAATCGCTATTGATGTTGTCCAGCAGCATCTGATCATTCTTCGTGAAGAGGGGCTTAATGTAACCTCCATTGCCCGGCACCTGGCGGCGATCAAGATGTTTCTTCGCTACCTTTATTCCGAGCGAACCATACGCCGCGACGTCGCGGCTCTTATCGAATCACCCAAAAAGTGGAAAAACCTTCCGGATACGATCAATTATCGTGAAGTGGAGGCACTGCTGGCGGCTCCGGACGAAACCGAGGAATTGTTTCTTCGGGATAAGGCTATTCTGGAGGTTCTTTACGCTACGGGAATGCGGGTCAGTGAGCTGGTCGATCTGACTCTGGACCGGATTAACAGCGATGTGGGGTACGTAAGGGTGTTTGGCAAGGGTAGCAAGGAACGGATTATCCCTATCGGGGCCATGGCCCTGTCGGCCCTGGACGATTACCTGCGAGAGCTCAGGCCGCAATTGGTGAGCATGCGTTCTCACGATTATGTTTTCCTTTCCCGGACCGGCAGGCCGATGGATCGCTCGTCCGTCTGGCGGGTGGTTCGTAAGCATGCCAAATTCGCCGGAATAAGAAAAGGGGTTTCGCCGCATACGTTGCGACATTGCTTCGCTACCCATCTGCTTCAGGGCGGTGCGGATTTGCGGGTAGTGCAGGAACTGCTGGGGCATGCGGATGTGGCCACCACGCAGATCTACACGCATGTGGATGAATCCCGGTTAAAATCGGTCCACCAGAAGTTTCATCCGAGGCAGTAATTGCGGATAGGTTTTTGTGGTGGAAGTTGGCCGGTTTTTCCTGAGTTTCCCTCCGTATGAAGCGATACTCATAGCCTCTTGTTTTCTTCGGATTTGGATGTTCGCGTTTGTAGTTGGGTATATTTGTGCGCAAAAATAACACGTCGTGTAGATTCTGACACCATTTATCGTGTGCGGGCTTATATCGGCCACCTGCGGTGGGCTTTTTGTAATTAGCGTTCTTCTGTACCGCCGGTTGCGCCCACCATCGGCGGGCTCCACCAGCGGCTACCTTACGTCGTCCCTCCGCCTTTGGCGGACGGACTCGGTTTTCGCCTGCTTAAGTTAACGCCGATGGCGACTTTACCACCATACTGTCACTTCGTCGGACTCGGTTTTTATACGTGTTTGTTATCCCTTCAATACTGCCTGGTGGATTACCGATTGTCGGCCTGAACCTTTTTGTCCTACTCCCATTTCCAGGATTCGGCCGCTTTCTTCGCTGATTTTCCCCAGGTGTCGTTGCAGGGCCAGACCTTCCACTTCCTGGTCCTCACTGGGAAGGTTGGTTTCGTTGAAGGCGGCAAAAAGCGTGAGCGACATCAGTGAACTACTCTGCCAGCTATCCAGCCGCGAGATATAGGTGTCCCAGTTGTTTAGGTCCAGAACTCTGCTTTCTACCGCGGCTTTTAAATCCAGGTATTCTTCTGCCAGAGTTGGGCATTTTATGTCCGTTCCTCCGAACAGGGTGATGAATATCATTTTGGGAGTGGGCAGGTTTCGTTTATCCGATTGTTCCGAGGAGATAATCTGTTTTGCCAGTGTGGGGCGTCGCAATTCGCAGCCGCCGAAAATGGTGAAATAGCATTTCTTTTCGGGAGTTAACAGTCCTGCATGGCCACCGAATATACATAATTGCAACATGACGAATCACCTTTCGCTAATCGCCCAAACGGAACTCTGGAGAGGTATTCTAAGGGTACGGACAAATATTCGTCTTAAAAAAATACATTCAATCGATTGGTTCGATATCGCGGTTTTCGGGCTGTGCGCCGTATTTTGCGACCCCTATTTCGCGGTGAATCTGCGATTTCAGGGCGATAAGACGTGTGGTTGGGCTGCAAAAGGAATCCAAGCCCGCCTGTTTACGAACTGCATCGAGTGCGACGGTTAAATCAGACCGATTATCCAGAAAGGGCAGGTGAACAACCCAGTATAGCCTGCTCTCATCGGACTCGTCGGTAAAGGTTGCGTACCGCTCGATTATTACGTCATCCTGATCCAGTTGATACTCGTACAACCGGGGGATTGCCTGTTCCAGAAATTCGGCGAATAGGCGCCTTAGTTCGGAGCAATCGACCCGGTCGAACGGAATATCCAGGTTGGTGGAAAGTTCAAAAAGTACCTTGGTCTTGAGCATGGCAACTCGAAAAACGGTGGTTAAGAGTCTCTAACCGAATCGTCCCCGTTTTCTCGTTGAAGCAGGTTGCAGGAGATCGAGCTGCACATCGCCGATGTAGCGTTTCTCCTGGAAGTACTTTAGGGTTTCCTCTATGCTGCGAAATACCTTAGTTGCGGTTTCGGTAATAAATGGTGACGGTTCGCAGTCCGGTTTCCAGACCACGTATACTTCCTTGGTGACTTCCCAAGCGTGTTGCAGTTCGCGTTCGACGCCGCTGGAAAGTCCCGGTTTGCCGTCTGAAAGCTTGGGTACATAACTGACAATCATGTCTGACTGGTCGATGAGTTTGAAATCGCGGGTGTAAATCTGTCCGTCGATATCGCTGGCGATGCGGGTTATTTCAGCGACATCCAGATCGATCTCCCGTCCGTTCACGGTAGCGTTAATTGTATGTTTTCCCTGCTTGGTGGCTTCACCGGCTTCAAAGAGCAGCCTCTTTTCGTCGAGGTCGCCGGGATCGAACGCAATGAAGTGTTCGCTGAGTATGTCGCGGAAATTGTCAATTTCTGCCAGGACGTCGGGCATGTCCATTACATGGGTCATGGGGAACGATGGGTAGACCCGCTTGCGATCCGATTCGAACATCAACCGGTACAGGCTTTCCGCAGTTGCGTTCATGTCTCCATGGGCGAGGATAAAAGCGTGTCCGTAACCACGTATGGCTTCGGCCATACTTTCGGTTACCACCATTTCCTCTTCCCGCCATATCAGGATATCCTTGAGCGTATGGCGTATATCGTGATCCCGGGTCAGTCGTTCGTGTACTGCGTCCACGTTGTCCACGAAGGTGATATAAAGGTCAGCGTCGAACCGCTTCATCTGGTCATGATCGTACGCATGAAACAATCCGTGCTTCCAGCGGAACGTAGCATGGGTGTTTACCAGAATAGCATCGTGCTTTTCCTCGTCAGCCAGCGAAAGCAGATCCTTGAATACGCTTCGCCGCAGAGTACTCAGGCGTGGGCGAGGCAGGTCCAGGATTTTTCCTTTTACCACATCCGGCGCTTCGGCGTACATACGGTCGCCAACGTGGAAGGGGAGAATTTTCTTGCCATGTTCTCTGGCTACCTCTACCACCCGGTTAACGAATTGTTTCTTGTCCAAACCGACTTGCCCGGTGAGAACGACTCTAATTCCATCGTGTCGGCTACTGTCAAACAGTTTTCCATTATTTTCATTTGTCATAGTAATGAGATTCTAACAGGGGTTGGAGCTGACTAACAGGTGTTCTGAGCAACTAAAAAACAGGAGAATTCTCTCGAACGAGACTGGTAACAAGAGCGATGCTGTTTGATGATATAGGCAGGATCGGGCGAGTTGATAGTAATAGAGACTGGTCAGGAATCAATTGGGACAGGGTCGGCAAACTCCTGTACCCAATACCAGCCGAAGCTGCCGCCGTTACGGATAGCAACACCGATTTCACGCCATTCAGGGGTGAGGATGTTATCTTTGTGTGGTTCGCTATTCATCCAGGCGTCGACGACTTCTTGTGCGGTGGTTTGACCACCGGCGAGGTTTTCGCCCATGGAGAAATAGATGTAACCTGATACGGTGAGGCGATCTCCGGGGCTTTCGTCGGTTTCCGGATTAATGTGGGCGAAGAAGTCTTCTTCAATCATTTCGCAAGCGAACTCACTGGCCACGTCGGTCAGGGCTAAGCTGAGTACGAGAGGTTGAAGCCCCTCGGCTTGTCTGATTTCGTTAACCAGTTCAACGACTTCTTCCGCAAGTTCTGCTTCGTTTTCCGGTATGGTGCATTCAGATGTGTAGCTAGCGGTTGCGCTAGGTATACCCGGCGCAGCCGTCGAGGTGCAACCTGCCACTATTGCCAGCAGCAACGATAATGTGAAGAACCTTGCCACAAAAATCCCCAGTTTCAACAGCAGCGGGTCTATGTGATCGTACCTTTGCTGCTTTGTAATTAGTTTAGGCAATTCAGAGAGTCCAAGCAATGAGCGAGGGTTTCTTCTCCTGTAACCACACCGTAACAGCCCATAACCTATTGCTGTTGAAGGAGATAATTACTCTCGATGAAGAACCATAATAGTGATATCGTCGGGTTGGCGCCCATGCTTGAAGAAGGATTCCAACTCGGAAAGCAGCTCATCAAGGGCGGTAGAGGCCGGTAATCCGAAGCTGTCGGCTATAGAGTCCAACAGTTTTGATTCAGTTAAGCACTCTCCTTTGCTGTCGGTTACGGATATACAGCCAGGTGTATATAGGACGATTGTTTCCCCTTCGTGGAGCCTTCCGGCCTGGGAATGGAACATGAAGTCGCGGATTTCGCCGACTTCAGGCATTGATTCCTGAGTGAGTTTTCGTAGATCGCCTTTTTGATCAATGATCACCGCTCCGGTTTCACCGGCCGTTGCGAATTGCATTGCACCAGTTTTGGGATTCATAACTATTCCGGAAGTTGCCAGTGAGGCGGGGCATTGGGGATCGTGCAACAGCCAGTTCAAAGCGCGGAGGAGTACATGTGGCGGATCGGCGTGCAGTCCGGCCATCCTGAACGACGCTCTCACTTCGGCCATCGCCAGCGCGGCAATAGTTGGACTGCCCTTAATGTGTCCACACATGAAAGCGGCCAATCCGTTGGGTAAACGCATTACGTCATAGATGTTTCCGGCCGACTCCAGACCCGGTTTGCAGTAGACGGCAAGTTGCAAACCATCCCATTGCGGAACACTGGTCGGGTCCATTTTTGCTTGCAGCTCGCGCATAAAAGACCACTCGCCGGCTTCTATGGCTTCCTGTCTTTTTATCTGTTCATGTACTACCCGCTCAAGCTGTTTAGTGACGACTATTGCTATTACGGCGAGGCAATCCAGATCCTGTTCGGAGTAGGGGATGGCGTCAGGTTTGTTCTCAACATACAACATGCCCAGTTTGCCAAACTCTCCGACGAGGGGTACGCAAAGAACTGACCCGATACGTTTTTCTTCCATCTGTGGGCAGCAGATCTGTTGGCCCCTTTCAGTGCAGCGATATTGGAATGTTTCGAGTCTGGCGGGATCGCTCCCAGAGGTCCCATCAGATCGTTTTGCTTCCACGAACTCCAGTCTGCCGTAACCTCGACGTCTGATTCCAATCCATACTTTGTGGGCATTGAGTGCCGATATTGTTCCGCTGATGGTGGAGGCTATCAACGACGCCAGATCGAGGCAGTTGCTCAATTCAAAAGAAAAGGAGGTGATGGAGTCCATCATTTTGGAGGACAAGGAGAGGTTTTCGTTACATTCCTGGCGGACCAACGAACCGGCCGGCAGAGGGTGCTGCCGGATTTTGGAGACATCCTCCATGATCGCAGATTTCGGGGCGTTTTCCGTGGCATCATTGGTGAATACTACGAGTTGAAAGCTGGCAATCATGAGGTGATCGTTATGTTTGATCTTAACCGGTTCTGTGGCTTCTATAGCGTTTACGTAAACGCGGGTGAATTCGGCCGGCGTGTTTTCCGGGATTTCAAGCGTTTCCAGCCACCAATCATCGCCGTCACCTTTACGCATGCAAAGGTGGTTCTCCGCAATCCGTATATCCGGAAGGTATACGTGGCAGTTAGGGTTGGAGCCGATTAATACACAATCGACATTTCCCGGGATTTCGGTACCGCGTACGTTGTTATTATCATCCTGGCTGACAATATGCATTACTTATGTCCTGAAACCTGATTCTGGAGATGGTTCGCCCTGCGTATTTCCTCCTCTTGGGAATCAATGATTCGCTACTGATCGGGTGTTGCCCTGGTTAGACCATTGATCCAAGATCGAGTATATCAATCCGTAACGGCAGTAGGAAGAATATCGTCCTTGTGAGTAAAAATCATGGCGGAAAAAACTATTTCTCTAGGCCACAGCCCGGATCCTGATGATGCTTTTATGTTTTACGCTCTCGCATCAGAGAAGATCGACACCCATGGATGGCGGTTTGAGCATATTCTGCAGGATATTCAGACGTTGAATGATCGGGCTGCGCGGGGTGAGCTGCATATTACGGCGATCAGTATTCACGCTTATCCTTACGTGGCGTCGAATTACGCGCTTACCGCTTGTGGCTCAAGTATGGGCGATGGTTATGGGCCCATTGTTGTCGCTCGCGAGCCGATGCCTGTGGAGCAACTGAAAGGTAAAACAATAGCTGTTCCCGGATTGACTACTACCGCATTCCTGGCTTTGAACCTGCTCTTGGGAAAAGATACTTTCCAACATGTCATAGTTCCTTTTGATGAAATACTAAATCATGTAGCAGATGGTAAAGCTGATGCCGGCTTGATAATTCACGAAGGGCAGTTGACTTATCAGAACCAGAACCTGGGTTTGATTGTAGATTTGGGTAAATGGTGGATGGAGGAAAACAGCCTACCGCTTCCTTTGGGGGGTAACTGTATCCGTCGGGATCTGGGGCTGGATAACATGATCGAAATAACGTCGGTCCTCAAACAGAGTATTCAGTACAGTCTTGAGCATAGAAAAGAGGCTGTTGAGCATGCCTTGAAATACGCACGGGATATGGGGACTGATCTGGCGGATAGGTTTGTGGGTATGTATGTGAACGATTGGACGATCGATTACGGCGTTCGAGGGCGGCAGGCGATTGAATTGTTGTTGAAGAAAGGCGCAGATGCCGGGTTGGTTCCGCAGGTTGAGAAAATAGATTTTATTGAGTAACGGCCACTCGGTACCCCTGGATTAAGGCGGAAAAACCAAGATGAAGATTTCCCTGGCTCAGATCAATCCTCTGGTTGGCGATATTGACGGAAACAGTGAGAAGATTCTCTCCTATATTCAGGACGCGGAAAATCAAGGGGCGGATATAGTCGTTTTTCCTGAATTGGCTATTACTGGATATCCTCCAAAGGATCTTCTTCTCAAGTCCCATTTCATCGGTAGGAATATCGACGCAGTCAACAGGATTGCCTCCCGTTGCCGGGGGATTATAGCGGTTATTGGTTATGCGGCGATTAACGAAACCGGCGAGGGAAACGCTTTGTTCAATTCCGCGGCCATTTGTGGTGATGGCGTGGTTCTGGAAAGCCATGGTAAAACACTGTTGCCGACTTACGATGTTTTTGACGAGGTGCGTTACTTTGCCCCTGATCTTTCCGGGGACGTCTCTACTGTTGCCCTGGCCGATGGTGCGATACGGATTGGTTATACGATCTGCGAAGATCTTTGGAATAACGAGCAATTTGTAAATCGAAAGCTATATCGCGAGGATCCCATTGCCGATTTGGCCGCTGCCGGTGCCGGGTTGCTGATAAATATATCCGCGTCACCTTTTTGGATGGGCAAACAGGCTATTCGTGACAGGTTATTCAGCAGGCAGGTGGCAGAGCATCAGGTTCCGCTGGTGTATGTGAACCAGGTTGGTGGAAACGACGAACTGCTCTTCGACGGTTGCAGTTCCTTTTATTCGGCGGATGGTGTCCTGATTGCCAGAGCGAAATCGTTTGAAGAGGATTTGCTCACCGTAGATACCGACAATCTTGCCGCCGCCGGGAAAGAGCCTGTTTGCGGTGATATAGACAGTGTCTATAGGGCACTGGTAATGGGGACCCGGGACTATGTGCGGAAATGTGGATTTAAAGAAGTTGTGCTGGGTTTAAGCGGAGGTATCGATTCCGCGGTTACGGCGGCTATCGCCGTTGCCGCTCTGGGATCGGACAAGGTTCACGGTGTGGCCATGCCTTCCCGCTACAGCAGTGATCACAGCCTTTCCGATGCAGAGAAGCTGGCGAAAAACCTGGGTATCGATTACCGGGTAATCTCCATAGAGCCAAGCCACTCAGCTGCCGAACAATCACTTGCCGAGCATTTTGGTGATACGGGTTCAGGAATTGCGGAGGAGAACCTGCAGGCACGAGCCAGAGGTAATATTCTTATGGCTTTGTCGAACAAATTCGGTTGGTTGCTGCTTACTACGGGTAACAAGAGTGAATTGGCGGTTGGTTATTGCACGTTATATGGTGACATGTGTGGCGGGCTGGCCGTTATCAGCGATGTTCCAAAGCTTATGGTTTACGATCTTGCAGATCATATGAATAAGATCAATCAGCGTGAAATCATTCCTCTGGGGACCATAACGAAACCGCCGTCGGCGGAACTGAAAGAGAATCAAACCGATCAGGACTCCCTGCCACCTTATGAAATTCTCGATTTGGTTCTGCAGATGTATGTGGAAGACGAAATGTCTGTTGAAAAAATCGTGAGCGCAGGTTTTGAAGAGAAGATGGTAAGAGATGTTGCTCGCAAGGTGGATCGTAACGAGTACAAGCGTAAGCAGGCGGCCACCGGCTTGAAAGTCACCTCCCGCGCGTTCGGTACGGGTAGGAGAATGCCTATTGCGGCCAAGTATCCGTAGTTTAACCAGTTCGTCCGGTTGATTTACCACGACTATCCAGATTTGGTGTACCAGATCTTTCTACCGTATGTGTAGCTAAAGACGTTTGTGAGGTCTTGGTGGGCTCCAATTTACGTGTGGTGCAGGTAAAAGTGCGTTTCGTTTTCAGGTGTGGATGGTGTTTGTTTTGAGATCCTGGATCGTCTAGTGAAATTAGATAAAACGGCATATAGGGTATTTCATCGACAAGCCGGTTGGACGAATCGTTACCTGGAAAATGAATGGGAGTTACGGGTACGCTGTTTGAAAAAAAAGGAAGGTGCCGCCGTGGCGAGAAGCACCTTCCGTTCGGCTTTGTCTTTTTGTGCGGCAATATGAATAGAATTCCGAACCGAATAGCTTGGCGCGCTTGGTAAGGTCGGAATCATACGCCGAAAGCACGACAGAATCGTTAGCAACGATTATTTTTTTGCGACTTTCTTCTTCGCGACTTTCTTCTTCGCTACTTTTTTCTTTGCGACTTTTTTCTTTGCTACTTTTTTCTTTGCTACTTTTTTCTTCGCAACTTTCTTGGTTGCGACTTTTTTCTTTGCTACTTTTTTCTTCGCAACTTTCTTGGTTGCGACTTTTTTCTTTACGACTTTTTTCTTTACGACTTTTTTCTTTACGACTTTTTTCTTTGCCACCTTTTTCTTCGCAACTTTCTTGGTTGCGACTTTCTTTTTAGCTACCTTACGTTTCTTGGCCATGCTTATGACCTCCTTTCTTGTGGAAAATGGTAACTTCGGAAATATCGCTGTCAAAATATTTTTACGAATTTTCCGAAATTTACTATTGAACTTTGAGTTTGAACCCCTTTGTGGAAATGCGTTTCGCGCTGATAATCAAATAGTGTTCTTGTTTTTGGGTTATATCCTTCGGACAATTTTACTTTGAAACGCAGTCAATCGGGAGTGTTTTTAGGCCGGTCGGTTGTTGCTTTGTAATTGCCTAACAGGGTGAGACAGCGTTTTAGGGTTTGTCGAGACAATATTATCGTTTTCCCTTCGACTGTCTTAACCGTTTTCGATTTTCCGGGTTGCTTTTGATTTTCGTTGCATACGATCCGGTGTAGATTCGAAAAAGCCGGCACAGATTCTGAAGATTTCTCCTTTGTATTTTCGTTTCAAGCTCGGCTTTGTCTTATTACTTTTGCCGGTTGAACCATTCCGTTGATTATCCAGTTCTTGTGACGCTTTATACTTTTTGACTCACAGGTGTTGCACGAAATAAGAAATCAATAACCTCTGCGCATTTAGGATCGGCATGATTCATCGATATTGCTAAAGAAAAATCCAAAAAACTTAAGATTTATGAAAGCTGGTAAGGTCAATCAGTGCAGTCAAAAAGCGATGGAGAGTGATGTTGGATGTCGAATTTGTCTGCCTCTAAAAACGGATTAAGGAAACACTGTACTCATGCAAAAGAGTGTTAATCCAAAGACATGATGTGGCATGAAATAATCGCAAGCAGTTGTTTTGTGTACTTCATACAGGAGAAGATAGATAGCGAAAAAGTGCGAATACGGTATCGAAAACCGCGATTTTGATTCCCGCTATTGTTTTGAATGCATTAATAGGTGTTTGATGTTGTGATTTGTTTTGTGCCTTGCCGCGAGAGCGAGTAGCTTGTCTTTTTGGAAGTTTTCTTTCGATGTGCAAGCGATGTTTTTTGAAGGGAGCTTGCCAAGAAAATCAACGGTTAACGGTGTTGTTTTCAAACGAAAAAAAACTTTGCGAATGGAAGAGAAATTTACTGACATTGGCCCTTTTTTGTTTTGCTTGCAGTAGTTGATTGCCGGGTAGATGTTCTAAAATGTTTCCACATTCTTGCCGGGCCGGTTTTGAAACGATGGTGAGTTGGTATTCTTGCTTTTGAACAACGCCGCACTGCGATGAAAAACGGTGCATATAGAGACCTCGCTTATATCTCACCTGTTCACTTGTATTGCCGGTTGCCTTTTGTCGTCAATCGGTGTAACGGTATCGATTGAAGTGATGTTATGAGGCCTGTTTGTTTAACGAATGGTTTCAATCTGGTATGGCGGTGCTTGTAGAGCAAAATCGCCGGCTGATCGAGGAAAAGAAAATGGCAGAAGTGGATTTAGAAAGGATCGAGAAGGCCGTCCGCGAGATTCTTATCGCGGTAGGTGAAGATCCTGACAGAGAAGGGCTCGTGCGAACTCCGGTGCGGGTGGCGAAGATGTATGCGGAGTTGTTCAGCGGCTTAAACCTCGATCCCCATCGACATCTCAAAACATTTTTTACGGAAACTTACGACGAGTTGGTTGTGCTTCGAGATATTCCTTTCAATTCGATGTGTGAGCACCATCTTATGCCTTTTGAAGGCAAGGCGCATGTAGGTTATCTTCCTGATGGAAAGGTTGTTGGTGTGTCGAAGTTGGCCAGGGTGATCGACGAGTTTGCTCATCGTCCACAGGTTCAGGAGCGGTTGAGTACTCAGATAGCGGACAGCTTGATGGACTGCATAGGAGCGAAGGGAGTAGCGGTTGTAATAGAGGCTACCCATACCTGTATGACCTGTCGAGGAATCAAAAAAGCTGGAAGTACAATGGTAACTTCAGCGGTTAGAGGTCGATGTCGCAGTGATGCCCGCACAAGAGCGGAAGTAATGACTCTGCTTCACGGTTGACTTCGGCGAAATGGGTTCGTTTCGTAAAAAACGTTTCGGGTGATTTTATTAAGCATCAATGACGGCAGCACTAACAAAGACGGGCGAACCGTCAGATAACAGAGATTTGTACTGCATGAATTGCGCCATCGACAGGGAATAAGATCAAGTTAGAACTCTCGTTTAACAATCCGGCGGATCGAACATGGACTGCCCTGATTTCCTCAGTGCCAGCGGTGGAGAGAGGATTTCGCTTAACACAATCGCTTCGCGCAGTTTTTGAGGAGTAAGTTTTTCGGGGTCCAGTTTAATCTCGCATTCCGGTTTTACTGCCGGTCTTCCGGTTTTGGTCGTTACCGTTTTCTTCCTGGGATCCGTTTGGCGTTTTGCTCCCGTCAGCGAACGGGAAACAGTTTTAGACTGTCGTGCAGGCCTGGCCGGCTGGGGCTGTTGCGGCTTTCGCGGAGGAAGCGGATCGCTGACCGGTATCGGGATGTAAACCTGCTCGACAGGAGCCGGAGCCTGCTTGGGTTTGGGAGTGACTGTTGCGGCTGGCTGGGGTTTAACTACGGTCTTCGTTTTTTGGGGCGGAGTGAGTTCTATCCATTCTTCGTCTTCTACCACGGCAACTGCGATATCCTCTTCCCCTTCAGCTGCCTTTTTCTGCGTTCGTTTTTTGTACCATTCGGTTATTCCGCCAGCTGCGGATATAGCTACGAAGATAAGGATGTAGATAATATTACCCCATTCTATATTGGGGCCTGACTGAGCGAGGATGGAAAGTAGGGAGTTCACGGTTAACTTTCGTATTTCAAGCAGGAGGTACTGCCTGTTTTATTCAGGCAGTACCTCCCTGGTTATTTGTCTATTCCTGTTTTTTATCCTTGGGGTTACCGATGGAATTACGCATGCTGGTATCTGATTCGATATTTCGCATACGGTAGTAGTCCATGATGCCGAGGTTTCCGCTACGGAACGATTCGGCCATCGCCAGGGGGACTTCTGCTTCGGCGAGAACGACTTTCGCCCGGTTTGCTTCCACCTGAGCTCGGTGTTCCTGTTCGTGAGCGACGGCCATCGCTCTTCGTTTTTCAGCTTCCGCTTTGAATCTCTTGGTGTCGGCTTCGGCCTGGTCTGCCTGGAGGCGTGAACCGATGTTTACGCCTACGTCAATGTCTGCGATGTCGATAGAGAGGATTTCATAAGCGGTTCCCGCGTCGAGAGCGCTATCGAGAACGGCGCGGCTGATGCGGTCGGGGTTGGCCAACACCTCTTTGTGTGTTTCGGAGGAGCCAATTGCACTGACGATTCCCTGACCGACACGGGCGATAACGGTCTCTTCGGTGGCACCACCAATGAGTTGGGCGATATTCGTGCGCACGGTTACTCTCGCCCTGGCTTTGAGCTGAATACCGTCGAGAGCGACTGCGTCGATGGTGGCTCTGCCGCCTTTCTGGCTGGGGCAGTCGATAACTTTTGGGTGTACGCTGGTATGAACAGCATCGACGATGTCCCGGCCTGCCAGGTCGATAGCCGTGGCGGTTTTCCAGTCGAGATTGAGTTTCGCCCGGTCCGCGGCAATCATGGCCCGGGTGACGTTGGGAACCCGTCCGCCGGCGAGATAATGGCTTTCCAGGTTGTTGGTGGTAATGTGCTGCAAATCTGATTTAATCAGAGTGATTTTGTTGTTGACGATGGTGGCCGCATCAACTTTCCTGAAGGGCATAGATATAATTGTCAGCAAGCCTACATCTGCCCTGGTCAGGATCGCCTGCACCCACAAACGGATCGCGTTGAGAACAAGAAAGAAACCGACAATCAGAATCAGCAGTATGATAACGGAAATGCCGATCACGGGAGCGGACCATTCGGCCAGCATAGTTGGGATTTGTGGAAGCGTCATGCTTTTACCTTTCTTCAGTAAACTACCTGTAATTCAGTTTCAAGTAATGGATCAGGTTGCGGCACCTCGATCAACATGCGGTCTGACCATAAGGTTATTGAGGTGCAGGCCCACTGCGATGACCGCGGTATTGCGATCAATCATGCCTGATTCCGCCACACACTGAATGCGTTTGTTGTTAAATTCGCATATTCCTACCGGGCGCAACTGACTGACAGTTCGTCCGGTCTGTCCGATTAAAGCTTCGATTTCGCTGCTGTCAAAGGCCGCTCCGACATCTTCCCGGGTCGGGTTGGGAGGTGCCATTAAATCTCCCATGGGTAAATAGCGGATGTATTTAATCCCGACCAGCAGGATTGTGGGAACCATAATCAGGCAAACGCCCGTTCCGACGATACCTGCGGTCATGTCGCGCTGGAAGGTTTGATAGACTGCTACTCCCAGGCAAGCCAGAGCTCCAAGGGTGAGGATTCCATGTGAAGGGAGCATCAGTTCCGCTACTAGCAGCAGAACTCCGGCGATGTAGAGCAGAATAATAATACCCAGATGATCCACGTTGGTTTTCCTCGCAGAATTAAGTTAAACGCCGAACAACTACCCGGTTGCCCTGGCATTCTATCACCTGTACTTCGGTCTTGGGGTCAACGAAATCACCTTCCGTAACCACATCGACGAGTGCCGGTCCAAACCGTACCTTCCCAGCCGGTCGCAGGGGCGATTCTACTATACCAATATCACCCACCTTGGCATAACCCTGGTGGTAGTCAACTATCGGTTGAACGTCTTCCCTGGTCGGGTTGGGAGGAATAGCTCCGTGAAGCCAGGTTATTTTCGGAAGCATTCTGCTGATGATGATCATAGCCACTACGGCCGCTGTGCCTGCTGAGGCCATGGTTACGATTCCTATTTTCAGTCCTTCAAGCCCATCTTCCATTTCGGGCCAGTATATGGGGAAGGATCGTCCGGGTTCATCGGGGATGAAAGTTGCCAATAATCCGATGATGATACAGAGCACACCGGAGATACCCGCGATGCCGAATCCCGGTATAACGAAAACCTCCACGGCCAACAGGGCGAAACCAATTAAGACCACGACCAGTTCCCAGACGTTGGCGAGTCCGGTGAGGTAAGGAGCGCCGACGAAGATGGCCAGGCAGATAAGGGCCACCGTACCCGGAACTCCCACTCCCGGAGTGTTGAATTCCACGTACACTCCGAGCATGAGAATAAGCAGGAGGAAAATGCGCACAGGCATGGAGGTAAGCCAGGCGGTGAAATCTTCGGACCAATTGGTGTCGTACCTGGAGATTTGCCCGGCTATGCTGTAATGCTCCTGCACTTCGTTCAGGTTACTGAGGATCGCCTTGCAGAATCCCAAAGCGGTGGCCCTGCTCTGGGACATGGTAAGCAACTCAGTGGAAGGCACCACCGGCTGGGATACTTTAATCGATCGGCCGGTAATGGGATCTATATACGATTCGACAAGCTGCCAGGTTTTAATCGGCGATTCATCAACTATTTCTTCGTCATCGGGCAATCGGGAACTATTGGAATTGTCGTCAGCAATTGTTTCACGAAGAAGTCGATTCTTCTCCACCTCAAGAGCGAACCGTTTTTCGCCGGTCTGCAGATTTTCCAGCCAGAAAACTTCCAATTCCTTGATGACCAGTGATTCGCAGAGCAGAGGATCGTAGTGGTTGAAAGCGGCGGAGTCGCGGAATTGTTCCAGGACGGGGCTTTCCGCTTTTGCCCGAAGTTCTTCCGGAACCTCTTGGGGCCCCATCGGACCGCCGAGAATTACTCCGCAATCGCCAATGGTGGAGCTGCGGCTCATAACAATTTCGTCGCACGCAACTGAGATCATCGAGCCAGCTGAATAGGCATCGGAATTAACCCAGGCTACCGTTTTTATGTCAGCGAGATCCTTCTTGATGATCTGGCAGATGTCTAGTGCGCTAGAGACCATTCCGCCCGGGGTATCTATGTCGAATATGATTATTTCGGATTTATCCCTGCGGGCAAGTTCAATTCGCCGTCGCAAACTTGCGGTGGTTACGTCGGAAATATCGCTGTGGATGGTGATAACTGTGCCTTTGCTATATTTATATTCAGCTGTCGGCGCCTCTTCGGTGGTAGGGGCGGTTTGGGCACATACCAAATGCGGCAGCCCCAGGACACAAATGATAACCGCTGCAATCAAGGTCGAGTGTTGCCATTTTTGAATTCTATACATTTTCAAACCTTCCGACGGCGCAATTCATTGTGTAATTGACATACATCATGCAGTTCAGGTTTAATTTTAATTCGTGCCGTTAAGCCGGGCAAGTTGAAAGAGGGAGCAGGATTATAACCGCGATCATGGGTCTTTTGTAACCGATGGGTAATAGAAAGAGTTAATTAGGGTTGAAAGAGTCGGTTTTTCCGTGATAGTGCCTAGCTGTACGGTTTTGCACGTTTTTGTCGGCGTTATGGCTGGTGGGATTCGGAGTTTTTGGAGAATGGGATTATGAAGAGTTACCAGGCGATATTAGCTGGAGCGGTATTTCTGCTGGCCGGTGCGGTTTATGCTCAGCAGGGACAGACGCTGGATGAGCGGTTGAAAATCCACTCGATTAACTCCCAGACTCTTCGCGGTGTCGTGCCTGATCCTGCCGACCTGGCGATTCTTGCCCGGGATAAGCAGGTATCCCGGATAATCTGGGTTTTGCCGGAGAATAAACTCCCCCAGGGATTTCGAACCACGGCGGAAAGAGCTGGAATCAAGTTGGAATGCCGTTCGATAGTTCCCAATATAGACGACGAATGGAGCAAACTGCGACTGGACTTCACCGCGGTCAAAGACATAGTCCAACTGATCCAGAAGGATACTGATGGAATAACTTATGTTTGCTGTTTCAAGGGGACAAACGGTGTTGGGGTTATCGAGTATGTATACAGGCTGCTGGTCGACAAGGTGGAATATGCCGAGGCCTGGCGGCAGGTACTCGACCGTGGTTTTATGGCGTACCGTTTCCCCGGTTTTGTCGACGATATGAAGCTATTTGCCGCGGGGCTTTCCGAACTGCCTGTAGTCAAGGGGCGGGAGATAAGCGATCAGGATCTTCTTGCACCGGGTGAGTCGGTCAAGCTGGGAAGTATTCGTCTGAACGTGAAGAAGATGGGCTCGGGGCCTGCGATTTACGTCTTGCACGGTGGTCCAGGGGAAACCCATAAGCCGTTCCGACCTTATCTGGATGCCCTGGCCGAGAATCACACGCTGGTTTATTACGATCAGCGTGGTTGTGGTTTTTCAAGTAAGCCGCAGATTGTCGAGGAGTATACGCTGGCTCTCCAGGTTAAGGATCTGGACAAGCTGCGCCGTTATTTCGGACACGAAAAGATTTCGCTCATCGGGCATTCTTCCGGCGGAATTCTGGCTATGGAATACGCCTCGAAACACCGTGAATGTGTGGACAAAATGGTGATAATCAGCAGTTGGGCGAGTGGTAAGGAATTCAGTAAATACGAAAACCTGGCAGGTAGCATGATGGAAGAGAGTGGCCTGGCCGTCATCAACGCGTTGCATCAAAGAGCGGAAAAGGAGCATCGCCGGTTCAACGACAAGGAATTGTCCTATTACCTGGAGGTCGGGTTGCCTCAATGTTTCTTCGGGCGAGTAACGCCGGAGTTTAAGGCCGACTGGAGAAGGCGGGCACAGGTCAGTGCCCTGGCTAATATGGGGTTGGCCGGTAAGGTTTTCGGCGATTACGATATTCGCGACCGATTGAAGGATCTATCCGGTTTGCCTGTATTGGTTATTGCCGGCGAGTTTGATGTGATTGCACCGGTGGCGGTTGTCCGGTCCATTGCGGATGGGATACCGGGTTCGCGGTTTGAGGTTATACCGCAGAGCGGGCATTACAGCTTCGTGGAGCAATATGATAAGTTTACGGGTTTAGTATCTTCGTTTCTGAAATGAAGTTGCTCTAACGGAAAAAGGGGACATTACCAATAGTGTTCGGCACGGCAATTGCTTGTAGATTTCTATAACCACGTGTCGCGCATAGCTTTACATGTCGCGCCACATTTTACTTGCGCATTGCGCGGCTTTGGTTCATACTGTTCATGTATGGCTGGGAAGAAAAAACCGAAAATTCAAGAGCAGGATCTGCAAGGGTTCAAGCATTTCAAGCTGCTTTTGCCAGTGCTGGACAAGCTTCACGATGCCGCTTGTGCCCGGGATATCGCCGGTAACCGGAAGCTCCATTACGACCAGTACACGGCCTTGATTCTTCTGTATTTCTTTAACCCTATAGTCACAAGTTTGCGGGGTATCCAACAGGCTGGAGAATTGAAGAAAGTACAAAGAATCCTTGGTTGTCCTCGAACTTCACTCGGTTCGCTCTCAGAAGCAGCGAGGGTGTTTGATGCCGAGTTGCTTCGCGGAATTATCGGAGAACTGGTCGACAAGCTGCCAACTCTCAAGGGCAACAGGGAATTGGAAGACATTCGCGGTATTATTACATTGGTGGACGGTACGGTCCTGTCTGCTCTCCCAAAGCTTGTGCAGGCGATGTGGAGTAATGCCAAAGGGATGCACGGCATAAAGTTGCACACGCATTTTGAATTGCTTAAAGGCGTACCAACTCATATGGACTTAACTGACGGCGACGGTAACGAAAGAAGCGTATTGCAGGCGAACCTGTCGCCCGATCGGGTTTACGTTCTGGATCGGGGATACGCCAAGTTTGAGCTCTTTGCCGATATTCTTAAGGCGAATTCCTCGTTCGTTTGCCGCGTACGCGACAACAGCGTGTTCGATGTTCTGGAAGAACGAGCCTCATCTCCCAACGCCAAACCTGGTGAGATTCGACGGGACATGACGATCCGATTTACCGGAGAGCAGGCAGGCAAAACCGGAATGAACAGACCTCTGCGATTAGTAGAGATCGCCAGCGAACCTCGCCACAAGGTTAAGAAAAACGCCAGAGGTGGCCCTGATCAAGGCGAAGTGCTTCTTGTAGCCACCGACATCATGGACGTAGATCCGGAAGTAATAGCCTTGATTTACAAGCATCGCTGGGCCATCGAAACATTCTTCCGTTTTTTTAAACATATTCTGGGGTGCCGACATTTGCTGAGTCACTGCCAGAACGGCATCGAAATCCAAACTTACGTGGCGATTATAGCATCTCTACTGATCACTCTGTGGACGGGGCGGAAACCGACCCTTCGCACCTACGAAATGCTTTGTTATTACATGAGCGGCTTGGCTGACGAAGAGGAACTGCTTGCTCATATCGAAAAACTCAAACCACAACCCTAAGCTGCGGTTTATCTATAACCAGCCGCCCCTCGATGCTGCGCAGATTTTTTCCTTCCATTCCCGATAATGCCTTTAACCTTCATTATAAAGCATTATTTTCATCACCATTCTTCAATACGCAATTGCCGTGCCGAACACTATTGGGACATCACTGATTATTGCTAATTGGCTTAAAACGATAATCAGTGATGTCCCCTTTTATGCCAGATGGACGGCGAGGATGGTTATGTCGTCTCCCTGGGGCATCTTTCCTGCGTGTTTTCTGACGTCCTGGCGCAGGCGATCCACCAGTTGCTGCGGATTGAGATTGCTGTTGGTATTTAAGAATCTTTCAACTCCGGCGGTACCATATTGTTCCGAATTCTCGTTCAACGCTTCTATTACTCCGTCGGTATAGCTGACGATAGTGCATGGTCCTGTTGGAATTTCCAGAAATTGGGTTTTGTAAATTACGTCTTCCATAATACCCAGCGGGTAATCGTGTTCTATGGGCATGGTGGAACAGCCTGATTGGGTGACCAGGTGAGGGGGGTGGTGACCTGCCACTCCCAGTTCCAGTTTTCGGTTTTCAGGGTCGTATATTGCGATCAGGCAGGTGATGAATCGCGACGCCGTGGTGTTCGAGTGTATAAGGGTATTCCATTCGGTAAGCAGTTCGCCCAGTGATCTGCCGGAGGCGATCGTCAGGCGGACCGCAGCCTGGAGGTTGGCCATCAGCAGAGACGCGGAAACCCCTTCGCCGGTTACGTCGGCGATGAGAAACATCAGGCGGCTGTCGTCGAGTTCGACTACGTCGTAATAGTCCCCGCTCACGTGCGCGCCGGGGTGGTTGAGTGCGGCGATGCACACATCATCTCTTTGCGGAAGGTTTTTTGGAAAAAGCCCAGTCTGGATCAGCCGGGCCATTGCGATTTCGTTTTCGAGCTGTTGTTTGAGTTTCTGCTCGTCGACCAGGCGGGCGTTTAGAAGGCCGGTGGTCACCATCTTTGCGATAGCGGCGAAGAAATCTACATCCTCCTTGGAATAAACCGTGCCGGAGGTGGTGCGATCGCCGTAAATCACGCCCAGGTTCTGATCGTCGGAAAGCAGGGGGACGCACATGGCTGAGCGGATATTGTTGCGGACCATGCTCACCGTGGGGTCGATGGAGGCGGATTCCGTATCGTTGACTATGACCCGCTCCCCGCGGGTTAAGGCACTGCTGAGGATGGTTCTGCTGACGGTTAATTCTCCTTCGCTGCCGCGGAGGTGGCGAACAACGGGCCAATCTACCAGGTTCCCCTTGGGTTGCTTGATGGCGATTGCCCCTCGCTCAAAACGGAGCATCTCGAAGCAGACATCCATGGCGTCGGAGAGAAGTTCATCTCTGTCGCGCAGGCGAGTGAGCCTGTCGGAAAGCTCGTAAAGAATTTCGAGCCGGCGTTGGGAAAGTTCAAGCTCACTGTATTGTCCGGGATAGCTGGTGGCCTCATATGCGGGTGCGTTTTCATCCACGGTTACGCCGGTGGATCTGTTTTGCCTGCCGTCGTCATGGAACACCGCTTGTACGGCGCCGATGAGGATTATATCCCCGGAGTACAGGGTCGCGTTTGAGGTCAACTGGTCGTTGACCAGGGTTCCGTTTTTACTGCCCAGGTCCTGGAGGATATATCGTCCGCCTTCATGGCTGATGCGGACGTGTCGGCGGGATGCGCTGAGTTCCTCCAGGGGAATATCGCAGGATGGATCGCGGCCCAGGACGATAGGGTTTGTGCCTAACTGGTGGGTTCTCACCTTTCCTTGTCCGGTTGTAATAATGATTTCAGCCACGACCTGTCTAGCTCCGTATGCTGAGCGCTATTTTACGCCGGTTAAGGTTTTTCGTTACAGGTGCATACCATAAGCCCACATCCGGGGCATCCGTCTCCGTACTTTTTGTGCAAGGCGTGGGAGAGGTTTACGTTTTCTATATTCGCCAGGGTAGTGAGCCAGGCCAGGACGTCGGCGAATTCCGCCTCTTTTTCTTCCTGGGTGCTTTCCCGAAGGGCAGAGGCCAGTTCGCCTACCTCTTCGCAGAACCAGAGGAAAGTGGCGGCCGACCCGCGCTCGCGATCTTTCTGGCTGTACATTTTCTCGATCAAATCCTGGAAGTCATTGAAGGTAATGGCGATCTCGGGCATATTCTTTTCTCTAATCTCTGAACAATTTCGGGCGACAATTAACTATCCGGGTCAGGCAAATGTTTTAAAGTATATCATAAATCGCCTGTCAAGCTTCACGATATTGACGGCGGCTGCTTTCACGTTTGAACTGCTGATCGGTGACAGACTTTCGTTGACTGGCACAATGGCTCTGATAGGCTATGGCGTTAATAAAAGAGATGTATTTGAATGGAAATCGTAATAACGGTGCTGTGTTGACTGATCCACGAAAAACGAGTTGTTATTATAAATAATCGCATAGTCACGGCATTTGACACTATATTCAGGCGGACGAATCCAAATGGGTATCGAGCCTTTTATCGACAAAATAGAACCCTGGCGCAGCATGTCGCTTATATTTCTGGGCGTCTTTGTTTTCATATTGGTACTTGCGGAATCGGTGCGCGCCAAAAGGGTAAGATACCGCCTGCAATGGTCCGCCCCCTCGCGGTTGGTCGAGCCGGATGTTTGCTGGCGCCATTTAGAGCAGGTGTCTCTCATCAGCGGTCTTATTCTGCTGGTACTGGTGCTGAGCCATTTTATTCGCCCGGTGAGTTGTTCCTGGGGCGGATTGCGGATGGGGGCGTTATCAGTTTTTGCGGCAGGCTTGTGCGGATCAGTTGGATTGTTCTGGTCGCTGGGGCGGGTCTGGTCGGTGAGAAACGCGCTTGTGGCCGTCGGTTTGCTGACCGGTTCCGTGTGCAGCCTGTCCATGGTGGTTGTTTCTGGAAGTGAAGTTGTTTCGCCATTGATGTCGTATTCGCAGATGACCGGTCTGCTGTTTTCCCTGGCGATACTGACCGGATTCTGGAGTTGGATAACCGGTGTATGGCATCAGCAACTGGATAACGGCAAACCATGGACGACGGCCGGTCGAATGTACTTTTTGAACAGTTTATTCGCCCTTTGTATCGGGCTGGTGGGGGTCGCCATCGCTTTACGCCTGGCGTTTGGCCCTCGCCTGCTGGAGATAAGTGAGACACCATCTTCCCGGGGACTGGTTATTTCTGGTTTACTGGGGCACCTACTGCTGCTTGTTGCACTGGCCAGGTGTTTCCGGCAGTGGAAGCGGATATGGTTCGGATTGTTATCCATACTGGTTTTGGCAAGCGGTGTTGTTTTTGTTATTACCCGAACGGGGAGTGCGGTTAGCGGGGGGTAGGTATGCGGGCAGTTGTTCAACGGGTTCATGAAGCGGCGGTGGTAGTGAATGACTGTACTGTGGGGGGTATTGGTAAAGGATTGCTCGTATACCTGGGAGTCGGTAGTGATGATCGCCCGGCGGACAGCGATTATCTTGCCGAGAAAGTCCGATATCTGCGTATTTTCCCTGACGACCATAAACCGTTGAATCGTGACGTGGTGGAAGCCGAAGGTGGAATTCTGGTTATAAGCGCGTTTACCACCCAGGCGGACGCTCGAAAGGGCAGGCGCCCGGCGCTGACCGGGGCGGCAGAACCGCAGTTGGCCGAGGAGTTGTACGAACAGTTCTGCAAAAAACTGGAAACACTCGGAGTAAAGCCGCAAACAGGTCAATTCCGCGAGCACATGGACGTCAGCAGCGTTAATGATGGTCCCATCTGTATCCTGCTCGATTCCGGGCGTCAATTCTGACCGTTTTCACTTCTTTTGCCTCTGAGATCAAATATACAGCAATTATCTCACATTGCCTTGAACATGCCTCTTGGTTTTGCTATCGCTGTTTTAGTACAATATTGCCCTGGGGGGTTTATGTACGGTTCACTATTACCCTGCACGGGGGCAAGCTGATTGGGGAATATAATAATGATAAAACGCGTAGCAGCTTTTGTGGTGCTGGCCGCCTTTGGCGTGAGTTTAACGTTCGCGCAGAAGAGTTCGATTACCAGTCTTCATCAATTGGAATATGAAGCTCATATCGATTGCCCTGTCTCACCTGACCTGGTAGGAGATAATACCCGGCAAATCATTCCGCTGCGTTTACCGTCTCGGTCGGAGGAATTGTGTGCGACGGTTTTTGGATATCTGCCGTATTGGGAGAGTTCAGCGAATATCCATTGGGATCTTCTGACTCATGTGGCCGCTTTCGGAGTGAGTGTTAACGCGGATGGAACGTTGGGCAATGATCACGGTTGGCCTTGGACCAGCATGGTCAATACCGCTCACGCAAACGGAGTGAAGGTCGTGCTTACGGCGACACTGTTCAGTCCGAGCAATGCTTTGACTCTGGTGACCACTCCGGAGTACAAGGCCGCGTTTTTTGAAAACATCAAGAACAAAATGCTCGAAGGGACCGCTGACGGGATTAACATTGATTTTGAAGGCAGCGGTACTTACCTGGCGTATATAAACGAATTCATGGCCGACCTGACCGAGTATATGCATACGGAGGTACCCGGCAGCGAAGTGACTTTCGCTGGTCCGGCGGTCAATTGGGGAAGTTGGGATTTGCCAGGTCTGGCGGCCAGCTGTGACGGCATTTTCATAATGGGGTATGCTTTCGCCGGGAGTTGGAATAGTTATACGAGTGCCAACGCTCCGCTGATCGGCGGGAGTATAAACATAACCGACACTGTGCTTGATGAATACTATCCGCTGGCTCAGGTTGATCCGCGAAAATTGATCCTTGGTTTACCCTACTATGGGGGGCACTGGACGACCAACAGTTCCGAAGGTCGAACGGAGGTTGTCGATTGGATCGGTTCGTCCCGGTTCGCAACCGATCAGCCCAACGCGGAATACTACGGCAGGCAATGGGATACGTTTTCGCAGACTCCCTGGTATCGCTGGTATGACGGATCGTACTGGCACCAGGTATGGTACGATGATGCCGAAAGCCTTGGGCTTAAATACCAACTGGCAATCGATAATAACCTGCAGGGTGTTGGAATGTGGGCGTTGAACTACGACGGCTCGCGCGAGGAGTTGTGGAATCTGCTGCGTGAAAAGTTTGTCGACGATTGTTGCACTCGTGAAAACCCCGGCGACGCGGAGATTGTGTTATACGAGGACGATTTCGACGATGGTAATTCGGCGGCTGCCTGGAATGTTTACGCTTCTTCAGCGGACTACACGGTGGATTTCGCTTTCGATTACAGCAGTAGGGGAATTCCGCCGGCTCCCAACAGCGATGGCGGTTCCACTATTGGTCTGCATTTTACGGTTAATAACAACGATGGCAGCGGTGATGAAGAAGCAGTCAGTGCCTATCCGATGAACCTGGTTTTCGCTGGCGATTACGCGCTCCGGTTTGATATGTGGTTGAACTACAACGGCGGTTCCGGCGGGGGTACAGGATCTACCGAATTCATGACTGCGGGAATTAACCATGCCGGTGATCGGGTTAACTGGTACGATAACTCCGCCAGCGATGGATATTACTTCGCTGTTGACGGTGAAGGTGGTGCCGGCCGGGACTACCGTGGTTTCGACGGCGCAGACGAGTATACGGATACAACTGTATACAAGGCCGGCAGCCAGGATAGTGCGGAATCGTTTTATCAATACTTGTTTTCGCAATTCGAGACGCCGGGATCGCCGGGCAAGCAGTGGGTGGAGGTCGACTTGCGCCAGGTCGAGGGCATGATCGAGTGGCGGCTGGATGGTGTTCTGATAGCGGTTATCGATGATGCCCGGGTGCATGAGGGAAATATCATGCTCGGGTACATGGATCCTTACGCGTCTATAGCCAATCCCGCTCAGGATAATTTCGTTATTTACGATAACCTGCGGGTGACGCGGCTGCCGCTGGCGGATTGCAACCAGAACGGGTTTTTAGACTCCTGTGAATCGGGCTTGCGTGGCGATTATGACGGCGATGGTGCCGTAAACCTCGCCGATTATTACGGGTTGGCCGAATGTTTGAACGGTCCGGGGCTTTACCCTGATCCCGCCGTGGATGGTTGTCAAAGCTGGTGCCTTACGGTTTTCGATTATGATGCCGACGGAGATGTCGATCTGGCTGACGCGGCCGCTTTTGCCGCAGATTTTTAGACGGTTCGCCGTTTTGAAATGGCAGGCCCGATCCACCGCTCTGACTCAAGGTACATGCACTCATAAACGCCTGCCGGTCGCTTCAACTTGCGAATGAGTTTCGTTCCACTTGCATTTGCCGCGTACATCTGGCACGCTGGGGTAATGAACGATCAAAAATCCACCGAGTTGCTCAGCTCTCCCCGTTGGTATGAGATTGGAATTAACTGGCAGGCGCGGATGGATCGGGAGATTCCGATTCTGCGCGAAGTGTTCGGGCCTCCCGGAGAGTGGGGAATACTCGACGCGGGATGTGGTCCGGGTATGCATCTGGTGGCCATGGCCGGTGAAGGGTACAAGATGACCGGTTTGGATCCTTCGCATGAGATGTTGACTCGTGCCCGGGTGAATTTGCAGGAGGCCGGGGTACAGGCCGAGCTTATTCAGGCGAAATTCGAGGATCTGACCGGCGATTCCAGGTCTTTCGACGGTGTTTACAGTGTCGGTAACTCTCTGGCGGCCACCGGCAGCCGGGAGGCATTTACCGCTTCTATCGAGGGGATTGCCCGCTGTATTCGTCCGGGAGGGCGGCTTTTTTTTCAGGTTCTCAATTTCGAAAGAGTGCGTTTGGAACGTCCTTATGTGATTGGCCCACGTGTTCGCGTGAAAGATGGAATTGAGTACGTTTCCACCCGCAGCTTTACCATCTATAATGACCAGGCTGAGGTTACCAGCGTTACCGTGTGGAAAGATGGCGATTGGAAGCAGCAGGGTACTTCGTCGCTGATCTACGCGGTTTCCCGGGAGCAGGTTGAAGCGGTGCTTCCGGATTGTGGCATGCGCATTGATGCGCTCTATGGAGATTACCACCACAACGAGTTTTGTGCGGCAACGAGTGTTGATCTGATAGTGGTGGCGACAAAACTGGCTTGACGGAAGGCAAAGGGTGAAAAAATGCAGTTACCGATCAACGAGAACGTTCTTGAAAAAACAGTAAACAGGTGTCGCGAACGCGGAATTCTTATTCCCACTATCGCTCAGCAGATGTACCCGGAGAAGATTCCCGACAAGGTGAAAAAACATCTGAAGAACCTGGGCTTGTGGGATGTCAATCCGCTGAATCTTTTTCGGATCACCTGGAAGAACGAGGCTGCTGAAAGCGGTGGGCTTTTCGGTCGCGGTAACTGGATCGAGTTTCCTTCGGAGCTGACCGGCGTAGACGCGAGGATAATCGGTCTGGTGGGTAAGTATTTCCCAACCGGTGCGCATAAGGTTGGGGCGGCGTTCGGCTGCCTGGTTCCGCGACTGGTTAGCGGGCAGTTCGATCCTACGACCCAGAAGGCGGTTTGGCCTTCTACCGGCAACTACTGCCGGGGTGGTGCCTTCGATTGTGCCCTGCTCGGCTGTCATCCGGTAGCTATTCTGCCGGAGGAAATGAGCCGGGAGCGTTTTGACTGGCTGAAGGAGATAGGCGCCGAGGTTATCGCCACGCCCGGGTGCGAGTCGAATGTTAAGGAAATCTACGATGCCTGCTGGGATATACGCCATAACCGGCTCGATTGTGTTATTTTCAATCAGTTCGATGAATTTGGTAATCCCATATGGCATTACCATGTGACCGGAACGATTATTGAGGAATTGTATGAAGACCTGCGCAATGAGAATGATCGCTTTGCCGGGTACGTATCGGCTACCGGTTCCGCGGGAACCATAGCGGCCGGTGATTATCTGAGAACCAAGTATCCCCATATCTCAGTAACCGCGACGGAGGCGTTGCAATGCCCCACGCTTCTGCAATTCGGTTTCGGCGGACACCGTATTGAAGGAATTGGTGATAAACATGTACCCTGGGTGCATAACGTGCGCAATACGGATATGATCTGCGCCGTCGATGACGAGCAGTGCATGAACCTGTTGCGGCTTTTCAACGAGGATGCGGGTAAGAAGGTTCTGGTCGAAAAAGGCGTTGATTCAAACGTCGTTGAGCAGCTCGATCTGCTGGGGATCAGTTCCATCTGTAACCTGGTGTCGGCCATCAAAACGGCCAAGTATTACGAGTACGATTCGAGAGACATACTCTTCACGCCGCTTACCGATGCCAGCACTATGTATTCTTCCCGGATAATCGAATTGCGGGAAGCCCGTGGAGCTTATACCGCCGACGATGCCAAGGCGCATTTTGCCCGCTACATGGAAGGAATCGCTACAGATACCATGCGGGAATTGAATTACCAGGACCGCAAAGCGCTGCACAACTTCAAATATTTCACCTGGGTGGAGCAGCAGCAGCGAGATGTAGATGAGCTTCGCCGCTTGTGGGATCCCGACTTCTGGACCGAAATGTTCAGCCAGGTGGATGAGTGGGATAAACTCATAGAGCAGTTTAACGAGCGAACCGGAGTACTTGATTCGCTGTAAATACGAGCTAATCAGCAAAGCTGATATCGACAGGTTTTGTTGAATAAAACCAATTGGCGTAACGCCCTTCAATCTCGCGATTCGAGATTGAAGGGCGTTTTTTGGAAGCAGTAAACGTGATTGGCCTCGGTATTGTTAAAGCGAATTTAGTAGACCAGGGACTATGGAAATATCAGAAATAGTCAAAAAATGACTATATTCAAAAAAATATCCACTGGCGGGGGCAATCCAAACGGGTATCGTTAAGCGGAAACAGGGGACTGGTTCGTTTTTGTTAGGTTCCAGGGCCGACCGGCCATCGTAATCAACCACCATTAAACGAGATGATAATCCTGGCATAATTAGCAAAAACGTACCTGTCCCCCTTTAGGGGCATATCCCCCCTTCTAAGGCAAATGAATTCGAACGGGATAGGTTCAACATATGGATTCTCTTTTTAATAATCCGTGTTATTCTGTTACCAATGGGCAGTTGAATCGAAGCGTTGAAGGAACCGGTCTCAGGCAGATATTTACAGGATTAACCGCAATGGCCGATGATCGTTTCGTGCCGGTATACGGGCCTAACGACTTCCTGGAAGCGGACGCCATCCGCCAGCATCTCCAGAGTTTGGGTATATTCTGCCACCTGGAAGGCGAGCAGCAGGCTTCACTGGCGGGAAGCAGCTTTTTCGGCAACACAGGCTGCTGGCCCGAGAGGACGACGCGGAGCGGGTACGGCAAATAATCGAGCAAGGTGATTGGCCGAGGTATTGTTGAGTTGCTTCGACAGAGCAAAACGAAATGGAGCGTCGGTGAAACTTATGAAGCAGAAACATTCCTTCTTCGACTCTCCGTTCTGGGGGTTTGTCTCAAAGAGAAAGTTTCCCTTATTCAAGTTTACGCTATTGGATTTTGTGGGAGCTCTCGGAATTTATGCCGCCTTGTACGGTGGACTGTGTTTATATATGTATATGGGTAAACCTTTGTTCGTTAATGAGTTCGGTTATGGAGGGCATTTCGTAGGGATGATTCCTCACTGGTCGATAATTCGGTCGGATGTGAGAGACGACGCAGGTAACAGATTCGTAGCAGACTTTCGACAAAACATACTTGTGATTGTGCAAGTTCCAACGGCACTTTGTCCGCCATGGTGTGTTGAGAATACGGATATCGTAAAGTTTATATTACCTGATAAAGATCCTCCCTGCATCCCCGATGAAACTTCAATCGCAGTCGAGATCGCTCCAGATAGGTTAATTCGAATTCACCCCGATGGCAATATCAACTCAAAACCACTGGCCGCCGGGCGCGCTGAGGAGTTGTTCAAGGCGGTAAAGGAAAGTAATCTACCGGACCGGATGAGTTTAATCGAAGGGGAGTGAACACAAGGTTCTGTTTGAGGGAAAACGATTGTTAAGTAACCCGAATTTTGAACTCGACATTAATGAAACGATACGGAATCTTTACTGTATCTTCCGTCCGTACGTTGCAGAATTCCCACTGAACGCGTGTGAACATTGCGTAAGCAATTCACATCAACGTCAAATCGCAGAAAAACCTCTCGATCAGCTTTCTTCCGATGATTTAGCCTTCTATTCATTCAAGGCCATAACGACGTTTGGCTCGGTAAATGATTTTAAACATTTTCTTCCTCGTATTTTCGAGTTGGTCATTCGTGATAGTGATTTTTCCGTCGATCCGGAAATCGTTTTTGGAAAGCTGCCCGAGGCATCCTGGCGTGATTGGCCACTCGCAGAGCAACGAGCTTTTGAGCAGTTACTGCGAGCGATGTGGCGAAACGTACTTGAATCTCACGATTCGGTAATGCCAATCGAAACATGTCTAGGGGCAATCGCAAGGGTAGTGGATGACCTCGTCGAATTCCTGCAGTTCTGGTCCGATGCAATGGATCGTTCAGCTGTTGCCGAAACCCGCGTAGCCGAGTTTCTTGCCGATGTATTCGTCAGTGGCGATGATTGGCCATTCTGGGAAGAATCCCTGGTTCAGCAGCAGCAAGTAATCTCCTGGTTGTGGGATAATCGTACGGCAAAACTCATTACGCGCACATTGAGTAAATGGGTTCAATTGCCCGAGGGCAGGGAATACAGCTATGTTCTCGGTAAATACGAACAATGGTTAACTCAGCGGTTGGAAGGTAATTGATAAAAAACGATATCCCGGTTTTGATGGACGAGTTTGATTGCAAAGGGATAATCGAGGCAACAGTTTTCGAAGTCGGTGTAACCAGACGTACGAAAAATGGGGATTATTTGTAGGGTAATAAATTTCGACGAAGAGTTACCGTCCTTATCTGAAATCTGTACGGCCATCGAAAGCATAAGTGGCTTGGCGGTTGTTAGCTGTAAACCTGATACTGATATACCAGGGCATTCGATTACGGGAATCGCCTTCGAATGCAACAGACAATCGGCAATCGAAATTTGTTTTTTTCGCTTCTGGACTTCGTGTAACATCCTCGACGATTGACGAAACCCCCTGCATATTTCTAACGGATTATACGGGGCAGGATACGAAATTAATGGCAATTGCCGAACTGGCTCTCGAGTCTCTTGGCGGTACACTTGACTCTCCGATTTCCGACGACGAACGGCGTAAATACGGCGAACCCATTAGAGATGAATTACGGGATCGCATTCGCAGTGCGATCCGCAAAAGGAGGTTGCTGAATACGATTCTCGCTCCGCTGGCACTACTCTTTTGGGTAACTTGCGTACCGTTATTGTTGTTGGCAGCCTTTCTATTATGGCTGTTTTTCTTACCGTTCGAGCTTTGGGATAGTTATAAAGCATGGCGAAAAGCGGGTTAATAGGTCAAGGGGACTGGTTCGGTTTTGCCTGGTTCTCGGGGCTGGGACTATCGCAATTGCGAACCGTTAGTTTCGGCTAAAACCTCGTGAGTTGCGGCAAAACCGTACCTGTCCCCTTACGAAGGCATATGCATTCGAACGGAACAGCTTCGTTTTTTCGGTTTTACTCGACATCAACTGCAAACCTCGCCCCAAGTAGTTTCGTATGATTGATTAACCGAACCTGTCCCGGTTTTTGTCGCGCGTTCGTTTTTGCCTTCTCCGATCCCAAGTCTCCACAGTTGATAACCGTTATTGAATCCCCGCTGCCCCCCCCCCCCCCCCCCCCACACACAAACCACCAACAGATTAAACTTATGCTCAAAAAGAACTACGCCAAACACCTGTGCCAAATCATCGAGCAAGGTGGTTAACCGCAGTATTGTTAAAACGATACCAAAAGCACAACACCGGCCACATTATTTCCCACCTTAATCCAGCTTCTTCAACTGCCCCAGGAACAATTCCCTGCTCCACAAATCCAGCGACGGTTGTTCGTTGGCTCGAACGAATCGACGTACATCTTCAGCCACTTGTTTCCAATCAAGTGCGGTGATTCTTTTCTCCAATTCGTCCACCACCCAGGTTTTGTCAACGGTGATGTTTTTATTCTTCCACCGACCCACCTGGCAGAGGGCGGACATCAGGAAATCGTAATTGATATTGACTCCTTGACTGGTATACCAGATAAAATCGTACCAGTCCCGCCCCTTGATATATTCCCGGCAAAGCAAAGCGTGGATTTTGCCGGCGAACAGACTTGGCTTATCCTGTATGGACACAGCCGAAACAAATGGGAAATCCAGGTATCGCAATTCGTGGTTACTGCCTGACGGCGGATTCGTATCCACTTCAAGCTTGATTCTGATTTTTGGCATCGGACCGGCCTGGTCGCTGTGACGCAGGTCTATCACCTTACCAAGCGAATCGTCTTTCAGGAAAGCTTTCTTAACCGTTGATTCGGCTTTACTGCGATCAGTGATTTCGATATCATAACCAAAGGCGGCTAATTCATTTGCCAGGTGTTGTATATGGGGCTTTAATTGGAAACCTGTATCCGGGCGGCGAAGAATAAAATTCATATCTTCCGAAAATCTGTTCAAACCGTAAAAAATCCGTAAGCAGGTTCCACCTTGGAATAACGCATATTTGAAAAAATCCCCTCGACCGAGTGCCGCCAGAATGACTTCCTGCGTGATCTCCCGAATAGCCTGCTGCTCTTCGATATCCGTCTTGCAGTTGTAGCTCGATAAACGCTGCTGGATCATTCGTACGCTCATACATTTATCCCTTTCATCCAGCCTGTAAGAAATCGCTTCACTCGACTGCTCCGGTAGTTGTCTTTCAGTTGGGATAATTCAAGTTGCGTAACCGAAGCCAGGTTTTCAGATTCGATTCTCAGGTCACCAGCGGCCTGGTCGATATCGGTCCAGTTCAAACGATGAGTGTAGACATAGTCGGCGAGCGCTTTTGCGGGCGACGCCACAAAAAAAACATTTGCGTTATCCCATACACATCGTTCGACGTTGGAATAGAGTGTGCGCTGCGGTACTCGCTTATAGCTGTAAATACCAAGAGGAGTCTTGAATTCCTTGCTGTTGCCATAGCTAGAGCAGGTGCAAGCGTGAACCGCTTCCGGAATCCAGCCGTGATAGCTCAAAGCCGTCTCCATGCTGATGTAACTCGGCCCGTAAATGCGCTGTGCCAAGCTGAAAACACCGACAGGCTTCTTCTGGTACCTGGGGGCCAGGCAATATAACCCGCGACGGATATTCAGAATCTCCCTACCGGCCATAGCCCTTTTGATAAGCCCGTTACGGGCAAAATCGGAGCCATTGAGCCTCAATGCCACATCCGCCGACGTAAAGACGCCGTCCGATTCACAAAAAAAGAGTTCAGTCAACCTGTTCACACTAAAACCCTCAAACGAGTCATAATATGACTATTACTATGAAATATATACGATATTTCCACTGGCTAATCAATATACATCTCAGAAATAGTCATATAATGACTATATGCAGAAAAAACATTCCAATAACTGGAAAAGCTTATTATCACTCCATGTATATTCGCCATATATGGCAATATAAATCTTATTATTTGCTTATACTCGTCATATGTTACGATATAATATACAAGAAAACCGCGAGAGGGGGCTCCGACATGAAGATCGACAGGCAAACTATACCACAAACAGCTATAGCAGAGTTGGCCTCCCGGCTGGTTCAGAGGCGGCTTGATATGGGACTCAGCCAGGCCGAGCTTGCCCGGCGGGCAGGTGTGGGCAAGCGAACCCTCGAGCGGATCGAAAGCGGCGGCGATACGCAGCTTAGCACCCTGATCCGGCTCCTGGGCGCCCTGGAGCTGGCCGACCGCTTGGATCTGCTAATCCCGGAACCCAGCATTTCACCCATGGAGATGCTCAAGAACCAGTCGAAACCGGCCAAAAAACGCAAGCGGGCGGCTCGGGCTAAATCGGCACAAGCCAGGAAAACCTGGAAGTGGGGGGATGAGCAATGAGTACGATTGCGGAAGTGAAACTCTGGGGTACGACAATCGGGGCCATTGTCCTGGAGGACGATCAGCGGGTTGCCTCGTTTCAATATAGTAGCGATTTTGCCAATAGCGGTATCGAGGTGGCCCCGTTAACCATGCCGCTTTCGAACAGCGTGTATTCCTTTCCGTCACTGGCGGCTGACAGTTTTCACGGTTTGCCCGGGTTGCTGGCCGATTCGCTCCCCGATCGGTTCGGCAACGCGATCATCAACTCCTGGCTGGCACGGCAAGGTCGATCGCCCGACTCCTTTAACGCTGTGGAACGCCTCTGTTATACCGGCTCGCGAGGGATGGGAGCACTCGAGTTTATGCCGGCCACCGGCCCTGAGGTTACCCCGGATACGCTGCTGCAAGTGGACAAGCTGGTCGAACTGGCCAGCGAGGTATTATCTCAGCGTGACGGTTTGCAGGTGAACTTCAAAGACGATTCGGCCGAGGCGATGAGCGACATTCTCCGCGTAGGTACGTCGGCTGGCGGTGCGCGAGCCAAAGCGGTTATTGCCTGGAACCCGGAAACCAACGAAGTGCGCAGCGGGCAAACCGCCATGGCTGATGGGTTCCAGCACTGGCTTATAAAGTTCGACGGGGTAAGTAATAACCGGGATAAGGAACTGGCCGACCCCCAGGGGTACGGAGCGATTGAATTTGCTTATTCCCAAATGGCGAGCGATTGCGGGATCGAGATGAGCGAATGCCGCTTATTCGAAGAAGGAGGCCGGCGGCACTTCATGACCCGCCGGTTCGATCGAACCGCAGACGGCGGGAAGCTGCACATGCAGTCTTTAGGGGCCATGGCTCACCTGGATTTCAACCAAGCCGGCGCGCACGGTTACGAACAGGCGTTCGATGTCATGCGGAGATTGGGGATGCCCGCAACCGCTACGGCCGAGCTGTTCCGGCGGATGGTTTTTAACGTAATCGCCCGAAACCAGGACGATCATGTCAAGAATATCGCGTTTCTCATGGATCGAAACGGAAAATGGTCGCTGGCACCGGCCTACGATGTTATCTACAGCTACCAGCCCGGCGGAAAGTGGACCTCCAGCCACCAGATGACCATCAACGGCAAGCAGGACGGTTTCATCTTAGATGACCTGGAGGAATGTGGAAAAACAGCATTACTGAAACGGGGCCAGGCGAAGTCGATTATCGAAGAAGTTAAATCCACAGTTTCCCGCTGGCGAGAATACGCGGACGAGGCAAAAGTCAACGCGGAACGACGTGATGTTATTCAGAAAACGTTGCGGTTGGCGGAGTTTTAGGCTTTAAGCGTAGCTGTGGTTTGCCGGGAAGCGTCGCTCAGATACACTGATCGCCCTAACTTTCGCCTGTCTTGGTAAGCTGTGGTTTGCCGGGAAGCGTCGCTCAGATACACTTGTTGCTCCTAATGTGGCGTGCTGTTTCGCGCTGTGGTTTGCCGGGAAGCGTCGCTCAGATACACTAGGCAGAGCTTAACGTTGACGGCGAACACGGCTGTGGTTTGCCGGGAAGCGTCGCTCAGATACACTTTAACCATTTGTCATTTATATCGTACGTTGCGCTGTGGTTTGCCGGGAAGCGTCGCTCAGATACACTAACAGGTTGTTGTTATCGGCCATCTTGCCGGCTGTGGTTTGCCGGGAAGCGTCGCTCAGATACACTCGGGCCGAGGCAGGGGCGACGTCGCGATGTGCTGTGGTTTGCCGGGAAGCGTCGCTCAGATACACTCACCGTTATTGGCTAAAACATCTCCGTTACGCTGTGGTTTGCCGGGAAGCGTCGCTCAGATACACTCATTAACGTCTCCTTTAGGGTACTGCAAAGGCTGTGGTTTGCCGGGAAGCGTCGCTCAGATACACTATGCCGCAACGCCAGCTACATCCATGCAATGCTGTGGTTTGCCGGGAAGCGTCGCTCAGATACACTCACCGATAGCAGACACGCTCTTGATCGCCTGCTGTGGTTTGCCGGGAAGCGTCGCTCAGATACACTAAGCTATTCAAGATTGGGTAAATTACGAACGCTGTGGTTTGCCGGGAAGCGTCGCTCAGATACACTTTCCTTCGGTGGTTCTTCGTAAGGTGTGGCGCTGTGGTTTGCCGGGAAGCGTCGCTCAGATACACTAACCAGCTTTCGCTAAATCCTGCATGGTACGCTGTGGTTTGCCGGGAAGCGTCGCTCAGATACACTGGCATCAAGTAATAGTGCGCGAAGCAATAAGCTGTGGTTTGCCGGGAAGCGTCGCTCAGATACACTATGCCATACGCGGTGTGAGCGTAGTTCCGGGCTGTGGTTTGCCGGGAAGCGTCGCTCAGATACACTCGAATGTATGGCGGAAGTCGTGTATTTTCCGGCTGTGGTTTGCCGGGAAGCGTCGCTCAGATACACTGCTGAAGATATTGTTATTGATATCAAGTCTGCTGTGGTTTGCCGGGAAGCGTCGCTCAGATACACTAACCGTTTGTGTCCAGAGTCACTTCAATGAGCTGTGGTTTGCCGGGAAGCGTCGCTCAGATACACTCCTTCCTGCGTAACCCCAGTAACAATCGACGGTTACCGGCGATTGTTGGTCAAAAAAGCATGAGTTGGGGCGGTGGTTCTTCCACCGCCTCGCGGTTTTTTCCATAAAAAATCTCCATTTTTCCGAACTGTCGGTCGGTTACAGCAAGCAATCTAACCTGACCTTCGGGCGGTAGAACTGACTCAACGTGCTTTCGTAAAGTCTGACTGGCCTCCTCACTGGGACAGAATCGAGCGTAAACGGAGAACTGCATCATTGAGAATCCTTCCCGCAGAAGGGCAGTTCGGAATCTGGTGTACTGCTTCCGTGCAGCTTTTGTCGTGACCGGAAGGTCAAACATCGCAAAAAGCCACATAGGACGATACCCCGACAAAGCAAACTCAGTTTTAGGCATTTTTGAATACCTCCGGATAAAAGAGGCTGTCTGACTGCTTCAAAAACACCTTGGCCAATGATGAGGCCGTACGAGAAACGAAATCGAAGAGTGTACGCACCTCTCCGTTGGATTCGTATGACTCCGAAATTGCCGTGAGCAGGATCCGCTTGGATTCGGTTGTGAGTGGAGCATCGCTTCCGAAAGTCGCAACGTGTTCAACTGCGGCCGCATCGATGAACGGTCGATAGGGTTCCATAAGATCATCGGCCAAGCAAAACGGGTTGTAGCGATTGTGGTGATGAACCCCTAATGAGGGATGCAGTCCGGCCGAACATATCGCCCGTCCCACCGTCGCTCGCAATACGGCATAGCCGTAATTCAGTATTCGGTTTTGGTCGTCACCATCGCGTCGCCGGCGAAAGTTTACGTCGTCGAACAGCAGGGGCCAATACCTTCTCGCCGCTTGAGCTTCGATATTGGATGGATCTCCGGAACGCACTTTTCCGGCAAGTCCGGCAAGACCGCATTTGGCTCCGCGAACTCGGTCCAGGAGATTCGATTGGCTTCGGATTTTATAGGCGACGATTTGCTTCCAGATCCTTTTCCTGGTTGGTACCGGTGCTTGTGCCTGGGCAATAAACCTTTCTGTTTGTGTGCAATGGCCATTAATCGGTAGCATCAGCCCTACTGGAAGATTCTGGTGATTACAGGTTACTATGGCTCCACCGTTTTCCATTACTCCAGAGAAAACAGCGTGTGTGCAGGTCACTTGTGGATGGGCGAGTATAACAACCGAAACATCTTTCAACGGAACCCCCACAGGCTCGCAATCCTTACGTTCAATCACGAGTTGTTCATGCTTGACTCGAAGGAAAGCTTGCGATTCCGAAAGATCGATGATTCGATTAGTCATTAGCTGGTATTACTTCCCCAAGGTATGTAACGTGAACTTTTCGGGCATTATGTTTTCGCATTTTTTCGGCCCCGGCACGCACTCGTTGCTTGGCTGCTTTTACTTTGTCCATAGTTCTTGCGTCGTTGTGAAGCCGAAACTCAATATCTCCTTTGGAAATACTTGCAACACGATATAGTTGTTCTTCTCCGTTTGAATCTTTCATGATAATATAGTCGTTTGGCGTAATTGAAAAACGGAATCGCTGGCCTTTGTTCCAGGTCCTTTTAATGATTTCCTCTTTGTTATTCTTTCGTATGTGTACATCGAATCTACTGGCCGGATGGTCTTCCCATTTTATTTCGTTGTTGCTTTTATCCAAAGAAGCAACGATGATTGTATGATGGTTTGAGCCTGCTTTCGCGCTTACATATCGCTCTTTCGGACCTTTGCCTATTTTCCATGGTTTGACCTTTGCCTTAATACGAACTTTATGTATTGGGATCGTACGTCCGTCGCTGGAGACGATTATGGGGTGATTATCCGGATCAGAGAAAACCTTATCGGGTTTGTTTTCACCCAGTTGGGTAAACTTATCCTGGACAAGTCGACGAATAGTGGGATCCACTATAGCGTTACCTTTGATTTCAGTTACGGATAATTTGTGTAGTTCTTTTCTGATGTGACGAACACCTTCGCCGTTTCGTGAAGGCATTGGCTTACTGTAAAGAGTTTCAGCGTGAAGAATACCGGCGATTTTCCGGCTTGCTCTTTTGGATACGTTGATTCGGTTAATGGAGTCGCGAGCTTCCGCCAGAAAGTCTTTCCACGGCTCTGGAACCGGAGCGAACAACCGTCGCCCGTTTTGTTGTGCCTTTACCGCGGCTTCCGATAGTTGTTTGACTGTAGCCGGTGAGGCGAGAGCAATGGCTATAGCGTCAACCGCGTGATGGCGGTGATCGTCTCGTGATTTTTCGCCTCCGTCGTTGAGTATTGAGTTCATCGCCCATTCGTTTCGAAGGTGATGAGTTATGCCTCCTGTGCTTACCTGAATACGTTGTTTGCCATCAGCATCACTACGACCGCCGTACAGTAGCGCCAGGTAATCGCCGGCGAGCCTGGAAATGTAACGAGTGTCGTTCAGTGCACGGGCAGCAAAACCTTCGGGCATTTCCTCCATCTGGAATCTTCGCAGCTTCTCCCGGGCCATATCGCCGCTAAACTTTTTAACCCTTCCAAGAATCTGCTCCCAGTTCTCCGGGTTCGCGTGATACGCTTCGTAGGGCGTTCTGTTGCCTTTACGGTCCCGGTTTTCCTCATGGTAACAAAGGGTTCTGTTGGCGTAGGAGTTATCAAGGGATTTGCTCATTGGCAAAATGTGTTCGATATCGAATTGAGGATTCTTACCAAGCAGGCTCTTCATGTCGATCGATCTGCCCGTATACGGGCAAATCCAGTTACATTCCTCAGCCAAAAGGACTTTCTGGATATCGGTTCTCGATGGCAGGGAGTCTTTAAGTTCTTTCAGGATCTTTGCCTTGGCTTTTTCGCGGGATTTTTCGTTCTGACGATTTTTCTTGGATATTTCGGCTCGTTTCTTTTTTGCCTGCTTGAGATTGCGAGCGAGTTCAATACGAATTATCTCCGGTTTCCCGTATCTGCGTATTATTGCGTTGATGACTTTGCGGAGTTCAGTTAAAGCGCGACAGACGGCCGGATTGCGAAGATCGGGTACCGTCTCGATAACCGGTGGCAATGTGTCCAGGGGATCTGTGCTTTCAAAGCTTTCGGGAAACTCATCTTTTTTTGCGGTAGCGTAGGGTAGTCCCTCTTCTAACCTGGGAGTAAGGATTTCCAGTGCACGGCGACTGTGCCGGGCATACCCTTCTTCCAGCGAAAGCTCGGATAACTCCAGCGCGGCCTGTTTGTCCAGCTTCCAGGTGTTTCTCGAGCGCCTGGCCAGCGGTTCTGCTTTTTCAAAAGACATTAAATCCTGTACAACCGCGTCTTTTTCATTTTCCGTCAATTTCAACCATCGATCACCGAATATTTTGAACAATGCGGTATTTGTACGATTACCCGGAATTCTCTTTTCGCCTCCTTCTTCCAGGTTAAAGGTAGTCCCCTTTTTCAACTTCAGCATCTTTCTTATGGCGGCAAAGGAGAGGTCGCCTTGTGTTTCCAGGGCTTCGATAAGAGTATTTCGCTCATCCCTGGTAAGCGTTCGCTCGGTGTTATCCGGTAGATATACCCATAGATTATTTACCGCCTGCAGCAGGCGAAATCGTTGGGTTATTCGTAAAGCGATCGGGGCGTGTTTTGCCCCCGGAATAAGTTCGCACTTTCCAACGAGGTGTTTCTGCGATTTCAACGGGCGTTGGAAAAACAAAGCATTGTACAATTCCTTCTTTAGCTCGTCGGTTAGAGCTTTATGATGTTTTTGTTGCTTGGCCCATATGGCGTAGAATTCATCCTGGTACATTTGGCGAGACGTCCACCGTTTGCGAATACGTTCCTCCTCCGGATCCAGCGTGGCAAAATACGCTCCCAGTGTAGGCGAGTGCGAAGCTTCCATCTTCTGCCGTAATTCACTTATGCCTTCTTTTACAACCCCCTCATCATCGTCCGCTTTTCCCGCCTTTCGGTTTGACAGGAATCCTCGACGTTGTGCCAGGTGATAGAGGGCTCTTCCTACATCGTGTAATGGTAGTTTCTCTTCGAGTGCTTTTTTTCTTAGAATATATGGCAAAAGATGGGCACTTACGCGATGGCTGTTTATCGAATGTTTCTCTCGTAGTTTGGAATCTACAGCAAGCAAGCCTTCGTGGACATTCGTCGGGGACGAAGTATCGAATTCCGGCATCATTCCGTTGCGTTGGAGAATCCGCAGGATTTTCCTTCTTCGCCACGCGCGGCGCCAATGCTGTCTTCTAGGTAACCTTGCGTCACGTCGAGCTTTCGCTCTAGATTCGTCTCCGCCTGATTCGATATTTCCCTCCACGCCAGCGTCAAAAGTGTGCGCACCGGACTTTAGAATGGATTCGGGTTTGCCTTTTTTGTTCTTCACTAGCGCCCAACCGATCGATTCGGTCCCCAAATCCAAACCCAGAACATACGTTTCGTTTTTTTTCCTTGACATGTTGGTGGCCTTTATCTCATACTAATGGCAGTGTATCTGAGCGACGTTTGTCACAAATCATAGTAAGGACTTACGTTCGCGTAGGGCAACGCTCACAGAGCGACCTTTAACGCCTCCCAGAGGGGCGTTTTTTTATACTTGGATTTTAGTATTTAGCCTGTCCCTGTTTTTCACGCTGCAGTAACTATTCGATTTTGTTCGTTCGATCATAGGTTTTGACTATGATCTCGGCAAAATGATTCCAAATTGTATTTACCATTTTGACATAACCATGCCTAAGAAGTCAATGATAAAATAATGGTATTAGCAGCCTGGGTAAGTTGTTAGGTATGTAGGGTACATTGGAAATATAGTTTACAGGGTTTTTGCTAGGTTTTGTCCGGGTATTTACTTAAGGTATAGACCTTATTGGTGTTAAGAGTTGTATTGCGTAAACCATCAGGTAGTGTTTTGAGCAACTTTCTTAAACGAACCGGATAGTCTGAACCATACCATGTCACATGTTCCTGGGGATTCGAGCGGTTTCCTGGTGTTACACCAGTTCCGCCATCAGTTCGCTTATATCGATATTGTCAATATCCCGCGCGGCTAACGGCTCGCCGGTTAGTTGCGGTAAACCTTCTTCGTGTGTGGGATTATCCGCTTTGTAGAAAACACCTATAGCGATCCGCCCGTCGTCGCGGAACACCGCTTCCAGGGCCTTGGCTCTATCTGAAGTGTCCAGCCCTTCATCCTCCAGCTTGTATATACGTTCGTTGTACCATTTGTACCCCTTGTTCGGATTGAACGATACACAGACCTGGCGTACATCGATAAACGAAAAACCTTTATGGCGAATTCCCTGGGCGATCAGGTTTCCCAGGTGTTCAGCATCGCCGGAGAACCCGCGGGCTACGAAATTCGCACCGGCCGATATGGCCAGTGCCAGCGGCTCGAAAGGCCACTCCAGTGCACCGTGCGGCGTCGTGCTCGAAGCAAAACCGCGATCACCGGTCGGCGAAACCTGCCCGGTAGTCAGGCCATACACCCCGTTGTTATGCACGATATAGGTAATATCCACATTCCGCCGACAGGCGTGAATGAAGTGCCCCATGCCCTCACTGAAACCGTCGCCGTCGCCACCCTCCGCGATAACCACCAGTTCGTGGTTCGCCAGCCTGGCCCCAGTAGCCACCGGCAGGGATCGCCCGTGCAGCCCGTGGAATCCATAGGTGTTTATCCAATGAGGAATCTTTCCCGAACAGCCGATCCCCGACGACATGGACACCTGGTGCGGCTCCAGCTTCAGCGATGCCAGGGCTTTTTTAATCGCCGTCTGTATACCGAAGTTACCGCAACCGGGGCACCAGGTCGGCTTGGCCGGCGTATCGAATTTCGCAGTATCTGCCATCTTATATCCTCTCAAGCGGAAAAACCAACCAGGCAAAATCCGCTATAGAATTTCCTCCAACCGCTCTGCCAGCTCGTCCACAATCCACTGCCGGCCGTTGTACTTGAGCAGCTTCTCGCCGATCTTTATACCGGTGTTTTCGGCGATGACATCACCAAGCTGGCCGGTAGCGTTGTTTTCCACGAGAAGGGTTCGCTTGGCTTTATTCAAAACCTGGGTAACCTGATCCGTCGGAAACGGCGACATGTAAATAACCTGTAGGAGGTTTAAACTTTTCCCCTTTTTGGCCAGCAGCTCCATCGCTCCCCGAACCGCGTTTATGGTTGATCCCCAACTGACAATAGTCACCTCCGCGTCCGGCTTACCGTGCAGTTTCCAGCCGCACTCGGAAACGTCCAGCGAATCAAGCTTCCGCATTCGCTTATCCACCATGTCGGAGCGAACCTGGGCATCTTCCGATATTCGTCCGAATTCATCGTGTTCGTTAGTGGTGGCTTTAAACACCCCGCCGGGTGTTCCCGGTTTAACTCTTGGTGATATCCCTGATTTGGTATAGGCATATCGCTTGTATTCGTTCATCTTCGCCAGGTCCGCCGCGTTCAGCATTTCACCGCGGTCTATTTTCAGTCCGCTGGTCTCAAAGGGCTCATGGGACCATGTGGATTCGGATACGTGTTTATCCAGGAGGACGATAATCAGCGTCTGGTACTTATCCGCCAGGTTGAAGGCTTCAAAGGTAAGCCGGAAGCATTCCTCGATATTGGATGGAGCAATAACAATCCTCCGGAATTCACCCTGTGAGGCCGATAGTACGAATTTCAAGTCGCACTGTTCCGTTCGCGTGGGCAAGCCGGTAGCCGGTCCCGGACGCTGCGATTCGATGATTACCATCGGGGTTTCGGTAATCCCAATCGCTCCCACGAATTCGCACATCAGGCTGAATCCGCCGCCGGAAGTACCCGTCGCTGCTCGCGTTCCCGTGTGGGCGGCTCCGACGGCCATCCCCGCCGCGGATATCTCGTCTTCCGCGTGCTTGACCACCAATCCGCACTGCCTTTCCCGGGCGGCCAGGTAACTTAAAATTGAGGATGACGGCGTCATAGGGTAGCTGGAATAAAATTTCATCCCTGCTTTTATGGCCCCGATAGCCGCGGCCTCGTTTCCAGTCAACACCATCCGTTGCGGTGCCTTTACCGGTTGGAGGGTTATATCGAAATTACCCGCGTACCCGTTTACCGCGGCATCATAAGCCAGTCGGGCCACCTCTATGTTCTGATTGAGTATTTCCTCCCCCAGGTGCCAAAACGCGTTTTTTAGTGTTTTCACCACCTGCTCAAAATCGAACCGCAATAAGCCCATGGTCGCCCCGATACCCACCGTGTTGGCCAGCTTGGGCGCACCGCTAACCTGCTTGATAATCGACTGGAAGGGGATGCCCACGGGGAGGACGCCGGATTTTTTAAGCTCCGAAAAATCGAGCTTGGTTATATCCGTATCGTGGATAACCGCTCCGCCGGGCCGGATTTCTTCCTTATGATTTTCAATACTCAAATCATCCAGGGCGAGCAGAACATCCAGGCTACGGATATGTCCGTATACGGGTTTCTCCGAGACCATTACCTGGTAGCTGTTATGGTCACCGCGGATGATCGACGGATACTCCACATTGCCGAAAATGTGCAACCCCGCCCGTGAACACAGCCGGGCAAAGACAATACCGGCCGTCTTCACACCCACGCCGGCCGGTCCGCCAACCATAAAACTCAACTTATTCGTTATCACTACCGCCTCCTGATTCGCAGGGTGAGGAATAACCATTTATTCCGGAAAAGCCTATCCACCTTCAAAAGCTTTGAGTATTTCCGCGTTCGAAGGTTTACCTCGACCGGCGAATGTGATGAAACCTTCCTTGTTAATACCGTAAACGGTCCGCTTGGTGGTCAGTAATCCCCTGCAGCCGTAAGCGGCTATCACCTTTTTCTCCGGGTCGGCCAGCAGCTTGAAGGGAAAACTGTGCTTGCCGGCAAACCCGGCATGAGCCGAGGATAGCTGATTGTTGATCCCCAGGACAACCACATCTTTGCCTTCGAATAACTCGTAATCGTCGCGAATGGTACACAACTGCCGCGTACACACCGGCGTGTGGTCGTGCGGGTAGAAAACGAGTACCACATTGGATTTGCCCGCAAAGTCTTCGAGCCTGACCGCATGCTGATCCTGATCGGGCAGAGAAAAGCCGGGAGCCTTCTCTCCAACTTCAAGCAGACGTGAGGAATTGTTTCCTTTACGCTCCATAATTAGCTCCAACCTGATCCGACTACCCCTTAGCCTATGGGATATCGCAGCCGGTTTCCACCTCCCTGCCAAGCCAATCAGCTTGCGGCCAGGCGTACTTCGGAAATCAACCGGGAGCTTACGCTGACCGTCTCCACCCCGGTTTCGATAAACTTGGCCAACAAGTCCGGATCACCGGCCGCCTCCCCGCAGACCGAAAGCGGGCGGTCCAAATCCTTCGCCACTTTCACTATCCTGCTGATCAGTGCCCAGAAAACAGGTTTGTCCGGATCGCAATCGTGAGCTACCAGCTCGTTGTTCCGATCCGCGGCGAACAGGTACTGCACCAGGTCATTTGTTCCGATACTCCCGAAGTCGGCCACCTCCAGAATCTCCCTCGCCTCCAAACAGGCCGACGGCACCTCAAACATCACCCCGTGACGAATGTCCGCTTCCGGAAGATCGGCTATGCTCCGGCAGAAAACCTCCTTGACCTCCCGGAACTGCTCCCGGTCGACAATCATAGGGTAAAGCACATTGACAGGGCGGTGTCGGGCGACCCGGGCAAGAGCGCGAGCCTGGCTTTCGATGAGTTCGGGCCTCGCCAGCAGAAATCGACTGCCGCGTAATCCGAGATAGGGATTGGGTTCTGTCGGCAGGTCAAAAAACGATGCCGACTTGTCACCGCCGATGTCCAGCAGCCGGAAAGTCACTGGCTTATCCTTCATGGCCGCAGCTACCGACATATACCTGTCATACTGCTCGTTTTCAGAGAGAACGCGCCCGGCGGCGATGAACTCGAACTCCGTACGGTATAAACCAATACCCTCCGCCCTGGCTTTTACAGCATCCGCAGCTTCGCTGGCCAGACTGATATTGGCCTGCACTTGCAAACCGGCTACGGGCGGAATGGAAACCTGCACCGTTTGTGGTTTTTCATGCAATCCGGGATAGCGGGCCAGCTCCTCGGCCGACGGCCGGATTACAACCTCACCCGTTGTACCGTCCACCAGTATACTCGTGCCACAGGGGATGAGACTGTGAATACCCTCTATTCCGCTGACTGCCGGTATCCCCAATGCCCGGGCAAGTATGGCCGCGTGCGAGGTTACTCCGCCTCGCTCGGTAACAAAGGCAATGGTGTGCTCGAGATCCAGATCGACGGTCAGGCTCGGTGTAAGCTCCTCGGCCACCACGATCCGGTTTCGACCTCGTTGGCAATGCTCTAAACCGGCACATTGCAAAGATGGATTCATGTTACCAAGGACATCGAGCAGACGCCGGCGAATCTCGCCGATATCCGTCGCCCGTTCCTTTATATAAGCGTTATCCACCGCCTGAATGCGGCTTTCGTAATCGTTAAGCACCTCGCTGACCGCAACCTCGGCGTTGTATTCCCGGCTCTCCAATATTTCCAGCATTTGCCCGGTAACCACACTGTCACCCAGGATCGCCTTTTGAGCTAAGAAAATCCCTGCCTCCGTCCGACCCACGCGAATGGCTATTTCATCGCTGAGCGCCTCCAGTTGACCCATGACCTGGGTAACCGCTTTTTCCAAACGGTTTCTCTCTCGAACCCTGTTCTCACCTTCAACGTGATAGACGGGCAGGTTCTCGTGCCGTCGTTCGTTAAACAGGCATACCCGTCCAGCGGCCACTCCTGCGCTTATTGGTAAACCCCGAAAACTATTTCTGGTGCTGATCACATCCATTATCTGTAACACCGTAATTAAACTCCAATCGTCTGGCGCTGGCTATTCGGTTGCCGGAATGAAGCGGTGAACAGATTAACCTGCTTATCTTGCCGGCCGGATCGCCATTAACCCCGGCTGTACTGACTGATAGCGGTTGATATTTGAAGTCGCTGTTCATCTCTTTCTCCGGCAGTGAAACCTGCAGCCTTTCCCATCCTACCGCTATAGTCGGCAAAGTCTATGACCAATACAATCTTTGACACACCAAGTGGCGTACGATGATCCCCATACGATTGTTCGATTTGCGTAATCGCTGTATGTAAAAACCGCGTTACAGGCCGAAAAGCGAGCAAAAAAGCTGCAATACAAGTGTTTTTCGCCCCGCGGGAGTTGCATCTAAGCATTTTCCTTAGGCGCAATTTCTGCCGGAAAGGTTGACTCCGACAGGCATGATTCAATATTCTATAACTGAGCTTGAATGCGTGCAATTGTTAAAACCAGTAGTAGCTTGTAGGTTGGGGCATTGCCCCCACGGAACGCATATGCACACGTGTCGGGTCGATGACTCGATCTACCGATTTTAAACCTCATTGCCGCATTCTGGACAAACGCCTGTGACGTTTCCGGTTAAGTCGTAATCGCATTGTGGACAACAACCGTTATGCGAAGATTTCCTGTGCTGAACCTGGTGGACGATTAACAACGATATAAACAGTGGTGGTAAGAGGTACCAGTAGGGAATGGTTCGCAAAACTATACAGGAGTACGGCCGTTGCGATGGAGGAAGTTGGCTCGTATTAGCCGCATAGACTTCCTGGGCAATAACAACCTTGTCCCTTTCACAACGGTATACCAACTGTCCTTCGTGCGGAGTGGGTGGAACAAACACCAGGCACAAAAGTCCAGCAATCGCGATGGCGATCAAGATAGTTATTCCTGTTTTCCTTGAACGCATAACCTGCTCCGTCTCTCTCAAAAACTGATGAACATAATGTCTATCACTCGCCCTTTGCCGCTCTGATTAGCTGTCTCGCTCCGTTGGCCAGAATTGTCTTCCTGTACTCCATATTCCGCATATCCGGACAGGCTAAAACAGCATTACAAAACTCCGCAGGCGGTGCGTAACCATGGGCGTTCATATAATGGCAGATAAGCTCCGGGCAAACATAGAAGAAACCATCACCTGGTATAAACAGGTTAGACACTCCCGAAGCCTCCGGGTAATAGCGACAGAGCTCACAGCCATGTATGCCGCTAAAGGCAATGGGAGTCCACGGGTCTTTGGCAAACTCCCGCAGCCTGTCCAGAACGGCTGTATCGACGCTGCCAGTGGGAAAGGAATGCTCGCGATCCAGCCAACCCACCGCTCGCAGGTAATCAGCCGCCTCCAGCCCGAAATACCCGCAAGGGCGTAAATCCTCGTACCACGCCATGCAATTGCTCCCGATACCCGGTCAAAGATGATCGAACCTGATTCGATTGCCACATTCCGGACAAACACCGCTAATGTTACCGGTCAGGTTATATCCGCATTCTACACAAAACCCTGAACGATCTCGACGCCGGTAAAACCAAAATGGAATTCCGACGATCAGTGCTGCTGCAAAATAATACACACCACCACATATAATCCCAATAAGGAAAAATGGGTCGAGGTATCCGAGCTGAATATAGACGATTACCTGAAGAAGTACGGTTGCAACGATGGCCGAAAGAATGCTGGCGATAATGTATTCTCTGATTAACGCATGGAATAAACCAGCAACAGCTAACGCTACGGTAATAAAAATTAACCACCACACTGTCCTGACCTCCGACTAAAAACTGGAGTATTCGCTGACTCTTGCCGCCTGTTTACCTATTGTTGGATTACGCATAAACGACGGCTTCGTTTGTAATCATCATACACAATGCGTTCCCAACATCTAATATTCTGGGGCGTTTTTACAAAGCGAATCCAATTAAGTTTGTGATCTGCTCATCGACTTGACTGAACGTATATACATACGCGTCGGGGCAATGCCCCGACCTACGGACTGACCGGCTCTACGCCTGTTTCAATAAATTCCGGCCAGCAAATCGAGATCGCAGGTTGCCTTGTGCGATGAAGATGATGTATCCTTACAAATAACAATCGAACATTGATCGAGATAGCTAGAAAAAGGCAGGTATTAGCCGGCAGACGAGGAACATCAGATATGACCGATTTGAAACCAGATCCCAAAAATCTCCAGGGTGAACTCACCGATGATCAAAAGGTGGTTTTCGGGAAAATCGTAGCCTCCTCAGGTCAGCAGGCCGCTGATCAGTACAAGGAGGGAATCCTCTTCCAACGCTACTTAAAAGGCAAGCAGATCGCGCAGACCGAACGCATGGTACAGGGGTAGATTCGGGGGGGCTACGGAAGCCTATTGCGTTAGCCGTGAAAGAATAGGCTATTCCTTGTTCTTGACGCTCTTTAAGATTCTTGCGGAAACCATCAACAACCCCGCTGAACTCACCCACGTTGCGGCTGTCAGCGTGGATCAACTCCTCGTGAGCCTCAATTACCAGTTTTGGCCATTTGCTCCGGATCCACCGGTTCGCCCGAGAGCATGCGCCAGTCGATTGGTATTTCCGGCATGAGTTCGCATATGTCGAACAGGGTGATGACATGCAACTGGGTCAGGCGGTTTCTCAATCGCCTCGGACGGGTTCAATAAGTGTATTTCCGGCTCGCCCGGCTCGTACTTCCTTCCCACCATGGTCAGCAGCAAACCGATGAACGTAGAGTCCACAGACTCGGTAATAGACAGATCGAAATAAATATCGGTCACGTCCGTATGCAGCAACTGATGGACATGATCCCGAATACTCGTGGATATGAATGGCCGTACACGCTCCCACCGGCTTGATTACATGATAAGGTCCGACCTGCGCACACGCCACATCAAGGCTATTTTTGCCAACCATGGAATACCTCCACCTCTCAAACTGTCGTTCCAACATTTTGAGCGTAGTAATCAGATGGCCGATGTGCAAGGCGTTTTGCCTGACTGTCAACAAGCATATTGATCTGTCATTTTTAATAATACAAATGTCGTGCGAAGTTGGACAAACACACCGTTGGCACCGCGCGTCGAGGAGGAAAGTGGGCCGCGGCACCGGTGTGTTCCGGTTCTGTTATACGGACATTGGCTGGCCAGACCGGTTGAAGGTGAACATCGCGCCTCCCACGTCGATTAGCACTCGGTCTCCCTCGGTAAACTCACCGGCCAGCAACCTTTTTGCTAACGGGTTTTCTATCTGCTGCTGAATCAGCCGCTTCAGCGGGCGGGCACCGAATGCCGGATCGTACCCTTCCTCCGCCAGCAGATCCAAAGCGGCATCGGAAACCTCCATCTCGATCTTACTGGCTAGCAGCCTCTGCCGGAGATGCTCGATCTGAATCTTGGCTATTTTCCTAACCTCTACCTTATCCAGTCGATGGAAGACCAGCGTTTCATCCACGCGGTTCAAAAACTCCGGGCGGAAGTGGGCTTTCAGAATGTCCTTGACCGCCATTTCGATTTCAATATCTGAGCCGCCGCTTTCGGCCAGTTGGTGAAGCTTGTCGCTCCCCAGATTACTGGTCATTACGATCAGGGTATTCTTGAAATCGATAACCCGGCCATGACCGTCGGTCAGCCGCCCGTCGTCGAGCACCTGCAACAGCAGGTTGAACACGTCGTGATGGGCTTTCTCAATCTCGTCAAACAGGATAACCGAATAAGGCCGGCGGTGAACGGGCTTCAGTAAGATACGCCACCTTCTTCGTAACCGACGTACCCCGGAGGGGCGCCGATCAGGCCGGGCAACCGAATGCTGCTCCAGGAATTCGCTCATGTCAATCCGCACCATGGCCTCTTCCGTATCGAAAAGGAATTCCGCAAGTGATTTACACAATTCGGTTTTACCAACACCGGTAGGTCCGAGGAGCATGAAGCTGCCCAGCGGTCTTCGCGGATCTCCCAGCCCGCTTCTCGATCGGCGTACCGCGTCGCTGATTGCCCGAACCGCCTGGTCCTGACCCACGACCCCGGTTGGCTATTTCCTCTTCCATGTGCAGCAGCTTCGCCCTCTCGCTTTCCAGCATCCGGGATACTGGGATACCCGTCCAACTGCTGAGTACCTCGGCGATTTGCTCGGCCGTTACCTCTTCGTGTACCAGCCCTTTCCCGTTGGAATGCAGATCGGACAGGGATTTCTCCGCACTTGCCAACTGGTCGGCCAGTTTCCTTCAAATCGCTATACCGAATACGCGCTTGCTTTTTCCAAATCTCCGCTACGCTGGGCTTCATCCAGTTCAACGTTTTTCGCCTCGATCTCTTATTTTATGTTCTTGTTTTTTTTTAACAGGCCGCTTTCGTGTTCCCATTGGCGGTAAGCGCGTTGTTCTTCTCTCGCAGGTCCGCCAGTTGACGCTCTATCTGCTTAAGCAGGTCTTTGAACCGGTATCACGCTCCAGTTTTAAAGCTTCCGCTTCTATTTCAAGCTGCATCACCTGCCGGCGGATTTCGTCCAGCTCGGAAGGAAGAGAATCGTTTTCGATCCGCACGCGGGAAGCGGCCTCATCCATCAGGTCTATGGCCTTATCCGGTAAAAACCTATCCGCAATGTAACGATTGGACAGGTTGGCCGCAGCCACCAGCGCCGAATCCTGAATGCGCAAACCATGATGAGCGTCGTACCTCGGTTTGAGTCCACGTAGAATAGCCACGGTGTCTTCAACACTAGGCTCAGACACCTGGATCGGCTGGAACCGCCGCTCCAAAGCCGCGTCTTTTTCCACGTGTTTGCGGTATTCATCCAGCGTGGTTGCACCTATGGTCCGCAGCTCGCCGCGTGCCAGAGCGGGCTTGAGCAGGTTACCGGCGTCCATCGCTCCTTCTGCTTTTCCCGCTCCGACCATGGTATGCAACTCGTCGATGAACAGGATCACCTGCCCGTCACTTTCCACCACTTCCCGGATAACCGATTTGAGCCGATCCTCGAACTCGCCGCGATACTTGGCTCCGGCGATCAGCAAACCCATGTCCAAAGCCACCAGCCGCTTGTTCTTAAGTACGGTCGGTACGTCGCCGGCAAGTATACGCAGTGCCAGCCCTTCAACTATAGCGGTTTTGCCAACACCCGGTTCGCCGATCAACACAGGGTTGTTCTTGGTCCGTCGCGAAAGAACCTGCATGCATCGGCGAATCTCGTCGTCCCGGCCTATTACCGGGTCGATTTTCCCCTTACGGGCCAGTTCCACCATGTCCCGGCCGTAACGGATCAGTGCCTGGTAGGTGGCTTCCGGGTTTTCACTATTGACCGATTGCCCACCCCGCAATGACTTCAAACCGGATAACAGTTCGTCCCGCTTGACCGCACAGAGGCTGAGTACCTCTTTGGCTGGTGAATTCACTTCGCATAAAGCCAATAGCAGGTGCTCGGTACTTATGTATTGATCTTTCAACCGGTCGGCCTCTGTGCGGGCAGCGGCCATCACCTGTTGTAGCCTGGGATCTGCCTGTAGTGACGCGCCGGTAACCTTGGGCTGCCGGTTGAGTTCCGATTCGGTTACCTGCATCAGGTGGTCCAGTCGAACACCGGTTTTCTGGAGCAGGGGAACGACTATCCCCCCGTCCTCCTCGGTCAAAAGTGCCTGGAGCAAATGCAAAGGTGTATACGCCGCGTGGCTGTAACCGGACGCTATCTGCTGTCCCTTGGCCAATGCCTCTTGTGCTTTGATGGTGAACTGATCGTTGGTCATTATTCGCCTCTCCTTTCAAACTGCAGGCGGTCTCGCCCGAAAATAGAGTTTGCACGGAGCATGCCAGAAGCGTAAAAACTTAACTCGTTATCAATAAAGGAGATATGTAAGAGGTGCCGGGCCGCGTTCATGCCAGATTGGCAGAGTTTGTTAGGGGTGGCGGGCAGTCAACCAGTTATTCTATGTGGTTGAACCGCTGGGATTGCCGTCAGCTATGGCTTGCGAGCAGGCTCTCTTTGATCAGGCAGTTTTCCGCTGCGTCGGCATCGACCCGGCCTATGAGAAAATCGTCCGTACCTTTCTGAGTCCACGATTCCTCGCTGGTAAACCCTTGAACAAATCCGGATTCGCGGCAATTGAGGACGCATTCCTCCTCGTATTCACCGAATGGGTACGAATAAGGCCGTGGCGATTTACCCAACCCCTCCGTAAGAACCTCCAGGCAACGATTTGAAATCCCGCTGCTGCTGCTCCGGAGACATTTCCGTTAACGGTTCGTGGAAATGGCTATGCCCACCTATGCTGTGACCCTTGCTCTGCAGGTCGGATAGATCGTTTAAACCGAGACAGTGTTCCATAGCGAAATCTCGCGACGAACCCAACACCATCTCGAATATTTCGTCGATCATCTGCCGGCGGATAATCGTTGGCAGGCTGTGGATAAGAAAATACTCCAACTCGGTATTCCGCTTCTCCGCGGCCTCCTCCTCCACCGGGCTCGCGCTATTCGTTCCAAGGGACCAGCAGTGTTCCGGGGAGTTCTTGTCCAGCCATTGGAGAATGAAACTGGTCAGTTGTACCGGCTCCAGCAGCTTGAGCAGGAAACGCACCTGGTGATTGCTGGTCAGCTTTCCGGTTACCAGGGGGAGTGGTAGCCACGAAGAAAGCGGCCCCTATGTTCCTGGTTTCAAGAATGGGGGCCACTACCTCCACCTGCTTTCGCAAGACATCATCGAAAGTGAGCAGGAAGGATTCGGCCGGTATCGATTTACGACCCTGCTTCCAGGCCCAGAACCACTCCCAATCGATCGGCTCCAGACGATTGCATAGCTCATCCACCTCCTTCACGAAGGTGTTCGAGTCGATACAAAAGGTTCTTTGGCCGTCAGTATAATGTCGCTCTCGAACGCAGGCATATTTTATCACAAGGCACTTCGCAGGACGCATTGCTTCACTCCGAACGTGACTGTGGCTATGTTTCTACAATCAACGGCACATGGTATCGGCGCGCCTGCCGAAATTCTTCAAAGGTAAAAACACTGCATTGCTCTTATTTCATTGGAGTAGTAGAGTATTTCCGCTACCAGGCTTCTGGCGTAAGCTGAGAGCGGATTGTTTTCTTGTAATTTGACATATTTCGCCGGGAACAGTAGTCACTTATTTGTTGACCGGATGGACTGGTCAGGATTGAGCGAAAAAACGATTTCTTATCAGGAACTGGAACATTGAAAAGCAAGTTGAACACCAACTTTTTGAGTGCCGGCAATTTCTGGACGAAGGGGGGCGTCGTAATTCTTCTTATGGTTTTTCTGACCGGCAATTTCGGCTGCGAGGAGAGAAAAAGCCTAAAATCAAAACCCGCGATGTCAGTGGGACTATCGACTCCATTGATCTGTCAGGGCAAACCATTAAGGTTGCTTACGCCGAGCCCGACCAGGCCGAAAAACTATTCACCGTACATATCACGGGTGAAACGGAAATCTTCATCAACGGCTCGCTGGCCAAACTCGGCGACCTCAAAGTTGGCGAGCAGGCGAACGGCACGGTAAAGGTAATAAAGAACCAAGGTGCAAACCGTTACGAGGCCATGTCCATCCGGATCTCGCGTGCGGAGGTAATAACCGCTCCGAAAAAAAAGAACAGCGAGCAGAAACCTCCGGCAACTAAAACTGGAGATGAGACAAGTAGTTATCTGGCTATTCTTTCCTGGAAAACTTCAGGGTAAACGGTTTAGATATGCCGTTTACCCCCTTTTTCTTTTTTGGATGTTTCCCAAATTAACAGTAGTAAATATGTCGAAAATGTATACTTGTCTTGTGTCACTTTGTGGCATATGCTTTACTCAGGCAGTGTATGGAGAACTGGTCCTTAATAACTGCAACATCCTGCGAACCGGTTTGTACCCACCTTGGCATACTGCCTTAAACCGGTTGGCATCGGGCGAAATCAGCAGCATTGTTTCAACTTCGAGACACAACTCGCAAAACGCTGCTTTCAATATACACATACCGGTGGATTGACTGGCAATAAACCGGATCAACATTCCTTAGCTCAATGGCGTCCTTACGGGTCGAAGGACGGCAGGGGAGGGTATCTTATGTCTTGGAATAAACCTTATTCGCTGACAGTAGTAATCGTAACCATTTTAATGGTAGTACCGTTAGCTTTTGGTGATCCGGAGTGACTCTTCAGGATACGCTGGACTGGGAGAGTGCGATAATCTCCGGACAAATAATGCCACTCGATCTCGCCCAGTGGGATGCTTACATGACCGAGTGGGAGCTTTATCTTACGGAGGGCGGTCCATACCCTCTGGCTGAGTATCTAACACCGCAGCTTTACATTTGGGACGGAAGCAGCCTGCCGGAAATGCCGGGTCTGGTGATGGCCTGGGGAGACTCAGAAACTTCAACCGGTGATTATGCCGCCGCCTGGCAATTCGACTATCTCGAAGATCCTGATCTTTCAACGTAACCATTACCCTCACCGCCATTGCTCCTGTTGGTATAAAACAAATTATCTTTTTCCATTAGAGACGTCAATGGTAACTCGCGGGCATGGTATGGAACGTGGGCAACCGGCGATCCTATCCAGCATAATGTTACCACCACTATTGTGATCGATACTTCAAAAGCGGGAGCGGCAGCAGCCAACCCGCCAGCCAGTTCGCACATGCTCAACCCCGCTTACAACCCTGTATTAGCCCAGTTTCTCGTCTTCGATGAAAACGGCTACATTACCAGTCAGAATCCGTAATAGCACCTGGAGGTATGCTGGTTGGGGTATGGAACTTCTGGTCAACTCTTACCGTTAGTAAAAACACAACCGTGCTATACAAATGGATCAGCCGCCGGAGGAGTTCGAGCCCGGTAATATTTTTAACGGCTGGAACGAAGTATCCATTTACGAAGGACCGCAAATCGTTGCCGACGACTGGTTCTGCGAAACGGGTGACCCCGTAACGGATATCCACTGGTGGGGCTCATTCGGTGATTGGACATCTGGAGAACAACCTCCCGT
>CAXXKI010000018.1:0-10855 GCA_963667855.2 Phycisphaerae bacterium | reverse complement strand
AAGAAGGCCGCGGAGTGTAAAGATTCCTACCTTTTGCTCATACCTCCAGATGGTCTGGATTCATCAAAACCCGCCCCCTTGCTGGTCCTGATTCACGATAATGACCTTAATCCGCAGGAAGCCGCCGAATACTGGAAATCCGCAGCTTCCAAGTTGGGAATGGTGATAGTCGTTCCGAAACTTACGGCGCTATGGCCGCCAACCCAACACGGTCGTCCAGTGGTTGTCGATCAACCTACCCTTACTGAAATTCTTGAGCAGGCAGTCAAACAGGCAAAGAAGATATTCAATATAGATGAAGGCAAGGTGGTGATTGCCGGTTGTTTTCAAGGCGGGGACTGGGGGGTGAAGATTGCGAGCAAAACTCCAGAGGAATTCCCAAAGGCAATTGCTATCACCTCTGCTGTGCGGTTGGAAAGAGAAAATGTCGAAACGAAATCGGCTGCCGAGTTCTATGTTCTTGCGGGAAAGGTCAGTCAGGCAACGAAAGCTGCTGCCGAATCCGCTGAATTGCTCAAGGCCGCGGGGCACAAAGTCAATTTCGTCGAAGTAGAAGGTATGGCATACGAGATACCTCAGCATTTCACGCAGATTATGACTGATGCTTTGAATACGGTGCTTTCCAAAGGGAAAGATTAAATGCTGATCGCTGTTTAAGTACAAGATTCTGCCAGGATGTCCTTGGACTGGAAAAGGTAGGGGATCATTGACGCAGTGGTGGCTATTACGGTCAGCCATACCAGTGTGGTTTTTATCCAGGAATAGGACTCGCCGTTTTTCAGTGGGTCGATATGGGCTATAAAGATCATTAAAACCGGTATGGTTATACTCTGCAGCACCATTTTGGTTTTACCATATGCTGAAGCACCGAATGATTTTCCTTTCGATTCGGAAAAACCTCGCAAGCCCGTAACCAGCAGTTCACGCCCCAGGATCAATACCACCATCCACGGCGCCAGTCCGGTCACTTGCGTTCCGTCCGCCGCCTGGAACTCGGGACCAGCCAGGAAAACGAACGTGCCGCACACCAGTACCTTGTCCGCAAATGGGTCCAGAACCCGCCCAAATGCCGTAACCTGGTTCCTTTTGCGGGCCAGATGACCATCCAGCCAGTCGGTTAGTGCGGCCAGGACGAACAACACTATGCAGAAATCCAATACCCAGAACTTCGGTTCGCGGATATCGAACTGAGCGAGGATTACGAAAAAGAAGATCGCAAGTACAAGCCGTGCTAATGTGATCTGGTTGGGCAGGTTTATTTTCATAATCGCTGAGTATCTTAGGTGACGCTATTAATATCAATACAATAAAGGTCGTAATCTGATCGTCCAACGCATTCAACTTCAACCAGGCTGCCGGGCTCGTAGTTCGTTCCCTGCAGCCAGGTTATGCTGTCCACCTCGGGTGCCTGACCGGCGTGGCGAGATTCCTGCAAACCCTCTCGCGGGGGAGTGTCGACCAGTACCTTTACCCTCTTACCTTTCATTTCGTCTGCCTGAGCGAAAGCGATCTCCTGCTGAATCAGCATCAATTCTTCCACCCGGCGAAGTTTTTCCTCTTCCGGTATTTGATCCGCCATGCGCCCGGCAGGGGTGTCCGGTTCAGGAGAATACCCGAATACACCAAGCGCGTTAAATCGAAACTCGCGAAGAAAGTCGGCCAGTTCCTGATGCTCCGCTTCCGTTTCACCGGGAAAACCGGAGATCAAGGTTGTTCTGAGGGTGACGTTGGGAATGCGATTTCTTATCCGGGTCAGTAAATCGATTGTGGAATTACGATCGAACTGCCGGTGCATTCGCTTCAACATACGGTCATTTATATGCTGCAGCGGAATGTCTATGTACTTGACCACTTTTTCGCATTCGGCAATCGCGTCGATTATCTCGTCGGTCATGACCGAAGGGTAAACATACATCAACCGTAACCACTTCACGCCGTCGAGCTTGTTGAGATCCCGCAAAAGGGGGGCGAGTTCGCTTTTTTCTCCCCAATCCAAACCGTAGCTGGTAGTGTCCTGCCCGATGAGGCAAAGCTCCACCGCGCCATCGCTGATTAACTCGCGAGCTTCTGAAAGAACCAGTTCGCGTGGTTTGCTGTGCAGCGGTCCGCGAATCGCTGGGATCGTACAGAACGTACATTTCTGGTTACATCCTTCGCCAATTCTGAGGTAAGCCCAGTGTTCAGGGGTGATACGTAACCTGGCTTTGTCGATGTTGATCAGCGGATGATAATCGTCCAGGAAGCCCGCTCGCGGACTCTTCTTGTCTATTACCGCACGAACCACGTCGTCCCGGTTGTGTACACCAACGATTATGTCTATCTCGGGAATGGCCTCTAACAAGCTTTCTCCATCACGTTGAACCAGGCAGCCAACCACGACAATACGTTTGAGCCGGGTGTTTTTTTTCTTTTTAACCTTAACCAGATCCCGGATCACCTGATGTGCTTCGTCGCGAGCCGCAGCAAGGAATCCGCAGGTGTTAACTACTACAACGTCCGCGTCGCGCTCCGATGACGTGAGTACGCAACCGGCTTCGGCCAGTTGTCCCAGCATTTTCTCAGAATCCACCGTGTTTTTGGCGCACCCCAGAGAAACGAAAGCTACATATGTATTATCAACCATGATCTCTCCAATTGGTCGGTCTGTCAGGCGTGTATTTTAGAGGCTGATTGCTCGTTTTGAACCCCTTTAATTTCAATCAATACTTGCAAATTTCCGGGTATTGGAACTAACCGTTTTTCGCCGTACAATCGGACCTATAGAAAACAGAATGCATCAAAAGAGGTATGCGCCAAGTAGATAATCTAAAAAGAGGTAAGGCCGAATGCCAAAAGACACAGGTACAAAATCAACCAAGTTTGAAACCGTCGAGCCCTTGGGCGACCGGGTGCTGATTCGGAAGGATGAAGACAAGAAAAGAACCAAGGGAGGGATCGAACTCCCCGATTCTGTCGAAATCCCCACGATTACAGGCCGAATCGTTACCGTATCCGCTCAAATAGCCAATGACGACGATTTCCCCATACGTCAGTATGACAAAGTGCTCTTCAACCCCAAGCACGCGATCCCCGTCGATTTCGAAGCTGACAACCAGCTGTTCGTTGTACCCATTGAAGACGTGGTGGCCGTATTCCGTAAAGGCTAGAGAGCAAGAGAGCAAGAGAACAGACGCGATATGAACGAACTTCCCCAACCGCTTTTAATTGGTATGGTCCATTTGCCTGCTCTTCCGGGCGGGCCGGGAAACACTTTGTGCCTGGAGGAGATTATCGAGCATGCTCTCACCGATGCTCGAACATTGCAGCAGGCCGGTTTTAAAGCCCTGATGACCGAGAATTTCGGAGATGCTCCGTTCACATCCGGAAGCCTGGAGCCGGTGACCGTCGCGGCGATGGCTATCGTGGTTCGCGAACTTATAAAGGAAACAGCTCTTCCCGTCGGGGTGAATTGTCTGCGGAATGACGCTCTTTCTGCTCTGGGAATCGCGGCGGCTACGGGAGCGAGCTATATCCGGGTTAACGTACACACCGGGATTGCCGCCACCGATCAGGGATTTATTGAAGGCAAAGCGTACGAAACTTTGCGTCAGAAGCAGCGGCTTTGTCCGCAGGTGCGAATTTTCGCCGACGTTCATGTTAAACACGCCAGCCCGGTCAACCAGCCGGATATTGCGCTCGCCGCGGAAGAAACCGCCTACCGGGGAATGGCGGATGCGATCATCGTTTCAGGTTCGACTACCGGCAGGCCGGTAGATTCCGCCGAGCTTGAGCGGGTGAGAAAAGCGGTACCGGACAAGCTGGTACTGGTGGGTAGCGGGGCGACGGCTGACTCGATTGGGAAAATACTCGATAGTGCCAACGGAGCGATTGTCGGCTCCTCCTTGAAGCCGGGCGGCGATATTGCCGCCCCGATCGATCTCCAGCTTGCCCGCGGTTTTCTCGAAGCGCTAAACAACTGATTTTTTGTCGCGGCATATACCTGATCCCGCGATATTGTTAAAACCATAACTCAAACCGACGACTTGAGGTGTCATGATGGCTAAACCGATTATCCACCTGTTTGCACCGGCCAGCCCGGGCGCAGTTGTTCTCGAGGATTATAACCTTTCTGACGGCAGGGAGTTGATTGCCCGCTGCGGGCAGGCTGCTGGAGACGGCTACAGGCTTCGCGGTCGAGCTTCAATAATAGATGGAATTCTGGATGAGAAGCAGGGCGGTCGGGTTGACGATAATGCCCGTATTCGTGAAATCGAGCAGGTATTGGCTGATGATAACGTGGCAGCTATGGTGGCCGTTCGCGGCGGGGCGTGGCTGACCAGGCTCCTGCCGCACATAGATTTCAGTGTTATGGACAAACGCAAGCGGCCTGTAAGTCTTTTTGGCTTCAGCGAGATTACTCCACTGATCAACATGATTGGTAAACACCCGATGGGGTACGGGTACTACTATATGACTCCCGGTTTCCCCCGGTCGGGCATGGCTCGCTACGGGCGGTTAAACATCAACCGGATAGCCCGCGGGCAGGGATTGACCGGAAAAGCGGCGGAGCGGTTCGCCGACAAGTGGGCCAAGAAACAGGCCGAGCAGCGATTCGATGAATACTTCCAGGAAATAATCGGTATTCTCGAAGGACGTGGTTCGCAGCGCAAGTTTGTCGGCACTCTCGTAGCAGGCAGGATGGACGAGGAAACCAGGGCGACAGTCATCGGCGGTTGCCTTTCGCTGGTTACTCCCCTTACCACCGCACCTTTCGTAAAAACGATTAACCCGAAAAACAAGTGGGTTGCCCTGGAAGATCTTGAAGAAAATCCCTATCGCCTGGACAGGCAGTTCGCACATTTGAAACTCGCCGGCTGGTTTGAAAAGTGCGCAGGTTTGATAATTGGTGATTTCCATATGGGAGATGAAAACCAGACCGAAGAGGTTCTGGCCATGTTGAAATATCACCTGCCTTCAAAAAGCCGGTTGCCGATTGTAGTCACTAAGGATATGGGGCACATCTGGCCCCAGTCGCCACTGCCATTGGGACGCAGGGTTTCTCTTTGCCTGTCAGAATCCCGCCGGGGAAAGAGCGTTATTGAGCTGAAGGTGCCCTGGGAAAAGTGGCGAACCGTCTGAGCTATTCAACTATAAGCGGCAGATACTGGCCGCTTACCTCTTCAGCTTGTTTTTCGATAATGTAACAATAGTTCCGGGAGCCGGCTAAGACTGTTCTTTTCAGGCTTGGCAGGTGCATGCGCAGGCATTCGTCCGACGCGGTTCTTGGTTAGATCAGCCTGTTTGTGCTTGCCTTATTGCCTTTCAGCGATTCTACTACCCTATGTAGAGGCGGATTACTCGGTTGATGGTTAATCAATTAAAGCACTTATTACTAGAGGCATTGCAAAGTGATTGGAATTATGACAGGGACGCATCTGGGAAGTCAGAATTCATTGCGGATGCTGGGGACACTGTTATTGGTGGTTTCCCTGGGCTGGATGATTGAAGGTTGCTCGCAGCAGGATGATTCTATATCAACCTCGCAGGAAACAATAGAAAAAACGGATGAGAATACATCGTCGGGCGAGCCGGCAGCAGTGGAACCGGCAGCCAACGTTGAAGGGGAAGCAACTCCGGCGGAAAAAACGGCTGCACCGAAAGATGCAGATAAGGCGGCTGTTCCGGTTGATGCCGATCTGGCGGGTTTGGAAAAACCTGTTCGAGAGCAGATTCTCAAAGCGCGGGATAATGTCAGGCAGAATCCCGACAGCGCCGATGCCCTGGGGATTCTTGGCGTTTTATATCAGATATATGGGATGAACGAGGCCGCGGAGTCCGCTTATGCCGCAGCTATTGAAAAGGCTCCTGATAACTTCCGCTGGCACTACTATCTGGCATATGTTCTGCTGAATAGTGGAAAATACGCTGATGCTGTCGGGGGTTTCGAGAAAGCGGTGAAGTTGGAGCCTTATTACCTGCCGGCCAAGGTATCCCTGGGAATTGCTCAACTGCGCAGTGGCGAACAATTCGCGGCGATCGATACGCTGAAGCCCTTGCGGGAAGCCCATCCCGATGATCCGATGATCAATTATGTGTTGGGCATCGCTTATAAGGAGGCCGGCGAATTCATCTGGGCGGTCGAATACCTGAAACCACTGCTGGATAAGAACCCGCAATTCGGTGGCGTTCGAGCGGCTCTGGCAGCGTCGTTCAAAGGATTGGGGCAGGAGGATACGGCCGCCGGGCTGGTGGAAGGGTGGCCGCTCAATGCGGATATTCCCATTCTTCGGGATCCTGTGTACGGAGAGATATACCGCTTTGAAACCGGTACTGACGCTGAGAATCGCCGGGGAATAGGTCTGCTGGGCGGCGGTCTTCCCGAAAAGGCTATCAAGCATTTTGAAAAGGCTTTGGAGTTCGATCCGGAAAGTAGAATAGCGAAAGTCGGACGAATCGATTGCCTTACCGCTATGGAAAAATACGAGGAAGCGGAAGCAGTATTAAAAGACATCCTGAAAGTGGATGATCGGGACCTGCCTGCTCTGGTGCGTTTGGGACATTTGTATATTGCCCAATCGAAATACGATGATGTTCAGCCCGTTTTGAAAAAGGCAGTTTCGATTGATTCTGATAATACCACTGTTTTAACTATGCTGGTTAAACTGGCGATGAAACGTGAAAAATACGATGATGCGGTTACACATCTGAAGCGGATTGTCGAGATTCTGCAGACGAACGGTAACGCATACTGCGAATTGGGCAAAGCTCTAATCCTGACAGGCGATGATGCTAGTGCGGAACAGGCTTTCCTTAAATCGCTGGAGTATAGTCCCGACAACCTCGATGCTGCCAAACACCTGGCTTACCTTTATGGTAAAGCCGGTAAAAACGAAGCGGCGGCTTACTGGGGTTCCAAACTTCTGCTGGCTGGAACGGGAACAGTCCAGGAGTATCAGGCTGCGGCTTCGACGACTTTGAGAAAAAAGGATTACGCGACAGGAATGGATCTGCTCAGGCGAGGTATTGAGCTATACCCCGATGATGTTGTTCTGAATGATATGCTTTCGCGAGTATATTCCATGTGTCCCGATGCTCGTTATCGTGATTGGTCTGAGGCAATCCGTATCGCCGAGAAAATCTACGGAACGGATGAAAATGAGATTTCCGTACAGGGACTGAGTACGCTGGCCGCTGCTCACGCGGAAGCCGAAAACTATCAGGAGGCAATTCGCCTGACAAAGGCGGCAATAATCAAGGCCTCTGATATGGGAGATGACGATATTATAGGAAGGCTTTCTCAAAGCCTGACCCACTACCGGCAGGATAAAAAGATATACGAGGAAGCGTATTGAGCCGGGAATGAATTGGTAAAACAAGTAGGTCGGGTCTGTTGACCAGACCTAAGAGATGTACGGGATTGCGAAATGGAAAACGGGCCTCGATATTCGTCGGAATATCGAGGCCCGTTGATTTTTCAGTTATTCGGGTATTGCCTACGCGTTAACGCAGTGGATAACCTTGCCGGTTTTCATCAGTTCTTCCACAACGTGAACTACCTCTTCCGCCACGGCCAACTGGGCCTGGTCGGTTGATGCGCCGATGTGGTGCGTGCCGTAAACCATGTTGGCTTTGACTGCTACGTCGCTGAAGACCTTGTCTGAGGCGCCCGGCTCGTTTTCGTATACGTCCAGGCCGGCTCCGGCGATTACTCCTTCTTCCAACGCCTTGACCAAATCGGAACTATCCACAACTTCGCCGCGGCTGCAGTTAATGAGGAACGCGGTCGGCTTCATCATGGCGAAGGTCTTGGCATTCATCATCTTCTTCGTGGAATCGTTCGCCGGAACATGCAGGGTAACGAAGTCGGCCTGGGCCAGCAGTTCCTCAAACTCTACCCTGGTGGCACCGAGTTCTTTTTCAGCCTTTTCGTTGACCACGATATCGGAGTAGATGATCTTCATCTCGAACGCCTTTGCTCGCTCGGCGATCAGGTAACCGATCTGCCCGATACCGACAACGCCCAGCGTGTTGCCTTTGATTCCGCGGGCCTTGCTGTATTCCTTCTTATTCCATACGCCGTTGCGCAGATCGTTGGTGTTATGCACAATCCGGCGATCGAGGGAGAGGATGAGTCCCATGGCCAGTTCAGCTACTGCCGTGGCATTCATGCCCGGAGTGTTGGCTACGTCTATTCCTTTTGCTCGGGCGGCTGCGGTGTCGATAGTGTTATACCCTGATCCGGCGCGAATAATCAGCTTAAGCGACGATGCCTTGTCGATCATCTCCGCGGTGACTTTGGTCGAACGAACGATCAGGATCTCGGCGTTACCTGTGGCCAACTCGCTCGCCAGCGAATCGTCCGAAAGGTCAGCATCCTGTTTGATTTCACATCCTAATTTCTTCAGTGCCTCAATACCGACAGCCTCGAATTTGTCTGCGATCAGAACGTTCATTTCTACTTCTCCACTTTTTGGTGGGGGGTTCGATTATGCTCCGCCCCTGCGAAGCTCAGAGGTGATTCTAGCGTGGATTTGTAAATTGGACAGTCACTGCAATCGACTAATCCCGTTGGTGGTTTTGAAGTGTCTTCTGCATGACGAAATGCGGGCCTATCTCCGGGATCTCAAATTCGTCACTGGCTATTTCAAATCCGTGCCGCAGGTAGAAGTTTACCGCCCGTTTACGCGCGTTGCACCAGACGAGTTGGCCGGCAAGCTCGGTTCGACAGTGATTGAGAACGAATTCCAGCAGCTTACCGCCCAGGTTTTGCCCTTGCCGCTCAGGATCGACGGCCATCCCCCGCAGTTGCCAGTCCGTTCCTTGGGACCCATCCCGGCCGCGGGAAAAAAGGGAGGCTATTCCAATAATCAACTGGTTATCGCAGATAGCGTAGTGGTAAGTAGTGGGGAGGTCGTCGCCATCCCACTTGCAGGTGGACAGCGGTTTGTCCGCGCGCAAAACAGAATGTCGCAGCGGCCAAGTGCACTGCGACGTTATCAGTTTGAAGGTCAGGTTGTTCACGGCGTTCGATTCGTATCGCGAGAACCGTAATTAAACGGGGATACAAGGCCCGTGATCTGTACTCACCGCGATTGTCGCGGTGAGCTGAACCAACAGCGATTTATTCGCTGGATTCTTTGGCGGCGGCTTCAGCGGCTGCGCGAGCCTTCTTGTTGTTCTTGGACTCGTAGCGGTCCTTGCGGGCTGCGGCAACTTTCGCCCATGCTGCGTAGGCTGCCTGGCGGTTACCCTTCTTGTACTCAATACCCGCGTCGATCAATTGCCTGCGAATCGCCTTTGCCGGTCGTGGCATCTAACTACTCCTTGCTTCGCCCCCGAAGCCTAACAAACCAAAACTCCCGCCCCCAAGGCGGACCAGTTATACAGATAGCCCGTAAGTCTATACAAAATCTCGGGAGTATGCCACCCCTGGGGGTAAAAAACGTTGCTGAGTTCCGATTTGCCCATTAGTGGCTCGATAATCGGCCATTAAGGCGGTGTTTAAACCGATGTGGGGGGGGCGAAGTATCGCATCAATAGACCCTGGCTAACTGCTGCGGAGGTGACTGCTCACAGCGGCTGTCTTGCGAATGTGCCTTACGCGCAGCGATTGGCGGTGACATACGCGAATTCGAGATAGTCGCAGTTTTCGCAAGTGGTTGGATAAGCGTCCTGGTTTATCCGCCAGACATCTATTTCCGTTCAGTGCGGAGTCTGGATGTTATCCCTGTTTTGGGGCATGATAATCCACGTCAATCCGGCTGGAATATTTTTTCTCGATTTAATCTGCTTATGGCGCCGTTTCCGGATCTTTTTCGGGCTCCTTTGGATCAGGCAGGTTGTCCAGAATTATCTTTATGCCAAATGGAGACATAACCGTTTGGCTATTCTCTTGCGTTTCTATCGGTTCGGTTCTGGTATCGGAAAACTGAAACTGTTCGAGTTTATCGCGTAAGTCTTTTCCTCCTTCCATGGATGCCAGAAAGGCATTGCATTCCTGTCGATGGTTTTTGCTTAGGGATTCGTACCATACATTGAATGTGTTTAGATTTTCAGTTACCAACTCGCGGCCGAAATGCCTGTTTTGGTATTTTTTGTCCGGTGTTATCCAGTAAGCGAAGAGGACTTCAGGAAGGTGGTAGTGCGTTTTAGAGTCACCGCTCCACGTCACTTGTCTGGTTTTGGGATCCCAATTACCGTTGGTTTTAAGCGGAGCTTTATCCGCTTTCCAAGCTATCGTATCTACGGGAGAGTTGGAAAACAGTTCAATGGCGATTGGTTCTGCAGCTTCGATGTACTCATCTTCGGTCATGCCGATGTCAGCTAATCCTGATTGGATTGCGTTCCACACGTTGTCAGGCGTTAGGTCATCAAGGAACTGCGGTAGCCGATCATTTTCATTGTAGCCCATTGCTGCGGCAGCTTTTCTCTGTCCGTTTTCCCAAATTACTTCAGGGTTAACCTGCGAGGTAATTGTTTCAAAATCGCCGTAACCGCGTTCGGCAAGAAAAAGGCCTATTCGGATTAATGCAGCATCTTCCTGTTCATGATCGTTAAAAGAGTCTGCCTGAAGCCAGTACAATAAGGCGAGTTCGAGCATGTCATCGCGAAACTCGTTTTCCAGGAAGTGGCGAAGCTTACGTTGTTTTTCCGGCTGGTCGGCCAGGCCCGGCTGATCTTTCAAATAGCTGAAGAGAGCTTTGAGGGTGAGATCGAGCATTCGGGTTGCCGATCTGACGACCTCGAGCAGACGAGCCTTTTCCGGCAACCTCTCCGCGTATATCGCAGATTCTCCCAATGGCGAGCGATGTACGTTGAAGTGTCCGTAGTTCATGTATTTTTCGTGTCGAAGGTCGATAGGCAGTTGTCCGGTAAA
>CAXXKI010000017.1:0-65883 GCA_963667855.2 Phycisphaerae bacterium | reverse complement strand
GCGTGAGAAATTCTCCCGGACCTTCCGGTTTCTCCGGCGGATAGTTCGCCGGTATTCGATAGACATGAGCGTTTAACACTGTTTTTAACCAGGTAATTCCAGAAAGGCTCGCCGAAACGAAGATTAACCACTTTCCCGCCGCCGGTAATTGGAAAAATCCATTTACCCACGGGGAGTCGTCATGCCGGAATGACTGATTGTGTCCGTCGTCGTCGCCAGAAAGGGCATGTATGTTTCCGGGTTACGGTGAATCCAACTCGAAAATCCCGTGTTTGCCCGGATCGGTTCCGGTTATGATACTGGACCACGCCACCGGGCTCGTGCGGGGGAATGGACAGTACCCAGTGGTTTGAAATCTCCCTGGGCGGCCAGCTTTGCGAAGTTCGGTAAACCTGTTTTCATCCAGCATCCGGCGCATCAACCTGGCGACGAGTCCGTCAAAACCTAGAACGATTACTTGCGGTTTATTGCTTGATTCCTCTTTGCAGGAGGGAAGAATCAGTACTGCTGCAAGAAGTATTGCCAGTTTCGCGGTATTCAACATTTGGTGTCTTCTGGTCATACGAACTCAACTCGAGTCTTCTCAATTCTTTTCAGAGTCAACTACTGACAGCGGACTTCCGTCCATGTGTTTGGGAATATCCACACCAAATAGATCCAGAATGGTCCGGAGCTAGGTCCATCAGACGAGGCGCTTCTGCTTCGATTTTCCGGTTACTGAACATTACCACCCGGAGCCAGACGCGGATCTATACAGTGGTCTCCGCTCCATGCTTTTTTATTATCGTGGAATAAACTATCCGTTACATCGCCGATGGCACATTCCCAGGATACCCGACTATCCTTCGTTGTATCCCACCACAAGATCAGGAGCCTCATTCTTGTACGGGCCTACATAGCACTTGCGAGAGTTATAACGCCCTTGTTTAATCGCCACAGCATCATGCCGGGGATCAATCAACCCGGACAGTTTCTCGCACAGCTCGTTCCGTAGCGTGTCGGCTTCGACTCCCCTCTTTGACACATGCCGTCTCGTTTCGCGACTTTCGATGTTTAGAAATATTCCGGCCAGCCCCCATGGCATAAGCCCTGGTTGTTAGACCAATCTACCGTGGCCAGGTATTTCTTGCCGTTAGCCGGCTCTTTTAGAGTCATGTAACCGTTTTCTATCAGCCACCGGTTGAGGTCCACGCCATAACGGAACGATTTGCATCCGTGGTCGCTGATTACCAGCAGCATCGTTCCATCTTTCTCGCACTCCGCCATGGTTTTGCCTACCAGTTCGTCCATTCTTTCGAACTGTTCGCAAATGGCGTTTTTCAGTTGTTTGTCTCCAAACCCTTCGTGTGCAGGTGCTCGGGATCGAGATAACGCCAGAACATGTGTTGTACCCGATCCTGCCCGTCGAACACGCAGACCACCAGCCCGCGTTTGACCTTCTCCAAAGCGTCGCGAAAACATGATCTCCCGTTCCCGATCAGCGTCCACGCATTGGTGTAAAAAGTCCGGATCCTGCAGGATCATTTTCGTTATGTGCCCAGGTATCTTCGGCAAGTCCCATGGTGGCGAAAGAACCTTGAGTCTTCGCAAGGTAAGTCGAAAAAACGGCGGGGTGGGAGATGGGCATGGCCGGCTTCTCCGGATCGATCTGTAATGGTGTGACGTACAGCTCGAATTCCGGTTCGACGTTAAGCAGCAGGAACTGTGCAATACCGCTGACCCTTGGTTCCCCGGCGCGGCATTGAAGTGGAATGTAATCCAGGGGGTATATTCTCCCTTCTTCAGCGCGTACTTCTTGCCGCAGATATCCAACTGTACAGTATCGGGTTCCCCGTTGAAGGTGATGGTAAACGGTGTTTTCATGGTCGCGTTGTCGACACGTATTCCGTTTGGCGGACCGGTAAGCTCGGCGGAAATCGTGTTGCCTTTCCGCTTGACGTGATGCTGCTCTCCACCTTCGTAAATGTTTTCCGTTCTGGATTTTGTTGTGTAGTAACTGAATGTTCCCTGCGTACCGCGCAGGTCCGGAACGCACATCCCACTGAGTGAAGTGCCTTTGAAACGTTCCGGTGGAAAGGTGATCGGCATAACGGATTACGTTACTGAAAACCTCCGTGTTCCCCAAGAGTTTTCCAGAATGGTTTCCCTTTACGCAATAGACGTATATCCGGTTTGCCTACAGGTATTATATATTTCCCAATTCTGATGGTTTTGGTAGCTCCACCAATATGAACACTCGACAAAGTCGGCATGTAGTTGCGCCTGTCGATATTGAGAAAATCAAATATGTTGTGTTTGCCCGGATTACATCCGGTCATAAAAGTGGGCCAGGCTACCGGAGTCATTGCCGGCATGGTCGTCTGTAAACGGGAGTAAGTCCCTTTTTCCGCGAGCCTGGACAGGTTGGGAAGCCTTCCCTCTTTCATGTATTGCTCGGCCAGGATCGGTTCCATTCCATCGATTCCGAGCACCACAATCCGTTTTTCCCGGCTTTGGGCAAATGCCCGCCTCCCCCTGATTGCCCGCACGATAACTCGGATTGGCAGCGTCAAAAGGGTGATGAATGCGGTTATCATGGCCAGGAACATGACCAGAAAAGAACCCATCAGGGCCAAAACCGGCTCCTGGTCCTATGTATCCAAAGGACGGAGAGGTGACTGCCAGAACCGTTACTGTTGCCCAGAAAAAATATACGCAGAGATTTTGAGGAACGCTTTAAAACCACTTTAAAACCCATCCGTTGAACGGTTTCCCGCCTTATGGAGCGATTGTTATTACCGTTCAGTAATGTGGCATGCTGGCTTGCTGGTTTCAACTACCAGCCCCAAATCGCTAGAGTACATTAAACAAGCTGGTATTACAAATTAGTCGTAGCCAGTCAGGATATAATGTGTATTCTGCTGACTGGATATATAGATTAACCAACTCTAAATAGGAGTATAATTCAACCGATAATATACGGTAATCAGTTTCTTGGGTTGCAATATTGGTTTTCTAGCGAACAGGTGGGCACGAATTGGCAGATAGAGCCACAGAGCCGTACATCCTTCGTTCGTTCAAGCATGAGGACGCTCGGAACTGTAATCTCCTGGGTACGAGATGAACAGGAGCTGTTTCAACTTGCGCCCGGTACGGTTGCACCCTTAACTACAGACAAAATCATTGATTGGACCCGGAAAAAAGGGAGACGCGTTTATCTTGCAAGCGGCTGAGCAACACGTTCTCTATGGATATGGCGAAATAAACCCTGTAAAAAACGATCCCGGTCATGTGTGGCTGGGGCATCTACTCGTTGATTCCCAGAAACGCGGAAACGGACTGGGACGAGAACTTACTCATGCCTTAATCGAACACGCCCAAAACGTTTTCAACGCGCACAAGATTACTCTCGTCGTGTTTCCAGAAAATGTTTGCCGCAGTGACATGCTATCGTAATTGTGGCTTTGTATCGCGCAAAGACGAATATCACACCTTTGGCGAGCGGGGACGATATCAACTCCTTAGAATGGATCTGAAGATCCGTTGATAACCGAAGTTGCTCGTGATCGGCCGTTTCTGCCGATCACCAGGCCGATTTTGCCCTTTTTGTTTTTTTCTGACACGCCGCAAATCAGTTCGTTGTGTCAGTTGTACTATCCGGTTCGTAAACGGCTACCAGGCCATCTATTAAGCCGGTTACCAATGTTGTAAGCCCCGATTCAAATGCACTTGCGGTTGCAGCACGAAACTCTTGGGCGTCCTGGCAGCCACTTGCCGAAACAGCTAAAAACGTAACCAGAGCAACTATCTTGGAATTGACTCTTCTTTTTCTTTTTATTGCCGTCATTTGAATAATCTCCAGCGTTTGATGACTACTTTTTGCGAAACGTATTGCGATTAACTATTTATCGACGAATGATCTGTTCCGCGTCCAGCGTGGAGTTGTCAATGGTTACGTGCTACGAAATGAACGCGCAAAATCCGCTTGTTTTTAAGGCTTTTATAGTGTAATCGAACTAAGCTGTTCATATGCGGCCATCGTCATACGAATAGCAGCCGCTCCGAGGAATACGATGAAAATCGAGCGCAATACGCGGGTGGGGAGAACGTGAGTCAATCTACTGCCGATCATGCTGCCAATGACCGCCGTGGGTACGAGTGCTGCGGCTAATCTTAGTGAATCTGAAAGCGAGTATTCCGGATGGTTTAAGGTAAGGGCGTAGTTCTTGCTGATAGCTCCACAGATGCTCAAAAACATGATCGTCGCTGTTGAGTTGGCTATCGAATTCCTTAACGGAATCCCCAGGAGGCGGTTTTGCAGCGGGACGCAGATTACTCCTCCTCCCACTCCAAGCAGTCCGGCAACAAAACCTGTGGGCAGGCCCGCTTGCAGCCCCGCTTTCCAGGCACTCCGATCTGAATCGAATACAGGGAAATCCTTTCGTGCCCTGGGCGATTGAATCAATCTGATAATGTTCTGGTACGCCGCGTAGATAATGAAGATGCTGAAGAGGACCAGCAGATATCCCTGCCCCTGCCCTCTGAATACAGGCAATTCACTGCTGAGAACTCCACAAAAGACTCCAAGGATCGCTAAAGGAACCATTTTCCGGATTACTGGTCCCATAACCGCCTGAGCTTTGAGATGCTGAAAAAAAGCCGGGACCACTACAAAGACATTTACTATCAGGGCTGCGGCCTGATACAGATGCTGACGCGGTGAGTAAATCATGGTCAGGGCGGGAATTATGACTATACTGCCGCCGATACCCAGCAGTCCTCCGAGCATTCCGGCAAGTAATCCAATCAGGCAAATAGTTACAGTCACAACAGCATAAACTCCCTCTGTAAATCGGAAAACAGCTCCTCTCTCCGATGTTGAACCGATAACTTCTTTCCGTCAACAAGGAAGTTTCTCTGGCAACAAATGTTTGTGCCCGTAAGTTAACTTTTTCGAATCAGATGACGTGTAAACAGGCGGTAGCTTTGACACAATCCGGTTAGATGCGATACTATCCCGACTTCCGAGTACCTGCTGGTTACCGGAGAAGCCGACATAGCTCAATGGCAGAGCGCAGCTTTCGTAAAGCTGAGGTTGTGGGTTCGACTCCCACTGTCGGCTGTTCCCCTTTTTGATTATCGAAAGATCGCCTGATGTTGATGGTTATACTTCCGATATATAGAGACGTTTCCGGCTTGTAAGAGGTTTAATAATTCTTTGCACTCTTTCTTGATATAACCCGGATACATCTCTCCCGACTAATTGGTGTAAACCTGTAATCGCAATCCATATATCAGTATAATAGGTTATGTTATCAGCTTGTCCGCAAGGTAATAAACCTTCCGTATACGGTCGATATTGCTATTACTTGCATGGTCGACATGTGTTTTATTGATTCTGGCAGTTCGTAAGGAAAATCACAATGTTAAGCAGTTCAGTTACGCCGCGGAATACCGGTGTGATACTTATGGTTATCGCAATTTCTCTGTTCGCTTCGCCGTTGTTTGCGGATGTCATTCAGTGGAGATCGGGACACACGAAGACTGATATAGCCGCCGCCGCCGGTGTGCATGCGGCTCTTACCGGTTCAGGCTTGCGGGAAAGAATCGCAGAGCACATTGTTGTGCAATTCGAACAGCCTTTGACTGTAAAAGAAAAACAGGTGCTGGCCGGATCAGGCTTGAAATTGCTGACTTACCTGGGAAATAACGCGTTTTTCGCTTCCGTTACGAATGCCAAGCTGGATACACGGCAACTTGATTCAGTAAAAACCAGATGTGTAGCAATGCCTGTCGAGCGAAACTGGAAACTGCATCCTTCGCTTATCGACGGTGAAATATACTCCTGGGCGGTGGTCGAACCGTTTGGAGAAAAATACGCTGAGGATAAAAGCGAGAATCAGTCCACCGAAACATTCGTGGCAGTGTACGTTCTGTTCCATGAGGATGTCAGTCTGCTGACTGAAGGTGTTGACGCGATTACTGCTGTTGGTGGAAAAGTCAGATCAAAGCTTCTTTCGATTAACGGATTGGTCGTCGAGCTTCCTGTCTCTGCGATAGAAGTGTTGGCCGACAATGACAAGGTTCGCTATATGGAACCGCCACTTCCGCAACTCAGTGAAATGAACGACAGTAACCGGATAGTGACCCAGGCGGACGAGGTGCAGCAGGCACCTTACGGGCTCGACGGTTCCGGCGTTACCGTGCTCGTCTATGACGGCGGAGAGGCGCTGGCCAGCCATGGGGATTTCGGAGGCAGACTTACAGTTCGCGATTCGTCCGGAACCGAAGACCACGCTACCCATGTGGCCGGCACTATCGGCGGCGATGGAAGCGGAAGCAACGGGCGGTATAGGGGAATGGCTCCCGGAGTAACCATGGAATCGTATGGCTTCGAGACTCCGATAGCGGGTGCGGGATTCCTCTATACCGATCCCGGCGACTTAGAGGCCGATTACAATGAAGCAATCAACACCTACGGGGCCGTCATATCCAATAACTCCATCGGAACCAATACCTCGTATAACGAGTTCCCCTGCGAATGGACCGGTGACTATGGCGTTACCGCTGCTCTCATTGACGCGATAGCCAACGGCAGTCTGGGCAGCATACGGATCGTGTGGGCCAATGGAAACGAGCGGGGCGTGGTTCGCTGCGGAACCGGATATGCTTCCACCGCTCCTCCTTCATGTGCTAAAAACCATATCTCCGTCGGAGCCCTCAATTCCGACGATGATTCCATGACCGATTTCTCCAGCTGGGGACCGGTTGATGATGGGCGGCTTAAGCCCGACGTCTCTGCCCCCGGTTGTCAGACTAACGGCGATGAAGGCGTGACGTCAACCAGCAGCGATGGTGGTTATGTGTCAAAATGTGGCACTTCAATGGCTACCCCTACGGTTACCGGCTTAAGCGCTCTGCTCCTGCAGGACTACCGCAACTATTATCCGGGGCAGCCGGATTTCTCCAATTCCATGCTCAAAGTTTTCCTTGCTCATACCGCGGAAGATATCGAGCAGACCGGCCCCGACTATTCCAGTGGCTACGGAAGCGTACGTATAAAATCGGCTATCGATTTCATGCGCAGCGGCAGTTTCGTCGAAGCGGTTACCAACCAGAATGTCATAGACTCCTATGTGCTTGTAGTTAGTCCCGGTGACGAACAACTCAAGGTGACGTTGGCCTGGGATGACGTGCCCGGTACACCCAATGTTATTCCTTCGCTGGTAAATGACCTTGATCTGAGAGTTTACAGTCCTTCTTCTGATCGGTATTTCCCCTGGACTCTTGACCCTGCCAACCCGGAAATGCCCGCCTCTCAGAATGCGGAGGATCATCTCAATAATATGGAACAGGTTGTGGTCAATAATCCCCAGGCGGGAACCTGGCGGATCGAAGTTGTCGGCTACAATATCCCCCAGGGACCGCAAGCTTATTCGCTGGCCGGTTCGCCGGTACTGGTGAACTGCAGTAGCGGAGGCTTGATCTCTCTGGATAACGATCAATACACCTGCGATTCAACTATCAGCCTGCGAGTGGTTGATTGTGATCTGAATACCGACGATACCCTGATCGAAACAGTGACAGTAGGTGTCATTTCTGATGTAAGTGGAACTTCCATTCCCGTACTACTGACCGAAACCGCGGCTGGCAGCGCCGCCTTTGAAGGCGAACTGCAGTTATCACCTGTAGCTGGTTCCGGTACTTTGCTGGTCGCTCACGGAGCGACTGTTACCGCGACTTACCTGGATGCCGACGATGGTGTCGGTGGTACTAATGTGCCAATGTCTGTCACTGCTTCAGTGGACTGCGTTGCTCCGGTAATTCAAAATATAACGACATCACAAATAGTGCCGCGAGGGGCGACTATTGAATTCGATACCAGCGAACCGGCAACAGGAACCCTTCGGTATGGTACGGACTGTGGCCTGCTCGATCATGCGTTTACGGCCATAGGCTTTAACCAACACCACACTATCCAGTTGGAAAACCTGCTGGATGAACTTACTTACTATTACATCGTGGAAGCTGCCGATGAGGCCGGAAACCAGAGCTCTGATGATAACAGTGGAAGCTGTTATTCTTTTACTACACCCGATGTTCCCGATTACATGACCGAACTGTTCGGTGTCGACGGTGATAACGATCTGAGTTACCGATCCATTACCTATACTCCTGATGGTTCACCGGATTATTATTCGCGTTGCATAGAGGAGATATCAACATTACCCACAAATCCGGCCGGCGGTATCGAGGTCGATCTCGATGACGATAGTTACAAGTCAATCGATTTAACCGGTGGAACCACTGTTTCCCTTTATGGAGTTGCCTACAACAGATTCTATATAGTCAGCAATGGATACATTACCTTTGTTCACGGTCAAACCGATTCCAGTGAAACGCTGGAAGATCATTTTAATATGCCTCGGATCTCCGCTTTATTCGACGATTTGAATCCGCATTGGGGTGGTCCGGTCGTGTGGCAGCAATTCAGTGATCGGGTTGTTGTTACCTGGCAGAATATTCCGGAATATCAGACGTCAAACAGTAATACCTTCCAGGTGGAGATGTTCTATGACGGGCGAATCAGGATCAACTGTCTGGAAATAGCCGCGATTGACGGACTGGCCGGGTTGTCTGATGGAAACGGTTTGCCAACAGATTTCTATCCTACCGATTTATCCGCATCGGGAGACTGTACTCAACAGCCACCTTCAACGCAGGGCATGGAACTCGTAGTGGATATCGATACTTCTGAGGGTATCGAACTGGTTGGCTTCGATCTGAACGGAGATGCTCTGGATTTCATAATTACCGATCTGCCGGATAATGGCACCTTGTATGATCCGGGCGTTGGTGAAATAACCGCTGTTCCATATACCCTGTCCGGAGCCGGGCGGCAGGTTGTTTACACGCCGGATAATGGTTTTGCCGGAGATGATGATTTCGAATATCTCGCTAATGACGGCACAATCGATTCCAATGTCTCCGAGGTGTCGATTATGGTTCTCGCTCTTGCGCCGACGATTCTTACGGATCAGCTTCCAGATGGTGTTGCTGGTGCCGAGTATGGCCCGGTGCAATTGGAAGTGGCTGGCGGCCAGCCGCAGGTGCAATGGTCCATGGTTACCGACCATGTCTATAAGGAAACCGATCTCGGCAGCAGCCTGTTTGCTGAAACAGGCGTTGCTCAAGGCTGGCACGATGACGACAAGTATTGGACTTATACGCTGCCTTTCAGTTTCCCGTACTATGGGGTGGATCAGGAAACCGTTCGCGTATGGTCGAACGGATTCCTGAATTTCGGTCCGCATACAGGGAATAACGCTTATAACACGGTCGCTCTTTTAAAAGAGAATATCCGAATCTGTCCGTTGTGGGATGACCTCCGAACAACTGGTTCCGGCGAAGACATCTTTATTGACGAGTCCGTTTCCGGACAGGTAACCATCCGCTGGAAAGCGAGTACTTTTAACGGTAACTATCCGGTGAATTTCTCGGTAGCTCTCAGGAACGATGGATTGATTATTGTCAATTACGGTCCCGGCAACGCCGTGGTTACGCCAACGATCGGCATATCGGCCGGTGATGAAGCGGAGTACACCATCTCCGCTTACGACGGCAGTTCCTCGCTGACTAACGCAAATTCGATGGAATATCGAATGATTCGCCATCTGCCTGCGGGTATGACCTTCAGCTCAACCGGAGTGTTACAGGGGACGCCGATGGAATCAGGCTACTTCGAGCCGATTTTCGTGGCTACCGACAGTCTGGACCGAACGGATCAAAAGACGATTCCCCTGTCGATTCAGGAATTCGTTCCAGGTGACCACGATTACGATGATGATGGAGATGTGGACCTGGAGGATTTTGCGTTTTTCCAAGCTTGCTTCACGGGAGCGGATAAGGGGCCGGCAGCGGCCGGTTGTGAAGTATTCTTCGTTGATGCCGATTACGATATCGACGATGACGATTTCTTCAGCTTCCAACAGGCATTTACCGGACCATAGCTGTAATTTAAAAAGCTTCCCGGGATGCAATCTCGGGAAGCTTTTGTCCTAATGGTCGCCTCATTGGCTATGCTGCTTAGCAGGTACCGAGATTCTCTTCCCTGCGCAATGCGTTGAGTTCTTTCTGGATACGGCGAATGGCTTTATTTAGAATGGCGTCTTTCTCGTAATAATCGGTGATAATAGCCCGGCGTACTCTTAGTACTTTTGCCAAGCTGGTATCCGGGATCTGTGATATTCTTTCCTGCCAATACGTTAATAAACGCTTGCTGTCGTTACGTTGTCCGGGTTGCCTGTCGTGGGTCTTCATTGTCTTAATTCCTTGACCCGTTCCTATGAAACCAGTCTTCTGAACCAATAACCTCCATCAACTTGGCCTGCTATTACCTCTATCGAACGTTTGTCACTTTAAGGATGAGCCTATCCTGTTTAATTATGTGTTAGTTTGCAGGTGCGGATTCTGACAATTGTGACTGGTGAGATTCGTATTAAACGGCCGATAAAAACAGGTAGTTAATGCCGCGACAGGCCACTGAACGCTTGAGGCCTTTACCAGGAGTGACCGTTGATGAGCCTTGAGCTTCGTGCTGTTCGATGTATCCTCGCCGCATCTTTTGCCCTTTTATTCGCCGGTTGTTCCAACTCTACCGTTGAGAAATGCCCTTATCCTTCGCCGATATTCGATTTGCAGTCGGTCAGGGTAAATCCGGTACATTTAAAGCCGGTTAAACCGGTGAACACTCCACCGTTGCCACAGGTGCAGGCAGAACCCGGTTGGCGATTGGCAAAAGGTATCAGTGATCGATGGACTTATATCGTTATTCACCACAGCGCTTCAAACACCGGAGGTGCAAAGGCCTTTGACCATTGCCACCGTCAAGATAACCATTGGGACGAATTGGGATACCATTTTGTAATCGGTAACGGTACACATACCGCGGATGGGCAGGTCGAAATCGGGTCGAGATGGAACAAGCAGAAACACGGTGCTCACTGTAAAACGCCGGATAATTACTACAACGACCATGGCATTGGTATTTGTCTGGTCGGTAACTTTGAACAGTCGCATCCGACATCGGCGCAATTGGAGAGTCTGCACAAATTGCTTGTGTTTTTGTGTACGGAATGCAACATTCCGCCATCCAAGGTGACTACCCACAAATCGGTAACTAACCGTACCGCTTGCCCAGGACGCAATTTCTCTCTTAATACAGTGAAAAAGAAACTCATCGACAGTCAGAATCTTAAGTTCCTTGCGAGCGGAAAATCCAGCCGGCAGAGAAGCAATGTCGATAATGGAAGTTGATTACATACAATCCTGTACAATTTTCAGGATGGCAGACCACTTCATCCTGCGTAAAATAAACCGTTCATTTGAGCGTGACACATACGTCCAAAAACGCGATTTTTGACGTTTGAAGCTTGGTTGTGGAACGTAATTACCCACGATATCGGAAGTTCTAAACCGCAACCTGACCGTGTCCGATTAGTACAAAGTGTACAGATGTATGGATGATGCTGGGCAAAAATGATTCCTTGATGGTCCCGTAAGTTTTCCGTACTCTTGATTGATAGGCGGCAGGAAGCCGCATAGTGGTCTCATTTAAGTTCGACAGGAGCGAAATAATGGCAAAGCGCAGCCTACGACAACGGATGATGCGGTCGGCAATGGCCATCCTGCTCGGTGGCAGTGTTCTCCAATTGGGAAGCTGCGATCCGGTAGTGCGGGAAACTTTATTGACCGGGCTCGAAACTACGACTAGCACCTTGGCGCAAACGTTTGTTACTGCGTTCTTTGCCAGTCTCAATGATGATGACACCTCCACCAGCCTCACGACTACCTGACGTGTGCAAAATACGTTCGGTTGTTGTGATCTAATGACCGCGTACGTGGTCTGAAAAGGTTGGGATTTGTCTGCTGTGAATCTGTTTTACGGATTTCACGTTCCCGGTAAAAGAAACTACGGCGAATCGAACTAGTTCGATTCGCCGTAGTTTATGTTTACTGTGTATATCTGGACTTACTTCTGGCTTTCTTTCGTTTCCGGGAAGGCTTTTTCCAGCTTATCCAGATTGTTGTTCATGACGGCCAGGTAATCGACACCGTCCTGTTCCGGTTGTGCTTCACACGGAGAAATTACTATGGAGTTCAGCCTGGCTATTTTTTGGAGTTTATCCACATTCGTTTCAAGCGGTTGGGATTCCCATAGCATATAATTCGCGGGATGGTCCTTAACGAAAGTTTCAATCTCTTTCAGATCTTCAGTGGCAAGAGGTGATTGTGGTTCCAGGTGGAAGTTTTTTACCTGCCATTTATACCGCCGGGCAAGGTAATTGTAGGCTGGATGTGAACACAACAAGGTTTTTTCCGGCATTCGAGTCGACAACTCCTTTAATCTGGCATCCAGCTTTTTCAGGTCGTTTATCAATGCTTCATAGTTTTTATTAAATACGTCTTTCTTCTCAGGAAGCAATTTACATAGAGCGTCGCGAATGGCGCTCGATTGGGCTATGGCGTTAATCGGGTCGAGCCAGGTGTGTCCGTCGATTCCTGCGTGAGTGTGTTCTCCTGATGGACCGTGGCTGTGAGTGACCGCTCCGGCGATGGTAATAAATTCCTTGGCGAAAGGTTTGGTGGTATCCACGATTCGTGATTCCGGCAAGGTGACCTTGTTCAGCCATTTCTCGAACGAGGCACCGTTGACCACTATCAAATCCGCACCCTGATATGAGAGGATTGTTTTGTCATCCGGCATCCAGAACGCCGGATCTTCATTGGCGGGGCAGGGGCAGATTACTTCCGTTAACTCTCCTCCAATTCTCCGGGCAAAATAATGGGTGGGATAGAACGTTGTAAATACTTTGGCTTTACCATCGATAACCCTGGGAGTTGCCGGCTCCTTACTTTCCTCACCGGGGTTGCAGGCCAGCGAAACGAATGCAATGATTGCCGTGATTATAAGCGAAACCTTTTTGTATCCAGTCATTTGAGCACCATGATCCTGTAGTTAAAACCCTAAATCAACGTAATTGTACAAAGTACGAGATAATCAGCAGTGTTAACGAAGCCAGGAGTATGGCCGTCAACACGCTGATGATTACGATTATCGCCAGCTCTGCGAACAACAACCAGAACGCGGTCAACCTTGCGCATCCAATTCTCTGCATGGTCTGCATTTCCCGCTTGCGCAGTTGATATGAAAGCATGACCACTAGAATAACAAAAAGAACCGTCGATGTCGTTACCAGTGCAAAGCTTGCATCGAAAAATCTCTTTATTTTCAGTACCAGGCTCAGCATTTCTTCCACGATTTCCTTGGGGACCAGCAGGCACCTGGTCTTGGATACGCTGTAGCGGGCTTTTAATATCGTGGCGCTTTTGCTGTCCTTGGGGATCACTATTATTGCCGAAACCGGCAGATCGCTGTGTTTGGCGTGAGTATGATAGCTGCCTGCGGTCTCTTTGGTTATTTCATTGTATTCCACTATGGAACTATTGGTGATGATATTGGAATCGCTTTGCTGCAGGATTATATCCGCGGCGGTCGCGTGAGACACTTTCTGGTGCCCGTGGGTAATGCCATCAATTACCCAGGCTGTTTTTATGTCGGTAAACACAGCTCGATCATCGGCCGTATCTGTCCGGTTCAGAACTCCGGCTATTTCCATCTTCAACGGGTACGAACCGGTAAGATCGTAAATCCCTACCTGATCGGAGAATAAATGGTCGCCCGGTTTCAAGCCAAGCTCATCCGCGACAGCAGCTCCCAGCACGGCTTGCCCCAGTCGCAAGGGGAGTGTCCCTGAAGACGGAGTAAGACCGCGCATTTCAAAGTATCCAAGTGACGTACCAACCACCGGGAACTTTCGGGCTGTATGCTCAAGGTGCAGGGGGATGGCTTTACCCAATCCAGACGTGTTGATGTACTCCACATCTTTCTGGCTTACGGGGTTTATCTTTGTTGAGGTGAAATAAAGACCTTTGAGTACCAGATCGAAACGATCCCCCTGGGATCCGACCAGCAGGGGAGTGGTTTTGCCTCTCGACATCATCTGATCGCCGAACAGGTTTATGATCAATCCCGCGGCCAGTGGCAACAGGATAGTGAGTGAAAGACATATCGTGAGAATAATGGATTTGGTACGGTAATACTTGATATACTGCCACGCCAGGTGGATTATCCCATTCATAAATCACCTCTGCGAGCGTATTGTGCAATATCAATCACCCGGTCAAACCGGTCCAGATTGGAATGATTGTGAGTTACCACAAGTAGCGTTGTGTTTCTCTGTTGAGCCTGTTGGATAAGCAGGTTCATTATTAGACCGGAGTTTTCCGGATCCAGGTTTCCAGTCGGTTCGTCAGCAATTATGATTGCCGGCAGGGTTATCAGGGCTCTGCAGACGGCCACTCTTTGTTTTTCTCCCTGGGACAGAGTTCCGGGATATCGATTCAGTTTATCGGCCAATCCCACCGCCTGGGCCGCCTTCTGAGCCGCGGTTGGTAATGGATCTGCACAGCTTAAACTACTGTTGATTCGATAGGGGAGAAGAATGTTGTCGGCGACCGTCAGGTATTCCAGCAGTTCCAGTTCCTGAAATACGAATCCGATCCGGGAGATTCGGAAGTTGCGTCTCATTTTGTCGGTTAATTTGCCTATATCGCAGCCATCGAGCTGAATGGCTCCTTCCTGGCTGACCAGAATGCCGGCCACCAGACTGATGAATGTAGTTTTTCCTGAACCGCTTGGGCCTATCAGGGCAACCTTTTCGCCTGTAGCTATACCTAGTTTGGGAATATCCAAACTGAATGTGCTGTTGAGGTATGAAAACCGCAGATTACGGATATCTATCATAGCCTTCTAATACCTGCTTTCTCCCGGTTTGTCATTCGTATACTACGCGTTTCTGCTCAAGTGTTTCAGTATCCGTTATTTTCCAGTTTTTCTGACACTGAGCAACAGTATAAATGGCAGAGTAGATAGCAGCTCGCGAGTGCACATGTCCCCAATGATAGACTACACCATCCACTTGCCAGTTACACTGTACCTTGAAATTAAACTCGTTAGAACCCGTTTGTTTTGCCGAATCTAGTAGTTTTTTGTCGGTAATAACCACCGATTTTACCCGGGCTACCGCTCCGCCCTGCTCACGGGCGACGAGGCTCTGGTATATTTCCGTGTACACCTTGTCGAGAAGCGGACCGTCCACGCTCTTGGAAAGAACATCGTAGATGTCACTTTCATTATTGAAATCAAACGCGCGATAGATGTTACGGTGAAGAGTGGTGAATATTTCCAACGCTTTATGCTCGTTTACCTCCGTATCAGACCGAATCCATGGAGTCTGAATATATATGGTGGCAACGCCGTACGTATATACCGATGCAATTAATAAAAGCGCTGTCATACCTGCCAGTATCCGTCTGTTTCGGAAAACTGGTAGCTTTCCGAAACGCCAGATGCATATAATCATACCCGTAACCAGTAAAATTGAGATTACTGGAATCGGTATTTCAATGAAACTCAAAGAGACGGCCAGCGGGCTTATTTCCCGGTTTTCGGTTTCTTCTGATTTGTTCCAATGTACCGTAGGAGATTTCCGGGTTAGCGTGATTATCTTACTTTCCGCAATTGTGTTCAGCTTCAAATTCAATTCCGGTTCAACAGCTTCCCCGAATATGTTCTGTTGTTGTAATAAGGTAAAAACCTGCCAGTCGATCTGCAAATCCTGGACTTCTGCGTCTGTTGGATAAACCAGAATTACCCGGGCATCGGGCGGCAGCTTTTCCGGCGGCAGCTTGCTGATGGCGTTAATCGCTTTGATGAATTCCAGCTTTTTCAATACCGGTTTGATTACACTGCCGTTAATTGTGAACACGTTATTGTTTTGAAAGAACCGCTCGAAATCCGTACGTTCCAGATTCTCCTGGTCTTGGTTATCAAAACGAAACAGGTCTCCCTCAAGTGTAAGAGAAAACCCGCCTCGTTCCCTGGGGATCAACAGATTGAATAACCCATTTGCTATCAGTATTTCGCAGGTTACACCTTCGCGCCCGATGGTAACCTCGGCTCCCAGAAGGTGGTGTGTATGATCAATCACTTCCATTGCACTGTGCGGATGCGCGACAGAGTGGGAAACCATACAAAAAGTTGAACAGCAAGCGATAAGTATTAATGGAAACAGTCTGTGGAAAAGGAAAGAGTGCATACCGAATCCGTTACTCGACTATTTCTCCGCCTGCTGTTTTGATTGGTGCCTTAACCGTTTAGCACCAGTTGATTCTGAAGAGTTATTTTTTTCTTCTTCTCCCGCCTTTTTTATCTTTATCCTTTTCTTCTGCCGGTGGTTCAACCCTGACGAAACCGTCGGCTTCGATTAGGCCTGCTTCGATATCGGAGATTTCCACCGGGGCGTAACCGACAAAAGCCAGTGGCCAATCGATATCCTCGTTTATTTCTTCCGCCAGTAATGCGGGGGTACGTCCACAACATACTCCATCGAGGTATATCGCTATATCTTCACTGACCACGCAGGATAACTGGTGCGGGCTGCGATCATTCAATTGCACCATGACCTGGATGCCTGAATCGTCTCCGCGGTGGTCCAACATGGCGATTCCGAACAAGGTAGGCTCCAAGTTGGAGGCGTTAACCGCACGAACTTTGCACCGCATTACCATTGGAGCCTCTTCGTTCATGCGAACTCCCAGGAGAGAACCTCTTGGGCTTTGTTCAATAGTGCAGACCAGCTTGTTGTTCTCTATTTTCCAATACCGGTTGGATTCGCCGAGATCCTTGAATTTGTTCATGGAGGTTGTTTTTATCTCGCTCCAGTTTTGGATTTTCTCGATAGTTTTTTCCGTATCGAAGGATTCGGGGAACGTGGTGGGCGGTAAAACTTCACTCTCTACCGTTTCATTGTTGTCCAGCTTATCGCGGAACATGATGTAGCAGTTCCTTGCCCACTCGAACCACCTTTTCTCAAATTCGTCCACTGCTCCTTCCACAGGTATACCCAATGCACCAGCCGCCGCCTCGTCGTGGGATTTGCCTGCTTTGAGAGCCTGCAGAAACGCTGCTGCGGAATCGGGACCGCCTTGTTCCAGCAAAAATAGTACGATAGTGGCGCTTTGTTCGTAGAATCGCCAGGTTCGGTCGCCTCGAGCCGGGTATTCCTTTTGATCGAACAAGCTGCGGAACCGGTAATATTCACCTGCTATAGCGTCTCGTCCGGTTTTGGCAGCCTCTTCATAGTGTTTGCGGCTTTGCTCCATTCGGCGTGCCAGGCCCTCATCCAGCCAGCGGGGAACGTCGTTGCCGCCAAAAAACTCATGCAAAACCATATGGGTTATTTCATGTGGAAGCGTCCCTTCGAAACACTCCCTGTCCATGTTGCCGTCTTCATCCAGCATGTACATGGCAATGAATATGGGCACACCTGTTCTCGTGTCGCTGTATGTCACTCCGGCTGAAGATGCCGAGAATCCACCTTTTTGCACGTAGTCCTGGTGGTTCTTGTAGATGATGATTGGAACGCGGAGAACCCATTCCTGCCCTTGAACGAAATATTTGCTCAGGAGAAATTTCGTGTATGCCTCGCACAGCTTCGTGGCTACTTCGGTAGAGTATTCCGTACATCCGATTACCTGAAAATAGAAGCTTTCATCCACTATCGGCGGGTATTTGTTAATGTACGTCACCTTTGCGCCGTCAGCGTCTGCTTTGAGTTTGTCCCAATTCACCGACACTTCAACCCGATAGGGATCGTTTTCCCATCTTTCACCCGGTTCAATGTCGGGAACATCCGGACCGCGGGTTCGCAGGAGACCCAGTCGGGCTTCCTGCTCCCGGTCCAGGTCGTTGGTTATGGTTTGCAGCCTACTCCAGGTATCGATTGCTTCTTCTTTTTTGCCCTGTTTTTCGTAGGCTTGAGCGAGAAGCGCGTATGCTTCCTCATGGCCTGGATTATTCTTGATTTCGTCAACCAGTAAAGCCACAGTGGTCTCAAAATCTTTACTGTCGAAAGACTTTCTGGCTTCGTCCATGACTGTTGTTTCACCAAAAGCCAATGAAGCCATTATTCCCAGGAATCCGAAAATTGTTGCTGCTTTATATCGTATCATGATTGTTTTATCCCTAATAAGGATCGAAACCCTTTCGACTGTTTGAGTTACGCTCGAACGCGGTCGTAATTCCGTACGGTGTTCTGTTGCATCTGCTGAATTCGTTCGAGTGTCTGCTCCCACTGCTCGATCCAGGGCTTGAGCTGTTTGGGATAAGCTCTGATCCTGGTGAGCATGTATTCAATCAACTCCTCCACGGGCTTGCATTGCCGCAGGAAATGATCGCATTTCTCCCGCCATTGTTCACGCCCCTGGGAAGTCAGGCGGCCGCTTTTCTTGTCTATTCCAACACTGTTCTCATCCGGATAAGCATTGGCTATGTCCGTCAGGAGTATCCGGAGAACTTCCTCGAGGTGTTTGGCTTCGGTTCTGACGAGATCCAGACCGAAACCGCGAGCGAACCTGGCGTCGATCGCCTGTGCTTCATAGATCGACTTCTCCACTTTACGCATGGCTTCGAGATAAGGTAATTCCTTGATAACGGAGCTTGCTTTAACCTGGCGGCGAGAACGAGAATCGTTATCGTTCCTGTCACGCTGGTTTTCCTCTTCCCCACTATTCATGGCCGCCCGGACAACCTCGACGGTTTCCTGAACGATCATGTTTTCTTTTTCCAAGGCTGCGGTACTTACTTTCTCGTTTCTAAGTAACTGATTCAGCGTTTCCACCAGTGCAGCCTGCATAAGTTCCGGGTCCTGCAGAGCGTTTTTGATTTTACCCCGGTTTCTCTGGTCCCTGGTTAAAAATTCCTTGGTGCGTTTGCCACCGATTTTTCGCAACGTGTAATCTGGGTTTTCCTCAAATATATCAAGGTGGGCCTGAGCTCTTATCTTGTCCGGTTCGCGACCGTCTTCCAGTGTTTTCTTGAGCAGTTCTTCTGCCTTGTCCCATTCCCCTTTTCGTTCATGCATTTCAATAAGCAGCCACCGGATACGCATGTCGTCGTATTGCGTACCTTTACCTTTCCATGGTTCTATCAATGGCGGAATGTCATTAAATCTTCTCAGGTCGTATAAAGCCTGGGCGTTTTTCAAAACTTGCCCGATTTCGGAAAGGGCGGTGAAATCCTTGGTTGTTTCAATGGCCTGCAGTGCGCTGCCGGCCTGGCTCTCTTTTATTATCTTCTTGATGTCGGAGCGGCGAAAACTCTTGGAACCGAACTGGGTATCCATTTTAACGTATTTGGCTCCTTCCCGGGTTATGGTTCCTTCCATTATTCGACCGTCATTGAGGATGATCGTGTCACCGATTACCTGCCCCGAAATACCCAATAGGATCGAAAGAACCGCCGTAGCGATTGCTAACCTTGGTTTTGATGTTTTTTTTGCCAGGCTTCGCGTTTTCTGTGAAAACATTTGTATTCTCCGACGGAGTAAACCGGATTGTAACCCGTGTGTTGCTCGATGTTAGCCGATGACTCTATGAGTGTGATCGTGGATTAAATACCGGTACACACTCTTTCTCCTGCATATTATCTATGTATTTTTCCTGCCTCTTCCAGGGCGTGCTGCATAGAGTAAAGGACGACGTTAATGGCCAGTTTCCGACTCGCATCGGGCATGGCTCCCCGGCATTCCGGATACATGACATAACCCAGTCCGCTGCCGACATCATGTACTGTAAAGACACCGATTTCCTTGTCACCTTTTTCTATTACATACATCTCCAGACGGGGGAGTTTCTCATAAACATCCCTTAGTGCTTTTCTCACCGGAGTTATGCGTAAATCATATCCATATGTTTCGTACACTTTACCAGTGAGGATCGGGTGATTGGCGAGAAGGCGTCTTATACGAACATCATCTCCAAGCTTCAAAAGATCCGAACGAAACGTTTCCGCCCAATCCGTGTTTCCGGTTAATACCTCAGCAAAAAGGAATGTGCCTGCTTCTACCTTATCTCGTACACGTTTGAGTTGTTCGTCGGTTATGGGTTCGGGACCACAGCAGGACAGCCACAGTAGCTTTTCGTTTTTTGGTGCCGATTCTTTGGATACATCCTTAACCTCGAGCCGGCATTCGCTGCGCATCGTTCTGTCCAGTATTTCCAACATGTGCGGGAATGGTGCGGTTTTCCTGCCCACGTTCATTTGAGTCGCTTCGAAATCCATCACCGCCGCAGCTCCTGTATCCCAGGTTGAGGGAAGGAAGTTGGGACGGGGTTTCTCGCTGTCCAGAGTATAGGCCAACAGGTTATCGAAAAACTCAAACGTATCTTTGTGCTCTTCGATCTGGTAATTGTTTAAGCGGCATGACCAGTCGTCTTGCGGTATGAATACGAAATTCTTCAAACCGTTTCCAATGACCTTCATACCTTTCGGTACCGTTAGTTCATGTTTTATCTTCAGTATGGAATCGTCTTTGGCGAGATCCTGTAACGGGTATTCCGGGAATACTTCTTCCAGCTTCTTTATGATTGCCGCCCGTTCACTCTCAGCGTCTTCCGCAATATTGATTACAACCACGCCGCCGCCGAAACAGTAGTCGCGTAATTTGTTCCACTGCTTGTTGTTGTCTTCGGTATTGCCGACCACGTTTATATAGAAAATGGGGACCGTGACCAATTCCGCAATTGGACGGTCAAGATCGACCGCTCTCCAGTTGACCGAATCCAGTCGTTGTGTACGCAGGTATCTGGCCAGGTGATAGCCGTCTCTTGCGAATATGTGCTCCGGATTTCCACCTATTAGTGTTCTTTGGAAGGCGGTGGGGCGAGATCCCATGCTGAGTAAATCCATCGCGTAACTGCTGAGTTGCACGCTTCCTCCGAATAATCCACTGTTTTCGTCATAATAGGGGATAATCCGCTCTGCTTCCGTCCGGAAAACATTCTTATTCTTGAATTCCGTTATTCCTGATTGCTCGTATAGAACCTGCATCGCTCCCGCGTTCAGGAATGGATTTATGTCACTGTTAAGATCCGGCAGCATCTTGAAGTACTCATCGTAGTAGTTTTCCAGCCAGTCCAGCGCGCTTTCCATGCTTTCAAGATGTGCGGAGCTGGCCAGGTATTGATTGCATGTGCGGGCGTCGGCCGCATAAGCCATATCCAGGGTTATCAGCAGACCGCAAAGTCCCAGGGCTGTGTTGTGAACTGTTGTCGCTTCACCAAGCCCGCCGTATTTATCCATCTTTGCTCGATAACCACCATCGCGGGCTTGGGCGTCTCTCCAGTATGCTGCAGCTTTTCGCCATACCTTCAGGTCCGCTTTTACACCGGCGTAATAAGCTTCCTGCAAACCCATAATTGCTGATAAAGTACTGAGATTGTCTGGTCGAACTGATCGATCCTCGGTACGGTCAATGTCAACACGTTCCGCCCAACCACCGTCGTCGAACTGAGCATCAACGAGCTTCAATAGGTCGGCCGCAATTGTCTGTCGGTGTTCCACTGGCTGGTATTGGGACAGGAAAAACATCCGGTCGGAAATCGCACTTGTCTCCGCTAGTTCCTGCTTGACCAGCCATTCAATACCCTCCTGCATTACCTTGGAATTAAGATCCTCTCCCCGGCTGGCCAGTAACTGAAGGTTTCTTGCGGTTAACGATACTGAATCTTCAGTTGAACCTCCCTGCCAGATACCTGCCTGTGGATGTTGAGTGAGCTTCAATACCTGTGTCGTTTTTGAAAACACTGAAGCTATCTGCTCTTCGAGAATATCGTCGACAAGAATGTACCTGGTCGGAGTGGGCATTATTGGTTTTTCACCGTTCAATAACGCCTGGTCTATTTCTCGGAAACTTACTGATATAAGTGCCAGTTGTCCTTTGTAATTTTCCGGCAACTTTAGAACCAGAAACTGCCCGCCGGTCTGGTGTTTAAAATTAGGCGTTTTTACCGTACCTTGCCGAGCGAGGTCGTCGTAACTCTCTATTTCTTCATCCCACTTGAGATTTACAGTAGCGCCCTGAAGTTGTCCATCTGCCCAGATGGCTGGGGCAACCATAGTGAGTTCTACATCGGGGGTTTTACCCGTGGGCATTATCTTTACGGAATACGCGTATTCGCGATTGGGGCGGATTTGTCCTTTGAGATCGAACCAGATGGAAATATTGTAATCGCCATTGAACTTCACGTTTTTCGCGTCGACGTACAAAACTCTGCTGCGACCCGGTTGTTGGCCATAGCCGACAGCCAACTCTTCCGCCAGCCTGGGACCAGCCTCATGCCCCCAGGCCACGACCCGGCCAAAACTTCTTTCTCCAGGAAATTCGAATATCGCTACGTTGCCGGTAGGGCCTACTCGGCTTTCAGCCCGTCCCGGAGGCTGTTCCAGGTCGCCGTTGGCCACCAGGTTCGGGGTGGCTATCGCGTTATGTTCCGCGAACGGGGATAGACCGAGAACAAACACCGCTGTCAGTATCAATACAAAATTACTTTGCCTGGAGAGGAATCTCATAATGGTTGCCAGCCTTAACCTCTTGAACATGTAGAAAAGGAGATAACTATCTAAATCTCCAACGTCGGTGCATTCTACGAAAAAACGCTTTAATTCACGATACGGCGCGACCAAAAATTCGCCTTCGCTGCATCGTGCGGAGGCGTCCGTGCCTGTGTCGAACCTGAGCTTATAGTATGCCCCAATATAGTCTAATACTAAGTTTCTTAGTTTATCATCTTCAGTCTCATTTGCCTACCTGTAAACCGGCCTGTCGGGTTGTCGAAAATCGTGTGATTTCTCTTTGGAATTAGAATCTAATCAGTGCTATTGGGTTGGGTTGATTCTTGTAACTTGTTATTGTGTAATATTTTACGGTGGTTGATTTCCTGGGGCGATCAGTTGGGCTGGTCGAAATGATGGCTTGGTTTCGAGTTACCTTCTACACTCCCTGGTTATCTTTGTCGTCTGGATCGTTTTCGCCACAATTGCTCAAAAAGTCTGTTTCTGCACGAAAGAGTCAGCTATGAAACTCGGAATTAAAAATGTGCTGCTTGGTGTAGTGGTGCTGTTCAACTTCGCGGGGTGCGAGAAAGCGGCCGAATCGCCAGTGGTTGTAACTCAGCGGTCCGGGGTGGATTACGAGTCGACTTATGCCCTCGCTGACGCTTTGGACTCCTTTCAGGATTCTTTCATAGCCTCGATCGAGGACGCCGCCAGCCGGATAACCCAGGCAGCAACTTCCAGGCCCCAGCGACTCGCCGCTGCCCGCTGGAGGCTGGATATGGTATCCCAGTGCAAAAAGGCGATTGATGATCCGAATCCGCGAAAAGCCCTGGTAAACACCTGGGCGTTATGCGTGCAGATGAAAATGTTTCTCGAATCCGAGCAGGGCAAAACCGTATTTGGCGATTTTCAGAATATCGCGAGGGATACTGCCGACCATCTGCACAATCGTATCAGGGATGTTGCGGGCAGATTCCTTTCTCCGGAGAGCATGACCGCGATCTCGTCTTCCGTTCAGGAATACGCTAGTAAAAACCCTATTAGTGGAAAAACATTGAACCAGTTCTACGCATCTCTCGGTACCAGTGTGACCGATAGTGTCGTCCTGAATATTCTGAAAGCTCCTCTGGCTCCCTTGCAGACTTTCGGAAAAATCAATCGCGGATCGGACTCTCTCCGGGATATGGTTACTGTTTCTGAGCGTTTTTCCGATATCATCGAGGATTTCCCGGCCAGCACCAGGTGGCAATTGCAGCTTCTACTTTCGACTTTACGCGATACCGAAGCGGTTGACTCCGTTCTTACCAGCCTGGAAACCCTGGCGGAAAGTTCGCGGAGGCTGTCGCAGGCTACGGAGAACCTGCCCGCAGAGCTTAGCGAGCAGGCGGTTACGCTTATCCAACAGCTTGATGAGAGCCAGGGTGGATTGCAGAAAACCCTGGTGACTGCACAAGTAACTCTGGAAGCGGCCGACCATACTCTAGTCCGCGTGGAAAGAATCAGTGAATCGGCCGAAAAGTGGACTGCCGCGGTAAAACAGGTTGAACAACTTCTCAACGAAATTAACCGCATGATGAACCGCCCGGGCTCGGAAAACGAGAATGATCGACCGTTTGATGTTCGCGAATATACCGAAGCGGCCGCGGAAATCGGCAAGGGAGCGGAAAGTATACGTAACATGCTTGCGGATTTGGAAAATGTTGCAGGCTCCTCCGCTCTTGATGACCGTATCCGGAACCTGGAAAAAGGAACGCAAAATACACTGGATGCAACTACCTTGCGACTGGAAAAGCTGACAGGTAAATTCTTATGGAGCCTGGTGGTAGTTGTTTTCCTTGTTTTTATTCTGGCTCTGATATATCGCAGGCTAACCATTCGCTGGCAACTCAATTCGCGGAATGCCAATTGAAACTATCTAGTTTTTGTGATAATGCCGGTGAATTGAAAACCCGGCAGAACGAGTAATCGTTCTGCCGGGTTTTTGGGTATCGTAAAGTATATTGATTGTTACGGAGTGACTGACATAGTAACGTCATCCACCGCCATATCGCTGCGGTAGCTGCTGCCTGTAACTCCCCGGAATCTAACGGTTATTACAGATCCGACGTAACCGCCCAGGTCGATGTCAGCCTCGTACCAGGAGGTACCCTGGTTGCCTGACAGCGACCACACACTGGTCCAGTTTTCGCAATCTGTGGAAACTTCCACATACAAAGTGCCCATGTTTGTTCCATACATATTGTACCAGAAGGAAAGCTCCGCGTCGGTTACGCCCGTCAGGTCGTAATTTGGACTTTCCAGTATAGCTGTTTTGGATGGATAGTTGGGGCTGGAAGCCTCCGTGTAGATGTAATAGGAACCGCCGTGAGCACCGTAAGGGCCTGTTCCGCCGGACGGTGTGGAACCGCTTCTGCGGGTCCAGTTCATGTCGTCGCTGTCCAGGTTGACCCAGTCTCCCCAGCCACTTTCGAAACCTTCGGTGTGCGGGAATGAGGTGATCAGGTTGGGGAAATTATGGAAACACTCGTTATTGCTGCATGTATCGACAGTGCATTCGTTACTGTCATCGCAATCGCCATCATCGAAGCACTCGGGTGTTTCGCAGGAATCGGTGTCTTCGTTGCAGAGCTGGCCCGGACACGGATCACTGCCGGATTGGCAATACAAGTCGACGCAGGTCTCCACACCGTTGCAGAAGAGACCGTCGTCGCAGTCGGTATCATCATCGCAGGGGATGGCTTCCACGACTGTAACTGCCAAAGCGTCAACACAAATGTCACCCTGCCAGCTGCTTCCTGTGACCGCTCTGAGGCGGATGGAAATCGACTGGTTCGTATATGTGCTCAAGTCGATTTCCGCAGTGTGCCAGGAACTTCCCTGATCGCCGGACAAGGTCCAGAGAGTTGTCCAGCTTGTGCAGTCATTACTGGCCTCGACATAGAGAGTTCCGACGGCCGATCCCAGCATGTGGTAAGCGAAAGTGAGATCGGCATCGGTGGTGTTGGCCAGGTCGAAATGTGGACCTTCCAGAATAGTGGTTTTATATGAATAGTTCGGACTCGATGCCTCCACGTAAACGTAATAAGTGCCGCTGTATGCTTCAGACGGGCCTGTTCCGCTGGACGGAGTGGTGCCGCTACGGCGAATCCAGTCGAAGTTATCGCCGGAAACATTGGTCCAGTCGCCAAAGCCGCTTTCCCAATCTTCAGCATACGGGAAAGTGCTAATGGCGGCCGGGCCGTCGTTTACGCAGGTGCCATTATCGCAACTGTCTTCGGTGCAGGCGTTTCCGTCGTCGCAATCGCCGTCAACGATGCACTCCACGCACATGTCGTCATCTTCGCTGCACATTGAGCCCGGGCATGGATCGCTGCCGGTTTGGCAATCGAGAGTCGGGTCGCAAGTTTCGACACCGTCACAGAACAATCCGTTGTCGCAGTTGGCGTTATTCGCCACGTTATCGCATGAATTAGTGGTTTCGTTGCAACTGTCATCGGTGCAATCGACACCGTCGTCGCAGTCGACAACCGTGCCGGCCTGGCAGCCGAGGGTTGCGCTGCAGGTTTCAACCCCATCACAGTAAAGACCATTATCGCAATAGGCGTTATTGGCAACATTATCGCAGGAGTCAGTTGCTTCGTTACAGGTATCGGTGGTGCAATCGACGCCATCGTCACAGTCAACCGGGGTGCCGGCCACACAGCCAACCGCAGGATCACACGTTTCCGCACCGTCGCAATACTGCTGATTATCGCACTCGGTATCTTCGGGAATGTTGTCGCACGAATCGGTAGCTTCGTTACAGGAGTCGTCGGTGCAGTCGATACCATCGTTGCAGTTAATCGTCGTACCGGCCACACATGCTCCGCCTATGCAGTCTTCGGCTCCATTGCAATACAGGCCGTCATCGCATTGGGCGGCACTGGTGCAACCGCCGGGAGTTGCCGAAACTTCAAGGCTGTAGTCACTTTCCTCCTGCCCGTCGTAGATGCAGACCACAACGTAATAATAGGTTGTGCCGGAAACAACGTTTGTGTCGGTATAGTTGTTATCCTGGGTGGATCCTCTCTGCTGATAGGGGCCGCCTGAAACAGTTGATCGGTAAATCCCATAACCGCTTACCCTGTTGTCATTACTCGAATTCCAGTAAAGAGTGACACTGGAGCTGCCTGCGGAAGCCGACACGTTTTGAGGCGGATCCGGTATCCCATACGGAGTTGCCGATGCTTCGTTGCTGTAAACGCTCTCTTCTTCCCCGTCATTCACCGTGGTAACTACGTAATAGTAGGTTACGTTTGCAGTTAAACCATCATCCTCGTACTGGGCCTGAACGGTGTCCGTGAGAAGAGTGTACGGGCCTCCGGAAGTTGTAGAACGGTAGATATTGTAATAATCCAAAGCGGGATCAAAGCTGTGTCGCCACTCCAGCTCATTCAGGAAAAGGTCCGCATTGGCTTCGAGATCGAGCGGCGGGAGCGGAAGAGCGCTGGCTGATGGTGTTACCGCAACTTCATTGCTGTATCCGCTTTCGTTGTTGGACGTGTCCATGGCCGTTACTACGTAATAATACGTCGAGCCATTGGTTAAATTATAAAACATCCATTCGGTGACGTCGTCGTTGTCGACTTCGTCGTACGGTCCGCCGCTGGTCAGCGATTCGTAAATATAGTATTGCTGAATGTCAGGTTCGGCGTTGGCATCCCAGTCGATAAACGCGCCCTGATCCATTGGATAACCGGTCAGGTTGGCCGGGGCAGCAGGAGGAGTATTATCGCCGGGCGTGACATTAACCTCGTTGCTGTACGGACTTTCCCAACCTGCGGTGTCAACTGCTGTCACTACGAAGTAATACCTCGTCCCGTTATTCAATCCGTAAATCGGGAATTCACTCGGGTCGTCACTGTCGACTTCGTCATACGGACCACCCGCGGTCAGCGACATGTAAATCCGATATTCCTGCAGGTCCGGCTCGCTGTTGTCATTCCAGTCCAGGTATGCGTAACCGTCGCCCGGTGTGCCGGTCAGGCCGGTCGGCGACGCCGGCGGGGCGTTACTGGTCGTAGTGGCGGAAACCTCATCGTCGTGGCCACTTTCGTTGTTGGCGGTATCCACCGCGGTTACGTAGAAGTAGTAGGTTACGTCGCCGGGCAGACCGGAAACGAGAAACTCGCTTTCGTCGGTTGCGTCGATTTCCGTCCAGGGGCCGCCCGCGTTCTCGGCCTGGTAAATCTTGTATTCCTCCAAATCGACCTCGTCGTTGTCATCCCAATCGAGGAAAATGGAAAGGTATAGACCTTGTGCCGTCAAACCGCTGACCGGATCCGGCGGGTACATGTTCCACGGGGTGCCGGAAGCTTCATTGCTGTAGGGACTGTAGTTTCCGCCTTCATCCGTGGCCGCGACTACCCAGTAATAAGTGACTCCGTCCGTAAGTCCCCACATTTGCCAGCTGGTTACATCATCGCAATCAATCTCTTCGTATGGTCCGCCGCTGGTTTCGGATTGGTAAATACAGTAATCACGAAAGTCGGGTTCGGTGTTGGCATCCCAGGATAAATCGGCTGACCGTTCACCGACAACCACGCTGAGATTGGTGGGGGCGGCCGGCGGGAGATCCCATGGTGTAACCATGATCTCCGTACTCGGAGGGCTTTCGTTGCCTCCAGTGTCACGAGCGACCACTATGTAATAGTAATCGGTATCATTGGTAAGACCAGTATCCACATAATCACTGGTCGTCTGCAATGTGGGGTTGAGTAGAGTGTAAGGTCCGCCGGATATTAACGAATGATATATCCTGTAACCGGCGATATTCGGTTCGGGGTTGTCATCCCAATCCAGAATAACCTGGGTGTCGCCGACAGTACCCCCGCCAGGTTAGCCGGCGCGGTGGGCATGGGAACACCAGGAGTGCCGAAATCCTCGTTACTGTATCCGCCTTCGTTGCCGGAAGCGTAAGCGGTCACCACGTAGTAGTAAGTGACGCCCTGCTGTCACTGAGTCGTCTTCGTAATCGCTCTGGTAAGTGGTGTCAATCAGCGTATACGGACCACCCGCAACTTCAGCACGGTACACGTTGTAATAATCGATATCCGGTTCGGGATTGTCGTCCCAGTCAACCATGATCGACGTGGCTCCGGCAGTAGCAACCAAATTAGTAGGCAGACCGGGCCAGGAACCCTGAACTGTCCATTGCCTTGTGCTGGTCATCAAAGTGTCGCGGATGTTTTCGTCCCGAACGGCCGTTGTGTTATCCACTACCTCCACAGAAACCGTGTGAATTCCATCCGCAAGTGAAGCGTAATCGGGAGTGAAGTTTGCCGAGTTCGCTCCCGCTACCGCTACCTCGTCGATATACCATTGAATGTCCAGGTTAAACCCAACGGGCTGCATTGGGGTGACGAAGAAACTCGTACCGGCCAGGTAAGTTGTCGCCGATTCCGCCGTGGCGTCATCGATAGGATCCACCGAGGTGTAAATCATGCGGATAAACTGCTCTGTATTGACTTCGCGATACGGGGAATAGTTTGTACGCATTTTGGTACTGACATGGGATCGGTAGATGCCGTACGAGTAATACCCGCCGCCTTCCACTGTGCTTACATCAGGATGATCGAGCCACCTGTACCACTTGGTCTGCAGGTTGGTCATCTCTGTGGCTTCATAGATACTGAGATTTGCCTGCCACTGCTCACGACCCGTCCATGTGTCACCGTAGTGGGTTATATATTCGTCCCCCAGATTTCCGTATGAGTGGCCAAACTCGTGCAGGTTGATCTCCGAAGACGAACCGTGATGCCCCGGACTCATCCCTAATTGACCGTAGTACGCCGTTCCGCCGTATAAGGAGGAGTTAGCCAGTGCCAGAATGGTGTCTTGATCCGGAGCGAAAGCGGCCGCGTCTCTTGCTTTGCCCAGGTTGATGCCCATTCTGGTCACACCCCCGCCCTGGTACCACATATCAAGGGCAGTGTCTTTGTAGATTCCATCATCTCGCACGTCCACTCCTGATTCGTTGGAGATGACCTCCACTCGATGTACGTTGAAATAACTGGCATATGTATCGAATGGTGGCTCCAGAAAGAAATCGCTGGAGATGTTGTCCACATCGGTGGCAAAGGTTGTTTGTTCTGCCGAAGTGTAACCGTCGCCCAAATAGACGATATCGACGCGATTCGATATCGGGCCATTGTTTACGATAGTCACAACGTTAGGATCGGTTCGGTAGATTCTGATCAGATGATCATCAAGTCCGTATTCTTTACGGTGTTTCGGATTGGTTGGATCGATTAATATGGCACAGTCGCGCAGTTCTCCTTGATTTAATGTTGACGGGTCGCCGCCGGATCTTCGAAGTTCATCACTTCTCTGAGCGGTTCTCTCCGGCGGGGCGCCTTGAGTAAATCCTGCATAGCAAAAAACACCTACGAGTAAAATACATACCGGTAGCCTCATTACTTGCTCCTCCTTGTTAGATGTGATCCCCAGACAATCCAAGTGCTGGATCCAGAAAAAATGCGACTAACCTGCGGACTTATGAGCCGAATTGATTGGATAGAAAATGGCTCATGCCCAAAACTTTCCGCAGTGATCAGCATAGCGGAACCAGGATTCGAAATCATCATAAAACTGAACCTGTTGAATCTGTTGCGTTCAGTAAATCAACTGGCATTTTGGTAAAGGGGACTCTGTTTGTTCGAATGGTAACTTTTGGTTGATAATGTAGTAAGCGTCCACATAGAAGATGGGTAATTCTTGGTAAGCTGGCGATGTCTGAGTTGAGTATTACAACTTTTTACATCATCCACGCATTCGTATGAAAATAGTGCTATTGAGTGTCACTCAAAATGTAAGCTCAACTATGTTAATATACGCAGATTAAGCAAAACACGTCCATCTGGTTAAGGTATACTTGGTTTCGAAAATAGCAGACGCCATGAGCGTATTTTGCTTGAAGTTGACACATTGTAGATGAATTCCATGACCGGTTAATTTGCTTTATTTAACTTAGTCTAGTTTATTTAGTTTATCCGCCGGAGGCGGACCAGCGGCGGATAAACTGAATAAACAGAGCGAATTCTAAGTACCTTCGTTAGGTGAAACAGGGAACAGGATTACTCTTTAGCCGGAAGAATTGCAAAACAGGCTTTGGTTATTTCTGTTTCACTTGCGGTAAAATGTATTCTATACATCGCGCAACCGGGTTCAGGCATTCGCGAACCGTTCTTCGGTAATCCTCATCTTGAGCAATGAACTCCGCTAACGGCGGTGAGAGTTTGTAGTACAACTTCACCAGTTGCCTGCCAATTGGATTGGGCAACAGGTAATGGTCGCGGAACCGGCGGAACACTACCACGTCATCGGCGTACTTTGAACCGTAAGCGGCTGTGGCGATGAAACATTGATCCGATGGCGGGTCGCCGCCCATCCCCATGCCTTTAAAATAGATAATTACACTGCCCCAGTTCGATTCTATTTCAACCTGCCCCGTCTTGTAGGTTCCGAATACGTCCGGGGAGAACGAAACTGCAAACGTCGCGAAATCCCCCGGAGCGACAGTTGCCGGTAAAGTTCCCAGCGGGCGCTGGGCTCCCGTAATCTTCACCGTCCAGACCGGTTGACCGGTTGTGGCCGTACTGCTTGTGTCCGTTGCGGTTATGCTGGTTATTATCAGGTTTTCCGTACCCGGATTGGATATGTAGATCTCTTTATCTTCAGTATATGGATAGAGATAGCCATACTCGTAGTTCCAGCCCATTGGGGAAACACGAAGTTGTGAGCCGGTGAATTCATACCTTTTGCCGCAGCGTACGGTTCCGTTTGTCGTATCCAGAAACGCCACGTGCGGATCACCGGATGAGTCGACGGCTATGTCGATGCTCCGGCCTATATCTCCATCGCTTTCGATCACCTCGGTAAACTGCTGCCAGAGTGTCTGTGGTGGAAAACCGGTTCCAGTGACTGAAGAGGAGGAGAGCCGCAGGTAATTGGCATTATCGTTTTTGGCGTCGTAATACGCCAGGTGGGCGTTACCCTCGTTGTCGACGGCCATCCCCAGGTGGTGACCGGTTTCCTCGTACGTGCCGGCCAGGTTGTTGTCCAGATCCCAGGTCCGCCAATTGAAATACCAGCTTGAATCTCCGGGCGTTGATAGATTTTCCCCGAATGATATCGTGCCGCCTGTCGGGTCGGTTGCCGCGATATAGAAATACCCATTTGCGTCTATTTCCAGCCGGTTTGCTCCGCCATAAATCCCCGGCTGGGCGCCGCCGAAGGAGTCCGGATCGTGGGATAGGGGAAACATGAACATGGTTACCCAGGCCGACTTCCAGGTCATGTAGATCGTGTCGTCGTACCGGGCGGCAATATCCAGCCATTGTGCGGAATCTATGAGGTACTCCGCCTCCGCCTATTCCCAGGTTCAGTATCTGCTCCTGCCAGCCCAGGGTGGTTCTAGTCGCGTAGAAAGGCGAACCCATATACTGAACCTGTACCGTTTCACGTTCCTGGAACCGGCTGAAGATGACATGCGGAGTATTGCTCGAGTCCAGGTCTATCGCGCATCGCCACATGATATCGGTTTCCACGATGATTTCGGTAGACCACGTTTCCACCCGTATTGTGGGTGTAATAGAGTGTGTCACCGGCGATGAACACGATGCGGACAATCCCATCAGTTCCAACGGCTATATCGCACCAACTGCCCTCTTCGATAAGCGTGGTTACAGTTTCCGTTGCCCAGGTGCCCGCGTCTTCTCCGCTTCGCGCGTAACGCAGCGTGCCGGTAGCGCCCAGCGGTGCGTCGTCATCCACCGGCCCGAAATAGCCAAAGATGCATCGTGTTGCTGGAATCCATATCCATGGAGACGGCCGTGTTACCGTCATCCACCGTATAGATATCCCAATCGCCGTAACTGCTGATTGAGCAGCTTAGAACCAGACTGATAGCCAGAGTCCATGTAATCCGTAGAGTTGAATTTCCGAACATGTATCCGCCCCTGAGTAATACTCTTGTTAACGACGCTTCAAAAGTACGGCCATTCAGAAGTACCGGCATATATATCCTAGTCACTGTTACCGTCAGGAAGCAAGCAATAATCGTTAACAGGAGAATGGTCTCGCAGTATCATTAGAACATTGAAAAGTCGACATAATGTGCGAATTCAGCATTACATGAATTCTTTGGGTTCTAGAATTCACAGATCTAGTCATCGACTCGACGGAGCGTAAATGTGGGTAAGTCGATGACCCCGATTTCGTGAAAGCGTTGTTTGACGACGAGCAAGTGCACATTGGTAAACCACAATATTAACGGCAAAGCCATTGTACAAGCGAATATATCAGGTTCATCCGACTAAAGCGTACATGGACTAGCAAAAAGGCGGACATGATGTTCTCATCTGAGGTTATCAAAGACTTCAAGATACAAGGAGACGCCATCATGTCCACCAGCTTACTATATCACGGATTCGGGGTTCGTGGCTATATTTACGAACGAACAGAATACAAGCACGGCCAGGTTTTTTTCTCGCTCAGCCAGCCACGAAACACCCTGCGGGTGTTCAGCCTGTGGTTCAAAGAATGTTGCTCCCCGTGGCCACACTGAGCGGAGTTTCAAATCGGTACCAATCGGTGGCAAGGCAGTGAAAATCGTTCTTCCTATCCCTCGCGTTGAGTGTTTAGACTGCAAGGTCATCCGGCAGGTAGAGATTGGATTTGCCGATCGCCGCCGGAGTTACACCCGGTCGTTTGAACGATATGCGTTGGAATCTCTTGCGTCATATGACGATTAAGGATGTGGCCGAACACCTGCAGGTTAGTTGGGATGTTATTAAGAAGATACATAAACAGGATCTGCTTAAGCGGTTTGTCCGTCCAAAGCTCAAGCATTTACGCCAAATAGCTATCGACGAAATCTCGATCGGCAAAGGTCACCGCTACTTGACCGTAGTACTCGATTTAGAGCGTGGTGCGGTGGTGTATGTGGGCGATGGCAAGGGAAAAGAAGCTCTCAAACCGTTCTGGAACCGATTGCGAAAATCCCGAGCGAAAGTCAAAGCGGTAGCCACTGACATGTCCTCCGGCCTACATTGATGCGGTCTCGAGTAATCTGCCAAACGCTGCACTGGTTTTCGACCGCTTTCACGTAATGAAACTGTTCAACGATAAATTGTCGGAGTTGCGAAGAGATCTGTACCGTGAAGCCAAGGATCAGTTGCACAAGAATGTGCTCAAGGGGACGCGATGGTTGCTGCTGATGAACCCCGAAAACCTGAACTCTGATAGCAGTGGACTAAAGCGTCTTGAAAAAGCGTTACACCTCAATCAACCTCTGGCCACGGCCTACTACATGAGGGAGGAACTACGCGAAGTCTGGGAACAGGAAGACGGCGAGGCTGCCCAGGCCCATCTGATGGATTGGATATTTCAAGCGGAGGCCAGCGGAGTCAGGATGCTCAAAAAGTTTGCCCAAACACTCCGCCTTCATGCGTTTGGTATATTAGCGTATTATGATTATCCAATATCAACCGGTCCTCTCGAAGGAACAAACAATAAGATCAAGACCATGAAACGCCAGGCCTATGGATTTAGAGATAAGGAATTCTTCAAACTGAAAATCCTCGCCATTCACGAAACAAAGTACGCTTTAGTCGGATGAACCATATATCAAAAGTATCAGAATCGGCAGCAGGATCAGTATCCACGAATGGCGTGACGAAAAAATCTGGTAGCGGACATTCTTACGAAAATCCTGTGACCGGTCACCACACTCCGGGCAAGGCCGGTTCGGCGTACCCCGCCGGTCGTAGCCGCAGTGGGTGCAGGTATTTTTAAATTGTTTTGCTGCTTGTTTTGATTTCCACCAATTAGACATTCGCTGCCATTCAACCAATAATCAAAGCTTCGATTTCACTGAGAACTACAATTGTATCCGTAATTCCCGATTAGGCTGTACTTGAATTCCAGCGGTGAATTGGCGAGTATCTGTTATGTCGGATATTCGGTTTACAGCAACTCACCAGCGATTCGTTTAAAGATATGTTCATTCCAAGCACCGCGGCTTTCCAGGTATAACCTGACCTGTTTCCCGTTTTCCGCTTTTGTATAGATTACCGGCCATTTAACATTATATACGTCGCTCCGGAACATTATCAGAGTATATCCGTTTTCGATTACCCAAATAAAGAACTCCTTTGTGATCAAATCTATTCGTATTTGTCCTTTCTGGGGCCAAAGCGGTAAATTCAGTACATCAAGGATCTGTTGCGAATCCATCTTTTCCCCTGTGGAGATCAGACCCAATTCAGAATACCCGCCAAAAGTCGGCATATTGTTGCCGTAAAGATCGTTCTCTGTAAGCTGATCGTCTATGTCGTGAACGAATAGCGTGTATATCCTGTTTATTCCCTTAGATTCACTCCAGAACAACCCCTTGCTTTCTGCCAGTTTTCGATTCGAGTCTGTATAACAGTCTACAGTTCCAATGGCTATCCGTGTCAGTATCGAATTCGGGTTAATCGAACGGGCAATTGCTTGAAGATCATCGAGGTGGTGCCACCGGCGCAGTTCCTCGAGATCGCCTGGATCTGTAACACTTCTCCAAAAGGCGTATTGGTTTAAGTCATCCAATTCAGGTATACGTACAAAGGACTGTGCTTCGCATGACCAGAAATCGTTGTGCATGTACCGGATATTATCCGCTTTGCAAGGTTCGTTTCCCCCTACGTACAGCTCTGGAATCTGAGGAACATGGGTTTTCATTAATAAGCTTCTGTATAAGTTTTTTGTACGAAATTAGCTCCACTCTTGAAGAACAATTGTACGTTGAACCATAACTCATCTCAAACTGTTCGGCAGAAAGCTTTATTTATGCACCCGATGTCGGCTGCGTCTTGAACCCTGGCTTGTATAAGAGGTTGATCTTTCTGCCCGATCGTTCGTGCCGGGATAACCTATGATGATCTCCTTGTGGTATCTTGTTTTTTCCGTAACCAAATGGTGAATACGAAATTTCGGTGCATATCTATTACTACTGAAAACGGTTTTTGATTTACTCGAGTGGTTTGATAAAACAGTGTGCGGTCTGAATCCGACGGCGGATAGTCTTTTTTCTCTCGCTCCTCCGCAGCTATATCGGATTCATTGCACACGTTACCCGCGTCCAAACCACATTCGACGCCTTCAGTGTTTGTTATCTCTTATTCACTTGTCAAAGAGCGGCCGGAATATCCCCTGCCAAAATCGCAGAAGTGCCGGCAATGCAGGCTTATGTTTCATGGTTTAGGTCCTGGCCCGACTATATTCGCTCGTCTCGACCAATGGCCCGGTCGCCGAAACTTACCACTTATATATTATAGACCAAATAAAAACCGAAAAGCAATAAATAATTTTAAAAAACTTTAAATATCGCCCTGGAGGTACAAAAACTCGCTATATTCATGTAGGCCTATGTTAGGATGCAGGGCATGATTGTTGATGGAGCGGGTTGTTTGGCCGGTTTCCCCTGCCTGGAAAATCTGATCTGTCATATTGTTCTGTTTTCCGATATCTGGATTTGAAAAAACACCCGCCAAATATTATCTGGGCGGGTGTTTGGGTGTTTCCTTGGATAAGCCGGTTGGTTTTGCTGACCGGTCTACTTGTCCAGCTTTTTGCTTACTTCGAAGACTTCCTCATGGCCGGGTGGTAGTACTTGGTCAGGTACTCTTTTACCTGGCGGTGAGTATTGAAGAACGGCGGAATACTCATCAATGAGTTTTTCATCATCTCGATCCACTTGAGCGGCAGGCCTGTGGCTTTATCGATCTTGAAATAAGCCGGGACGGCCTCTTTTTCCAGGATTTTATACAGCTCGTTGGCGTCCCTTTTATTGGATGCCTTGGTGCCGTCGTGGTCTTTACCGGTACCGATCGCCCAGCCGTTCTTCTTGTTGTACCCTTCGGGCCACCAACCGTCGAGGATACTCAAGTTCAAACCGCCATGCAGGGCTGGTTTCATGCCGCTCGTACCGCTGGCTTCCCGCGGGCGTTCCGGATTGTTAAGCCAGATGTCCACACCGGCGACCATGTGCCGGGCGACTTCCATTTCGTAATCCTCGATGAAGAAGATCCGCCTGCGGAAGCGCGTTTCGTGGGAATATTTGATCAACTGTTGAATAAGCTTTTTCCCATCAATGTCGGCCGGGTGAGCTTTACCCGCGAAAATAATCTGTACCGGCATCCGCTGGCTGTTCAGGATTTTCGCCAATCGAGCGGCGTCGTTGAATACCAGCGTCGCCCGTTTGTAGGGAGCGAACCGGCGGGCAAAACCAATAGTCAGAGCCTTGGGGTCGAGTACCATGTCCAGATCCGCCCGCTTTTTGGAGTGGGTCTTGGTACGCTTCTCCTGGGCTTCCAGTCGGCCCCTGCAGAATTCAATGAGTTCCTCTTTGAACTTCTGATGGATATCCCAAAGAACCTGATCGGGTATCCGCTTGCACTTGGCCCATAGTTTGGCCTGATCCTGGGAGTGTTCCCAATCCTTGCCGAGATACTTTTCAAGCAGCTCGCCCATTTCCGGGTGGAGCCAGGTTTTCAGGTGAATACCGTTAGTGACGTGCCCGATAGGCACATCGGCCATCTTCTTCACGGGGTAAACGTGTTTCCACATCTTCCGGGCGATCTTTCCGTGCAAAGCGGCCACCCCGTTGGAAAACATCGAGGTGTGCAACGCCAGCGGCGTCATGCCGAAATTCTCTTTTCGAGCGCCGGGTTTGACTCGGGCGAGATCGTGGAATTCCTCATGAGTGAGTTTCAGCCGTTTCTGATAGACACCAAAGTACTTGTCGATCAGCTTGGGATCGAATTCCTCATTACCGGCCGGCACGGGCGTATGCGTAGTGAAAACCGTTGACTCGGTAATGGTTTTTGCCGCCTTCTTGTACGTTTCGCCGAGTTCGTGCATTCGTTCCACGATTCGTTCGAACTGCACAAATGCCGCATGCCCTTCGTTCAAGTGACAGGCCGACACGTTCAACTTCAGGTGCCTGATCAACTGCCAGCCACCGATACCCAGGATAATCTCCTGACGGACGCGGGTTGCCCGGTCGCCGCTGTAGAGAACATGGGTGAGCTGGCGGTCCTGCCGCTCATTCTGCATTATGTCCGCGTCGAGCAGGTATAAGGGGATCCGCCCGATGTCCAACTGCCACGCCCGAAGCTGAACGGTTCGGTCTTCGATAGTGACCTTCAATCGCAAGGGGTGGCCGTTCAAGCCCACGACTTCCTGTAGCGGCGTATTTTCCGGGGTGAGCAGGCGGAATTCGTCGACCGGTTTGCCGTTCTTATCGATGTGCTGGCGGGTGTAGCCCTTCTTCCAGTACATGCCGATGGCAATCATGGGCAATCCCAGATCGCTGGCGGACTTGAGATGGTCACCAGCGAGTACGCCCAAACCGCCGGCGTAAAACGGCAGCGATTCGTGAATGGCGTATTCCATGCAGAAGTAAGCGATCAGGCTGCGGAGCCTGCCGGCGTATTTTTCGTTATACCAGGTCTTCTGGTCGAGATATTCCTGGAGCTGTTTGCGGACGTCGGCCACATCCTCGACAAAGGGAATGTTATCAACGAGGACGCGTTTCCTTTTCAGGGTCAGCTTTTTGACCGTCAACCACGGGTTTTTGTCGGATTTCAAGTAGACATCGGGGTTCGCCCGCTCGAAAAGGTCCTGCGCCTGCGGGTTCCACGACCACCACGTGTTGGAGGCGATTTCCTCCAAGTGGGTAAACACCTCTGCGTTTTCGACGGCGTTGGCATCCGCTAGTTTTTTCCTGCCCATGGGTTTTGCTCCAATATAGCCTTTTGGCTTGCTAATTTTTGCTGTTCTTGGATATGTTACACAAGTGATCGATCTTGGCGAGAGCAAATCAGCCTAAAGTTGGCCTAACTATGATTTTTTCGTGTAAGATCATATCACTAGCCCGTGAAACTGTGGTGGTGTAACCACCACCACCTTAACCATAAAGTAAGGAGGTAACGGTAATGCAGAAAAAAGTCCACCTCATAACCGCGTTTACGCTATTTTTTTCAGTATTTTTGCCCGCAGCCAGGGGCGGGACAACTATCCAGTATGAAGTCGAATTACCTCCGGGAGTGAAATCCGGAACTTTGCTTTGCGGAGTGATGAACAAAGGACTGGAGCTAGGGCAGCGGAGGATGGAAGTTGCCCGTCTTAGTAATATCGGTCGATTTTCGGGTGAGATAGCCTCTGAGCTATCTGAAAAGGGCGATCAGCCTAACGTCTACCTCACCATAAACCGCGATGACCTGGGCAGCTACATCCCCAGTGTGGGCGATATTTATCAGATTGTTCCATTAAAATACGACGGAACGAAGTGGCTGGTAAAGGCACAGGGTTCCGACTGGAAGGAAAAGCGGGAGGCCGCTCCCGGAAGCACCCTTACCGTTCACTACTACCGATTCGACAAGACATTTGAAAACGCTAGTCTGTGGACCTGGGATGAGCACCAAAATCGTGCCCCGAAGGAAAACGAGATCTATCCGGTTGGACGTGACGATTTTGGGCTGATTTTTCAGGTGGATACCGCTTTATACGGTAAGCCTGGAGACAAAATAGGATTGCTGCCCCGGCGAAATGCCGATTGGCAGAAGAAAGACGGCGGTGATCGGTATTGGTCGCCGTCAATGGGGAAGACGGTTTTCCTCGTTCAAGGTGAGAATGAACTTTACACAGAGGTACCCGACGTGAGTCCAAAAGTCCGAGCGGTGACATTAGACGCCGACCATCATTTGACCGTTCGTTTTTCCCACCGGTTGCTCGCTTCCGACTGGACGCCGGACAAGTTCAAAGTATCCACATCAACCGGGGAGCAGTTGACGGTTAAAGCGGTTCATCCGTTCAAGCATCGGGGTGAACATTGCGCGGTTTATTCGATCGAAACGCTTGAGCGGTTTGAATATCCGGGTGTTGCGTACGCTCTGACTGTCGAGGGGTTTGACACTTACAATGTTCGTGTTGGTTTTATCCTGACTACCGGTGACAGGTTCTATGATCCCGAAGCCGAGTTGGGAGCGGTTTACACTCCTGAAAAAACCGAATTCAAGGTTTTCGCTCCCGGGGCGCTTATCGCCAAGGTGTTGGTGGCCGACGAGGTCGAAGGCGATAAGGGAGTCGTTGAACACGAGATGGTGGTTAACAACCACGGGGTATGGTCGGCATCCGTTAATGGTAACCTGGAAGGCAAGTATTACGCGTACAAGCTCGGCGGTATCGGGTTTGATCCGGATGTTGAGATAACCGATATTTACGCAAAATGCACACAGGCGCTGCATACGCGGTCGCTGATTGTTGATCTGGACAAGACTGATCCGCCCGGTTTCGACGATTATGTATACAATGGGCCGATGACCCCGGCAGACGCGGTTATCTACGAAATGCATATACGTGATTTCACAATCGCGGCCAACTCCGGCGTAAAGAGCAAGGGCAAGTACCTGGGGCTCACGGAATCGGGCACGACCCTGGAAGGCAACCCGGCCATTAAGACCGGTATTGACCACCTGGTGGAACTGGGAGTGACCCACGTGCAGATCATGCCGTTCCAGGATTTCGACAACGGCGAAACGAATATGGATTCCTACAACTGGGGTTACATGCCGGTCCATTTCAACTCGCCGGAAGGATGGTATGCCGGGGATCCGCTCGGGCCCGGCCGAATCGCGGAGGTTAAGGCTGCGATTAAGGCTTTTCACGATCGAGGGATCGGGGTGATCATGGACGTGGTTTACAATCACACGGCCGATCGATCCAGTTTCAACGACCTCGTGCCGGGATATTATTACCGGTTGACCCCGTCTGGTAATTTCTCCAACGGGTCGGGTTGCGGTAACGAATTCGCCAGCGAGCATCCGATGGCCCGCAAGTTCCTTCTCGACTCGGTAAAATACTGGGTACAGGAATACAAGGTGGATGGTTACCGCTTTGACCTGATGGGTTTGATCGACCTGGAGACGATGAAGCAGATCAAGAAGGAACTGGCCGAGATCCATCCGGGCATATTGGTGTATGGTGAACCGTGGACCGGCGGCGCCACGCCGTTAAAGCCGATTAGTGATAAGGATCACACCCGGGCAACAGGGATAGGTGCTTTCAATGATGGGTTCCGCGATGCGGTTAAAGGAGGACGCGACGGCGGTGAGCCGGGATTTATCCAATGTGGTGATCGTTCGGGAGATGTCGTCAAAGGCTTAATGGGGGCGATCCACGATTGGGCACATGATCCGGTCGATGCGGTTTCCTACTTCGCCGCTCACGATAACCTTACCGCCTGGGACAAGCTGTTGCAAAGCGAACCGGACGCTACTGATGATGAGCGGCGGCAGATGATGAAGCTGGGAATGGTAACCCTGTTTACCGCCCAGGGGATGAGTTTTATCCATGGCGGGCAGGAATTCTGCCGAACCAAGAAGGGCAGTCATAACAGCTACAACCTGCCGGATGAAATTAACAATATCGACTGGTCCTGGAAAAAAACACATCACGATGTGTTCGAATATACCAGGGGGATGATCGCACTGCGCAAGGCCCATCCTTCGTTCCGGCTGCATATGAGGCGCGATGTGGAGGAGCGGGTATCGTTCCACACTCCGCCGGATCACCGCTGCATTGTCTATCATATTCACGGCGAAGGCTTACCGGGGGAAACCGCTAATCGGATCATCGTTCTACTCAACGGCGCCAAGGAAGCGAAGACGTTTGAACTTCCTGAGGGTGATTGGGATATCTACGTGGATGCCACGCGTGCCGGCACGAAGAAGCTGGGGACGGCCAAGGGGAAAGTGGAACTTCCACGCAATTCCGGAATGGTTTTGATGCACTGATTATTTTGATTACGGGGGTGATGTACGATGAAAAGAGTGGTGACTCTGTGTGGGGTGACTTGTGTTTTTGCCAGTATGATTATCGGATGTAATGCTACTGGAAAATACCGATTCAAGTCGGGGACGCCCATCGAGCGGGTGGGAGACGAGATCATGGTTTGCGGGCAACTGTTCCATACCGGAGCGCCTGTTGTGCTGTGGACCGATCGAGGTGGATACGACGCTTACCGGGTTGAGTGCAAGTTCGATCCGGAGCATAAGCTGCCGACCGGGGCCAAAAAACCTATACCGAACCGCTATGACACGATCCGACGCCATCTTCCTGAAGATGTCAAACAGGATGTCTACGCCAACGGCTGGTCGCTGGATATGTTGCAGGAATACGTTGACCAGTTTGTTATCCATTACGATGTATGCGGAACTTCCCAGGTTTGTTTCAAGGTCCTGCAGGATCTTCGGGGTTTGAGCGTACATTTCCTGCTCGACCTGGACGGCACGATATATCAGACGCTGGATTTGAAGGAGCGGGCGTGGCAAGCGGGTACGGCCAACGACCGCAGCGTGGGAATTGAGATTGCCAATATGGGGGCGTACCCGCATATGAAAGTTCTGGATAAGTGGTACGGCAAGGATGATGAAGGTCGTACGCGAGTGTTCATTCCTGAAAGGCTGGGTGATGGCGGAATCCGCACAAAGGATTTCATCGCGTATCCCTCGCGCGATGAGGTTGTGGTTGGCCCCATTCAGGGGCAGGAGCTGATGCAGTACGACCTTACCGATGAGCAGTATGATTCGTTGATAAAGCTGACGGCCACCCTGACCCAGGTTCTTCCGCTGATCAAAGCGGACTACCCCCGGGACGAAAACGGTGAGCTGATAACCAGGGTATTAAGTGAAGAGGACTTCGAAAAGTACCAGGGCTGCCTGGGGCATTACCATATAACCGCTCGAAAAGTGGACCCGGGTCCGGCTTTCGACTGGGATCGGTTGATGGAAGGCGTGCAGGCGGAGTTGGGCTGGTAGTCGGCTGACAGGCTGAAAGATTGTTATTGAGTTTTACATGGCCACACGAGCGTGGCCATGCCACCTGGTACTCAGTTGAAAACTAAAGAAAAGCGTGCGGAATGTAAATGATTCCGCACGCTTTTTTGTTTATTTCCAATTGCCCAGGTCCCAGATCACTTGGCCTTGCTCTGTGAGTTCCGGGTTGACTGTTCCGGGGAATCCGTAGAGGATTTCAAAGCCGTTGGTGACAAAGGTTCTGGAGGGGACAGCGGCCGCATGGCCGTCGAAGAACAACGTATTGGTTAATCCATCTGACCGGTCTTGATGTATGCGGGAAGCTGCGTATCTTCTTTCGAACGGGTCAGTATACATCTTTGTCGACCCCCGTTTGGAATGGGGGGCGAAATAGGGTAAAGCCTCGCCCGACCAGGCGGACTGGTAGGGGCCTTCCTGTTGTAATTCGAATATTGTACTAACTGGTGAAACGCGATACCAGGCATCGGCAATCATCCATTCTCGGGTTGGGTTGGGTATTTGGCCAATCTGTGAAGCTTGTTCTTCCACCTGTCCTCCAACCGCGGATTCCGAACCGAAATAATTCGCAGGATCTGTTCCTCGCGGGCAGGTGGCATTGGGATTAGACGGAGTAGTGTAATTGTTCAGAACGTAATTAGTCGAAAATACGGTTCTTGAGTTAGCGGAACTGAATTCTTTAAAATGTTCGTCAGTGGCGATGGAATCAACGGTTGGGCAGGTGATGATCCGGTCGATATTGTCCCCAGTAATTCCTCGAAGGAGATGGCTCAATTGCCTCTGGAGAAGTTGTTCAGCGGTTTGTTGGTTATACCCATGAGCAAGGTATGTATCCAAAATCTGATGGCGATAGATCGCCGGATGCATGGGATTCGGCAACACATTGTTGTTCTGCTCGGTATAGATGCGAACGGCACTGTTAAGCTGCTGGAGATTGGACAGGCAGATACTGTTCTTGTTGGAGTCTCGCGTGGATTCGAATAATGATGTGGCAGTTACCAATATAGCAGCAACTGAAACGATTGTTACTACCAGCTCGGTCAAAGTAAAGGCTAGTGGGTTTGATTTTTCGCACATTATATCGTCCTCATGTTTCATGATATTCCAATGGTTATACGTAATCGCGATAGTCGGCGCTTACGGGCCGGTTATTCGGCTATGCATTTCGGCGTAATCTTCCAGGTCGACGTCGGCATCTGGGGAAAAATCAAAGTATGAGCATGGTGGCGTCAGTAACTTGCTCGATGGCCCGGTGAAGCATGCCTGGAACTTTGCCAGGTCGTACAGGTCTATATCGCCGTCGCCGTCAATGTCTCCCGGCAACGTAACGGATTCTTCAATCGTTACAGTTGCGCTATCCGATATTTTAATGCCACAATTCGTTGACAATATGGTTACCCTGAATTGCCCCGCTGTAATCGTTGAAGGTGCAGACCAGGTATAGCTGCCCTCGTCTATGGGGATGAAAACATGCCCCCAGTTGGTTCCCACGGTGTCCGGCAAAATGATTTCCAGGTCTCCGGCGAGGTTATTCACTGTCCAGTTGATAGTATATGGATTGCCTTTCGACCAGGTTTCTCCTTCATTGGGATAATCTAATGTGAGAAGAGGCTGTTGCGAGCCGGTCACGGTCAGCGTGCCCGAATCGGCTTCCACGTTTAAATCGCTCAGGCTTAGATTAACGTAATATCCATTTCCATTTTCAATTGCGGGGCAGATATGCCAATCCATGTAACCTTGGGCTATGGGGATACTGCCAAGGTGAGAATACAAATCACCGTTTTTCATCAGGTTGATATTCACAATACCATGCGTGAAATTGGCGTCCCAGGTTATGGTCTCTGTTGTACCTGTTGTCCAGGTTTCTCCACCGGCGGGACTGGCTACAGCCAACTGCGGAGTAATAGTTTGATTTATCTCGAAATCGGCATCGCTTGTATCCTGAATCTCAAGGATTTGATTTGACCAGCGGATAAGTATTTTGCCGTTGTCGCTGTCCAGGTTGACGGGTATCGGCCAACTGTATTGACCGGCAGCGGCAAGTGCCTTGTCTATAAACAAGGCTTGTGTTTTACTGTGATCCAGGAACCAGAGCTCAACCATGCCGGTGGGATTGATGGAATTCCAGGTTATCGTTTGAACGGAATCGGCAGGCCAGCTTTCACCACCGTTGGGGCTTGAAAGTTCAAAGGTTGGTGTTGGTAAATCGCCGGTGATGGTAAACGGTGCATCGCTGAAATCTTCGTAACTGAGACTGCTGTCGTTCATCCACAACAGGCGGATGGAGTAATCACCTCCAGTGGTTATTGGCGTGGGTATATACCATTTAAAAGAACCATCGGTCAGGGGTACGTAGCCAAGAAACGCCGATCTCAACCCGCCTTTGTAGAGCCAGATGTCGACGTGGCCTGAATCCGTTTCGCTGGTCCAGGAGATTTCTTGATAGGTTCCCGCCGGCCATGATTCCCCGCCGTTCGGAGCGGTTAAGGTAACTGGTATGTAATCAATATGTCTAAACTCTGGAAACGCGGAACCTGAGGGGGCGTTGGTATAACTCAATGAGTCTATCGATTCTGTTTGAGCTGGGTTGTCAGATCCATGGGCCTGGTTGAGCATTACTGCTAATATCAAGGTGCCGGTCAGAATAGTTGTTTTATTGATCTTGTCAGGCATGGTATTACGTTCCTTTTTCAAAGACCTGGTTTCCTCGTGGAACTGCTGGAAAAGTGTAAGGTCAGTTTAACTCGTATTTTTACTCACCGGATATTTGCAGCGTCGCCAGCGGGTTTTTACTTAAAACACTGCAGTCTATACAGGTTCATCCCGCCGGAGTTTATATGAATCGGTTCAACTCCCGTTTCTTTAACGGTCCAGGTTAATATGCCCGGTAAAACACAATCAGATCTGAACCTGTCCTGGTGCAGGCGATTGTCGTGCGACCGGTAACGGTCAAACTTGCTTAGTCACTTACATCAGTTCATACCTGTTCTGTAAGTGAGTCGCAGTAAGACGCGAAATTCTTACACGGAAAAAATAAAATATGTTAAGTGCTTTGTTTCCTGTGACTTACAGGGGCATACGGAGATGAGCGGTTTATTTATATGAGAGGTTTAAATCCTTGACTAGATACATGGCAACGCAATTTCCAGCTATGCTGATTCACAGTGAGACCTATGCTTTCTGCTTGGTTTATTGGCTACGTATATATTACTATTCCCAAGTACCCACGTCCCAGAACATTTGGCTTTGCTCAGTAAGTTTCGGATTAACTGTTCCGGGGAATCCGGAGATGAGTTTGAAACCATTTACGACAAAGGTTCTGGAGGGTACTGCCGCCGCGTGACCATCGAAGAACAGGGTGTTGGTTAAACCATCAGATTTGGTTTCGTGTGTGCGGTAAGCTGCCGCTTTTCGCTCACCCGGGTCAGTGTACATCTTCGTCGAACCCCGTTTAAAGTGGGGAGCGAAGTAGGGTAAAGCCTCACCTGACCAGCCAGACTGGTAAGGGCCGTCCTGTTGGAGTTCGGATATCGGTGTAGCATGGTCACGATACCAGGCATCGGCAATCATCCACTCTTTTGACGGATTGTTGAAGTTACCGATTACCTGAGGTTGTATAGGCAAATCGGGCGAACCGGGATACGGTTGATTTCCAAAGTAAAACCGTGGATCGGTAACACGTGGGAGGGCGACAAAACCGCTACCTCCCATGCCATTATTGCCCCAATTGTTAAGTGTGTAATTAAAAGGAAAAATGGATCGACCATTTTGCGAGTTAAAATCATGGAAATGTGAATCCGGAGCGATACCGGCTATTGTGGGGCAAATGATCGCCCGATCGACGTCGTCGCCCATGATCGGGCGCAATCTATAAGATAATTGACGGCCAAGATAGTACTCGAGCTCCTCCGGTGACGGTGGGCCGCTGGATGCATAACTTGCAATTGTCTGGTGATGATTAATCGCGGCAGTAAGCGGGCCGGGCAATTGGTTGTTATTGTCCTCCGCGTATATTCGAATTGCAGCGGTCAGTTCTTTGAGGTTTGAAAGGCAGATTTCGCTTTTCGAGTATTGTTTGCCGGCCTGCAGGGCAGGGATAATCATGGCAAATACTGTGGTTATCGCAACCAGGCATACCAGCACTTCTATTAGTGTGAGTCCGCGAGTTTCTTTGATTATCCTGTTCATTGTAAATCTCGCTATAGCATCATCCATTGTTAATCGGGTAAAACTCCTAACATTTACTCCCAAGTGCCCTCGTCCCAGACTTGTTGGCTGAATAATGACTGTTCCGGATTAACTGTTCCGGGGAATCCGTACAATAGTTCAAAACTTCTAAAAACGAAGGTTCTGGAAGGAACCGCGGCTGCGTGACCATCGAAGAACGTGGTGTTGGTGAAACCATCAGATTTGGTTTGGCGTGTACGGTTAGCTGCCGCTCGTCGCTCATTTGGATCAGTGTACATCTTCGTCGAACCCCGTTTGAAGTGCGGGGCAAAGTAAGGTAGTGCCTCGCCCGACCAGTTGGACTGGTAAGGTCCGTCCTGTTGAAGTTCAATGATGGGGCTGGCTGGACTTGGACGATACCAGGCGTCGGCAATCATCCACTCCTTTGCAGGCTGCTTGATGTTGCATATTCTCTGGGGCTGTATAGGTGAATACGTTGAACCTATTGGTGGTTGATATCCGAAGTAGTACCGCGGTTCGGTTGTACGAGCATTATCACCGATCGCACCCGGGCTTCCTGAGTTTATATCTCCCCAATTATTGAGTGAGTAATGGGCAGGAAACACAGATCTGTTGTTTTGATTGTTGAATTCCTTGAAATGGCGTTCCGAAGCGATACCGGCCATTGTGGGGCAAATGATTGCCCGATCGACGTCGTCGCCCATGATCGGGCGCAACCTGTAGGATAACTGTCTTTGAAGATGAAATTCAATGTTTGATCCTGATGGCAAGCCATACAGTCTATAACCCTCAACTGTCTGGTGATGATAAACCGCAGGATGAAGCGGACCGGGCAAATGGCCGTTGTTGTCCTCCGCGTATATTCGAGTCGCAACACTTAGCTCTTTGAGGTTTGAAAGGCAGATGTCGCTTTTGGAGTATTGTTTGCCGGCCTGTAGCGTGGGAATGAGTATTCCCAGGGCAAGGGTTATCGCAATTACGGTTGCAATAAGCTCTATCAAGGAAAAGGCTGTTTTTCGCTGTATCGATTTCATAGTTATCCCTGTTTGGGCTGTTTTCAGTATTCTCTTACCGCCTGTTTAAGTCCCTGGAAGTCACGGTCCGGTCAAGTCGTTGTGCATTTCGAGGAAGTCGTTTATGTCGACATCCGCATCCGCCGAGAAATCGAAGTAGTTGCAGGGTACTGTCTGTAACCTGATCTCCGGACCGGTGAAGCAAGTCTGCAGTTGGGCGAGGTCGCGAAGATCGACATCGCCGTCGCCGTCGAAATCGCCAAGTAACGCTGGTTGTTCAACTATTTCCACCTCGGCAACGTGTTCGTAACGCTGTCCGCAAGCCTGCGAAATAAGAGTTACTTTTCGTATGCCCGGTTCCAGAGAAGGTGGTACGACCCAGGTGTAACTACCGTCTGTTATTGGCACGACCACGTGTCCCCAGTGGTTATTGATGTTATCTGGCAGGAAAATATCCAAATCGCCAATGAGGTTTGTACTGGTCCAGCTAATAGTGACCTGCGATCCGATCAGCCATTGCTCGTAGGCTGTGGGGCTGGTTACCATGAAATCCGGAAAGAGCGGTTCGGTAATCTCAAACTCTCCGCTGGTTGATTCTGTGCAGCGGTACGCATCTCGAATGCTGATTGCTCCTTCACTAATATATCCGCCGATTTCAGACATTCCCGGGCAAATATCCCATTGATAACTGCCATCAGAAATGGGAACGGTCGCCAGGTGCAACAGTGGCAAATCATTGTCAACGTAATCTATGTCGACAAACCCGTATTGGTAATCACTGGTCCAGGAAATGGTCTGGGTGGAACCAGCAGGCCAATCTTCTCCACCTATGGGGCTGGTCAAGGTTAATGTCAGTGGCAGATTATCCGGAGCTATGCAGTTGGTAATCTCAAATACATTGTCGCTTGTATCCTGAACACTTGTCGCACCGTTAGTCCAGCGGATGAGTATTTTGCTGTATGTGGAGCAGTTCCTGATATTCCAGTCGAAGTATCCTTGAGCCATGGGTACCGTTCCCAGGAAGGTGTAACTGGTATAGGTTGCATCGAAATCGTCAATGGACCCCAAATACCAGATCTCCACATTCCCCGTCGGGTTTGTGGAATCCCAGGTTATCTGATGAGGGGTGTCTTCATCCCATGTCTCCCCGCCGTTGGGGCTGGTAACCGTAATTGTGGGCATTGTGGCACTGGAAGTTATGGTAAAGGGCGCGTCACTCGTTTCAGAGTATGACAATCCGCAGGAATTGATCCAATTTAAACCGATCGTGTAGTCGCTGTCTGGAGTGAACGGAGTTGGGATATTCCAGGCAAACGAGCCGTCGGATACAGGTGCCTGCCCAAGGAATTTATCGCGTGACCCGTTTTTAAGCAGCCAGATGTCTACGTAACCGGTGGTCAATTCGTTGTCCCAGGTGATATTCTGGATTGAGCCGGCCGACCAGGTTTCTCCACCGTTGGGGGCGGTGATAGTTGCCGGAATCACGCTGCCGAGTTCGACGATGGCCATGGTTGCGGTGGCGGAGTCATAGTCGTTGACTCCGGAGAATATGGCTGTAGCTAAAGTGGCACAGTCATCGGAAGTTGTATCTACAGATGTATATCCCCAGGTTACTATCGTGCCGTCATCGCGCAAGGCGGAGCTGTGGTAGTTACCGGCGGCGATGTCGATGAAGTTGTTATCCGCGGGAACATCGGTTTGTCCGTTATCGTTATTTCCCCAGGCGACCAGCGAGCCGTCAGCTTTAAGAGCCAGACTGTGGTCACCACCAGCGGCAACGGCGACGAAATCGTTGCCCGGAGGTAGCCAATATTCTTGCGATATATCGTGATTATTCTGGTAATATGTCCCAACGGATCCGTCCGGACGCAGAAACGAGATATGGTTTACGCCAAGAGATATGTCTGCGCAGTAAAAAGGTAGACCATTGTAAACATTTTGTATTTCATTATTGGGCCAGGTTACCACTACCCCATCTTCCCGTAGAGCTATTGCGAAAATATCGCAAGCAGCTACGGCGGTGTAAACACCGGGTGGATTGGGACCGAGATAATTATCTGGCCCGGAATTGACGAGTGCGCCGTTAGTATCAATACCGACCCAGAAACCTATTCCTGCCGCGACATCGATTAGCTGGGTTCCTTCGGGCAGACTTTGTTCGTAGACCTCTCCGTCAGCGTCCCATTCGACAATGGTGCCGTCAGACCGCAGGCCGATGAAATGGAGGCCGACGGAAACCTTGACGAAGTCATTGCCGGCCGGCGATGCCGGTTGCAGATCCCAGGCGTAGATGGCGCCCGGTAGAGCCATGGTTTTACCGGTAATGCATATAGCAGAAACCAGGGACAGGCAAATCGAAGCGAATAATGTTTTTTTCATAATCTCGTGTCTCGCGTTTTTAACGAGTTATACAAATGTCAGTTGAGCAAATTCAAATAACCGGACTTCGGAAACGGCACACTGATACCCCGCCGGCCGTTTGGTATTTTAGTAAAGTATAGCGGAATACCGAAAGCAATGAAACTGTTTTATCGGCCCGCCAGGCGGTTTTTCCTGTCCAGGTGGTTTTTATTAAGGTGGTTTTCAGTGGCGCCAGGGATGTTTGTGAAGGGGGATGGTGAAATGGCTGATTGGGTTATCTGCTGAACGCGTGTATGCGTCGTTTCGTCGGGTTTGTTGGCCTGCCCCTCGATACCGGGTTTAAATGGCAAAATAAATCCGCCTCTGGCTGACCATTGGCGGATCTTTGCGGATGAAAACAGACTGCCTGTCAGGGCGTTACCGGTTGGATATCGTGTTCTTATTCGATAGGGGAATAACTATGATTAATCACCAGGTTTATTCCCATTTACCGTTTTCCCATACCATTTGCCCCGCTTCACTGAAGAGTCTTGGATTTACCGTTCCGGGGAACCCGTATAATATTTCGAATCCGTTTACGGAAAGGGTTCTTGAAGGGACGGTCGCGGCATGCCCATCGAAGTAAGCTGTGTTGGTCATACCGTCGAGTTTTTTATGACGCACTTCCAGGGCCGCGGCTTCTCGCTTGTCAGGATCAACGAACAGTGCGGTGGAGCCGCGCTTGAAGTGGGGAGCGAAATGGGGTAAGGCTTCGCCGCTCCAGGATGATTGGAACGGACCTTCCTGGTTGAATTCCGGTATGGAAACATTTGATTTGCCTCTATACCAGGCGTCGGCTGTCATCCATTCTCTGGATGGATTAGGTATATCGCTTAATTTGCGAATATAGCTCTGTTGTGATGATCCTGACCAGCCGAAATAGTTCATTGGCTCTGTTGTACGTGGTCCTAAAGGGAGTGTCGAATCGGAACCGCCCCAGTTATTAAGTACGTAGTGTGTGGGGAAAACAGTTCTTGTTGCGTTAGCACGCTTGTAAGCTTTGAAGTATTCGTCAGAGGCGATGTCGCTCATTGCCGGGCAGGTTATAATGCGGTCGATTTCGTCGCCGACTACACTTCTGAGCACGTAACTCAGTTGTCTTTGAACCTGATAGGGAAAGGAGCCTACGCCGTATTGAGCATATGATTCAGCGGTCTGGTAACGATTTATGGCCGGGTGAAGAGGACCGGGTAATATATCGTTCTGGTTAGCCGCATAAATGCGAGTGGCGGTACTGAGTTCCTTCAAGTGCGAAAGGCAAACCACGCTTTTACTGTTGTCGCGGTTTGCTTCCAGCGACGGAACTAGAAGGATAAAAACCGTAGCGACGGCGAACAAGGCCACCAGCAACTCGATCAAGGTAAAGGCTGTTCGTGAAAGTTCTTGTTTCTTATGCATTTTACAAATCCCGTTTGGGTGTTTATTGGTCGAAATAATACAGCTGTACGGTTTTTTATCTACGGTCCGGTCAGGTTATCGTGCATTTGCATATAGTCGTTCAAATCGATATCCGCGTCCGGATCGAAATCGAAGAACATGCACGGCGGGGTAAGCAGTTTCGATACCGAACCGGTAAAGCAGGTCTGCAGAATAGCCAGGTCGTGCAGATCCAGGTCGCCGTCGCCGTCTACGTCTCCAGGCAAAGCTGTGGATTCGGTTATGGTTATCGTGGCGCTGTCTTCGATTTCAAGGCCGCAGTCTGTCGAGCGAATAGTTATTGTTTTATTGCCCAGTTCGGTATTGGCCGGAACGGGCCAGGTGAAACTGCCGTCAGCTATGGGGACAAAAACATGTCCCCAGTTGGTGTCGGCGGTATCGGGCAGAACGATTTCCACTTCACCGGCAAGGTTGGAACTTGTCCAGGTTATGGTTTGGGGTGTTCCTGCTTGCCAGGATTCCCCGCCTGCCGGGCTGGTCAGGGTTAATTCCGGTGATTGTGAACCGCTGATTGATAAGCCATTGGTACTTGATTCCAGGCTGAGCGTGTTTTCCCTCAGGTAGATGGCGTAATCGCCGCCATTGTCCATGCCGGGGCATATATCCCAATTGAAGATTCCCGCAGCAGCGGGAGCGCTGCCCAATTTTGCATATGGTCTTCCGTTTTTCAGGAGGTTTATATCAACGGTTCCGTTGACAATATTGGCGGTCCAGATGATTGGTTCGGTCGTACCGGTCAACCAGTTTTCTCCGCCTGCCGGTCTGATCAGGTTAAGCTGCAGTTCGCCGGCTGGTGTTATTTCAAATTCGGCGTCGCTGCTGTCTTTGACTACTGTGCTGTCAAAGGAGGAGCGGACAAGGATCATGCCGTTTGTACAGGCGATGTCGGGGGGGATAGCCCACTCGATTTGCCCGGCGGCCATCGGCGTCTCACCGATGAATCTGTATTTATCGCGGTTGTTTTCGTAATGCCATACGTACGCCATTCCCAGTGGATTGGTGGAATCCCAGGTGATGGTCTGGGTGGAATCCGCAGGCCAGACTTCTCCGCCGTTGGGGCTGGTTACGGTTACTTCGGGCAGTGGGGTATCGCAGGTGATGGTAAACGTTGAATCGCTGGTGTCTTCATAAACGAATCCACAACTGCTGACCCAGTGCAGACGGATGGAATAGTCGTTTCCAGATTCCATGATGTCGGGGATCGTCCAAGCGAACGAGCCATCAGCGACAGGTACACGGCCTATTAAATCGCATGTGATATTATCTTTTTGCAGCCAGATATTGAGTTCCTGATCGGGAAATTCAGTATCCCAGGATATTGTGTGAGTGGTTCCGGCTGACCAGTTTTCGCCGCCATTGGGGCTGGTGAGGGTTGGCGGTCTATCGCCTATTTGCCTGATAGCCAGTGGTGTTGCACTGCGCTGACCGGCACCAATTGCGGTAACGATTGAAGAGCAACTATTAACCTCGGAATCCTCTGCTGTTGAATTTCCCCATATGGCAACGGTTCCGTTTGATCGCAGTGCCATACTGAAATCCATTCCAGAAGCGATGGCAACGAAATCATTGCCGGCAGGTACGTCAGGCTGCTCGCTGGAATAATGACTCCAGGCTACGAGCGAACCATCGTTTTTAAGGGCTAATCCACCGGCTGAATTGGCTGTGATAGCTTGGTAGTCGTTTCCTGATGGAACGAAGTCTCCACTATAACAACCGCCTTCAAGCGAACCATCGTTTTTGAGTGCTACGCAGTGCCAGTCTCCAACCGCAACATCTTTATAATCGTTTCCCGGGAAAGTGTCGGCGATCGGCCAACCCCAAACATCGATTGTACTGTCGGTTTTGACTGCTAGTACTATACCGCTATCAACAGCTACAGCACTGTAGCTTTCTTCGGAAAGTGACCCTGAAGATGAATACTTCCAATAAATGAGTGATCCATCAGCTTTGATCGCGACGTAGTAGTTGTTACTCGCAACGATGTCCCGAAACCCGGTTCCGGTTGGTGTATGTGGAAAACTAGTGTTTCCTTCCGCGTCCCATTCTACAATCGAGCCGTCTGTGCGCAGTCCGAGGAAATGAGATCCGGCCGATACTTTTACGAAATCGTTGCCCGGCGGGGAAACATCCTGCAAATCCCAGGCGTATATCGATCCAGGTTGAGGGGGATCGGCGAGGCTTATCAGCGGCAGGCAAGTGATAGCAGCCAGGGCAGCAACGATCAGCGATGTTCTTTTTTGCATGGTCAAAAATCTCATTGGCATTAAAGCTATTGTTTTATCGGACATTTGTGCCTTATTCCGATGGTGTTTTGCATTTTGAGTTACAGGTATTGAGTAAATCGATTTCAATCGACCTGTGAAATTATAACAGGATCCATAATGGAATAGTACATCGTTTCGAAAATATCAGAACCATTGTAAACGGATTCACCCCGCGTTTTCCAGGTTGTTGGAAAGGAGAAACTCTCTAAACAAAATCCACATAAACAAGGACGTAAATAGAGACGCGGAATTTCGAAAAAACCGGAAAACTTTCTTCTAGGTCTCCAGCGGCTCATGCAGCTTCTTTGATTACAAGGAGTTAGCGATCATGGCTCTTTGGTGTAATAGTGTTTCCAATCGGGAAAAACTGGTTTGGGGATTCTACATGTCACCTCCCATTGCCGGGCAGGTGTTCTTTGATGAAGTTGTGTTTAAATCATGTCCCGGGGTTTACTTTGACGGTTTCTGCATGCTTGTCCACAGGTAGTACGCAGGTACGCCGATTGCCAGAACCAGCAGCCAGTAAACGGAGTACTTGTCCATTCCCAGCAGGGTATCCTTGCCTGGTTGGGGAATTATGGACAGGATAGTCATGAATGCGGCGGCCAGCACGAAGAGGGCCGGTATGACCGGGTATCCCCAACAGCGGTAGGGGCGGTCCGCATTGGGCCTGCGGATGCGGAGAATAAAGACTGTGGCGGCCGACATGCCGTAGAAAATCCAAATGCTGAAGACGAAGCCTTCCATCAGGGTTTCAAACCTTTTGAGCACCAAAACGGCCGTGCATGAGAGAAGAGCCTGGATCCACAGGGCGGTGGCCGGCGTCTTGTATTTCGGGTGTACGCGGGATTGAAAGGCGAAGAGCAGCCCGTCACGGGCCTGGGCGAAGGTTACGCGGGAGCCGACGATGATCGAAGCGTGGGTGGAGCCGAGAAAAGTGATCATCGCCAGGATGGAAACCACGGTACCGCCGGCCGGTCCGATCAGTTTTTCTATTACCACGGGGGCGAGATCCTTGGTCTTCCCCATTTCCTCTATGGGCATTAACCAGAAATAGACGGCGTTCACCGCCAGGTAGAGGAGCATTATGCTTCCGGTACCGAGCAGGAGGATGCGGGGAAGTTTTTTCTGAGGTTCCTTGACCTCTTCGGCCACGGCGGCCGCATCGCTCCAGCCGTCATAGGTCCAGAGAATCGCGGCGAGAACGGGTATCAAAGCGGAGAGGAAGGACTTGGGAGCGGTGACGGCCGTAAAGTTTTCGCTTGAACCTTCGTTCATGATTAATGCCAGCGCGACGATTGCAATAAGTGCCAGGGTTTTGACACCTGTAAGAATGATGGCCGTGTTGGCTCCACGCTTCATGCCGGTTACGTTGATACCGGTTAATGCAATGATAACTCCACAGGTGATTATCCCAATAATCTGCGGGCTGAAGGGCTTGTCGATAATGTTATATGTCAGGAGCAGGCTGCTCAGGTATTCGGCAAAAACCATGGCGATACCGGCGATGGCCATGGGTTGGGTTAACAGGAAGTAGGTCCAACCGAAGACGAAGGCAATCATCCGGCCGTACCCTTCGCGGAGGAAAACATAAACGCCGCCCGCTTTTGGGAACATGGTGGACAGTTCCGAGAAGGTCAATGCTCCGAACAAACAGAGTATTCCACCAGCGAGCCACATGAGCAGAATAATTGCCGGGCTGCCCATTTCATTCGCGATGGTTGTGGGGGTACGGTAGATACCGGTGCCGATCATGACTCCTACGGTGATAGCCATTCCACCCCAAACACCGATACTTCGCGGAAGTTCCTGTTTCATTGTTGGCAATCGCCCCCCTTGGAGGTGGTTTTATAGCTTATGATACCCCGCACACACAGATCTGAGTTTAACAGGCATGTATTCGAGTGTCCACGGTTTTATTAAGTAGGTCGGGTCAACAGGCCACCGCGGAAAATATCTTTGTCGTTTTAGATTTTTTCCGGTTGTTTAAGTTATGCGTCTCAATCGATAGTATGAGAATGCTCCGACATCATCGATCTGAAATTTGAAATCTCAAATTAGTTAAGAATGTTGGCGCTGTTGACCCGACCTACGGGTTTTCTTATAGCGAAGCGTTGCTGCTGTTTACATGGTCACGCCTGCGTGAGCCATGCCCCTATCAATATCATTGGTAAACCACTTTCCCGTTTACTATGGTGGTAACGGATTTGGTGTCGGGTATTTTGTCAGGATCTATGGTAAGAATGTCGCGGTCGAGTATCGCCATGTCGGCGAGTTTGCCGCGAGTTATCGTTCCCAGTTGGTTTTCCCTAAATGCGGCTATCTGCGGAGTAAGGGTATAACAACTTAGGGCCTGCTCTATGGTGATATTCTGAGCGGGGACACAGATTGTGCCGTCGGGCATTTTTCCGGTGACCGCCTGAGCCATGCCCGCGAACGGGTTGTTGGGAACCACGGGAACGTCACTGCCGAAGCATACGGTTACTCCTGATTTCAGCAGGCTGTTCCATGCGTACATCATTTCCATTCTATCTTTGCCGATAATGGGTTCCGCCCACGGCCCGTCATCCGCTTTATGTACCGGCTGGAGCGAAGCGATTATTCCCAGTTGGGCAAAACGCTTAATGTCCATTTCCAGAAGGTGCTGGACGTGTTCTATGCGGTGTCTGGCCTGCTTTGCGTCCGGCAGGGTTTGGAAAAAGTCAAGCAGGTCGTGGATGGCCTGGTCACCAATGGCGTGGACGGCCAACTGCATTTTTCGATCGTGAGCCCAGCGGAGCATGGTGCAGAAGTTATCCCAGTTCGCGGCGCACTTGGCTCGCAAACCGCGAGGGTACCTGGTTTCCGGCGTGGCATCGGCAAACGGTTCGCACATGTACGCGGTTCGGCTGCCCAGGGAGCCGTCGACGAATGCTTTGAAACCGGCAATACGGAACATGCTGTTATCCACTGGGAAGCTGCGCATATGGCTGAGTTCGTTTTCAAAGTCAGGGGTCTCTATGTAACTGCTTACGCGAAGAGTGAGCCGGTCCTGCTCGCAGAAGGTCTTGAAAACGTCAAGGTCCTCCGGCAGGCTCATGTCGTGAATACCGGTTATGCCCCATTGATTGGATCTTTTACAGATTGCTTCAAACGCGGTGCGGTTCTGCTGCTCGCTCGGCGGTGGAATCAGTTTAAAAAATATCTCCATGGCCGCGTCTTTGACGATTCCGGTCGGTTCGCCGGTTTTGGGATCGCGTTCTATTTCTCCGCCGGGCGGGTCGGCCGGTCCGTCGCGGTTTATACCGGCTAATTCCAAAGCCCTGGAATTTACCAAAGCCATGTGTAAATCCGAGCGGGTCAGAAAAACGGGGTTGTCGGGAGTTACTGAGTCTATCCAGCTTTTGTTCGGTTGTTCGGGGTTGGGCCAATGCTCGATAGCGTACTGCCCGCCCAGAAGCCATTGATCCGCGGATAGCCTGGACGCTTCTTTGGTTACCAGGTTTATGAAGTCGTTTTTGCTTGAAGCTTTTGCCAAGTCCAGGCGGGCAAGTTGCAGACCGGCGAAGAGTATGTGTGTATGGCTGTCCGTTATGCCGGGTATGACCCGCCTGTTCTGAGCGTCGATCACCTGAGTATTTGTGGTGGTGAACTTGCGGATTTCATCGGTAGTACCCACCGCGGTTATTCTGTTGCCGGTTATTGCCACCGCTTGTGGCTCTTGCGATGACTTTTCCCCGGTCCACACTTTCCCGTTTATTATGGCTATGGTTGGAGATTCTGGCATTTAAGTTTTCACTTAGTTTACATTTGCCTGGATAACATTTTTCAGAGAAACGGCGAGACGCCCGGCGGCTTCGCCGAGAAAGTAGGGATTAGAAAGTAGAGAGTAGAGTCTTTATTCATAAGTCTGTTGTGCCGTAAACGGTTTCGTTTTTTTCTGTTCTGTTGACCGATTCGTTTAACGGCGAGGCGGGCGAGACGCCCGCCCCCCTTGTTTGTTCTAATTGCTGATTACGTTCAGCGCTGTTATTGATCCGTCCATTCCGGCTATGTAGCAGTGGTTCTTATCCACGCATACGGGAGCCATTACGTAGAAGCCGGGAGTTGCCTGGTATTCAAACATGCTTTTCCCATCTTCGGGACTGAGTATATTCAGGCGTCCCTGGTTGCTGCAGATATATACGTGATTTTTTGTAGAAGTCGGCGGAATGGGAAATCGCCCGGCGGGGATTTTGATATCCCAGATCTTCGTTCCGCTTTCATCGAACTTGCACAGGCGGTTGTCGGTGGTTCTGCCCAATACGTAATTACAGGTAGCGTCAAAGGCGATCGCGGCAACTTTTTCATCGCTGGTGCTGACCATTTTCCCGTCGGGGGTATAGATTCCCAACTGGTATCCGCGATCACAGACGAATAGATGGTCTTTAATGGCCACGAATCCGCAGTCGGCCGGTGCGTAGTATCGGAGGGCTTTCTTCTCGCTCGATTTCGGGCCCAGAGTTTTCCAAACCAGCTTGCCGTCAGCAGCGTTGACCGCGTATACATAGCCGTCCCAGGCGCCGAACACGATCATGTTTTTCCAGAAATAGGGTTTTGATTCGATAGTGAAGTCCGCGCGTTCAAAAGTCCATTTACTTTTTCCGGTCAAGAGATTCAGTGCGTGCAGTCGGCCTGAGTTGTCGCCCACGTATACGGTTTGGTTATGGATCAGGGGAATGCCATATACTGGCGTATGAGCGTCGAATGACCATATTTTATTGCCCTTATGGTCGATGGAGTACACTTTCCCGTCGCCGGATGGGAAGATGATGCATTTCCTGTTTACCGCCGGAGTGGCGATTATTTCTCCACCTGTTATGAAAACCCATTTTTCCTTACCGGTGTCTTTATCCAGGGCGCGAACGGTTCCATCGGTGCCGGCGACGATTAATGCGTCGGCCGTTACCGCCGGGCCTGCCTTTACCGACGCGGGCAGGTTTATCGTCCATGCCAGAGCCTTTGGGTTTGGCGATGCTATATGGAAAGTCGCGGTGCGAATATCGCTTTGCCCGTTCGGCAGTGTTGCTTTAACTGTTAGCAGGTGGGCGCCCGGCGTTACGTCTGTTGCGGCAAACGAAAGTGCGCGGTGATACTTATCTTTGCTGGAGTCGGACGGCGTGGGTTTCAATTCCACTTTTTTCCCGTCGACTCTTATTTCGATCCCCGCTTTTTCCGCTTCGGTGGATGTACGCGGCAGGTTGAACTCCAGGTCGACACCAAGGTGGCGGTCCTTGAAAGTTTTGTCTTCGGTCGGGAAATCTATTTTAAACAACCGTTGAGGCTGTTTTCCGGTCAAAGGTTTTTCCAATACACCTTTCCAGGTTATCTCTGTGTTCGCGTCCTTCTTGTCATTTCTCGGTTTTAAAAAACGGTAAGCGTAACGCAGGGTTCCGTTCTGGACACTGAGTAATCCATATCCGGAGTTTTTACCAAAGGTGGAACCTCCCATAACCGCGTCGATTCCTTCGAGGTTCTTATGCACGATGGAGTGGCCGTGGCCGTAGAGGATAAGGGCGACGTTGTAGTTCTTGAGCAGGTCGATCAGGGTGTCATGTTCCGCGGGGGAGGCGAACTCATTACCTTCCAGCGGGTGGTGCAGGGAGAGAACGACCGGCATTCCCAGCTTGATGGAATCGAGATCCTTCTTCAGCCAGATCCTGGTTTTGGCGTCTATGCTGGGTGTTGGTTCCTGGGGAGACGCGGAGTTGATGAACACGAAGTGAACACCGTTTAGATCGAAGGAGTAATCCTGCCCGCCGTACTCGGAACGCATTATGTGGTACATTGCCACCCAGGTATTGTCATGATTGCCTGGAGTGACATAGAGCGGCACTTTTATATCAGAAAGAGCTTTCTTGAATACATCCCAGGTATCGTCGATTACGCCGTACTCGGTCATATCGCCGGTGGCGAATACGCAAGATGGAGGCGGAGTGGTAATTCCATACGGTTCGACTTGCTGGGTTTTATGACTTTCCGCGCATAACCAGGTTATTGTGTCCTGTCCGCGAACCGTTGTTACCGGTGCTTGCCGGTACAAGTGAGGAGAGACATGGAGATCCGTAATATGCATTACGGAGAAGTTGTTCGTATCGGGCCTGGTTGTTTGCGCTTGGGCCGCGTCGTCGGCTAGAACCGGAATCGCGGTAAAGAGAACGGTTAGAAGAATCCGTGTTAGCATTTCGTTAAATCCCCCGTGTAAAGTCGTACCATAAAAACTGGTTCCCATCAGTAATAGAGTATCGAGTAATCGCATGTTCGTCCATTTATGGCCTATCTGATTGGGCTGGCGATTCGTGAGCGGGAGAGAGGATGAGAAAGTGCTCGCGGGCAACCCCGATTGACCTGCACAAGGCGGCGCATAATATGGAGCCGTTGGTGGGGATTGGGTGGTATGGATGAGATCACTCAATATTGACAACCTGTTTATTTGTTTTTGCGGAAGGTGGATGCACGCGATGAGTATCCGGAATTATCTGGCGATGTTTTTTCTTTTGGCCGGCTCCCTGGCGAGTGTTTCAGTGGGCCAGGAACTTGCCCGGGGTGTGGTCTTTGAAGATGCCAACGGGAACGGCAAACTGGACAGTACTGAACAGGGTATTGCCAATGTGGTTGTATCAAACCAGAAGGAAGTGGTTACGACAGACAACCAGGGGCGATACGAGTTGCCGGTCAGTGACGACACCATCATTTTTGTTACCAAGCCTAATGGTTATTCCCTGCCGTTGAATAAGAATAACCTGCCGCAGTTCTATTATATTCACAAGCCGAACGGTTCTCCGAAGCTGGATTATGAAGGGGTAAAGCCGACAGGCCCGCTGCCGAAATCGATCGATTTTCCGCTTATGAAAAGCGAGGAATCGGACAAATTCAGCATTATAGCGATGGCCGATCCGCAACCGGAAACTGCCCAGGAGATGAGCTATATCCGCGACGATGTGTTGTCCGAGATGGTGGGGACGGATTCAGTTTTTGCAGTATCTCTCGGTGACCTTGTATCGGATCGACTGTTCCTGCTCTGGAGTTATGTTGATATTACTGGAAAAGTGGGAATTCCTTTTTTCAACATAATTGGTAATCACGATGAGAACTACGACGCCGTAGATGATCAGCATTCGGACGAAACGTTCCACCGTCACTTCGGACCGAATTATTACTCCTGGAATTACGGAAAAGTGCATTTTGTCGCTCTCGATGATGTCGAGTGGCTGGGTAACACCTACCGGGGCAATTTCGGCAAGAAGCAATTGGAATGGCTGAAAAACGATCTGCAGTATGTTCCCGATAATTACCTGGTCGTGCTTCTGATGCACATCCCGATCACCACGCCTCATCGCAAGACCTGTGCGGATAAGGATGAGCTTTTTAAAGTTCTGAGTAATCGCAAAAAGGTACTCGCTCTTTCCGGGCACGTTCACGCTCACGAGCATAAGTTCTACGAAGCCGAGGATGGATGGATTTACGACGGATCCCTGCATGAGATCAATCTAGCTACCGTTTCCGGAATCTGGTGGAGCGGTCCGACTGATGTTCGAGGAATTCCGGTAACCGACAACCGTGACGGCGTACCTAATGGATACTCGTTTGTTCATTTCGACGGCAGCGAGTATGTGAACGAGTTCAAGGCGGCCGGTTTCCCTGCGGACTACCAGATGCGGATTTATCCTCCGGCTTCGGTAGGCCATGACGATTTGTCCTGCCGCACACTGCTGGTTAATGTTTTTGACGGCAGCGTCAAAAGCAAGGTGGAATACAGCCTGGACGGCGGCCCATTCCTGCCTATGAAGCGGGTCAGGCAGCAGGACCCGATGGCGATTGCCCTGGTTTCCGGGGTGAGGTCCAGTCCAAAGACCTGGGCGTCGACGGTGGAAAGCCTGCACATGTGGTCGGTAGAGTTCCCCAAAAGGTTTGCCTGGGGCGAGACGCACGTGGTAACTGTAAGGGCTACCGATTACCTGGGTCGAGTCTGGGAGCAATCTCGGATATTCGCCAGGTAACGGTGTAACCGGCTTTTAAATATCGGACGGTAATCCGGGCAGGTTTTCTCATGCGGAAAGCTGCCTGGATTACCGTTTCCGTGTTTCATGTCCTTTGTAATAGAGTGGAATTACCTGTATCCTTACCCATTGATGAGCTCGCTCAGTGAGGGGTTGAAGTTCGCGGTTGGGCTCGTTTTCTTTGGGGGGCGCGCAGGCGGAGTTCTTACGACGGAATTGTCGCGTAAGGTTCCGGTTGGCAGCCGAAATATGGGAAAGGTATTCCAAGGCAATGGCAGACGGTTCGGTTGATCAAAAGAAGGTTTCTGAAGTTCTTTCCGAGATAGCTTCAAACATTACCGGTGAAGTTCGCAGCGATGCTTTGACCCGATCGCTGTATTCCACGGACGCGAGTATATACGAGATAATTCCTGACGGTGTTGTAATTCCCAAGACCGTTGGTGATGTGGCCGCCGCGGTTAGAATATGCGCCAGGCACAAGATTCCGATCACCCCGCGCGGTGGTGCCACCGGTCTGACCGGCGGGGCGGTCAATCACGGCATTCAGCTTGACTGCTTCCGATATCTCAATCGCATCCTGGAGGTCAACCCGGAAGCGCGAACTGCTCGAGTTGAGCCGGGCGTGGTCCTGGATGAACTGAACGCTGAATTGGCGAAACACGGTTTACAGTATGCTCCGGATGTGGCTACCTCCAGCCGGGCGAATCTTGGTGGAGTGATTGCCAACAATTCCTGCGGGGCTCACTCCATAATCTACGGGCGAGCGTGTGACCATATCGCCAGCCTGGAAGTAGTGCTTGCTGATGGTTCGACCTGCACCTGGGGTGAAGGGGTAAAGCCAACAGATAACCCGCTGGCCCGCCGATGCGAAGAGACGCTGGCCAAGATTGCTGAAGATTATCACGATGAGATCGAAGCTCGCTGGCCTAAGGTGGCGAGGAAAAACGCCGGTTACGCTCTGGATCGTCTGCAGTGTAATGGCCGGGTCAATGTCGAATCTATTATCAGCGGTAGCGAGGGTACCCTGGCGATCATAACCGGAGCTACGGTCAAGCTAACCCCGCTGCCGAAATGCAAGGGGCTGGTAGTCGCCCATTTTGATGATCTGTTCAGTTCGCTGTCGGCGACTCCGCTGGCGATGAAGCACAAACCGGCCGCTGTCGAGCTGGTCGATCGGCTAATTACCGACGCGACCAAGGGAAACTCCGCAATGGTCCGTCGCCGCTGGTTTATTGAAGGCGATCCGGAAACAATGCTCGTTTGCGAGTTGTACGACGAGGATGAAGCCAGCCTGAAGCAGCGTCTGACCGCTCTGGTGGATGATTTTAAAGCCAATTCCTTCGGGTATGCTCATCCGGTCATAACCGATCCGGCGAAGCAGGCTGACGTATGGGAGGTTCGCAAAGCCGGGGTCGGGCTGCTGATGTCGAAACCGGGCGAGCGGCAGCCTTACGCTTTTATCGAGGACGGCGCCGTCGGACCGGACAATCTGCACGACTATATCGTCCGGTTGGACAAGCTGCTGCGTGAGGAAGGTATAAACCAGATTGGGTATTACGCGCATGCGAGCGTTGGGTGCCTGCACGTGCGGCCCGCTTTGAACCTGCGACAGCGGCACGATATTGAACTGCTGGAGAGGATTGCGGATAAGGTGAGTTCGCTGGTTCTGGAATTCGGTGGTTCGATGACCGGTGAGCACGGCGATGGAATTGTCCGGTCCGGGTGGTTGGAAAAAGCCTACGGTTCGAAAATTATTGAGGCATTCAAAAAAGTTAAATCTGTATTCGATCCCGATGATATTTTGAATCCCGGCAAGATAATCACGCCTCTTCCCATGCAGGATAATCTCCGCTATGGAGAGGATTTTAAACCTGCCGAGGTTCAGACGTTCCTCGATTTCAGTGCCTACGGCGGATTGGCCGGACTGGCGGGAATGTGCAGCGGCGTGGGGCAATGCCGGCAGAAGCTGGCCGGTACCATGTGTCCGTCATTCATGGCTACCAATGAGGAAAAACACAGTACGCGTGCCCGGGCCAACGCGATGCGTATAGCTTTAAGCAATAAGGGATTGATCGACGGGTTGGCCGATCCGGCGCTGACCGAAGTTTTCGATCTGTGCCTGGCATGCAAGGCGTGCAAGACCGAATGCCCTACCGGCGCCGATGTGACAAAACTCAAGACCGAATGGCTGGCACATAAGAACCGCCGTGAAGGTGTTCCCCGCCGCAGCCGCCTGATCGGCGCTTCCGTGGCGATGGCTCCCATGGGCTGCTTCTTCGCTCCACTGAGCAATATGGTCATGCAGAACCGCCTGGTTCGCTTTTTCATGGAGAAGGTGTACGGCCTGGATCGCCGGGTTCCGCCGCCGAAGTTTGTCCGCCAGACTTTCCGCAAGTGGTTGAAGAAGCAGAAGAAGGTCAACTGGCAGGACGTAGCTTCTGATAAACCCAACGTGGTTTATTTCGTCGATTCCTGGACCAACTTCTACGAGCCGAGTGTAGGCCAGGCAGCGGTTAAGGTTCTGGAGGCGTTGGGATTCAATGTTGTGATTACCGGCAACGCATGTTCCGGCCGACCGCAGATCAGTAAAGGGCTGCTGCCGGAAGCAAAGCTGCTTTGCGAGCATAATGTCGATGCTCTCGCGCCGTATGCGGAAAAGGGTATTCCCATTGTGGGGACCGAGCCTTCGTGCGTTTCGGTTTTGATTGATGAATTGCCTCAACTGGTTCCGACCACGCGGGGAAAAATAGTGGCCGACGCGGCAAGGACCATCGACACTTTCGTGGCCGAGATACTCGAAAATAAACCGGATGCCCTGAAACTCAATGCGGGGAAAATCGGCAAACTGCTCTATCATGGCCACTGCCATGAAAAGTCGCTGATCGGTACGGAGAGCGCTATGCGTTTGCTCAATGCCTGTACCGGTGGTAAGGCCTCCGAGATCAACAGTGGCTGTTGCGGGATGGCCGGTGCGTTCGGGCACGAGGTGGAGCATTACGACGTGGCCAAGGCGGTCGGCGAGCAAAGGCTTTTCCCGGTGATTCGCCAGCGTGGTGACGCGTCGGTGGCAGTATCCGGCTTCAGTTGCCGGCACCAGGTTCACCACCATACGGGAGTTCGAGCCAAGCACGTAATAGAATACGTGGCCGAGGCTATTTTGTGATTTTATCAATATAGAGCCAGGGCCAATTTCTAAAAGTTGAGAATGGCCCTGGCTCCTTTTTTATCCGGGCTGACGTGCCACTGCTCTATGAGCAGTGGTTGTGCATTTGCCAATTCGGTATCGAACATGTTCGCATTAATCTCCTGCGAGCAAGATGTTATCGCTGCGTTTTAGTGGTTCTTTTGCGTCGTTTTGTTGTAACAATAGTTTGGTGAGTTATTCATGACCACTGCTCATAGAGCAGTGGCACAACGTGTTTGGGTATTTAGGGAGTTGAATTTATGTTGGTTTCGTGAAAGAGGGAGGTTGGGCACGTATTCGAGTACGTGGCCGAAGCACTTATTTAAGCGATAAACGGAATCTGTCTTGCATACAATCGTGAATTGTATTCAAAAGTTTATAAACTCAAACGTGCCACTGCTCACAGAGCAGTGGTTATGCATTTGCTAATTCTATATCGAACATGTTCGTATTAATCACCGGCGAGTGAAATGTTACTGCTGCGTTTTTGTGGTTCTTTCATATCCTCTTATTATAACAATAGTTTAGGGGATTATTCATAACCACTGCTCATAGAGCAGTGGCACGTCAGTATGTATTTCTCTACTAAAAACAAGGTGTCAGGTTGATTCTAATATCCGAAAATATAACCTGACACCTTTTGGTTACCCAATTAGTCAGGCCCAACCAAAGCCGCTTCGAATTCGGTGTAGTCGTCAATGTCGATCAAGCCGGAGCCGTTGAAATTGCCGTTTTCACAGGAACTGGTTGCGATTGTCCCGAAACATCGCTGGAAGGCGGCGAAGTCCAGCAGGTCTACGTCTCCGTCGGCTTCAAAATCACCGTTACCGTAATCGATACAGGTTGATCCAGCCTCGTAACACCATTGGGTTACCTGGCAGGGGGTCGTCCCTGATTGGCAATAGCCGTATGGGTCGCAGGTTTCGATGCCTGTACAATACTGGCTGTCGTCGCAGGCGAGGTCT
>CAXXKI010000016.1:0-100824 GCA_963667855.2 Phycisphaerae bacterium | reverse complement strand
CTGGCGCTGGCCAAGCTTGCGGAAAACCGTGATCCGGAAACCGGTGCACATCTGGACCGGGTGGCCGAATTCTGCCGCGTCCTGGCGGAAACGCTGTCCCGTTCACCGAAATACTCTTCAATCGTCGATCAGGAATTTATCGACGCGATTGTTCGATCCTCCCCGCTGCACGATATCGGCAAGGTCGGAATACCCGACAATATTCTGCGAAAGCCCGGTAAACTGACGCCGGAGGAATTCGAGATAATGAAGCAGCACGCGACAATCGGTGGGGATACGATTCGCCAGTTGATCGACAAGGGTAAATCGCAACGATTCCTGCAAATGAGCATGGAAATCGCTTACGGCCATCATGAGAAATTTAACGGCACAGGTTATCCCAAAGGTCTTGCGGGAACCGACATCCCGCTGTCGGCCAGGATAATGGCCGTCGCCGATGTATACGACGCCATCACCTCCAAGCGGGTATACAAACCGCCTATGTCACACGAAAAAGCCGCGGACATCATCAGGTCCGAAAGCGGCGAACATTTTGATCCCGACATAGTGGAAGCTTTTGAGCTTTGCGAGGATCGGTTCAAACAATTGGCTGCCGAATTAATCGACGAAAATTCAGAAACCAACAAGCGGCGAAAACATCTGAGTTCGGACAAAGCAAAAGCCGCCGACATCCCGGTTATGGTTTATTGATAATCTGTTTCAAGTCGTTTTCATCACTTATAGGTCGGCATTAACTTCTACAGCCCGGAGCTTGACCAAACCGCGATCCAATATTGGTTTTAAACAACAACCTTGCGCACCGTTCAATGCCAATTGGGCACACTGCAAACCCGCACCTACTGCTTTCCTTACCAGTCGGTTACATCAACAAAATTATACAAAAAGGCCAGTGCAACCGGCTAAATGCCGGAGCAGATCCTCTTCACTTTTACAAGTGCCCGGCACCTGCTGAGAACTTCATACAATCGGCAACAATCAAATGAAGCCAGAACGGCGATTCTCTGCTATCATTTCACACATGGCTGACAGGGAACCGAAAAAGATGACTGCCTGGATCGGAATCGTGGCCGTCGTTCTCACCTTGATTCTGACCGGTATGAGCATGATCACCGCCGCCCGGCAGGTGCAGTTTCTCTCTCAGCAACGAATAACCGACCTCCGCGAAGAAGCATCACTATTAAAAGAGAACGTCATTAACAAATCGCTGCCCATTGTGAACTCTCTACTGGAGCAGGCGGGTAAGAACCTCCTGACAAACTACCACGACCGCCCCTTCATCGGCACTGCCCCTCCCGCGTGGATCGATGAAGCATATGTTTTCGACGGCAGGGTTCTCCAGAAATGGACCAGGCAGGAAGATGCTACGTGGACACTCAATCCCAGTGCCTCAAACCGGTTCGAACGGAGTGAAGTTTTCTATTACGTGGTTATAGGACGCCTGCTTCCCTCATTGATGGCCGCCGAGTTCGATCTGAAACCAAAACCGATTCAGTTCGTCTACGACGTGGTCAACGACGAGCCGATTGTGGTGGCCTATTTTATTGGTCAACAGGCCGTACACGGCAATACGGTCCTCGGAATACACATTGATCTGGATCGTTTCCAGGCCGACATGATCAATCCCCGCCTCAACTCCAACCGGGTAGCAGTTGAGACAGTGCTGCCGTCTCAGGTCCCTGAAAAGAGAGAAAACACGGTCTGGACTGAGGATCTCGGGCCCATCGCTCCGTGTTTCCACTTGCTGCCGACGAAGGGGTTCCTGGAACGCCAGCAAAATGTCGTTCACCGGCAGGTGATACTGTTCATAACGGCCACCATACTGGCGATTACCGCTTTGCTCGCGGTGGTGTGGGCCCTATGGCGGGTATTGAAAAGGGAGATTGCCCTCTCCAAGATGAAGCAGGCGTTCGTTGCCGACGTTTCGCACGAACTGAAAACCCCGCTGGCCCTCATCCGCTTGTTTGGCGAGACGCTGTCTTCGGGGCGAGTCCCCACCGAAGAGAAGAAAAAAGAGTATTACGAGATAATAACTCGAGAAAGTACGCGTCTCACCCATCTGATCGACAACATCCTCGACTTCGCCAGAATCGACGCGAACAAGAAACGGTACAACATGTGCCGGACCGACGTGGTCGCCTTGATAGAAAAGACCTATGAGGCCTATCGTGTCCAACTCGATCACGAAGGGTTCGAGCACCAGCTCATCATCGCTGAAGATCTGCCAAAAATCTGGTGTGACGGAGACGCGATCGCCCAGGCGGTTATAAACCTCATTAATAACGCAATGAAATACACCGATCCGGAGGATAAGTTCCTGGGTATCGACCTGTCCCGGGAGACCCGCCGAGGTCGGCACGGAATCTTAATCAGTGTCAGTGATCGAGGGATCGGGATAAAACCGGAAGACCGCAACCACCTGTTTTCCGGGTTTTACCGAGCCAACGATGACAGAGTGCGCAAACGTCGAGGTGCCGGTTTGGGGCTGGCTCTGGTCAAACACATCGTTGACGCTCACAATGGGATAGTCGATGTGGAATCCAGACTGGTAAAGGGCAGTACTTTTCGTATATTCTTGCCGGTGAATTCAGAAGAAACCGCAACGGAGGACAACGATAATGGCCAGGATACTAATAGCTGATGACGAACCCGATATGATCATGGGATTACGCGATAACCTGCAGTTTGAAGGTTATGATGTAATCGTGGCAAATGACGGAGCGGAGGCGGTTGAGAAAGCCAAGTCCGAACGTCCGGACCTGATCATGCTTGATGTCATGATGCCCAATAAAGACGGATTGCAGGCGTGTTCAGAAATACGCGACGCTGGATTCACCGTTCCGATTTTGATGCTGACCGCGAAATGCCAGGAGATCGACGTTGTCCGAGGTTTGGAAGCTGGAGCCGACGACTACGTAACCAAGCCTTTCGGCGTTCGTGAGCTGCTGGCGAGAATAAAAGCGGCCCTTCGCCGCAGCGGATCGGCTCCGTCTGTCGGCAAGGTAATGAAAATCGGTGGAGCTGAAGTCGACCTGGTCAAGGGAAAAGTCGTCAAAGGCGACAGCTCGTCCAACCTGGGGCATTTCGAAATCGAAATACTAAAAATGCTCATAGAAAACGCCGAGCAGCCGGTCGAGAGAAACCAACTGCTGGATGTGATATGGGGACTGGCCGGTTTTCCCGCGAACAGAACCGTCGATAACCACATTGTAAGTTTAAGACGCAAGATAGAAACCGACCCCAAACATCCCCAGCATATTATCACCGTTCATAGTGTCGGATATAAGTTTATCCCATAAAGTCTTGCGGGTAATGACGGTATAACCAATTTCCCAAAGAATACCGGATGAACTTGGATTCATCCGGTATTCTTTTGCGCGGAAGGTGACGACATAAACATTACAGGCAAGTTTTTCAGACATTAAACAATTTTTTACAATCCCCCCACCCCTTATCTGTCGATAGCAGATACTCACTGGAAAACTGGGCATTACCCGCTTATTCCCGGTAATCAGCCGGTTTTTCGGACTGGAGAAAGTAGCGGCAGGGTGTACCTCGGGCCTTCACGCCTGCTTACCTACATGATCTTACAATTTTTGGTAACCGGATTGGTACCGTTCGCCCGTCTAATGTGTAGAAAGGACGGCAGTCATTAGAGACTGCTACCTTCAGGGACCGGACGGTGTGGTTTTGAAACTCTGTGTTCATCAGCTAAACGCGAACCAGGTGAGAGATGAACTCTGAGACTATGACAATGAGTGAAAGAAACAAAATAGAACAAGAGCTGAAACGCCTTAAGGATGAACTGTCGGATGCCTGGTGGCACGAAGAGCCGCTAAGTAAAATCGAAAGACTGGAAAACGAGATAGCACAAAGGGCGCAGATATTGCGCGGTCCGAAATTCGCAATTTCATAAAAAGAGAATTAACTTTACATTTACCCACACACGTGCCGACCACACAGCCACTTTCATCTATCGGCACACCCAATAGTGGGGTCAGGAGACTTGATTACGGTAACCTGACCCCACGTTTTGTTACTTCAACTCGGCTGCTCGTTCCCGCCGATTGGTTATCCGATGCTTTTCGGAAATAATCGCAGTCGAATTTGACTCGACGGAACAGTATTGCACTGGTATCGTTTCATCAGGGGAAATTCATTCAAACGACGAGGGATTGAATCGCTGGCCGAAACAAGCTCGATCGTTTGGTTTTATACTTTTGTGCATTAAAGAAACTATTGCCATGAGTCGGTGTTTAAGTGTTCTGATATTGGACAGCAGTCCCGACGACGCGGCACATTGCATACGTGAATTGCATCGTGCCGGTTTTTTCCGTGACTTATGATCGAGTAACCAATGCGAATGGTTTTCGAAATGCGTTAACGCAACAGAAGTGGGATATCATTCTTAGCGATTATGTTATAGATGGTTTTCAAGCTAATGAAGCGATTGATATTCTTCGAGATTCGTCGTTGGAGATCCCGTTCATCGTCGTAACGGGGACTATAGACGAAGAGACCGCAGTTGAATGTCTCAAGCAAGGTGCGGACAACTACATTCTGAAGGAAAACCTCACTCGCCTGGCCAGTGCCGTCGAACAATCACTCAACACATTCGAGAATAAAAGAGAACGACTACGTCTGGAAGAGCAACTGCGGCATGCCCAAAGCCTGGAAATGGTGGGTATGTTGGCCGGTGGCGTGGCTCACGATTTTAACAACTTCCTGGCTACCATCTCTGGAAACGCGGAATTTCTGGAGTCGCACATTTCCGGTAATGACCGGGCGAAAAGAGCCTTGCAGGCAATCCTGGCAGCGGTGGAACAGGCCTCCAGTGTCACCAGAGCTTTGTTAACCTTCAGCTATCGGATGCCCTGCGAAAAAAGGGCCGTCAACCTGACCGAAGTAGTTGAAGAAACACTGGGGATGCTGAAGCACCTGTTGCCCAATTCGATAGACATCGTAACGGAAGTTTCCCAAAACGACGGGTATTGGGTTTATGCCGATGAAAGTCAGTTGCAGCAGGTTCTTTTGAACTTTACGTTAAACGCCCGCGATGCCATGCCTGATGGCGGAACACTTACGGTATCCCTGGTTGAACACCCTGAACAGAAACCCCCTGTCTTGCGGGAGAAGCATCCGCCGGTACAGGGAACGGTGGAACTTGTGGTATCAGACACCGGCGAAGGAATGACAGAAGAAATAAAAGCCCGGATATTTGAGCCTTACTTCACAACCAAGCCCCGAGAAAGCGGTACGGGATTGGGATTGGCGGTTGTTCACGGCATTCTTGAATATCACGGTGCATCCCTGGTAGTGGAGTCGCAAAAAGATCAGGGATCGGCATTCAAAGTAACTTTCCCGCGGATTGTTCACCAGGGCGGCTGATTAGTTTCAGTTGTATAAAGCCAAGGAATCGAGTTGGCTGTTGCGACGCCTTTCGTCGGCCTGTGCGCTTGAATCAGTATCGCCACCAGCGTTTTCCGCCAACAACTCGCTATCGGAACCGGCAACTTCCGAGTAACGTTCATCCTGGAAATAGCCAAGATTCTCTGAACGGGCAATGTGCCAGCTTTGGGGCTGTGCGGGTTTTATTATCCGTATAACGCCCAGCATGGCATCCCGATCAAATCCGTTCAACTCCAGATGCCTGGCCGCAAAGGCATCGGCCGCAAGTTCACGCTGCAGCGATTCATCCAAGGTTTTGCAGCGGGGTTTGAAACAATCACGATAAACCAGGTGAGCCAGTTCGTGAGCCATAACCGCCGCAAGCAGGTCATCGCTTTCCAGGCGGGCATACAGAGCTTTGGTTATATAGATACGTCCAACAGGCAAGGAGGCTGCGTTTAGTTTTTCGCTATCCAGCAGGTGATATTGCAGCAGGTTCTCCGGGACACCGGCCGATCCTGCCAGCCGTGAACCAATCCGCTTCATCCTGGCCTCGGCGATAGGATTTTCCAGGATGCCTCCGAATTGTGGTTCAAACACGCGGGCAGCGTTTTTACCGGCCAACGCCTCTATGGCGTTATTCTGTACGGGCACCAACGCGCAGCGAGAGTTCGGTTCGGCGCATCCGAAGAAAGACGTCGCGAGTACTACTATGGTGATAGCCAACAGGTTACGCACTATAAGGCTCCCGGCAGTGCCGATTCCACGGGACTTACTCCCGAATCTATCTAAACAGAGGAAACGTGTTTCCCGTAATAGGTTCACACGTCGCGCAGGAAGGCGCCCGAAGGTGACCTTTATGCCGAAAGGTTCAAATACATTTTCACCTGAAGCAAATGAGTTCCACCGGGCTGATGCGTGGAATGCATGCAGTAAAGTAGTAAGAGCAACCCTATAGGTTACGGTCCGGAAAAAACAGAAATGTCGCAGCGCAGCAACTGCTTCACAATGCTTTTACAACAGCCCATAAAAAGCGGCGTTATTGGACGTGAGATTTTTTTCAGGTTCGTCAAAGCGAAAACATGTCAGTCGCCCCGATAATCGACCCAGGACCGGGAGGTTTCGTGCAGACGCAGGTTCTCGAGAGTCGCCCCATCAAATGCACCATTAAGTTTTTCCCATATAACTCGAACGATGTTTTCCATGGTGGGATTGATGCCGGCAAATTCCTCGCAATCGAGGTTCAGGAACTTGTGATCGAATCGATCAATAACCCGCTCCCGTACAATTGCGTCCATATCGGCAGTGCGAATGATTCGCCCGCCTTCTGATTTCTGCATTTCTTTAACGGTAACATCCAACACGTAGTTGTGGCCGTGCCCGCTGGGATTTGCACATTTCCCAAAAACCGCTTCGACCTCATCGTCTTTCAACGCCGAAGCGGTCAATCTATGTGCGGCAGCGAATTCAAATCGGCGAGTCAGAGAAACCATTTTTGATTCTCCAAAGTTAACCGCAAAGCTCACCTGCGGTGAGATAATAATTTCCAGGCGGAGGGGGGACACGTTTGTCGGAAATTCACCTTCAATCCGCTCGGCGAGCTGAATAAGTAACTGCTCGATGGTCGCGTTGTCGCCAGTTACCGAATCGGATCGCCAAGGCGGCGACGCCTCCTGCCGCACAACGTCATCCAGTGTTTTGATATTGCATATGAAACCCGTAACCGGATCAACTTCGCCATCCACCGTCAGGCGCAGCAGGATCGACGGCGCGAACAATTTTTTTTCCGCCGAATCTAAATCCATGTTGACTTCGCGGGTAAGTTCCATCACTCAACCATGCCCAGTTGCCACATAAGGAAAGCCCAATCCTCGCTCTGGTTTTCTATTCGCATACTGAGCGGCTTACCTGCTCCGTGTCCGGCTTTTCTTTCCACGCGAATCAGGACAGGCCTGTCGCCGGAAGTGGCTTCCTGCAACCTCGAAACCATTTTGAACGCATGACAGGTATCAACCCGGTTGTCTGCTTCCGCGGTGACAACCAGAGTGGCCGGATAGTCGACGCCGTCTCGGACATTATGGTATGGCGAATATGCTTTTACCCATTTGAACTCATCAGGTTTTTCGGGATCACCATATTCATGTACCCACTGGGCTCCCATGCCGAATTTATGGAAACGAATCATATCCATCAGCGGTACCTGGGAGAGAGCCGCCTGGAACAAGTCCGGGCGTTGGGTTACGGCAACGCCGATCAGCAGGCCACCGTTACTGCCCCCCTTGCAGGCCAGCTTTTTGGGGTTGGTATAGCCGAGCTCAATGAGTTTTTCCCCAGCAGCGTAAAAATCGTTATAGCTTTTCTGCTTATTTGCCCGCCGACCTCCGTCGTGCCAATCCTTACCCAGTTCGCCTCCACCGCGAATGTTGGCCAGCGCCCAGACGCCCCCCCTCTTCAAAAACGGAAGGATCCGGGGACGGTATTGCGGGAAAAGGCTTACATTGAAACCACCGTATCCGTAGAGTAGAGCGGGGTTCTGGCCATCGAGTTTCACGTCTTTACGGGCAACAATGAACATGGGGACTTTGGTCCCATCGGCCGATTCCACCCATACCTGCCGGGTTTCAAAGGCGTTCAGGTCCATCGGGCAATCCATCTGGTTGAGTTTTTCCAACTCCTTCGTATCCAAATCATACCGGTAGTTGGTTGTGGGCGTAATCCACGAGGAATATGAGAAGAAAACATCGCTGCCGTCCAGTCGCCCGCTTACACTGGAAACCGTGCCAATTCCCGGCAGCTTGATTTCCTCAACGAATTTTCCTTCAAGGTCGTAAACCATAAGCCGGGAATGAACGTCTTCAATCATTTCCAGAATGATTTTGCCGCCGATTATCCTGAACTCGTTGATAACGCCCTTCTGCTGGGGAATCAAATCCTGCCAGTGTTGCGGTTCCGGTTTATCCACGGAAGTAACGCAGATTCTAAACCGCGGCGCCTCGTGGTTGGTTCGGATAAACAGCTTGTCGGCAAGTACATCGCCGGAATTGATAGCCGGAAGGTTGTCCGCCACCGCGGTAAAGGGCTGCGTGTCATCCATCTTTTTAAAGAACAGATCATCGCGAGCGGGATCGCGGTAGAAATTGAGTAATACGTATTTTCCATCACTGGAAGTATAAGGCCTGGGCTCCTCGTCAATCGGGCGCCCCTTGCCCCACACGTAGCGGTCCTGCATGCAGCTGGTACCTACCTGGTGGTAGTAAACCCGCATATGGAAATTTTCCTCGCCGGCGGGCACGTCCCCGGGATTCGGGCAGCGATTGTAGTAAAAACCGCTTCCGTCCGGATTCCAGGCGACATTACAGTACTGCGTAAAGGGGATGACATCAGGCAGGTCCATGCCCGTTTCAACGTTTCTTATGTACAGCGTACTCTTTTCCGAGCCGCTTTGGGATTTACCATAAGCGATAAGCGAACCGTCGGGCGAGGGATACCACCAGTCCAAAGCCACCGTACCGTCTTCGCTGAAGGTGTTCGGATCTATAACCACCCGGCTTTCGGCTTTACAGGACCCTTCGGCCAGATAGATCCTGCCGTGGTTTTCCAGCCCCGTATGACGACTGGTAAAGAAACGATTCCCGCGTGGATAAACGTTGGATACAGAATCCACGCCGTAAACGGTCGCGAGTTCCTCTCCGATCTCACTTTTAAGCGAAGCAAAGGGTGCGAGCATTCTTTGGGTAAGTGCGTTCTGCTGATCTACCCAGCGGAGAGTCTCCGGGCTATCGCCATCTTCAAGCCAGCGATACGGATCGCGGACGGTTTGACCGTGTATGATATCGACAACACTGCTGCGTCTGGTTTTCGGGTAGTCCGGTTTGAGCCAGTTACGTTTTTCAACGCATGAACTCAGCCCTAACAAGAGGATCAACCCCGGTAAGATCAAGGTTCCAGTTGTCACCGAACAGCACCTTTTTCGTCGAATCACACCGCTTCTCCTTGTCACAGAAAGATAACTACGGTCGTACGCTTGAATACGGAATATTAACAGAAGCAAACCGTTTGTGCCTTTGCTGAATGAAATTTCATAAGTTCTGACAAGTCTCAGGTTCCTATCCAAATCACGGTAAGAAAACGGTAAAAACCGGCTCGGGTACACTAGTCAAACCGTTTGGTTTACGGATATACTGCTGCGCATTATGAACGAACCAACTTTTTATACCGCTATCACTTACACCGCCCCCAATGAAATTCGTATGCGTGGCTATCCCGTTGAGCAATTGATGGGTAACGTCGACTTCGGTCAAGCCGTTTACCTTCTGCTCAGAGGCGAGCTTCCCGACGCCAAGATCGGTAAGCTCATGACAGCCATTCTGGTCTCCTCCATCGATCACGGGCCGGGAGCGCCTTCGGTACTCGGTGCCAGAACGGCCGCTTCGACCGGCGCCAGCTTAAGTGCCTGCGTAGCTTCCGGCGTCTTGAACATCAACCGCTACCACGGTGGCGCGGTGGAAGACTGCGCCAAGGCTATCCTGCAAATCGTGGAGTTGGCAGAGAAAAAATCCATCTCCATGGAGGAAGCGACTGACGAGGTGCTGGACGACTTCCGCAAGCGCAAGTATCGGGTAGCCGGCTTTGGTCATCGTGTGCACAATCAGGATCCTCGAACCCCCCGTTTGTTCGAACTGGCCGAAGAAGCAGGCGTAAGTGGCAAGTACATAGAAACCTGCAAACTGATGGAAGCGGGTTTGGCGAAGCAGTTAGGCAAGCCTCTTCCGATCAACGTGGATGGCGCGATCGGCGCGGTACTCTGCGAACTCGGGTTTGATCCGGAAATGATGAACGGTTTCTTTATCATCGCCCGGGTTCCGGGACTGATTGCTCAGGCCCGTGAGGAAGCCAGCAGGGAAAAGAAAATGCGAAAAATCATCCCCGGTACGCACGGTTACGATGGTCCGGAACCGCGCAACGTACCTGGAATCTAAAACAATCGGTCAAGTAGCCGTTCGTCATTAGCAGGAGTATAAACGTGGGTCAGACGCTGATAGAGAAGATTGCAACACGTTACGCAACCGGTTTGAAAGACGGCGAGACCGTTTGTGCCGGTGATTACGTATCCATCCGCCCCAAACATGTAATGACACATGATAATACTGGTGCGGTAATACCCAAGTTCGGGACAATCGGTGCTGCCCGGGTGGCAAACCCCAGGCAGCCGGTTTTCTGCCTGGATCACGACGTTCAGAATACTTCGGAGTCGAACCTGGCGAAGTATGCGAAAATCGAGAAGTTCGCGGCCGATCACGGAATTGATTTCCACAAAGCCGGGTGCGGTATAGGCCACCAGCTTATAGTCGAAGAGGGATATGCAATCCCAGGCTCCTTCATGGTCGCCAGCGATTCGCATAGCAACATCTACGGCGCTATGGCAGCCCTGGGGACTCCGGTAGTTCGAACCGATGCGGCCGCCTTGTGGGCAACGGGCGAAACCTGGTGGGAAATTCCCCCTGTCGCAAAGGTTACACTCACCGGCAAGTTGCGACCGGGCGTGGTGGGCAAAGACGTTATCATCGCCCTGTGCGGAACCTACAACAACGACGAAGTACTCAATCACGTTGTGGAGTTTACAGGCGACGGTATTGCCGACCTGACCATGGACCAGCGATTGACTATTGCCAATATGACCACTGAATGGGGAGCGCTGGCCGGCGTATTCCCCTTCGATACCGTCTTGCGCGATTACCTTTATTCGCGTGCGGACGAATTCGCCCGGCGCAAGGGTAAGACACCGGCTTACACCCGTGAAGATATCGACCAGTGGCATGAAAACCGCCTGGAAGCTGACGCCGATGCGTACTACGCCAAGGAGTTGACGCTGGATTTGTCACAGGTGTCACCTTACGTGGCCGGTCCGAATGAAGTGAAGGCGATCAAGGCCGTTTCGGAAATCGAAAAGGAGAAGATCAAGGTTCACAAGGCTTACCTGCTCAGTTGCGTAAACGGGCGACTGGAAGACCTGGCTGAAGCTGCCTGGGTTTTGCAGAATAAGAAAGTGGCCGATGGCGTTGAGTTGTATGTCGCCGCCGCGTCGGCGGCCATCGAGCAGGCAGCGAAGGACAGTGGTGCCTGGAAGACTCTGGAAGAGGCCGGGGCGAAGTTTCTTCCGCCCAGTTGCGGCCCGTGCATCGGACTTGGGGCCGGCACACTGGAAGGCAACGAAGTTGGAATCAGCGCAACCAACCGTAACTTCCAGGGCAGAATGGGTTCAAGAGACTCTTCCGTGTACCTGGCAAGTCCGGCGGTGGTGGCAGCTTCTGCAGCAGCGGGATACATCTGCGGTCCTAAACCGGTGGAAACGGTTTCGATTGATAAATCCATAAAGGTGAATGAAAAGTCGAAAAAGCAATCGACCGCCGTTGATATAATCGAAGGATTCCCGACTGAAGTCGAGGGTCGAATTCTGTTTTTGCCCAAGGACAATCTGAATACCGACGGTATTTACGGTAAGGACGTCACCTACCGGGACGACCTCACTCCGGAGCAGATGGGTCAGGCGGCCATGCTTAATTACGATCCCGAGTTCCAGAAGATCGCCGAAGACGGGGATATTATCGTAGGCGGTTTGAACTTCGGGTCAGGCTCTTCACGTGAGCAGGCGGCGACGGCACTGGCGTTCCGCGGTATCCGTATGGTGATCGCGGCTTCCTTCTCGCAGACGTACAAGCGTAATGCGTTCAACAACGGGTTCATCGTATTCGAATGCCCGGAACTGGTTAAAGACCTGGCGGCAGCGGAAGCCGATGCAGTATCGGCCGGCACCAGGACCATCGCCACCACGGAAAAAGCCAAGGTCAGTTTTGCGGAATCGACCATCACCTTCGGCGGTAAAACCTACACCTTCGCCGCCCTGGGCAATGTCCCGCAGCAACTGATTGTGGAAGGCGGCGCTGAAGCGATGATAGCGAAGAAGCTGACCTGAATGGATCGTTAAATTATTGAAAATGTATCGAATATAACGATTATTTTTAGAAGTATTTTAGGCAGATTTCTGCTGAAAAAACCGCTTTGGAGATGTAGAATACCAAGTCCAGAAAAGAGGTTTGATCGGTCGAATTACTGATCAGCATAAACGAGAGTGGCGGGTTCGTCGGCAGGAGGAGGGCGATGAACTCGCCTGCTTTTTGCGCGGATGCGGGCAGGACAGGGGCCCCATCTCTGCGAAGCTGGGGTGGGGAATGGATTGATCAGGGAGATCTACGGTTCGGATTCCAGCAATGGCCGGAATTGGCATTTCCATCAGGACAGTCGAGCAAAAACAATGACGCGTACCACTGCGATCGTTCGGTCCGTCTCCCACTCCTCGCCAAAAACGCGAGGAAAGGGGCACCCTTTCGCTTGGGCATGCAACCCGCCATTGGGATTTCTTTGTTACTACGAATCGTTCTGATCTTTAGGCTTATCCCCTTTTCGGCGGCGAGCCGTTTCTCGGAGGATGTACTCTATTTGTGCGTTTACGCTTCGCAGTTCAGCGTCAGCGATGCGCTTGATATCCTCCCACAATTCAGGAGGCAATCTCAAAAGGATCGACTTTTTCTCCGCCATACCAACCCGCGTTCCTCCTGGCCGCTAATACAATGATCCGGCGTTGACTACCGGATGAGCAGCCTTTTCACCGCAAAGCACAACGAGCAGATTACTGACCATTGCCGCTTTTCGTTCCTCGTCGAGATTGAGGGTTTTATGGTTTTCCAATTTAGCCAGGGCCATTTCCACCATTCCCACCGCCCCATCAACAATGAGTCTTCGAGCGTCGACGATTGCCTGGGCCTGCTGCCTTTGAAGCATTGCCCCGGCTATTTCAGGGGCGTACGCCAGGTGGCTGATACGCGCCTCGTCAACCAGAACTCCTGCTTTTATCAACCGTTCGGATAGCTCCTGCTGCAAGTCGGCGGAAACCTCGTCTATGCTGCCCCGGAGGCTGAGTTCATCGTTTTCGCCGGAGTCGTAGGGATACTTAGTGGCCAAATGCCTGACGGCCGACTCACTCTGCACGTTTACGTATTCAACGTAATCCTCGACATCGAAGCACGCTTCGGCGGTGTCGCGAACCCGCCAGACAACGACAACAGCGATCTCAATTGGGTTTCCCCCCTTATCGTTCACCTTCAGGCGATCACCGTTAAGGTTATGCGCTCGCAGAGATACTTTTTTCTTGGTGTAAAACGGATTCGCCCAGCGAAAGCCGGTATCCTTGGTGGTGCCTTTGTATTCTCCGAATAGAAGCAAGACGGCAGAGATATTCGGCTGAAGGGTGAAAAAGCCGAATAAAAACACAAACCATACAATGCTCAGCAGGATTCCGCTGACCAGCATGGGAATACTTTGTACCTGCCCCTGAGCAATACTCGCCTTGATCATCCAGGCACACGCCCCCGCCCAAAGAACACACCCACCAAGAGCAGGCCAACCACTTGCAGTTCTAACCAACCGTTCCTGAGTCATAGCACATCCTCCTATATAAATATGCTATCATTTATATATCACACAAACCAAGGAAGGGCCAATGAAATCATGGAGATGCCCGGCAGAGCATCGCTAAGCAATTACAAACAAATAGATTACGACAAGTAAGAAGGTGTCGGCAGCGGATAAGTTATCGGAATTCAACGTTTTTTGGGCTTTGGCCAGCGGATAGCGGCGTCTTTGGTCCGCTCCTTGACGTAGTCCTCGTCTACAGGCTGCGGGCTGCTCTGGGTGCGAACCGGGCTTAAATCATCGTCCGGGCGGAGAGTCAGGCTGGTGATCGCCGCGGCTTCCGAACGCCCCACCATTTCCGGATTTAGTTCGTCCACCCGCGTTGGAGGCATAATCGGTTCGGGGATATCATCATCGGCGTTTCGCACGTGCAGGGTCTGCGTGGGGAAGGCGAATTCCACGTCTATCTGCTTAGCCAACCGAACGATATCCAGCAGAAGCCGATGCCGCTCGCGCAGTTCGGTACTCCAATCGGGGACTTCGTGGAAAACGTAAAGGAGAATCTCCAATGAGGTATTTCCCAGTCCGTTGAAATAAACGTGGTAGTAGTCTTTCCGGGTAAACGGATGCCGGCGGATCAATTCCCTGATCCCCTCGCAGAACGCTTCTATCTTTTCAGGAGGAGTGTCATAGGTAATACCCAAACGAGTGCTGAACCGCCGATACTGCCTGCGACCCAGGTTATCGACGATGGCGTCGATCAGTTTTCCATTTGGAATATTAATCTGTGAGTGATAGAAAGTCCTTATTCGAGTACTGCGAAACCCGACAGATTCCACGGTACCTTCGTATTCACCGATTTTCACCCAGTCGCCAACCTCGAACGGGCGATCGAGCATCACGGTCAAAGAGCCGAACAGGTTCTTGATCGTATCCTGGGCGGCCAGGGCGAACGCCAAACCACCAAGTCCCAAACCTCCCAGCAACGTATGGTAGTTTTCGGGGAAAATTCTGCTGGCCAGGTAGACCAGACCACCAATTGTAACCACGACCTTGGCGATTTTCCTGCCGAAGGGGACAAGCATTTCGTCAAACTTGGATTCGGTTTTGGCAGCGACAATATCCAGGTACCCGGCAACCAGGTCTATAAGGCGGATGGTCCCCCAGATTCCTGCGGTCACCACTATAAACCAGGCGCCGGTGGTTACGATATTTCCCCAGGGATTGGGCAGCCAGAGATAGGGAAGCAAATGCCACCATGTAACACCGAAAACGACCAGGCCTATAGGCCTGAGCGCCCCTTCCTCCAGTTCGGCTACATCGCGTCCCTTCAAGCGGCGGATAATCGCGTGGGAGATACGGCGAAGAATGATGCGGACGGTCTTCTGCAGAATCCAGGTGATAATCGCAACCGCGATCAAACCGCACCACTGCCAGATACTCAGGGCTCCGATTTTCCCCTGTAACTGGGATGGGAGTTTAAGGAATACCCAAAGCTCGGGAGTTTCCCGGAAAGTTATATCGGGAGCATAAGGCACCTTTGCAGGGACATTGGCAACCGCCCGGCACATCTCCTGCAATTCCGCGAGAGTTTTCTGGGAGAAAAGCCATCGCCCGTCTGGTACCCGTTCCAGAGCGATATCCCGCCCGTCCACAACGCGGTAGACATAAGGACTTTTCGTGTTGGCGTCTTCCGGAAGCTCCAGGACCTTTACAAAAACGGTATGGTCGAGAACGAATTTCAGCGCGTCGACCAGCAGGTGGGCGTGACGATCCGATGGCTGGACACCGGTATGCCCGGCGAGGTCAAGGCAAGTCGCAGACTTGGTTTTATCCGCAGTCCTGAAGGCCTGCAGAAAAGTGTTCATGGTCGCCTGGGGTGAGGCATATTCCTGAGCAACCTGCAAAACCGGCTGGGGATTCGCTGCCGGAGCGCCGGCCGCCGCAGGATTATCACTAACCGCCGGAGGGGCAGGTGTTTTGGCCGGCTTCTGGGCGGCCAGCAGCATCACTGACGCAACGGTCTTGCCGTCGAACTTCCACAACCCGTCGGGCTGGGCGGCCAACCGCACCAGGCACTCAGGATGCTCCTCGTCTTCCTCTGATTCGGCATACTGGAGACAATGTTCCGGCTGATCCTTTTTAGCGCGTAATTCTTCGAACTTGGCATTAGTAGCAAGTTCATTGTCGAGCAGGTACTCACCGAGTTTTAAGGCGAGAATGACCGCGTTTGCCTTATCTTCATCAGAGAGTTTGGAAATATCCAAATACTGTATAATGCTTTCGCGGGCATCGGCATCGTTCTTGCGATACAACTCCATGAAGTCGTTCAGGCAAGCGTGAGCCGAGGCCCGAGGCTTGGCTTCCAAAACGGTTTTTTCCGCTTCGGAAACTTTCTCCACGGGCTTTTCCTGCGCAACGGAATAGGAAGCGGATGCGAAAGCCACAATTGCAACTACGAATAAACTAATGAATCGCCGGTTTTTCATTGTATCCGCCCCCTTCGATTCTTCTGGTTGATTATGCAATCAGGCTTAATCCGCGGTTTTGCTCAGGTAAGCGTTTACCGCCGCGGGAATACCCTCCTCATAAGGAACTGAAGGCTGCCAGTTCAAAAGCTTCCGTGCCTTTTCGCATTCGAAGAAGGTTTTTCTCCCCATCAGCCAGACGGAATACCTGGTAACAAACGGAGGTTTCTTCCATTTGAACAAATGCCCGAGACATTCCAGGAAAAACCCGGCTTTGTAGGCGACGAAATATGGAACTCGCCTGGTGATCGGCGGTTCGCCCAGGGTTTTCGCAACCATGTTGAAATATTGTTTCTGGGTAAGTACGCCATCGTTACTGCAGTTGAAAGCCTCTCCGGCCCCGACTTCCGATTCGGCGGCCGCTATAGACGCTTCGGCCACATTACCGGCGTGAACGACGTTCAAACGGTTGTCACCATCACCGATGAGTTTGATTTTCTTGCGTTTGACAGAATCGCAAAGCCGGGCAATGGTCATTCGGTCGCGTGGTCCGTACAACCAACTGGGCCTGATAACGGTAGCCACCAGATCGCCCCGCTCGTGAGCCGCCCAGACGAGTTTTTCCGCCTCAATCTTTGCCCTGCTGTAGTAACTCCATTTGTACAGATCGCTACCCAGGGGAGCAGTTTCGTCCAGGACCAGCCCCTCCCCATCCGGGTGTCCGTATGCACTAATGGAGCTGATATGCAGAAACCGCTTAACGCCTGCGTCCCTGGCCGCTTCCAGCAACTTACGGGTACCGCCAATGGTTATTGCTTCAAACTCGGACCACGGACCCCAATCACCCACGCGAGCCGCCGCGTGATAGATGGTTTGCACACCGACACAAGCTCGCTTCAGCGACTCCGCGTCGACAATATCACCTTCGGCCAACTCCACTCCCTGCGATTTCAGGAATCTCGTATCACTGCCGGGACGAACCAGCGCGCGTACTTTACGGCCTCTTTTTACCAGCTGTTCCACTATGTGGCTTCCGAGAAGCCCGGTACCGCCAGTAACCAAGTTTATGGATTGTTGTTCTTGTTGATCGTTCACTAAATATCACCTCGCGTACAGTTTTCTGACGCCGACAAAATAGAAGGCAACCGCACGCTGGTCAAGTTTTGGTGATTAAGAAGTAAACGTGTGTATTTACATACGGTTAAGCACCGCTAAAGATGTCAAAAACCAATGACTTCGGGATCGAAATCTTTGTCTTCATAGCCAATGTTAAGCCGCACATCCTTGTAAACGTAAGTTCCCAGAAGCTCTTTCTTCTTCTGGTCGGCATAAGAATGGCACGCGGTTGGCAACAAATACTCCTGATCGACGTGTACGACAAGAAGACCGTCGGGGTATATCGTTTCGTCACCGTTGTAGGGCAGTTTTCTTTCAAAAACATAGGTAGGACGATCATCCACCTTTCCTTCGCCCACGTACTCCAGCTGCAACAGTCCTTCGTTTTGCGCTTTCTGGGAATAGTGAAGAATTAAATCAAGGCTTTTACCAAACCCAAACTGATCGATAGTCCGGCGCGAAGCTTTTTTCGCCCTGTCGCCGTGAATCGGCTGCTTAATCTTGGGAACGAAGACAGCTAGAAGCGAATTCCCCGGCTTAGCCAAAGTTTGCTCGGCACCGTCAGAATCGACCCACTTACCTTTGATGTACAAAGCGCGTTTGCACTGTCCCACGTTTTGGACGAAGGTCATGTCGACACTGAACGGCTCTTCCCGAAAGCGAACATCGGCAGTCTGCTGCGGGCGCAACTTGCCGTTTACAAACTCATGCTTGACGAAAGTGCAACGGTAATCCTTGATCTCCTGGCGATACTTCTCACGGCACATCTCCAGAAAAGCCATGGGATCCTTTTTCGCCAGTGATTCAGGTAGAACCGATGCGGTGGAAGATATTCTGCTGTTTTCATTTACAGTATTGACTGAGTCCAGTTTCGCATCAGCCGCACGTACCTGGCCGACAGAATTGAACCCCATCGCACAAATCATCACTGCCGCAGCCAGCATCGATGCGTAAATAAAACGTATCTTGCCGCTCTTAGCATTTGTTTTTGTTTTGTCATCAAAACGAGTTTGAATCACGTAACTTTCCCTCTTTCGTTCTGTCCCCGGAAACCAGATTGTAACGGCGATTCCGTTTACGGGATTCTGGAACAGGATACCGTAAAATGGGGGCACTTTGAACCCCCTCTGCAATTAATACAGGTGTATCGTACCGCAGGTTTCACATTCAATTATCGGCGCCTAAACCGTTTTTTCTACAGGTTCACTGCAAACGTAACACCGTTTTAATCCGACCGCGCGTCCTTCAATTGTAGGATTTTAGGCGGAGGTTTTTGGGCAATCCAGGAAAAAGGGGATAATTAGTTATTAGACGATCAAAAGGCGTGCTTTTTCGCCATTACTAGGGGGAGCTATTGAACCAGCCTCTCGAATTGGAGTGGGTTACCCATCAAAATGGGCAGTACAGGAAAGATTGAAAGCCGCACGAGTTCGTTTATTTATCCTCAGGCCAACGTATCGGATCGTGTTCGTTTAACTTCTCCTTTCTCCCTGAAGCTAGCTTTATGCCGAGCCGGTCAGCGGCCTCTTCATGAGTTAATCCCTTTTCTTCAGCGTATTTATGTATCCTCTCCTCCGTTTTATATTCGCTCCTTGTCTTGTCGAGTTGCTCAACCAAACGGCGACATTCGGCATCACCACAGACCGCTGCAATCCTGGCCGCACCGTTTAAGCCTTTGGTCAGTAACCATTCACTGAAACCGGCCATGATATTCCTCCTTCTAGACATGAACCGTCGCCAATCCATTAACTTAGAGCGTGAAAAGGAGGAGGTTGGACTCTCGTAAAGGCAAAAAAGATTCAAACGGTTCTATAAAGATCGATTTGGCGACTATGAGTTGACTGAGTGAAACGAGATACATCCACACATAACCGCTGCTTCCGGTAAACGAACGGATGTTGCGAGGAAACCCGATTCAAGCCAGGCGGATTTATTCTTCTTCGGTACAACTTGGAATGGCAAGCGGTTTTACTGGAATGCAGATTTCAAAGATTGTTCCCTGTCCGGGGGTGGAAGTTACCTGCATAAACCCGTGGAGTACCTTCAATATCCCGTGAGCGACGGCCAACCCCAACCCGCGACTTAAATCACGATCGGTCCCCCGGTTTTTCGTTGTATAAAAGGGTTCAAAAACTCGCATAAGAGTTCGTTCGTCAAGACCACAACCAGTGTCTCCAATAGAGATGGTAGCGAGTTCGTCATTCGCCTCGGCTTTCAGGGTGAGCACGCCGCCATCGCACATGGCCTCCAGGGCATTATCGGTCAGGTTATTGATAACGGTCTTCATTGCCGAACGTGGAACCGATATAACAGGGAGCAGTTTTAAATCGACTTCCAGTCCGATTCCGATCTCGTGAAGCTTGGGTTCGATTTCTTCAATGACTTCGATGAGGACTTCCCCCAGTTCGCAAAGTGTGGCATCGCGATAGTCGCCTTCAGCGAAAGCGAGCAGGTTTTCCACAAGACCGGTAGCCCTGGTCAATGCGGCTGCGGTTTTCTCCATAACCTTTGCTTGAATAAGCGGTTCTCCCGATGCCAGGGCGAAATCGACGCTGGTCACCACCCCGCCAAGGATGTTATTGAAATGGTGAGACAAGGCGCCGGCCATCTCGCCCAGGGCGGCCATCTTCGTTTTTTGTGCCAGACGATCCTGGAGTACAGCGCGATTGGTTATATCCCTAACGCACGCCAAGCCCCCGATCTGCCCACCGGACTCATCGTGAACAGGCGTAACGATTGCGGCCAGTTTTTTACAGGTCCCCCGTTCGTGCCTTAAGGTAAACTCGAATTCGGCATTTTTACCTTCATGAAGGCAGGCGACAAGCAGATCTTCGCCGGCTTTCCGTTCTTCTGCCGGGATAAGCTCATTCCAATTGGAACCGAGAACCTCACGGCCGTGGATATCGAAAATCTCGGCGGCCGATTTGTTCCACGCGGTGATAATTCCGTCGCTGTCCGCGGCCACCATAGCCATACCGGCCTGCTCAAAGAACAGCCTGTGATAACCGGTTGGAATGTTTTCCTGCGATTCGTAAATCACTGAAACAAAAACTCCAATACTAAAAAGCTACTTCCTTACCGTTACAATTATATCACTATTGAACACGAACGGGTTTGGGAGTAATACATAGTACGGTTTCATATTGCTGCATATCAAGTCTGGAAGTCAACCACCAACTCCCCAAAAGGTAGCCGGCATCGGCCTCTTTACTTCCGCCGATGACCAGAAACTGGCCAGGATTAATGGTCACAGAGGTGGTCAGATCCCTAAATACTTTGCCGTCATAATCTCGAACCGTGATTACCTTCCCACCTTGTTCAACGTACTTTTCTTTCCCGGCCGTCTCTCGCAATACGGGCACGATTTTCAAATCAACTTGTCCGAGATCGCTCTCGTTCAGCGAATAATCTATGGCGAAACCGCTTAACACCGGCGTTAAAACTACCGCCGCTGAGTTTGCCCCCCCTGCTATGCAGGAAATAGGTGTCGCCATCCTTCACTTCGCCCAAATCCACCAGAAGAGGCAACCCCGACTGGGCAGTATGTTCGCGACTGAGGCTCCTGCCGCCGTTTTCCTCGAAAATCGCCTTCAAGGCAGGCCAGGCATCCTGATCGGCTACCCCGATTCGCAGGCCATTACGCGCCAAAATCGCAGTTAATCCTGGATCACCTATGTTTTCGTCAACATGATTCCAGATTTTCAGGGAATGCCGGATGTCGTTTTCAGGCAACTCTATTCTCAGCACTCCGAAATGAAGTCGAACCACGATCGGTTCATCGTTTTCGAGTACCTGTTGATCATCGGTAACGTAGGAGCTTCCCGGAGTTTGAAAATCATCTTGAGTTTCGGGCGCAGGTTCAGGCTTGTCTCTCCAGAACCGCCAATCGAATCCGGAACAGCCGGAACATATCAGCCCCAGCAGGCAGGTTAACAACAGCATTTTATGGTAACGCAAATAACTAGCCATCGTGACGAAACAACTACGACAGATTCATTTCAAAATCAAGCTATATATCCGGTAACAACAAAAGATGACGACCTTTTGATGATTATGCATATCGCGGGCCTGGAGTTGGATTAGAATTGTCTTCTTTGCCGCGCGGAGGGTATGTTGAGCTGTTGACGGTACTTAGCCACTGTACGCCCGGGATATTTCCACCCCTTTATCACCTAGCATTTTCGCAATCAGCTCATCATTGAGCGGTTTTCTTTTGTCTTCCTCGTCCACTATTTTTTGAACGCTGGCTTTAACGCTGTCCCAACTGGTACTTGTTCCCTCTGGAGTTGTGGTTCCTCCGGTAAAGAAATAACGCATCGGAAACACGCCACGAGGGGTTTGTACATACTTGCCGGCAACGGTCCGGCTTATGGTGGAAGGGTCACATTCCAACTCTTCAGCCAGATCGCTCATCCTTAAGACCTTCAGACCCTTCTGCTCCGATTTCGAAAAAATCAGATTGAAGCTCCACAATACGTTCCGCCACCGCCAGCAGTCTTTCCCGACGAAACTTGATTGCGTCCATAAGAGCGGATGCCGATTCGACGTGATTGCGGACGAACTCCCGCACCTCTTTTGTCGATTCCTTATCCTTTAACATATCGAGTGCGGATTTACTGACTCTAAGCCGGGGAGTGCTGCCTCTGGTCAAGCGCACGTCCAAACCGCCACCGGCGTCGGAGTACTCAATGATTACATCAGGAGTAATCCTGGGTACTTCAACATCGATTACTGTAAGACCAGGATGGAGATAGAGAGTGGATTGCATGGCCCGGACAGCTTCGGTTATTTCTCCTATGGAGTAACCCGTAGCTTTGGCAATGGCGGGGAATCGGTTACGCACCAGATCCGGAAGGTGCTTTTTCACAATCTCCTTTTCGATGCGATTGTCGCCGGGTAATGCCTCCAACTGCAGTAGCAGGCATTCGCCGTAATCGCGAGCAGCGACCCCAACCGGATCAAGATGCTGCACTCTACGTAAAGCCTCTTCCAGAACAGGCATATCCAACGGCGGTTTGATGGTATCGGCCACTTCCTCAAGGCGCAATCTCAGGTATCCATCATTTTCGAGATTGTAGATTATCGCTTCCCCAGCCCGACGAACATCTTCATCTACCTCGACCACCCCCCACTGGATAAGCAGATGTTCGGCCAGGCTTTCCGGACGACTGGCGGCATTAGCCATCGCATCTATCTTCGCATCTCGATCCTGGCTATCGGTGGCCGGTCGACGCCCTTGAAATACGCCACTGAATGAATCGTCGTTGCCGTACTCTCTGGTTAGCCTGTCGAGGCGTTTAAAACTATCGGCGTCACTTTCGCCTTTCGCTTCCAAGTCCGGTAAAGCTTCCGTCTCCCGTTCCTTACCAACCGGCTCCACGATTTCCAGAGCGAAATTCTTTTCCATCTCCTCGGCCACACGTCCCTCCAGTGCCAGCGTATTCAACTGAAGAATACTCATGGACTGAATCAACTGCGGAGTGAGCTTTTGCTCCATTCGCAGGTATTGGCCTAGTGACTGGGAAAAGGACTGCGACATAATCTAGTCAGAGTGAATTACAAACCTCTGGAACCTCCTGTATGCTTAGTTCCGATAGTATCAAACCAAACAAGGATAATGACACGTTGCCCCGCATTATTCAAGGTCGCTAAATTATAGCATAAACCGCGAGCAGGTAGCCGAACCGTTTGCTTCCAATAGAAACGCACCTCACATTCCGTTTCAGCACTTTTCCAGGGAGATCGATAGCCGGGAGATGTTATATGGTGGTGCGTCCGCGGATTGCTGCTTCGAGCATACCGATGGAGGCATACTCGATTTGAGATCCTACGGCCAGACCGCGGGCAAGACGAGTCACTTTAACGCCGGAATCGCTGAGAATACTTTCAATGTAAAGTGCGGTCCCATCGCCCTCCATTGTGGGATTAGTCGCCAGCACAACTTCGTGTACGTTTTTATCCAAAGCGCGTTTTCGAAGTGCGTCAATCGTCAGGTCACCTGGTTCCACGCCGTCCAGTGGAGCAATGTGCCCCATTAATACGTGATAAACGCCTTTGACCAGCCCGGTTTTTTCCAGGGCGATAACATCCTTAGGTTGCTCAACAACCCAGATACTACCGTGATCCCGTTTTTCGTTGCGACAGATAATACAGGGATCTTCCTCTGTAAGGTTAAAACAGGTGGCGCAGTGAAAGACCTTTTCCTTAACCGCCCGAAGGGCGTCGGCTAAAGCGAAGGCTTCCTGCTTTGAATTACGTAATACGTGAAATGCAAGCCGCTCCGCGCTTCTTGGCCCTATACCAGGAAGTTTCTGGAAAGCCGCCCGCAGATTCTCCAGCGATTCTATCTCAATGGAACTCACTGCATGCGCCCTGACATAATGGAAGTTGCCAAAACCCTAGGAAGCGAACAGATTGTCCAGCCCAGGCAAGTTCAATCCGCCAGTCACGTTAGCCAGTTCCTGCTTCATGGCATCCTGAGCCTGTTTCGCAGCACTACAGACAGCGGATTTTACCAAGTCTTCCAGCAATTCAACATCGCCGGTAGCTTCCGGACTGATCTTCACGTCGACAACCATTCCCTTTCCATCGACAGTGACACGAACTACCCCCCCACCTGTTTCGGCGTCAAACCTCTTATTGCCGAGTTCCTTTTGGAATTCCGCCATACGCTCCTGAATACCCTTGGCATTCTTCATCAACTCGACAATATTTCCGAATCCACCCAGCATAAGTCACATCCTCATCAACGACACTATTCGCATCTAATTACGAAGTAATCTTGAGTTAACTTTCACTCTCTTCGCTTTGACTTTCTATTTCCACATCGTTGAAGCTTTCGTGACGTCTCACGTCCACGATCGCTCCTTTCGCAATCTGCACCGCATGCCGGATCAACTCCTTGCCCAGCAACTCGTTTCTATCCAACGGCAAGCTTTTTTTTTCAGGATCGACCTGCGGTACAGCTTTATCCATTCGGGAGGCGTTTGCCACCGGTTGCTTTCCGCCGAGAGAATCCTGCAACCGCTGACCGGTTTTCCCCGCTTCCGCCCGCGGAACGGATTTTACCGCAATCGGTTTACTCGCCTCTACCTCAAGGCCGGGGCTTTTTTTTTTGAATCCCCCGCCTCACCGTCATTCAGTAATTTCACCAGTTCCGGAATATTGGAGAACGCCTCACACAGCGACAGTCGAACGATCGCCGCATCGACAAGCGGTCGAGGTGAACTACTCGATTTTACCTGCCGTCTGACTTCCTCCATTAATCCGATCATATATACGTAAGTCGCGCCGTCGAACATCGTGCATTGCTGACTCAACTGAGTTCTGGCGGAACCGGAGAGATCCAGAAGATCAGTTTCCGTTCCACACACTCTCAGCAACATCAAAGATCGCAAATATTCGATAATCGAATCGCAGAATCTCTCGGCCGTGTACCCGGAAATCAAACTGGTTTCGACGCAACGTAACGCAGAAGCAGCATCACCCTTGGACACAGCTTCAAAAAGCTCGTAGATAACCTGATCGTGCGCCGTGGGTAAGAGATCCTCCATCAATTGCTCGGTGAGAGTTGTCGTACCGTAAGCAAGCAACTGATCAAGCAAAGAGAGGGCATCTCGCATCGACCCCTTGGCCAATCTTGCCACTCTGCGAATCACCACATCTTCCGCTTCGATTTTTTCCGTAGCGAGAATGGACCTCAACTGTCCTTCCACGTCGGCCGGATTAATACTGCGAAAATCAAAGCGCTGGCATCTGCTCTTGATAGTTGCCGGCACCTTGTGCGATTCCGTTGTGGCCAGGATAAACTTTACGTGATCCGGCGGCTCTTCAAGTGTCTTTAATAGAGCATTGAACGCACCGGTACTGAGCATGTGAACTTCGTCGATGATGTAGACTTTAAACCGGGATCTTGCCGGTTTGTACGCTGCGTTCGTGCGCAAATCCCTAATGTTATCCACGCCTGTATTGCTCGCGGCGTCGATTTCGATAACATCCAGATCCCCTCCCTCGGAGATTCTGATACACGATTCACATTCACAACAGGGGGTAGAGGTCGGAGCATCGAAAGCGAAACAGTTAAGGGATTTCGCCAAGATTCTGGCCATTGAGGTCTTGCCCACGCCACGGGTACCGGTGAACAGGTATCCATGATGGATACGTCCGGTCTCCACCGCGTTTTTCAGAGTCGTGGAGATAGCCGGTTGGCCTACCAACTCCTCAAAAGTACGACTACGGTATTTTCGGGCTAAAACTTCATATGCCATCTGAAACTATCCCCTTCAGGCGATTAACCCCTTTCTCCGGTGTGTCTTAATTTTAGAATACAGGCTAGATGTACCTGCGTCTACGGATCATCCTGATCTAACGAGTGGAAAGAGTTCCCCAACAAAAAACGGCGGCGAGCATTGACGGCCAGGTTAACCACGGCACCTGAACTCAACAGGTGGGCTGCTCTGTCTCCAGCCTGACCCGGTATCTGCGGAGCCCACTGCATGGGACCCGACCGTCAATGTTCGCCACCGGTAGTTAATCCAGTAGCGTCTGGGTGAAACTCTCTCACCTATTATCACCCAACCATCCCGCTTTTATACCATACTCGCAGGGAAATGAAATGGGTAAGTAAACAACTTTTATGCGAAACCAAGCCACACAGCCCATTACTCGGATTTCGGCTGCTTGCCTGGTTCTATAACCTCTTGCGACACCGGAGCGTCCACAATGCGTACGTCCCTGATAAATACGCTTCGCCTGGGATGGCCGGTAGTCGCATCATCGACGGGAATCGCCATCAAATTATCCAGCGTTTTGAACGAATCATCCCCGACGAGATCTCCGAATACGGTGTATTTTCCGTCCCAGGAGGCTATCCGAGTATAGGAGATCAAAAACTGACAGCTTGCCGAATCAGGATCGCTCTCCAGCCTGGCCATACATACCGTACCTCGATCCACCGGATCGTCGCTGAACTCGGCTTTCAGCCGCTTTCCATCCAGCCTTATCCCGCTTCCATCTCCATTAGGACAACCGCCTTGAAGAAAGTAACCGGGGACAATGCGATGGAAGGTTCTGTGGTTATAAAAACCGCTGCGTGCGAGCTCAAGAAAGTTGGCCACATGCTCGGGAGCCAGATCGTAACGCATTTTAACCGTCATTGTTCCTTCATCAGTTACGATCAAGGCTTGTTTATGTGGTGCCACATTTATTACGAGTTGGTTTGACGTAACTATCCCCGCGTAGGGCTGCCATACAATGCGATATTCCCCGGCGCTTTTCAGCGGCGGATAATACTGGCTCACATCCAATTCAGTGCCCACGATAGCGTGCGGAGCGATTATTAGTTCTGGCGCGGACGCAGGTTGCTGATAGCCGAAAACGTCGGTCCACGTTCGATTGTACTGCCCACGAACCGTCAATCCCGTATAACCCGTACCACTGAATACGTGAGACAAAGGTAAGCCAGCAACCTTGGTGGAGGGCTCCGCAGCAAGATCAGCAACGGATAGTGCTATCGGGTTTTCGGAATTGTTGCGCAAGGTGAATTCGATAATAACCGGCTGCCCCGGCAATACCGTACGACAGGGAGTATCGATCCGGGCTTCCAACCCGTCAAAAGGCCCGGCTTGAGCTTGTGTAAACAGTCCAGAGCCAGTCATCACCATAATCAGGTGGATCAAGTGTTTTCGCATGGAGCCCACCTGTGCATTGAGCACAGACCTCCTAAGCCTAAAGTTTGTGCTTACCAGTGGATTACTTTCCACTATTCATACGTCATCCATTTTCCCCTCTTTGCTCCAGTTGTCCACACCTAAATCCAGGCACACAACGGAGTTATTGTTTATACTCGCCTGCCGGTTTCAGGTTGCACGAACATAGGACCTAATCGTGCCCCAAGCGTCTGACAAATCAGCTTGACCGTTGGAGGTAACCGGGGACAATGCGACTCTTATTCGCAAGTATCGAGAACTCTTAGCTGGAGTGAGCAAGTTGGGACATCGTTACCTGATATTAGTTGCGCTGGTTTCCACTATCGCCCTGGCGATTTCATCGGCAGAACCAAAATCCAGTTCAGACCCGGTACCTCAGCGAATCATTGCCACCGCTCCCAACAATGTCGAGATAATCTGCGAACTGGGAGCTGAAAAACGGCTGGTTGGGATTGGGCAATATACTACCTTCCCTCCGCAAGTACTGGAACTTCCCCGGGTAGGAGGAATTCGTGATCCCGATTTAGAGAAGATTCTGGCTCTGAAACCGGACCTGGTCGTCCTGCGAGGACGGAATATTCATCTGGAACAACTTTGCGATCGAAATTCGATCCCTCTGTATTTTGATAAGACCGACTCTCTGCCCAGCCTCTTTGTGACCATAAAGGAGTTGGGAGAAGTCCTGGATCTGGAATCCAAAGCAACACAATTATCGCAGTCCATGAACAAGGAGTTGGAGCGCATCCGCAAAAGCGTTCCGAAATCGAACCGCCCCACGGTATTGTTAACTATCCGGAATCCGGACAAGCTGAGCGGAATCACTACCGTTGCCCAAGGTTCTTTCCTGAACTCTGTGATTGAAATCGCCGGAGGCAATAATGTTTTTTCTGATCTGGAAATCGCATATCCCCAGGTTTCACTGGAAGACATAATCGCTCGCCAGCCGGATATAATTATCGAGGCGATGCCGGGAGAGGAAAATACGCCGGAATTCAAAGATAAGTTGACAAAACAGTGGAAGGACCTGGGATTGATAAAAGCAGCGACCAGCAACCAGGTGCATGTGTTAACCGAGGACTACCTGCTGATCCCATCACCGCGAGTAGTCCTGTTGGCCAACAAACTTCACCACATTTTTTTCCAAAAGACAAGTAACCGTGGCAACAAGCAGTAAATTCATCCTTTCGGCATCTGGAATCACCTTCGGTTTTACTCCCAATGTGTCGTTCCTGGGCCCGCTGGATTTTCACCTGGAGAAAGGATGCATACACGCAATTGTGGGGCCTAATGGTGCGGGAAAAAGCACACTACTTCGACTGCTGCTCGGATTGGCAAAACCATGGGGAGGAAAAATCGAGTTTAACGGGCAGGTTCTTGCGGCAATGAGCAGCAACGCCCGGGCTCGCGAAATTTCCTTTCTCCCTCAAAAACCGATCACGCCGAAATCAATAACCGCAGGAGAAATAGTACGACTGGGCAGACATCCCTACCGGGGGTTCAGCCTCTTTGAGTCGCCGGACGATCTGGAAATCGCCCGCGAATCCATGCGTCTGACCGACACGCTGGAATTGGAAAGTCGCCAAATGCATACTCTTTCGGGGGGCGAAGCGCAAAGAATACACCTGGCCGCCGCTCTCTGCCAGAAACCGACATTACTTGCTCTGGACGAACCAACTTCCGGTCTTGACCTTCGTCACCAGTTGGAAGTTTTTGAACTGATCAAATCGCTGCAAAAACGAATGGGCCTGTCGGTCATCGTTGTAACGCACGACCTGAATCTGGCCACCCAGTTCAGCGACCAGGTAACGGTTCTGCATTCGGGACGGGCAGTAGCTCAAGGCGCCCCGGGAACTGTCCTGGTTGCCGAACATCTCGAACCTGTTTACGGAGTCAGGTTCATTTCAGTTGCGCCACAAGGATTCACTCATCCGTGGCTGATTGCCCAACATGCAGAGCCAGTTCACTGTTCAGGAGGCGGGCAATCATGAGACCCTTGACGCCTAAACGCTTCTTTCTGCAACTCGCCGGGTTTGCTTTCCTGCTATTGATATTTCTGGCAATTGCTCCGGGGATCGGTTCGCGAGGTATAGACGTGGGCGTGGCGCAGGGATGGAACAGCCTTCTCGCAGACAATCACGACTCAATCGCGTATGGAGTAGCGTGGACTCTTAGATTCCCGCGGGCAATCAAGGCATTAATAGCGGGATTCACATTGGCCCTGTGCGGTGCGGTATTCCAGAGTCTCTTTCGCAATCCACTGGCGACCCCTTACACGGTGGGAATAGCCAGCGGAGCGTCTTTAGGGGCTTTAATCGCGTACAAATTACACTGGGTTTCCGCGATATGGGGAATTTCCACTGTGTCTTTAAGTGCGTTCGGCGGAGCGCTGGCCGTTTTGCTGTTGATTCTGATTCTGTCCCGAAGCAGTGCCGGAGTTTCCGGCAACACGCTGCTTTTAGCGGGAATAACGATTGGCTTTTTCTGTTCCGGAATGATGATGTTCATAACCTCACTGGCCAGCGTAACCGAGACTCATTCAACCGTTCGCTGGTTAATGGGCAGCCTGGACACCCATGGCGGATTGGAAATAGCGGCATTATTGCCCCTGGCCATCCCCTCCTGGATAGTCCTGTTTTTACTCGCTCGATCGCTGAACCAGTTCGCCCTGGGAGAGGATATAGCAACCACGAGAGGCGTAAATGTTCTACGCACGGAATTGGTGGGGATAATCGGAGGATCACTGGGAGTGGCGGGCGTTGTGTCAATGTGCGGTCCCATCGGCTTTGTCGGCTTGATCATTCCGCATATAGTGCGGTTACTGGTTGGCGGAGACCACCGGATCCTGTTACCCGCATCCGCCCTGCTTGGTGCGTCTTTTCTCATCGGTTGCGATTTTCTTACGACGCTGGTTCCCGGCTGGTACGCAGATCTCAGTGGAACGGAAACCACCGCCGCCCGTTTGCCCATAGGCGTAATGACCGCAATTCTGGGTACGCCGGTGTTTTTAGCGTTGCTATGTACGAACAGAAACTGACCAAAACGAAATTCATTGGAATATCAATAGAAAAACACCCATCCCGGTAATTCCCGGAATGAGTGTCTTATTGTTTTGTTTTCAGGTATTAGACGTTGCCGAGAGTGGCTTCCGCGTCTTCGAGTTCCGGTCCCATGTTGTCGCGGACCTCGACGAGCTGTTCAACGGTAATTCCTACACGCTCCAGAAGCTCTTCCGTAAATTCCTCCGCCTGAGCAGCCATGGAAAAACCTATTTCTTCCTGGGCGCATAGAATATCAGCGCAATGAATGATACTTCCCACGCGTTTGAGTTCGTCAGAGAGTTCTTCCGGATTATGGTGGAAACCTACCGCCGCACGCAGGTGCCTGGGGAATTTCCACTTGGTGGTCAATCCATCACCGAAGTCCTGATGCGTCGCCCCGAGAACCGCCCGTTCCATTTCCAGGAAAGTACCTTCCCCCGCAGACACCTTGGAGACAATCGTATTGAGCTCATCGGGAAAAGCCTGTCTTTCCATCAACAGCCCTAAATCATGAATCAATCCGGCAAGGAACATTTCATCCTGACCGGCGACATCACCAGCGGCCGTGGATATCATCTTTGCCGCAACTCCCACTGCCAGACTATGACGCCATAGCGCTTTCGCATCGAAAGCATCGGTGGCCTTGGCTCCTTTGAACATCCGCGATATGGAAGCGGCAATGGCGATATTCTTTACCGCAGACAATCCCAGCAACACTATTGCCCGATCAACGCTGGCTACCTGACCCGGTAAACCGTAGAAGGCGGAGTTAACCACTTTCAAGACCTTGGCTGACAGCGCAGGATCTCTTTTGATAACCTCATGAAGGTCTCTGGCCGTACCCTTGGGGTCTTCTACAACTTCAATAATCTTGACCGTCACTTCGGGCAAAGTTGCTATTTCGCCAATGGCGGCCAATGCCTTGTTAACTATCGCCTGGGTATCTGCCGTCTGTAGGTCCATAAAAACCTCGTAGTTCGCCGTTTAAAAAAGACAGCTAGTGACTACCTAATCCACTTTCTCATCGGCACCATCAGCACTCAGGTTTAGACACCACGCCGACATCCCGCTCAAACGAGATGTCTTGGCAATAACGTCTGATAATATCCTTAATTACGCGAATACAAGTTTACTGAACCGGTCTACCAGTAACCGGAACAAACCACTTAAGAGTGTATGTTATTGTCAGGTTGAACTAATCGGAAAGAAGGTCGGCCACTGCCGGGGACAAGGCACTTTTGATTTTACTGATGGCTCTTCGCTCAATCTGGCGGACACGCTCTTTGGTTACTCCAAATCGCTTTCCCAGATCCTCAAGCGTGGATGATTCTTCGGCGCCGAATAAGCCAAAGTGGGAGGTCACGATCTCCTTCTCCCGCTCGTTCAGCCCCTCCATGCCTTCTCGTAAAGCATCGACCAGGGCTTTTTTATCCATGCTAGAAGTTTCGGCGTCACGATGATCGGCTGTTGAATCAAGCAACTCGTCCTGCCCGGTGACGAAACGGTTTCCGTGATAATGCTGTTCCGGGATCGTACGGGCGAAGTTTTTCATTATTGCCCACGATGCGTAGGTACTGAATTTGAATCCCCGAGCATAGTCGAATTTCTCGATTGCCCGCAAAAGGGACATGTTGCCGTCGGAAATAATTTCAAAAAAGCGAGGAGACCACCCTACGTGACGTTTGGCGATACTGACCACCAGCCTCAGGTTTGCTTTGACGATTTCCTGGCGAATGCTCTCGTAAGCAGTGGCGAGCCTGGCCACCTCATCCAGTTGTGATTGGGTTATCCCGCATACGTCCAGAGCCTTGACCATGGCCGCGGCTTTATACTTGAGGTAGTTATAACGCCGGAAAGCATCAACCTCCTGGTCGGCGTTCATCAGCGGAGTCTCATACAAACTTCGCAGGTAAGCCGGCAGATCCTTGGGAATAGCCACTTTTGGGGGTTTCGAATCAGCGGCTGGACGCGGAATATCCAGAATCAACGCATCGGCATCGGGCAAATCAAAAAGCTCATTATGCACATAGGCAACCGGTTCAGCCTTCATGCACCTTATGGACATTTCCCTGATAACGCGTTTGACCTCGGCGGAAGTCATTTCGAACCCGACCGAAATGGTCTCTAACGAATCGCCACCCTGGAATGCCTCCCATATCTGCCGGTGAGCGGCGGGAGCAGCGGGCACTCCACCTTCCGCGAACAGGGCTCTTTCCGGATTAGCCTGATCGTAACGGCGGAGAGTGTATCGAATCGTTTCTACCGCCCGACCTGTTTGAGCCGCTATTTTCCGGGCGATTACGTGCATTTTCATTCGCCGATGCCCCAGCAGCTGTCTGGCGCTTTCGACGATCGCATCCTTTTCCTTGTCAGTGAGCTGTTTGAACGCAGCTCCACGTTCGACCAGGTTTTTGTTCTGCTCAACAAATCGGTCTATCGTGGATTTAAGGTAAACAAGGCGGCCAACTCCGTCATCGCCGTTGACCCTGAACCCCATCAGCCCGCGGCGCCTCCAACGACGGATGGTCTTGGTGCTTACCTGCAGGTCAGAGGCCAACTCTTCATACGTGCGGTATGGCTCGTTCAGATCCCCAACACCGATAGTGGTTTTCCGGGTAATCTGTTCGGCAAGGTTAACCAGATCGCCAAACAGCTTTTCACCCTCAATAGCCGGTTTCTTCAATTCACGGCGATTGCGATACTGGGTAATCGAAAAACAGACGAGGTCGTATGGATAGGATCTTTGAGGCTCGATAATGGCAAGCAGAGACTCTATCCCCTTGATTTGCGACAAACGCTTGTGCGTCGGGGAGAGCTGTAGCTGGTGGGCTAACTCCGCAATGTCCTTGCTCGCGTATTTAGGCATCATTCTTTGCCTCTAAAACAGATATCGACATCAACTACGTATTATTTTAGTACTTAATGCCGAGTTTTAAAAGGGATTATTTCGCGTTTTTTATGCCGTTAATCCCTTCAGCAACCAAACCTTTGACGTCCATGACGAACAAACTCTGGGCGGCTTTATTGCACTCGCTTGATTTATAGGCCTATACCAAGGCGAGTTCCACTCCGAGTTGTTAGAATTATTTTTCGCCCAAAATGTCAGTCAACATACAAAAAGTCCGAAAATAGCAAAGAATCCCAAAAATTAAAGCGGCACTTACATAGCATGTCCTATATCGTCGAACGGATTCTTTGCGTATTTAGCCCTCATTCCCAGTAGTGCAAGCACTGCTCCGGCCAACAGATAGCTCACACACAAACCATATGCTCGATCAAAGACCGGAGCTTCTACAACCCGCGTAGTAACCAGTAGATAATCTGTGGTATTCCCAGTTAACTGGAACGAATGCATCAAGCCGATTGCGGTCATGGCCGCACCGACCACCGACCAGATAGCCGCACTGAAAAACCTTCGGTCTACGAGATGAGCGGCGATTGCAGCCACGATCATACATGTAAAGATGTACCCGCGTTCAAGAATAATCATCCCCTTGATAAGAAACCCACTGACTTCCGAATTAGTGTTATTCACTAAAAGATCCTGCATGGTTGTTCCACCAGCAGCCATAAAAGCCCCCATCACCACGGTAGCCCCCCACGCGGCGATAGCAGGGAAAAGTCCAAGAGCAACGGCCGGAGCGTGTTTTGCCGGAGTAGCCTGAAAAGCCTGGGCGGTAATCATCACCCCTATCCAGAGAACAATCGGGACCCCAGCCTCCATAGGAACCAGCGTTGCCACTGAACCAACCGCGCCGGCGAAACATATGATCGTGATCACCAGCCCATTCAGACTGGAATAGCCAGCCCGAGCACCGAGCGCTTTCCAGCCGGGATGTCCAATGTAAATGGTAGTGGGAAAACAACTGCCGAAAAGTGAACCGACCACCGTGCCAACACCATTAACCGCCAGCGATGACCGAGTATCAAAAGAATCACCGGCAGCCTCTGCAGATTCTATATTCTGCAAACTGCCCATCACGTTGAATAACCCCATTGGCACAATGACCGCCAGCAAACCGAGCCAGTCTGCCGCCGGTAGTTGAAATGCGCTGAGTAATTCACTACCGGCCCATGATGGGAAAGCCCACCCGGCTATCGGCTGGATTTCTCCCATCGATACTCCTGACCAGTCAGCGGGCAAAGTCCAGGCTAGCACCGTTCCCACGACAATTGCAACCAAGCCGCCGGGGAATCCCAATGGAAAGCGAAAACCACTGAACATGGTGACCATTATGATTGCCAGTGGTACCATGGCCACGAGAGGTTTTACCCAAATCTGTAAGGCGAACGTCATGGAGATAAAGCCGATGGCGATACCGGCCAGTGTCGAAAGAAGAGCCGCTCGAGGTGTATTTCTCCGTACCCACTCGGCCACGAAAGAACCGGCGAATTCAATCATCCCGCTGCCCATGCAGGCCAGCAACCCCATCTTCCAGGCCAGTTCCGCACTGCCCGTTCGGTTGTATGCGGGAACCATTACAAAAAACACGTAAACCAGCAGCGAGACAGTATTTATTCCATAGGGTAATGCTGTGATGTCATCGCGCCCCATCTTTCGAGCAAGTCGCCGAGCCTGCCAGGCGTAAAAAAGATTTCCAAGCAAGAGAGAAACGGCGGCACCAGGCAGGATTCGAGAGTAAATCAGGTAGGCCTGGTCCCCACTCATGCCGCACAAGTTGGTGCATAAGGCAACTATCAGCAGAAGCTGCACCATGTTGTCGACGAATAGGCCAAAGAAACCATCCAGATCTCGTTTAACGAAATACTTCATTTTAGTTCCGCCTTGCCCGATCAGCACTTACCCGCTTCCTTTGAAGAAACCACAGCCGCAGCCCTCATTCTCGCCTCACGCAATCGATCCGGCAAGGTTTTTCACTGGCTTGTTGGCTGGCTTTGGTAACTCAAAAACGATTACGAAGTATCAAACTCTTGCTCTTTCTCGACTCAGAGTACATGATGCAGGTAACGGTAAGCGAATTGGGGACCTGATTATTGAGAAATATCGATGGAGCTTCTACTCAGTTTAATCTCGAATGTCAGTTTGGAGCGTGGAAAGGTTTTAGCCGCGTCAGCCCTTATAGTCTCGATTTTTTTTCTTCCAGCTAAGGTTTTCTTCCCACTGACTGGTACTAGCTGCTTTTTCTATGGTCTGTATCAGTTGTTTGCCGGCGGCAGTCTGGGAGCGTTGCTGATAGCTGGAGGAGTAGCAATGGTTCTTTTAGGCTTTTACTTTGCTTTTAGAGACGAGAAGGCGAAAGCGGTGGAAGCTCAAGAGACTTTAGACAGTATCACTCAGAAAATGAAACGCGCGAGACGAGACGGTTCGCAGGACGAATAGCGTATGTTGTGGTTCAAAACCTGTTTAGGAATCGAATCTCAGGTTTTGTAAAAAAGCTCGAATATTCTGGAACTAGCCATGCTGAGAATTTCTATCGTTTTAACCGTCATGCTTACCCTGGTTGGCTGTGGTCAACCCCACCGCACTATTACCACCGTTCCTTCCCCAATATTCGATACGCGAGCTCAAGCCCAATCGGTCAAACGTAAACCAACCCCTCTCCCCAAACCTGAAACGCCGGTTAAAACTGCGCACTCCCTGGCGAAATCAACGATAATTATTGACCCGGGACATGGAGGAAAAGATCCCGGCGCGCCCGGCAAAGGTCCGCTACCAGAAAAAATGGTCAACCTGAAAATCGCCACGAGGCTCGCCAGTATTTTGAAAGAACGTGGTGCAAACGTTATTTCCACACGTACTTCCGACCGATTCATCTCCCTTAACGCCCGCGCTGCAACTGCCGATCGCGCCCGGGCCGATCTGTTCGTTTCCATCCATTCCGACGCATCTCAAAACTCAGCAGCGGATGGAAGCACGGTATACATCGCCCGCAACGCGTCGCGACAGAGCCAGAAAGTCGCACAAAGTATAGTCTCTTCGCTAAAACAGGCGGGAATAAAATGCCGCGGCATCGATCGAGCGGGATTCCGGGTTCTGATCGGTCACTCTCGACCAGCTGTACTTATTGAATGCGGTTTTTTAAGCAATCTGGCGGAAGCAAAAAAACTCGCCACCGCTTCGTATCAAACCAAGGTATCTAGCGCTATTGCTGACGGCATAACCAACGCTCTTGGGGAATAACCCCGAACCGTATCCGAGGCAACCGCGTAAGAAATCGAACCGTCCCTGTTTTCCTCTGACCACCTCTTGCGAACGCCCTTTTTCACCCCCCAAGGCCGGTTTTGCCAGATCGGGTCGATCATAATACAATTTCGACCTTCTTATTTCTGACGTGGGGATCAGAAACAAAATCACACAACAGATTAACGGAGTATATGTGTAATGAATCGCTGTTTTGTAGTAACATTGTTATTTCTTGTGTTTACTGCATCCGCATGGGGCAACTTTGAATACGCATTGGACGATGGCGCGGGCAACTGGAATATAGGCCCCAGCGCTTGGCCCGCGGATATGCTTTGGGGAAACTATTTTGTGGCAGAGCCAGGTTTTGAAACCATAGACAGCATTAGCGTATCGTTCGGTAGTGAAGTTCAGACGGGACGACAGGTCGAACTTGTACTCTTTGAAGATCCGACAGATGACCACGATCCGGCCGATGCCATTCCGCTGACATCTCTCATCACCCAGGCAACTGCCACTCCGCAGATGAATGAATTCGTCACTTTTGATATTGAGGACAATACGGTCTCAGGCGGTTTTTTTGTAGCGGTGGTCATGGATGCGGCACAGGGTGAGAACGTGGCTCGTATGGATCCCGATACTCTTGGTACAGATTCCTGGATAATCTTCGCTCCGGATGTAAACAACAACGATCTGGGAAGCCACTGGAGGATGAAAATGGAGAATCACACTTTCGACGGAACGTGGATGATTCGGGCTAACGGCATCCCCGAACCGGTAAGCATACTCCAGTTGCTGGCATTAACCGCCTTAGCTATTCGCCGTAGAAGATAAGCAAGCTACGAGTAACAAAAAACGGCCGCAATGCCGGGATAAAACACCCTGCGTTGCGGCCGATTGATTTTACTGTCATCCTGCCGATCTACAGAATTATCGGTTGCGAAGCTGATCCAGCCGTTCCTTGAATACACGGATAGACGGTTCGTCTTCGCGGCCCGCGACGACGTTATCGTAGTTGTTCATCGCGGCCTCAACCATTTCCGGATGATTGAACAGGGATAAAACATAATCAGCCCCCGCGACCGAAGCGGCAATCGACCAATCCCGTCCCGCTCCATTGGCTGCGTCTTCCATCATTTTGATAGCGTTATCCAGAAGCTTTTCGGCCTTCTGTTTGGTTTCATCAATAGCCTTGGCGATTTCCGTTACATCGATACCTTCCGCACTAACATATCCATCGACATCAGCCAGGATGCCGCTGACTCGCTGAAGATGGGCGTAACGATCATACAGAACCAGAGCCGCCCACACTTTTGAATCCGCGGCCTGGCAACTCGCGTAGCTGCCCAGCCACCGATCTTTCTGCACATATTCATAGGGCGAATCGGGAGGAACAACATCCGGCACGTTGGTAGTTCTCCGGTCTGCGGCTCCTTTCGCCTTTTTGAATGCCGTTTCCGCCTGGTCGAAATACTTGAGAGCCTTCTCTTCCTCAATGACAACCTTGACCATCACTTCGTTATAAGCGTCAACGCGATTATCGATTTCCTGCTTCCACTTGCCAACAGATTCGCCGGCATCAGCTTCTCGCTTCTCATACTCTGCCAACAACTGCTCAGAACGAGCCAAGGTCATCCGAGCGTCCGCCAGAATGCTTTCCTGGCCTTTCATTTGAACCTGAGCGGCGGCAAGTTTCCTTTCGTAACCGATTTTCCCTACAGAATACTCCAGGCCTGCTCCATCTTTATTACTAATTAAATCGCCGGTGAGATAATCGCCGCTGTCGTCAATGTGGGCATCAACTACCGCACCGTTTTCAAGGACCTGAACTTTACTGACGGCTTGACGGTAAATCGCGGCATTCTTCTCATAAGCCTCCCGGAAACTCCCAACCGGGTCCTCCTGCTCGTAGACCAAACCTTTAGATTCGATCTCCTCCATTCGCTTCCGTGCTTCTGCGGCAATTGCCACCTGCTCACCTATAGCGGATTCAAGGTCAGCGATTTTGGAACTCAAGCTCTTTACTTCGGATTGGGAATCTTCAAGCTTACTCTCAATTTCAGCCACACTTTTCAGCTGTTCGGCGATTAAAGTACGCAATCCGCTTTTCTCGACGAAATCAGCCTCGCCGTTCCCGCCTTTCAGCGATATACAGAGATTTACAATACTCATCAGTTCGCCATCCGCCGTTTGCCTCAGGAAACAGGCCTGCCTGTGAGCGGATAAACCCTGCTGATGCAAAACCAATCCTTTGATTCGATTGGCGTTCAAGTCGTCCGCCCCGGAAACATCCCCTTCGGTAATCTGCATACCGGTCGCCACTGAATCGAGAGCGGCGGGCAACTTTTCATCGTTGCGTTTCACTACCGCTTTAAAATCTTTAACCCCGTCGACCATCTCGCGAGACATCGCTGAAGCGTTTCGCCCCAGGTTCATTGCCGGACGTTGCGGGATACTTTCATCCGGAGCAAGCTCCTCCAGGCGGTTGTCCAGATCGCGAGCCCCTGCCCGGGTACTTTTAACCAAAGCTTCAAGCCGCTCGGTCTCCTCGTTTACTATCGATTCGACAAGCTGAGCGTCGTTTTCGACAACCTCGTTTATCTTTTCCGAGGTGACAAGTTCGCCCAAACCACTTCGCTCGACCAATGAAGCATTAATGTCCAACTCGGCGTTGTAACCATCCACTAATCGCCGTGCCCGCTCACTGGCCTCTCCGGTCTTTTCCTTCACTATTCGATCAGGACTTTGAAGCATGGGAACTGTGTACCAGGCCCCTACCAACAGAACGATCACTCCAACACCCACTACCACGCTACTTAGGTGATTCTTCACGAGTATCTCCCGCACGGAATCCAAACAGAAAATAAGCTGCCCAATCCATGAAGATCGAACACACTTCGATAAATAACATTCGGTCAGGGTTCGCTAATAGCGACCAAACCGGCTCAAGTCAAACACACGGACTTGAGTTCGCCATTGTACGGACCGATCCGGCAATTGAAAACCGCAAAAACCTCGTAGATTCGCCCCAGATCAACTCATTCTCCCCACTTTCAATTGCCCGCCAGTTCGATTTTTTCGATTTTCAACTCCAAATTACCTATTACGTTGATCAATCCGAAGACGATTTGGCCTAATCCTGAGTTCTGCAGAGAAGATACGCCAAACGCTATATGCGTCGGATTGCAGTCCGATTCCATCTGCGCCGCGTCGAAGTCCACCCACTTATCTCCTATTCTAAACTGCGTCCACATATGGAAACCGAATATGTCGTCCGCCCCTCCAAACACCGGGACGTAGACCAGCCCGCAAGCAATACGACTGGGAAGCCCACAGGCTCGCCCCAAGGCAGCCAACAGCACTGCGTGTTCAGAACAATCGCCTTCCTTGTTTCGACAAACCTCGCTGGCTGACGCGAAACCGACGTCAAGATTCTTGTTCTTTATCGTTGTCGTGACGTATTTCCTGAGATTGTCAGCGATCTCGTAGGGTTTATTCGCATCCCTACGAGCCTCCTTTGCCATCGCCAATACCGCCGGATCATCACTATTGATGATCGGGTTGGCCTTTAGAAACTCAGCGAATTCCGGACCAAAGCTCTGCTTCTCGACCTTCTTCAGGCTCTGGTGATCGAGACGCTGCACAATCAACCTAGCCGAATGACCTGAAACCTCGCCCGGAGTCTGCATATCCGTTTGAGGAAGCTGAGACATCTGTTGCGTCTTATCTTTGAGAAGAAGCTGGAATTCGATACGACGGGCCTTCTCACGATCTATACTCCTGTTCACCTTGATAGTCGTAGGCATGAAGAACTCCGGAGGCGAGAAGTCGGCCAGGGCTTTATCCTTCGTTGTTCGCACGAGGATCATTTGCATGCCAATTAGGCTCGAGGAGGATTTAAGCGGAATCCCGTCTTCATTCATCCACGTTTCGGTAACCATTTCACCGGGCATCGCCGGATACCTGGTTTTCTGTGTAACGTGAATGGCTTGAACCTGCTTGCCGCCATGTTCGATGGTTTCTTTTCCGACGATTTTGACGTCCATTTTACCGGATGTATCAGCAGCCAGGCTCGGCTCGTACATGTCGAATGAATACTCTGTTCCCGTCGCGTATCCCATTTTGGCCTGAATACGGATATTACCCCAAACCATAACCGCCCCCGTCGGAAAATCGTATTTATTGACCACGGCTGCTCCATACTGTTTTGAAGCTACGGCTACCTTGCCATCCTGTATCGTTCCGTGCATATGCAGTTTCTGAACCGAAGCATCCATCTCCGAGGTGAACTTGCGAGGTTCCCCCGACAGTGTCTCTGTAGTGGTTTGTAGAGTGCTGATGGTAACCGGGCTGCCCACCCGTTTTAGTGAAATGGTCATCAACGACTGGGTATTTACGACTTCGCCTGCACGGGACATCTGCAGATGCATGTACCCCACCTTCTGTCCCAGCATATCCACATTCATCCACTCATCATAAAAAACACCCTGTGGTGGATTTTTATAATCGAATGACTCGGCCGAAGATGGAGTACTGCCGAAAATCAAAACGATTGAAACAACCAAAGCTGTTATCACCACACTGTTTTTAGCATTCCACATATCACGGTTCCTTTGCCGCCAAGACTATGAACATGCCCGCCACTCGATAATAACCTCGAGTCGACGGGCATGAAAGATTCAAACCACATGGTTTTTCTACTGCAAAGCAGGTTCAACGCTACTTCATGAAAATGTCCTTGAGAACCTGCATGGTCGTTTGCCGGCCCAGGTGAGCTATCGCGTCCGTCAATGGAATGTCCTTGGGACATACTTTCACGCAATTCTGGGCATTTCCGCAATCGGCTATTCCACCTACCCCCATGAGAGCATGCAACCGATCCGCCTTCTTGAACTTGCCGGTGGGGTGAGTATTGTGCATTTGCACCTGAGCCATGGAGGCCGGTCCGACAAACTCGGTATCAGCGTGATATTGCGGACACGCCTCCGCACAACATCCACAGGTCATGCACCGGGAGTAATGATATCGCTCCGTCTGTTCCTCCGGCGAAATCGCCGGGGCATGGCGGTGTACATCATAGCTTCCATCCAATTCAACCCAGGCTTCGACCGCCTTCAGCGCATCGAACATTTTCTGGCGATCGATCAGTAGATCTCGAACAACCGGGAATTTCGATAGCGGCTCCAACACAATCGGCTGTGCCAGGTCGTCAATAAGGGCGGCACACGATTGACGCGGAACACCGTTAATCAGCATGGAACAAGCACCACACACCTCTTCCATGCAGTTGCACTCCCATACTACGGGTTCCACCCGTTCCCCTTTGCTGTTAACAGGGTTTTCCCTGATATACATAAGGGCGGAAACAACATTATGCCCCGGCGTATAAGGCATGGTGAATTCTTCCCAGTACGCCTTGCTGTCCGGGTCACGCTGCCTTTTTATTTTGAAACGTATTTCTTTATTACCTGCCATAACCTCAGAATCCTCGCGGTTAACTGCGTAAGGCTTTCTTATCTCTTATCGGTAATCTCTGGGTTTCAACGGGGGCAACACCGAGGTATCGATCGACTCAAACTCAATCTTCGGGCCATCCTCAGTATGCGCAGCGATCGTTGCCTTCATCCATTTTTCGTTGTTGGCTTTCCACTTAGCCTTGTATTCTTCGAATTCGGGATCGCCCTCGAACTTGCCCTCCGGTATCTTCAGCTCGAATTCCGCTTTGTAGTGCGAACCGCGACACTCGTCTCGCAAGCGAGCACCCTTGGTAATCACTTCCGCCAGAACGATCATATCCTTAACCTGACGCGCCCAGGAGAGGCATTGATTCGCCCTGCTGCCCTTGTCGGCCAGAGAGATGTTGTGCGACCGCTCCTTCAGTTCCTGCAGACCGGCCAATGCCTGATCCAGGCCAACATTATCCCTTTCAACAAACACATGTTCCTGCATCAACTCTCCCAGTTCCCGGTGCAGGGCAAAAGTGTTTTCGTCGCCGTTGGAGTTTATAAGCGAATCGTTGATTTTGTTCTGCCGGTCAAGTTCCGCCTCAAAGCAGCCGTTGGGATTATCCTCAGCAAGCTTCTTTTTCCCTTTTAATGCCGCTACAACAGCATCGCCGGCCACAATACCGCTGAACGTGGCACTCAACAGGGAGTTTGCCCCCAGCCTGTTCGCACCATGATAGGCACTGTCACACTCACCACAGGCATACAGGTTAGGGATAGTACTTAAATGGTTTTTTGGATGAACCGGAACCATTCCCCCAGTCTCTTCATCCTTCTCGTAGCCGACCAGAATTCCCCCCATGGAATAATGTGTTGCCGGGAAAATCTTCATCGGACCGTTGTAGGGATCTTCGCCGGAAAACGCCTCGTACATCTCCAGGATTCCGCCGAGCCGGGCTTCCAGAAATTCCCGCGGATGGTGGGAGAGATCCAGGAAAACAACGTCCTCGCCCTTTACTCCCAAATCCATATGACGGACAGCCCGGTAAATCGCCCGGGAAGCCACATCCCGGGGAACCGTATTGCCATAAGCCGGATACCATTCCTCCAGGAAATAAAACCGGTCATCATCGGGAATATCCTTAGGCTCTCTACTGTCGTGAGGATCTCGCGGAACCCATATGCGTCCGCCTTCACCTCGGCACGCCTCGGACATGAGTCTGTTTTTATCATGCCCTTTCATTGCCGTGGGATGGAACTGAATGAACTCGGCATTAGCAAACTTCGCCCCCTGTTGATAAACGCGGGAAGCGGCCGCCCCGGTCGAGTTCGTACTCATTGTCGATCGGCCATAGATCAGCCCCAGGCCTCCGGTAGCCAGAATCACGGCGTCGGCCGGATAGGTACGTACCTTCATATCCGTCAGACTCATCGCTGTAATTCCACAACACTCACCGGAATCGTTGAGTACCACCGACAGGAATTCGGAATCTTCGTACTTATTGACCAGGCCTTTAGCTTCGTAACGCCGTACCTGCTCGTCGATACCGTAAAGAAGTTGTTGGCCCGTAGTAGCTCCGGCGAACGCTGTTCGCCGATTCTTCACACCGCCGAACAACCGCTGGTCCATACTTCCTTCCGGGGTACGGCTGAAGGTTACTCCCATTCGGTCGTACGTACGGATGATTCCAGGCGCGGCTTCGCAGAGATTTTTGATGGGTGGTTGCTCCGCAAGATAATCTCCACCTTTGATAGTATCGACTACGTGTTGCCAGATGGAATCGCGTTGGCCCTTCACATCGAGCACGGCGTTAATACCGCCCTGGGCACAACAGGAGTGCGACCTTTTAACGGGGAATAACGAAAAAATATCAACCGGCAGTCCGCTCTCAGCAATACGCATGGCGGCCCACAAGCCACCTAAACCACCGCCGACCACTATTACTTTGGGTTTCGCTGCGATGACTACTTCTCCTATTCCTGATCGAAGACCGGCTCCATCATAGATAACAGAACTCGCCGGTATTCAATTGACTATTCGATTTAATTCAATTCGTTTTTGATGCCCCAGAACCAGATTCCATCTGTGCAACCTGGGCAACTACCTCATGTCCGACCGCTGGAGTCTTGTCTGCCTGGGGATCGACAAGGCAGAAACCCAACAAAGCCCCAAGCCCTATACCCATCAATCCTAAACAAAACGCCCCACAGACAACCGCCGCCCCTTTTTGCGAGCGGGGTCCTACTGTCACTCCCCAGGTTATTAGTGTTGTCCAAACCCCATTAGCCAGATGGAAGACGCAAGCAATAACTCCCAGAGCGTAAAAGACAATCCACAACACCGAAGATTGAATGGCCGCTGCCGCGGATGACGCAGCAGCAAACGCGTTGGAGGCGTCGTGAGCAACGAATTCACCGCCCCCCAGAGGTGAACCAATCCAATGCATTTGCCAGAGGTGGGCGAGAATAAACGCGAAAGCAAAAAGCCCGGTTTCCCCTTTGGATTACATACCTGATGTTACCGCAATACTTGTACCGATCCACGTTTACCGTGCCGCTCAAGGCGATTACTACCCCTAAAACGGCATGAAAGAGGATTGGAAGGAAGATAAACGCGATTTCCACCGGAATCAGCAGATGAAACCTCTCCAACATGTGGATCAGGTCTACCGCCAACCCGAATTTATCGCCTCCGAGAAGGATAGTCGCGTTTATGGTCAGGTGTACACATAAAAAAGCCCCCACCGGAACTATGCCCAGAAGGGAGTGCAACCGCCTGATTAAAAAATAAGATCTTTGCCGGATAACTTCGATCGATGCGCCACTTTGGTCCGCCACCTTGGTCACTCCATCAGGAATTCGGACTTACCAATTAGCCTATACCCAATTCTGCGCTGCAACAGCTTCCCACTTTCCCTATAAGCAAGCCGCGTGCAGCGCGTCACTCGTAGCCTCCCATTGACTGCTTACTCCTTCCCTGCAATTATAGAGCCGCAATGCTTGTCCGCAACAAATAAGTACTTTTGCCTATTTTCACACGAGTAACTATTCTCGTAGATCAATAAAGTGTTGGAGATGAATGTTTGCCTGACCTCAAAAATGATAAGCCACCCCAACACCCTTTGGGCTCTCTGTTTTTCAAGAGCCCACCAGCCCAGCGAAAGCAGGTTCGCATAAACGGGCTGCTGGTTGGCATCGTTACAATCTCGCTGCTCGCTGTTGCGGCATACGTAACTCCCGACCCATCAGGAATGGGAACGCATACTCAACTCGGGCAACCCGAATGCTCCTGGGTACGAAACTGGAACATTCCCTGTCCCACCTGCGGAATGACCACCGCATTCGCACACGCGGTAAGAGGAAACTTTCTTACTGCCTTTAAAACCCAGCCTTTCGGCTTTCTTCTCGCTCTGAGTACCATGTTCGGCGTTCTTTGGTCTCTACAGGCGCTATTAACCGGACGATGCTGGCGAATCAACTGGTTTCGAGTAAAACCCGGTGCATTAGCTGTCGTTGTCATTATCCTTCTTTTAGCCGCCTGGGGATACAAAGTGCTGGCCACACGCGGCAACATAGGGTAGAACCTGCTACTTGAAATATTAAAACAATGCGATCCAATCAAAGTTCTGTATGCAGGACTTGGGATCCCTGATTTGATAGCCGAGGAGACGAACACTCATGAGTTTACCTGACACTGTTCTAAGCAAACGACGTTATCATTGGCTGACCGTTTTCCTCATGGCGGTAATCCTGTCCTCCAATATCGGGTGTAATCTGCTGCTCCCGTTTATATTCATGGGCGAACATAAAGAGAAGGTTCCCGCCGAATTCAGCAAATTGAAAGGCAAAAAGGTGGCTATTGTCGTCTGGGCAGCGCAGGAAACACTTTTCGATTATCCGCATGTGCGTATGGAGCTTTCCATGCACATCAGCGACAAAATCGGAGCCAACGTCAAAAACGTCTCACTTGTCGATGGTCGCCGTATAGAAGATTTCGTCGAACGAACTCTGGCAAACTCGGTCTCCGCTCAGGAAATAGGACGAGAGTTCGACTGCCAGATGGTAGTTTACCTGGAACTACTGGAGTTCCAGATTCGTGACCCGAACGCTCCTGATTACCTCCGGGCACACATTGATTCCACCGTTACCGTATATGACATCGAAAGTAATCCGGAAGATCCCAAACGCTACGACCTGGCGGAAGTGTATACCGTTTTTCCGGAATCGCAGCCGCAACTGTTCAGCACTGCAAACGCGGTAGCGGTACGGAAAGAGGCTTACGAAAGATTTGCCGATTCCGTAGCCAGAAAGTTTTATGAGTACAAAAAGGATCTCTAAACACTAACAATACAACTGTAAGTAGCCGGTTACCTGCAATACCCGACAGGAGATCTTCAATGCACTCTGCCCGATTATTACCGCCGCGCAAAGCGTTGGTTTGCTTGCTAATATCCATACTCGCTATCCCCCTGTCAGGCTGCGGAGCGGCCGCTGGCATGGGCTATTTTCTGGGAATCGGCAGAGGCAGGAAAATCGAACCACTGTTTGAAATTCCCGAAGGTAAACTCTTGATTCTCGTTGATGATGTCGACAATCGTGTCACCTGGGCAAGAACCCGGCAGGTCCTTGCCCGCTTCGTAGGCGAAGAGTTGCTTGCTCACGAAGCGGTTGACGCCGTCATCAGCAACGAATCGGTCGGTAAGCTGCGTCAGATCGATCTGCAGTTTTCCAACTACAGCGCCGCTGAGATCGGCAGGAAACTGGGAGCGGACACAGTACTCTGGATCGAGGTGAAAGACTTTTTTGCCCCCGGAGAGGTTCAGGACACCAGCGGAGCGGCGAAGATGGCCGTTTCGGTCAAACTACTAAGCTGCGGCGAGTCCGATCCGGATAAGCCACGCAGCGCCCGTCTCTGGCCCACCGATGGCGGAGGATTACCTGATAAAAACAGAGTTAAGCGCCCTGCAGGTTCACAGCCTGAAAACGGAAAGTGCCCTGGCCACCAAACTAGCCCAGAAAACAGCGGTCCCTCTCGCCCGGCTGTTCTACCAGCACACTCTCGGCGACCTCGATGACGACAGGTTTGAAGAATGATCCGTATCCTGCACGTAGTTGATCGTTGGGCCACATGGGAACAGTTGACTACTTTACAACAGTTAATAGAGCACCTGCCCGCAGATAGATACGATCAACGTGTGGAAGCAGTGGGCAGTAAAACATCCAAACTCTTGAGTACCCGAAACATCGCGTATGCGCAAGCGGTCAACCCTGTTCTCTTCCCCATCAAAATTAGTTCTGCAAACTCCTGGAAAAAAAAGGCCGTTCGATCTTGTGCACACGTGGTCTGGCACATTTAAACGCGGTAACTTCAATATAAATTTCTTTCGCCGACCTTCAGAAATAGACTCAACAACACTGGTTTTAGACTCCAAACACTCGCTTGCCCAAGGATCTCCCATTGGTTTTTCCAGCAAACAACGCGAAACAATGGTTTCACCCGCAGCACCAATAACAACAAAACAAAACACAAGCATCTCGAAGATCCAAGCCGAACTCAGTATCTCTACTGGCTCTATTACGCTCTTGACGCCACCACTGAACCCGTCGACTGTTTTTTACGCTGCTCAACGCGATAGCTATCTTGCCGTCGTCTGGTCAGCAGGTATGCAAGCCTACGGAAACCCGAATACGAAAATTATTATCCCCGGCAAGTCCCGGGCGATAAAAAAACTTCGAAAACTGGCTAACGTCACTGAAACCCGGGGTTCCTTTATCTTCACCGAGGACAGGTACCGGTTTGAACATTTATGCCAGTTGGCCGACATTCTCGTACTGGGACCCGGTGGGGACGTAAGTGTTCCGGCGATAGCCTGGGCGATGGCCAGCGATACGATCGTTATCGCTCCCGATTGTGCAGCCTCAAGAGAGGTCATTAATGACGGCGTGAACGGTATCCTCTATGAGCAGAAGGAAAACTGGCGGCGGTCAGCCACCAGTATTGCTTCCATGTACGGCAAATGCCAATCGGAAACGGGCAGGAATATCCGCGGTGAGGCTAAAAAGACCGCCGAAAACGAATTCTCCCTCCCCACGATGATCGAAAACTATCGTCGATTGTACGACGAAACAGCCTCAGCCTGATTCTCCATCCTATACATGCTTTGTAATTCAGGGTTGAAGCCAAAGGCCCGAAAACTCAACTGAAACCAGCGATCCGCAACGCTCAGGCGCCGTTTCTCCCTCCCTTATTCCTCTTAAGACCGGGAAACTCGACAAACAATCGTTTTTGTGCGACAATGTCTTGCTACCCGTCTTGAAAGGCGGGTAACTTTTTTTCAAACAGTTCGGTAGAGACTCAGAGAGCTGGTTTATGGACATAAAGACACTAGTCAAATTAGCGGCAAGCGGAAACATTAAAGACGTTGAAGAAGCCTGGTTAGCCAAGCTGGAAGAGGAATCGTCCCACGAACAGTGGATGGAACGATCCAGAGTTCTCAAAGCGTTGGCCGATCACGAAAAGCTTAACGAAGCCGAAACATTGGCGACTACCACACTTGAAACACTTGACGGTGCTTTTGACGACAGCGAGAACCTCGCGGTCGGTTGTGCCTTCCTTCAAGCCCTGAAAAAAAGCAATAACCTGCGAAAAACCGTTGGCGGACTCTATCGCAAGATTTACAGCGATACCCCCGGATTAGATGAACTGATGTCTGAAGCAGGTATTGAAGGAGGCCGTCCTCCCCGTCGCGCCATCCGTACGATGGATGTATGCCTGCAGCTCAAAGAGGGAATGTTCCTCACTCACCGCCATGAAGACATAGCCGCTCGGGTGGAGTCGATCGATTTCGATGACTGGCAAATCGACGTCAATACCGGTAATTCATCGGAAACCTACGGTCCAGTCGAACTGGCGGACAATTTTGAACCCGCGGCAGACGATGATTTCTCGGTAATGGCCCGTTTCGATCCGGAAAGAATGAAAGCCGCCCTGGAGTCCGAACCGGATTCAGTTATTACCAATTTAGTGCGGAATAACGGCGGACAAATGGACAGTGACGAACTCCGCAATCACCTTTGTCCAAGGTTTATCGCCGATAAGGGGTGGTCCAAATGGTGGACAAAAGCCCGCCAGGCTTTGCGGCTTTCCCAATATATAAAAATCGAAGGCCGTGCGCCTTATTACCTAACTTACGATCCCTCCACCTGTTCCCTGGAAGAGGAAACGGAGGAGTTGCTGGCCAAGGCGTACGATTCTCAAAAAGAACTGGTAATCGTCGAAGAGTACATACGTACCTGCAAACTTCGCAAACAGGAACAGCATAACAAACTGCTTGAGCGTGCCAGGGACCGCATTGAAGAACGCGCCGCCAAGCAGGAAGACCAGATGGGGAAAATAGATCTTTCGCACTGGCTGGCTGCACACCGTATTCGCGAACTGCTTTCTGAAGACAATGCCAATGCCCACTTGAAAGAGGCACTACGTCGCGCCGCCAACCCGGTTAAAGCCATTCTCGCGGTCGACAATACCAGTTACTGGCCTGCTGCCTGTGCCGCCCTTGAGGAATCGCATCCGGAGAATCTTATGGACTCTCTGGAAATCCTTCTGCCGCACGCTCCCATTCGAGTAGCGGATCATATTGCGGAAACATTAATAAAATTGGAATATCCGGTCGAGCGTTTCATGGAGCTCGGCGAGAAGATACTTCGCGAGCCGGTTGAGTTTAACGAAGGTTTGCTCTGGCTCTGGAATGGACCTTCCCCTGAAGGTGCTCGCGTCGATATTCCCCTGGTATCCATACTCAACCGTATACTTTACGCCTTGGCTGAAGTTCAGCGACGAGATGATATTCCCAAAGCCCGTAGCCGGGTCATAGCGCAGAACTCCCGAGACGTTCTCCGGGCGAAAAGACATGCTCGCTTCGAGGAAATGCTGGAGCAGATCGAACAGGGAGTAGCAGCAGCTTTGCGGACAAACCTTGTGCGGCTGAACAACCTGGCTCGAACCGGAGAGGATCTCGTCACTCTGCTTAGGCGAAAGTTCCCGCAGATCGTCGCTGCCGCTCCGATCGTGCCGGCCTGGTTGCGGGAGGATGTTCTTTACGCCACCAGTGAAGGTTACAACAAAAAGCAGGCAGCTCTTGATGAATTGGTAAACGTAAAGATAAGGGAAAACGCGGTGGCAATCGGCAAAGCGGCCGAACTCGGCGACCTTTCCGAAAACTCCGAATACAAATTCGCCCTGGAAGAAAGAGACCTGCTGCAGGCACGATTAGCTCAAATCCAGTCGGAAATGGCGAAATCAAAAATCATACGCAAGGACGATATCTCTACAGAAACTATAGGAATAGGTGCTCGCGTGGTCCTGGTTAATGAGGAATCCAACACCACTGCGGAAGTAACCATCCTCGGTCCCTGGGAGGCCGATCCCGAGAATGGTATTTTCAATTACCAGACTCCTTTCGCCCAGGCCATCCTTGGTTCCAAGAAAGGTCAGACGTTTAGAACCGAATTCCTGGAACCGGCGGGCGAGTACACAGTAAGCGAGATAAAAAACGCTCTTGCAACGTAAACGCAGGGACGCGATACGGTTTTAGCAAATACCGCCTCGTCGCCCCTGCCCATGGCATGTTTTATACTGCGAGGCTTAAAAGGAAATGAAAACACCCGAGCCAACGAGTTCAGGTAAGGAGAATAATGAATCTCCGTCTTCCTTGAACTTCATCCAGACCATTATCGCGGCCGATCTGGCCGCAGGTAAAAACGACAAACGCGTTCACACCCGTTTCCCTCCTGAGCCGAACGGGTATCTGCACATAGGACACGCCAAGTCCATCTGCTTGAACTTCGGGTTGGCCGCGGAAAACGAAGGCGGAAAATGCAACCTTCGCTTCGACGATACCAATCCCATCAAGGAAGAGGATGAATACGTTCAGTCCATAATCGAGGATATCCGCTGGCTGGGATTCGATTGGGAAGACCGCCTTTACTACGCCTCCGATTACTTTGAGGAAATGTACCAGCACGCGGTCACCCTGATCAAGAAGGGGAAAGCCTACGTCTGCGACCTTGATGCGGAAGAAACCAGAAAATACCGCGGGACTCTCCGTGAAGCGGGCAAGGACAGCCCTTACCGCAAACGCAGTATAGAGGAAAACCTCGACCTGTTCGAGCGAATGCGTAAGGGGGAATTCAAGGACGGTTCCCGCGTACTCCGGGCTAAAATCGACATGGCTTCTCCCAACGTGAACATGCGCGATCCGGTTATCTACCGAATCCTCCACGCATCACACCATCGAGCCGGCGACAACTGGTGCATTTACCCAATGTATGATTTTGCTCACGGGCTTGAGGATTCCATAGAAAAAATCACTCACTCCATCTGCACTCTGGAGTTTGAAAACCATCGCCCGCTGTACGACTGGTTCCTGGACGAGTTGGATATATACCATCCGCAGCAGATCGAGTTCGCCCGGCTGAACCTGAACTATACTGTAATGAGCAAGCGCAAGCTTCTGGAACTGGTTCAGGAAAAACACGTAAGCGGCTGGAACGACCCGCGCATGCCCACTATCTCCGGCTTGAGACGTCGGGGTTGCACTCCGTCTGCTATTCGCAACTTCTGCGAACGTATCGGAGTGGCCAAGTTCAACAGCCTGATCGACATCGCCCAGCTCGAATTCAGTATTCGGGAAGACCTCAACCGCACCGCACCGCGGGTTATGGGTGTTCTCGATCCGGTGAAATTAGTAATAGACAACTACCCCGAAGGTCAGACTGAAGAGCTGGACGCGATCAACAACCCGGAAGATCCTCAGGCGGGATCTCGCAAAGTCCCGTTCTCTCGCGTCTTGTACATAGAACGCGAGGATTTCATGGAAGAGCCGCCGAAGAAATTCTTCCGCATGGCTCCGGGACGTGAAGTTCGCCTGCGATATGCTTACCTGGTAACCTGTACCGGAGTGGTTAAAGATCCGAAAACGGATGAGATAACTGAAATACACTGCACCTACGATCCGGAAACCCGCGGCGGCAATGCCCCCGATGGGCGAAAAGTCAAAAGCACTATTCATTGGGTTTCGGCCGAACATGCAGCCAATGTCCATGTACGCCTGTACGACCGGCTGTTTACTGTGGAAAACCCGGCTGGAGACAAGGAAGGCCGAGACTATAGGGAATTCCTGAACCCCGATTCCCTGAAAGTCATGGATAATTGCCAGGTCGAGCCGAGCCTGCTGTCGGCTAAACCCGGCGACCGCTTCCAGTTCGAGCGAAACGGTTACTTCTGTATCGATCCCGATTCCTCTTCCGAAAAACTGGTATTCAACCGTACAGTCACCCTCCGTGACACCTGGGCGAAAATCTCGGGCAAACAACAGGGAAACAACGACCAGCAGAAAAAGGGTAAATAACAGGCGTTTCCCACACGCATGAAATAAAGCCCCGAAAAGACAGCTACTGTCATTTCGGGGCTCTTTTTATACCCTGCTTCAAGCTGATTTTATGATCAGGAAGCCTTGCGTTTAGCTTTGGCTTTACCTTTAGCGGCCGTAGCGGGAGTTTCCTCCTCATCCTTTTTGACCACTTTCATTTTTTCCTGCTCGTTCTCTTCCTCATCATCGTCGGGAAGCCGCTTGGCCAGAACCTCTTTCTTGATTTCTTCAAACAAGTCGGGATTGTCCGCGAGGAACGTTTTCACGTTCTCGCGTCCCTGCCCCAGTCGAACTTCGCCATAGCTGAACCAGGCCCCCGATTTCTTGATCAGATTGTCATCCAGAGCCAGGTCAAGCAGGTCGCCTTCCTTGCTGATCCCACCGGTGAACATGATGTCGAATTCGGCTTCGCGGAACGGAGCGGCCACCTTGTTCTTGACTACTTTGGCTCTTACATGGTTACCAATAACCGTATCGCCTTCTTTGATCGCTCCCGTACGGCGAATATCCAACCGCACGGAACTGTAGAATTTCAGAGCCCTTCCGCCCGGGGTTGTCTCGGGATTACCGAACATCACGCCGATCTTCATTCTTATCTGGTTGATGAAGATGACGATCGTACGCGTTTTACCAATAGTGGCGGTAAGTTTTCGCATGGCCTGACTCATCAGGCGAGCCTGCAGAGCCACGTGCGTGTCACCCATGTTACCTTCGATTTCGGCCTTGGGAATCAAAGCCGCGACAGAGTCGACCACGATAACGTCAACCGAACCGCTGCGAACCAGCAATTCGGTAATTTCCAAAGCCTCCTCGCCGGAATTCGGCTGGCTGACCAGCAGGCCCTCCAGGTTAATTCCGCATTTTTTGGCCCAGGTAGCATCAAGAGCATGTTCCGCATCCACGAAGGCGCAAACGCCGCCATTCGCCTGGGCGGCCGCCACTACATGCAAAGCGAGCGTGGTTTTACCTGACGATTCCGGGCCGTAGAATTCGATTATTCTGCCTCGGGGAACGCCAGAACCACCCAACGCCAAATCCAACGCCAAAGAACCGGTTGATATTCCATCCTTTACCTTCTCCGAGCCGTTCAACTTCATAATCGAACCGGCTCCATACGATTTTTCTATCTGGTCCAACGCCAGTTCAAGAGCTTTCTGTCTGTTTTTATCCTGTTCTGCAGTCATGGGATCCTCCCGCTTTGTCTTCTGGCAACACCCACCCGGATAATCACCCGGTAATAGGAACCGTTACCCTCCATAGTTTTCAACTTCGCTTCTTATCTATTCGCCGAGTTTCCAGGCGCCCGCCTTTGTATAACGCGCACCCGCCCGGGTTAATTCCGAACTCATCAATACGATTTTATCCACCTTTTGAGATACTGGCTTTGCGCATACACGGGCAATCTCCTCACGCAACTTACCGCCAGATAAGTCTTCCTTCACTCTGCCCAGGGTCAGATGCGGGGAAAACGGTTTATCTTCCCGGGGGAAACCGACCTTAGCCAGTTCACCCTCGACTTTTGATTGGCAATCAGCCAATTCATTGCCGCTTTTTTCTATGCCGGTCCAGACAACACGAACCTTGCCCTTGGGCGGAAAACAACCGGTACCTGCGGCATTCAGATCGAACGGCACACAGCTTCCGGCCGCCGCTTCAATCGCCCTCTTTATTTCAGGCAGGTTGCCGCCCGTAACTTCGCCGAGAAACTTCAAGGTCAGGTGCATCTGCTCCCTGCCTACCCAGCGAACCATGCGGTCAAACCCGGACAGCGCCTTTTGCGTATCCACAAGGCTCTTTTTAACCACATCATTCAACTCGATAGCCACGAAAAGTCGCACCTTAAGCTTTCTCCTAATCTATCCGAAGCATGTCCGTCATCTGCCTGATCCGCTGATCGATCTCCTGCCGAGTAACATCCTTAATCCTGCCCAGGGAGAAATCCTCAATAGTGAACGATGCGGCAACGGTTCCGCGAATCAGACTTCGGCGAAGAGCCTCGTCATCAATATTGTTTTCCCCGGCCAGGTAGCCAAGCATGCCACCGGCAAAGCTGTCGCCTGCCCCCGTGGGATCCTTTACATTCCTGGTGGGAAAAGCGGGGATGGCCGTCAACCCTGATTGAGTCACCAGCAAGGCTCCGTGCTCGCCCTTTTTAATTACCGCGAACTTCGGACCTAATTTCAACAACTCGTCACCGGCTTCGATGATGTTCTTCCTGCCCGTAAGCTGTAGCGACTCCGCATCGTTGATTATCAAACCATCCACGACTCCAAGGGTTTTTATCAATTCATCGCGAGCAGTCTCGATCCACAAGTCCATGGTATCGCAAACGGTCAGTCGCGGTTTTTTGATCGCCGCCCGCATCTCCCGCTGCAACGCCGGATGCGTATTGGCCAAAAACACCACATCGCTATCAGCGAAGCTTTCGGGAACCTTGGGCCCCGCTTCGGCCAGCACGTTCAACTGTACATCCAACGTGTCCCGATCGTTCATGTCCTCGGTGTATTTACCGCTCCAGCGGAAAGTTTTGCTTCCTTTCCGCGTTTCCAGACCGGCAAGGTCGATATTTTTAGAAGAGAGCATTGTCCGCATCTCATCGGGGAAATCCTCACCCACCACACCGACCAGCCGCACATCGATAAAAGGAACAGCCGCAAAAGCAAAGTAAACCGCTGAGCCGCCCAGAACATCCGCTGCGTGCCCGTGAGGGGTAGTTACCGTGTCGATTCCCATACTGCCGGTTACTAATAATGACATATCAGCTTTCATCCTTTTGTTTGAGGGTATTTTGAATCCTGCGCAAGGTTGCTTCCCGCCCTACCAGTTCCAGAGTTTCGTAAATCGCGGGACTGACCGTGGAACCGCTCAGGGCAACCCGCAGCGGCTGGGCAACCGAACCGAATTTCACGTCTTTACTCTCGCAAATACCTTTCAACAGCGGTTCGAGTTCCGCCGCCTCCCAATTGGACACGTTTTCCAGGCCCGCAAGCAAAGTTTCGAGCATTTCAAAACCGGCGTTTTCGTTCTTTTTCAGAACCTTCGTGACCGCTTTTTCATCGAAAATGACCTGATCATCCGACTTGAAGGCGAAGCCGACTTTGGCCTCCACATCGCGGAAGGTGCGGAAACCTTCACACATTTGCAGCACGCGGGAAAGCAAAGCGTCGTCGAGCCTGGCCATGGGTGATTGATTCACCGCAAGGTAATCCTTGAATACCTCCAACAGCCGATCAGCCGACACCCTTGTCGCCCAATCCGTATTGAAAGCGAGTAACTTGTCCCGGTCAAACTTGGCATTGCTTTTACCAATATCGCCAACCTGGAACCTGTTTATGGTTTCCTCCATGGTGAGCTGTTCCTGATCATCGCCGGTGGACCAGCCCAGCAGGGAGATGAAGTTCAACAGCCCTTCCGGCAGGTAGCCTGCCTGGCGGAAATCGTGAACGTCGATTTCAGGCGGCACCTCGCCTTTTTTTATAGCCTTTTCCTTGTCCCGCTTGCTCATCTTGCTGCCGGACATATTGAAGATGATCGGCAGATGGGCATATCGCGGAGTGGGAAAACCCAAGGCCTCCTGCAGAGCGATGTGCTTGGGAGTGTTCATCAGGTGTTCCTGCCCGCGGATCACGTGGGTGATTTCCATCAGGGCATCATCTACAACACACGCCAGGTGATACGTGGGCCAACCGTCACCTTTCTGGATGACAAAATCCTCCAGTTCCTCGGCCACCAGGGTCACCTCGCCGAGAATTTCATCGACGGTGGTAATGGCCTTGTTGGGCATGGCAAAACGGACGACGGCCGGTCTGCCCACGTCCTTGGCGGCGAGTACCTCTTCAGGTGTGGGGAAGTTTGCCGGGCGCATGTAGCGGAAATTCTTTTTCTCCGCCCGGGCGTGTTCGCGCATTTCGGCCAGTTCTTCAGGAGTGTCGAAGGCGTAGTAAGCCTTGCCCTCATCCACAAGTTTCTGCACGTATTTCTGGTACAGATCCAGCCGCTCACTCTGGTAGTAGGGACCGAACTTGCCCCCAACTTCCGGACCTTCGTCCCAGTTAAGTCCCATCCAACGCATATCCGCCAGGATTTTCTGTACTGAATCCTCTACATGGCGACTTCGGTCAGTATCCTCTATACGCAGAATAAACTTGCCGCCCTGCTCCTTGCGGGCAATAAGCCAGTTAAACAGAGCCGTACGGGCCCCACCGATGTGCAGATATCCCGTTGGAGATGGGGCAAACCGAACACGAACCGCATTACTATTCACGTGGCACTCCCTTCTGAGGCCTTTATCGGACCCCCTAACGCCACCCGAACATTATCACGGCCAGTGTTTCGCGTCAAGCGAGCTTTTGGTCGGAATTATTTTTTTTCTGGTCAGGCTGTGATTTTACGTCGCCACCTTTCCCATCCTTCCACAGCAACCGCTTGATTTTCTGACTGGCGTTAATCACGGGACTACCTAGAGCGTATAGAGCAGCCAGGCCTGCCAGCGTCTGCGAAGGAAAGCGGATGAGCAGAGCAATAGCCGCGATCAGGATTAAAACGTGACTGAAAGGCTTGCGGCCTCTGAGGTAGGTGTTGCCGACATGAACGTAATTAACCCGGCTGACCATAAGCAAACCAACGGAAATAGCGATCACAGGGAGCAGATTGACCAGCACCGCCTCCCGTGCCTCTTCCACGTGTTCGTAAAGGATAATGAGAGAGGCCACGACAGCGGCGGCGGCCGGACTGGGCAAGCCCTGGAACGACGTATGCTTCAAGTCCCCTTCCGCATGCTCCACGTTGAACCTGGCCAGCCTGAGAGTGCCACAAGCGGCGTAGATCACACCAGCCATCCATACTCCGCGAGAGGTGAAGAACATCGCGTCGGGATGCGCTTTCGCCTCTAGCGTAAGCAGGGTGATCATCAGAATCGCCGGGGTAACTCCGAAGGTAACCATATCGGATAACGAATCCAGCTGGCCGCCGAAGTTTGTCGTCCCACTGGTCATCCGGGCGACCCTCCCGTCCATCATGTCGAAGAACATTCCCAGAAAGACCAGAAAGCCCGCCACCGAAAGGAAGGTGGGCAGGAATTGCTCTATTATCCGGTTATTCAGAGTAAGCTTAATACTCGGATCGTCACCTACAGTGAGTACGGCCAACATGCAGAAATAGATAGCGGTAAACCCGCAAACCATGTTCCCCAGAGTGAGCATGGTGGGGAATACGGCGATAGTTCGTAACCGCCTTCTCCGACTTTTACTTTGTTTATCGTGCTGATCCACGTTAATAACCTTCATGGCGATTTTGTTCCTTCGTGGCACCTTTGCGGTTCCAGCTTACGGCTGCCTGAGCATAGGGGTCAGTCCCGCCTTGACAGCATCTCCGACCTTAACAACAACATCGACACCTTCGACATCCGGCACAATCAGTTCCGTGCGCGAGCCGAATTTTATCATTCCAAACCTTTCACCGAGAGACAGGGTATCCCCCTCTTTGGCCTGGCAGATAATCCGCCGGGCAATCAAAACCCGATATTTGCCTGGACCACAACTGTGCCGGCAAAGGGGGCTTCGGCCTCCATTACAACCGTATTCGATTCGTTCAGTACTCCGGAATCGGGATCGCGGGCATCGAGAAACTTCCCCGGTTTGTAATGGACGCTTTTTACCGTCCCGTTACAAGGCGCACGGTTTGCATGCACATTGAAGATACTCAGGAAAATACCAATACGGATGGCCGGTCCGCCTATATCTTCGTGATGTTCCAGCCGGGATATTTCAGTAACCTTCCCGTCGGCGGGGGCACACATCTCTTTTTCGGCAAAGGTTCCTTCACGACGGGGATCCCGAAAGAACGAAATCACCCAGATCCAGACAACAACCGGCAGCATAGCAGCTGCCCAGTGGAGATAATTAAGCCCCCACGCCGCGGCTCCCAAAACCACGGTGGCGATCAGCATCTCCCTCGTACCCTCTTTGGCCAACATAATCCGCAAACCTCGCAAGAACCGTTACCATTAACGAAGTGCGTATCATATCACCGGGCGGAGGGTTACGCCAGAAAGGCTGCTGGAGCTATCGTAGAACGCGAATCGGCCCATTAGCCCTCATTCCGACCGCGTTCAGCGACCATTAGGAGGTTTACAGGCGCACCATCAACCCAGTTGCCCTGGCCAGTTGCCTCGTATATGATTTTGGCGTTTTCCGTGGAATTCACTGTTCGACTATATTAACTGTTTTTATATATTAAGGTAGCCTTCTGCTTGTACTTTGCTGAGGGAATAGCATGTATCCCCCAAAGGCATCACGTTAGAATCCAGACATCATAAAGGACGCCGAACGTCTGTTGGAGTGTAAACCATGACAGATACATCTTGGGTACTGCTATTAGTACGCCCACTACGAGTAACCCATTATATTCAGCCCACAGTAGCAATTTAGGCGAATTTACGGATTGGAGTTTTAGAAAAGGAGAATTTATACAAAACTGGCCACAAGGTATATCTTTCCGCCCGCGTAGTAAGGACAGGGATGGTATTCCGGATGACGTTTTACAGAACGCAGACGGAATACTCATATTTTCGAGGCAACTTATAGCGGCTTTGGATGAGCTTGGCGTTACAGATATTCAGTATTTGCCGGTGGAAGTTTACCATTTTGATGGTAAATCCATTCCAGGATATGCCATTGCAAACCTAACAACAATGGTTCCCGCGCTGGATCTGGAGAGATCGAAATTCCACCGATTTCCCGACGATTTTTTCGTGGAATGGAAAAGAGGTAATATCTGCGCATTACATCATACCGCCTTAAAATCAGCGGCCTTGCAAGGTTTTAATGTTGTCCGGTTGAAGGAATGCGCTACAGAGTTACTTATATCTGATGCGGTACAACGCATTTTTTTAGAAAACAAGTTTACGGGAATGGATTTCTATAAGGTAGAAATAACCTAAGGGAGGTATAACCCGAACCTTGGTATGGTGAAATAAAAAGCCGGGTTAATCTTCCGCAAACCACTCGTCGGCGATTTCGACACCGCATTCACCGCACCGATTCCCGTTTGCCCGATCGAGTCTGCTGCCGCAACAATAGCAGAATCCCTTTTCCCATCTCGATCTTACATGCGTTCCGGAAAGCAATCCGTGAATCCCCTGCCTGTTGTTCATTAGCAAAATAGAAATCGGCGCGATCAGAAAACATATACTCAATATCCACCATACCGCTGTTCGGACAAAGAACCGCCCCGTCGATGGACGATTAGATGTTTGGGTTACGAACTCTACGCCGTATACCCGCTCGCCGTAAGTCAGATCCATACTGCACAGCTTCGACCAGACAATCAACGGACTGCCAAACGCCAGGGTCCATATGACCAGGCCAGTCCATGGTGTCTCTTCTGACTCCGGCAACATGACAGCCATGACACCCGACGCAATAACCTGCAAAACTACGTAACAAACGGAGTCGATAATCCCAGCATTAATCCGCCGGTCTAACAAGGCTCGGTTTGCGGCACTACAATCTGAAGCCAATGGAGTCATACTATTACCGATTATCCACAATATTAAACTTTAATCGCTTTACCGCACTCCGGACACTTGTCCGAACTCAAACTACCTCGCAGATCGTATCCGCAATCAGCGCATTTGGGCAAAATAGTCTCAATTGAGGATCGTCGCAAAACCACGGCATGCACAATTCGATCATGCCAAGTTCGGTTTTTGCTATCTAAAAACCCCGTTATGAATCCGAGAAAAGCTATCGCAAAGGAAAGAGGCATAATGAACAGACGAATTATTGTTTTAACAAATCCCCAGTGCCGCGAAACCATCTTCCCTTAAAACGCAGACGTCGAAAACCAATTGTCCAACGGTCTGCCGCCCGCATGCCACAGGGAATATCCACCAGACAAAGGCGGGTAAACCAAATGCGAATAAGAATACAAACGTTTTTATAACAAGAAGCTGGTAAGGGGACATCCCGGCCCGCATCGGGCTTACGACGGCAACAAAAACAGCGATGACCAAAGCAGTGAGATACCAAATCGCACAATCAATAGCAATGGCCAACACACGTCGCCACCAACCGGCTAACACCGCCCTACGACTCCCATCGGTGTTTGCAACTATTCGCGGCATTTCAGGCATAATCTCGACTCATCCGATCTAAGCGTACTTTTTGTATGCGGTGTTTAACGATTAAGCTGCCATTTCACCCTCATACAGTCAGCCCCGCCGCAATTGCGGCGGGGCTTTTCTTGTCTTATGATACTTCGATTTCGCTTAAAGTCGTTAAACATGTTTGGCTGAATGAAAAAGGCTTAATGAACAACCCAATCACCCTGCCAACTGCTGGTACACGGCGAAGTCGGCCAGGTCTATGTCGCCGTCACTGTCAAAATCGAAAGTATCAATACATTCCTGGAAAATGGAACCCGCCCCCCGGACCTGACAGTGACAGGCAAACATCAAAGTATTCATAATCGACCAGATCGAGGTCGCAGTCGCCGTCGATATCACCCATTAAAGGACGACCACCTGGAAACTCGTAGGCCCCCATATCCACGAAGCAACCGGCGATTCGGGGATTCCCATCAAGATCGGTGGTAAGAGTGGCCGGAACGGCGTCGTTATTACCGGCTTCGATGCACGGCGAGGTTTCGCTCAGCCGCAGATCCGCGTCGGCGAATTGCGGATCGGTGGAGATGTTGTTTGTTCCGGCATAGCCGCCTTCGATACAACTGTTATTCACCACCACCGCGGTGCCCCATGGAACGACGAATATTTGCGGATCAGTGTTAGCGGTATTTCCCCAGAGAATGGAATTATTCATTTCCAAATGTACTGTATTACTGTCACCCGTTAACGCAATTGCCCCACCTTCCGGGGCGTCGTTCCCATGAAAACTGCAGTTAATAACTTCCATCGTCGAAGCAGAATCTTCCCAGACATAAACAGCTCCTCCAGACTCGGAAGCACTGTTGTCAATAAAAACGCAATTACGTATTGGGCCGTCAGCACAAGAGTGCCTGCTGAAAGCTCCGCCCCATTTCGCTGAATTTCCTGAGAATATACAATGGTTGATTTCGATAGGCTTGCTTATACACTCCACAGCCCCCCCCCCAGCTGTCTGAACTATTGTTAATGAATGTGCAGTGATCCACACGCGCACCACCGAGGCCGAACCCCGGTATACTAACCGCACCGCCTTCACCAGCAGAATTGCCTATGAACTCACAACCTGTAATATCGGCAGGACTCCAAACTGCCCCGCCGCTCCCCCAAGTAGCTCTATTCCGTTCGAACCGGCAGTTGCTTATAACGGCATCAGCAGCAACTATCGCACCGCCGCCATCGCCATTTGTCACGTTATCCGTAAATGTGCAATTGCGAATTTCCTTTGGTAAACCGCCTCCTAAGTAAATAGCGCCACCGGCTAGCGAACCTTCTCCGTTATTCGTAAAGGTACTATCGTTTATATATGCCGAGCCCCCCTCTCCCCAATGCCTAATAGCTCCTCCTTCCCCCCCACCGAAGGGAATATTGGCATGGAAATCGCAATGGTTAATTGTCAGGTCAGTTCTATAACTTGATATCGCAACACCACCATTATTGCGAAACACGCTGTTGGAATACGAAACTGAACTGTCCGCATGATATGCTACCGAGAAACGGTTATACTCAAAGAGGCACTGATCAATGCTTATATCGGCCTCAACACTAACCAGTGGAAACCCCCTTCCCTCTGACCGGATAACGCATTGTTTTATTTGCAGTTCTCCACCAAGTATATATAGATCAGCCCCAGCAGTATGTGGGAAATCGTAATTACCGATACCGCCTCGGCCATCGTTTATTCTAAAACCATCTAAAACCGTTTGCGAATCGCAGTTCAGCGATGTCACTACATGGTAACAGTTATCCCAAAGATCAACCGGGTCACCGATGCTTCCCGAAAGAGTGGTTTCATACAAATCGAAATCCCGAACGTTCGGATCAGGCGCCCCGCATCCCGCATAGCCGCCTTGTACACTTACCCCACTCACCATTGTAAACGTTGCCATGCATGGGTCGGCTAAACCAGCAGTATCCGGAATGTAGGTGCCATCGGCCACCTTTATGGTGAACCCGCCTGTAGAGGCGTCTAATGCCTCGTCCAGTGTGAGAAACGCGTTACACCAGCTTGAGCCGTCGTGCGGAGTAAGGCTCGCGTTCTGGTCAACGTAAATTACGTTCTGCGCTTGAACTGCACCGGAAACTACTAGAAGGAGCAATGCTATTGACGCTACTCTAGCCACCATAATCCCACCTCCTGTGATAAAAACTCGTAATCCATAACTTTGGGTTCTGCCCTTTTAGGTAATATCCTGTAAAAAGGCAATCACCCTGCCAACTGCTGGTATGCGGCAAAGTCGGCCAGGTCTATGTCGCCGTCACTGTCAAAATCGAAAGTATCAATACATTCCTGGAAAATGGGCCCCGCCCCCGGACCTGACAGTGACAGGCAAACATCAAAGTATTCATAATCGACCAGATCGAGGTCGCAGTCGCCGTCGATATCACCCATTAATGGACGACCACCTGGAAACTCGTAGGCCCCCATATCCACGAAGCAACCGGCGATTCGGGGATTCCCATCAAGATCGGTGGTAAGAGTGGCCGGAACGGCGTCGTTATCACCGGCTTCGATACATGGCGACGTTTCGCTCAGCCGCAGATCCGCGTCGGCGAATTGCGGATCGGTGGAGATGTTGTTTGTTCCGGCATAGCCGCCTTCTATACAACTGTTATTCACCACCACCGCGGTAGCCGATGGAACGACGTATATTTGCGGATCAGTGGTAGCGGTATTTCCCCAGAGAATGGAATTATTCATTTCCAAATGTACTGTATTACTGTCACCCGTTAACGCAATTGCCCCACCTTCCGGGGCGTCGTTCCCATGAAAACTGCAGTTAATAACTTCCATCGTCGAAGCAGGATCTTCCCATACATAAACAGCTCCTCCAGACTCGGAAGCACTGTTGTCAATAAAAACGCAATTACATATTGGGCCGTCAGCACAATAGTGCCTGCTGAAAGCTCCGCCCCATTTCGCTGAATTTCCGGAGAATATACAATGGTTGATTTCGATAGGCAAGCCTATACACTCCACGCCCCCCCCCCAGCTGTCTGAACTATTGTTAATGAATGTGCAGTGATCCACACGCGAACCAACGTGGCCGTACATCGTTATACCAAACGCTCCGCCTTCACCAGCAGAATTGCCTATGAACTCACAACCTGTAATATCGGCAGTACCCCAAACTGCCCCGCCGCTCCCCCAAACAGCTCTATTCCGTTCAAACCGGCAGTCGCTTATAACGACACCAGGAGCCCATATCGCACCGCCGCCTTCGCCACCTGTCACGTTATCCGTAAATGTGCAATTGCGAACTTCCTTTGGTCCATCGCTTCCTAAGAAAATAGCGCCACCGGGTCGCCAACCATCTTCGTTATTCGTAAAGGTACTATCGTTTATAGATGCCGAAGCTCCCTCTCCGTAATTCTCAATAGCTCGTCCTGCCCCCCCACCGAAGGGAATATTGGCATGAAAATCGCAATGGTTAATTGTCAGGTCAGTTCTAGAACTTGATATCGCAACACCACCATTATTGCGAAATGCACTGTTGGAATACGAAACTGAACTGTCCGCATGATATGCTACCGAGCTATAGTTATTCTCAAAGAGGCACTGATCAATGCTTATATCGGCCTCAACACTAACCAGTGGAAACCCCCTTCCCTCTGACCGGATAACGCATTGTTTTATTTGCAGTTCTCCACCAAGTATATATAGATCAGCCCCAGCAGTATGTGGGAAATCGTAATTACCGATACCGCCTCGGCCATCGTTTATTCTAAAACCATCTAAAACCGTTTGTGAATCGCAGTTCAGCGATGTCACTACATGATAACAGTTGTCACAAGGATCAACCGGGTCTCCAATGTTTCCCGAAAGAGTGGTTTCATACAAATCGAAATCCCGAACGTTCGGGTCAGGCGCTCCGCATCCCGCATAGCCGCCTTGTACATTTACCCCACTCACCATTGTAAACGTTGCCATGCATGGGTCGGCTAAACCAGCAGTATCCGAAATGTAGGTGCCATCGGCCACCTTTATGGTGAACCCGCTTGTAGAGGCGTCTAATGCCTCGTCCAGTGCGAGAAACGCGTTACACCAGCTTGAGCCGTCGTGCGGAGTAAGGCTCGCGTTCTGGTCAACGTAAATTACGTTCTGCGCTTGAACTGCACCGGAAACTACTAGTAGGAGCAATGCTATTGACGCTACTCTAGCCACCATAATCCCACCTCCTGTGGTAAAAACTCGTAATCCATAACTTTGGTTTCTGCCCTTTTAGGTAATATCCTGTAAAAAGGCAATCATCCTGCCAACTGCTGGTACGCGGCAAAGTCGGCCAGGTCTATGTCTCCGTCACTGTCAAAATCGAAAGTATCAATACATTCCTGGAAAATGGAACCCGCCCCCGGGCCTGACAGTGACAGGCAAATGTCAAAATATTCATAATCGACCAGATCGAGGTCGCAGTCACCGTCTATATCACCCATTAATGGTTGACCACCTGGAAACTCGTAGGCCCCCATATCGACAAAGCAACCGGCAATTCGGGGATTCTCATCAAGATCGGTTATAAGAGTAACCGGAACGGCGTCGTTATTACCGGCTTCGATGCACGGCGAGGTTTCGCTCAGCCGCAGATCCGCGTCGGCGAATTGCGGATCCGTGGAGATGTTGTTTGTTCCGGTATAGCCGCCTTCTACGCAACTGTAGCTGACATCCGCGGTAGCCGGCGAAACAATTGCCAGTTGCGGATCGGCAGTAGCTGTATTTCCCCAAAGGATGGAATTAGCCATTACGAGTTGACAAACACCACCCCAACCAGGTGTCCCGATAGCCCCGCCCTGCGGAGCGTCGTTTCCGGAAAAGCTGGAGTTGTAAATTTCAACACCACCGCCCGACTCTCCATCCGAAAAGTATACGCCTCCGCCCATCGTATCCGCTTCATTATCAATCAAAACGCAATTATATATCTTCATCATACCATCAAAAAGCTTACTTATTGCACCTCCTTTTTTGGAAGAGTTTCCAGAGAAAACACAATCGATGATTTCGGGCTCACCATTAACAGAACCGATCGCGCCTCCCCATTCGAGAGTGCTGTTGTTGATAAAAGTGCATTTCCGCAGTGTTGCTGTACAGCACGTATATACAGCTCCTCCTCCTCCCATACTCCCAGCAGCATAATTATCAATAAATTCGCAGTTGGTAATATTAGTAGGTCCCCAAACCGCACCCCCGTCGCCGTAAACGGCCCTATTCCTTTCAAACCGGCAGTTACTTATAGCATCAGCCCCAATTACGGCACCGCCGTCGGAGGTATGGTTAACGTTGTCCGTAAAAGTACAATTATGTATTTCAACGTACCCATCCCCTACGACATACAGAGCTCCTCCGTAACCTCCCGATGATTCATTATTAGTAAATACACTATCGGTTATATAGGCCGCCCCATCCGTATGATCGATCGCTCCTCCCATGCCCCCGTTAAAATTGGAGTCAAACTCGCATCCGGTAACGACGAAATCGGTAACGTAGCTTTCTATTCCGCAGGCCAGGTTATTACGAAACACACAATCAGCATACGAGACCGAACTTGTTTGCTGGAGAACTACACGACGCTGGTTGTTCTCGAACAAACATTGCTCAATACGCGAATCGGTTTCAAAATTCACGATCGCATACGATCCTTGGTCTCTGAACGTACAGTTACTTACTTTTGGCTCTCCCCCCCCGTATGAAAATAGCTGCCCCGGAACCGAATGGGTACGGCGAACCGTGTGGTCCTGAACCATCGGCCAGGCTGAATCCATCAATAACCGTCTGAGCATCACAATCGATCACTGACATGATATTAAGACTGTTATCGTAGGACGATGCGGGATTCCCAACTTCTCCTGAAAGCCAGGTTGCATAAAGAGCAAAATCCCGGGCATCTGGATCAATTGCACCGCAGCCAGCGTACCCTCCCAGGATTTCCAGCCCGCTTTCGATTGTAAAAGTCGCCTCGTAAGTTTCAGGCAAGCCGCTTGTATCCGGTTTGTAGGTGCCATTGGCCACCTTAATGGTGAACCCGCTTGTAGAGGCGTCCAAGGCCTCGTCCAGCGTGAGGTACGCGTTACACCAGCTTGAACCGTCGTGCGGAGTAAGGTTCGCGTTCTGGTCTACGTAAATCACGGTCTGCGCTTGAACTGCGCCAGAAATCGCAACAAAAGCCAATACTATTGCCGTTACTTTGGTTGACATGATCCTATTCTCCTGTGATTTCTATGACCTGGGAAAATCGAGTTCAAGCCGCACTTTAAGAAGGGAGTTTGATTATGCGAAACCTCAAATCGATTATTCAATGACCGCACTCAATTACGTAAACGCCAATTACTTCTTAACCCATACGGGCAGAATACTCGGCTTAGCCAAATATCACAATAGTTTTTTTTTCAATAATGCACCCCACCCTTCCTTGCCTATATTAACATTCTCAGGATAAGTCCTTGAATACCACAGTTACAATTCTTTCAAGTGTATATTCTAATTTAACCCATTAATAATTGGACAAGGCAATCGACGGAAAAGTACAATATTAAAAGCTCATCGAATAAGGCATTCCGAGGATTGACGAAATGTTAACTGCAAGAACAACAAGTCTTCTGGCAGCGTTTGGTATCCTGATTTCAAATGTTGTTGCAGATAGTGAAAAGGCTATCACCCTAACTGGGAATGCGGCAAAATGCGTACTACATGACAATCCTCAAGATGAGGAAGCCCAAAGAGCTCTTGGGCTGGCAAAATCGAAACTCAACGAATGAAGGGATACATAATATTCAAACTGTAACGGGTCGCCTGCCGTTAAGGCAGGCGACCCGTTTTTCCTCAATCTCATTTCCGTATAATCAAGGATTGAGATTGTCCCGGTTTTCTTCGAATCCGCTCCTACGGCATTACCAGCCGCTGGAACTCCGCGAAATCTTTCATGTCAATCGTCATGTCACCGTCGAAGTCGAAGCACAAGCAGGCATCACCCGCAACATCCACCATCGGCCCAGACATGCACGCGGCGAAATCGTCGTAGTCGTCGAGATCAATTACCTTGTTACCATCGACATCTCCGAGAATCTCGCAGAAACAGGTAGCTATATCGCAGCCACCGGTTTCCGGATCGCATGCGGCACAATCACCGCAATCGATCGGAATACCCGTACACACACCGTCCATACAGGCGTCACCGGTGGTGCAGGCCGACCCGTCGTCGCACGTTTCACCTTCCGGTAAGGGATTGTGTATACACTCACCCATATCGCAGAGATCCTCCGTACACGGATCGCCATCATCGCAATCGATGGGGAATTCCTCGCATCCGTTTAGCTCCTCGTTACAATCGGCTTCCATGCAATCATCGGGCGCATCACACATTGGCGAGTCATCCATGGTGACACAACCACCGAGTGAATCGTCACATGTACCGTCCTCGCCGCTGCAGAAATCGTCGCAGGCGGGCGGTTCGCCGTGCATACATCCATATAGCGGATCGCAAGATTCCTCGCCGTCGCACGGCGCCATGTTGTCACATGCCTGGTCTACCTGAGCGTAACACCCGCCGTCTACACCGCATACGTCGCCGAAGTTGCATTCATCGCCGTCGTCGCAGGCATCGCCGACAATTACGGTTCCGCCGGAGCATTCGCCCGTGCTGTCGCAAACGGAACTGCCATCCAGCGTACAGTGGTTACCGTCGTCACAGGCCAAACCTACGGCGGGAACTCCAACGCAGACTCCGGCAGTATCGTACAAATCATCAATGGTACATGGATTACCATCATCGCAGACGGTTCCGGGAACCACATCTCCTACACACTCGCCGTACTCGTCACATATATCGATGGCGGTATAGGGATTACCATCATCACATTCCATACCAGGTGTGGGTATCCAGTCGCATGTCTGATCCTCCGGATTACACTCGGCCACGTGGCAGGGAATATCGACGCAGTCTGCCTCAACCTCGCATAAATCAAACACGCCGCCCGCCACATTCAACGCCAGGAACGTACCACCAGCCTCGTGCCAGGTGGTACCGGCCATGTGCTTGGCCGTTCCCGGGATGAAGGTGACTCCGCCGACGTGCCAGGTAACACCCGAATTATGTTTGGCGTCAGACGGGATGAAACTCGCCCCCGGATAATGCCAGGTATAACCGGAATTGTGCTTGGTTCCCGCGGGAATAAAGCTCTGCCCATCATAGTGCCAGGTGTGACCGGAGTTATGAATCGTTCCCGGCGGGATGAAAGTCTGCCCGCCGTAATGCCAGGTAACACCCGAATTGTGCTTTGTACCAGGTGGGATAAACGTTCCCCCCGGACAATGCCAGGTGTAGCCGGAATTATGTTTAGTCCCCTCGGGAATAAACGATTGGCCGGGATAGTGCCAGGTATAACCCGAATTATGAACGGTACCTGGCGGTATTACCGTCTGCCCGGAATAATGCCACGTGTAGCCCGAGTTATGCTTACTACCCGGCGGTATCAAGGTAAACCCGGATAAATGCCAGGTTGAACCGGTATTGTGCCTCGTACCCCGCGGTATGAAACTGACCCCGGGTAAGTGCCAGGTAATACCGGCCGCATGCTTACTCCCCCGCGGGATAAAAGTTTCGCCTGATACGTGCCAGGTTACTCCCGAATTGTGTTTCGTACCGCGAGGGATAAAAACTGATTCCCGGTAAATGCCAGGTGATTCCAGCCGCATGCTTACTGCCCGGAGGAATCAGGGTCTGCCCGGCCACGTGCCACGTTACTCCGGAATTGTGTTTCGTACCTCGGGGGATAAAGCTGATTCCCGGAAGGTGCCAGGTAATACCGGCAGCATGCTTACTGCCTGCCGGGATAAATGTTTCGCCGGCCACATGCCAGGTTACGCCCGAATTATGTTTCGAGCCTCTTGGGATAAAGGTAATTCCCTCCAGGTGCCAGGTAATACCGGCCGCATGCTTGCTGCCCGCCGGAATAAACGTCGCTCCGGGCACATGCCAGGTCACACCGGAATTGTGTTTAGTCCCCCGAGGAATAAACGTAGCCCCGGTATAGTGCCAGGTATGCCCGGTATTATGCTTGCTGCCGGCCGGTATGAAGGTGACTCCGCCATAATGCCAGGTGGAACCGGTATTGTGTATCGTCCCCGCCGGGATAAAAGTCAATCCATTAAGGTGCCAGGTAATTCCCGCAGCGTGGATGGGACCTCTACCCCCTGCTCCCGCTCCAGGACCACCACCACCGGGACCGCCGACTGGTACGCCACCCGGAGGGCCACCACCAGGTCCGCCGCCCGGAGGAGGTCCGCCAGGTATACGCGAAACACCCACCATGTGCCACGTAAGCCCTGCCATGTGTCGCGGCCTGATCGGTACGACTCCATCTCCGTCGCCGTCATCTTCGTAGTAGATGCTGATGTCGTCGATCATCCAGCCCTGATGCCCGTTGTCCTTGTGCGTAATCGTATCGAAGAAGAAACGAATCTGTACATCCTTACCGGCGTAATCACTGAGGTATATCTGCCCGGAATGAACCCAGAGGTTGCGCTCTTCGCACACCTCCCAGAGGATATCCCAATCGAGCCCGTTAGTGGATATCTGCACCTCGCTGATATCGTGTATTCCACAATTACCCTCGGTCTGACGACGGTGCCAGAATTCCAGCACTGAATAGGAGGGCAAATTGGTAATCACCGGAGAGGTTAACATACCGAAATTGGGCGTACCATCATTATAATCACAGGTGGCATCCATTCCGTAATATGCACTGGTCACCGGGGATACATACACCGGTCCCGGAGGACATTGTGTCGGCGGGTCGGTAACCAGATGCCATAAACCCGTGGCGGTCCACCCGTCTGCACCCAGCGGGTCCGGACCTTCCCAGGTTTCATCCATCACCGTGACCATAACCCGAGCGGCATCTCGAAGCTGAATATCTTCCGCGGCATTCCCCATAACTCCGTTAAGCCCTTCAAGTGCGGGTAAACCGGGGATGCCGCCTTGCGGTGTAAACGCGGCGTTTTCCGCTTCATCGTTTGCAGCATGAAAACCGCCCGGCATCATGCAGGCCATCACTTCGCCCGTTCCGCCATACTCCTGGCAGACCTCCAGCATCTCCACTACTTCTTCGACCGTGTTATACGTGTAGTAAGGAGCTACCGCGATTCGGTTACCGGGGTCATGAATGTAGAAACCGTACTCATCAATCACGTTTCTGGTAAACGGATAGGCCTGGTTAAGGTAATCCCTGTATTCCGGAACGTCGGGAATATAGTTATCCGACAACTGGTCAGCCGGCCCGTCGTAGTAATTGTTCTGGGCTACGTTTCGTCGGTATACCCCGACAAGTACCAGCCGGTCGTTATAACGGTGATCGACGTAGAACAGGAAACCGGTAGCCATGTCCAGAGCCAGATTCTCTCCCACCATCTCCACCGCTTCCAACTCCTTCTCGTCCTCGTTGGCAACGAACAGGAAGTTCTTCGTCTGCTTGTCAAACAGGAGGTGGAACTGGATTCCCGATTCGTCTTCAGTACGGAAAACAAAAACCTCGTTCGGCGGCATCTCGAACGATGCGGGCTCGTCCTGGTTCACCTCGTTCAAGGCGAAACGAACCGTTTTCCCTTCGTAAGCGACGTCATAAACGAAATCGCTGATATGGGTAATCGCAATCCCATCCTTCTCGGATAGCAGCGAATAACGGGCGTTGGCTTCTTCCGGCCCGGTCAGATCCTCGCGAAACTCGTAATAACCAATGTGAATCTTATTCTCATCGCGCGAACCTGGTCCCAGCCGCAGGTTACCCCATACATACTTATCCCCCGTGTGAAAACGCCAGTAAAGGTAGTTCTCAGTAGGGATAACATCCACTTTGTCGTCTAATTGAGAAATAACGTGCCTGAAGACGGCCACCGGATCATCAAGATCCACGTCCTCAGCATTCCCCAGCATATAGCTGGCCGCCTTGCGCATGTAGGCCACATCAGTCTCCGGCGCATCAGGAGGCAACCACAGCCGCTCAGCTTCGTCGCTGAGCTCCGGAACGCCAACCTTGGCTTTTAAACCCGCATACTCAACAACGGCCACAGAGCCGCCAACCGCACCGTCTCCAGCGGTCGCACGCTCCTCGAAGGGGGCACTAACTCCTCCAAAGGCAATTGGCGTAACCGCTAAAACAGCAACCAGCAAAAAAGCAGGAACCCGCAACACCGAACGGCCTCCTCCCCTCTGCTGGCACCTCTGTTCAACCCCATCGGGAAATATCTTTCCCCAATGGCGTTTCCTTTTCTCTAATCCAGGCATCCGAATTCCTCCTAACGTGGCAGCAGGTCTTAAACTCGCACGCTCCCCGCACGCGAATATCTCACACCTCAGCCCAAAAGCGCAAGACCAACCCGTATATCTCTACCAAACAATAGGCCAATATCCGGCGCGTTTTGACACCTCTTCCATTTCCAATCAGGGCACGAGCCTCTCCACCCCTCCCACTAAACCCCCCAGCCTACCACTAACTCACTGAAATGCATTGCCCAAAAGACGGCGATAGAATTGCCTGATTTTTACCGCATTAATCTAAATGGAGCAGTTGCGGGCGCTCAATAAAGAGCACCCGTCAACTGCCCCCCCTGGCATGGTTCGTATTAACCTGGAAATCAAGAGATAAGCTACGCGGATCAGTAATAAGGTGTAATAGCCAACCAACTACTCCTCGAGTATGTCCGCATCAAGTACGTATGTATTGCCGAAAAGCATGTACCATGGTTAATACAATACCTTCCAGAACACTCGGCATTTCAGGCGAATTGTCGTCCACCGACATAGCTCAGTCTCCTGGAAACCATTTTGAAGCTCCAATCTCGATACGCTATTGATTATCTGATTGCAAAAACAAAAGGGAGTATCGAACACGTAACCGTTTGATAGCTCCCTGGCTGGCATGAAGGCTGGCTGGGTTCTGTTTTCTTTAACCTGCTGCTATTTGTTCAGGATGAGTTTTCCGTTACTGGTTTCCCGCAAGCGGTATACTTCGTTGCCGTGGAGTATCTGCACTTCGCGGCGGCCCTGCATTATATTCCTGGAATCCACGACAATAGTCGCTTTATGAACCGCGTTTTCCGTTTTCTTTTTTTCATCGTTATGCGGGCTCATTTTTCTGTTCCTTATCCAATAGCCACGGATTGATGGCTCCCCAAGCCAACCATACGTCAATCACATTAACCTGCTTCCAACCTGGTATACGGCGGTTGTAATAATCCATGCCAGTACGGTAAGCCCGGCCAGCTGGAATAACGCCCCATTTCCATGAATTACTCTCCCGGCGGGTGATGGCCACCGTGGCCATACATGGTGCGCTTATCAGGCAGAAGAGCATGATGCAGAATCCCTGGAGGGGGCTGTAATTCGCCCGCAACTGCTCCCTTAAGGTCTCGGATTCCTCGTCCTGCTTACTTCCCAGGGAGTAGACGATACCCAACTGGCTGACAAATACTTCCTTGGCCGCAAATGCGCCGACCATGGCGGTTGATATTCGCCAATCGAAACCACAGGGGGCGAGTACGACTTCGAGTTTCTTACCCAGTCTCCCCATGAGGGATGATTCGAGGGTGGCTTCCGCTTCAGCGTAGTTCAGGGCGATCAGCTCCTTCTCTTTGCTTTCGTCCGACAACAGCGAATCGGCAGAATTTACCTGCTCCCTTGCCTGGGCGAACTGTTGGGCCTGGGCATCGGGTAAACCGGGCCACTGCTGCAGCCCCCACAGGATTATCGATATTGCCAGGATGACCGTGCCAGCCTTTTTCAAGTATGCACCCCCACGATTCCACATATGCATGGAAACACTTTTTATAGTGGGAAAACGGTACGGAGGGAGCTCCATAACGAACGGCGGCGCGTCACCCTTGAACAGGGTTTTTCGCAGGATTTTAGCGCAAATAATGGCCAGCACCACTCCGATGATATAGATAAACCATAGGGTGGCCCCCCCGCCATTTTTCCGGGAAGAATACGGGAATTATCAGGGCATAGATGGGCAACCTGGCCCCGCAACTCATCAGCGGAACGACCATCATGGTGGTCAGCCGGTCCTTGCGGTTCTCCAGGGTTCGCGTGGCCATAATCGCCGGCACGGAGCAGCCAAACCCTATGAGCATGGGGATAAAACTTTTGCCATGTAAACCGATTTTGTGCATGAGCCGGTCCATGAGGAAAGCGGCCCGGGCCATGTAACCGCTGTCTTCAAGGAAAGCGATGGCCAGGAATAAAAGCAGGATATTGGGGAGGAATATGATCACTCCGCCAACACCGCTTATAATACCGTCCACCAGAAGGCTGCGGAGCAGGCTCTCGCTATTGGCCGCCCAGAAAGCGTCGACCCAGCTTCTTAAAACCCCTATCCCCGATTCGATCCACTCCATGGGTGGTTCGCCCAGGGTAAAGGTGAGATTGAACACGACATACATGAGGCCGAAGAAAATGGGTAAACCAAGAACACGGTTGGTTGCTATTACATCGATCTTTTCAGAGAACAGGCGTCGCGATTCGACGGTTCGGCTCACAGTTTCCTGGCAGGCTCCGGAAATGAACCCGTAGCGTTTTTCAGCGATAATGGCCTCGGCCGAGTCGCCTAGAGTGGCTTCCAGCCTTTGACTGGAAACATCCGCGGCGCTTATGATTTTTTCATTCGCAACAGCTTTCTGAACCGGCTCGTCCCCTTCCAATAGCTTTAAAGCCACCCAACGGGCCGGCAGATTGTTTTCGGGTAATTCGCTATCCTTCAGAATATGGTGCAGTTCCAGGAGTTCCTGCAACTCTTGGATATATTGCTCGACATCTTCGCCGTAAGTAACCGATCTCGGCTGGAAACGGCGCTCGCCGCCGGCCACTTCGACCGCGGTATTCAGCAGATCCTTTATGCCTTCGCCCTTATGCCCCACCGTCGGAACGATTTCCGTACCAAGCAGGGTTTCCAGAAGTTGCACATCGATCTTCATCCCCTTGTTTTTTGCCACATCCGACATATTCAAGGCAATAACCAGCGGGACTCCCAATTCGAGCAACTGAATTGTCAAATACAGGTTTCGCTCTATATTTGAAGCGTCAACGACGTTGATAACGACATCGGGCGCATCATCAATCAGAAAACCGCGGGCAATCTGCTCTTCCACTGAATACGGCGATAGGCTGTACGTTCCCGGCAAATCAACGACATCCAGAGTCAGCTCCCCCATCCGCAAGGTGCCATTGGCCTTTTCCACCGTGACTCCGGGATAGTTCCCCACGTGTTGACGTGCCCCTACCAGGGCATTGAATATGACAGTTTTCCCGGAATTGGGATTACCGAGAAGAGCAATCGTTTTCCGTCCCGACTTGCTGCTGGAGGTGTTTACCATTAGTGCAGAACTCGCTTATCGCAAACGTACATCCCTTGTCCCCAAACGATCCGTGCTTCGACTTCGGCCCGCATTCCTCGCGTAATCCAGGCCACCGGTATCGTTAAATCGTTTCGACGACGATTTTCTCCGCCTCTTCTTTTCTCAGCGTGAGGTGATAACCCTTTAGCTTTATCTCGATCGGATCGCCGAACGGTGCGATCCGCTCCACTTCCACGACAGTTCCGTTTATGGCGCCCATATCCAGCAGCCTGCGGCGAATACCGCCCTTGCCGTTAACTTTTTTTATGACCGCTTTTGAGCCGACTTTTATCAGGTCGAGAGTGCTGAAATTGTTTTTTTTCCTGTTGCCGGTCGACTCTCTTTTCTCTCACTTCGTCGAGAACCTGGCTGACACATTTACCGCAATCGCCCTTTTTATGTTCGTGGTTGCAGTAGTAGCCGAAGTTTTCAACCCATTGTGCACCGCCGCGTGGACATCGCTCTACGAATTCGGCAAACGCAATAAGACGATCCAGAACGTTTTCCGAAACCACGTGCTCCATTTTGCAGGCGTTCTCGTTCGCTTCCTTCTCCTCTATGGAAAGCACCGTTACGAGGAAATCCTTTAAGACTTCATGTCGGCGGGCGATCTGCTGAGCGACGTTCTCTCCCGTTTCGGTCAGCGTGATAAGATCGTATGGTGCGTAGTTGACGAGGTTACGTTCGGCCAGTGCTTTCAAGGCTCCGGTGACGGAAGATCGGCCTACGTCCATGCGTTCGGCAATATCCTTAGCCCGGGCAGCGCGTTTTTCTCGAACGATTTCAAATACCGCTTCCAGATAATCTTCAAGGCTGGAGCTTAGTCTCATAGTTTCCGCCGTTGACATAAATAAAACCTCGCCAGAGAACAATAGTTCTACACCAGGAATAATGTACGCGCCGCCTAACTTATGTCAACAAGACAAACTTCTACGGCATGGTGCGAGCATTCCTGACCGTATTAAGCATTATTATAGGACTATGCCTTACCTAAACGGCCGTGCGGGGTGAGTTTAAGGATGACGGTAGTTGAGCACAAAGGTCCAGTGTTCGTTTTCGCTACGAAGTGAACAAAAACTGGAGGCGGGGGGAATCGAACCCCATACTATCGTCGTTCCTGATGCTTTCCGTGCGGTTTTCCAGGGGGCAAATGTAAGACTAAATGTAGGGTATCGGGGACGGGGGACGCCAACCCCCGCCCTACCAGCCTTTCAAATGAAAAACCCTACTAGGTGGTGATTTTTCCCATTTATCTATCTCTTCGTCTAGAATAGTTCGCCATTGGGGATTTAGTTTAAACGTCCCGTCTTTCCCAGTTACCAAACCGAAGTGAAACACAAAAGTATAAATCCATGAAACAGGGACGACCGTATTGGTTTTTATACTGCGGTATGTCTTCGATATATTCATACATCTCACAAAATTCGTGTATGGCGGCAAAATCGCGACCAATTTGTACTTGGGTCCAAATCCCTCGTCGATTGCTTAGCTTTGAGGCTACAGATTTGTGGCCAGGCATTTTGCCGTGACAACGTTCACATAACAGCACAAGATTAGAAAGTGTATGATTTCCCCCATCCTGTAAAGCGCGTTTATGATGACAATTGAAAGCTACGGATGATGGCCGCTCATCTGCTCTGAACATACCGCGATTACATCGTTCACATTTTAAGCTTGCCCTCATAATCACGTATAAACGACGATATGACCAATCGGGAGGTTGTCGTGTGGGCCATTCGTCAAAAACATTCCATATTAACGGAAGAACGTCTTTCTCTCGGTCAACGTCGCGAAAAAACCGAACGATACTTCATGTTTTGGATCACATGAATTACGTAATCGGGTGGTTTGACCGCCTTTACATATTTTTGTTTTTCGCGCTGAAGCGTTAAAGGTATTTTACTCTTCCTCTTTGCCATGTCGCCAATCTCAACTTGCCGAACGATTTCGATTAGTCTTCGTATTCCATGACTCTGACATTGGGATACCGATACCGTAGGGCAACGTCAAACCGTTTAAACGCCTTTAGGAATTTCTCAATAGATACCCCTTCAAGGTCGTGTTTCTTAACGGTAATTTTCCCACCGTTTGCTTTTGCCGCCGCTTCGATTTTATCGAAGTCGTTTGTGTCCGTGGTATAAATAGCAATTGCCATATACCCATTCTCGCCAGAATACAAACTTGCCCCAACAACGTGCCCACCTATCCCATGAGACTTAGCAAGAGAATCAAGCCCACCAGAATCGTTGGCATCCCCCTTTGCCTCCCCCGTAAAGTCTCCATACTGCACCGATGCTTCTAGAATCTCCATAACGTGATTTCCTTTCTGATGTAGTATTCCCCGATAACTCGACATTGCATTAGCGTTTCTTCACTCGACCAGAACCTCCACAATAATCGCAGGGTTTAGTTTTCTTCTTCCCTTCAGGAACACTAAGGGAGTAAATAACACCGTTATCGCATTCGGGGCATTTTTTCCACTCCTCAGCGATTTCTACAGAAACGCCAGCTCGTGTAGAGTCGCTAGCGCCGACGGTGATGCACACTGTTTGCCCATCTTCAGATGTTGCTTCGATTTTCAGATAACGCGCTGGGGGGTTTACGTCGTCACCAAATAATGCATCAATAATACCGGCCCCCGTATCCGCTTCGATGGGTAGAAGTGAATCATCCACAAGCGATAAGCCGATTCGCAAATTCTCCATTGCCCGTCCTTTCAATAGATTTGCACAAAAATCGTCATTTTCTCCGACCGCAACGATACACTGTAGCAGTCTCATTTGTACTTGTCCAGTCTTACTTTACATTCCATCTTCGATATCCAAACGGCAACGAAACCTGCACCAACGGCAACTCTCCCCTTCCCCCTGTATATACAGTATCTCCTACATATAAAGGCACAAGCTCCCTCCTAGCGACTCCTGCGCTATCTCCCGTTTGTCACCGCTATCGGTCAAATCGAATAATTCCAGCAGATGCCCCCCGCTGTGGGGGGACGTGAACTGTTAGCGGCGCAGGAGCGCCCACCTAGGAGAAAAGTGAAATGACTAAGATTAGCTGGACAGACGCGACTTGGAATCCAATCAGGGGTTGCAGCAAGGTCAGCGCAGGATGTAAAAATTGCTATGCGGCACGGTTTGCCGCGAGGTTAAGCGGCGAAGGTGGAGCATATGAAGGACTCGTATCTGGCACCGAGTGGACTGGGAAGGTTAGGGTCGTTGAGGATAAGTTCGACCTGCCGTATAGGTGGCGTAAACCTCGAATGGTATTCGTCAACAGTATGAGCGACCTGTTTCACGAGCAGGTATCAATCGCCACGATTCGGCGAGTTTTACAGGTTATCGCCGACAACCCGCGCCACAAGTTCCAAATCTTGACCAAGCGGACCAAACGGTTGGCGAAATTAAACTTGGAATACCCTGAAAATGCGTGGATTGGGGTGAGCGTCGAAAATCAGGACGTCGTGGACAGGATTGACTATCTAAGGGAAACATCAGCGGCGACCAAGTGGGTGAGCTTCGAACCGTTAATAGGTCCGGTGGAATACGATTTGGACGGAATCGCGTGGAGTGTAATCGGCGGCGAGAGTGGGTACGGTTGTCGTCCGACGCAAGCAGAGTGGGTCAGGTCAATCATAGATGAGAGTAGGAGAGTTGGCGCGGCGATACATTTCAAGCAATGGGGAGGGTATCCGAACAACCACGACCGCGTTTTTGATGGCGAGGTGTACGACGAGTATCCGGGGGGTGGCAACACTTGTGACCTACGCTGCGCCACCTGCCACCGGCCTGCCGATGTGCTCGACTGGGACAACAACTGCGTTGACTGCTCAAGGGACGGGGACGGTTTTATCGGCGTACGAAAGGTGGGAAAGTGAATGATTAAAACAACCGAGATCGATAAGGGGTGGAGTTTATCAATAGACAAAACGCAAACCATTGAATTGTCTCCTGATCAGGTAACCAGACTCTATGGAGCATTACGCCGAATCAAGACCAACGCCGATTTACGTAAACGCGTACGACACAAGTGGAAATCAATGGTTGAACGCGATTTCCAGCGTAAAAGTGAAAATGGCGGCGTAGCGTGGCAGATTTCGCAGAACGAGATTTCTTGGAATTCCGGTTTGCGGCGAGTGAAGATAATCTCGCTACCGTTGGAGGTTTTTATCAACGCACTCCAAGAGGCAGACCAACCTGCTGCGATTACCTTCTTTAATCGCGTAACTAAGGGCAAATGGAAACTTTGAATACCCTGTCCGTATTTAAAATCTGTGCAACCGTTTCAATCGTATTCTATAAAACCACGTTTTTACCTGATAAACGTGGTTTTTTCTTTGCGCAAAGGGTTTGCCCAATAGACGGCGTATAATAGAGTAGGTTGGTTGGTCAACCTGGGGATAATCAAATGCAAAACAACAAATTAAATACCTGCTTCGCTTGTGACAACTTGATTATTCCCCACTCGCGAAATAATACCGCCCGCAACTACTACCAACTCGGTTGCGGGCATTTTTTGTTCTCAAATCTTGACCGCCGTCAGCGACAAGCGGCAGAGAAATCAGTAAACGCAATTATCGCGGCATTGGTGGAATTCTCGCCGGCCGGTGCCAATGAAGAATTCCATGCCTCACAGGAAATGATTTCGAATAGAGCTAGAGTAAGCCGTAAAACTGTACGTAAATGGTTGCCGCGAATAATCGAAGCAGGGTTGCTTAAGGTCATGGAAAAACATTGTGCATATCCGCTCAAGGGCGGAGACTACCAAAGGTTTGCTACCGTTTATCGTTTTCCACGGGGTGCCAACCACTCTTATAATACTAATACTGAAAGTAGTAATAGTGTATTTAAAGAGTTATTAAGTAATAACCTATCAAAATCGCAAGGCGATTTTGATGTTTTCGAATCAATTAAAGTAAAACCAACAACGAACAACACGGAAATAGATATTTTTAACCAGTCAGCTGATGAGTTCTTGACTGTTTTTGAAGATAGTTGTTCCCGCTGGAAGCGCTGGCGGCGTGAAAAACGCGAGAAACAGAAAGCTGAGCAGGAAAAAACAAGAAAATCTATCTTGAATGCTATAGCTGAGCAAGATAACAGCACCCCGCGACTCGCTATTAACCTTGATGAAGCGCCCACGCACCGCGTGGTACAACCCAAAAACCGCCCTCGTTGTAGCTGTGGCAGTCTGTTGCGCTTAACAATTAACCGCTGCGCTGGGAAAAAACTTGGCGTTTACTTTTTCCACTGCCCGAAATGCGGGCAGACACATGATTTCCGCGAAATATACTTGCGGCATTATTTAAGCGGGACGTGGATTAAAGATCAGGAGCGCGAGCGCTTGGAAGCGAAAGCATATTGGCGCTCTTGGGAGCATCAGAAATCACTCGCCGAGAAGCGGCGACAAGAGGCGGACAACTTGGAGAATAAACGTAAGCTCGAATTCGAGAAACGAAAAGCAGAAAAGAAACGTAAGGCGAAATTGGTTAAACAGCGATTGGAAGCGGAAGCAGAAACAAAAATCCAACGAGAAAAAGATAAGCAGGTTAAAAACCAAGAAAACCAGCGCGAATATTTCAGGAAAATCGCGGCGGGAGAAATCAAGGTCGATTTCAAAATCAACCCGATAGCGCTGGCGGCAGCAATAAGGTAATCAATTACGGACATTACAGACAAGGATTTATAGATATGACAAAACAAGAAAACAAACAAGATTGGATGCAAGTTCAAATTGAAGCAGAAAAACTTATCAAGCTGATTTCAAAGCTAGAAGATAGGAACAACGCTGTTTATAATTTCAGAATGAGGCAAAACGGAAATACCTTTGAATTTCCATTTTTAGAAGTAATGAAACAGCTTGTGATAGCAGCGACAACCGATCCCAGAAATGGAATCAGAGCTTAAATAATGTTTAATCCCTTGGTTGGTCTATCTTGCTCAGTATCCGAGAAATCAAACTCAGGTCTGTCGGCAGCGATTCCGATCAAATCTTGAACACCCCTTGCGATATTTTTAAGCGCTGTCACCTCTGAACTTGTTGATGGCGTAATCCGTGTGATTTCAAGCATTAGGTCAGTTATATGTTCGAACTTCTCCTGTCCAATTATCTAATCTGTACCCGCGAAATGTAGGATTATCTCCTGTTCCTGCTATTACTATCTCATAACGATTGACGACCAGATAAGCAGCAACAGCTATCAGAAACGCAACGCTGATCAATACCTTGTTCCCTTTGCTCATTGTTATCTCCTTTACCATGTAGACCAATGTATTAAATATACTCTCTACGTTGCGAGAGAACAAGCGTTGTTTATATCTGAGAGATGGAGTCGTTTAAATAATATTTAGTCTAGCCGTTGGTCTGTCTTGTTCTGGTTCAGAAAAATCAAAACTTGGCCTATTAGCAGCGATGCTAATCAGATTATTAAATTCCCTCGCAATGTTCTTGAGCGATGTTACTTCTTCATTATTTGTTGATGCCGTAACTCTGAAAGGTTTACGGTTATACTGTCTTGCCTCGAAACCTGAAGCTCCTACCCACTCGCGCGGACCTTGTATCATACCACTATCTAATCCCGCCGCTATGTTTTGATGTTGGGTAACAAGAATTTTTTCGAATGCACCACTGTTAAACGCTTGAGCTTGAATAGAGTCCAAATAGGCGCGTGACATTGCAACCGCGTTTTGCTTTTGCTCTGTCCTCAATCCTACAATCTGTGTTTTTATACGGTTGCTTTCCGCACGACCTTCGGACGTGGATTTATCTATATTGGCGAGCAATTTGTTCAGATTTTCAATTTCCCGATTTAATTCTTCCTGTAGTTGGAGACTTTCACTCGTTGCTCCAACCATACCGAGCGGCGTCATACGCGCCATCTGTAATTGAGCGCGAGCAAGTGAACTTGATGATGCTAACTCCTGCCCCGTGATGTTTAGCTCTTGACGTTTAGCTGCCTGTTGTTGCAACGTATTTAGGTTATTCTCAAGGTCGATAGTTGCTTTAGAAACGTTTTGAGCTGCCTTGGTAGTTTTATCTAATCCTGGCATTGCGGTGGAATCGATTTCACGAATTTGTTCGTGAATTCTCTGCCGCATTTCTCGGAGTTTATCTAGTTGTTTGGTATCAACTTCGGGCAGCTCTGGCATAAAACCAAGGAAATCACTTATTCCCGCGAAAAAACCTTCAGGTTGAGTCCCTGCACCTGCTGCCCGTGAAGAAATTAGAGCATCTAGTTCCTGTCGCCTTGCTGCCAGTTTTTCGCGGGGAATAATAGCAGTAGATTTCGCCTTGTTCGCAACATCAAATAATCTATTGTTCGACATTTGCCCCTGCAAGGAATTCAGCGCTTTGCGCTCTTCATATGCAGTTTCCGCGCTTTTTCCTGCTGTGTAGATAGACGCTAACGCAGCTGTTGCGGGCAATCCATATCCTAGAACGCCTCCCGTTACGGGCATCCCTAAACTGAGTGAACGCGGGATGGTTTGCATCGCAAGACGACGAGATATCGCTGTACCAACTCGACCACCAGCGCGTGCGGCTCCTTTACTTGCCGCACCACCTGCTGACCTGGCTGCACTACGACCAATACCGTTTAACCCTTTACCGAGACCTTTCATAGCAAGTCCCTTTAATCCTGCCCCTGCAACTACGGCAAGAATCGCTGTTAATGCGATTTGAAAGTTGCTCATTCCTTGAGCAGTTCCCGCAACCTTGTCTGCTAATTTATCAAAGGCATCTGCTAGTCGAGCGGTTGCTTCTTCGATTCTCACGGCAGCAGACAACATTGGATCTAATCGCTTAGTCCCTGCCAACTCGTTGATTTGCAAAGCATTCAATGCCGACGTAATTGCACCGACGTTTTGCCCACTGGCAGCGCCAAGCATTGCTTCGCGTATGCTCCCCGATGCGGCAGTTGCTAAAAATTTCCGCAATTGCTGAGGTTCTAAGCTTTTGGTTATCTCCAATATCAACTCATTTGCGCGATCAAATCCGACGCCCTGCAAATTTCTCTGTGACTTAATTAAACCTTGCAAAGAGTCTTTGCCTAGAGAAAAACGCGAATATGGCGATTGCTGCTGAAATCTCGATGCTAAATCAATCGCAGCTGTTGTATTTCTGCCTCTTGTAAGTTGCTTGATTAACTTGATTTGATCCACTCCACCAGTCAAGGCAAGGTTAAAACGTTTATCAATAACATCTTTTATACGCCGTAATGCCATATAGCCCAAACCAGCGCCAGCGAGTAGTCCACCTATAGATTTTAGTGATTTGCCTAATTTACTAGCCTCCCCGACGTTTGCCTTTAATTCTCGGCGCTGGCGACGAAGTAGGTTTATATTCTTACTTAATGGTTGATGAGATTGGCGTATTGACCTGTTGAGTCTGGCTTGCGTTTTCTGTAATGCTCGATTCGTACCAATCGATTTTTGCAGGTATTTCTGTTGTTTGCCCCATACCTTTGTATGCCTTTTCAGCTGCTTTTCTAGCCTTGCAAAGGTCTTATTCACTTTTTCAAGAGATTTAACGGCAGCATTCGCGCCTGCTGTTTGAGATTCTACGACTATTCTTATTTTTTGGTCTAGTGGGTTTAACATAATACTGTTTATTCCGTTTTTTTCAGAATTTCCTGTTTAAAAAGCAGGATTTTCTAATTTAGCGGGGAATGTATAAATGAAAGGATTTAGATATGCCCAAATTATACTTATACAATCGTAAAACAATAGCTGAGCTGATAACCAGAGCGATTGAAACAGAAGATCCACAAAAACCGTACACAGACCGCGAAATTACCCGAATTGTAAAAGATGCTGGCGAAGATTGTTCACTGTCTTGCATTCTCTATCTTCGACAACAACTTGGTTTTCCACCTTCAGGCAAACGCAAAATAAACAAAATGCAAGGGGTTAAATAATGGCAGGTAATTACAGCAGAAAACCAGCTTCAACCTGCTTGGCTTATGTTTCGTGGTCTGCAACTGCGAAAACTGTGCAATCAGGGAAACGAAAAGCGGGAATGAAAAGCAAGGGTATTATGCGGGTAATTTTCCGTAGAGCATTTCCAAAATATGCTTATACGCTTTCAACCCCTGTGACATACGCAAAGTATTTAATGCTGATTCGCAGCAGTTCAAAAGGCGCGACCTGGAACAATCACTTCTTGGGGAGATATTGAAAATGGTAAAAGTAATTTTAGAACGTAATGACGAAAGTATAGATATGCGATTTAGTTTTGGCGAAATAGATGCAAACGGATATAAGATTTCCGTTACCTGTGATAGTTTAAATTCTTACATCGAGCATTTGCAGATGTTCGCAGATGACGATTCACCTTTTAGCGAAGCGTATTTTGACGTTGACGATTTTGAAGATGACAACTTTGTATCAGGTAGAGGGGGAGAATAAAGTGCACCTATATATGCCGTATTTACCACTGCTTATATTTTCAGCTTTTGCAGGCTTGGGATTTGCTAACTTCTCAAAAGCTGTATGGCGATGGAGTAAGAAATGAGAGAATATGAATTTACATCTAATTGGGGTATGTCAAAACAATGTTGGTTGATTAACCGACAAGAGCGAGAGCGCTTCGGAAAGATGGTCAGACAATGGAAAAAGGAAACCCCAAAGGCAACACTCTTGCAGGAAATGTTAGTCGAGGAATTGGTTGCATTACATATATATAGTCAACGACTCCGAGACCGTAGATACTTTTTCGATGGAGAGAAGGCAGACTATGCAAAAGTAGCAGACCACGAGGTAGACGTACATACGGAAGACTTGGAAAGACAAACGCGGGAATGGGAAAAATACATGCCCCTAATCCAACGCTGGAAAACTGACTTACTCAAGTTAGCGTTGGCGAATGATATCAAAGTAGAGTTTGGCGGAGACATTACGGATTTTTTCTCTGCCGTGGATAAGAAAAACCTTGGTAGGAATGGCGACAGCGACAAAGAGAAAAACGAGAGCAATCTCACCTGACGAAGTAATCGCAAGTTTCGATGGCAGTGAACGTAAAATTCACGAACAGCTGAGAGCTGCCCCTGTTCTTTTTTCCGAGAAAGTTGTCGGTTTCACACCCCACAAGGCGCAGGTTAAATTTCTCACTTCGGACATCGAAAGCAAACGAACCCTATTACCTTGGGCAAGGCGTTTCGGAAAAAGTTGGATTGTTGCGGTTTACATTGCGTGGAAATTGTTCTCGGTGAAGGGTTACAACGCTTATGTATTTGCTCCAAGCGGAGAACAATCATCGGTAATATTCGATTACGTCATTAAGATTTACAGCGAATCGGAATATTTGCGCCGCTTTACGACCGTTAAGCGCAAGGGAAACACCTTCACTGTTGGGAAAGAGGATTGGAATAGCACAGTCGAGTTAGTGAAGACTGGACTTGTTGGCGACCACGCAAGAGGCAAGGGCATTCACGGCAAGAAAATGGGATTGATTGCGTTCGATGAAGTTAATTCCTTCATCTACCCCGAAGAGGTTACGGCAGCAATCAAACCGTTTGCGTCTATTTCTGGCGGAGGAATTATCTACCTCGGTTCACCTGGTGAAATCGGTTCTTGGTATCACCAAACCTATACGGATTGGAAACAACGACACGACGAAGGTAGTGATAAACACCTAGTAATAGACTGCTCATGGAAAGATGCCCCACATATCGACCCTGAGTTTGTTGCTGAAGAACGCAGAGAGGCAACAGTCAAGGGTCGGCTTTGGCAATTCGAAAGGGAATACGAGGGCAAATTCACTCAAACAGAAGGTGCGTACTTCGATTCCAACGATGTAAATAACTGCTATGTCGGAAATCTTACGCCTGGTGGTCGAGGGGATGTATGGATTTATTCCCTTGACCCTGGACTTGACCGTTCCCCTTCGGTGTTGCTTATTGCCCGATTTAATCAAGCAATCAGTCGCCTTGAAATCATTGATTGCCGTAGTCTTGTTCGCTTTTCAAACAATCATGTAAATGATAACGATGGTCATGAAAAAATTGGGACATATGAAGAAATTATAGACCTGATTCTTGATATGCGGAAATCCCGCCCGATTCATACGTTTTATTCTGACCCTGGGACGGAGCGAAATTTAGGCGAAAGGTTGAAAAATACTTTCGGCGTTAATGTTGTGGAATGCCGTATTGGGGGATATCAGGCGAAATTAACCGCCCTGAAAGACCTTCAAAGGTCTTTATCGGATGGTCTCATCGTTTGGTCCGATCATCGAATCACTAATCAATTACTCGGGTTTTCTCCACCTATTAATCGGCAGACAGGTCGTTTTGAATTCGGGGACAGAGATTATGACATTATCGCCGCCTTGACGCAATTAAACAGATATATCGGTGACAGGACTATTACACCTTTTGCCGTATCCGTTGGGGCAAGAAGTAAGGGGGATTTGTGGTGAAACGACAGCAGATAAAACGTATGCAATCCCTACGCGATAAGGGGCAAAGCTATAGAGTAATCGCCGAAAGGGTCGGTTGTTCCGCTTCCACCGTTCGCCGCTATGTCAAATCCAACAATCAACCCGCCCCGTTTACTGTTGAATCTGGCAGGCAACAAACAGTTGACTCTGCTCGGTTGCTCACCTTTGACCGTAATACGTATTGGGCAAATTTGGAACGAAGACAAAAATTAACCCTATTTGACTCGATTTATCATTCGCAAGAGTTAGCGCAAGGTGCGGTTAATATAATTACCCGTTTCGCAAACAGTCGGATGCTCCCCCTTGTGGATAATCCACAAGTAGTGCAACGAATGCTCGAAATCTGGAGGGAGATAGACGGACATACGGTAAATGCTCAGCTGATACGCCAATCCTTGATAAGTGGTTTCGCTTGCGGTGAATGGGTTTCCGAAGATTTTACCAAGATGGATCGCGTGGTTATTCCTCCATCAATCGAGATACGAAAGATTCCTAATCGACAAGGTCAGATACAAGCATACGTCCAACTGCCAGGTTTTATGATCGGCAGACCTACTTCAATTGACGGACGCCGACAAATACCACCCGCAAAAATGATTGATGTAATCAGAGACCCGTTAACTACCTTCGACTATTACGGCGAATCGTTGTTTTCAAGCGCCTTGGATCAATTCGAATCTCTGGCGCAAATTATGGACGCGGAAGTTCGCGTAATGCTTCGGGCAGGCAGACCCCGTTTTCACTTTGCAATTAACGCCGAAGGTCTCACTCCTGAACAATTTCAGGACCGAATCGACAAGACAAAGGCAGCATTCGCTAATTTGGGAGACCTGGACAGCGCCGACCTATACACAGCGGCAGGAGTGGAAATCAAGATAATCGGGGCGGAGGCATTCGGCAAACGATTCAGTGATGAGATTAAGCTAATTATCTCTAACATATTGGCGGCAATTGGAATACCTCCAGCTCTACTTCACGTCTCAATTCAATCGAGCGCAGGCGCTGAGAGTTATGCAAGACAATCTATCATCGCAATGCAAACGCTCATTGATGAGATTCAAAGGTCTATTGCAAGCGCCTGGAATAAGTCATTCTGGCAAATGGTTCAGAAGATGGAACGATTGCCTGTTACACCTGTAATGGGATTCGAGAAACCGAGATTGCTTGAGCAAAGTATTGAAGAAACCGCAAGAGACTTGAGATTCAATAACGATTTGCGGGAAGTAACATTCGGCATACGACCTATCGAGTGGTTAGTACAGCGAGTCGGGGCAACTTCTGTTGACGATATTAACGCTTTGAAACAGCAAGTGGTAAAAGCAAGACAAGAGGTTTCCAATTCTCCTGCGAAAAAGGGAGACGAAAACAAAGCAGATAGCAATACCAAAATTACAGATGAGAGGGCGACCAAAAATGTCAGTTTGTGACAATACAGATAAGCAACTTATCAACAGGTTAATAAAGATGTTGGAGAAGTTGCAACAGGATACAGATAAACCATTACGTAAATATTCTCGAATTACTGAGGGAAAGGATAAGGATGAAAACAGTAACGATAAAACAACATAGTAAGTCGCCGATTGACTTGGAGGCAATTCAAAAAATCGCGGGAAATGAAAATCTAACCGAAGACGAAATATTTCCTTTCCCGACCTTTGTAATTGCCCGAAGCGGTTTAAATAGAAACCATAGTGATATAACTCCCGAAGGTCAAAAGGCAGCTGCACAGGATTGGATCGGAAAAGCAATACTTTTCCGTGACCACGAAAGCAGCAGCAGCAACCAAATCGGCAGAATCTACGATGCCTGGACTGAGGATAGGGACGGCGAGACGGTTACTTACGGCAAGGGTTTCGGCGTTTTCACCGACGACCACCGCGATATTTACAAGCGGATAGAAAACCGAATACATTCGGAAATGAGCTGTGCGTATGAAATCGTAAAATCCGTTTGTAGTGAATGCGGTGCGGATTTAATCGGTAATAGCAGGATGGAATGCCCACAAGGGCATATCATCGGAAAAGATGCACACGCTCGTGACTTGGAATTCCTGCCTGATCATATCAGTTTTGTCGGTCGTCCTGGCGTTGAAGGCGCTGGACTCGTTTCCTCCGAAGACCAAACCAAGTGGATGAAGGCATTTACCGTAATCGGGGAAACTCCGCAAGAGATAGAAGACAACCTTAAAACCCTGCAACGTGACGCCGAAGATGGTAGAGAGTTTCGGGTTTGGGCGCAAGACGAGTTTACAAAGTGGTATACGATGTCAAACCTCGAAGCTCAATCGGATGATGTTATTACTCTTGCCGAGAAACTAACGGTCAAAGAAATGATAACCCTCGGAAGGATTGAAAAAGAACGATTTCACGAAGTTATGCCAACAGGTAAACAAGTTTGTGAAACTCCACCAGCTGAAACGAAAGTTTCAGATGATGGCGAAATAAGCTTAGAAACAATATCAAACGCTGTGAAAGGATAAAATTATGGCAATTACAGATAGTACATTTAAAAACCTTACAAACGAAGTGAGAATCCGACAAGGTTCAAAATTCGAGCAGATACCGAACCTTGTTGAAGCAGGTGAAGAACTAGCAGACGGTCAATTCGTGCATATATCCGATGTTGACGGCAAGTATGCGACTGCAAATCAAACCACTGCCGCAACTCACTGTGTCCTGAAATCTGGACAGAATCGATTGACGGCAACAGAAATAGCGACCTTAACAGGCAGCGTCCAAGAGGGTGAACCTGTAATGGCGTTTACTGGCGGCCCTGGAACCGCAGATATTCCAATTGCAGGGATAGTAAGTAAAGGGGATGAATTGACGCTGAACAATAACGGTTACGCTGTCCGCCGTTATTCTACCGAAAACGCCTATCTTATAGGTGTCGCTAATGAAGACGTAAACGGTACGTCCGATGCTCCTGTTATGGGAGAAGTATTTATCGATCTGCCCGCAAAATATTCACCAGCATCATAAGGAGAGACAATGAACTGGAAAGAACGCATAAAAACACACGCACAATCAAATTCACAATATTCTTTACGAGATTTACAACAGCATTTACAGACCAAAGAAGATGTTGACGAATTCGCAAGTATGGTAAAGCAGAATAAGCATAAACCATTAAAAGAATTCTTTTCGACCGCCAATGATTGGCAAGCATTTGTCCCACCAGCTCTACTTTCAACCGTATCTCGGTATGGACTGGTTGAAGAGCTACCATCTGGATTGATTACGCCCGTAAGCGAATCCCGTGAATCGGTAACAAAACGATTTGTCTGGGAATCCGAACCAATCGAAGATTACAACGAAGGACAATCCTTTAAAGAAACATATATCGAAGGGGCGACCTCCACTATTAAATGGCGAAAACCTGGCGCTAAGATTTCCGAGACCCGCGAAAGAGCAATGGACTTGCCCTTGAGCGTTATGCAATTAAACGCTGAGTTAACCACAAACGAGTTCAAAGCTCGTGAGTGGAAACACTTCATGCACGAATTTCATAACGGGACAAGCAACGCGTTTGATATTCGGGCAACGTTAAAAAACGGAGAATTGCACAATGTTAGATGGTTTGAACAGTTCGACAACGCTTACTCACCAACAGAAACATCAACATATGCAAACTGGACAGATATCAAAAACGCAAGAAGCAAAATGCTTCGGCGTGAAAGAGATGCTGTTCGACCAACTGTTTGCCTTCTGAATGCTTCCACGGAAGCAGAACTTGGCGATACCTTGGGTGTCAATAATGCGGCATTTTGGGGTGGAAGTGAGACTTTCTTCAAAACAGGAAGTTTACCAAACGTCTATAACCTGGTTTTCGTGGTTGTCCCCGATGCTCTCTTCGGATACTTCACCAACGACATAACAAGGAAAAATGCAACGTTTACTCGCACCAACGATGTTTTCTTAATCGGCACTGGTAATGGTCCAACTATTATGAGGCATACGCGAGAACCATTATCTACCGAGGTATGGAGAGTTTTTGACGGACAGAAAGACTGTATGAACCTGTGGGAACGCTACGAATATTCCGTTTTTCGACATACGAACTTGATGAGAATCCGTAAACCATTGCCTGAAAACGAATACGGAGCAATATTAACGTAATGGAAATCAATGGGAGAGAAAACAGCGTCATAGCATCTACGTTTATTAAAGGGGGAACCTTCAAGATGGTAAAATGGAACTCGTCAACTGAAACTTGGGAACGTAGTGGTCACGAAACTCAACCTGACCGCTACGTTATCAACCTTCCTGCTTCAATTGCATTAACGGAACTGAAAAATCGCGGGAATTATGAAGATGTATATCGAAATTTCGATTACTTGGAAATGTGTCAAACAACAACCGAAACTGCAAATACCAAACGGTGGCACGATTTAACGTTGAATCATACTACCCGTATAGACTGGATTAACAATCATTCGGGGGATTTAACATAATGTCATTACCAAACCCGTTTAATAGCGTTGCTGATTTGGTCTTATGGAGTGGCTTCAGATATGGCACCCACGATGACCAAGAATCTGTATTGAAGGGCAGCTTTGACTACTCCCAATTTACAACTGCGCTTGCCGAGGCAAGACGAGAAATCTACCGAAAAACGCGGCAAATGAACAATGACGAATTTGACGAAGACCGAAAAGATGAATTAAAAGAAGCGGAACGCTACTTGGCAACTGCTAGGTTATATCCTAATTATGCTGCACGCATGACGATTTTATTTCCTGAAAGCAACATACAATCGGTAGGTGAAGTAATGAGTGGCGCGGATACTCCTTCACCTTATGAAAAGCAAGCTCAGCTAATAAATCTGATGACTACGAAATTGAGACAATACGGATTACGACTGCTTGAAGCTGATTCACAAAAATACGTCGCCGAAATCGGAACTATAGATTTAACAAAAACATATCCCGCATTGTCGGCATACTAAACTTAAAGGGGGTTGCTCGCCATTTTCTGCAACTGGTCAATTTGTGTAATGCGGTTTTCGCCGCCGAGAGCAACTCCCGCTATTTTCTCAGAAAAGGTTAAAACTATGACAACAAAACAAGATATTCAGAATTGGTACAAGACATTTGAATATACAAACAAAATCATTGAACGAAATAAGGATAATCCAATAGGACTAATTTATATAAGAAACGAGCTTGAAAGTTTTTATTACAGCGTTGAAGATTGTATTCCTCACGCTGATTCTTGGGATATCAAACAGGTATTGTTCGATATTCAATCAAGGGCAAATAATGCAATCGATGCTTGTGATATGCTTGTAACTGCCGAGGAGTGGCAATGTTAAGTTTCGTCCCGTCGGATGACCTGTCATCTTCCCCTGGCGAAGCGTCCGCTATTACTTCCCTCGATTTTGGATACGTCAAAGCAGGTGAAACAAAATCCGAAGTAATTCGCGTTTCTAATCCTGGCGCTTCAGTAGCATCCATCGAACTAATACCTGAATCTCCCCTGGCCGTAGAACCTCGTTTAATCGTCCTGCCACCTGATACAATCAGCGATACGGTTGTTTTAACGGTATCAATGCCCCTTGATGCCGTTTCTCGGTCACATACTGCCGATTTACTACTTTCTTCAGGTGAAAAGTTAGTTATCGAATGGGAGACCGTAGGCGCAAATACAGAGCGCCAGGCGCAATACCCTGCCCGCACAGGCAATCCAACTCATATATCGACCTCTGTGATCGAAAGTAAAGGTGATACTCTCAGGTTATATCGCTTCGATCCTATACCTTTTGACGAATCAACGGCAACTCTGCGACCAGGGCGCAGATTTAAAATCGAGAAAACTGGGAAATTCGCGGGGGAATTCGAAACGATACGCTCTAATGTATGCGATCTTGAATCGCGCCTTGACGGAGCAAACCCGACTTGTGGGTATACGATGGTTCCCGAAACCATAGTTGCTCAATTTACATCTGAAAATATCGAAATTACGACAACTAACCTGACATCCAACAAAGCGCCTCTGACCTACAGCATATCCGCAACGTTAATAATTCCTGCTGAATTCGAGTTACTCCGAGAGTGGGCGCCGTTTCAACCTGAGAGCGAGACCGACAAGGCGCAATACAAAAGAACCGTTTACGTCGTTAAGAGGCAAGGCGTTCTCCATAGCATCGAAAACATTAGAACCCTTGATTTCGGTGATAATCTCAGTCACTACTCTGCGGATCTTGTGGGAATCCATTGCCGCGATAATGGAAATCCTTATTATTTCAATCCCTGGGCGATTACTTACGAGTATGAAAGCGATAAACCATACGCTACATTTCCGCTGGAAAACGCTTTGATTGAAGAGTTCATCGCCGATGCTTCGGGCAGCGGTGCAAATTCAAGTAATGACCTAAACCCAAGCGCTGCACCACCTGCACCTGTGGAAACAGCGCCTATACCCGTATCTGCTACCAAAAGCTGGGATAACCTTAGTATAACAGTCACGTTTGACAAACCATTACAAGCTGGCGCTTTAGATCATACCAATTGGCATTGGTATTCAGGCGCGGGGAGATTTTCTGCGACATCTGCCAATAGCATTGGTAATACCGTAGTTGCCACAACTACCAATGTACCAGGCGCTGACCCTCACCCCGCAGGTTGTGATTATTCACCACCACCCGCCGACGTTATTGGCGATAACGGATTAGCAGTTGATGGTTTTACGGATTTCCCATTTTCTTAAAGGACATTTGCCAAAAACTGCGAATAATATAATGACATTATTCTTACACATGGAATGCTTCAGGGCAATCGCGAGTCACCAACGATTGCCCACTTTTTTAACCCCCACCAATAAATATCTTCGATTAAATTATGATGCGAAGCATTATCGCTATAATCCCGTATTATAAAATAAAATTTTTTAGCAGTGAAGGGGCGTCCACGTCCTGCAACACCCACCTATGGTTATTTTCCCAGCTACTCACCATCGCGCATAGTGGTTTTCACAGCTATCAAAGCTCAAGTTCTTGGGTTATACCCAACAAGCAACGCACAGAACTTCACAACTTTCGCCTTTAGTTGTCACGCATACCCTTTAGTTGTCATCTTTGCACAGAATTCATTTGTCAAATTATGCACAAAACCTATATATGTAGCACTTACGACGCCAAGCGAAGGAATGTAGGTCGATTCTATGTAATGTAGTCGCTTATTTTGTCGCCAATAATAGGTATAGAATAGCTTGTCATTGGTTGAGTATGGTAGCAGTTGGGGTTTTCGCAGCTCGACAAAGCGAGAGGCGGTGTTTGGTTGGGGTTTTATGGTATAGAGAGAGTGGAGGGAAAGGACGCCGCTTATTCTTACTCTATTCCTGCCGTTAGAATATAACTGCAAGCAAATTGCTGACTATTAATGATGCGTATATAACTATAAAGGTATGAAATAAAGCATTAGCGCCACGTTTGCCGTAGAATATTGCATTAAAGATAATCCAAATGAACACGGCAATCGGAAGATTGAAACCGAGAAGATGAGCAGGGTCTACTGTTCTGATTTCAGAAAAGAAGACACCGTAAGCTAGAATCCCAACGCAAACAATAGCAAGTGATATTTTCCAACTCAATCCTGAGCGTTGTTTTTCTGCCTCTGTCTGTTTCGCCATCACTACGTCCACTCCTTGGTAGGATGCCAATAAGCAGTGGTATCGGAGAGGAAGATACTATCTCTACCGACTACCAAATAGTAATGCTCTTGCTTACCGAATTGAGAACTGGACACAGTGACCATTATCCTATCGTCTAATCCGTGAAAACCGCTACGCGTCTCGACCGCCTTATCATCTATGAAAAGCTTGTAAGTCCACTTCAGAAAACCAGTTTCCACAAGCAATTGGCAGTTACTCTCATTGTGCTGGTAGATTCGCTGAATCGCCATAGTTATTCCGCTAAAAAAGTCGCCCAGACAACGACCACAATTCTACCTTTGCAGGAATCCTCCTGTCAACTATAGTATATTGGGATGTGAAAGGCGATACCCTTAAACTCAACGGTATATGCAAGGTTTGCTCTGGCGATGTTCCGATTACGCTTAATAACGCGAATACGCACGTAAGATATGACTCTTGGCGGCGGGCAAATGGAACTTGCGTTGACTGCGGAACGTGGTTTTCAGCGGTTGATATAATCGACCGATACGATATTACGGGGGAAGCGTCACAAGTTCCAAAAGGCGATTATACTCGCGATTATCGACTTGAGCGACAACCCAAGACTAAGGACGACCGTCTAGGTGTAGGTACAGGAAACTCCCATTAAGCTGTTTTTGCAAGCGCAGAGTAAACGTTTTGCCTACTGCAATTTAATTTCTCCGCGATTTTTATTACTGTCACACCCTCATCCCGCATCTTTCTGATTTTCTCAAGGCGTTTGCTGTCTCGCGGTCTGCCTATATGCTTATGTTTCCTCGCAGCTGCCATTCCTGCTTTTATCCGCTCTACAATCGAATCACGCTCGAAGCTCGCCACCGCTAACAGAATTGAAGCAATTAACCTACCCGTTGAACTTCCAAAATCTATATTCTCGCTGATGCTGACCACTCTGATTCCCTTGTCCGCCAGGTCGGCAAGGATGCCGAGTCCATCCCGTAGGTTCCTTGCTAGACGATCCAACCTGAAAACTACGACAGTATCAACCCTGCCCTTATCAATTGCCCATAGGAGCTTTTGCAACTGTGGTCTGTCGGTATTCGTCCCTGTTTTCTTGTCCTCGAAAAAGCGGATTTCGGTTGCGGGAATATGATTAGATTTTGCCCATTGCCTGACTGCTTCTTTTTGACTTTTAACGTCCTGTTCAGAAGTGGAGACTCGCAGATATGCCCCTATTTTTGCTGTCTTCTTAGCTGCCATTGGATGCCCTTTCTGTTGGTCAAGAAATATAGGATTACATACCGTGAACTTTACCGAAATGGTGTTTTACGCCAAGCTATTTTAAGGTCGTTTTATTGACAAATCACGTTGGCGCACGGCGTATTTAAAGACGTTCTGGCGGGTTTTATTGGCAGGTCGGCGATTGGAGCAGGGCGAGGATTATCGTCACACGTAATCGATTTGTGCGGGATAAGTGGTGAATCTGAGAAAGTGATTCTATTATTTGTATTTTGGCAGCAGGGTTCCAAGAGTTTCAACGTGGTTTGCCCAAAAATGAATAATAACGGCGAGCATCGCATCCGAAACGGTCACTTCATCAGGGCTCTTTTTTAAACCAGTCGCGAAATACTTAACATCTGCTTTATCCACAGTGAAAGAAACTTCATGAGCAGCGTTGTTACGAATGCGACGAAGACGATCAAGCGTCCTGTATTCAGCGTCACCGATGATGCCAAGTTCATTAAGAAGCATTAGTTTAGTGGCAAGCGGATATACCCTGGAATCCTCGTTTATTTTCTTGCCATGTTTACAGTGGTGTTCAATAAGGGCAGCAACCATTATTTCCACGTATGTACTCGCAGCTATAACCATTAGGCGTTCACTGTCCAAGTGGGGTTGAACCTCATCAATGTACTCCGCGAAACTTTCTCGTAGTTTCGTCGTTTGTTTTGCCATAAATTCAACCTCCACGATGTTATATAGGCGGTTTACCGAAGTTCGTAGCAAATCACTCTAAACGGGTTTCTCGTCCTTCAAGATTACGTTGGGTACAAGGCAAGATACGGATTGTCCGTTATATACGCCCGTCTTCGCCTTGTGTATGATCTCATGAACGTACCCTTTGGTGCCTGACTCAGGAGCTATCGACTCGCCAATGCGCGGTACTGCTTCGCATAGAGCGAAAAATTGCCTATCCGTTTCTTCCTCTTGCCCCAAATACACGAAGTTGACAAGTAAGAGCCCTAGATCAACCTTAAACGCCAACATTTCTTCAGTAGGTAGGTTTTCATTAGTCAAGATTAATACCTTTCCAAAAAGCGTAATATCTTAGGTGTCTGTCGAATGCATACCTAAATGATACTGTTTTGACTCTTTGCAGACAAGAAGATTACTTCTTCCGCGATTTTTTGGGGTTGCTCTTTGATCTCGAAAAATAATGCTTTTCAATTGCTTTGCAGGCGTCAGCTACCATTAACGGATTTCGTTTGATGTAGGCATCACTCATTCCCTTAATTTTATGCCCTGCGAGAATTTTCGTAATCGTCTCAGTAGCTCCCCCCTGTATTGCCGCTGTATATGCTCCGTCCCTGATATGGGCAAGTTCTACGCTGTCGTCAACTTGCGTCTTCTCTCGGCGCAAATATTTAAAAGCAGTCCTTAAACCCTGAGCAGTATATTCAACGCCATATTGAGATATGAAAACGTATTCCCCCCTATTCTTTCGAGATTTCAAGTAGGTTTGCAAAGCCTTAATCGTTCGCCTCCAGAGAACCCCTACACGGGTCGTTTGCCCTGTTTTTGCGCGGTCGAAAATCACCCAACCGTTTTTGAAGTCAAGCGCTGCTTTTGGTAGCCTGCGAATATCACAGCCATAGTAGCAGAGATTTAGCGCCGTTAAGAGCATTGCCTTCCACATGTCATTTGCTCCATCTAGCAATTGGTGGAAGTCGTCAACCGATATCGGGTTTGGGTTGGGGTTGCGTAAATCGGGCAGCTCTGCCCTCATACTTCGCAATTCATCAAGGATTCGCTTGCATTCGTCAGCATCAACTTGTTTCGTGGCGGCGTAATTAAAAAGGCGAAAGACGTAATCTAGACGATGTTGGATCGTCTTTGGACTACCTCCATCGTGAATTTTGTTTTCCCATTTTTCCAGCGTGGCAGCGTCCACGTCCTTAACTCTCGTTGCAGGCGAGACAGCTTTGGTGAAGAAATTCCAATATCGTTTGACCTTGCGCAATTCTTCGGGTTTTGGTTGTTTCCGTTTTGCCAGATAGGTTTCGTGAATCTTGTTCAGCGTTACCGATGGTTTCGGTTGGTCGTCAACGATTTTCAATCCCGTTTCCCGCCGAAATTGTTCGGGATCAGAAAGAACCAATTCCCTTACGGTTCGCCAGAAATCGACAGAGGGTAAGTGAGTCACAGCTTCACTTCCGTCAGGACTATCCACGACGTAAGATATTGGTCGTAGCGCGGCGAGGAATTCGTCAGGGTTGAACTTCTCGGGTCCGTCAATGGGTTTCTTTACCGCTACTGATTCCGTCCCCTGTTCTCTGACCCACTCCCTGAACCGATATATTGCCTGTAATCGATCACGAGTTTTCAGATATTCACGGGGTTGCTTGCCACCCACGTAGAACGTCCCTGTTGCCTTGTGCCAGGCGAGATAGTAGGGATGCTCCATTACAGGTTGTCCGTCGTCATCAACGACTACAAGCAACGGTTTGCTGCCCTGTTGAGGGATTTTAATCCTTGTGGGTTCGCCGTTGGATTTGGTAGGATTCTTTGCCATTGCTGCCTCCTAAAAAGGCGTTTTTGACCCTATCAGGTAGCATAGCAAATGTAAGACTAAATGTAAAGTCCATTTATGACATTGTGGGATATATTGGAGGCGGGGGGAATCGAACCCGTCGCCCTACCCTAAAAACCGCATTTATGATAGCGCCAGCGGGGTTTTTAAAAGAGTTTTTGACAGCGTTTTTGACAAAAACGGGTAGGCCGGGGGAAACCTACTCTTTTCCCCTATTTTTGGTAGCACTTTCTAGGCCGGGGGAAATCGACCCCCTGCCCTAATTGTTGACAGTTTTTGACTTCATTTTTTGGGCAGGGGGAAATGCACCCCCTGCCACCGCAAAAGTTGGATTTGAAGCTATGGACGGCCAGTATAAACCGTCCCACTCTTAGCGTTACCTTCTGGCTTATTAAGCTCGGCCTCCACTTCTTGAAAGACTTTCCATATTGGGCTTACATCCTCCTCCTTCCTCTCCTTAAAATCCTTTACGAGAAGCTCTTTAAGCTCTTTCAACTTGCGTTTTACTAGGGCAGTTTTCTCGCTATCCATAACCTGTTCCTCCTCAGCCACGATTGTTCAGAAATGACACATTCCCATAATACTACTCACCGAACGGCAATGCGTCAAGTTACACTTTACTTTTTATGTGATTGGCAGAGGTGAAATCAAGCAAAGTCGGGTATTTTCTTAGCTGCCCCGAAAAATCGACCTCAATCGTTTATAAATTACGCATTATCTCCCCCTCCCCCATACCGGAAGACCTTCCGGGGTCCGATGCTTTATATAAAACGCATTCCAGTTTTCCTATTTTAACCCCCCTGATTCGCAGATTATTAGACTCTATACGACCAATAACGTCCCAGCAATACATCTGAAATACACAGAAAAAGCTTGGTGAATCGAAAAACCGGGCATATATTTATATAGGAATACCCAATCAGCAACCCACAGGAGGTAACTGTAACCCCGGAACGTAACCGGGGAAGGAAACCTGTGCGCAGGTGGCGCATGGGAAGGTTTATATTTTTTTAGGAGATTTTTATGGCCGAAAAGACAGGCATAAGTTGGACAGACGCAACATTTAATCCTTGGATCGGGTGCGAAAAAGTTAGCGCCGGATGCAAAAATTGCTATGCCGAAACAGAACGGATAACCCGTTTTCGGCAATCGCAAACGGGCAAATGCCTGTGGGGCGCTGGCTCCCACCGGGAAAAACTGTCGGATTTGACTTGGAAGAATCCTCACAAATGGAATCGTAAAGCGCAACGGGAAGGCAAGCGTTTGAAGGTCTTCTGCGCCAGTTTATGCGATATTTTCGAGGACCACCCGCAGGTGGAAGAAGAGCGCAAACGACTATGGGAGACGATACGATCAACCCCATACCTTGACTGGCAATTGCTTACTAAGCGCCCAGAAAATATCGAAAAATACCTCCCCAGTGGGTACTGGCAAAATGTATGGTTAGGAGTAACGGTCGAAAATCAGTCAGCAGTTGACCGGATTTCGATTTTGCAGCAATTCCGAAAACGTGTACCGGTTTTGTTTATCAGCGCCGAACCGCTGATTGGTCCGGTTAATGTTGATTTGAGCGGTATCGATTGGATGATTATTGGGGGGGAATCCGGTAGCAATGCCCGAAAGATGGAACTTGCATGGGCAATTGGATTGATACTGGAATGTAAAACTAAACGTATACCTGTGTTTTTTAAGCAACTGGGTAATGGATTAGCAGCAGATTTCGGGATTAACGGTAAGGGGAAGAAACCGGAAGAATGGCCGGAGGAGTTGCAAGTTCAGGAATTTCCGAAAAGTCATAAAAAACTGCAATTTAAAATTTTCGGGGGCACCCCTCGGGCGCCGAGAGCAATTAAACCAATTGCGAAACCTCGCAAAAGACGAAATAGCAGAAAACGAAGCAGGCGCTTGATTTTTACCTGAATCGGGCATACGGGGGGCAGCATATGCCCCCCTTCTGTGTCCACGTCTGAATTATTAAAAAATATCTCGGGGCAATAAATATTATTTTTTGCGGGGAGATGCCGGTATCGGTCTATATATAGGCTGAAACCGAAAATTATCCGAATTTTTTTAAAAAAATTGCTTAAAATGAAGGGATTGAGGGGGAAACGTTGTATAATATAGTGACGTGGCAGCGTTTCGGAGCAAATGGTAAACCAAAAGACATGATTAACGAATCAATTCTTGTTTTTTGCTTTGCCAACTTGCTTCAGAATTGTGAGGAACCGCTGCCAACCCGGTTCCTCTTTTTTATGTAATGCAATGCAATGAACAAACGGCAACAGCAAAAATCTGATCGATACCACAAGGTTACCACTCGCTCACCTTGGAGTAAGCGAACTCGCTACCTGCTCAACCAGCAAACAACAGTTGAAAGCGAACTGGAAAAGCAAGAGCGTGAGGCAAAGCGAAGTTGCAACCGGCAACACCGAAACGATCATTTTGCTCGTCGTCAGATGAACAACAAAGTAAGTGAAAGCTCGAATAAATGCTCTACAAGGTAGGCTGGTAGGAGTAGAGCAAGGCCGGGAGGCCCGTGGACCGGGGAGATAAGTGTGCTGCTAATCCCTAACAATGCACATGGAAGTGCAGACTAAGAAACGATAACTGGTCCGCACACCGCTAATCACTGAATAAACGAGTTTATATTTTCGGAAAACAACGATACGACTTAGTCAAGGTGCGCGCATAACGAATTACTTAAAAACTGCTACCAAACAGCAAAGGTTATTATATACATCATTTTATCCTCCTTGGTTCATGACTGCTTCCGCAGTCATAACGTGAAAAACCCAACTCATTGTATTCCTCATGAGCATTTCAAGAAGATTGATTTTGCTCTCGGAATACAATGATAAGAATTGGTTTTTTCACGATAATTCGCTCACTCTGTTAGGCAATTCTTTATTGTGCATTTCAAAATAATTTGATTTTGCACGAATTGCCTAACAGGTAAGTGAAATATAGGGGGAAGTCAATAATAAAACATATACAATAAATCAACCTTGAATTACTTCTTGATTGTCTTTTATCCTATTCTTACCTACTTCAAAGGAATTTTTGCAGGTGCGTAGCTGCCTGCGAAAATTGCGAGATCACACCAGTAGATTGGTAGTTTCTCATTCCCAGCGATTGCCGTTTACGGCAAAAACAGCGATGGGAATGAAAAGATGCTGGTGTGATTGAGCACAGATTTGCCGTGTTAGCGGCAAATGAGTAATCAAAGA
>CAXXKI010000015.1:0-176599 GCA_963667855.2 Phycisphaerae bacterium | reverse complement strand
ATGGAAATCGTCGGCCAGCTTCAGTCCTTGTCGAAGGGCGTGCTTTACATTCATACCGTAAATGGATTCGTATTTGCACAGTCCCGTGATTTTACTTATACCGTTTTCGTAATCAAAGGGACCGGGCATTGCGATTCCGATAGCCCTGAGCGCATCCGGATTAACAGTTTCCCGTATAGCCGTACACCAGCAGTCTAAGATAGCTTCGGCGCTTGCCGAGGAATCTACCGGGTACCGCAACGGCTTGCTTGTAGTATACGTGCCGTTTTCTGAATTAACTGTTGCACAAGTCAGGTGCGTGCCGCCGATGTCAATACCCAGGATACTCATTACATCTACCTTCAAAACAAAAACGTACGTTAGATTCACTTCGCAGAGGCTGTAGTATAATGGTTAATTATCTGGTGTCGCTATATGCGGGAAGGTTTTCCAACAGGTTTCCGAAAGTTACCGTGACGATGTTTTCTGGAAGGTCGGTGGAGGAAATCGTGATGTGTTGCCAGGAATTGAACTATCGCCATCAATAAGTCAAAAACGTCAGATCTGACGGGCTATGTTTCCGTTCGACAATTTAATCCGAAGTGCATGGCGATGTTCATTTCGCTGATTGTTTTCGTGGTTTTAATTTTGCGGGGGTGATGGTAATATCGCCGGCTGGTTAATGAAAAAAGCGTCCTGGTTAGTTGGGGCGAAAGCGTGGGCCGGATTCCAAACGGTGCAGTGGAAGGATAGAAGATGTTGCTCATTGAGCAGGTAAGAACCAAACTTACTGGTGTTCTGGAAAAACACGAAGAGGATAAGTCGACGGTTATAGCGGTTGTGCCGCTGTCTCCTGAAGACGCCATCGGAGATCAGGTCAGTGACGATTTTCCTATAAAAGTCGGAAAGAGCGGGTTATCGAAGCCTGCTACGGAAAAGCAAGAGGGCAGGCGTTTACCGACGCTCCTTCAAAATGGAAGGGGACTGTACAGGAACTCCTCGATCTCGATCTTTCAAACTCACGAAGACGTGCGGTGTTTATTGCCTCTTTAAACGCTATCTGCAGGCGTTTCGGAATCGCCAAGGGAACCGTGCATTGCAAGCAGAACGATCCGTTGCGCTGTGGTCCAAAAGCTGCCGCTGCTCTGTACGAACGATTCGGAGACAAGAAAATCGGCTTGATCGGATTGCAGCCCGCCATACTTGCCGGTTGTGCCGAACAGTTTGGAGTAGAAAACGTCCGAGCTATCGATCTAAATCCCGACAATATTGGAAAAGTTAAATCGGGCATAACCATTGGCGACGGTAACAGCGATCTTGAAAAGCTCCTCGAATGGTGTGATGTGGGCCTGTGTACCGGCTCTACCATAGTTAATGGAACTATTGATAATATAAAAGGGCAATTCGATAAAGCGGAAAAGCCAATTGTATTTTTTGGTAATACCATCTCCGCCGCCGCAATGATGCTTGGCCTGGATCACCTTTGCCCACTCTCTTTTTAAGAGGTTGTTGTTCGTACTGCCGGCCCAGGCGATTCCGGGAGATGTTCAATGAGAGCGACACTGCTGGCCGTCGATGCGGGATTAAGAACCGGGCTCGCTCTGTACGGCAACGATGGCCGGTTAATCTGGTATCGATCCCAGCATCTGGGAAGTCCTGCCGCACTCAAGCGAAAAGTCTACTCCCTGCTTAACGAACTTGACCATTTGGAGTGGATAGTGGTCGAGGGCGGTGGACCGCTGGCTAGTATCTGGGAGAAAGAAGCTCTTCGCAGAGGTGTTTCATTCAAAATAACGTCGGCTGAGACCTGGAGGGACCTGCTTTTCTACAAGCGGCAGCAGCGGTCAGGCAAAGAGGCCAAACATTATGCAGACGATGCTGCACGGAAAGTGATCGAATGGTCGAACGTAGCTAAACCGACTTCCCTTCGTCACGATGCTGCGGAAGCTATTCTGGTCGGATTATGGGGAGTGCTTCAGGTAGGGTGGCTGCCGCATTTACCTGGGGAATTAAGCCCCTGAGCCTTTCTTGACCTGGATAAGGGCGTTCCTGGCGATCTCTTTCACGTCTTGGGACAATTACAACTCTATGATATAGTGTAGCCATTCAGTTACAGCCGAGTTGCTTCGGGAGGTGCGGGATGGAGTGTTCAGCCCAAGCCCCTGAATTGGTTTTTACATAGTGGAGACGGTGAGAAAATGCACGCGAAGTCCCTCAGTCCGATCGAGCAGGCCTTTGAAGACCTTCGAGCAGGCAAAATGATCATTCTCGTCGATGACGAGGACCGCGAAAACGAGGGCGACCTGGTGATGGCCGCCGAAAAGGTTACGCCGGAAGCGATAAACTTCATGCTCAAGGAGGCTCGGGGGGTTCTGTGCCTGCCTATGACCCACGAACGGTGTGAAGAGTTGAATCTGCATCCGCAGGCCTCTCGCAATACCGCGCCGTTGGCTACCGCGTTTACTGTTACGATCGATGCTCATGAGCGCTTTGGCGTCACTACCGGAGTATCTGTGGCCGATCGATGTAAGACTATCGAAGTTGCTTGTGCTCCCGATTGCCGTCCGCGCGATCTCACTCGTCCCGGACACATCAATCCTTTGATGGCCGTTGATGGTGGTGTATTGGTTCGGGCCGGGCAGACTGAAGGTTCGGTCGATCTTTGCCGGATGGCCGGATTAAGGCCGATGGCTGCGATTATCGAGGTCATGAACGACGATGGAACCATGGCTCGCCTGCCTCAGTTGGAGGTGTTTGCAAAGAAGCACGACCTGAACATCTATTCCATCGCCCAGATCGTTGAGTATCGTCAGCAGAGGGAATCGAGCTTCGTCAAACGCGGCGAAGTCATCAAGCTTCCCACGAAGTTCGGCGAGTTCACCTTGATCGAGTATCTCACCGAAGTTGACGCTGAACCCCATTTGGCCCTTTGTTGCGGCGGCGTTGGTGAACTGGATGCCAGCGGTAATCCAATAATCCATGAAGAGCCGGTACTTGCCCGGGTGGAATCGGAATGCATGACCGGGCACGTTTTTGCAAGTGCTCGTTGCGATTGCGGTTCGCAGTTGCAGACTGGAATGAAGATGGTTCAGGAAGCCGGAAAAGGTGCGGTTATTTACCTGAGGCAGGAGGGACGCAGTATTGGTTTGCATAACAAGCTGAGAGCATACAGCCTGCAGGACAAGGGGTTCGATACGGTGCAGGCTAATGTCGAACTTGGTTTTCCCCCAGACAGGCGGGATTACGGTGTGGGTGCCCAGATCTGCCGCGATCTCGGATTGAGAAAACTCCGCATCATGACGAATAACCCGAAAAAAGTGAGCAGATTGGAAGTTTACGGGATAGAAGTTGTGGAACAGGTGCCCATAATCATTCCACCGAATGAGCATAACGAGTTTTACTTGAAAACTAAAAGAGCCAAAATGGGACACATGCTTGACGGGATTTAAAAGGCAGTTGCCCAATTGTGATTTTGCGAAAGGGGGCGGATTCATTCCGTTCCCTTTTTTGCTGGGGCGCGTTCCTTGAAAAAGTCGTTAACCGAAAATCCCGTTTGAAATCGACAGGTATGGCAATTGCAATAAACCGGCTTAATCGATTTCATGTTTGCAAATAGATTTCCGTTTCCGTACCGCGTCAAAAGATGAAAATCGAGCAGGATATTTCGCGGAGCAGGCAGTAAAACGACCAGTTCCGCCACAAAGTTAACTAAAATGGGGTATTTAACCGGGTAAACTTGGATCTGCCTGGTTTTTCCGCTGTTTAGGCCGCTACTAGGACAGCAAAGTCCCGTAAAATCAACTCGAATTCACCATTGCTTGGCGAAGATAGGGTGATTTGTTTCCCTGAACAGGTATCTTGGATAGTGACCTAATTTCTGTTTTTACGGGCCATCTTCGTTTGCAGCTCTTGAATTCCTCCTTTAATTACCGGAAACTACTTTAGCTACTAAAGATATTCGTTTATCGGAACTTGCTTGGTTCGCTGAGCAACGTTGGTAGTTGGGGGAACAGTGGGGGATGAGGTCGTATGCCTCCGCTTTTTGTAACCCCTGGAAACTGTATTATCTGATTAGACTACTGGAGCAGCCGTGGCCGATACCCAATTAGACCAGAATGCGGAAATCGAGGATCTGACTGAAGACATTTCAGGAAAAGGTTCTGCCGAGGAACCGAAAGTTTCGGCGAAACCTAAGAAAAAGGTGTACAAGATCGACAAGCTTTTTCGGGCTATGGAGAAGATGGATGGCTCAGATATCCATCTAAAAGCCGGAACAAACGCTCGGGTTCGGGTTCGTGGCAGTCTTAAGAGTATGTCCACCGGTATTCTGACAAACGAGCGGGTTGAAGAGCTGGTTCTGGAGATCATGAACGATGCCCAGAAAGCCGATTTCGAGAAGTTTGGAGCGGCCGACTTTGCACATCAGGCCGAGGGGGGCTGTAGGTTCCGTCTCAATGTTTTTAAACAGCGCGGAATGACCTCGATGGCTGCTCGTCGTATTTCTGCCGAGATTCAGAATTACGAACAGCTCCATTTGCCTAATTCTCTGGCTAAGATAGCTGAACACCATCAGGGGCTGGTAATCGTCTCTGGAATTACCGGAAGTGGTAAGAGTACGACTATTTCCGCGATGATGGAACAGATCAACAAGACTCGCCCGTGTCATATTGTTACCTTGGAAGATCCCATTGAATTTCAGTACACGGACAAAAAGGCATTTGTTAATCAGCGGGAAATCGGCATGGACGTGAGAAATTTTCATGACGGTTTGAAATATTTGATGCGCCAGGATCCAGACGTGGTGCTCATCGGAGAGATGAGGGATGAAGAAACCTTCGCCGCGGCTTTGCACGCGGCGGAATCAGGCCACCTGGTTTTCGGTACCGTCCACGCTTCAGGGACCGCCGGTACTATCACCCGTGTTCTCGAATTGTTCCCGGAGAAAACTCGTGCCCTGGTCCGTAACTCGCTGGTGTTCAACCTGCAAGCTATTATCTGTCAAAAGCTTCTGAAAACTGTCCGGTCGGACGTTCCTCGAGTTCCGGCGGTGGAAGTTTGTATTGTGAACAGCACGATTCGCAAACTTTTAGCCGAAGAGCGGGATGGAGACATCATTGGAGTGATCAAGGCGTCTGGCGGTGAAGGGATGGTAGATTTCAACGAATCGCTGAGACAATTAGTGGAAGATGAGTACATTGATCAGGCCACAGCCTACGCGGCCGCACCGAATCCTGAAGAGTTAAAAATGCGTTTGAAGGGAATCAATATTTCAGGTAGTGGCATCATTGGCTAGAAGCGGTTAATCTTTGCACAGATCTTCCAGGGGGAAGGTCTCATTGTTATTGATTTTTACGTGCTCTTTACGTTCGATGAGTCCTATGCATACGATTCTCGCCCAAGCACAAGCAGCCGGTATTAGTCCGTATTTCAGTTTAATCAAGATCCTTGCAGTGATCGTTCTGTATGTTGGGTGGCTTTTTGCCTCTCAGTGGACGGATCGTGATGCGGATCGATGCAAAACCAGTCGCGAGTGGTGGAACCTGCTCGTGATGGGGGGAGGTTATGGAGGATTGGCTGTCTTGCTCCTCTTCCCGTGGAGTGGAAGCGCATTCTTCCTGGGATTGGCGTTCTGGGTGACGCTTGCTGCGGGGACCTTGATTGCCTACGTCGTGCATCGAAACGGCCGGATGGTTCCCGCCGCTCGTGTTCTGACCAAAGATCATTTCAAAAGAACTATGGCTTCACTGAAAGGCGAGGGAAAAGCCAAGGTCGATAAGGGGATTCGGGTTAAGCTCGTTGACTTTGATGGGAAGTCAGTCGAAAAACCGTCGGAAGTCGGACTTCTGGAACAATTCGATGTTACCCAGGACTTCCTTTTCGACATGCTTTGGAAACGAGCGACCGATGTCGATGTATTGATCCAGCCGGAAAACCCTAGAGTGGTTTACAAAATCGATGGCGTGGTTGCCGAGCAGGAGGGGCGACTTACTGTTGACGATGCGGAGAAACTGATCGGTTATCTGAAGCTGTTGGCTGGTTTAAACGCGGAGGAACGCAGGCGTCCTCAGACGGGAACCCTGAAAGTGGCGTTGCTGGGCGGTGGAGAAAAGCCTGTGCCGCTGGAAGTTACCACTTCAGGCAGCACTGCTGGTGAGCGATTGAGGTTGAGATTATGTCGTGCGGCGGATCTTCTCCGGGTTGATTCTCTGGGATTGGCTGATGATACGCTGGCAGTTTTCAAAAAGCTGGTGGAACTCGATACCGGTCTGGTCATTTTTGCCGGCCCCAAGGAATCTGGAATCACTACCGCACAATACGCGACTCTTCGTGCTCATGATTCGTACATGCAGAATATCTATACGTTGGAGCATGAAAAGATGCTCAAGCTGGACAATATAACGCAACAGATATTCGATAAGCAGAAGGCGGAAGTCACTTATGCCCGTCAATTCCAGACGATATTGCGCCGCGAACCGGATGTGGTGATGCTGGACAGTTGTGAGGATCGCGAGACTGCCCAGTTGGCTTGTGCCGCAGCGAAGGAGAAGAAGGTTTACGTAACGATTCGTGCGGCCAGTGCGTTTGACGCGCTTGCCCGATTCCAGGCTCTTGTTGAAGACCCCAAGGCGGTCGCCAGCGTGCTGTGCGGCGTATTGGGATTACGTTTATTACGCGTTTTATGCGAAGCGTGCCGCGAGGCATATAAGCCGGATGAGCAGTTGTTGCATAAAGCCAACCTGCCCGTAGACGAGATCGAACATTTCTATCGTCCGCCGAGTAGTCCGATTGTGGATAAAAAGGGTAGAGAGATAATCTGCCAGAGTTGCCAGAATAGTCACTATGTCGGACGTACAGGCACGTTTGAACTGCTGGTGGCGACCAAGGCCATTCGGACGTTGATTGCTGCCGGCGAACCCATAAAGAAGATAAAAGGGCAGGCACGTGCGGAGAAGATGCGGTATCTCCAGGAAGACGGGCTGTTGAAGGTTATTGCGGGTACGACGAGTATGGCTGAAGTGATGAGAGGTTTACGCGCCGACGCCAAGTAGTATGGCGCAGTGTGGACTGGAGGTTTCCCGGCTATGAATTGGCTTTCTTTATTCTTACTGGCATTTCTGGGGGCGATAGCGTACTTCCAGGTTATTCAGGGATTGACCAGCGCGGCGATCATGCTCGTGGCGACCATATTCAGTGTTGCCCTGTCTTTTGGGACTTATGAGTATGTGGCCGAATCCTTCCTGATGAGCATAAAGCCTGAATTCGCCTACGCGGTGGCTTTGTTGCTGACATTCCTGGTGCCATTGGCGATATTCCGATTTGCTCTCGACGCTTTAATTCCACGTTCAAACCAGGTATTGGATTTGTTGGATAAGGTCGTCGGTGGTGTTTTCGGTTTCCTTACCGCCATGCTTGTTACTGGAATGGTTGCGATTTTCATTCAGATGATTCCCTGGGGCGGATCATTTCTTGGTTTCCAAAGATTCGATCCGGAACAGCCTGACAAGCAAAACGAGTTATGGTTGAAGCCGGACCGTTTTGCTGTCTCGGTTGCATCGATATTGTCCAGTGGTTCGTTTAGTGGGTCGAGTTCGTTTGCTGAAGATCACCCCGATTTCGTGACGGAATTAGGCCTGACTAACGCGACGGCTATGGGGATTTCTAACATAATCGGTGAGGGATCAGTGCGGTTGGTCGAAGCCAGTTCCATTCCCTATCTGTATGAAATACGGGCTGAGGGAAGCGGCAGAGACGCAAAACTTGAAGTGGAACCGTGCGACCCGAAAGGTGGGCACCTGTTCGCCAGGGTTGTCTTGGATGTTAGCGGCGCTCCCACTGATTCGGATAATAAGTCCCGATACATGGTGTCTTCGGTTCGCATTGTGGGTGATCAAGGTGGTAAGCCGGTGATGTACCCCGCGGTGGCCGTTCCTGATCCCGATGATCCTGATCGTTATGTGAGATTGTGGAAAAAAGGCAAGAATGAAGAAAACATTGTTGCGGGCAAGACATTTGAGTTGTCTTCAGGAAGCCAGGTTGATGTTGCTTTTGAAATACCCGAAAACTTCAATCCGAAGTTTGTAGCTTACAAAATCGGAGGGCGGGTAGAGATAAGCAAAGCCAAGTTCAAATCCTCCAAAGAGCCGAAGGAAAAAAAGAATAGCCGCTTGAATACTCCCAAAGAGGAAGAAACCAAAGTGGCAAGCGGTAGCTCGTCGACTGGAGGGGGGCGTGTTTCCGGCGTGAAATTTCGTTCCTCACATTTCGGGGACAAACTGCCTTTGACTTTGACCGATTATTCTACGGACGATACGGAGACGGACGGTCGTACGCTGGAGCAGGGGCATCTGATTGGCCAGGTTGATAAGCAGGGCGAGGGAGGGGGTTCCGCGCTGGATAAGTTAATGGTTCCCGATGGTAAGGCCCTCCTGCAGTTGAATGTCGAGAGCCTTAAAGCCGGCAGTACGTTGGGCAAAGCGCTGAACTTCGCCCGGCAGACCATGGAAAATTACATAATCACTGACTCGCGCGGTAATCAGTATACCCCGGTAGGTAAATACGCGGTTGCCAAAGTTGGTGGTGAACCTTATTTCGAGCTTCAGTATTTCCCCGAATACGCAATGTCCGGTGCCAGAGCCATCAAGCCGTTCACCAAGATCCGTAACAGTCACCTGAAAGACGATTATCAGCTTGTGTACCTGTATCTTGTTGATTCCGGAACAAAGGTGGTTCAGTTTACAACCGGTAAGCATCCGGTGGATCTCAGTAAGAAGAACCTTGTCGCGCCATAAACTGATCGGCTGGCGTACTCGGTTGACCCGGATACATTATCCGGTGCGCAGACTATCCGCGCTTTACTTGAATAAGTCGTAATATTCCCTTCTTCTTATTGCCGGAAACCTCTCTGGAAATCGGCGAAATCCTTGAGATCGACATCGCCGTCAGCGTCGATATCCGCTGGAATGCATTGGGCATCAGTGTTCGTGTTTGGTCCTTCCAGGCAATTGGTCAGTTCCGCATGATCGTCCAGGTCTACATCCCCGTCACCCTCGACGTCTTCCGGCAGTTGCCCAACGGCGATAATCGCGTTGGGGTAATGTGTTGTGGGGATATTCGCAATCGTCTGGATCGTAGCGTGCAATGAGCCTGGCAGCGGGGCCTGGAATGCGCAACCCAGGTTGATCGCCGTTGCCTGGAGCAGCAGGGAACCGGCTGCAAACCCTGCCTCTATGAGCGAATACCAGTCGCTCAACTGAGCAGCGCCAAGGCATAGCAGTATATAGCAAGGTGCTTGTGGTAACCCACCTGATGCCGCCGCAAGGTCGGCGCGAACATCTGCGTCGTAAACCAGTTCGATTCGGTGATCCGCGGTGGTCAGGTCGCTTCCCTGCCGGTTCCAGTACCGCCAGACTTTGTCCTGGACGATGTAGATGCTGCCGGTCATGGGATACCTTCCCCATGATGATGGTACGGTTAATCCCTGCCGGCCATTGTTTATGGTGTGCGGTGTGCAGCCGTAGGCACCCCAGAGCAATTGGGATAACTGGTTCAGCGTAAGATCCCGCGGAACTCTGAATCGATCATGAAGCCGCAGGCGGGAGACTACGTCCTGGGCACTGTTACCACCATCTACGGTTGGATCGGGCAGTGAGCCGTCTGTTGATACCGCTACCAGGTTGGTTTTTATCCCCTGTACGCTTCTGATTCCGTAACATATGGCCGACCCTTGCGGGCAACTGGCCATCTGCGACGAGGTGCCGTCCCACATGTCCACTGACGCGGCGAAAGCGGGCATATAGGAAAGACCCGCATCAAAGTAGCTCTCCGTGTCGTAAGTTATCTTCAAGCAGTTTGAAGTTGTGCTGCTGGAATAGGCGTTGAGTGAATGAGTTTGCGGATCGTATATATAGGTTCCATCTGGTGTGGCGGCGTAAATTGTTCTGTTGCTGCCGACGAAGGGGGCCTTCCCCGCCGCCCAGAGAATGTTGGCCTGCTGCTGCTCGCTGGCCAAGCCGGTGAGACCGGAATGTTCCGACGCCCGACTGTTTAGACAAAGCTCAATTGAGTTTCCCAGAAACGCCGGCGGAGGTAGAGGCCCTTTGGCATTTTGCGTCGAGATAATGTTGCCCAGCGCCTTCCCGGCGATCAGGCCGCCAAGCCCCAGGGCGGCTGTCTGGCAGAATTCCCTGCGGTTTATACCTGTAGTCTTGTTTCCCTGGTTATTGCTTCTTTTACCCTGACTGCTCATTAAGATTCTCCGAATATTGTTCTGCTAGTGCTACTACAGATTTACGACGAGTTAACCGTTTAAACCTGTCGGCTCGTACCGATCCTTATCCAATCGAACGAGTGCCGCGCAGCTTCATTTTTCTTGAAGTATTTTAGCAAATTCAGGTGTCTGGTATCAAATGAAACGTAAGAATCAGGTCTTTCGGGGCTGAGATGCTTGTGTAAGGGGATTTTGTCGGTCGGAATATGTTCGTTTGCCATCAGGTGTTTGCGCGTGCGCGGCAGCAAAGGGGCTTTGGGGGCGTGGTTCATATAGCTTTTGCGGCGATGCTGACCATGATACGTTAAGAAGGTCCTCTTCCGCAGATGTGTTCAGCTATTTTTAGTGACATCCGTTGTATACAGAGCATGTTTGATTCTTAAGCGTCAACCGGACGTGTGAGGTTTTCGGGAAAAACGTGAGTTTCTTGAGGCATAGTGGCAGTTTGGAATAGAGCCAATTCAGTCAATAGTTGTTTAGCCAAATGGTTTTTTTGCTGTAATTGCGATTGGGTTGAATGTGCAATGGTCGATCGTGCGGTCTGTAAGCTTTTTGCCCACGCGAGCGTGTCCATGCTACCCGTCACACATGGGGATATACAATACATACGATTAGCTGTTGACTCGACCTACGAATTACGAAGGCCCTTGCTATCTGACATTCGTCCGTCCCCCACCCCTCGCAAAAGACGCGAGGGATGGGGCACCCATGCCATATAGCCCGGGGACTGGTTCGTTAAACCGTTTGGACGCAAGGCATATTCGATACCATTGGGTTATTGGAAAATAGTAAATACGCCTATCCACGAACCTGTCCCCTTGCGGGCGCACTTGGCTCAAGTGCCTGTTCTGCGTCTTCCTGGTACGAACTGGAGTTTCGCTATCTGGGGTCATTGCTATGGGAAAAGGGAATCCCATTTCGAACCTCTTTCGATATCTTCGTACCATGGTTCAGCCGGTTCCGGGCGGCTTGTGTGCTTCTGCTCGGCAGTTTTTGCGGATTTCAAGCATTCCGGTTTATCGTTATTTTCTGGTTTTTGGGTTTCTGGTTCCTTTTCTTCAGTGGATTCAGTCGGTTTTGGATTATCCTTATTGGGTACTATCTTTCGCGGGTAGGTTCTTTTTATTATGTCCCCGATCTCCAGGGGGATTCTGGCCAGGTTACGGTGGTACGCATCCAAAGCTTCAAATTTATGCCGGGCTGGTTTGGGTCGGCGGGGCTCTGATTGCTTCTTGATTTCCCGCGATAACCTGTTGTATTTCAGGGGGTTAGGTGTGTTGTCGAACGGTTTGGGTTCGTTTTGTAATTTTGCTTTTTTGGCGGGTCCGTTGCTTTTGCCGGTGGCGGGTTTCCGGCCGGTGAGTTTTTTCCCGGCGGGTTGCTCGTTAGAGATTGAGCGGCCTATAGCGGCCTGGAGGTATCGGTCGGCTTGCTCGATTTTGCGTTCGGTTTTGAACTGGCGGATTTCCTTTATGGTCTGGTGAAACTGGCGGTTGAGCATGATTTCGTAGCGTTGGAGGCGGTTGTGGTCTTCCTCGCGGATCAGGGCTACGGCGTTTCGTTTGCTCATTTCGAATTCGAAGGCGTCGGTTTCGATGATCTGCAGGCGGCGGAGGCGGATGGTGATGACGATGAGGCGTTCGACGAGGACGTATTCGATGCCGGATTGGGGCTGGAAATCGTTGTAGAACATTTCGGTGAGGCGGTCGAACTGTTTTTGTGTTTCGTAGGCCTCTTCGCGGGGTGAGATCATGTTGGAGAAGAGGCCGTACTTCTCGGCGTTTCTGCTGGATCTGACCTTTCCCGCGGCGGTTTTGGGGCCTGTGGATTTTTTTGCGTTTTTCCGGTTGGCTTTAATCTTCTTTTTTGATGTTTGTTTTGGTTTAGTTGGCATTTTCTTTCTCCTTCTCCCATCATTTCGGTTTCACATTAATAAGTGTTTACCACAAAGGCACTAAGACACAAAGAACGGCTTTTGGGTTGCGGACTATTCATTGGTTTCGAACCTGTCTGGTTGGGTCGTCGGCTCAGCGTCGGTGTATATTCGTTCCGTTGGGGCTGGTACCCCGGCTCTCTTGGTTTCCTGTGGCTTGTTTTGGTTAACCACAAAGACACTAAGACACAAAGAACGGCTTTTTTGATGCGGTCTATCCATAAGTATCGAGCTTGGTCGGTCGAGTTGTTGGCCCGTACCGGAGTATTTCGTCTGGTGTGATGCTCTAACCTTCCTGGTTGCTTATGGTTTGCTGTGGTTAACCGTAAGGCCGCGATAGCACTAATTGTGGCTTTGTTGCTTTCTTCCATCGCTTCTCTCCTTTTACGGCAGGCGATTCTGCACCTGCGGTTACCTTTGAGGGCGGAGACGACACCTCCCTCCATACCTATAACGTAGACGGTGACCACCCTACGGGTGGTTTTGCGGCGGCCTGGAGTAACCGGCTGGAGTGAAAAACGGCGTTAGCGATAGCGTGAGAGCTGTTTTTGAGGGTCGAATTTCACCGGCGAAGGCGGAAAAATATCTCGTAGTGCCACTGAGTGACACCGCGGATTGCCGGGTGGGGGAGGGTTGTTTTGGGTGCGATTGGTGGACGTTTTTGTTGGATGTCTCCTGAGCGGTTCCGCTGAGCTCAAGGCTTCTGAGTTAAGTCAGGCGTCCTCCTAACCCCATCGGAAAAAAAGACGTGCCACTGCTCTGTGAGCAGTGATTACACATTTACCAATTTCCACCGCAAGTCTATTTGCATAAATCGCCGACGAAAAAAGTTTCCGGGAATACTATTGCCACGTATCAATAGACCGGTTTTGTGCTTTTACACTTTATTCATACTTTATTTACATCAAACCGTATATTGGTTTATTAATAACCACTGCTCACAGAGCAGTGGCACCCTAGTTCCGGGAAGTTCCGAGGGTGCCTTACTTGACTCGATACGATTCCGAACTACGGTCGAATTAATTAAAGCGTCCCCCGAACTACATAAGTAAAGCGTCCCCCGAACTACGAACTCTGTCCGGATTGTTTGAGCCCAATCTCAACCCGCTGCCGGACCAGATACAAGTGAGTTAAGTAAGGTGTTCCCGAATTTAAACTGACTATTAGAAAAGCATACGGTTTCAAAAGCCTTAAAATGGCTAAAATCGCTTTATACCATGCGTTAGCAAAACTTCCTGACCTCCCAATACATCACGAATTCTGGTGACGAGGCATGTTTTCCCTTGATTCCAGGCAGCGAAAACATTAATCTACATGGTGAGTTGGGCCCAATATCAAGAATAGCGATTAAGTGCACATTCGCATTGATGGAGTTAACAATAAAACCAGTTAATGCCGCTTATTCTTTCTTGAAAGGAAATAAAAATGAAGCATAAGGTACGTTCACATGCAGTTGCCGCACTCTCACGTTTAGCCATATTTACTATCGCCTTGAATATCTCGTTAAACAGTTCTTTCGCCGATCCGTTCTTCGAGATCGGCGAGGGAACTGGTACGAGTTGGACGCAAGCAATAGCTTCTGGTAACGTCGTACCTGTTACTTCTGGTGCCGGCCTGACGACAGCAGCGATCTCCTATTATGACGACCGCCTAACAGCCGATCCAGCTCTTGATGGATACGCACTTCAGACTTCAACCCTCATTCCCGACACGCTCGAAACGGACGGTTACAGCGAAGCTCACACAGCAATGAGAATGGAATGGCCTGTCACAGGAAACAGCGATCCGGGCAACGACATCCTGGATATTGCCGCCTGGGAATACCAGTATCCCGATAAAGCTCCACAGAACCTAAGTGACAGCTTCCTGCAAGTCTCAATATTAGCAAGAGAAGGTGTTTCCGACTTATCCGTTGAATTAATAGACATCAATGGTAAAACAAAAGGGTGGTTCAAAGAGGGACCGGTTACGGAAAGTTGGGGAACAGTTACGTTTGATACGGATATCATTGGAGATCAAAACAGTTTCAAAGGTAAACGGGATTTGGGGTTTGATATCGAGCAAGTTGTAAAAATCCGATTTGACGAGACCTGGAGAGGTAAGGTTTATAATTATACTATTGCCCAAAACGCCTGGGGGAAAGTAATTCTCACCCCAGAACCGGCGACATTAGTGTTGCTCGCACTAGGGGGATTAATTCTCGCAAAACGACGAACATAGTTGCCTTCCTAAGTTCCGAGGGCGCCTTACTTGACTCGATACGATTCCGAACTGCGGTCGAATTGAGTAAAGCGTCCCCCGAACTCCGAACTCGCGTCCCCCGAACTCGTTCGAACTCGTGCCACTGGTCTGTGAGCAGTGATTACACATTTACCAATTTCCACCGCAAGTCTATTTGCATAAATCGCCGACGAAAAAAGTTTCCAGGAATACTATCGCCACCTATCAATAGACTGGTCCTGTGCTCTTACACTTTATTCATACTTTATTTACATCGAACCGTATATTGGTTTATTAATAACCACTGCTCACAGAGCAGTGGCACCCTAGTTCCGGAAGTACCGCAAGTTCCGCGGACGCCTTACTTGACTCGATACGATTCCGAACTGCGGTCGAATTAAGCAGAGAGTCCCCCGAGCTCCGACGAACGCTCCCCCCGAATTCTATATGCCGCTATGAAATAACAGGCCTTTGCTTGGTTTCACTACGCCTTTTTTTAAGCCAACAAAGAAGGCTGACTGCTATTCCCAATATCGTCATGGGGATAACGAACCAAAGCATTGCACGCGAGAATGCGGGCAGAGTGTAATGTCGAGTCATGGTCAAGATAAGAAACGTCAGGTACGCCGCATAGTATCCCAGGAACATAGCCCCTTCCCAGCGCGAGATACGTCCGCCGGTAAAAAAGATCGGCAGGCAGGCGAACGCCACGGCCACCATCACCGGTATGTCGAATTGTAGAGTCGTCCGAGATACCGAGATTCCGTCAGTGGCCAGGATTGCAGAAGCGCTTAATACAATCAAAACGTTGAATATATTGCTACCAACCACATTTCCTATAGCGAGATCGCGTTCGCGTTTGAAGCTGGCAACAATCGATGTAGCTGCTTCTGGAATAGATGTACCCACGGCCACGACCGTCAATCCAATCATCAATTCGCTTACGCCAAGCATGCGTGCTAAACCGGTTGCGCCCTCGACAAGCCAGCGAGCCCCCAGGACCAACATTACCAAGCCCAAAAATACCAGCAATAAATCGCGATAAACGCCGACGCCCTTTTGGGCGATCGGATCCGTCTTATCATTGACTTTGGGGAGTTGGTTGGAGTTGCGTTTTCCAAAGTAAATAAGCAATGGCGCATAGATAATAATACCGGCCAGTAATCCCAATCCTTCAACCCGGTCGATCGATCCGTCAAGCGAAAACAGCCAGACCAGACCGGATGTCACAATCATAACCGGGACATCCAGTCGAATCAGTTGCTTTGAGGTTGTTAGAGGAACTATCAGCGAAGAGATACCCAGTATGAACAAAAGGTTAAAGATATTGCTTCCGATCACATTTCCCACTGCTATATCGGCCTGGTTGGAAAGGCTCGCCTTTACAGACACAAATAGTTCCGGTGAACTCGTGCCGAAAGCGACAACTGTTAAGCCGATTACCAGTGAAGATAATCCCAAGGTGCGGGCAAGGTTACTCGCTCCGCGTATCAATAGGTCTGCACCTATAGTCAATACCGCCAAACCACCTGTTAAAAGCAGGAATATCATATTGCCCAATAGCCTTTCGCAAGATTATGTCCGGACCGGGGCGATTATTCAACAGGAATTACACAGAGCGTTTCGTTTTCACAAAGATATATAGACCGGGATTTATGAAAAACGTCATGCTTGCAGGTCGGATAATCGTCAGGATGTGTAGATATATGCAACCCGTCGGGGCAGATTACCCCATCGATGACTCGACCTGCGGAAAACACGGAAACAATAAATCGGAAAAAACATACCCACCAAACCAATACGTCCATACAATACCCACAGACTGGAAGTCCGTCGCGTTTCGATTTACACCGTTATGCGTGGATTCCAACTGGTCGATCTAAGTGGTTGAGGTATTGCTATGGACCTGTGGACCGCGTTACTTGATATTCTGATTCTCCTGCTGGCCGCTATGGTGCTGGGCGGTCTATGCGAGCGGCTCAAGCAGAGTGCGATCCTGGGATACCTGGTGGCCGGTACGCTTCTGGGGCCCAACGCGCTTAACTGGATACCTGATCATGAGCTGGTTACCTCTATTGCTGAATTGGGCGTAGCCTTGCTGTTGTTTACAATAGGATTGGAATTTTCATATAGAAGGTTACGCAGCCTCGGTTTACCTGCTTTAGGTGGTGGAACGTTACAGGTTGTTTTGACCGGGGCGGTTACAACGGGAATCTGTGTGCTTCTCGGTTTGAACTTGCGATCCTCGCTGGCGGTGGGAGCGATGATAGCCCTGAGCAGTACGGCCTGCGTACTTCGATTGCTATTGAGCCGGGCTGAACTGGACAACGTTCATGGGCGAAACGCCGTCGGCATTCTCCTGCTCCAGGATATAGCGGTAGTTCCCCTGGTGCTGGGTATAGCCGTACTGGGCAAGGGCGGTCAGGCTGGCGATGTAGCCGCCAATATCGCTGAGGCGCTGGTAGGGGCGGCCATCTTCGGCGTGGCCGCCTACGTGCTGTTGAATCGTCTCGCTCCACTGCTTTTCAGCGTACAGGAGGCGGCAAAGAATCGGGAACTGCCTATCCTCCTGGCGATTATCACGGTTATGGGGGCCGCGTGGGCGGCTCATCGGATTGGTTTTTCTCCAGCGATTGGGCCGTTCTTCGCCGGTATACTGCTGGCCAGCTCGCCGTTTGCCACTCAGATCCGGGCGGATGTCGTTCCTTTGCGGACACTTTTTGTGACACTATTTTTTAGTTCCATAGGGATGGTGGCCGACCCTGCCTGGGTTATGGTTCATTGGGTTGAAGTCTTACTCGTCGTAGTTGCGATCGTTTTAGGCAAAACTCTTCTGACCTGCGGTGTACTGGGCGGTTCTTCGGGTGTCTTTAGGGTATGCTCTCGCTGCGGGCGTGTGTCTGGCCCAGGTGGGGGAGTTTTCCGTTTGTGATTGCCGCCGTTGCCCAGGAGGGCGGGCTGATAGACGATCATATTTTCAGTCTGATGGTTTCGGCAACCATAGTCACGCTGTTTCTGACTCCTTACCTGGTGGCTGCAGCCCCACGATTGGCCGCGGCTGTAAAAGGTAAACCGCCAGAATCTCCCACAGAATCGCTCGCTGAACCAAAAGGCGGCGAAGAATCCGCCTCTCTCCTGCGCGACCACGTGGTTATAGTGGGTTTTGGACCGGCCGGCCAGAGAGTGGCCGAATCGCTATTGAAAAAACACAAATCCAAAGTGGTGATAGTGGAGTTGAATTCCAAGACTGCCGCCGTAGCCCGATCTTACGATCTCCAGACCCATATAGGCGATGCTACGAAGGCGGAAGTGCTCGAGCATGTGAACATTGGGACAGCTAAAATAGTAGCCATAACCCTGCCGGCGCCGGCTGCCTCACGCCTTGTGATTGAGCAGGTTCGGAGCCTGGCACCGGAAGCAATAATAATAGTGCGTTGCAAGGTACCACGTTCATCGGTGGCAACTGAGCCTGGCCGGTGCCCAGGTCGTCGTGGATGAAGAGGATCGGGTTGGAATGCACATCGCTGCCGAAGTGAGAAGAAGAATGCTTCCACCAGTAACAGGGAAAAACGCAATCAATGAATAGGCGTACCGCGTGGGGTCAGATCGCATTTAGGCAATAGTGTGTTATCGAAGTGGCACTCGGTGAAGTCGACTATCGTCTAAATGCGCTCTGCCCCCAAATGATCTATGCGGATAAAATCGTAACCGCGTTTCTGTAATTCCTGGATGAGCGGGAGAAGCTGGAAATGCATTTTATCCTTCCGCGTTGAACCCAGGTGCAGGAGAAGCAAAAAACCGTTAAGTCCGGTTTCGTTTTTTCTGTTCGAATTCGAGTATGTCCGGCCAGGATTTTTTCCGATGAGCGGGAAACGCTTGTGGCCTTCCGGAATCCAGTCGCCGTTTGAGCCGCTGCCCGGGGTGAAGTTGAACAAAATCACGTTCATGGATTTTGCCCAATCGGTCTGATCCTGGTTATACCATTCATAGGGGGGGATAAAGAAAACCGGTTGCCGCGGGTCGAGAACACCAAGGGGCCGGCCAGTTCGTCGATATTGGTCTGGAGGTCCTGTTTGAATTCGTCCTCTGTTACCAGGGTCCTGTTGCGATCTTCCCCAAGGGCAATAAAGCAAATGGGCGTGCGAATGGGGGCCTACGTAATGACCTTCAGCGGCTGCTCTCTTTAAAAGGGGGCGGTAATCTGCTACATTGAGATAGTCGCCGGTGACAAAAAGAGAAGCTTTGACATTCGTCTGTTTCAAAACATCGAGAATATGTTCGGTGCCGCCGCCGTGCTCTCCACCGGTGAAGATCAGGGCGATTTTCTTCTCCGCCTTTGTCGCCCCGGACTATTCCTCCGTAAGCAGTTTCCCAATCGGGTGAAATGGCGAAATTCTCTATTGATGTACGCGGAGATGAACATCCCGATACCGGGCAGAAGACGCTCGCGGCAATAAACGCGATGGACAGGAGGACGCCGGAGGACTGCAACTTATGGATTCGTTTGTTTAAACATCGCTGTATTAGAAACGAATATATACTTAAACTCAACCAGGTTGTGCAGCTGATCGGTATGTAAAAAAGCCCCGAACGTGCCGCTGCGCGTTCGGGGCTGGATAGTTTTTTTAGAGAGCGTTACGAGCTCTTTTTCACATCTTCCACCATTATCTTCGCCGAAGCCGATGAGGTTGGCCTCTTTGAATTTCTTCTCCAGCGTGCCGTAATCCTGGGCAAGAGCGAGGGCGTCTTCCGGTTCCACCAGTCCTTTGACGGCTAGTTCGTAAAGGTGGTTATCCATCAGGATGTTACCTTTGGCCTTACCGGTCTGCATGGAGCTGTAGATTTTAAACGTCTGGCCTTCACGAATGTTGTGGCGAATACCGGCATCGGGAACCATGATCTCGAAGGTAGCCACTCGTCCACCGCCTTTTTTACGCAGAAGACGCTGGGCGATAATCGCTTCCAGCGAGCCGGTAAGCATCGCGCGGATCTGTGCCTGCTCGTTAACGGGGAAGGAGTCGACGATACGCTCGATGGTACTCGGAGGCACTACTGGGTGTGCAGGGTGCCGAACACCAGGTGGCCCGTTTCCGCGGCGGTGGTTGCCGCCTTGATCGTGGTGTAGTCACGCATTTCACCTACCAGGATAATGTCCGGGTCCATACGCAACGCACGGCGGATGCCGTCATTAAAGTCGGGAAGGTGGACGCCGATTTCACGTTGGGTTACGCGGCAGGCGTTTATGCGGGTGAACGAATTCGATCGGTTCTTCCCAGGGTAATCAGGTGGTCGTACCTGGTCTGGTTGATTGTAATCGATCAAGGTTGCCAAAGTGGTGGTTTTTCCTGATCCAGTCGGACCGGTAACCAGAACCAACCCACGGGGCATCATGCATAGCTTTTTTATGATATCCGCATCGGGAAAGTTAAGCTGTTCCCAGGTAAGCAGCGAGTTTTGGGAATCAAACGCATTACGATACCGAGTACGTTGGGCTGATCCTCGTATTGCTGCCGGTGGATGGATACACGGGAAACGGGATTCGTGCATACCTACGGCGAAGTCGGTAGTTCCGGCTTCCTGTAACTCCTGCTGGTTTTTTCTCCGGCGTGACCGACTTCATCAGCGACACCATATCGTCGGCATCGAGTTCCTTTGTCTCCAGTCGGCGCATTCGACCGTTGAAGACGAATCATCGGAGGCGAACCCACTGTAAGGTGGAGGTCACTACCGTCCTGGAAAACCAGGGCGGCCATCAGCTTGTCGATCTGCAACTGTTTCTTGGCCATAACTTCCTCGACTGTCGTTGGTGTATTTCCGGCGTTTCGCACCGGACTCGTCTCACTGGAACTTAACTCTCCATAGAAGTCGACCTCAGTGAGACCGGTTTACCGCTTTGCATACTATATTTTCCTCTGCCGGGAAGGGCAAATCCGGGCGCAAGCAGTAAACCAGAAAAACGTCTGGCTACAGGTTCTTGAGCATCTGCTCTTTGTCCTGTGTCTGCAGCGCTTTAATCAGGTCATCCATGTGTCCGATCAGTATCCGATCCAGGTTGAATCTGGTCGAACTCAGTCGTGTGATCTGTGCATCGGTTTTGTGGATAGGTTGTACGTTCTGATGCGTTGAGAGCGATCTCCGCTGCCGATCATGGTCTTGCGGGCACTATCCACTTCGGTGTCTTGCGCTTTCTGATAATGGTCATAAAGCCGGGTGGTCATGATCCGTCGGGCTTTGGACCGATTCTTGTGCTGTGATTTTTCGTCCTGCATGGAGACTGTTATGCCCGTCTCCTTGTGTACCAGTTGAATCGCCGAGGAGGTTTTATTTACTTTCTGCCCGCCCGGGCCGCTGGACCGGCAGACGTGCTCTTCCACATCCGTATCCCAGTTTATGGCGATGTTGATCTCTTCCGGCTCCGGGTAGACAGCGACAGTGGCCGCACTTGTGTGGATACGTCCCTGGGTTTCTGTTTCCGGTACTCGCTGGACGCGGTGTCCGCCACCTTCGTATCCCAGGCTTCGCCAGGCTCCATCGCCTTTGATGTTCAGGATGATCTCTTTCAGACCGCCTAAGTCGCTGGACGACTGGTCCATTACTTCGACTCTGAATCCTTGCAGCTGGCAATAGCGGGTATACATTTCGTACAGGTCGCGGGCGAAAAGTCCGGCCTCGTCTCCTCCGGTACCGGCCCGAATTTCCAGAATCAACGAGGAGACGGCCGCATCATCGGCGGTTACTACCCGCTCTTTCAATGCTTCCAGTTGCTGCTCATAGGTTTCCTCCAGTTCCGGCAACTCTTCGTAAGCCAGTTCTTTCAGGTCCGCGTCACTGGCGGAGCTGTTGATAATCTGTTTTGCCTCTTCCAGACTATCCAGCGTCGATCGCAGTTTTTTGTATGGGTCAACGATATATCGCAGTTTGCCCAATTCCTTGGCTATTGCAGTGGTTTTGGTGTGATCCACAACGATTTCCGGATCGGTCATCTGCTTTTCCAGGATGGCTGCTCGTTCGGCGAGTTCGGCCAGTTTGTTCAACAGTTTTTCGTCAACGGGATTTGGCATGCTCATGCCTCCGCGTGTTTGGATTTCTCATAAACCGGAACCGATCAAGAGGTGTGACTCGGTTGATAATCGGTCCGAGTTGTCTACCAATACAAAAACCACGCAGCCAATTGGGAAATTGAGCGTGCGTGGTTGAATGTTTGTAACGGTGCTAGGCTTTTTTCGCGCGAGAAGACTGCTTCTTCGGCTTCTTGGCAAAATAGTCGCCGCCGAACTTCTTCTGGAAACGCTCAACCCTACCGGCGGTGTCCAACAGCTTTTCCGTACCGGTGAAATAGGGGTGACATTGGGAGCAGATTTCCGCGTGGATTTCGCTCACTGTGCTACAGGTTTCAAACGTGTTTCCACAACCACAACGAACCGAGCACTTTTCGTATTTTGGATGAATCTTCTCTTTCATGGCTTCTTTAGTCCTTGAGCCTGTTAGTAAATATCGACAGAACAGCAAATTATATACATGTACGGCAGACATGCAAGGCGACTGGCGATTCTCCGAAATTTTTGATTATAAGACGGGATACTATAAGCGAAGGTTTATATAACATATTGTTAAATAAACAGTTAGGGGGTTGAAGCTCGCGGTCGCGGTTTTGTTGGGGACTAATCGTTCACTTCCAGGATCAAAAGGGTAACGTCATCCTGGGGAGTGAGCGATCCGGCTTCATTATCCAACTGGCGGGAGAATTCCCGGGCCATTTGTTCGGCCGGTAAATAGGATATGTCGTCCAGGACCTCGCGGTAGTAGGTCAGTTCATCCTCTCGCTCTTCCTTCTTTTCGAACGCCAGTTCGACACCATCGCTGTAAATGATGATTTTCTGGCCGGGCTTGAGCTGCACTGACTCGGAGGGGAAATCCTCGCCTTCAAACAGTCCCAGGAGTCCGCCGGGCGATTTCAATTCGGAAATGGAACCGTCGGAAGTAACCAGCATGGGGTATGGGTGGCCTGCCCGGGCGAATCTGAGGTTCAGCGTCTTCGTATTCAAAAGACAGTAACAGGCGGTAACAAACTGGCTGTTAGGCAGTTCCTGATCGCAGAGTTTTTGATTCAGCAGTTGCAGCGTTTCGTTTGGATCGAAGATTTCATACTGTTTTTCATAGACCTTCTTGGAGACCACCGCGTTTTTAATAAACATGGTAAGCAGGCTGGCGGCCATCCCGTGGCCTACGGCGTCGGCTATGTAAAACGCGATGTGGTCTTCATCGACGCGGCAAATGTCGTATATGTCGCCGGATACGAAGGATGCCGGTCGATAAATCGTGGCAAAACGAACTCCGTTAAACGAGGTTATGCCCCTTGGCAAAAAGGCATTCTGCAACCTGCCTGCCAGACGCATCTCCTGGTCTACATGGGTGAACTGGGTGTTCAACTGCTTGAACAATCGCTGCATATTGTCCAGGTCGCGTTCAAACCCTTCCAGAACATCGTGGTATTTCAGCAGGACGGAGAGCCTGCCCCGAATTTCCTCTTTGCTTACGGTTGGGTCGGCGTAGTCGATAAGCGAGTGGCCTCTGCCCGAATCGCGATCAGTTGTTTTCCCAAGGACAATTGCCGCCTTTCCCTGTACCTCCACCGTGCGGAGCAGTTTTTCAAACAATTCATCTTCCGAATCGCTTCGGTGGGTGGGGGCGGGGATAATCATCGCGTCGAAAGCAGCGGTTTCCGCCAGCGCCAAGCCGTTTTGATATTCCCTGGACGCGTTTATCTGGTAACCCTGCGCCGCAAGATATTCTCTGGTAGATGGCGGCAGCTGTGCATCATCTCCTACCAGTAGTAACTGTAATGACCTCTCGATGGATGTTGACACTGGCTACGATTCCCTCGAAAAAACGACCGGCGCAAACCAATGCGCAGTTATAGGTCGTTAACGCTGTTACCACGCTGATAGCAGCGCAACCTCACTATTAAGGTCGGTCTTTGAGAGCGTGCTATTTAGGAGTTACTCGGCACTGGCCAAAACGGATTCGTCAAGCTGGACCTTATCGCCCGTTTCGATCCCCAATTGGTTAAAGAGGCCCGCCTTAACCTCGATAGTGTATCTGTATGGCTCGGTGGCGGTGGTCGTATCGTAGTCGTAAGCGGCCATAGTGCGGATGGTTATTATCGTTCCGTCTGTTTTGACGAAAGCTATGTCCAGCGGGACTGGAACATTTCGCATCCAGAATCCGTGGTAAGGGTCTCGATTGCTGGTGAATACGAATACCATGCCCGGGTGAGCGCCGTCCTCAAGCGGTTCGAGAAGCTCCGGCTCCACGTACATGAATCCTGAAGCACGCTCGGTGTCGGTTTTGGCGATCCAGGCTCGAATAGTTGTGTCGTTGATCTTGAGGTCTGTTTTTTCCATATGATCGAATCGGGTAATGTCGGAAGCTCCTGTTGGTTCGCAACTGCAACCGGTCAGGGCGATAATGGCCGTCAGGAACGTGGCCAAAAATCTTTGGTTTACGGACATAGGTGAAACTCCGCATAAATCCATTTGTGGATTATTCGCTTAATTCTTTTTCAACTCATCCAGCTTGTCTCTGATCAGCTTGCCTACTGCCTTGGGGTCGGCTTTGCCTTTTGAAACCTGCATTACCTTGCCTGTGAGAAAACCGGGAGCCGCTTTTGCTTTCTTCGGGTTACTCAGGGCGTCCTGGACGGCCTGCTCGTTTTCTGTGAACACCTGTTCTACCCAGGCGAGCATGGCGTTTTCATCCTGGACCTGGATTAACCCGTTTTTTTCCGCCAACTCCTTAAGCCCGACAGTTTTTGCGGCCGCGTTTAACTTGTCTGCGTCTTTCAATTGGTCGGCCAGGGCGCGAATTCTTTCTATGGATACTGCCTCCTGCGATTCGGCGATTTTCTCCACCAGTTTTCCTGCGGCAGTAGCGCTTATCGCTCCTTCCTCGACCAGTTGGGCAAGCTCGAAATAGTTTTCGGGGGCGATTCCCAATTTGCCAATCGAAGTGTCTCTAGCCGTTGCTATGGAGTTCCAGATGCCCATGAACTGCTTGGTGACAGTGGCCGGTTTCGCTCCCCGTACAACGCAGTATTCATAAAGAATACCGGTTTCCAGATCACCGAGGATGACCGGAACGTCTTTTTCGGAAATGCCGTAATCAGCCAGGAATCTTTTCTCTCGGGCTAAAGGCATTTCGGGCAGGCCTGCTTTCACCGACTCGATCCATTCCGGGGTCAGGGTGACCGGTACGAGATCGGGGTCGGGGAAGTAGCGGTAGTCGTGAGCCGCTTCCTTGCCACGCTGGAATTCGGTAATACCTTTATCCGCGTTCCAGCCGCGGTTTTCGCTCGGTGCTTTCCCCTTGACGTAATCGTGGTTGGCCAGCCAGTCCTGAACGTGGCGGCGGGATTCAAACTCGATCGCGTCGCGAACCGCACGGAAGCTGTTTAAGTTCTTTACTTCCACGATTGGGGTATAGTATTTTTCCCCATTGTGCTCGATTTCCACGTTTACGTTAGGCTCGAAACGCATTTGCCCTTTCTGCATGCTGCCTTCGCCGATCCCCAGGTGGGTAACCAGCCGCTGCAGCTCGGTGCAGAAAGCGTAAGCCTCGTCGCCGGAGGAGATGTCCGGTTCGGTAACGATTTCCAGCAGGGGGGTGCCCGCCCGGTTGAGATCCACCAGGGAGCAGCCGGGAACGTCGTGGACGTTTTTGCCTGCGTCCTCTTCCAGGTGGGCGCGGAGGATACGGACGAATTTCGTTCCGCCCTTGCCGTCGGGGATTTCGAAACGACCTTCGTTATTCAGCGGCAGGTCGTACTGGCTGATCTGGTAGTTCTTGGGCAGATCCGGGTAGTAGTAGCTTTTGCGGTCCCACTTGGTGAACGTTCCGACGCGGCAGCCGAGGGCGAGACCCATCTTCACTGAGAACTCCACGGCCTGCCTGTTAATGACCGGTAAAGAACCGGGAAGCCCCAGGCACACGGGGCAGGTTCGCGTATTGGGCTCCGCCCCGAAGACAAGCTCGCACCCGCAGAACATTTTGGTTCGCGTGGCAAGCTGGACGTGTATCTCCAAGCCGACGATGGTTCTGGTTTTTATATCACTGGCGATCATTGCGTCATCTCGTATTCCGATGCCTGCAGGCAGTGTTAATTCGTATAATAGGTCGATTATACTGCATCTGAGCCAACTTGCACGTCCAGCGTATCAGGTTGAATACTAGGACGCGTATACGTGATTAGCGTCTTCTAATGCGGGACCCCTGTGGGCAGGTGCCTTTTACCGGTAATTCCAGGATGAATGTTGCTCCGGTACCTTTGCCTTCGCTGAATACGGTGAGGCTTCCTCCAAGTTCCTTGGCTGCGTTCGCGCTGGTATGCAAACCAAAACCGTGGCCGCCTTTTTTGGTGGTGAATCCATAACCGAAGATTTTCGACAGGTTTTCTTTGTTTATTCCAGTTCCGTCATCTGTAACGGAAATGCCGATCCTTGTATCGGACAGCTTAGACAATTTCATGGTGATCGTCCCCGCCGGTTTTTCGGTGGTCCGCTATGGCGTGTTTGGCATTACTCACCAGGTTTACGATTATCTGCATTACCCGGTGGCGGTCCAGGGTGACTGGCGGTACATCTTCGTATTCTCTGATTACCTTGATATTATGCCGATCGAATGATGACAATCTAATGTTTAGTGCATCTTCGAGCAGATCCTGTACGGACAGTTTTTCTGAAACGCCTGATACATGAGCATACGACTGCTGCATGGCGACGATTTCTTTTATGTGCTCAACGTTGCTTTTTAGTTTTTCGATATCGCACAGCAGATCACTCTGCTCATACTTCAGATGCTTGCTCATTTCTATGACATACTTCGCCAGGTATTTTCCCTGGGGATGGTCCCTGACGAAATTCACCATGTCATCGGCATGTTGCTCCACGATTTCGCCGGCTTTTCTTAGTTCATTAACGCGGGATTTGCGTATTTTATCCGCCACCAGGTTCGTACTTACGTTGACGCTGTTCAACACGTTGCCCACATTATGCAGAACTCCGGTAGCGATCTCGGACATGCCTGCCTGGCGGGAAACCTGTAACAACTTCTGGTGTATTGTTTCCAGTTCCGCCGTCCGTTCGCGAACGCGAACTTCCAGTTCGTTCCGTATTCTCTGAAGGTCTTCAAGCACCTTCAGCAGGTGATTGCTTCGGCGATTAAACAGATAGGCAAGCCGGCCGAGTTCACCGGAAGATGTCTCACTGAGGCGATGGTGAAGGTCTCCCGTGTCTTCGGATATTTCCTTAACTTCATTCGATAGTTTTTGAAGCGGCTTGATGAAAATTCTTCTCATTACGAAAAAGAAAGTCAGTAAACTGGCCAGCTCCAGACCGAGGACATACGCTCCGACTTTCAGTGTCGCGGCGTCGGCAGTGGAATGAAACTTGGACATTGGAGTTACCGCGACAATCTTCCAGTAGGTTTGAGGCATAAGGAAAACTGAAACCATAATCGGCTCGTTAAAAAACGGACCATGATCCAGGAACAGTCTTTCGACCTCTGCGGAGGAAGCGACAGCAGTTTGCAATGGATTATGCATTACCGCTACCGTCAGTCGCGATTCATCCCGGTTTATCTGATAGCTCCTTTGTTCTATATCGCGAACCATTTCAGCGTTTTGGACGGAATTCAATTCGGCTTCGTCAAGTACCCGGCTGTTCAAACGGGTTAAAGAATCGGCGATGGAAACGAAAGGCGAGTGTTCCCTGGCGAAATCGGTAACACTCAGTAACTCAACGGCCGTGTTACCTTTGTCATCTTTAAAACGCCGAGTGACCATCTCCTGGTCGGGGAATGCAAGAAACCTGTTATTGCGATCCACGACGAACAGGTATCCATCAAGAACGTGGGAGGCTTCTTGCAGGAACTCCTGTAGCCCCTCGAGTTTCAGATCAACTGTGGCTACTCCGGTACATAACCCATTCTTGTGCATTGGAACCGTACACGTCACCATGGGTTGGTACGAGTAGGGATCCATATAAGACTTGGACCAGAACGCTTTACCCGGCGAGTAGTATATTGCAGGTACATACCATTCTTCGTTGTGGTAACCCTTTCCCGCTGGATCGTTATAATCATCATAGTATTTTAATGTGCCGTTCGGCTCGCGTCCCCAGAAGAAACTTCGCCTTTCGACTCCTGGTGTAAAGGCAAATGGTTCAGGCCAGATACCACCTCCGGCTATGAATGTTTCGTTACCTTCATAGTTGAGTATTTCCGGAATAACCTTCATATATTCATCGACGTCGTTTCCGAGGTTTTCCCCTAGCTTGGCCAGGCTGGTTACCAGGCTTTCGGCCAGTGCCAGGCGAATCCGCAAATCAGATACGACGCGGTTACCCAGTTGTTCCGCGAGATTCTGTCCTTCGTTAACGAGCAACGAACGTTCAACCGTGAACATAATGGTAACCGTCGCTCCGATTATCAGAACCAGCAGGCATACCTGACACAAGGTTAACTTGACATGGATGCTTTCCCACCAGCGCATCGGTGCTGATTGGTTATTCCCGAGATCAGCGATCTTGTTGTGCGGTTGCGATGAATTCGCCGTGTCGTTATCTGGGGCCTGTTCTTTGTTGTCGCTGGTCAACGTACTACTCCATCACCACCGATAGCTATTGGTGATATGTTATCTAATGGCGGATTGGATCTGTGTCTCGAAAATCCGGAATTCATCAGTCAGATGTTTTTTGTTGGTTACTCTGCAAGTTTGCCGAATGATGTTCACTGTTGTCTGTATGGTTATCCTCTTTGCTTTTTGATGGTTCACAAGAATACTTGCGAATCGTATCGATCATGTTTTTCCTATTGATGGGTTTTGAAATATAATCATCACAGCCCGCGTCTGTGCATCTTTGCTTGTCGCTCACCATAGCGTGGGCGGTGAGAGCAATGATTGGTCCGTTATACCCTTTTTTTCTAAGTTGAGATGTCGCTTCGTAACCGTCAGTGACCGGCATTTGCATATCCATCAGGATGACGTCGAACGGCCGTTCGATTTCTGCGACCTGGTTATCATATGCTGGTCCAAGTGCGGCTTCAACCGCTTGTTTCCCGTTTTCCACAACAGTTACTTCGGCCCCTGTTTTTCGCAATATGTAGGAGATCAGCCGTTGGTTATCGGTACTGTCTTCGGCCAGGAGTATACGGCAATCAAGTGTTACCTTTTCTTCCGCGGTTATGACCGCGTTGGCCAGGGCTTTCGACGTAGCCGACTCCGGATCGTGTATCATTGGCAATTCATTAAGTGAATCGATAGCGATGGTTGCCCGAAATGATGATCCCTTGCCCGGTGTGCTTTCAACGGTAAGGTCGCCGCCGAGCATTTGTGCAAGGGTTTTACTAATGGCTAAACCTAACCCGGTTCCTCCGTATTGGCGTGCGGTTGACCGGTTCGCCTGGCCGAACGCCGTGAACAGATTCTCGGTTTCCTGTCTGGTCATGCCGATACCGGTGTCGATAACCTCGAACTGTAGTTTCGCGGTCGAATTTCCAGCTTCGTCTGGTTCTCCATCCACCAGCCTGGTTACCAGGCGCACCGTGCCGGTGTTTGTGAATTTGATGGCGTTGCCAATCAGGTTTAAAAGAATCTGTCTCAGTCTGGTGGGGTCTGTTTTTATCGTTGCGGGGATGGCCCCTGTGTAATCGGTAACCAGTTTTAAATTTTTCGCGTCGGCTTGAACCCGCATTAGTGCCTTGACTTCCGCCACGAGTTGAATCGGCGAGCAATTGACGTGTTCTGTTTCCAGTTTGCCAGCCTCGATTTTTGAAATATCCAGAATGTCGTTGATGATAGCAAGCAGATGTTCTCCGTTGCGAAGAATAGTTCTTAAAGCATCCACTTTTTCGGGGGGAGTTTCATTAATATCAGTCTCGCAAAGAAGTTGTTCTGTATACCCCAGAATGGCTGTCATTGGAGTGCGAATTTCGTGGCTCATATGGGCCAGGAACTCACTTTTAGCCATGGTGGCCGCATTAGCCTGCTGCCTCGCGATTTCAAGCTGTTCCATAGCCTTGGTAAGCTCCTGCGTCCGGGTTTCTACCAAAGCCTGAACTTCATCCAAAGTAGCCTTGGCCTGGCGTCCAAGATTCCATTTTTCGGTCAACGCGTCGGTTAGTTGTGATATTTCTGAGATATCGAAAGGTTTCTTCAGGATCAACAAATGACTGTTTCGCCCGAGCTCGCTGGTTATCTGGTTCCAGGAGTAATCTGAATATGCGGTACAGATCACGATTTCCAGGTTTGGATCGACTTCCCATAAATTTCCTATTGTTTCGATTCCATCCCAGCCGGGAGGCATGCGCATATCAACAAAGGCTATGGCAAATGGTTTGCCTGCCTCCACTGCGCGACGGGCTTTTTCCACACCCTCTTGTCCCTGGTATGCTGACTCGATTTCGATTTCAACGTCGTTGGAATCAGAGTCATTGCCATGATTGAAAAAAGCGTTAGCCGCTTCGTCCAACTCGGCGGTATTCGTTGGGACAGGAGACAGGATGCTCTTGAAATCATGGTGTATTGATTCCTGATCGTCGATTATCAATACACGGCGGTTGGATTGCGTTGGATTGTAATTCATTTTTAAAGCTCGTTACGTCGATTTTAAATCCTTCTAATGCTTGTTTAATCATCAACGCGCACTCATGAATTAAGCATTCCGCGGTCAGGTAATCTCCTTTATATAGCGCAAGACAGTACGTGTGCGCAATCGTATACGGTTTACTGAGTTTCACTCGATGCCGTTAAGGCTGCATCGATCCGCTTACCGGATAGATATCCACCGGTGGTTCTCGCCGGCTGAACAAGCCTCCTTGGGCGGTGGCAATACTGATAGACCGATTACTCGTGTAAACAGGTAACACCTGCTATTGGAAATATCGGCCCAGAAAAACGCTTTAAACGGTAGGTTTAAGTGATACGGAATACTTAATCGCTGCGCAAACGGAATAAATGAAACCGTAAAAGTAACTGGTATCTGTACAGTGGCTAAGCGGTAAGCATGAGCTGCAGGAAAACGCGAGAGAGCTGAAAAGGGAAAACCTAGTATGCCGAAAGATCCGCTTCTGAACTGACACGTTTTGAGCGGATAAGCCTGTTGGTTCTCCGAAATAGGCCTCGTTTTGTGCGAAAAGCTTGCACAGGGTGGGGGAGACCTCTTATATTATCGATCGTGTCAGGAACGTGTTGGCCAGGCTGGAACGTCTACTGTTTGGATGAACGGCTTCAACTGTTTTCGGTGACCTGACGGTTCGGGTGAGGTGATTCCGCTAACGGTACGTGGAATCCCACTCTCTGCAAGGAGCAGGAAATGAACGAGACGAAGGATACGCGGCGGTGGGAACTGTGGCTGGTAGTGGCTATTGGTTGCATTTGGGGTTTGACCGAGTCGGTTGGTCGCTCAGCGTTGCACGAGATCGGCATTTTACATCATAACGGATCTATTCTCGCCGGCTGTGCGGTTTTATTCTTTGCCCTTGCTTTCGGGCTGACGCAGCGAGTACGGTCACTGATGATATTGCCGCTTGTGGCAATGGTGTTCAAGGTATATCTTGCCGGGCTGGAACATCATCCTATCTTCTGTCGGGGGATGGCCGGCAATGTAGCTTTTGCCTATATGGGTGAAGCCTTTGCTTTCGGGACTTTGATGTTCGTAACCAGTGGCAAGCGTCGAATGTCGTGGGGTGGCGGTGCCGTAATCGGAGTTTTGAGTGCGGTGATAGCGGCCAATGTTTTCATTCTGGCACCTTTGTTTACAGGGCAAGCTGCATGTGTCGTTCCCGGTACGGCCTTTCCATCGAGTGTTGCTGGTATTCCATATGCGGCAGCAGTGGCCGCACTTGGTGCTCCTCTCGGATTCCGGGGTGGGCAGAAGCTGCGGGAATTCGGCGAGGCTGTAATGACCAATAGGGGAAGGGCGGTGTGGCCTGTTGGTGCTGGGGTGGCGGTTGCCTGCCTGGCAGTTGTGACCCTGGTACACGTGTACAGCTAAACCGGAAGGCTGATAGATAGAGTTATGTTGGTTGGTATTGCCCCTAAACGGGGGCGAGGACGCGAAGGCAGATATTCATCCGGGACGATTCATCAAGCGTAGGTCATGGGAGAAGGGGCACCGGGTAAACTGTAAAAATGTTTTGGGCTGACCGGGATGTCGGCTACTTTCACTATCGAAAGTGGACAGTTGCCGTCAGAAAGATCGATTTCCTCGGGGACGGTGTTGCTGCGTCCCAGATTATAGTCGATCAACTGCACTTTGGGCTGGCAGGGTGAGGTTTCGTTCAGATCTGTTACGATTGCCCGGTTTCCGTCGGATAGTTCCACAAACGAACCCAGGGGGAACGGGGGAATAGCTCGTAAGCCGGCGTTAAGAACCACCGGGTCGAACGCTCCTTCATATAAAGGTGATGAGGTGAGAGCTGATAATCCCGTGACTATGGGGCGACCGGATTTCTTGCACGCACTGGTCAACGCGTCAATTACGTTAGCGACGGCCACGATGCGGGAAAATATGTGTATATTTTCTCCACACATGGGCTTAAGTGTTCGTTCCTTGTGTCTGGATTTGGGTACGGGGAAACCAAGACCATCGAATCTCTGATGATGGTGTAGAAGAACCTGTGAAGCGGTTGCTTCCACTTTTCCCTGAACGGCCTTATATCCTCTTTCCGCATGGCTGCGGTATTCGTCTGTTTCCGATTCTGCGTCGGTAACGTGCACGTGGTGCCATTCTTTTTCCAGCCCCAGTTTGCCCACGTCGTGCAGCATGGCCCCTATGCCCAGGTTGGTAAGATCCGTACTGTCGGCGCGCTGGACGAATTTGCGCTGGGTGGAGATATAGTCGGTTATCTGCATACCGATAACGATGGACAGGTAAGCGACGTTCGAGCTGTGCGCGAACAGCTCGTTATCATCATCCATCAGTCTTTCTGCCCACACCGCGTTGTCCTTGTTGGTTATCAGTATGAGAATCATGTTCCCGATGTGGGTGCGATACTCGTTGAGATTGAACGCTCCCGCGGTTTTTTTGGAAATACCTGTGAACGATGTTTTAACGGATTCGTAGAGCCTGGTACGGGCCTGTGATACCGCGTCGCTGATCTTGTCGTCCAGGAAATCGAATCCGGGGTGGTTGACCCAAACGCTGTCAACGCGCAACTTCTTCAGTCCGGATATGGAATCGGTGTCCAACCGGTAATGGGTCTGGAGAAGTACATGACTGGCCACCGCCGGGTGTCTTACCGGTGCCGCCAGGATCATCCCCGGTTCAAGTTTACTTGTCGGTACGCGTATCACTTATGCGTGTCCCGTATGTCTGCCTGCTATGTGTCAAAACACTATCGTCAGGCATATCGGAAGATTATGCACTTGTCTGGAAGGGCAAAATCATATTGCATGACAAGTTATCGGAATGTGCGAGTCCAATAAACAAATCGTAAACGCATATGCTGAGCCGGTCAGCAGGAAGATGCCAGTTTACGAAGCGTCTTTAGATTGATTTTATCCAATTCGTCGCCGTTTTCATTGGTTTCCTGAGGCGTTTCGAGAATACGCGGCACTTTAGCCAGACGCTTGTCGCAGATCAAATGGCGAAATCCACTCAACCCTATCTTGCCGTCACCAATATGATCGTGGCGATCGACATGGCTGCCGCACGGGGTTTTGGAGTCGTTTACGTGGATACACTTTATCCTGTTTAAGCCAACTTCCTTCTTCAGTTTATTTATCAGTTTTTCGTATTCGTCCGGATCGGTAAGGTCATAACCAGCGGCGAACAGGTGGCAAGTATCCAGGCAGACCGTCAACCGTTCGGGCGCCTTTACCGTACTGATGATTCGCCCCAAGTGCTCCACTTCATGCCCTACAGAAGTTCCCTGTCCCGCTGTTGTTTCCAGGGCGAGTTGAGTTTTAAACCCCCTGGTTCTTTTGTGGGCCTCGTTCAAGCCGTCCGCTATTCTCTTGATCCCCGCGTCGATTCCCTCTTTCATGTGGTTGCCGGGATGAATTACCAATTGCTGGATATCCAGTGATTCACACCGCTCCAGTTCATCCACCACAGCGTCGATGCTCTTGTTCCACTGTTCCGCCTTGGGAGAACCCAGGTTGATCAGGTAGCCGGCGTGAGCGATAACCGGCTCGATTTTACTATGCTTTCTCGCTTGATTGTATGCCGATATGGTTTGCTCGGTCAGCGGTTTGGCTGTCCATTGCTTTTGGTTTTTTACGAATACCTGCATCGTATCACAGCCGGTTTCCTCTCCCCGGGCGAATGCTTTTTCTATTCCCCCGGCGATGGATACGTGTATTCCGAAACGCTGTCTGGACTTAGCGGTAGAGGCCATGATTATTCACCGATGATTTTCACAAGTACCCGTTTCCGACGCCGGCCGTCGAACTCGCCGTAAAATATCTGTTCCCAGGGACCGAGATCCAGTTTCCCTTTGGTTACCGCTACAGTAACATCGCGGCCCATGACCTGCCGTTTCAGATGCGCGTCGGCGTTGTCTTCGCCGGTATCGTTATGGCGGTATTGGCTGATCGGCTCATGCGGTGCGAGTTTTTCCAGCCATTTTTCATAGTCGTTGTGCAAGCCTCTTTCGTCGTCGTTTATAAACACGCTGGCGGTGATGTGCATGGCGTTGACCAGGCACAAACCTTCGGAGATACCGCTTTCCGATAGGGTGTCTTCCACATCCGGGGTAATATTGATGAAAGCTCTCCGGGTGGGAATGTCAAACCATAGCTCTTTGCGAATCGATTTCATGGGTAACCTCAATCGTATATCAGATAGCAGTTTCTTTTGCGTACAGCGTAACCGACTGATGGATCACTTTATAGCGATTCAGACCGTATAGGCAAAAAAAGATCGACCTCGTTTCAAATAACGAGGTCGATCGTGTTTGCTATATTTTTTGTTAAACCACCGCTTGCTTCTGTTACAAGTTTTCCAGAAGGTGCGAAAGTTGCAGACCGAGTGAGTTACTTATGCGGGCTAATGCCCACAACGAAGCCGCATTCTTGCCCAACTCGACCTGTGAAAGCTGCGAGGTGGTCAAATCCGATCTTTGTGATATCTGCCGCAAGGTCAGTTTCTGTCTCTGTCGTTCGGAGCGGAGCCTTTGCCCGATCAGTTTATTTAAATCAGATTCGCAGGTGTAGATAAGCCCCAGCCGCTGGCAGGCACTTTCAACCGAGTTAAGCAACTCAGCTTTTTTGAACGGCTTGGAGATGTAATCGGCCGTCCCTTTACGCATGGTTGCTGTGGCGGTTTCGAGGGCAGGGTAGGCGGTCATGGCGATGCAGCAGATTCGCTGGTCGATCTCTTTTAGCCGCTCCACCAGCTCGATACCGTTCATGTCGGGCATTTTCAGATCGAGTATTGCGACCTGGCATGCCTCTTTTTCCGCGGCTTTCAGAGCTTCGTGAGGATGGGTGAAGGTTATCGGTTCGTAACCGGCTTCTTCGAGGAAGTTGGCAACCATTTCACATACTGCGGCATCATCGTCAACGACAAGGATTTTAATATGGTGTCGTGCAGCCATAATTTAATTCCACCCCCGGAGGAAGACCAGCAATCAGCATCGCTCTAAACACGATAACTAAACTCGCTATTCGTACAAAAACAACGTTTATGTAAGTCTATCTATCGGGCTAATATTCGTCTACCACTTTAACTGCCAACTGGCCTTAAGTGTAAGTATAGGAGAGACTTATTTCGAGAATTTAGTCCGAAAAAACCTCCTGACTCGCCTGCTAACTCCGTTTTGTGCCATATTTTTGGCACCAAGGGGAGTGTTAAATTGGGGTGAAGTGACCAATTAACAAAACGGCATTTCATTCCCGCTTTATAGAGATGGAACTGCCTGAGGATTGCCTGGCGGAAAGGGATACAAAGGGAGCGGCTACAAAAAAGGCCCGGATGTATGATACATCCGGGCCTTGATTTCAAGCCTGTGATTAGTGCATCACTTTAACTTGGCGTGGTAACAGGTGCCGGGGCGGTTTCCGGTTCAGGAGTTATCGGAGCCGGTTTCTTGGGACGCTCATCGGGAGATACGTAATGGGTCACCGTCTTGGAATGCCACGATTGTCCGTTGAACGTGGACTGCCTGGCTACCGACTTATAGAAGTTTATCTTGGTGACCACGGGAGTCAGTTTACCAAGGATGCCGGCTATCTTGGAAATGACCGGGCGAACTTCCGGATCGGGGATCGCCATAGTCAGCATACCGCTCATCATGGAGAACATCCCAATACCCGCGGCGAGTTGATTGCCCAGTTGTCTTTGATCAGTCAAAGAAACGCTGGTGAACATGCCATCAGGTACTAACGCTTCGCTCATTACCCGGGCGTTCTTTCTGATGTTCGGATGCTTACCCTGGGCAGTATCAAGGCACATGCAAATCGCGTCGGTCGAACTGCCGAAGATCAGGTGGTTATCCGCTACTCCCCAGACGACTGGTTGTGGGCTCATACCGAAAAAGAGGTATTGGAATCCCTTAAGCGTGTCATGGTTGGCCGGCGAAGTACGCATTGCGAACATACCCATGACGGGGTTTTCCTGTGCGGCTTCCATGATCGCTTTTGAGACAAAATCGACCGCAGTGGTTACTTTTTCTCGTGCCAGTTCTTCATTGTGAACTCGCAGTAACATAACCCAACCCTGATTATCTTCCAACTCAACCATTATGGAGTCGCCGGCTACCCAATCAAGGATGTCTTTTTCAACATTGAAATTGGCGCTTTGCTGCAATTGTTCCCACTTGACCAGAGCCTCTTCGCCTTTAGGCCCCGTGCAACGGATAGTATCCAGGAGGAACTTGTAAAGCCCGCCCAGGTCCACGGCGCTGCTCACGTCGAACGAGAGCGTTTCCGCGGGAAGGTAGCGGTCAAATTGAGTTGCCTTTTTCGGCTTGGCAAAAACCGGATAGAACGGTTTGCTTCTGGCATCGGCAACCAGCATTACCACCGCTTCGGCTTTAGTTGAATATCCGTCTGTATATTCGACAGAGGCGATGTAGTCGAAGATTCCCGGTATATCCATTAAACGATCGACCAGGGCTTTCCAGTTGGGCTCTTCGCTGACGGAATGCTGTTTTGCCAGTTTTGTGGCTTTTTCCAGGGCCACTTTAAACCGCTGTTCCTCGTGCAGGCTCTTGAGGTCCGGGTCCCAGGAAATGTGCTGGGGTTTGTAGAAACCAGCATCGACCGCCTTCTCCAGGAAGTCGAGCGATTTGTCCTTGTTGCCGTTGAGAGCATGGAAGCAGGACATGTAGTAGAGAATCGCTGAGTCCGCAGGAGCAAGTTCATGCGCCTTGGTGGTTAATTCCAGTCCCGCCTTGTAATCCTTTTGCTCGTAAAGCTTCCAGGCTTGAACTGTAAGTTCGTGAGCCTCTCCTGTTGAACTGCTGTTGAGGACGATATCGTTTACTACTTCAGCCTTGGCTTGTGCCTCTTTCATTCCAAAGTTGACCAGACTGCGAATGGGCTTGAGCAGATTTTGAATATCAACGAATACGGTTGCATCTTCGGCCGGGGGGAGCTGTGCGAAAGCGGATTTGTATCGCGGGTTATTGCTGATGGCTTTGTCGGGGTTCTTTCCTGACAGGAATCCCATGACCTCGTCAAAAATCTTTTGCCCCATCGCGACGACGATAGTGTCGTTCTTGACCGCGATATTTACCATGATCACCGGGGCGCCGTCAGCTTGTTCGGTGAGATTGACCGAAGCTATACGGGTTCCATCTTTATCGGTTTTATTGATGGTCAGTGGCGTCGTATTAGCTGCTTTACAAATCTCCTGGATTACTGTCTCCAGAATAGCGACGATTCCATCGAAATTCTTCGCTGCTCCGGCGGAGCTGCCGCGGAAGATCCATACCAGATCCGGCGGACCCATATCCACGTTGTTGTTGTCGAATGTGGGAGTGGCCATTCGCTCAGCAAAGACCATTTCCTTGCCGACGAGATCGTCAAAATCGACACCGTTGAGCAACTTCGTACCAAGATCCTTCAAACGTTTGGCTTCGTTTTGGCCTTCCTCGTCCAGGAGAGTGCCGAATAACTCCATGACGTCATCGCCGATGCCGCTGGCTTTCAGTTCGCCGAGGACGTCATTCCAATAGACATCAAGGAATTCTCGTTCGGGGTTGTGGTATCCGGTAATACACAGAAATACATCGCCAGGAACCGCCTGGGTAAGCGTATGTTTTTTCTCAGCAGCGAAAGCGGGGATAGAAAGGGCGCCGATGAGGAGCGAGGCCATCATCGCGCTGGTCAAAACTGTCTTACGTTTGTTCATGATTCTAGCTCCTTATCGTTTTTGAGCGCCGGTTTAGCCGGGCTCTTCCACACACGACCTCCATGCGCATTTGCGTATGAGGTAACCACATTAAACTTTATCGCTCACCCACCAGCTGACAGCAACCGTAATGCCGTCGGAAGATGTGGGGAGTTGTGTATGGGCTATTACAACCTCGTTTAACTCACCATAAAGCCCGATTTCTCGATGAATCAGGTGTGTAAGTAGTTGTTGGTCGTTTGCCCGGATACAGTGGCAGACCTTGAAAAGGCCGGTCCGCCGCTTTTTATGGGGTGGATTATGGGGCGGTTTACAGCCAGTGCAAGTTCCGAGTTAATTGGTCCGGTAGTGTGAACCTTTTAACCGGCTGATTCGTAGGAAAGTAATGATGGCTTTAACCTGAGTGGATTAGTGTGCGCCGGCGCGTACACCCACTTCATTATTGAAGTGCTTATGTTTGACTAAAGTCATTACTGTGTGATATTTATACTCGCTTCTATCCGTTTTGGTCGTGTCCTTCCAACACGCCCGATGTGTGGATCCTGCAAACTGAGGAGTTAATCAGCGAATGGCTCATTTTGACCTAAAATCGGCTGTACAGAAAGAAACCGGCAGGGCGAGTGCGCTGCTCGTGGCGACTTTACTTGGTGGTATGTTGGTAATTGCCTCGTTTGTCGCTCTTTACCTGTTCGATTCGCCAATGAGGAATGCTTCCGGTGAGATGGTCAATCCTCATGCCGATCTGCTTGCTCTGCTAGGGGCGGTGCTGCTCGGTATTCCCCTCGTCTGGCATTCGATCAAGCACCTTGCCCAGGGCGAGATGCACATGGACGAGCTGGTGGCACTGGCTATCGCCGCCGCTGTTGCGTTAGGTGAGTATCAAGAGGCCGGAATCATCGCCTTCTTCATGATTATCTCCAACCTGATCGAAACGCGTACAGCTTTGGGAGCGAAGGCTTCGGTTGAATCACTCTTGCGTTTGACACCGCATAAGGCCCATCTGGTAAACGAAGATGGTACCGAAGTCGAGGTAGAGTCAGACCGATTGAAGGCTGGCCAAATCGTTCGTGTTCGTCCTGGTGATAACATTCCCGCGGACGGTGAAGTTGTTGGCGGTGAGTCGACGGTGAACCAGGCGAACATTACCGGTGAGTCGATGCCGGTGGATAAAGGCGCAGGCGATGAGGTCTTCGGCGGTACGAGCAATATCACTGGAGCGCTGGATGTTCGAGTTACCAAGGCAGGTAAAGACACCACCCTGGGGCGCGTAAAGGATTTGATTTTAGAAGCAGAGAAAACGCGCTTGCCGCTTATGCGTCTTATTGACCGTTATGCCGGTTGGTATACGCCGACCATCGTAATGCTGGCCGCTATTGTCTGGTATTTCTCCGAGGATAAAACCGAGGGAATGCAGAAGGCGATCACCATGTTGATCGTTGCGTGCCCTTGTGCTTTGGTTCTGGCTACTCCCACGGCAATCGTTGCTGCGTTAAGCTGTGCTGCCCGTTTGGGTATTTTGATTAAGAACGTAATCCATCTCGAATACGCGAGAAACCTTTCAGCTGTGGTTTTCGATAAAACCGGAACCCTGACGACCGGCGAATTGTCGGTAACCCAGATGAAGCCGGTTAAGGATGTTGATGGTGCGGAATTGTTGAAGTACGCCGCATCCGTAGAGCAGTTGAGTAAACACCCAGTTGCCCGCGCGGTGGTGGACATAGCCCGTAAGGCGAAGATGACGCTGGCAGTGGCCGACTCTTTTGAAGAGATCATGGGACGCGGTGTTACCGCGAATGTCGAAGGTGGTCAGGTTAAAGTCGGTCGTCGCGACTGGCTGGCGAGCCAGGGCGTTGATATGAGTGCGCTCGATCAGGACGAATACCGGGAGCCGGATGGAATCAGCGTTCTTTACGTCGCTCGCGGTGGTCGTTGCCTGGGGTGGATCGGGCTGGAAGATAGAACCAGGGGCGATGCGGCCGAGGCTCTTAAGGAGCTGAGCGAGTTGGGAGTTAAGAATCTGGTTATGGTAACCGGTGACAAGAGTTCGGTTGCCCGCAGAGTTGCCGCCGAGATGGGTTGTACAGAAGTTCACGCCGAGGTTCTTCCGGCCGAGAAGCTTTCTCTGGTGGAAGATCTCAAGAAACGCGGTCACCGGGTAATGGTTGTCGGTGACGGTGTAAACGATGCTCCGGCTCTTGCTGCCGGTAACATTGGAATCGCGATGGGGGCGGCCGGTAGTGACGTGGCCATCAACTCGGCGGCAGTCGCGCTGATGAACAACGATCTGAAGCGTTTGCCGTTTTTGATTCGTTTGTCCAAGAGTACAACTAAAGTTATCTGGCAAAACATGTTGTTTGGCGTGTTGTTTATTGTGATCACTCAGGCGTTGGCTATCTGGGGAGGATTAACTCCGATCAGTGCCGCGATATTACATACTCTGGCCACGGCATTTGTAATCTTCAATAGCGCCCGGCTGGTTCGCTACGGCGAGGAGCGGGGAGATGAGACTCCTTACTTCGAGTTGGATCATACGCATCCCACTGCGGTGGCACCGGCGACAACTTAAGAGCCTGGTGATATTGACCAACTTAGCAAAGAGCCCCTGGTGGGAGAGCCAGGGGCTTTTTTTGTGGTTATTAAGCGAATAGAGGTTTTATTGGAAAGCGCACGGTGGAGGGGAATTGGTATTTACCAATGTCTTCGTTCTTTTATCCATGTAACGAAATCGGTATTTAACCATCTGACTCAGGAACGCCAGGCCGGGTATCGAGGTTGATTCTGTTCCCCGCAAAAAGAATATCCATGAACTGGGCTGAAACGTTTATTTCGGGGTAACTGGCGTGTGAGGCGCCGCAGTGTAGTCGGTTACGATTCTTTGGTACGAAAAAGGGAAAGACGCATTCAATGGCGCAACGGGTACTCGAGCTGAGAGGCTATGGTGCTACAGACTGCAGCAGAGGTTAGAGGTTTGGAACTTCAGTGTATGAAATTAAATTCCGTTGGGCGTGCAATCGCTGCCCAAGCTGCTTTTATCAGGGCTGCTGATAAGAGGCAAAAACGACTAAACCCACGAAGGCGAGTAGAATAGAGGCTCCATAAAGAGCCAGCAAGCCCAATGTTTGCCCTGGGCCTGGAAGTTTGGCGGTCAGCCGTTCGTAGATGTTCAGGGTGTTGTTTGCCATATGCCGAACATTGAGAGGGCGAGTAGTGCTTGCTCGGATTTCGCCTGCTATGGTCGTTACCGCTTTTTGGGGAATCGTGCTGTTGTTTGAATCCTCCAGTGGGAGATCCGTTCGGGAGAGTTTCTTGACTATCCGGTTGGTCCAAATCGACGAAGGAAGTGCGGTAAGCATAATAAAAGCAAGGAACCACAAGATAAAATCGCCCGTATATACAGCACCAATAGCGAAGGCGGCCAGAGCCGTCAGGCGGAACACGATATCCAAAAAAAACAGACGGCAGAATAAGGTGGTATGCAGGACATGTCCGCCATCTAATGGGTAGAAGGGGAGCAGGTTGATTCCATTGATTATGATAGTGATAAATGCTGTTTTTACCATCCACTCTGTTTCCAGATAGATTCCGGCTATACCAAACGGGAAGGCGAGGATGATTCCCGGAACCGGGCCTGCGAGAGACACGATAACTTTTTTCCAGCCGGCGACGTTGAAATTCCGTCCGGTTACGGCCGCTCCCATCATTGGTATAAACAGCATACGCAGATTGCGGTAGCGCAGGAGTTTCATGGCCGTATAATGTCCAAGCTCATGAATAAGCAGGATGGGGACAAGAGAAAGCGTAATCTGCCAGCTCCAGAAAACGCTTCCCGCTCCAATGAAGAGGATTGCGGAAACGATAAAGAGCATGGCCTTGCCGCCGGCACCGCTTGTGTGGTTCAGGATTTTATCGATTTCGTGCAGTAACTGGGGGTCTTGAGTATCGTCTGCTTCATCTTCTTCCGCAACCAGTTCGACAACCGGTCTGGCTATGGGGACTTTTTCCGTATATGGTGATTCGAGCATCGTTTCTTCAATTGCCGGTTCTGCATATACGATTCCCAGGCGTTCCTTTTCTGCGGCCAGTTCTTCTTCCGTTAACTGTTTGTAAATTCCTCGTTCCACGCACATGTCGAAACTTGCCTGCTCCATGCGATCATACATCTTCATCACATCGTCGTTATTGGAGACAGGCAGGTATTGGCTGTGAGGTTCGGCCAGACGTTTTTTATGGACTATCCATAGGTGCTCGATTGTTGTTCCGCGGATGTATAGCGATTCGATCTGTGGCGGCGATCGGAAATACAGTCCCTGGTTAGTGGTTTCGAGTATTCGATTATCAGTGGTCAAAGAAAGAACCGCTGTATAGCTGCGGATTGTTGGAGGTTGAGTTGAGTTAAAACTTGCCACAATGGTTATCGCTCCGGCGTTACCGGATTCATGGCGCATTACACAACCCGATAGCGTAAACACCGCCACCGGATCGGTCACCAGGAAATACCGGGGTGATACGAATCCTGATTCTATAAGTTCTCTCCGGCACTGATTGATTGATTCGTTTGCGAGAGAAGGTAGCTGGTTTTCTTCTATCACGTAGTGTCCGACAGGTTTCGGGTATTTTATGATTCCGCGCAAGGGTATGGAGATGCGGAAGAGCTTACAGAACAACAGGACTATACCGTTGAGGTTCTGTGTCGCGGTAAAACACTCGGTGAAGGACAGGTTCTTATAATCGTACTTATAATAATTCATAGAACTCGATTCCCGCATTCCCAAAGTTTGCGCACACTCAAGAGGAAACTGGACAGGAATATAATCGAAGACTATCGTTTTTAGCAACTGGCAGGCAGTTGATTGGCTTTTGGCAAAAAAACGTTTTGACGAAGGTGGCGTTAATGACGGCGGGAAACAGTGATATTTGGGATGGGGCATACAAGATTCCATGGGATAATCCGGAATTCAGCAGGAGAATGCTGAAAGAGCATTTATCTCAGGAGCATGATCTGGCCAGCCGTAAAGCCAACTGGATAGATGCCCAGGTCGAGTGGTTGAACAGTACATTGCAGGCAATCAAGCCCGCCCGCATTCTGGACCTTGGTTGCGGACCGGGGTTTTATTCCCATCGCCTGTGTGCGGCAGGGCATAACTGCCTGGGGATAGATTTCGGCCCGGCGTCCATTGAATACGCCGGTGAGCATAATCCCGATTCGCGGAAATGTCGGTTTGTTCAAGGAGATATTCGCTATTGTGATTATGCCGGTCCGCACGATCTGGCGATGCTGTTATATGGGGAGATGAACGTGTTCTCTCCTGGAGAAGTGAAAGATATTCTCCGCCGGGCGTATGACAGTATCGCACCTGGCGGGAAGCTTCTGCTGGAAATCCAAACTGCGCAGGCTGTTGAGCGGTCAGGCCGCGCCGCGTCGTCCGAGCAGGTATTGGAATCGGGGTTATTTTCGGATAAGGGGCATACATTACGTGTGCAATCCGAGTGGCTGGAAGATGAGCGGGTGGCCGTCCAGTCTTTTTATGTGACAGAGACGGGTTCCAGCCAGGCAATGAAGTATCGGAGTACGACAAAGGCCTGGAGTGACGAGGAGCTTGATCGGTTATTGAGCGATATTGGTTTTACAATAATGTTCCGGTGCAATGACTGGCCCGGCAATACCGAAGATCTTGTGTTGCGCTCAGCGGTAAAGGTTTGAGGTTTACCCGGCACAAAGATCGGGATACTCGTCCGGTCGGCGACTTGCAGAGAATGGCTGCGTGAGTTCGTTTACGCGCCACAACTCATTAACCCACAAGCCGATAACCTCGATACCGTCGTATCGGGAGCGAAGCGTATTGACGGCTTGTCGCGTATGCAACTCCTGTGCATGTCGCTTGGCGGGATTGCCTGCGCAGTCGTAGTGACCTGCTACCGCGATTTGTCGGGAGCCGTGGTTTTTCAGTGAAATGTCCACGCGATCAAAAATCGATTTTGCCTGCAAAGAGTCGCTTTGTTCGGCAAGAATTTTATTGGGCCCCGGTTCGGTGATCATGTCCACGTACAAGCAGCCGAAACGGTTCTGGAGAAATTTCACGACCGGGATTTGGGTCCGGCCATCCATGCAGTTTATGGCTGTACAAAAGCTCAAAGGATCGTTTCCTTTTCGATTCGCGACAACAATATATCCTGGGTATTAAACGTCTACCCGCCAGACGTTTCGGGGGATTATCTTCAAAACGGGATGGTGTGCAAATTTTCTCGGCATGGGGCGGATTAAAAGGTCGTGAGGGCTGATTACCTGGTTTGTTCCGCTCGATTGTGTTGAAGTTACAGGCCGTTTGTGTATCTTGCCGGAGATGATTGCACTGGTTGTTCTGCTGCCTGAAAAAGGGCGGTTTATGGGGGATTTGCCGTAGAAGCGGTGGACTCGACTGGATCGTTTAACGAAGTATTTTCGTTGGCGCAAGTTTGCTCGTGTTCGGGGCTGGGTGACGAAAAATGCGGCAGTGGTGTAAGGGGTTATCCATTAGCGGAGCTGGTATATATGAGTAGTGGCTGGTCGGTTTATGCAGGTGAAATGGGGGAGCACATTGCTCGCATCGTTTATGTTCCGGATGGTGGTTCCATCGAGCCTACCTTCGCCGTTCAGAATCGGAAATTCTCAGATATGGCAATCAACCAATCCGGCGTGGTTCGCGTATGCGGCGGTCGGGTTGCGATTGAGGTAAAAGTGGATGGCGAAAAACCATCTACGAATAATCTGGGGTTGCACTGGGAGGTAAGGGGGCAGGCTAGAAGCTGGAAGCCCGGCGAACTGGACCACGAGAATCTCGGGGCTCCCTTTCTGGCTTTGGATAATCTGTGGCGGGATTATGTACCCACCGGGGTAAGGCCTGCCGACCCGATGCTGGGGTACGATGAACATATCTGGAATACCGCGACACTGACCTGGGCGGTTGAGAAATCTGTAAAAAGGGAAACCGGCAAGTATCCGGAAATACCGGTTCGCGATGCCGAAGTGCGCAGGCTGCTGCATGGCCAGGAGCCGGAACTGCTGGAGGAGTGGCCTGCATGTGTGCTTGAGGGGTACGAGGTGGTCAAGCATAGTCCTCCCGGGCTGATGACCCGGTCGGGGCTGACTATTTTCCGTGATGACACTTATCTTTGGGATGCAGGCGAACAATGGATCAGGCGGGATATTGGCGAAAAGCCCATTGTTCTTTACCTGGTGCATCACGATTGCGATTGGAAACTCGCCGCTGGTGAACTGGTCAGGCTTATGGGGCCTGTTCCCCGTATTGATGACAGTTTCCTGGGGATCTGGTATTCGAATTACACCGAACTGGGGCAAAAGGACCTGGAACGGATTGTCGGTGAGTTTGAAAAACACGAATTGCCGCTGGATATCGTCAGCGTGGATATGGACTGGCACGGCAAAGACTGGTACGGCTACGAGTGGAGCGGCGGTACCTTTCCTGATCCTCCCGGTTTTCGCAAGTGGCTTAAAGGAGCGGGTTTGAAGGCGGCATTCAACATTCACCCGCTGTACGTGCGATCGACCGATTCCCGGTTCGAGGAGTTTCTGGAAGAATCCGGTCATGGGGGGGAGTTTCTGGGCGATGAGGGTGATTGGCATCCGTTCCAGGCTCGGCATTTGCAGGTGGATATTTACGATAAGCGGCAGTCGCGGGCGTATTTTGATATTCTCCATCGGGATATAGAAAGAGACGGGTGTGATTTCTGGTGGATTGACGGTGGGGTCAAGCTGCCCAACGACAGAGACGAGCAATCCTGGGCGAACCATGTTTACCGGGAACACCAGATTCGGCGCGGCGATAAACTGCCTGTGGTTTTTTCCCGTGCGGGTGGGCTCGGTTCGCATCGTGACGTGGTGCATTTTACGGGTGACACCTGTTCGCAGTGGGAAATCCTGGAGTTCGAGGTGGAGACAATCGTGCGGTCGGCCGGGGCCTTGATGCCCTACGTGTCTCACGATATTGGTGGTTTTTACCATGATCCCAGGGACTTCGACGATAATCGTCCTCCAGACGATCTTTTTGTGCGGTGGGTGCAATTCGGATGCCTTAGTCCTATCATGCGTTTGCATAGTCTTAAAGGCGTGCGCGAACCGTGGCTGTTCAGCGACGAGGTACTGGAGATCAGCCGGCGGTTTTTCAATTTGCGCATGAGGCTGCTGCCGGTTACTACCCGATTGGTGGAAGAGGCACATGCGACCGGTCTGCCAATATGCAGGCCCATGTGGTTTGTTTCGGATCTTGATGATGCTTACAAATGCCTCGGGCAGTATATGATTGGCGACGATCTGTTGATCGCTCCGGTTTTCAGGCAGGATGGTATAGCCGAATACTGGCTGCCGGTGGGAAAGTGGCATGATGCCTTTAGCGAAAGAACCCTGGAAGGACCGTGTTGGGTTAAAGAGCAGGTTGAGCTGGCGCACATCCCAATGTGGTTGAAGGATGGGGCGGTGATGGAATTAGCCGAACCTCGTTTACGGGTATCTCAATCACTGGCCGGTCCTCGTATTTCCGTGAGCGGGAGTAACTGGGCATAAACATACCAATTTGGTACGGCAATGCTGCAATTACAGGTTTTTATCCGGTACGAGCTCGACCAGTAATCCAACGGCGGCGGAGGGGTCGGCCGCATAGCCGTCGGCGCCGATTTGCGAGGCGAAATCGGCCGTTACCGGCGCGCCGCCCACGAGGACTACTGTCTCCGGATTCTTGTTTTTGATCGCCTGTACCGTGTCGCGCATGGCGGACATGGTGGTGGTTAGCAGAGCGGATAACCCTATCACGCAACCGGGATATCTGTCTATCGCCTCGATAAACTTCTCCGGCGGGCAGTCGGTCCCCAGGTCCTTTATTTCCCAGCCAGAGCCCTCCAGGATGATCGCCAGCAGGTTTTTACCTATATCGTGCAGGTCGCCCTTTACCGTGCCGATGACGAAAACGCCGCGAGAGGGAACCTCCTTTTCGCTGAAGGAGTCTTTTAGCTCGGCAAACCCTGCCTGCATGGCCCGGGCGGCGATTAATACTTCGGGTATGAATACCTCGTTGGCGGCGAACTTTTTTCCCAGGATCTGCATGCCGCCCAGCAGGCCTTGCTCCAGGATCTGTTCCGCACTGATACCGGCGGCAAGTGCCTCCTGAGTGGTTTCAACTACGCCGGGTGTTCCCTTACTGCCCGGGGGGATGTCGGTCTCGGCGTTGGTTTTTCCCGATTGGACGAGTTCGGATATCCGCTTCAGGAACTCGCTGTTTGAATCTGCTGTTTCAGTCATTTATATCACCTGTAGTCGAGTGAAAACGAGTTTCAGTATTTTTTGCCTGCAAGGTAATTCCACATTGCTCGATTCAAGGTTGCATATTGCAGGCAATTGCTATGGTTATTATCCGCTTCGGGGCAATATTGACAACCAGGCTGTTACCGGGCATTACTGGTATCGTTTCAATAACGTTGCCCTCGAAATCGGTAAGTTCGGCCGAACTGATTGGCTCTGTAAAGGCGAGTTTCTCAGTCATTTCGCTTGTAGTGGGGTTGAAGATTCGCAATTCCAGATGGTTCTTTTCCGGGTGCCGACGTAATGAGGACAAGATCGCCTTGCCGGGGGTGACAGTCAGCTGGCCGTAAGTTCCCGGTAGGTTTCTTTGGGGTATCAGTTTCTGGTCGCGACGGAGCACCTGCGCTGTTCGCACACCGGCTGCTGTAGATTGTGCCAGTTGGGTCAATTGCTGGTAGTTGGGAACACCATTAGTCGGGGCAAGGCGATAGTTGAATTCATGCCTGCCGAGACTTTGGCAATCCTCTTCACCGTCGGTGAAAATGGTGCGGACGTATCCGCGTAAAAGGGTTAATGCCAGTGTGTGCTCGGGAACATCACGGACGGCTGTTTCCGGCAGGTCGGGGGCGATTACAGCCAACCCGCGGGAGTCGTCGAAAACGGCTGTCCAGGTAGCCTGGGGAGTGGTTTCCACGGCCAGTTCCTTGTAGGTGTGATTGTCGGCCGGCAATCCGATTTTGCGATCGATTATGTCGAAAGCAGAATCTGACTGGTAACTATCGGTTGTCGCGTTGGACTCGAAAAGTACACGTATGCGGTGGTCTCGAGCCTGGTTATCGATCACTGTTTTTATTTCCAGGTAGTCGCATCCATCTCGCAGGGTGACGAAGCTTTCGATCTCCTGGGTGATGGTTTTTCCGCTGCGACGCATGCGGCGGTCGAATTCAAAGCATTCTGGAATAATCATCCGGTTAACAATGCGGATAGTTCCCTTGTAAGCACCATCGGCAACTATCTCGACATCGGCGGAGCAGGCGGTTGAGCTACAGATCCGATCATTGACGGCGATTCCGTGGAACCAGCCGTCACCGATATCCGCCCGGTCTTCAAAAACCAGGAGTCGTTCGTATTTTTCGCCCGAGCGTTTATCCAGCAGGCTGAGCGAACCGTTATCTGATACAGCAACGCGAAGGAATTGGTTTTCCAGGGCTCGATCGCCGGCTACGATTCCTCCGGTTGGATGGCGGGTCGGTTTTGCCTCGGGCTTACAGATCAAGGTTGTGTATCCGAAAGCGGGAATTTTAAGTTTCAGGGTGACCGTGACCACGATACATTCCTGACCTATACAGGTTTTACCCCAAGGGCGATGGAATCGGCGTCTCTGCGGACAGTATTGCAGGTAGTCGTAGGCGATTTCGTTGCCTTCCAGGTCATACAGGCGGAATCCTATTTTCTTCTCGTAGCCGAAGAATTCTCCATAGGTGTTTTTTGTATTTTCGTCGAACCACAGTTCCACATCTATCGGCTGATTCAATTCCGCCTGGGTGGGGTTGAACACTGCCAGGGCGAACTCTTCGCCTTCAAGTTCCGGGGTATTCACGCGAAACGCGATAGCCTCGGTGGCACAGGTAATCATCTTGGCGTTTATCAATCGCGACTGGTCATAGCGGTAATCCATATCGCGGTGAACCTGGTCGGGACTGCAACCGCAGATAGAGTCGTGAGCGTGATTCTTCAGAAGATACCGCCACGACTTGCGCAGAAAAGCGTTGGGATATTCCAACCCCGTGAGTTTGCCGGCCAGGTGGCTGAACGGTTCCGCCCAGAAACAGAGTTCAGTTTCTCTCGCCCGGTTATTCTGGGTCTGGCGGATGCGACTGCTGAGCACACCGGGGATAAGCCAGGTGCCGTTCATCAGACGCCCTGGGGCGTGAAGCTCGCCAACGGCCCGGTGTTTGATCTTCTCTTTTTGGGAAATAACCGATTCAGCGTATTCTTCCAGCCCGGCGTGAATGATTTCCAGGTCGGGCCGGGCTTTTCGCAGGGCCTCGAGAATATCCGGAGTGGTCGGCTCGATGGGCATGTGGTCGCCGCCGTCGAAGAGGAGGATAGTGTCGGCCTCTGCGCGGTTTTCCTGAACCTTTACGTATTCCACAATCCGCGTGATGGCGTCTTCCAGCGAATAGGGAACCGCATGATCAAAGGCGTTACGCACACAACCACCATAATCGAAGTATCCGTCCTTGGGCCCGAAGCATGAGGTTACCAGCTCGCTGTCGTCCGGTCCTGCCCAGAGGAAAAGCCCGCCGTGAGTGTCCTCGTTGACGCCGCGGAATAAGAACGCGCTGGGAATACCAAAGTTACGGAAAATCTGTGGTATCTGGGATACGTGTCCGAAGATGTCACAGATAAACCCTGCCCGGGAAACGTTTCCGTAATTCTTGCTGACGCGGATACCCTCTTCCAGATTACGGATCAGCGATTCCGGGGCGGGAAGGTTCTCGTCGGGCATGGTGTACCACGGTCCGATGCGCAGTTTTCCGTTGGCGGCGTATTCGCGAACCTGTTCTTCTCTTTCCGGGCGAATGGCCAGGTAGTCTTCGACCAGCGAGGATTGCCCGTCGGTCTGGAAGCAGGAAAAACGGGAATCTGATTTCAGGGTATCCAGAACTTCGTCAATTACCTGGATAAGGTGGTAGCGATAATGCTGGAACGGTTCGTACCACTCGCGATCCCAGTGGGTGCTGACGACGTAATAAGCTTTCTTGCGTTCGGCCATACCTGCAATCCTTCCAAAGGAAAATACTCTAAAGCGCCAGCAGTCTAGCGGAAGGGGGTTGTATTTCCATACAGAGCGTTAAAAAAAGGTGTGATTGGCGGTAGATTGCGTGTCAGTGTTGATGGGCCGGGTTCGTTTGCGTCTTAACAAAGTCTTACTGACTGAAAGAGCGGCGCCGGGCTGTAAACAAAACCGACCAGCCTGATGGCTGGTCGGTTGTCTGCAACGTCTTTATAGCTCGCCGGAAACAGGTGTGTTCAAAATCTGCCTGGAGCGAGTTTTTTATTACTGTTCCAATAAACGCTTAGGGCGAATCGTTGGCGGCTCCCGGCGTGGCGGTAGTGAAGGTTGTCCATGTATTACTGCCATCGGGATTTCGGCCGTACGAAACGTCCGTGGTCTGTTCGCCGAACACTATAGAATCTACTAGAGCGTTTCCGTCAGCGTCGGAGGCGAACAGCCCGATTTCCTCACCGCCTTTACCAAGCTTGAAGTTGGTATGGGTATTTCCCTGTTCGACCTGATCGTCGGCCCAGAACACGAGGTAGCCGCTCGCTGGTATGGTAACTCCCGCGGGGATCTGCCACTGAGTGGGTTCGGTCAGGTCGTCGGTCAGATACATGCCGCCGAGATCGATTTCGAGAACACCGGGGTTGTAGATTTCGATCCAGTCATCAAAAGCGCCGGGCTCATCGGGATCTTCAATAGTCTCGTCATTGTCGGCCATGAATTCGTTGATGAAAAGCGGTTGCGGTCCGACGGCAAAGATGGCTTTATTCAGGGCGCTCCATTGGGCTCCGTCCAGTATACGGGCCTTTATCTGTGTGTTTTCCGTAAGGGTTACAGGACCGGTCACGGAGTAATCAAGAGCGGTGGGGGAAATATCTCCGCCGATGCTGTTGACTCCAAGTTGGGCTGAAATCAGGAAGTCTGAGCTTCCCGCACTGCTGTTCAAACCGTGTATGGCCAACACATTGGCGGAACCACTATTCAAAAGGCCGATGTAAGGGGAAACATCGTATTGATCGAACGAAACGCAAAGTCCATCTTCGCGGTAGTTGGTGGCTGACGCGTTGTAGGTCAGCGCTGCCGGGGCGAATTCGCTTCGGGCAACTTCGGTGCCGTTGATGTAGGCGACAAAAGCATCGTCGTGTCGGATGCTCAAAGCCAGCGAGGTTAATTGCGATAGTTCCTGGGCGGTGATCTCAAAGGGAATTCGTATGTAACACGTCGAATTCGAGTTATGCATACTGCTGACGTCCAGGTTGATGAAACTGGTGTAATTAACGGAATCGCCGGGATTGTTTTCGTAGCCCACGCCGCCGGTACCGGAGGTCCAGCCGCTGTCGTCGAAACCGGTCGTGTTCCAACCGGGTATTTCAGCAGAAGGTATGGTGGCTTTCAGTTCGCTGTCTTCGGTTACCAGGATCAATGGATCTCCATTTCCAATCCGCGGATCAGTGCCGTCGAGAGTGTAGTAAATCGTCCCTGCTGCTCCGGTTGGTTTGGAGATCTCGACAACGAAGTTGGTTTCCACCGCGCCGCCGTCAGTGTTATATATCGGCGGTTTGCTGACGCCGAGGTTGTCGTCCGCCCAGGCCAATCGATTGGAATAATTACCAGGAGCGGTTTGGCTGCCCGACAGGTCGTAGCCGGTGAGCCAGCGCATGGTCCAGTCGACTTCCATCTGGTAGGTGTGCGGATCTGAAGGCGTGCCGTAATACCAGTTGGGCCAGACCCACTGGTTGAGAATGTTCCAACGCGAGAAGTTTCTGGCGGCCGCCTCGGTCAGGTAATCGTAGGTGTCAGAGAAATCGGCGGCGAGGTTCTCATTGCTGAACTTGTCTTCTCGCAGTTCGAACCAGCGATCAGCGTAGCGCAGGTTGTATTCCGGATCCTGCATCAGGCGATCATACCAGGCGTGCTCCATCTGCCCTTGATCGTAGTACCAGAGGGTGGCCTGCTGATATGTGTAAATCCACCATTCGGAATAATCGGCATTACCCATGCTCAGGTTGTAATCCCATATGGGTCCCATCTTCAGCTTGCCGTTGCGGTCTATATTCATGTAGGTACTCAGGCGATAGCCGTCGACGTTTTTGGCCATTTCGACCATGATATGGTGATCGATAAACGAATCCACATCTATGTATCTGGCATACCCGTTTATGGGGTCGGCGAAATCGGGGCTTTGAAGTGCAGTTTCGAATTCGGCGATGTAATTGGTAATCCAGGCTTTCTGCTGCTCGGTTAATTCATCTTCCTTGGGGTCGAAGAATGCCAGTTCCCCGAGCATCTGGGTGTAAAGGCCTGTTTCGCCTTCATCCAAACGATCTTTGCGTATAATGTAACCGCCGGTTATTTCCGGTTCGCTGTTGTCGTCGGGTTCGAGCTTGGCTATATCCACCCGGTCTTTACCTTGCTTGATTTTCTCCATGAAGATGTATACGCCGCGATAATCGCCGCTGGTGATTTTTCCGCCGTCTTCGTTGATGAATACCTCGGCGTATCGCGTTTGTACGGTCCACCGGCCTATATCGTTACTCCACTTGTAGGCTAGGACGTTACGCATCAAAGATTTGTCCGAATAGGGGGCGTGAATAATCCAGTCCGATTCTTCGGCAAATCCCAGGAGCGAGGTATCCATATCCTCGTCGTACTCGTCCCAAGTTTCAAAGGAGAACTGCTTTTTGGGAAACATGGTAGAGCTGTTGCCGCGGATTTTTATTCCGCCTCGTCCTGCGTAATCTGCCGGATCGGTTATTGCCGCTCGATCGTTGTCACCGGTGTCGATGAAAACGGCATCGGTGAGGATGTAATCACTGTCCTGGCAGCTCGGTCCTATACAGGGGATCGGATTGCTTCTGGTATCCAAAACGATAAGCGGCATGTTGGAGTTGAAGTCCTGCAAGTGAGTATCAATGGCGATATACAGTTGGCTGACCAGCGGGCTGGGAACAAAACCGGGAATGAAAACCCTGGCCCTAATCCTGGTGGTGTCGGAGACATAAATGGGAGAGCCCTGGTAGGTCTGTCCGTTGGTTAAATTCGGTTCAGTGCCGTCCAGCGTATAACGAATTTCGGCTGTTGGAGAATCCGCGAACATGGACAGGGCGAATGGTGTAATGAACGTACCTGGTGCATGCGAAAATTCAGGCGTATTGGCAAAACCAGAGAAGCCGTTGTTGTTGGTGGCCCCAGGAGTTGGGGTTACGAAGTAACGTGCTTCGCGGTTAATAAGCGAGTGGCTCAATCCGTAGGAGGTGTCGGTTAGCTGTTCCGGGAAATCGGGGGCGTATTCGAATTCAATGGTAACCCCGTCGGGTCTTACCAGTGCGAGATATTCGCCGGCCGCTTTGAGTTTGAAGTTGGTGTGCAGCTCTTCGCCCGATATTGCCCGGTCCTTTTCGGAGGCGAAGACTATCAGGTCACTGCCGCCGGGCAGGGTGGTATTGGGGAATTGCCATTTAGTCAGGTCGGATTCGTCGTCGGTGAGGTACCAGCCGCCGAGATCTACAGTGGACGTGCCGCTGTTACGCAGTTCGAGCCAGTCGGAGTGATCGCCGTCTTCATCTACCAGGCTCTTGTCGTTGGAAGCCATAAATTCGGCGATCAGAATTCGTTCGCCCTGGGGTGGAAATTTCTGTTGGTAAAAACCGTAGTCATCGAGATCGACATCACCATCCCGGTCGAAGTCGGCCCGGGCGCAGCATGAATCGGCGTAAAGAGCCGGTACGCAGGGCGGGGTTACGCACGGGCCGGTGAAGCACGCTTCAAATACTAAATAATCGGCTGTGTCGATATCCCAATCCCCGTCGAAGTCCATGGCCGGGTCGCACTCATCGGGAATACCGTTGCCCTGGCAATCGAGACTGCTTCCCGCAGATATTTCGGTCGTATCTTCGATTCCGTTACCGTTGCAATCGGTGGCAAAGGAAGTGCCGGCGAAAATAAAGGTGGTTGCGGCGGTGATAGCCAACAGGCGGCTGATGCTGGTGATCCAGAACATAACTTCAATTCCCTTGCGGTTAAAGCGAGTATGAATTCGGCCCAAACTGCTCGGACCGCTGGTCAATACGGATAAATACTATTGCAGGCTCCGACGTTTCGCGTTAAACGGAGATACATCTCCGTTTGGAAAAACACCGTACCTATTGTGCTTACTCCGTTCGCGCTCTTTGGAAAGCTGCGTAATCGACGAGGTCCACATCGTTGTCGTCGTCGCTGTCGCTGCGATCGAAGTTTTCTGGTGTGCAGATCGCCTGCGGTGTCGACACGCCGGGGCCGGAGTAGCAGCGAATGAAATAGAACCAATCGGCCGAACCCACTTCGCCATCGTTATTGTAATCGTAATCGTCGTACCGGGTAAAGGTGATACTGTCGATATTGTAGCTTTCGGAATCGCTCAGGTTGATAAAACGGAGTTCCTGCACGCCGGCCGGCAGGCTTGCGGTTACAGGAACGGTGGTCCAGGTTTGCCATCCGCCGGTAATTGGAACGTTTATTTCTCCGGCAATGTCGGTTCCGTCCAGTTCCAGGGCAAAGGTGCCGCCGGTATCCTGGGAGGCAACGCGTGCTTCGATGAGGTAGGTGCCGCCTTGGACGTCTACCGCGTAGTTGAGCCATTCGCCTTCGCACATCCAGCCGACGTTGTAACCGCCTTCGGTGGCTTCAAGGTCTACACCTTCTTCAGGGCGATACTGTCCGCCGCTGTTTTCGCTGTCGCAATCGTGGTAAGCGATTCCTTCGCCGCCATTGTCGTAATTCTCGAATTCCACTGTTCCAGGGATTTCTGCGGGGTAACCCAAATAGGGATCGCCGGCACAATCGCTATCGACCTTGACGAATATCTCATCGGAAGCGGTCCAGTCCTGATCATCGACGGCGACGACGCGTAAGCGGTAGCAACCCTGGGGGGCGTTCCAGGTTGTACTGTACGGTGAACTGGTGACCTGGTCTATGAGGTTATCGTCAATGTAAAATTCCACTCTCTGGATGGTTCCATCCGGGTCAGATGCGGAAGCCTGAATATTTACAGGACCGGCCGAGAGGTATTGCCCATGTGTCGGGTAATCGATGGAGACGGTGGGCGGATCGTTGGTAGTGTCATACACGCGAACCCAGTCGACGACCATCTCTTGTGGAAAAGTACTACTAGCGTCCGGGTAGCCGGGCCAATTTCCGCCGACAGCGACGTTTAACAGCATGTGAAATGCCTGATCGAACGGTGCCTGCGTATTGTTCGGAGCGGCGACGCTGTACCAGGTGGAGCTGGTTGCGGTGTGATAGTGGATACCATCCATGTACCAGCGCATTTCGTCCGGTTCCCACTCCACGGTGAATACGTGGAAGCCGGCCGAGTAATCGATACCACCTGCGTAAGAGCCGCCATTGGAAACATTGTCAGGCCAGTTGTCGCCGTAGTGAATGGTTCCATACACCCGGCTGGCGGTGTTAACCGATTCCATAATGTCGATCTCGCCACTGGCTGCCCAGCCGCCGTAGACATCTGTAGTTGGCAACATCCAGAATGCCGGCCAAATACCTCTGGTTGATGGAAGCTTGATACTGGCTTCAAATCGGCCATAGAGAAAATCCGCCTTTCCTCTCGTTCGCAGGCGGGCGGAGGTGTAGCTGAATCCGGCGTAAGACTCTTCTTTGGCGATAATGTGCAGTTTGCCGTCATAGACCTGGATGTTGTCTGATCTGTCGGTGTAGTATTGCCATTCGTTATTACCCCAACCGGGGTTACCGTATAATGTTCCGTCGCCGATCATGGGTTCCCAGTTGTTCAGGTTGAGACTTCCACCATCGAACTCGTCGGACCAGACCATTACGCCCTGTCCGAACGCGGCCGGATTGATCAGTGCAGTTGCGGTAAAGATGATAATGCATGCTAAAAACTTGTGAGTATTCATGTGAAACGTTTCCTTTGTGGAAAACCCAACTGACAAAACAACCGGAATTATAGGAAGGAATCGACTCGCGGTACCTTCATTATGATTATCAAACAGTGTTATTCGTGTGTTATTATAGGTGATAAAAGCCCTTTTTTTCAAGATCGGATTTGCGCCTTTTTGGTTCATTATCGGCATGAAACAGTTTCAACCTGCGGCGGTTGAAGCTCAGGTCGCAGGTGGGAGGAGAATATGGGTTCATATCTGGTATTGGGAAAACACGTTTGCGTAAAGCTGTGGCAATGGTCGGTAGCGGGGTAAAACGGAGTTTGCGAGGCAGGCTAAAGCCCGGTAACCATCAGGGTGCGTGTCAAAAGAGTCCCGGTCGAGCTTTAAATTTGGGGACGGGGGGCCGCCGAAGTGGCCCACCTTGACATCTTTTCCCTGCCCAATCGGCCCACTTTACCGGGACCGGACAAAAACCGAAAATAAATCAAAAAAAGCCTTGACATGCAGGGTGAATAGTGTCAGAGTGATATTGGAGAGGCATTTCTGCGGGGGAGGGGATTAAGGCTTTACGCTCCCTTTTTGAAGTGGCGATTCTGTTGCCCGGTAGTGGTAACGCGCTCTTTGAAAAGTGAATATTGAGTTGTTGCAAAAGTTGTGGTAATCGATGGCAGATCGAAAACGCTGAATCTGCTTAGTAGCGGGGGCAGTTTATAGTGTCTGGTTTTGCCGCTCGAATGGATCTGTTTGCCGAAAAAAGAGACTAGTTTTGACTCGCTGTTTTGCGTACTACAATGTCAGCTTGTAAAAACAACGGAATATCTGGTGCAAACATCACGAGCGGTTATCCGTTTTTAAAATCGGGATCTACCTGCTTTGCAACTGTTTCGGTACTCTACGAATTCAAGAAAGATGAGTAGTTATGAGAACTCTTTTATTGTTCGCTGTCCCCGCGTTCTTGTTCATCTGCTCTTTAACTCAGGGGCAGATGGTCGAACTTGCTCAAGAGAAATACCTGGACAAATGCAAGGGGGCGTGGGCGGGGCAGATGATAGGTGTATGCTTCGGCGCTCCCTACGAGTTCCAGTTCAACGGGCGACCGATCAAGGAGAAACTCAGGCAGTGGTCGCCCGATTTAGTGCGGACGGCAGTCGATCAGGATGACTGTTATGTGGAAATGACTTTTCTCATGTCTATCGAAAAGCATGGGATAAATATTACCGGACTGCAAGCCGGTCTGGATTTCGGACAGTCCGAATACAAATTGTGGCATGCTAATCGTTATGCCAGGGCGAATATCCGTCGGGGGATCATGCCCCCGAAGTCAGGGCATCCGGAGTATAACCGGCACGCGGATGATATTGATTTCCAGATAGAGGCGGATCTTTTCGGCATCATCTGTCCTGGTTTGCCGCAGGAATCGAACCGGTTTTGCGACGTTTTCGGACATATAATGAACTATGGCGATGGCGTGTATGGTGGCATGTTTGTGGCCGGCATGTATACGGCCGCTTATTTCGAGGATGAAAACGTGCGATCGGTTTTGGAAAAGGGGCTTGGCTGTATCCCTGCAGGGTCGCTGTACCACAAGTGCATTTCGGATGTGATGCGCTGGTATGACGAAAATCCCAATGACTGGCTGAAAACATGGCAGCTGGTGGAGGACAAATGGCAGGACGATGTCGATTGTCTTCCGGGAAATCCATTTAATATAGATGCCCGGCTCAACGGGGCTTATATTGCCATGGCACTGCTTTACGGAAATGGTGATCCCCGCAAGACAATGGAAATCGGTACACGTTGCGGCCAGGATGCCGATTGCAATCCGTCCAATGCCCTGGGAATACTGGGTTGCATGAAGGGGTACCGCCGGCTGGGGCAGGATCTGACCGGCGGGATCGCTGGAATTGCGGATACGAAATTCTCTTATACCGAATACTCGTTCAATACTCTTATTCCCGCGTGCCGGAAGACGGCCGAAAAGGTTATTCTGCGGGCAGGTGGTCGCATTTCGGAGAACCATTATGTAATCCCGGTGCAGAATCCGCGTCCGCCGCTTAAGCTGGAGCAGTGGACTGACCAGATGCGGATCCTGTCAATAGCGATTCCGCAGAGCGTGGTGAACTTGTGGGATCCCGTCTGGCGGGTAGTCAAGTGCGGGCATTATCTGGAGCCGGGGCTGGAGGAACAGTACCAGGGGCGGCAGAATGTGCTGATGGTGCACCCGGTAAGTCCGAGTGAGCCGGCGGTTCTTGAAGCCCAACTTCCGGTTAACGCGTCGGACCGTAAACTGCGGATCGATCTGGCATCTCACGAGCGGGGTGATTTTCTGCTCAAAGTTTTCCTGGGTGGCAAACCCGCTTTCGAAAAGTTGATTGGCGAAGGTGGAAAATGGATGCGGTGCGAGGTTAATTTGCCGGACGACAGCAGCGAAAACATAAACGTTCGGATAGAGGTTCACCCCAATGACTGGAATCATGAAGCCGCTTACTTCGATAAGGTTGTTATTGTTCCTTAGGCCTCCGGTTGTGTGAATTGGAGTTACAATCTGAAGGAGATGCTTTGCGGACTTAAAAGCGAAAATCTGCGGTTCGAGGCATTTGATCACCGCTATAAGCGTTTTTATCGTTTTTGGGGTTGCTCAATTTTAGAGTTTCTCGTCTTTATAGGTATTCGGGTATTGTCAATCTGAAATTTGAGATCTCAAATTAGCTTCATCAGGTCGTACGAAATTCCGGGCTGCTTGGCTAACATAGGTCTTTAAAAGAAGTTGTGATTTTAAATGAAGTTTACAGCAGTGGTCGTTTAACCCGACATAACGTACAGGTTTGGATAAAGCTCAACGGACGAGAATGGGTATGTTTGCCGTGCCTGCGTTGTTATCGTTTCCCTTAACCACGACAAAAAGGCGATATGCCCCAGGCTTTTCGGGCAGTTTCAAGGTCAAGTCAAGGTCTTTGCTCTCGATAATCGCCTGTGGATGAGCGGGCGGTCGCTCTTCGGCGTAGCCGCTGGTTTTTTTGTCGCCGGATTCTGAATGGAGTTCCCAGTTTGCGGTCAGATTTTCCCCGCTGGGGCTGTCGGCGTTGACCCGGCAGTGCAGAATGGTTCCGGGAGGATATATGTTTTCGCCTTTATCCGTTGAAGGTTTGTGTTTTTCTCTGGGGATAATTTCGATGTTTTCGATAACGGGGCATCGAGGTGAGGGGTATTTGCCTGTCCAGATGTTGGTCATTTCATCGACGGAAGCGGTTCGTTCACCAGTGGGAAGGATCATGCTGAACCAGGTGTAGGTGTGTTCCTGCTTGTTTCCCCAAAGGAAAGCGTAAGCACCCAGGCATTTTTCCGTCTGGCTGCTGACCGCGGCCTCGTAACTCTCGCGGTAGGTTTTAGCTTTTTGGGTGCTGGTGGGTTCGAGTTCCGCTCCCCAGCTTGTCTTTTTTACCTGCCACCAGCCGTAGGGGCCGAATTCTGTGATTATATACGGGCGGTCCAACCCCTGTTTTTTAAGGGCGGGGGGGATTCTCTTCAGGTCGCCATAGGCGTTAATGCCGACTATGTCTATATCCGGGCAGTAGGTTTTGAGTTGATTGATTTTGTTTTTGCCCGTTCCTGCGATGACGGTCATGGTTGGATGGTTAGGGTCGGTTTCTTTGGTTATTTTTGCCAGGTCGTTAATGGTTTTCCAAATAACGGCCTTGCTGCCGTCTTCTTCCATTTCATTACCGATACTCCAGATCAAAATCGCCGGGTGATCCTTGTATGCGGTAATCGTCTTTCGAGTACGTTCCTTGAGATGCTCGATTTGTTTCGGGTCGGAATAGTTGAATCCGCGTTTTTCGTGTGGTAACCAGATTCCTACGCTTACTTTCAGGTTAAAACTTTCCGCCCGGTCCAGCACGGTTTTTATATCGCCTGTATGCCAGGTGCGTACGGAGTTTGCACCGGCTTCGGCCAACTCTTTCATATGGTGACGGCCACCGGCTCCTCGAATGAAAAAGGGTTGTCCGTCGCAAAGTAGCTGGAATTTCCCATCGGATTGGCGGATGGTAACGATCGTGGGTTTATGTCGGTTTTCGACGGCAGATACTCCGGGATGGTTACCTTGATTACCGGAATTCTGAAGATTCGTGGCTGTTGTCTGGGACTTTGTGATTGGCGAAGAGATGTACAAGGTTGACATGCAGACAGTCAGGCCGATGAATATACTTTGTATTCGTTTCATAGTGGGAGGGATTATGGGACGGCGAGAGCAAGTGAGCAAGTCGTTATTGTTACTTATTGGCGGTCGATGATTTCATTGACATCGGCGGTCGCTCTTGATTAGAATGGCATAACAACAGTTGCAGGAACTGTTTCTATGGGTTTAGGAGCTTAGAGGCCTCGGACGCGAAGGATTGGTTGTTGGATTGATCCTGTCTGGTGTTTCTTTGTGAATATGTGTCGGGATTAGAAAGTCGCTGTTATTCTGTAGAGTGGCAGCGATCAATCCGGACTGATAGTCAAAGTCGTGTGAGTGGGCAAGAGTCGTCCGCGATTTACCTGTTTGTCCGAGTACTGGTCCTTTATCAGCAGATTTGGGTGTTAAGCAGGACAAGCGATTGCGGACCGGTCGTTTTGCGCTATGCTTGCTGCTCGATAGAGTTTGCCGGTAGTGTTACTGAAGTACTGTCTGAGAATTAAAGAGCCCGTATCTCCGGAATGAGCAAATCCGGTTTCTTTTTCAAGAAGGGATCGGAACCAAGGGAGAATAGGAACGAATAGTGAATGGAGTAGACGCGCAGTACAGGTTTGTGTTTGATGGCTATCAACAAAGATCGCCGTTTGCCAGTTTCCTTCCGGGAGTGGCGGGTCGTTTTGGTATTCATTATGGGTTCTATACGTCAACCGTGGACAGGCAATAGCCAGTTTCGGAATAGAGAGTAAGGATTCGGCTATTCTGGAGTTTCAGCCGGCGAACAAGGCCTACCAGCAGGTGTCTACCTATGGTTTTCGTACTTTTTTAAAGCTGTTCCAGCAGGGCGGTAAGCAGGTTTTTTACGAGCCTTTTGCCCGGAATGAGCCTGGAGTCGTTTGCCCGTCCGAGATGCGCACGGGGTTTAACGACCTGATAATACAGGACCGCAATGAAGAACTCGGTCTGGTTACCGAGGTGACTTACTTCGTGCTTCCATCAGAGAATGTGGCCTCCCTGGTTCGCAAGGTGGTTGTACGTAACGATTCCGCCAAAATGGTAAAAGGGGAAATCCTGGACGGGCTTCCTGCGATTGTTCCTTATGGTATCTCCAACTGGCTTCAAAAGGAGATGAGTAACACCATGGGGGCCTGGATGTGCGTGGAGAATCTCGATAAGAGAATCGCCTTTTACAGGGTGCAGGCTTCAGTAGAAGACAAGCCGGAAGTGGAGGAGTTCGCCTCGGGCAATTTTTACCTGTGTTTTACGGAAAAAGGCGACAGAGCGGAGCTGCTTAAACCCATTGTAGATCCGGCCGTCGTGTTCGGTAGTGACACGTCTTTCAGGTATCCCGAGCGGTTCCTGGTGGAAACGGCGAAAAAACTGTCAGATTCCGAGCAGATAACCACTGGAAAGCAGGGGTGCGGATTTTTCGCTACGGAATTCTCCCTGCAGCCCGGCGAGGAAACGGTTCTTTACGGGCTGGTAGGGTATGCCGATGACGTCGAACTGATCAATCGTGAGGCGAACCGCCTGGCGTGCGGCGATTACCTGGCGGGCAAGCATGTTGAAGCGGTGGAATTGGGGTCGGAAATAACCAGGCCCGCGGTCAGCAGGACAGCTTTTCCTAATTTCGATCTTTATTGTTCGCAGGGGTTCATGGATAACTGTCTTCGTGGTGGTTATCCCCTGGTTTTCCCCGCACAGGATGGGAAGCACGTTTACCACATTTATGCCCGTCGTCACGGGGATCTGGAGCGAGATTACAATTTCTTTGTGCTTTCTCCGGAACGTTACGCTCAGGGAAACGGGGCGTATCGCGACATTAATCAGAACCGCCGTTTTGACGTGATGTGTGTCCCGGAGGTGGAAGATGCTACGGTCAGGACTTTCGTCAACCTGCTGCAGCTGGACGGTTACAACCCGCTGGAGTTGAGGCCCGCCCAGTTTGTACTGAATGAAACGGGCATGGACAAGGTAATGCCGCTGGTGGCAAATAACCAAGCGGTACGGAATCTTCTGGTAAAACCGTATACGGTGGGAAAGATATTACAGTGTGTGGAAACTCACTCGATTGAGGTGAATGGCGATCTGCAGAGTTTTGTGGAAACACTTTTATACCACTCGCGGCAAATCGAGCATTCCAATCACCAGGAGGGGTACTGGGTTGATCATTGGACTTACAACCTGGATCTGATCGACAGTTACCTGACGATTTACCCTGATCGGAAAGAGGAGTTCCTGTTTGATCGGGTGGTTTATACGTATCACGATACCGCGCATTACGTCGTTCCGCGTGAGCAGAAGTACGTGGAAACGGGGGAAGTGGTACGGCAGTTCAAATCGGTGCTTAAGGATTCTAAAAAGGCGGAAATGATCGCCGGGCGAGAAGAGTTGCCCAATGCGGTAAGAACCGAACAAGGTAAAGGTGACGTCTATCGCAGTAGTTTGTACGGAAAACTCTTTGGTTTGGCCGCTGTAAAATTCGCTACTCTCGATCCGTCGGGTATGGGCGTGGAGATGGAGGCCGACAAACCCGGATGGTGCGATGCACTGAACGGTCTTCCCGGCATGTTCGGTTCGTCCATGTCAGAAACGTACGAATTAAAACGCCTGGTCAGGATGTTGACTGTGATTGGGGATTATCCCGGTAAACGATTCAAGGTTCCCGCGGAGATCTGGAAACTGGTGGTCGGGATCGTCGACGCGCTTACCCAATACTATCAGGACAAAGACGATCACGGCTACTGGGATTGGGTAAGTACGCTGAGGGAGGAATACCGGGCGGAGGTCCGGTTGGGAATTACCGGCGAGGAAACGGAATTGGATTCTGGTCGGGTAATGCCTGTGTTGCAGGAATTCGAAAGGAAGATCGAACTCGGGTTGCAGCGGGCGGTCGAGTTGAACGGCGGAATACCGGCCACCTATTTCGTGCACGAACCGCGAGAGTGGAAACCCATTACTGACGAATCGGGTAATATCAGGCATAACGCCAGTAGCCAGGTGAAGGTACGTGTCGAGCGGTTTGAACCCAGGCCCCTGCCTTTGTTCCTGGAAGGGATGGTCAAGGGCGTCAAGCTGGCGGATACGGTTGAAGATGCCCGTGTGCTCTACGGCAAGGTTAAAGAAAGCGAGTTGTACGACCGGAAATTGGGAATGTACAAAGTGAACGGTTCGCTGCTCGGAGAGCCTCAGAGTATAGGGCGGATCAGGGCTTACACACCCGGCTGGCTGGAAAATGCCTCCATATTTCTGCATATGCATTACAAGTATCTGCTCTCCGTGCTGGGCAGCGGTTTGTACTCGGAGTTCTGGGAGGAATGCCGTAGAGGGCTAGTTCCGTTTTTCGATCCGCAGGTTTACGGTAGAAGCGTACTGGAGAATTCCTCGTTTATTGCCAGCAGCGACCATCCCGATTCATCGCTTCATGGTCGCGGATACGTTGCCCGTTTATCGGGAGCGACAGTTGAGTTTATAAACATGTGGTTCCGGGCGACCGTTGGTGATTCTCCATTTATCATGACTGACGAGGGTTTGGCTTTGGAATTGAACCCGGCTCTTCCGGGCTGGCTGTTCCGCGAGGATGGCACGTTGTCCTTTACGTTCCTGGGCGGAGTGGAAGTGGTTTACCACAATCCACAGCGGCAGGACCTGTATCCCGGTGGTGGTTTGAGCGTTGAAAGGATGAGCCTGAAGACCGCTTCCGGTGAGACTGTAGAGCTGGACGGCGGACGGATTGGCCCTGATTGGGCGGAAAAAGTACGAGATAAACAAGTCAGGCGAATAGAAGCGTTTTTAGGGAGCAGGTGCGCAAAGGATGAAAGACAAAACGCCGACTGCATGGAAATTTGTTAATGCAGACGCAGAATTCACGGTTCGCAATCCGGAGCGGACAAGTTACCTGTATTTCCCGTTGACTAATGACGGTGGTTTGAAATCGTCTGTTACTCCCGAGTTGCAGGGCGATGCCAAGGTCGACCAGAACCGGTTTTTGCTTACGCCGGTCTCGGTTGAGGATCTGCACCATTCCAGTTATGGCCGGAATTTCTGGCTGCATGATGATTGCGGGAACACCTGGTCGGTCAACGGTCGCAGTCCCGCACAGCGGCAAGCGGTGGGGACGGACAGTGGTGATGTCGTGACTCTCGATGCTGGTTTTCTCTGGCATCGCGTTAATAGGGAAAACAAAAGCATTGGCTTCAGGGCGGAAGTGACAAGTTTTGTGCCGGCGGGCTGTTCGCCGGTGGAATTGATGAAGGTTCGAATTATCAATATCGGCGATTCTTCGCGGCGGGTGATTCCGACGGCGGCGATTCCCATATTCGGCCGCTCCGCGGATAATCTCCGTGACCACCGGCACGTGACCAGCTTGCTGCACAGAATTTATACCACACAGCGGGGGATTGTCGTAAGACCGACGCTATCATTTGACGAACGAGGGCACCGTTTGAACAAAACCTCTTACGGGGTTTGTGGTGCGGATGCGGATGGTTCGTTACCTGTTGGTTATTTCCCGATACTGCACGATTTCACCGGCGAGGGCGGATGCCTGGATTGGCCTGCTGCGGTGGTGGAGAATCTGCCGGTGACTGCTGTGGCCGACAGGTATTTCGAAGGCTACGAAGCAGTAGGGGCTATCAGGTTCGCGGAAAAGGTTCTGGCTCCCGGGGAAACTGCGGAATACCTGCTGGTACTCGGGGTGGGAGAATCCGAGTATCATCGGGAAGATTGGGAATATTTAGATAGTGCAGCTTTCGACGAGTCGTTTACGAATACGAAAAAGCACTGGCGGGAAAAACTGGGGACGTTGAATATCTCCACCGGTAACGTGGATTTCGATCGCTGGTTCAAGTGGGTTACGCTGCAGCCTGTACTCCGACGGATTTACGGCTGTTCGTTTCTTCCCTATCACGACTACGGCCGGGGCGGTCGCGGATGGCGGGATCTGTGGCAGGACTGCCTGGCACTGCTGTTGATGGAACCCGATGGAGTGGGCGAATTGCTTTTGAGCAATTTTGCCGGCGTGAGGATGGATGGAAGCAACGCCACCATAATCGGGGAAAAATCGGGAGAGTTCCTGGCCGATCGTAACTGTATTGCCCGGGTGTGGATGGATCACGGCAGTTGGCCGTGGCTGACTACCAGGTTATATATAGATCAGACGGGAGATTGTGAGTTCCTGTTCAAGGATCAGGTATATTTTCGGGATTGCCATATAAAACGGTGCAGGGAAAAAGACGAACGATGGGACCTGACGCAGGGAGTACGGCATCGCACGAAATCGGACAAGGCCTATCAGGGGACTGTAGTTGAACATCTGCTTATCCAGCACCTGACTGCTTTTTATAACGTCGGGAAACATAACAATATCCTGCTTGAAGGAGCGGACTGGAATGACGGTCTGGATATGGCCCGCGACCAGGGGGAGAGCGTTACCTTTTCCGCGATGTACGGTGGCAACCTGTTGGAAATTGCGGACATACTGGAAATCGCCGGGGAGCGCATTGGTAAAACAACAATAGAGCTGGGGCAGGAACTGGCCATTTTGCTGGATACCACCGGCAGTGGGATCAATTACGAATCGGTAACCGCCAAGCGCGAGCTTCTCAATACCTACATGAACTCTATTCTGCCCGTGGTAAGTGGGCGAAAGGTGGAGGTCACCATTGCGGAAGTGGCTGCTGATTTGCGGCGCAAGGGCGAATGGGTTTTAGCGCATATTCGTAAAAAAGAGTGGATCAGGAATAGTGAAGGTTTTTCCTGGTTCAATGGATATTACGATGATGGCGGAAACCGGCTCGAAGGTGATCATCAAAACGGCGTGAGAATGACCCTGCCCGGTCAGGTGTTTACTCTTTTGAGTGGAACGGCGACGGATGAGCAGGTGTCCGGCGTGGTTGATAGCGTAAATCGCTATTTGTGGGATGACGCGGTCGGTGGCTGCCGGTTGAATACCGATTTTGGCGAAGTGCTTATGGATATGGGGCGATGCTACGGCTTCGCTTTCGGACATAAGGAAAACGGGGCCATGTTCTGCCACATGGCGGTCATGTATGCCTATGCCCTGTTCGCTCGCAAACGCACGGAAGAAGGGTGGAAAGTTCTAAGTGGTATCCACAGGCAGAGTATGGATTTTGAGAAGAGCAGGATTTTCCCCGGTATTCCGGAATACTTCGATGCGCGTGGACGCGGGATGTATTCCTACCTGACGGGGTCGGCCAGTTGGTATCTCTTGACCATGCGTAACCAGGTGTTTGGTGTGCGGGGTTGTGTCGGTGATCTGGTTCTCGATCCGCAGATGCCGGCGGAACTTTTTGATGAGGCAGGTGAGGCGTGTGTGGAAACCTGTTTTGCGGACAGGCAACTGCGAATAATTTATTGCCGAAAGAGCGGCGATGCCGGTAAGGTCAGCCGGGTCAGCGTTTCCGGAAAAGACGTGGATTGGGAAATGGCAGAGGGAGAGGCCGTGATCGTGCGGAGCGTGCTTGAGTCGCTACAGGCTGATGCAGTCCACGAAATCAGGGTCGAGTTGAACTGAATTGAATCGGTCAATAATCACTTCCAGGTAAAAAAGGAGTTGGGATAATGTCCATAGCAAAGAAGGCGGTTTTTCTGGTTATTCTGGTATCCGTTATCTGGGCGTGCCAATCGGTATCAGGTTCTGTAGGAGAGGCGAAAAGCCGGGCTTCGTCGGACAAGGATTACACCGCAAAGGAAGTTGCCGCGCGGATACTGGCCGGCGAGTGGGTAGGTCAGGCTATAAGCTACTCAGGTTATCGCCGGGGGCAGAACCCACAGGAAAACAAGCATCCCTCCGCATCACAGATTCTTGAGGATCTGCAGATTCTGCAGAAGCATTTTCGATTGATCCGGGTTTACGGTTCGGATGAAAACGCCAGGAGAGTTCTGCAGGTTATCCGGAAAAACAAATTAAAGCTCAAGGTCATGCTGGGGATCTGGCTGGCTAAGGAGCCGGGGAACGAGGCGGAAAACGGTAAGGAAGTGGAAGAAGGTATCAAACTGGCGAACGAGTTTACGGATGTTGTTTTTGCCGTAAATGTGGGAAACGAGGTGATGATCTATTGGACCGCTCATCCCGTGCCAGAGGAGAACGTGCTCGAATATGTTCGCCGGGTTAAAAAGGCTGTCCCCATGCCGGTTACCGTGGCGGATAATTACGCATGGTGGGTGTCTGATGGTGCGAAGATAGCGGCCGAGGTGGATTTCCTTACGGTACACAGTTACCCGGTTTGGGAGAGAAAGCCTATAGATGAGGGTTTTACGTTTACCATGGAAAACTACAAGGCCGTCAAAGCCGCGATTCCCGGAAAGGTTATCGTTCTGGGAGAGGTGGGATGGCCTTCGTATACCGAGGGTAATCTGCACGTAAACCGTACGGGAAGTGAAAAGAACCAGAAGAGGTACTATGAGGAGATGAGTCGATGGGCCAGTGAGAACAAGGTGACGACTTATTTCTTCAGTGCGTTCGATGAACCGTGGAAAGGTACCGGAACCGAAGGGCATTGGGGTTTTTTCAGTGTGGATCGCAAGGCCAAGCTGGTCGCGGACGAGATGTATCCGGAACTGAAGACGGATGAGCCGACTTCGCCCGGCTATCCGGAGGTTGACCCGGAAACCGGAAGCTTGGGTTTGAAGGCTGCTTTTCGCGAATCTCTGGCTAAGCGCATGGTGTCGGGGACGGTGAATTTTCACGGTGCGGGTATTGCGCTTGAGTGGGCGGGAGAATCGGAAATCGCCGTTGAAGGTGATAAATCCATAAAGGTCCCCTTCAACGGAAAAGACTGGGGTGGCGTGTATTTCATGTTTGATTCGTTTGATGCGGGTTCTGCCGGGAAACTGGGAATGAGCCTGAGATTGCCGAAAAACACGGCTTCGCTTGAGTTGAAGGCGGAGGGCCCGTCTACGGTAACCGGGACGGTGAACATTCTGGACTACAGGGTTGGCGAAAAAGCCAATGGCTGGGTCGATTTTGTAGTTCCTTTGAACGCATTCAAGGGGGTTGATTCATCCAGGTTGTCGGTCATGGGCTTGTGGAATCCCCGTAATGCCGGGGGGGCGTACGTTACCGGTGACTTGCTGGTTGACGATATTCATTTTGAATAGGCTTGCGCGGAGGCCGATGATCGGTAATCAGTATTTACCAGGGCCAGGCTAAACGCATTTCGATAAGAGTAGTGTTATTGGGCTTTGCCGACGTCTGGACTTCGGCAAAGCCATTTTTACGTCTTATATAAAGGAATAGGTTTTTCTCTTGATGACGGTTGAAACAGTTTCATAATTCACTCCAGGTTTGCGTTGAATAAGCGATTTTCGAAGCCTAAGATCCCGTGTGGCGGACTATAGTAGCGTCATTGGCCGGTATTTATCGTCGTCGTTTGGCGTTCAAACTCCACATTAAGTTACGGGAGTCTGGCTTTAGAATGAGTCTGTTTGATGACTCTAATATCCGTGGCTTGTGGTATGGGTCGCGAATTTTGGGTTAATTGATTGCATATTTATGGTTAATGTATTGTTAGTAGCAGTTAATGGTTCGTTTGTTATTTGTTAGATTGGCTTCTGCCTTGATGAGTTTGAGGCAGGTTTTTTTGTGGTTTTGATGTTTGGGTTTTTGTCGTATTAGCCATCATCGCGATGGTTGAAGTGTCCAGTAGGGTGTTTGCTGTAACTTTATTTGTGTTCAAGGGTTAAGTCGGATTATCGGCATGGCGAATTTTGTAAGGAGATATTTTGAAAAAAGTCTTGAAGGGATTTGAGACGGTCGTTAGTATGATAATTGCAACAGTAATTGCAACTGTCACAAAAATGTGTGCAGGCTCGAGGAGAACACTTCATGTCGTCAGTACGAACTATTGCTGAAGAGGCAGGCGTATCTATTACTACTGTCTCACGTGCTCTTAATAATGACGTAACAGTCAGTCGTAAGACTCGTGAACTTATTTTGGCAATTGCAAACCGCAAAGGGTATGTGGCCAAGCAGGGTCGGCGCATTACCACGAATATAGGTTTTGCTTTTACTTTGGGGCAGACGTTATCTCACGTTTTTGATTCAGCATTGCTTGAGGGTATATGTCGAGGAGTGGACGAGTGCGGTTTCGACGTAACCGTGTTGAATATGCAGCGGGATAAGAAGCCTTCCGAAACCTATACGCAGTTTTTCATGCGTAAGGGAGTTCGCGGTGTTGTTCTCAGGACCACTCAGGAGTCGCGTCGCGTTTGCGATGCCATTGCCGAAGAGGGTTTTCCCATGGTGGTGGTCAGCGAGCGTTTTGATTCGCCGGACATCAATTATATAGATTGCGATTCAAAAACCGACAGTACGCGGGCAGTCGAATATTTGCTGGAGTTAGGGCATAGGCGAATTGCTTTTGCCATGCATACAGTGCCGGATTGTGACCACATGGACCGTTATGGCGGATACAGGCAGGCGTACGAGAATTTCAAGCTGGAAGCGCCGGAGGAGTTGGTTTTCAGGCACCAGGCATCGCTGGTAGGTGGTGCTACAGTTATGAAACTGGCGATGGCGATGCAGGACAGGCCTACGGCTATTTACCTGGCAGACCCGCTGCTCGCGGTCGGGGCGATCAATAAGGCTCATCATATGGGCGTATCGATTCCTGACGACATTTCAATAATCGGATTCGATGATGCGGAAGTCAGATATTCGGTTTATCCCGTAATGACAGCTGTATGTCAGAATACTTCGGAAATAGGCTTTGAGGCTGCGTCCCGGCTGACTTTGATGCTAACCAGTGGAGAGAGGGTTGGTTTCCAGAAAACCGTCCCCAGTTTCTTCGAGGTGCATCATTCCACTGCGGCGCCGCCGAAGAAGGCGGAATGATTCAGGGGCTGTTGATTGCAGCTTGAGGCGTATAAAAACGGATTGGCTAAGTGAAAAAGGGAAAAAACTCAGGAGATAGAATCGTGAAGGTTAGGAATAATCAAAAGAGAGGTAACGCGCGTGCGTTTACGCTCGTTGAACTCTTGGTGGTTGTGTCAATCATAGCACTTCTGATTTCGATTCTTCTGCCATCGTTAAGGAAGGCAAGAGATTCCGCGAAAATGACCAAATGTCTGGCGCACATGCGCGGGATGGGACAGGCCGCCATGGTTTTTGCCGCGGATCACAATGACCGTTTTCAGTTAACCGCAACGGAGGACGGAATAAACTACGCTGACCCCGACAAAAATCGTTATGCGTATGGCGGAGATGGAGAGATTCTTTCCTGGCCTGTAGCTATCGCTCAGGGAGCGGGTATGAACTTTTCCAATAACTGGGATTGGGGAGTTCGAGCGCAAGAGAGAAGCATTGCGATGAGGAAGCAAAGACGGATGAATCGCAATCTTGAGATCGTCAAGTGTCCGGCTGACAAGGTTGAAGTATCTTCTCCCTGGTATCCGCAGGAGACGAGTTTGAAAGGGACCGGTGATCCTGAAGATCCTGTATCGGGTGGAAACGATGTCAGATATTGGGGATTCCTGAGTTACGGTATTAATGAGGATATTACGGGGGTCGACCTGGACACAGAACCGCCTGCGTGCTGGCGAACTGTGAACAATGGCACTCAATGGGTGGAATGTCTGGGAGAACACAGAGCGCATCCTGCAAGTCCGTGCGGGAAGGCACCTAATTATGGCCGGCGTTTGCGGGGGCAATTGGAAAAAGTGAATCGTGCAGCCGATGTAGGATTCATATTTGAAACCGGTCCGGATAAACGTGACAGTAACGATGAGTGGCAGGCGAACCTAGTGTTCAGCGCAACGCCGAGCGCGACGACGAAGGATATGGATGCAGCCGGTCCGTACTTGAGTAACTTCCAGCGTACGCAAGCGCAGCGCATGCCGCGCGAACGGCACCTGGATCGTAAGGTTAATGTATGTTACGCGGATGGGCATGGGGGAAGTGCCAAGCCGGTCGAGTTCGATCCGGATACCGATCTTCCTCTCAAGTATGCTCCGCGTGTACGTGTTTCTCCGTATTCGATAACCGGTTATTCCGGCGATTGATTGTCGGTGATTATGAGCAAGTAAATTGAATCCGTTCAGACGTTTCGGGCGGAAATGAGGACAATACCAAAATACTGTGAGTTAGAGTTTTGGTGTTGTGAACGGTAATACTAGATCAAATGTGTTTACAGGTAGTTCTGTAAGGAGGATGGAAGATGCGAAGGATGTCACTTGTCGCAGTCGCAGTAATCACCATTGCGGCGTTAACCCTTTCCACGCAGGCGGAAACAATAATCCAGGAGGATTTTAACAGTGTTTCCGGAACAGGTGGCGGGGAGTTTTTCCTTGGTGGTGGTGAGAGCGTGGTCAGCGATTGGGATACCGCGCTTACAGGTGAAAACGCGTTCGCCGGAGCAGTGGATCGAGCGTATATCCACGCTGCCGCAAATGGTGTAACGGATGCCGGTGTCGGCGGAAGTGGAGCCGGCGTGATCGAAGTTTACGGTATCAGCTATAATCCGCTGCATCTCGACTTTGAGATCGTGTCGGGTAATCCCGGCGGTGGCGTCTTTATGGACAATACGACCGCAGGCGAGGGATTTACTCCTGATTGGGATAACAAAATCGAGGGCGAAGGTGCCTTCGGTGGTGTTAAAGACGGTGCTGTTCTTAATGGTACCATGTCGGCCCAGGCGATTCAGGGTGCTGGTTATGCCGAACTAGACGTCAATGACGTAAATGTTTCCAGCGGTTCATGGTATGCGGGTTTGATGTTCGCCGCACCCATGCTTGAAGGTGCGGTCGTTTTGGAGAATCCCGGTTTCGATGACGGCGAAAGTCTTGATCCCTGGAGTACCTGGGGCAATGCATATGCGCAAATCGGATTGAACGGAACTTTTGATTTTACCCCACTCTCCGGTGATCGCGCTCTCAAACTCTACGGAATGTTCCAGGGTAGCTATAACACCTCTGGTGCTTATCAGGATTTGCCGGCCGAACCCGGACAAACCTGGGAACTTCACGCCTATGCTCTGCATGTTGCGGGGGATGGAATTACCGGTTCACAGAACTGGGTGGAAATGAAAATAGAGTTCCGTGACGCGAGTGACGCTATCGTCGGTTCGAACGGCCTTATGATTCTCGATGGTTCATCGGCTACTGATACGTGGATGGATCCGACTCCGATTCAGGCGACGGCACCGGCCGGTACGGTCATTGCTCGCGCACTGTTCGCTTTCCACCAGCCGGATGGTTCGGCAGGTGGTGCGGGTATGGTTGAAGACGCAACCTTTGAGGTTGTTTCGGGGCCGACCAGTGCGGTAGATCTTAGCGCGATCACGCTGACCGCGGACATTATGGGTATTGCTGATGACGCAGGGGAGACGTTGGGAGATTACCAACTGCGTATTGAAGACGGTGACGGCGACAAGCTGGTATTTACGGGAACAACAGACGGCACCTGGCAGAGTGTTGGTGGTTTCCTTTCGGATGCTGTTGAAATGACCAGCAACGGTGTCGTGACTCCTGGAGTGTTTGATACGGATGATCCGGGGTATACCGTGGTTATTACGCTTGATAACGACACGACGCTTACCTGGGGAACGGGTGGTACGCTTTACGTGGATAACATCATCCTCAGCGGTACCGATCCGATGGATAGCGCCTGGTATGGCGGCATGTTCTGGAATGATTTCGTATTGCCCGAAAACAGTGTCGAAGATGTTATGCTGACTGCGGATGTTCTCGGCGATGTAACCGGTGGTGCATATGAACTGCGTATAGAAGGTTTCATCTTCAACAGCAATGGTGTTAACGAGGGCTTTGAAGAGGTGGTCGGTAATGATGGGCAGCAGGTTCTCGTTAACTACGACATGACCACGTCTGGTGTCTACACTGGTTGGTCGAACAACTGGGATACTGGAATTCAGGGCGAAGAAGCTTTTGGTGGTTTTGGAAGTGGCAGCATTCTTTGTTCCGAGAACGAATGTCCTGGTACACCGGACGTAGGAATTACCGCGAAGGGGCTGCTTACGGGTGGAAATCCGGGATCCTGTGCACAAATCAAATCTAAGGGTTTGTGGCAATTGGCTCCGGGTGGTGACTGGTGGGGTGGATTGACCTGGCCTAACCAGGCTTTGGCCTCCACCGATTTAAGCCAGGTGACTCTGATTGCGGACGTCAAAGGTGTTGCGGATGCGTTGTTTGCTGAAACCCTGGGCACGATCGAGTTGCGAATCGAGGATGAGCAGGGAGATCGGTTGTATATCCAGACTACCGCAACGAACAGTTGGCAGCAGATTGGTGGAACCCTGGATACGTTCACCGAAGCCGGTCGTGCCGGTGGTGGTGGTGATGGTACTTTTAATCTCGATGCACTCAACTACACAGTCTCAATTGCTTTTGCTGATCCTTATGCCACATGGGGATGGGGTGGTGCTATCCAGGTCGACAACGTCTATCTGACCCCGGCGGATGTTGCGGTTGAGCTGGGAAGAATCACCTTTGACGGTGTTGCTGACGGTACTTTCCAGAGTGTCGGTGGTTATCTGTCCGAGGGTAATTCCACATTTGTTGAAGATCTCAACGAAGGTTTTGAAACGGGTGCGGGCGAGACTCTGCAGTTATGGCCTGCCAGTTGGTATGAGACGAGTTACGACAGCGGTATTGAGAATGGAGCCTGCTTTGCCGGTACGTGGGGCAGCGGTCAACTTGGTACTGTAACCTATGACGTCTGTGCCGATTGTGGTTTTGATGGAAGCAAGGCTACCAGAATGGTTGTCGAAAATCCGTCACCGTCCGGTGGTGGATGGTGGGCCGGAGTGGCCATGGAAAACCAGAGATTGATGATCGAGGATCTGAGTCAGATCACGTTGACGGCAAAGATCAAGGCCGAGCCGGAAACCGGAAGTGATTACGGTATTGTTTACGTAAAACTGGAAGATTCCAATATGGACGCAATGGAGTTCCAGACTGTTCCGGATGGCACCTGGCAAACTATTGGCGGTACGTTAGATACGGCAAATATGGTAGCCAGTGGTGACACCTCTCAGGGTAGCGACGGTATCTTCGACATACATTCCCCGTGGTTCAAAGTCGTAATTGGGACCTGGGGTCCGGGAGCTTCTTCCGAATGGACGGCAAGCCATACGGTTATTATGGATGACATCCAGTTGACCCGCCCCGGGTTTGGCATCGACGATGCGGAGTCATTCACCGTTGCGGTATCGTTTGCGGATGAAATGAACACCTGGCCCGATGGTGGAAGTCTCACGTTAGACAACCTGATGCTTGGTACCGCCGCTGCCATTTCATGTGATGGCGACGCGGATATCGATCTGGTCGATTTTGCTAAATTCCAAAGCTGCTTCGGTGGTAATGGAGCGGGTGATTGCGGCTGTGCGGATACTGATGGTGACGGCGACGTTGATCTGGCCGATTACGCGGTGTTCGCAGGTGCGTTGGCTGGCCCACAATAGAGCCTGGAGTATTAAAACGACTTGGCGTCCTCCTTGTTGGGACGCCAAGTCGTTACCTTTGGGTCGGAATTGTGTGCGGATCTCAAGAGTTTAGGCTTCGCGGTGAAGTTAAACCGCTTGTATAAATCGGGGTTTCTCAGTAATTCGGCTTTTTTGTCGCAGATTCAGGGCTTGGTCGTAAACGAGGGTAAAAAGGCTATATAAGACGGCGATTTTACTTGAACTATGACCGGTCAATCTGGTAAAATCGCGTGAAATAAAACAGTTTCAGTTACAGTGTTGTTCTCTCTTCGTGTCCAATGGTGTGGGCACATGCCTTTAACCGGAACTAATTCCTGAACGCGATCAAGCGGGATGGAAACAGGTATTTGAAGTTCTCTCTTTTGGAGGTAGGAATGATGGTGAAGAAAGTACTCGCAGTTGCATTGGTGGCCTCGTTGGCATGGTGTGTTTCCGCTAATGCGGACATGAGCGTAGGCGTCGATCCTGGCGCTACCTGGGTCGGCTACATGAATGTTTTTGAGATTGATACCACTACCTATATGTTTGGAAGCGGTTGGGGACCTGCCGATCTGGCAGCGGAGTTTGTCGGTAATGAGTTGAAATTAGGGCCGAATACCAACTGTTGGAACGCTACAGATTCTTATTGGGTAAACCAGAATGATGGCACCGGCAACAAGTACATGGAAGCCAATATGTACTTTGAGGCTGTTGGCCTTCAGAATGAGCTTGCTGAGTTCAGCGGACACGTGAATGCCAATACTCTTGATAGTGGCTACGTATCGCAGGCCTTTGTCAAGGTGCTTGATCCCAATGCAGGGTGGGCGACGGTTCAGACGGCTTTTGCTCCTCTCGTATCTGGTCAGGACTTTAGCGTTAGCCTTACTGTGAATGATGCCAGTGGCTTGATTACGCAGTTTGGTTTTATGACCACCGGTTTGGTTGCTGATCCCGCTGTTGATCACGGTTCCGTTTTGATCGCGGCGGTTCCCGAACCGGCCACTCTGGCGTTACTGGCACTCGGCGGTTTGGCTTTAATCCGTCGTCGTTAAGGGAACATAGATTTTCTCATTAATTCTTTTCTTGGCTTTTTGGGAATACGTTTAGAGAGAATTCCGGCCATCAAAAGTTGGAATGAATGGGAGCTGGCCTTTGGGGGCAGCTCCCATTTGCCTTATTTGAGAACGAGATGGAAAAACTGTGCCAAACAGTTTATTTTCGAGAAAATTGTTTGCCGGCAGGTCAGGAATTTACAGGTTGGAATATCGAATATGCAATATCGTGAACTTGGGAAAAGTGGAGTAAAAGTATCCGAAATCAGTCTGGGGTGCTGGACGCTTGGTGGATTGAACTGGGTTGATGGAGTTCCCAACGGTTGGGCGGATGTGGATGAGGATGAGTGTGTTAGGGCGGTACATCATGCGATTGATGCCGGAGTAAACCACTTCGATAATGCTGATTGTTACGGTAACGGGAGAGCGGAACGTTTATTGGCGAAAGCCATAGGACCAAAACGCGGGGATGTTGTTATCAGCAGTAAAGTGGGGCATTTCAGAGGGACGGCCGCACATGCCTACGAAGCGTTGCACGTCCGGCATCAGTGCGAGCAGTCGCTCAAGAACCTTAAAACAGATTATCTCGATATATACTATTTTCACCATGGAGACTTCGGGTCTGATGATTGTTATCTGGATGGGGCTCTGGAGACGGTCAATCGCCTTCGCGAGGAGGGAAAGATTCGACTGATCGGTTTGTCGGCTTATTCCGAGGACGATTTCGAGCGGCTCGTGCCTAAGATCAAACCTGTTGTGCTGCAGAGTTGGGCGCACATGCTGGATTATCATTTCGTTCGCCCGGAAAGTCCGGTGGCCAAACTTCTTGCAGAGAAGGAGATGTCATTCGTTGCGTTCAGCCCGCTTGCCCAGGGGGTTTTGTTGGATAAATACGATCCGGAGAATCCGCCGCAGTTCGAAGATGGCGATTTTCGAAAGGGACGGGAGATGTTTTCTGTTCCGGAACTTCGGAAAACCAAGGCAAAGCTTATGAAAGTGAAAGAGCGATTTGGTGCAACTACTGAGGAGTTGGCTCGGGTTGCGCTACAATTCGTGCTGGCTCACGATAATGTTGCCTGCGTTATCCCCGGTTTTCGGAATAGTCGCCAGGTGAGTTGTAACCTTCACGCTGCGGATAAGCCGCTGACGAATGATGACGTTACCTATCTCAAGAAAGTGCTGGCTGGCGAATAACCACCTGATCATTGGCGATTGAATTGTTCGTAATAGCTGAGTTGTATTCAGGCGTTTAGAGGGATTGTCAGAAAAGACAGTTCGCTCAGAAAGGTCATTTCTCAACCGGACTGAAATCGCTCAGAGATCTTCGTCCGGAGGGCGATAATCGTTGAAATAGCAATAACCGACTGACGAAATAAGTGCTGGATCGCTGATACGGTAACCGGTTTGTCTTTCAGTCCATACCGCGGTTTAGCTCCTGTTTTACGGGGTAAAACCTGAAAAATGACCAGTAAAAAGCTGGACATCGTATTGGCGGATTGGGTACAATGGGAGAAATGAAACAGTTGCAGTTACTGTTGTTGCGTTTTGATTCTGTCGACATATTAATTGGCGGTAAAGGTCGATTTACGGAGCTGACATTCGATCTCCTTTCACCACAAAAATCGTTGGTTTCAACGGGAGCGTAAATAAATGAGTAAATCACAGAAGAAAGTGATGTTAGTATGGGCGTGGCTGGTGGTTTTCGCCTCTGGTATGGTTGCTGTTGCTCAAACCCCAATCTGGTCAGATGAGTTCGATGGGACCGAAATCGATACGAGCAAATGGACGTACGATGTTGGTGGGCATGGGTTTGGTAATGGCGAGCTTCAATTCTACTCTAACAGGCACGAAAACGTTCGCGTGGAAAACGGAAACCTCGTGATCCAGGCGAATCGCGAGGCGTACGAGGGTAAGGATTTCACTTCGGCAAGATTAAAAACGCACGGACGAATGGCGTTTAGGTACGGTACTATCGAGGCCAGAATCAAGGTCCCCGATCTGGAGGACGGATTGTGGCCTGCCTTCTGGCTTTTGGGTAACAATATCGGTCAGACAGCCTGGCCTGCATGTGGTGAAATAGACATTCTTGAAATGGGGAATGCGACCGCAATTGCCGCAGGAGTTGTAAACCACCGAGTAAGCGCGGCCGGACATTGGGATTATTTTGGTGATTATGCCAATTACGGGAATCATGTGGATTCCCCCGTGGCGCTGAATAACGACTACCATATTTACAGGTTGAGTTGGACTCCCACGAGTCTCGAGGCATCTTTGGATGGTAACACGCCGCACTGGGTTATGAATATTCCCGGTGATCCGGAATCCTCCATGGAGGAATTTCATACTCCGAAGTTCGTGGTGATGAACCTGGCCGTTGGCGGTTGGAATTTTGTGGATATTACCGATCCCGCGTTGATTACGGCACCGTTTCCCGCTCAGATGTATGTCGATTGGGTACGGGTTTACGATAATGGATCTACTGAACTGGCGACAGGAGAGGATACGGCCGAAACCGGTAACTTTGGTATCTATACGGAAACCACGCCGGTCAATGGATCGCTGGCTTTCGGTACTGATGCGGAGATATACCTGTGGAATAACATGACTCCCAATACCGATTCCGCTTACGAAGGGACGGCCGTCATGTCATACGACGTCGCCGGCGGAGACTGGTTCGGCATGGGCGTATATCTGAACCATGACAAGAACATGCAGAACTATGCGAATGGCCACCTGCATTTCCATATGAAAACCGCCAGCAGTCATACCTTCGGTGTGGGAATCGCCAGTTCCGCTGCCGGTGAAGGCTGGATTGATCTTGCCGATGGAGGAGAGGAATACGGGCTGGTTCGCGACGGAGCGTGGCATGAAGTGGTTATCCCTCTTAGCAAATTTACCAATGTTGACTACAACACGGTAAGTCAGATCTTCATGTTCAAGGGCGAAGCTCCGGCAGCGGCTTTGGATGTGGCTATCGATAATGTTTACTGGACCCCCAGTGTCCCGGCGATATCTCCGCAGAACGGTAATTTCGGTTTGTATACGGAAAACTCCGCCCACTCCACGGCCGGCGGGTTCATGCTGGGAGTTGATGGAGAGTTTTACGTTTGGGAAAATACTTTAGTGGCGATTACCGGTACACCTTACGAGGGCACGGATAGTATTGCTCTTGCCTCTGCGCCGGGGCTGGCCTGGTTCGGGGCGGCGTTTACACCCAACGAAATCTATAATATGACCGCCTTCAGGTATCCCGACAGCAAGCTGCATTTCGCGATGAAAACCAGTTCCAACGTGACCTTCAAGGTGGGCATGAAGGGCGGAACCATCGATAACATAGGCCAGGAATGGGTTACTTTCGCTTCGGGGAGTGATCCTTACGGGTTCGTCCGAGATGGGCAATGGCATGTTGTGGAAATACCTATGGCTGACCTCGGAGGTGTGGATCTCTTCCGAATTACGCAGTTTTTCGAGATACTCGGTGTTGACGGGCCTATCTCGGATATAGAGATAGACGATATCTGTTTCCTCAATGGAGGGGCGGCGATCCAGAACAATGAAGGAACACCGGTTGCCGATGCCGGACCTGATCAGCTTCTGGTTTTACCGAACAATTCGATTGTACTGACCGGTGCAGGTAGTGATGAGGATGGCATTATAGTGGCTTACCAATGGACGCAGGTCAGCGGCCCGAGCCAATCCGTCATGAGCGGCGAAAACACCGATACCCTGACCCTTACGAACCTGGTGGAAGGGGTATATGTATACCGATTGACCGTAACCGACAATGACGACCTTTTCGGCAGTGACCTGGTGTCGGTAGTGGTAGCCACGCCGGAGCCCACTGCCAATGCCGGCCCGGATCAATTGATCACTCTGCCGGCAAACAGCACAACTCTCCAGGGGGCGGGAACGGATGCTGATGGAACGATTGTGTCTTACGCCTGGACGCAAGTAAGCGGGCCTTCGACAGCCTTGATTGTGGGTGCGATGTGGGCGGCCCCCAGCGTGAGAAATCTGGTTGAGGGTGTTTACGTATTCGAGCTGACGGTAACCGATAACGACGGTTTAACGGACAGTGACCAGGTGACGGTTGAAGTTGTGGAGCTTCCGGAGAACGTTGCTCTCGGTAAAACAGCTACAGCCTCTTCTGCTGAAAACGCCAGCATGAGTGCGGCGAATGCGATCGACGGCAGTCAGGCGACCCGTTGGGCGAGTTTGTTTGCCGACCCGCAGTGGATAGCAATAGACCTGGGGAATCGCTATGACATTTCCCAGGTGGTTCTCTACTGGGAAACAGCGGCTGCGTCCGCCTATGAGATTGAAATATCAGATGATGGCGAAAACTGGACAGCCATCTACTCCACCAATACAGGTGCAGGCGGAGAGGAGACGCTCGACATTACCGGTACGGGGCGACATATTCGCATGTACGGAACTGTTCGAACCACTGCTTACGGGTATTCCTTATTCGAGTTCGAGGTTTACGGTAAGCTGGCCGTTGCGCCTGGTGATATAGATGGGGATGGCGATGTGGACCTTGATGATTATTCAGAGTTCTCCGACTGTCTGTACGGACCGGGCGTAACTGTCGGAACCGGGTGTTCCGCTGCGGATCTGGATGACGACGGCGATATTGATCTTCGTGATTTTGCCTTGTGGTCATTGTTGCTTTCTGCTGAATAACCGAGGCGAGTTGTGAATTGGTTTGGTGGTTTTATATCAAAGCAGGTTGAACGTAATACGATTTTTCAAAGGGCTCTTGGCTGACCGACATGCGTGGGTCGATAGGTTCGATCCAGTCGGTCCGGCTTTCAGAGGAAGGAGGAAACAATGAGGCGTCAGTTGGTTTTTTCAGTAGTTCTCTTGACAGGCATTTGCACGGCAACATCCTTCGGTGCAATGAGTTTCACCAATTCGTTGACCAGCGAAGCCGGGCTTGCCCCGGTACTGGCCGAGGCTGATACATTGACTGCAGATAGGGAAATAACCTATTCACCCGCCGGGGCGCAGATTGGAATGGCCCTTCTGGGCAACGACGGTCGTAACCATATCCATTCGGTCGATGGTGATTACAATACGGTGGATTTTGTTGCCGAGGTGACCGTGGATTTTTCAGTCGGGGGACGGCTGTTTATGGGGATCGGTGGCGGCGAAATCGGAGCGTACGGCACCCCGGATTGGGATATTACAGATTCCTGCTGGTTGGAGCTGGGGCAGTACGGATTGTCCAACACTTTTACGTACAACCTGGGAGACGGTGGTCCCAATGGCCCGACTGGTGCGGGAATTTCGGTGAACGGACCTCTGGTTCGTGTACAGATGGCTTATGAGGCCGCGACCGGCATGCTCAGTTATACCATTGATGATGCGTACGCAGGCGGTCCGGTTGTTGCGGAATATGCTATCCCCGGCATTGATATGTCAGCGTTTTTCACCGATGGTGAAGTTGCCCGCGTTTTTGTCGGTGGTGGTTCAGGCGTCATTCTGCGCGACCTGGCGGTGACGGTTGTTCCTGAGCCTGCATCACTGGCTTTGCTGACAATTGGCGCAATGGTTGTTGTAAGGCGGCGTAGAGGTTAATTCTGACCTTGGGGAATTGCGATAACTTGGTCTGCCAGGATGAATCGCAAGATGATTTAACAGGCTGTTGGTTGGAGTAGCTACACGTCGTGCCGTGTTTAAACGAGCATGGCGTGTAGCTTTTTCTTCAATATGGATTCGGGACAAAAGCAATGAGAAGAGCCTCCGTAAATACCATCGCTGTCGTTGGGGTTTTGCTTGCTATTGGTGACAAAACGGCTTTTGGGGAACCATCAGGAGTTCATGTTGGAGCTGGATCATATGCGGAATATCCTCCGGCGCACGAGGGCGAAAACCCGGCGGATATGTTGACCCGCAGTATCTATGTCGCTGATCCTGCAGGCCGGCCTATACCCACCAATGACTGGTGGACTGATCTTATTGCCAGTCGATATGCAGGAGCCATGTGGGCTTATCCCTTGACCGTTTCAGCAGATGATAAGGGGATAGATGTCTATTATCCCAATACCTTCAACGGTGATGGATCGGCCATGGTTACCGAAATGCCGTTGCAGATTCACGGAGAAGTGGCTCCGAATCCAAACCCGAACGATATCGTAATAGGTGATTTCGAAAATGGTGTTTACCCTAAAGGGTGGCAGATTACCGGCAACGCCTTTGGTACCGTTCCGGCAGGCGGTTCATTCGCCGGACAGATGGACGTGACGGGTTTTCTCGGTGATGGCCTGGTCAACAGTTATTATCCAAATGATGGCAGCACGGGAACGATGTTGTCTCCTGAGTTTGTTATTAACCGTGATTACCTGCATTTTCTCATTGCCGGAGGGAACCATCCGGGTGAAACGGAGATTCGTCTTGTTGTCAACGATACGATTGTTCGCAGTACTACCGGTGACAATAGTGAAAACCTGAAATGGGTGGTCTGGGATCTTTCTGGCGAATCAATTCAGGGAGCTACCGGCAGGGTGGAAATCGCAGATCTAACCTCCGGCGGCTGGGGGCATATCTGTGTCGACCAGCTGGTCCTCAGTGATAACATTGAAAACCCGCAGGACAGTTACAGAACGAGCTTTTCTCCGGAGGACGCTCGAGCTGCTGACTGGAGAGATTGGCTGGTTAAGTTCCGCATGGCAAGAGGCTCCGAACAGTGTATGGATGTAACCATGGGGCATGGGTTTCCTTTTGTATGGTTGGAGTTTTCCAGTGTAAGCCCCAGGATAGTGTCGAATAACACCACCCGCTATTTCACGGAAACGGGAGATTTGATGTCGTTTCCCGTGGTGACGGATCACCTGGGGCTGCAGTATGCCGGCCGCTATTATGCGCTATTTGCTCCTGCGGGCACGGAGTTTGATCTGAGCGGGGATACCTTGTCTGCTACGTTTGCCGGTCCGGATTCGTATCTTGTGGTTGGGGCAATGCCCTCAGATAGCTGGTTGGCGACTCTATATGATTACGCCTATGCGATCCCCAGGTCAACCACCATGGAGTGGAGTCTGGATCGGGCGAAAAGTGAAGTGGTTACAACCTGGAGCATTGAGGCCGAAGCGTTAAGAGGGACAAATCGCAATGCATTGCAGGGCTGGATTCCTCATCATTACCGATTAACCACGAATGATCTTGTCTTTAACGGTTTGGAGTACCTGACACCAAGAGGCGTGTTAAAATGTGCTGTCGGTACGGAATTCAATATAGTTTTCCCATTTCAGGGCATTCTTCCGAATTTACCGGCCCCGAAACAGTTTGGGAATGTCGCTAACGACTACGATCCTCACCGCATGGCAGCATATGTGGGAATGTACGCAACGAAATCCGACTACGGAGCCGATACCTACTGGGGAGGGAAGGATCTGGTCAGGTTCGCCCGGTATATGTCTTTTGCCAATGAAATGGGGCACGATGATTTTCAAACCCTTAAAGAGCGACTGAAGACGGCGCTTACTGACTGGTTGACCTATACCGAGGGAGAGGCGGAATACTACTTTGCCCGGTATCCAAACTGGCGGGGACTGGTTGGGTTTAACGAAAGTTATTACTCGTACGCATTTACCGATCATCATTTCCACTATGGCTACTTCGTAACCGCCGCCGCTTTACTGGGAATGTATGACACCCAGTTTTTAAACGATTATGGAGACATGATCAAACTGGTGGCTAAGGAGTATGCCAATTGGGATCGCAGTGATAGTGATTTCCCCTTTCTGCGAACGTTTGACGTGTGGAACGGGCACTCTTATGCCGGTGGATTAAGTTCGCCCGGCGGGAACAATCAGGAGTCCAGTTCAGAGGCAATGCAGTCATGGGGGGGATTATTCCTGCTTGGCGAGGTTTTAGGTGATGAGGAGATTGCCTCCGCAGGTGCGATGGGGCATGCCATGGAAGCTGCGGCCATAAGCGAATACTGGCTGGATTATCCGGGATACGTTGGCGAGAATAGCAATTATTCAAACAGTTACGGCCACGAAATTACAGGCATTCTTTTCGACAGCGGCCAGGCATATGCCACATACTTCAGCGCGGATCCCGCCTGGATAGCCGGTATTCAGTGGTTGCCGATATCCCCCATGCTTAATTACCTGGTTCGCGATCCGGACTTTGCCCGGTGGCAGTACGAGCAGATGATGGCCGAAAGGGGCGAGTGGCTGGCTCCGGAAACAGGTTCATTCAGCCAGATGGGAGCTTCCCTGGGAAATGTGATACTGGGGTACTTGCAGCTTTTTGATCCGGGTTTTGTGGCAACGAAGATGGACGAATTGTGGGATGCACGCGATCCTGTGGCAACGGATAATTATACTGGTGGAATAACCTATTACTTTACACATGCCAATCGCATGCTCGGTAATATTCAATGGCAGGCTCATTGTGATATTCCCACCAGCCAGGTCTACTATAACGAAACCCGAGGTGAGCATTCTTACGTAGTCTACAATCCTCGGAATGAGCATCGACTTGCACGCGTTTATGTTGATGACAGCTTTACCGGGTTTGTTTATACACCACCGAAAAGTCTCGTTTGGGCTACGGAACTCTTGGTACCGGCGAGCGGATTTTCTGTGCTGGCAACAGCTCCGGTTAACGGTGGGGAGGGCGCGGTCAGTAGCGAAATAACCGTTGTCTTCAGCAAACCGCCTGAGGTCAGTTCGCTGGCGGCTTGTACGATTACCGGTCCCGGTGTGACTGGACTTGAGTATGTATCGACCTATGATGACTTGCTGGTGGTTTTCTCTGTGGAAGGAGAGTTGCGCCCGGGAGATAGTTACCAGGTGAATATTCCCGCCTCGGTATCGGCGCAATCGGATGAATTTCTCAGTACCGGTTACGCATTTACCTTTACCGTAGAGGAGCCGGCAGGTAACGGGGAGAACTCCTTCCTGAACGCTCATTACGCGTTTGATGAAGTTACAGGGACCACTGCCGCAGATTCCTCCGGCCATAGTTACGACGGTTTATACATGAATGAGCCGAGGTTGGGAGAACCAGGGGCCGCGGCAGAAACTGCAAGTGCGGCGGATTTCGACGGCCAGAGCGATTACGTCACCCTGGAAAGCGCCTACACTTTGGGATTCATGGGGGATTTCACCGCGGTGGCATGGATCTGTCCTGATTCTGTTACCGGTGACATGCCGATTCTCGGGACGGATAGCATTGGCAATTCGCAGGAATTACACCTTGCATTGCGTAATGGAAAGCCGCATTTCAGTTTTTATGCAAACGATACTGTCGGCAACGCAAGTATTCAGCCTGGCAACTGGTATCATCTGGCTTTTCGCTTTCACCGTGGCGAACAGGCGATATTCGTAAACGGAGTTTTGGATGTTAATTCCAGCGATCATGCTGGATTTGTCGGGTTTGAGCCGGTACTCATCGGCCGGTCTCGCGGGGCGGATAACTCACCCGACATGTTTGACGGACGAATCGATGATGTTCAGATATATGGTCGGGCATTGACAGAGCTGGAAATTGAATCGCTTTATGAGAATCCTGGTTCCGTAAATACTGCCGGGCTGCAGAACTTCCCGCCGGAGGTTGACGCAGGGGCTAATCAGAGCGTTACCGTTCCTCAAATTGCGGGTCTTGTTGGATTTGTTGTTGATGATGGATTGCCCAATCCACCCGCCTCAGTTAACGTATTGTGGACGATGGAAAGCGGTCCGGGATCGGTAATCTTCCAGGATCCTGCCAGTTTGCGGACAACCGCTTCTTTCAGCGAAACCGGTACATATGTGCTTCGGCTTACCGCCTCTGATGGTGAACTTACCGGGTTTGACGAAGTCAATGTGACTCTGGCGAAAAACCAGGATCTGATCGCACATTATAAACTGGACGAAACCGACGGGGAATTCGCAGAGGATTCCAGCGGGAACGAGTTGCACGGCCGGTTCGTGGGCAATCCGCTCGTAAACCAAAGCGGTGCCGCTCCTGGGACGGGAACTTCGGTTGCCTTTGACGGCAACACGCAGGAGGTCAGTTTAAATGCCCCGGCGCTTTTCAATGAACTCGTAAATGATTTTACTGTCAGTATGTGGTTTAAACCCACTACGACGGCCGCTGCCACTCGCGTGCTTTTAGGGACGAATTGGGAAGATTACAACGGCTGGTCATTGAGAATCTCCGGTCAGAACCTGTGCCTGGAAAGGCTGGGACCGACCTTTTTATATGATTCGCAATTGCCGATTGCTGCCGGTAACTGGTATCACGCAGTTGCCGTTTACGATGCCGACAACAGTGTTACGTTTTATGTAAACGGTCAGTATGTCTTAACGGTTTCGGGAACCGAACCCGCCTCTCCGGCAACCCGGCCGTGGTTCCTGGCCAGTAATGGTACGAACGAAAGATTCCACGGCTTGATTGATGATGTTCAAATCTATCGTCGGGCGCTAGGGATGCGCGAGGTTGAGTTTCTTTACAGCCATCCCGGATTAAGGGCGGATGATTTCCTGGTTCCCGGTGACTGTGATCAGGACTTGGATGTTGATCTGGATGATTTGGTTGGCATAGAGGATTGCCTATCCGGTCCGGGCAACGGGTTGAATGTAGCATGTAAGTGCTTCGATCTTGATGGTGACGGCGAGATAACCTTGCACGATTTCGCTTATTTGCAGGTAGTGTTTGGTAAATGACGGAGAGTTTTTGACTTACGCCAATATCCAATTAAAGTAATCAGGAATGAAAACGGTTGTCGCCTCTCTGTTGACTTGCAAGTCTGTTTTCGCGGAATACCTTGCAGGGAAGAGCAGGTTCAAAAGTGACCGTATTGGCGGCCGCGGGTACAGCCGGTTTTATCTTTGGTTTATTCATTAGTGAATGTATGAATATACGAGGGCTTCGATAATGTGGAAAAAATTCTCACTGGTAGCCGTGATATCAATTGTTTCGGGGCATGTGACGGCAATGGGAGCAGATAAAAAGGGTTCCGAAATGGATACTGCTGTTGGCAAGGTCAAAGTCGTTCTTACTGCGAAAGAGACAACAGATCGACTGACGGATAAGGAACCTTTGAAATTCGATGAAAACTCTTCCCGTCGGCTGCCAAATATTGTGGCGATCGATGAATCCAAAACCTATCAGGAAATAGAAGGTTTTGGCGGCGCCTTTACCGAGGCTACTGCGTATACCCTGTCGCGTATGAGTCCGGACAAGCGAGCGGCGGCAATCAAGGCTTACTTCCATCCGCAGGAGGGGATTGGTTATACCCTATGCCGTACCCATATAAACAGTTGTGATTTCTCCTTGAAAAACTACGCCTATTGCGAGGTTCCGGGTGATACGGAATTGAAAAATTTCGACATCTCACGCGACAGGCGATGGCTGATACCGCTGATCAAGGACGCGATGGCCGTCCCCGGTGCCAAGTTCAAGCTCTTTTCCTCGCCCTGGAGTCCGCCGGCGTGGATGAAGGATAACGGACAGATGAACCATGGTGGCCACCTCCTGCCGCAGTATCGCGACGTGTGGGCCAGGTACTATGCCCGCTATATAAAGGATTATGCCAAAGAGGGGATCGAAATCTGGGGTCTCACCGTACAGAACGAACCTGCGGCCGTACAGCGATGGGATTCCTGTATTTATTCCGCCGAAGATGAACGCGATTTCGTACGCGATCACCTCGGGCCGGTTCTGGAAAAAGAGGGATTGAACCATGTAAAGATCATCATATGGGATCATAACAAGGACATAATCTTCGAGCGCGCTGAACCGGTACTCTCCGACCCGCAAGCGGCGAAATACGTATGGGGAGTCGGTTTTCACTGGTATTCCGGGGATCAGTTCGATCATCTTGATAAAGTTCATGACGCATTCCCCAATACGAAACTGTTATTTACCGAAGGATGCCAGGAGGGCGGAGTACACCTGTATTCCTGGGATGTTGGTGAACGATACGGGCATGATATCATTGGCGATCTGAACAGCTGGACGGTGGGCTGGGTCGACTGGAACATGGTTTTGGACGAGCGGGGTGGTCCCAATCACGTGGACAACCTTTGCGATGCGCCCATTATCGCCGATACCCAGCGCAACGAATTGCATTTTGAAAACTCCTATTATTACCTGGGGCATTTCAGCAAGTACATCAGGCCGGGGGCGGTGCGGATCGGTTGTGTATCGAATAAACCTGAACTCGAGGCGACCGCGTTCCGTAACCCGGACGGAAGCCGGGCAGTAGTAGTAATGAATCGTTCCGATAGGGAGCTTGAGTTCGGCCTGCAGGTTTCCGGCAAGGTTGCCAAAACCAAAAGCCCCCCTCATTCGATAATGACCCTCCTCTACAACTGATTGGGGTCAGATCGCATTTAGGCAATAGCCCAAAAAACAACCCGTCCTGGCAAGTCAGGACGGGTTGTTTTTTGTTTACAGAATTCTTTGAATGCCGTTTTGTTACAAGCCAGGTTATGTTCTAGTATGTGGGAAGAACCTAATCGGCAGTCGATGGTGTTATTTCAAAGTAGTTGAGATTCGTCCCATCCTGCTCCGCAACCAGTCGCATTGTCTGCACGCCCTCAGTTAACTCGATCTTGGGAATTATTATATCGGTGAACTTCTGCCAGTCGCCGGTGTTGGGGACCGTTACCGTACCGGTGACGTTTTTCCCGTTGAATTCCAGATGCAATCGCCCGTTTGTGCCTGGAGATGCCGTTCGGAAACGGATGTCGTACAACCCGCTGCGGGTTACGTTCACCGTATAATCCACCCATTCGCCGCCGAACATCCAGGCCAGGTTGAAGCCGCCTTCGTTGCAGGGCTGGATGTCCACGGCGGTATCCAGGCGGTAGCTGTTGCCGTTATTGCCCGGATCGGTGTCGAACCACGCTTCTCCCTTGGGGCTGTTATCGAAATTCTCCGCCTCGATCAAGCCGGGGATGTCAGCCGGTTTACCACCATAAGGAGTAGGGGGGCAGCCTTTGCCTGTTTCAATACTGATGGTGTCTGCACATACATAGCCGTCTATATCAACAGCCCGGGCGGTTAACGTATAGCAGCCGTCTGGTGTATCCCAGTTAAAGGAATACGGGGCGGTTTTGGCTTTACCAATCAGTGTGTTTCCGGAATAGAACTCAACCGCAGCCAAAGTATTTTCCGGGTCGGAAGCTTCCGCCGTCAGTTTCACTACCTGGTTGCCGGCAAGCTTGCTTGCGTCTTTCGGAGAGGTGAATTTTACCATAGGGGGCTTGTTACCCTTGGCCTGGTGGAGTTTTATCCAATCCACGTGCATTGCGTGTTGCCATGCCCCGGAGTTTTGTGTTGCCTCCTGCGTGACCGACAGGCTCATCATCACATAGAAAGGTCTGTCGAACGGGGCTGGATAGCCGGCCGCACTGCTCCACCAGTTGTTCTGCCTGGCATATAACACACCGTCGATATACCAGCGCAGTTCATACGGCTGCCATTCCAGCCCGAACACGTGGTATTCACCGGCCAGATCGTTCGGTATGGGAGCCTCCGGATTATTGATGATGTTTTTTCCTCGCGGTCCCGAACCGCCGAAATGAATCCCCGATGCTAACTCCGCTTTGTTCCCTGACACGTCGAAAACGTCGATGCCGCCGCTGGCCGGCCAGGTGCCGTATTCCAGCGTGGCGGGCAGCAACGCGAGACGGGCATGCAAGCCGTTGGCGGCCGGCAACTTTATCCTTGCTTCAAGTCGACCGTAACGAAACTCCCGCTTCCCCAGAGTGGTCAGCCGGGCGGTGGTGAAGTCGCAATCGTCGTATTTTTCTCGCCGGGCGGTAATGACCAGCTCGCCGTTGGCAAGCTTTGCATTGACCGGGCGATCAGTGTAGTACGCGATCTCGCTGCTGGTGGCCACAACTCCCGGGTAAACCTCGTGGTTCCAGGTTTTTTCGTTAATCGAACCACCGTCGAAATCCTCCGACCAAGTCAGCTTGTATTCAGCTTGTACCGTACCACATATAACCATTAAGAGAGATGTAGTCAGGAATCCAGTTGCGCGATTATGGTTTTTGGCCATTTGCATACCCTTTGTATTTATCTGAGAGGACTTCTATAAAAAAGCATGTTCTATGAACTTATTGTACGTAAACGGCTTTGTAAGGCAATGTTGCCGTCAAAATGAAACACACGTCATTGGGCTGGAATGAATGACGTTGCTGGTGAAAAGCTTCGCTCTGAAATCGAACCCGTTCATTAAAGGCTGGTTGCCAGCAAACCTTTGCCCCGGCCTTTCTGGCTCCACAGGTAGATGACCATTGCTGTCAGCACGATGCTTTCCACGACAAAAACCACTATGGACATGGTAGTCGGCGTATCGTGCAGCAAGGTCAACGCCGCCAGCATCACCGCTAATCCTGGGATGTATATTCGCAAAAAGCCAAAGTGGTTGCGGGCCGCGAAAAGCAGGGTGACCATGTGGCTCAAGTATCCGAGCAGCCTGGCGGCCGATATGAAGGTGAGAACTTCTCCTCCACCTGTAAAACGTGAATCATACACTCCCACCAGAATCCACTCGGGCCAGATGATCAATACCCCCATGGGAACCGAGACCAGGACCAGAAAATACCCGCACACCCGCAGGAACGCTTCTGTAGTGCTTTGCCCTCGTTCATATAGGTTGGTTAAAAGTGGCAGTATCAGCGTGCTGAATGGAGTCACCAGCACTCCCATAAGTTTTCCCAACTGTGCGGCCGCTCCGTAAATACCCGCGTCGGTACCGGTAAATACACGTTTGGCCACCAGCATGTCCACGTTCTGAAAACCAATTGTGATCATCGTCATTAAAAACACCGGCAAAGTGAACTTGCGTACAGCGTCACCATCAACCGGTTCCGCTTCCGAGCCTTGCCATATGCGTCGAAGCTGGAAAGGGGCAATAGCTAGCGCCAGCGAAACGCCTGCAACATACGCCAGCAATCCGGCGGTTACGTTTGTCACGAAATGGAGCAGGAGCATTCCAAGCAGTAACCGGCTGCCTGCTTCAATTATGTTACTGCCGTTTAACGCGCCGTATCGCTCTGTACCTCGCAAGACTCCCCGGACAACGCTTAACGGGAAGAACAGATATACAACCAGCCCCACGACCAGCAAAGTCCACGCCGATTCGAATCGTAACCAGTTGCCTAACGGTTTCATGACCGCCAGTGCCAGCAATACGACCGCCAATCCGTACAAGACGACACGTTTTCCAACAGCTACAGTCAGCGTATAAATCTTTCCCGGCTCGTTGCGGCTGTTATATTCGGCGGAAAAACGGGCAACCGTCGGGTTGATCAAGCCGGAAAATGCCATGGAAATGGAGATGATCGCCAAAGCCGTGGTGAAATCGGAGTATAACTCCGGACCAAGGGTCAAGCCTACGTGCCGGGAGTAGAGGATGCTCAAACCGGCCGTCGCGACCGTTCCCAGTACGAGAATCACGCTGTTTTTGGCTTCGGTTTTTATCTGCAAATGGCAAACCTTCGGTAAGCAAAAAGTAGTTTCCCGGGAAACAGTGGTTCCCGGCGAACCTTCACTCTATCGGAAGTGCTGATAAGAACATCCATTTACTGACGGGTCAAGCTTTCGTCGCCACGCATTATCGCTTATCTGAAGCTGGTATATTGTCTAGATCGGTAATGCCTCGATTTGTACTCCAGATTGCTGCTGACGGTGGATTTACTTCAAGACCTGCAGTAGCATATATGAGATAGTGAACCGTAAGTCGTGTTGGTTTAAGATGTAAGCTGCTGACGGAGTTGGTGTGGCCGGTAATTAACCGGTATGTCCCGATTGGTTTCGGGAAGATGGATTGGCGAAATGAGTGACTTTGGTAACGTTAAAATCGGGGTGGTGATTCCGGCGTACCGTGTGGCCACCAAGATCGAGACTGTTCTCGCGGGCATCCCTGGTTTTGTGCATTCGGTAATCGTTGTGGAGGATGCCAGTCCAGATGATACGGCCGAGAAGGTCTGTGCCATCGACGATCCGCGTATCACGCTTATCCGTCACCCGGTAAATCAGGGAGTAGGAGGGGCCATGGCTTCCGGTTTTGCCGAGGCTATCAGGCAGAAGCTCGATATCGTCGTCAAAATGGATGGCGATGATCAGATGGACCCCAAGTGCATTAAGCAGTTGATCGATCCGCTTGTTGAGGGGAAAGCGGATATGGCCAAGGGTAATCGCTATCACGACTTGAATGCTTTGCGGCAGATGCCCAAGCGAAGAATCCTGGGGAATGCCGGTTTAACCTTCCTGGTCAAGCTTGCGTCCGGATACTGGAGCATGTTTGATCCCACGAACGGGTATTTTGCCATCAGAACGGATATTCTCCGCAGGTTGGATCTGGATGCCCTGCCAAAGCGATACTTTTTCGAAAGCGGATTTCTTATTCAATTGGGAATTATCGGGGCGGCTGTTCAGGATATTCCAATTCCCGCCAGGTATGGAGACGAGATATCCTCATTGTCTATCTGGAAAACCCTGGTCGAGTTTCCTCCGCGGTTGTGCTGGGGCCTATTTCGGCGTCTGGTCTGGCGTTACTTCGTTTACGATTTTTCCGCCGTATCCGTTTTCCTGTTTCTGGGTTTCCCCGGTCTTTTATGGGGAATCTGGGGCGGGTTTACCGCCCTGGAGAGGATGCGTATAACCGGCGAGCCGGCTTCGGCGGGAACCGTCATGCTTGCGGCCATGCCCATTATTCTCGGTTTTCAGATGATTTTACAGGCCATCGTTGTGGATATCGGCAATGTCCCCAGGCTGCCTTTGTCGACGCCGTTCGATCATGATAATGATGGTTTATCCGACCGGGGCGATGGTAATGAGTAGTTCCGTCTGCCTGGTGATACCCGCTCGGAATGCGGCCGATACGGTGGAGAAGAGCCTGGCTGCGGCCAGGTTGATCTTGGAACGCGGCGATCTGCAGGAGATAATCCTGGTTGATGATGGTTCGGCCGACAATACCGCGGAACTGGCGAAAAAAATGGGGGTTACCTGCTTGCGGAGTAAACCGCTGGGCCGTTCCGCTGCCAGGAATCTGGGGTGGAAAAAGGCTACACAGGATATCATCTGGTTTATGGACGTGGATTGTGTGCCCGAACCGGACGCGCTTGCCTGTTTGCTCAAGGCTTATGATGATCCCTCGGTTGGTGGCGTGGGTGGGAGTTTCACCATGCCGGACGAAGCTCCTCTTCTCGCCTGCCTTATCCACCAGGAGATTATCCAGAGGCATCAGCGGATGCCGAACCGGGTGAACTTCGTGGCCACGGGAAACGCCAGTTATCGCAGGGAAGTTCTCGAACATGTCGGCGGTTTCGATGAAGGTTTTATCCGGGCTCAGGATGCGGAGCTTTCATATAGGGTTCGAGCGGCCGGTTACGAAATAGCTTTTTCTGCCGACTCCCGGGTACGACATTTCCACGATACGAAGTTAAGGCCCTATCTCAAGGCACAGTTTCAACAGGGGTATTGGAGGGTCTGGCTGCACGCGCGACACGCATCGCACGCTACCGGAGACTCGTATAGCAGCTTGCTTGATAATCTCCAACCGCCCCTGGCAATGCTGGTTCTCGCCCTGGCGGTTTTCTCGTATTGGCCTGCGGGGCGCTGGGGAGCTTTGGCGGCCGCGTGCTTCCTGGTATTGATGCCGGTACCGATGGCTCTTAAGCTTGTTCAACGAACAGGAAAACTGAAGTACCTTTGCTATATTCCGTTCAGTTTTTGCCGGGCGTTTGCCAGGGGAGCCGGTTTGACGCTTGGATCGTTGTGTTACCTCTTTCGGATTCGCAGAGTTCCCCCTTCGCCGGTTCCAGGTTAAATCGTGGACAAAACCATCGCCAGGCAATAACTTGTGCGGTGTATGTTGATCGTTATGGATTTTGCAGACATCATTCGGGATATGTGATAAGAAAATGAAGAGACTGATTCCTTCTTCTCTAAACGCCATGCAATCGCGGATATTTTGCTTGCTTGCAATGTCATTTATTCTATTAGCCGGTTGTGAATCGGTGAATCTGAAAAGATTCGCCAAAGCCAGCAGGATTGACATAAGGATGAATCCCGGCTGGGACGAGTTTGAAGAACCGTTTCAATCCCAGTTCGAGCGTCTCAGCGAAAACCATCAGCAGACCTGTGAGGATGCGCAGGCGATTGCTCGAGTGTGGAATATCCTGTCCCGCTATGAACAGAAATGGGAAAACCATTGGGCCGTTCCGCCAGAGTCACCGCCGTTAGTGCTGACGTTTCATAAAGGCAAGCAGTGGCTGGGAACCCTGGATATTTACCAGGATTCTTTAGGGCACGTACATAACCTGATTCGTCGAGTTGAACCGCAGGAAACCGCAGCTATCGTGGAAATAATCTGCGATTGTGCAAGTAAGTAACTGGCATTAGCGGCGATAATCGAAGATCAAGCTCATATCTCGCGTGAAATTGTTGAATCGGTACTGGTGAGCTGATACAATTTTTAAACGTGAGTGATATGCGTACAAAGCGTGGGGCGGAAGTGTTCGACTTTCGCTGGACGCTGTTGGTTCCTTGTGGGCAGCTAATAAAAGGGCATTTTGGTTGTCGAAAAACGGGACGGTCCAATAACCCTCTCGGAGTGACTCGTGTCTTATAAGGTGAAAAACAGGAACCTGTTTAATACAGCAAATGTCGGGCAAATCAGTTGCAGCAAGGGAATTTGGTTAATCCTTTTTCTGGTAGGGCTTGTTTTCCCTCTTCTTTTTTTTCTTACCGGTTGCGAACCTGCTGAGACGCAAACCGAAGTTCGATCAGAATATCGAGATGAACTCCCAGCTTCCAGGCGGAAGCACCGGCCGCCTAATATTGTGCTGGTTACGATTTGTTCCGGGCGTTATCAGCAAATGGGTTTTAGTGGCTATTCTCGTCCGACCACGCCGTTTATTGATTCGTTAGCTGACCGGGGAGTCAGTTTTAGCAACGCCGTAGCCTCTTCTTCTTGGACAAAACCCACAACCGCAACCATACTCACTGGCCTAACTCCAAACGTTCATCGAATGACGGACTATTACGAAATCGGCGATATTCGCAGCGAAGATTTCGAGCCCAAAAGAACCTTATCGAATGATATCGTTACGATTGCCGAGTGCCTCAAAGAAGTCGGTTATGCTACCTTCTATCGCAACAATAATATTCATGCCAGCCAGTTTTTTAACATGGATCAGGGATTCGATGATGCTCCGCTCTTGAGAAGCAATGTGGAAACCCCAAAAATGCTGGATGATTTTAATCAATGGGTTAAAAGTATTGATGATGATCAGCCGTTTTTCTTTTTCATGCTTACTCGTGATACCCATCTTCCATATATGCCTGATTATGAATATTATCGAAAATTCAGTCGTGATCAGAAGCCGATACCTGCAGATCGATATGAACAAGTCGCCGTTGCTATTCGAGTGGCGATGGCGCGTGCAGAGAAATCTGATTTGGATATCCCGGAGAGGTTCAGGCAGGCGTTTATCGACCTCTACGATGGAGAGCTGGCTCAATTGGATAATTCACTAAGGCGATTGCCGGAAATATTGGAAGAAAACGGCAAGTTATCCAATACGCTGATAGTTGTTACAGCCGACCATGGAGAGCGACTGTTCGATGCTCACGGGGTTTTAGGGCATTCACGCAGTTTCATGGAGGAAGCGGTTTTGCATGTACCGTTGATATTCTTTGGTAAATCAGTACCCAGCGGGATGAATGTCGATGATGTTGTCAGGACAATTGATATTTATCCTACTCTTGCCGAGATAGCCGGGGCGAATCCTCCGGACATTATTCAGGGAAGAAGTCTGACTCCTTATTTTTCCGGTAAACCAATGGAGCCGGTTAACGCGTTCGGAAGTTATGGTGAAGACGCGCATGTTGTACGCTGGGATAAATATAAACTGCACCGAACAGGTGAAAATGAGATCTCGCAACTTTTTGACATCGAAAAGGATCCTGACGAGGTATCCAATGTCCGTGACAAATATCCCGAGATTACGGGGTACCTGGAAAGCGAACTCGAAAAGTGGCTGGATATGGAGGCGAAGTTGCGGGAATTGGTCAGTACCGGAGAGACCCGCGAGTTGACGCCCGAGGTTATCGAAAATCTGAGATCTTTGGGATACATCCAGTAATCAATGAATAAGACCCTGGTCAGGGAACTCGGTTTATTGTCGTAGCTCCCTCTGGAATTCGATGGGCCAACCATGGGGTAAGGCCGTTTTTGCGGTAAGAATCGTTTAGATTAACCAGCTGGTAATCGAACATCCCGGTAATGCAAGCAGAATCCGCCACCCTTGGTATGAGTCGGTTAAAGCGTTTATCGTGACAAATACTCAACTCTCGAGTACCCTGGATACTATAAATAACGCGACTGGATGATTCGATTGAATCAGGCCGCTACATAGCTAAATAATCATAACATGGCTCCGGGGCCTGGCAGGGACCACTTTGAATCTCGCCGTGTTGCGGAGTGTTGGGGAGCATTCGTATGTTTCTACACGTCTTACGTGCATTACTCGTTCTGGTTGTGGTAGCAGTTGCCTGGAGTTTTATTGCCGCTGATGAAGATCCTGCCAGTGCCTTGAGTATTCTTCAGCTTCATAAACAATTCGTTCTAATCGGCGTAGTCCTTCTTGCTATTGCGGTTATTGCGTTAGACATCTTCTTTCAGCAGAAATCTCTACTTGCTGTTTCCGGGCTATTCTTCGGAGTGCTTGTCGGAATGGTAATAGCGTTCGGTCTTTCTCTCATTGTAGATCTGGTGGTTCAGTCAGTCAGGCCCGATCTTCGCCAGCCAATCCACGCTGAAGTGATGAATGACGTGCCGGTTACAAAGACTGACCCTGTCACAGGACATACAACCTTTGAAAAGGTCAAAGTCCGGGACAAGGCCTTTATCGGGTATCGGGACCACCCCTTTATCAGCACGATGAAAATCATCATTGGTGTTATCTGCTGCTACCTCTCCGTCAGTTTCATTTTCCAGACTAAAGACGACGTGAGATTCGTTATCCCGTATGTGGAGTTTGTAAAACAGACCAAGGGGAACAGGCCCATGCTCCTTGATACGTCTGTAATAATCGATGGGCGAATAGCGGATATATGCGACACGCGCATCATAGAGTCAGAACTGATTGTTCCGCGGTTTGTACTCCAGGAGCTTCAACTGGTCGCTGACAGTGGCGACAAGCTGAAAAGGAATCGCGGTAGAAGAGGGCTGGATATTCTTAACTCCATGCAGACGAACGAAAAGATCGACATTCGCATAATGGACGTGCATATGGAGCAGGGAGACAGCAAGCGGTCTGTTGATGAACTGCTGGTTGAACTCGGGGCGAAGATGAATGGAAGGGTGGTTACCAACGACTATAACCTGAACAAAATAGCCCAGCTTCGTGGAGTTGTAGTCATCAATATTAATGATCTGGCTAATGCTCTTAAACCGGTTTTCCTGCCCGGAGAGCGGATGCAGGTGAAGATCATTCGCCCGGGAGATGAATCTGGCCAGGGGGTCGGGTATCTTGAAGACGGGACGATGGTGGTAGCCGAAGGAGGACGGGCTCACGTTGGCAAAACTATCAACATCGCTGTAACGAGTTCCTTGCAGACATCGGCCGGCAGAATGATTTTCGGTCGATATGAAGGAAATGATAATTCGTCTGACAGGGGACCTGTTCAAAACGCTTAAATGGCGAATTTGTGCCAGGAAGGTGTTCCTTCCTGGTCAACTTCCAGGAGTGGTGTTATGGCAAAAGTATCGGTAATAGTGGCGGCTGGTGGCAAAGGGGAACGATTTGGTGCCGGTGAAAATAAAATACTGGCCAAGATCGACGGACGACCGATTTTTATTCGCACTCTGGAGATGTTCATTAACCGGGAAGACGTATGCCAGACCATCCTGGTCGTACCACCGAGTGGCATGGAGGAGATGAAGGAGAAGTACGGACCCAACCTTGGATTCATGGGCGTTAAACTTGTCGAGGGCGGCGATAAGCGATACCAGTCGGTAGCTGCAGGTTTGCAGGCGGTTACGGACGATGCCGATCTCGTGGCCATTCATGACGCAGTTCGTCCGTGTGTTACCGAGGCAATGATTAACAGCGTGTTTGAAGAAGCGGGTAAGAGTGGGGCAGCCCTCCTTGCTTCCCCTTTGACAGGGACAATCAAGCGGGCAGCAGACTCCGGTGTCGTTGACGAAACCGTTTGTAGAGAGAATCTGTACGAAGCTCAAACTCCACAAGTGTTCAAACGAACCTTGATTCAGGAGGCCTATGGCAAACTGCCGGAGGATTGTTCGCAAATAACTGACGATGCTCAAGTTGTGGAACTTGCCGGGCATCCGGTCAGCATTGTGAAATCTGATCCGACCAACATAAAAATCACAACCAAGGCGGATGTTACTTTGGCCAGCGCGATTAACAAAGCCCGCCCGGCAAAGACCGTTGCCAAACTTGGAGCGTTTGAGGAAGCTCAGTGGTAAGGGCTTATGCCGATTGGTTGTCTTCAGGTAAAAACCTGTCCGGCGAAGTTTTTACAGTATATATTAGGTTCAATACATCGCTTGACGTAGCCAGACGCCGTTGGTTTAATCAGCTTTGGAGTTAATATACGTAAACCTGGACGGCAGGGAAGCCCATGCCATATCGATAAGGAGACAGCCATGTTCCGTTTGCAGTTATTATCCGTGTTTACCCTTGCAGCCTTGATCACCGTAGCTGGTTGCAATACTGAAGGAATGTGGGTTCAACCTCAGCATATTGATGGCCCTACTACCAGCATGTCCGCTCCTGAGGGCGTGGACCTTCCGGATATTCAGATTATCGACGCCCGCGAAGTGGATATAGTGGAAAACCTGCTTGCCCATCGGGCGCAGTATCGCAAGATGTTGACCATTCTTCGCGATTATTACAAGGAAAAAGGCTACAACAACAAAAGGCAGTGGGCGGATTCGGAATTAACCGCATTGAAACGCATCAAGCCTTTCAAGTACATCCTTTCCGCCGAGGTGCCGGTAACCTCTCTTCGGCCTACGGACAATATTGCCGAGGCGGACCGCATGTACGAGCAGGGCCTGGAGCAGATGAAAAAAGGCGGGCACGGAATTCCTGCTCTCTATCGCCAGGATGCAATGCGGGAAGCGTTGCAAATCTTTACTGGCTTGATTACGAAATATCCCAGCAGCGACAAGATTGACGATGCGGCCTTCTGCTGTGGCGAGATCCTCAAGGAATATTTCAAGAACCAGGAACGCCTGGCGATCAAGTGGTACGAACGTGCGCACACCTGGGATCCTCAGACACCTCACCCCGCTTTGTTCAGCGCGGCCGTCGTTTACGATTTCCGTCTGCACGATAGAGCTAAGGCTCTTGAGTATTACCATCGCGTAATCGAAGAGGAATCTGGGAATAAGTCAAATGCGGCATTTTCTTCCCGCAGGGTTCACGAATTGACCAAGGGAATGGACGGCTTGCAGCAGCCGGTGGTTACCGACACTCGTGAACCGGTTGCTTCGGAACCGGCGAGTGATGACATGGTTCCAGTCATCGACCTGGGCCCTGATAGTACGAATTAACTAGCTTGACCTGTTCAAGGTTAAACGAAAGAACACTTAACTAAAGGGGCGGGCTTTTTTGCCCGCCTCTAGTCGTATAAGTTGAAGGATGATAAGGGGCTGTTTTTTTTCGTTTCGTGTTTCCTTGCAGGTGGCAGTGGTCGATTATCTCGATGGCAATGTTCGGAAACGCGTTAAACCTGCAGGTTAACTGAACAGTAGTGACGGAGACGACGACATGGATCCTTTTCTTCAGGCGGCGATAGAGGAAGCTAAAAAGGGACGTAGCGAAGGCGGTATTCCGATTGGCTCGGTGCTTGTACTCGATGGCAAGATCATCGGGCGAGGTCATAACCAGCGAGTTCAGAAGGGAAGTGCTATCCTTCACGCCGAGATGGACTGTTTTGAAAACGCAGGCCGACTTTCTGCGGCGGAGTATCGCAGGTCGGTGCTTTATTCGACTTTGTCTCCGTGCGATATGTGCAGTGGCACGGCTCTATTGTACGGCGTACCGAAAGTCGTTATTGGCGAGAATAGGACGTTTCAGGGGCCTGAAGAATACCTCCGGTCGCGAGGGGTGGAGCTGGAAATAATCGATGACAGCGAGTGTATTCAGCTTATGAACGACTTCATTGCCCAGGAGCCACAGCTCTGGAACGAGGATATCGGTGAATAAACTCTCCGAGAGTGCTTGCAAAGCCGTTGTGAGGGAAGGGCTCAGAGAAAGTGGATAAAGCCGGAAAATTCGCGGAAAAATGTTGGCTAACAGATGGTAGGGAGGCATTGACCTCCGCCGTCTCGGCGGTATGATACGACGTTCTGCCCCGGCTTTTTGCATTCGCTGGCGAACCGGCGATTGTTCGGTAGGGGCTGTTTATTTATTTTGAGACCGCGCAGCGAGCGTGGCGTTAGAGCAGTAGGTAAGGACATCTTCGAATCATGGGCAATTATACTGGACCGAAAGTTCGATTGAGCCGCCGTTTGGGCGTGCCCATCTGCGAGACAGCAAAACATCTTAACCCTAACCGAGCCAGCAGGCCTGGTATGCATGGCTACCGCAAGGGGCGACCGAGCCTCTATGGTCGACAGTTAGCTGAAAAGCAGAAGATTGCTTTCTACTACAATGTTCGTGACGGCCAGCTCCGTCGCTACATGTCCAATGCCGCTTCTTCGCGGCGCGATACTATCGCGGTTATTCAAGAGCAGCTCGAATGCCGTTTGGACAATGTTGTTCGACGCTTGGGTTGGGCTCGCACTATCTGGCAGGCTCGTCAGGCAGTTGCTCACGGCCATTTCACGATTAATGGCCGTAAGGTTGACCGTCCCTCTTTCCAGGTGAAAGTCGGAGACGTCATTGCTGTTAAAGATCGCAGCAAAGGTTTCGTGGGCAAATGTGCGGAAACCTGCGAAGGTCCGCTTGCTCCTGAGTGGCTCGCTCTTGAAGAGAACAAGCTTGAAGGTAAGGTTGTTCGTCGTCCGGTTCCGGAAGATGTCCGTCTGCCGTTCGAGGTGGAATTCGGTCTGATCATCGAGTACTACGGCCGCTAAAGGCGACATATCTTTGAATTGAATTACCACGGCGACTTCCGGAAGCGGAGGTCGCCGTTTTTTTTTTGACCATAAAAAGACAACAAAGCTCAATCGCGGCGTAAAAAGCTTGACCTTGTCTGTCCGGTAACGGATTATGAGGGGTGGCACTTATTCGGACGTTAGTTAGAGTCAAAGGGCATTCCAGTATGAAATACGACACAATAATCACCGGCGGAACGGTCGTTACGGCCGATGGGCAGCAAAAAGTTGACGTAGCCATTAAAGGCGAAAAGGTCGCAGCGCTTGGCAAAGGACTTGCGCGTGGCAAAACAAATGGTGCAGTTACGATCGATGCCAGGGGAAAATACGTTATACCCGGCGGCATAGATGTGCATACGCATCTGGAGCTTCCCTTTTGCGGGACAGTCGCTGCGGATGACTGGAATACGGGAACCCGGGCGGCGGCTCGTGGTGGGGTTACCACGGTGATCGATTTCGCCATCCCATACGGTAAGGACACGCTGGAGCAGGCCTTTAAGAAGTGGATGAAGAAGGCGGAGAAAAAAGCCTGCATCGACTACTCGTTCCACATGTGCATCACCGATTGGGATAAACAGGGTAAAGAATTGCCCAAGCTGGTCAAGATGGGATGTCCATCCTTCAAGCAGTTCATGATTTACGAATCCCAGGGGTGGCAGTCTGATGACCGGGCGCTCTACCTTGCATTGGAAAAAAGCAAGAAAATCGGGGCGATGGTTATGGTTCACGCCGAATCGAGCCGGGTGCTCGACGAGTTGATCGCCCGGAACCACACTCCCGGGCTGATGAAGAAATACGGTGCCAGGCTGCATACCATGACCAGGCCCAACTTTATTGAATACGAGGCGATTCAGCGGGCGGTCACCTGGGCGGAAGCTACGGGCGGGCGGCTGTTTATTGTGCATATGTCCACGAAGGAGGGGGCGGACATTATCAAAGCCGCCCAGGCTCGCGGTGTAAACGTCCTGGCGGAGACCTGTGTGCAATACCTGGCTCTTGATGATTCAGTATTTTCCAGGAAGGATGGCCATCTCTACGCGACTTGTCCGCAGTTGAAGAAGAAAGCCGATTCCGAGAGGTTGTGGAAAGGGCTTAGAAGCGGCGAGGTTTGCAACATATCGACCGACACCTGTTCTTTCGATAAGGAGCAGAAAGGTATGTGGAAGGGGGATTGGACGAAGATTCCCATGGGCATGCCGGGGCTGGAAACAATGCTTCCCGTGGTTTATACGCATGGTGTTCTCAAGAAGCGGATGAACATGAAGCAGTTCGTGGCCAACTGTTGCACGAATCCTGCCAAGGTAATGGGGCTTTATCCCAAGAAGGGAACCATTGCCAGGGGTAGTGACGCGGATATAGTTATTATTGATCCGAAGAAGAGGATCAAAGTGGATTACGCAAAGATGGAAACCAACACAGACTGGAGTCCTTTCCAGGGGTGGATGCTGGCCGGCTTCGCGGAGAAAACATTCTCCCGCGGCAGGCAGATCGTCGATAACTATAAATTCACCGGTGAAAACGGATGGGGAAAATGGCAGCCGCGTAAGAACGTCGGGCGTCTGTAGGTTTTTAAAATATACAGATGGCAGGCGATGTTTGCGGTATGTGTCAACCGCGGCCTTGATGGTCGTCTCCCGATGCAGGTACGAATGAAGCTAACTGCGGAGAGTAATCATGTCAGAGCTGAATAATGGAACCCTGAGTATGCAGGGTGCGATAGATGAGGCTGCTCGTTGTCTGTTGTGTCACGATGCGCCCTGCGACGCCGACTGCGGTGCTGCTACGAAACCGTCTGAGTTTATCTTTAAAATGCGGTTTGGCGATTTCAAGGGAGCGGTAAGGGCACTGAGAAAAAACAATATTCTCGCCGCTTCGTGTGCCGAAGTTTGTCCCACTTGCCGTTTGTGTGCCAAGGGCTGCTCCAGAGCGGAGATTGATGAACCGATCAGGATAAACGAATTGCAGGCGTTTCTCGCCAAATATGAGCGGGACAACGACATGCAGGTGTTGCAGGCCCCACAACCGGGTAATCGCAAGGTGGCGGTGATCGGCAGCGGACCTGCCGGGCTTTCCGCCGCGGCGGAGCTGGCCATGAAGGGGTACCGCGTTGTCGTATACGAAAAGATGCCGGAACCCGGTGGCTTACTCCGTTATGGAATTCCCGGTCATCGCCTTTCCGTGGACATGTTGAATTACGAAATAGATCTGGTCAGAAAGTTAGGCGTGGCTTTCGAGTGTAATCACGGAATAGAGACCCGTGAAGAGCTTGAGGAATTGCTGGCCGGCGAGTTCGATGCCGTATTTGTGGCTACCGGTTGTGACTCTCCGTATCGTTTGAAAGTTGGCAAAGGGCTTGATGGAGTTTACGGCTGGGACGAATTCCTCAGTAAAAGCAAAAACGTCGGGCTCGATAAGGAAGTAAAGGGCAAACGCGTGGTGGTTATTGGTGGCGGATCAGTGGCTATGGACTGCTGCGTGGCCGCCAAACAGTTCGGAGCCGATCGCGTTTACGCGGTATCCCTTGAATCCATGGAGGAGTTGCCGGCGGACATCGAAGAGAAATTCCGCGCCTTTGCGGAGGGAATACGGTTTAAACCTAATTGTCGCATAACCGATGTATTAGGCAGTGGCGGTAAGGTTGAGAGTGTCAAGGGGCTGGAAATAAAGTGGATCAAGCCCGATCTCTTTGTTCCGGATAATGCGGAGGATGTTTCCGGGAGTGAGTTTTCCCTGCCGGCGGACGTGGTCGTGGAAGCGATAGGAGCGGGGCTTTCCGAAGAAGTGCAGGCCGCCATCGCCGGTTTGGAAACCGGTACTGGCGGGCGACCTAAAACCGATGACGAGAAAATGAGTACATCGGATCCTCGGATTTTCGTTGGTGGCGATCTGGCCGCGGTGGGTAAAACCGTAGCTGCCGCAGTAAAAGACGGCAAGAAAGCAGCCGAAGCGATTGCTGCAGCTTTTCCATTGTCCAAGCCGGTTGTCCCGGTCAAGCGGGCGAAACCGAGCCTGGAGATCGACTTCTGCGGAGTTCATTTTAAAAACCCGTTCTGCCTGTCTTCGTCTCCCGTGGGTAATACCGCGGAGATGGTTGCTCGAGCCTTTGATGCGGGCTGGGGTGGGGCGTACTATAAAACCCTTAACCTGGAGCGTGACTACGAAATCATCGATCCCACACCCAGGCTTAACGCCTACCATAATCGAAACCAGCGGTTCATCGGTCTGCAAAATATCGAGATGGTAAGTGAGAGGCCCTTTAAGCAGAACCTGATCGATATCGCCTGGTTGAAAAAACACTATCCCGACCGGATTCTGATTGCGAGCATAATGGGATACTCCGATGAAGGGTGGACAGAGCTGGCCAAAGGGGCGGCAGACGCCGGGGCGGACATGCTGGAACTGAACTTCTCCTGCCCGCAGATGGCCGTCGAAGGAGCAGGGCACAAGATCGGCCAGCAGTACGACATGCTCGAACGCTATACGCGGGTTGTCAAACAGGCGGTTTCCATTCCGGTAATTGCCAAGATGACTCCGAACATTACCGATATGCTCCCGCCGGCACTGGCGGCCAAACGCGGTGGTGCCGATGCGATTTCCGCTATAAATACGGTACGGGCGATCACCGAGGTGAACCTGGATACGTTTGCTCCCATGCCCACTATTCAGGGGCGGGGCTCTATCAGCGGCTTCTCCGGATCTGCTGTAAAACCCATAGCCCTGCGTTTCGTGGCCGAGCTCGCCAATAGCAAGGAGCTGAACCTGCCCGTATCGGGCCTCGGTGGAATAGTAACCTGGCAGGACGCGGCGATGTTCCTTCTGATGGGGGCTTCCAACCTGCAGGCCACTACCTCCATCATGCATTACGGCTACCGGGTGGTGGAATCGATGAAGAGCGGATTGGAAGATTACCTCGAAACCAAGGGCCTCAAATCGGTGGAGGAACTGGTGGGCAGGGGACTCAAGCTGCTGGCCGACCCGTCTGAACACCACCAGACAAAACACGTGGTCTCCAAGGTGGACGAGGATCTGTGCATCGGATGCGGGTTGTGCCACATAGTCTGCCACGACGGTGCCAACCAGGCCATGCAGTTCGACAGCAAGAAGAGAAAGGCACAGGTAGACCAGGAACGCTGCGTAGGCTGCCTGCTTTGCAAACATGTCTGCCCGGTCTGGAACTGTATAAACACGGAAGAGATAGACCACCCCATAGCCGGTGGTATGTACAAGGAGGCTATGGAATTTCCAAATAACTGAAATTCACCAGAGTAGAAAATCGGTAGGGTCCGCTCCGCGGACCAAAAAATCGCAAGAAGAACGGTCCGCACAGCGAGCCCTGCCGATAAAGATAGGTTACATCACCGCCAAAAATGGGTGGCATGGCCACGCTAGCGTGGCCATGGAGAATGCAGATAGGGGCCAAAACCCCAACGTCCTGCTGTTTTGCATATCGTTTTGGTAATGTGAACTCGCAAGGAGCCGTTCGCAAACAAGAGAATGTTTTCGGTTCGAAGAAGAACTTGTCGCTATGTCGGATGACACGTTAAACCTTATTCCGGAAGATCCGTGTTACGTACCAGACCCCGCTGCCCGCAAAGCCGCCCTGGAATACCTCCGCGAAGTCACCCCGCGAGCAATGGAACATCAGGAAACAATATCCGATAAACCATTATTTTACTGCGCCTATTCAAGTTTTGAGAGTGTCGCCTGTAAATCATGCAAGGCGCCTGTCGAAATGGATTTCTGGCAGGATTGGATGAACCATGATATCGAAGCTGGCGGACCGGGTTTTGACCTATCCATAAGATCCCTTCCCTGCTGCGGTTTCGAAGGAACGTTACACGATCTTGCGTATCATATGCCTCAAGGTTTCGGATGTTATTCCGTGGAAGCGAGGAACTGGTTTACAGGGCCTATTAGTGAAGAAACGGTGAAACGGTTCGAAGAAATACTCAGTTGCCCCCTACGTGTAATATATGCACACATTTAGTGGTCGTGTAGGATATATCTGTGAATCCGACGGAACGCAGACTTTTGCCTGTCGGATTCCAGTAGCTGGCTTAAAACTTTCTCCATGGAGTATACTATTCCCACTATGAACCATTTTTCCCGGAGAAGGCTCAACAGAACGTGTCTTTCGCTTACAAAGCCAGCGTTTTCTGAGTCACGTGACGAGCTGGTTTTACTCATCTGGCCGGAGCTTGCCCACTGGATGGTCGTCGACCACGAATTTCACGGATTGTTGAATTCCTTCGATGGAACGCGTGAAGTAAGGCAGATTCTGGTCGAGCATGACATATCTGCTCGCTTGGCCAATAGAATCCTCGACAATATCAAAAATCTTGTTGATGTCGGTGTATTGCACAAAAACGGAGAAAACCAGGAATCAGCAGCTATAAGCAAAACCGAACTGCCCGGGATTGAGAACTTCGCGGTTAACCTGACCCAGCAATGCAATCTCAAATGCGCGTTTTGTTACAATCAAAAAACAACAGAAAGCGGTAGCAAAACTGAACTCACCGCGGCCGAGATAATTGCGTTCCTGAAAAACGCTCGTAAGCATGCGGTTAAAAAGCCGGTACTCTTTCTGCTCGGTGGCGAACCTACGCTTGTCCCTGACAAGTTGATCGAAGTGGCCACCTACGCGGCCACCGCCGGTTTCCAGGTTCTGGTATCCACAAACGGTACGAACATCTCGCCCGATTTCCCCAGGCAGGCCCGGCGATTGGGAATGCAGGTACAGGTTTCGCTCGACGGGCATACTCCGGAAATCAATGACGTCGTGCGCGGTCAGGGCAACTTTGAAACAGCCGTAACGGGAATAAAGCAACTGGTAAACGCCAGGGTATATACGATTCTCAGCATGGTATGCCACGAAGGTAACGTTGAGCATATTGCTGACTATTATCGATTCGCCCAATCGTTGTCCGTTAAAGAGGCCAGAGTAATCCCTCTAAAACGCATAGGTGGAGCGTTGCAGGCCGGCCTGGTGCCCGTTCCCCTAAGCACGATAATCGCCAAAACTGTACAAATGCTTGAGCAGCATCCACAATCCCTGGAGCTGATGGGCCGTGATACGCTATCCATTCTTGGTAATTCCTGCAGGCAGGGGGTTCGGCGGAAATCGTGCGGCATAGGTCTGCAAACCGTTCTTCTCGACGCCGACGGCCGCTTGTATCCTTGCTTGAACTCCAACTGTTCTGAATTGGAGATAGGGAATATCAGACACGAATCGTTTGATTTCGGTACGATGTGGAAAATGTCTTCTCGATTGGATAAAATCAGGCAGCAGACCGCAGTGGAGAATGAGGACAACCGTTGCAGGAAATGCATTGTACGCTACTGGTGTCTGGGCGGTTGCCGGGGTGAGACCTACGCGGTCAAAGGAACGCTAAATGCTCCGTCGCCGTCGTGCAGCGACTGGAGACGCTCGGTGATCGATATGATGTGGTTGTTGGCCGAAAAGCCGCAGTGGGTAAAACGTGGACTGTCCGATTGTTAGCAAAGGATGGCGAAAATGAAAGTTGTCGCTCAAAGCACAGTTCCTTCCAAGCCATCTTATATGCACCTGGGTTATTTGGCCGCGGCTTCCGGCAGGCCGCTATTTGGCATTGGACTGTTTATCGTTCTACTTGGGTTTATATTCCTGGTTCGGTTCAAAAAAACTAAAAAGCTGGCTGAGCTTACATTTCGCAGACCCATTGTCTGGTCGATCCTGGGGATGGTATTGATAACCGCCGGGTTAGGAATAGTGTTTTTCGGCCCATTGCCAGCATCGGCGCGTATTCTTGCAAAGAGAATGGTAACAGTTGACACGATGAAGAACATAGATGCCGTGATTGCTAAAAGGCTGGAGGCAGGCCAAGGGATGCCGGACGGTTTAGATGTTCTACTGGCGGAAAATGATTTGCCTGAAAAATCCGCCATGGATGGTTGGGGGCAGTCTATAAAGTTGGAAAAAAGCAAATCTGGCGACAACGTTGGTCATCTCCTGCGCAGCGCTGGCGACGACATTGGGTATCTCTTGCGCAGCGCCGGCGACGACGGTGAATTCGGTACGGAGGACGACTGGATTTATGCGCTTGGAGGCGATGAGAAACAAAGCACGCTTAAATAGTAAGTAGGCAGGGTCAACAGACCCGACGGAAAACGATATAAAACAATTAACGATAAAACAACATGGCCCGCAAACTCGATAAAATCCTCGTTATAGACATCGAATCAACCTGTTGGGAAGGCGACCCTCCTCCTGGGCAGGAATCGGAGATTATAGAAATCGGCATTTGTGAACTTGAGGTGGCCACGGGAAATCGCCTTAGCAAGCGGGGCATACTTGTAAAACCTGATCGCTCCCAGGTAAGCGAGTTTTGCACGAAATTAACTACTCTGACGAAGGAGCAGGTGTCTGCCGGTATAGCTTTCGACAAAGCATGTAAAATCCTTAAACAGGAATACGATTCCAAAAACTGCGTGTGGGCAAGTTATGGCGATTATGATCGCCGGCAGTTTGAGAGGCAGTGTCAAAGAGAGGGTATTGGTTATCCTTTCGGACCGACCCATTTGAACGTAAAAAGCCTGTTCGCCTTAGCGTCAGGTTCAAAGCGGGAAGTGGGGATGGCCGGGGCCTTAAAACAATTGAAAATTCCACTGGAAGGCACGCATCACCGAGGTGAGGATGACGCCTGGAATATCGCCTCCGTCTTAAGCCGGGTGTTGATGAGTGCACGCGGCGGACTTGACTCCGCTGACTTCGCGTAGTTTATCGCGAACAAGATGGGGAGGGGAATGACAGTTGGATAACATTGGCGGCAGTTGCAGTCGACCTATGAATAGGTAAAACCGAAATCGAGCCAAACGCAACTCAAAGACAGGCAAGACTGGATAACGCTTAGGCACATCGCCAGGCCGCACCCTGTGTGTGTGGGGGGGGGGCGTCAAAACCGGGACAGGTTCGGTTATTCGTTTTAATTGAACAAATAACCGATACCCAACCAGCTTGTTCCGTAAAAGTAAATAACCGAACCTGGTCCGGTTTTCCTCGCGTCTAATCGAATTTTTTCATATTATGACGTGCCACTGCTCTATGAGCAGTGGTTACTATAAAACCAATATACTGTTAAAGTACAAACCGATGATATCAAGCTATAAATGCGTGTCAATATTTCTGGAAATGATAATCGTCGACGATTAATGCAAAGATATTCGATAGAATAATCGGCAATGGACGAGCACTGCTCACAGAGCAGTGGCACGTCATCGATATGGGTTTCCTAGAATTTGGATGTTTTTTTCAACACAAAACCGGGACAGGTTCGGTTATTCGTTTTGATTGAACGAATAACCGATACCCAACCAGCTTGTTCCGTAAAAGTAGATAACCGAACCTGGTCCGGTTTTCCTCGTCAAAAATGCTGCCCTTCACAAGCGAATGCCGCAGTGCCACTTGGTGACACACGAAAAATTTTTAGCCGCTCGCACCGCCGAACCTAATTCAAAAAAACGCCCTGACTATATCAAAACACCGCCTTTAGAGCCGCCGCCAACCCGCGAAAGCCACCCACACCGCCCAACGGTGGTCGCCCGTTACGTCTAGAGGGTGAAAGGGGGGGCTTGTTCCTCCCGGACGAAATCACAGGTGCAACAGCACCGCCGGCAACCGAAAAGGAGAGAAGCAATGGCCACCTCAACAAAACAAATCGAAGCCAACCGGCGAAACGCACAGAAATCAACCGGCCCCAAAACAAAGGCCGGTAAGAACCGTTCGCGCTACAACGCCAAAAAGCAAGGGCTGCTTACCGAAACCTTCGCGCCGATCGAAGACTCCTTTGAACATAAAAAAGACCTCAAAAAACTGACCGACGCCTTGTACGACGAATACTTTCCCAAATCCACGCTGGAAAAAATCCTCGTCGAAAGACTCATATCCGTCACCTGGCGACTCCGCCGCATCCAGCTGATCGACGCCAACGCCTTTGAAAACCAGTTCCAATCCAAAGAACGAGCAGCCATGATCGATTCCGAAAACCTCAACCTCATCTGCCGTTACGAATCCATGCTCAACCGCCAATTCTACCAACTGATATACCGCCTGGAAAAACTTCAAGACGACCGGAAATCCCCGAAAGAAACCCGAAGATCCCCGAAAGAAACCCGAATATCCCAGGTGGCAAATGGAAAATCCCAGGAAACCGGAAGATCCCAGGAAGAAGACAGAATATCCCGGGTAGAAACCGGAAAATCCCAGAAAGAAAAACCAGGAAAATCCCCGAAAGAAACCGAAACAAATCCGCCGAACGTAAAAATACGAAACGAACCCATTGAGGAGAAAGATAGTGATAAACACTTGCGATCAAACCATTCAGAAAACGCCCATAACTCGGCCAGGTCCCGGACTCCGCGCCCAACCGCCATAAGAAGCCCCGCCGTAAACTCCAGCCCACAAGCAGCGATGCGATATCCATCGAACTCCATAGGTATATTCCCAACAAACGCAACAAAAGGAGGCTCGATAAGACCCAAACTGATATAAATCCCAAGCCGCTCATAACGATTACGTAAAAACGGACACTCATTCCGCGCAATGAGAAAAAGGGGACATTACTGATTAACCCGGCTGATGGACATTCTTGTTAATCAGTGATGTCCCCTTTTTCGATGCGAACGGCCCGTGTTGGTCCGCCTTCAACAGGCTTAATGCGGAATATGAGGCTTAGCGCAATAATTATGAAAAAGACAATACAGGCAAGACGCCCGCCCCCCGTGTGGGGCGGGCTTTCGCTTTATTATTGGGTTAGTTTTTCTCCGCCAGTTCCAGAGCCTCGTCCAGGCAGGCGACCATGAAATCGCAATCGGCTTTGGTGATGCACATTGGCGGTTTGATCCTCAGCACGTTACCGTGGAGGCCGCCTTTGCCGATTAGCAGGCCACGGTCCTTGCATTTTTCGAAAACTTCGGCCGTCTTCGCCGTGGCCGGCTCTTTGCTCTTGCGGTCGTCGACCAGTTCCACACCCAGCATCAAGCCCAGACCTCGCACCTCTCCGATGAGGTTGTGTTTTTCCTGGAGAGAACAGAGCCCCTCTTTAAGGTACGTACCCACTTCGTGAGCGTTTTGCTGAATGTTCTCCTCGTCTATCACTTCCAGCGTGGCCATTCCCTGGGCGACCGATACGGGGTTACCGCCGAAGGTGTTGAAATGAATGCGGTTGGACATTGTTTTGGCAATTTCAGGCCGGGTTATACAGTTGCCCAGCGGGATACCGTTACCGATTCCCTTGGCCATGGTTACGATATCCGGAGTGACGCCCCAGTTCTCGAATCCCCAGAACTTGGTTCCGGTGCGGCCGAACCCGGTCTGCACTTCATCAGCAATACAAAGCCCGCCGTACTTTCTCACGATATCGTAAATGATACCGAAGAATTCCTTCGGCGGGACGACAGTGCCACCTACGCCCTGGATAGGCTCGCCGATAAAGCAGGCGATTTCGCCGCATGTTTCGTAGCGGATGGTGTTTTCAACGTCGTGTGCGCATTTCATGTCGCAGTTAGGATATTCCAAACCGTAGGGACAGCGGTAGCAATACCCGGGCGTAGCGTGTTTTACTCCCACCGATGGCGATGATTTGAATTTCCACGTTCCATGAGCGGTCAACCCCATGGCCCCCTGGGTACCGCCGTGGTACCCGTTTCGTAGGGCGACAACGTCGCTGTTACCGGTAAACTCCCGGGCGCTCAAAATAGCAATTTCGTTTGCCTCGCTACCGGAGTTGGTGAAATAGCTCTGGGTGAGATTCATCCCCTTGGGCATGTGTTCAGCCATGAGCTTTCCGTATTGCCCTATGGCCGGGTGGATGTAGATAGTTGTTGTGTGCTGGAGTTTTCCCGTTTGCTCCTTGACTTTTTCCACGACCTTGGGGTGGCAGTGGCCAACCGATATGGTGACAATGCCGGCGAACGCGTCTAAATAACGCTTGCCTTTTTCATCCCAGAGATACTGCATGTGTCCCTCGGTGATGAGTATTGGATCGGCGTAATAGGTTAAAAGCCCGGGCGTAAGGTATTCCTTACGCAGGGCAATTGCTTCTTCTTTCGTTGGTCCTTTGTATGGAGTCGGCGAATGTGAACAATCCGGTAATTCGACACGCGATTGGGTGTTTGCTGATGACATGCCTTGGTTCCTTTCCTGTTTTATTCCGAGCAAAATTTAGCCGAACGATTATAGCAGAACCGTTAGACTATTGCTCTAGCCCGCGTTCTTTTCTGGTTGCGGGAATTATATTGTCCATAATCAAGCCGATGATTGCCGCGACGGCCATCCCGGTTGTTCCCAGGGCGATGATTACGCCACTTGCGCCGGTTGAGAATCGAGCGAGTACGCCCTCCGCCGTAGGGGTGTACAAAGCCAGAGTTTGCCCGGGAGATAAGGAAGCCACGTCGCCAACGCTGGTGAAATAGGCCGGGATGCTCAAACCCATGAATAGGCTGAACCCGGCAATGAACAGGTTGCGGTCCGATTTCAGGTCGGCTTTGGCCAACTGCTGAATTCCCACGGCGCTGATTAGCCCGAAGAGGGTGCAGTAGAGTCCGCCAACGACCGGTGCGGGGATGGTGGCCGCTATGGCCCCGAATTTCCCGAACAAACCCAGGAGGATAAGAATGACCGCTCCGATCTGTACAACGTAGCGACTACCGACCTTTGTCAGCCCGATTAAGCCTATGTTCTCGGAGTACGACGTGGAACTGAATCCGCCGAACAATCCGGTCAAGGCGCAGCCGATTCCCTCGCAACCGATACCGCGGGATATCTGTCGAGCGGATGGGTCGCCGGCACCGGCCATGTTCGAGCAGGCATGGTAATCGCCGAACGACTCGATCATTGAGGCGAGATAGCCTGCAAGGACGGCCACGACAAAAGCCAGTTCGAACTTCGGCGCACCCCAGGGCATCCAAACTTCCGATGGTGTAACCCTGAGCCACGCCGCATGTTGAACGGCCGAAAAGCTGACGTGCGCGGGGTGACCTGGCGGAAATACTCCGGTCACAGAAAGCACGATGCAGGTTACGCATGTAATCACGATAGCCAGCAGCATGGGGAACATGCGAAAGAAGCGGTTCTTGCGCGACAGCAATAGGGAAAACACTATGACCAGAGCGATAGTCAAGCCGGATATGGGCCAATACGTGCCGGCTTTTGGGGCCCCGTGCTGAAATAGTGCCAGACCGATGAGCATAATCACCGGTCCCACGACAACTGGCGAGAGTTTACTGCGAAGCCACCCCATCAAGCCGGAAAATCCGATCAACATTTCAAAGCCGGCTCCTATGATGATTGCGCCAGCTATATAGCGCATAATCATCGCACCGTCCTGCCCGCGATCTGCACAGGCTCCGATTATTCCGAAGAACGCCGTAATAAAGGAAAACGAAATTCCCTGCACGATCGGCAATCGCGAGCCAAAAGTGCTTTGGATTAAGGTCGCCAGCCCGCTGCAGAGCATGACCGAAGAGATCAGTATCGCCGCGTTCTTCGATTGCAACAGGGCTTGTTGAGCTTGTACGGCCGCTTCGGCATTGGGATCGACAGGCCAGAGGGCAGGTGCGAAAAGCAGGGGGATAGCCACGGTTGAACCGAACATGGTAAGTACATGCTGAGTACCCAGGACTACCGCTCGTGCGAATGTCGGTTTCTCATCAAGAGAATATATCATGCCTGACGAATCGTTATCAGGAGGTTTCATCTTTTGGGGCCCAGGGCGGCGAAGCCAGCTCTACTTTCAACTCTCTATTTTCTGGTTTTCCGGCGAAGCCAGCTCTACTTTCAAATTCAGAATTTCCTCCCCCTCATAACAAGTATGAAGGGGGAGGAAAAATGGCTTATCGTTTTCGACTATCGATCTACCAGTTGATTTCTTCGTACATTTCGGGGCGACGGTCGCGGAAGAACTGCCACGTATTGCGTACTTCGCGAATCATGTCGAAATCCATGTCGGCAATAACGATATCATCATCAACACGGCAGCCTTCGGCGATTATCTGCCCGCGCGGATCACAGAAATAGCTTTGCCCGTAGAATTCGCCGATCTCCCATGGCTTTTCCACGCCCGGCCTGTTGATTGCTCCGACGAAATACTGGTTGGCGACTGCGTGGGCAGGCTGTTCCAGCTTCCACAGGTACTCTGAAAGACCGGCAACGGTCGCCGACGGATTGAAAACTATTTCCGCGCCATTGAGACCCAGGCAGCGGGCACCTTCCGGAAAATGCCGATCGTAGCAGATATAAACTCCAACCTTGCCGATTTTTGTCTCGAATACCGGGTATCCCAAGTCGCCCGGTTTGAAGTAGAATTTCTCCCAGAAACCAGGGGCGCAATGAGGAATATGCGTTTTGCGGTATTTACCAAGAAAAGTTCCGTCGGCGTCAATGACCGCCGAGGTGTTGTAATACACGCCGGGCAAATCCTCTTCAAACATGGATACCACCAGAACCATCTGGTGTTTTTTCGCCAGCTCACACATCAGTTTCGTGGTCGGTCCATCGGGAATGGGTTCTGCAATGTCGTACCATTTGGCATCCTGCTCAGCGCAGAAGTACGGCCCGTAAAAAAGCTCCTGCAGGCATACTACCTGGGCGCCTTTTTCCGCAGCTTTCTCGATCAGGTCGACATGTTTGTCGATCATGGCTTGTTTGACTTTGAAAATCCCGGACTCCACCGGCTCGCAGAGCGTCGCCTGGATTAGTCCTCCTCGTACAATGCGTGACATGGTAAGCTCCTCTTTCTTTCTACGTAAGAACGGGGGTACGGACACGTTTCTTGCGTGGATTATCGCCGTGTGTGCCCGTCACCCGGCATTTAGTCGGCAATGTCAATAATAATGGCAACAATTCTCGCAGGCTAGTAGGGATATTAAATTTTTACCGTTCATGAAAACTTTGTGTGCAGTTTTTTTAATGAAATCTGGTTATGCCCGGTGCGGGCAGGTATACTGGCTCTGCTTTTTTGGGGTCGATTCCGCATCAGCGGGTTACGGCAAACTGACAGATTGTTGGCAATGAGGCGAAACAATGGGTACACAGAATACGACGCATGTTAAGGTTTTATGTGACGGAGTGTGGGAAGACAGCAAATCGTCACGTCACGGGGATTTATACAACCCTTCCACTGGAGAGGTAATAGGCAAAGTTCCGTTCTGCACCGCCGATGAAGTCGATCGAGTTGTTAAAGTGGCAAGCAGGGCTTTTCCTGCGTGGTCGCAGAAACCGGTGGTTGAAAGAGCACAGGTACTGTTTCGCTTTCGAGAGTTGATGGTTTCCCGGATTGATGAACTTGCTCATATTCTGACCAGGGAACACGGTAAGACTCTGGCCGAGTCCCGGGCGTCCGTACAAAGAGGCATTGAGATGGTGGAATTCGCCTGCGGTGCTCCCAGCTTGATCATGGGACAATGTGTGCAGAATATCGCACGTAATGTTGATTGCGAAACCATACGGCACCCGGTGGGAGTGTGTGTGGGGATAACCCCGTTCAATTTCCCGGCTATGGTACCACTGTGGATGTTCCCCGTGGCTATCGTCTGCGGTAATACATTCATACTTAAGCCTTCGGAGAAGGTTCCGCAATCGGCGGTATTCGTAGGACAACTTTTAATGGAGGCCGGTTTACCAGCAGGAGTTTTCAATATCGTTCATGGCGACAAAGAATGTGTTGACGCTTTAATTACTCATCCGGAAGTGGCGGCGATTTCCTTTGTGGGTTCAAGCGCTATTGCAAAATATATCTACGAAACGGGAACCGCCCACGGTAAACGTGTGCAATCGGCCGGTGGTGCAAAGAACCATCTGGTGATTATGCCCGATGCCGACGTTGATCAGGCGGCAGCGGCACTGGCCGCTTCCGGATATGGCTGTGCCGGTGAACGGTGCATGGCCGGTAGCCTGGCAGTTGTCGTCGGGGATATAGGAGATAAGTTGGTCAGCCGCCTATGTGAAATCGCTAAAGGGCTGAAAGTCGGTTCTACCGATGGTGGTACCGATGTGGATATGGGACCGCTCATTACCCGGGAGCATTTGGAGAAAGTAAAGGGATACCTGGACATCGCCCGGGAGGAAGGGGCTACGCTCGCTCTTGATGGCCGCGAGGTTTCCTGTTCAGGGAATCCCAACGGTTTCCTCGTAGGTCCAAGCGTCATCGACAATGTCAGACCAAACATGCGCGTAGCCAAAGAGGAAATCTTCGGTCCGGTCCTCTCTGTGGTAAGAGTAAACGATCTCGACGAAGCGTTGACCATGGGCAAGAACTGCGAGTACGGCAACGGGGCGTCAATCTTCACCCGCAGCGGCTGGGCGGCGCGGGAGTTCAAGCACTACTTTAGTGCGGGCATGATTGGCATTAACGTGGGGGTCCCGGCTCCAATGGCCTGGTTCCCCTTCACCGGCTGGAACAAATCGTTCTTCGGCGATCTGCACATTCAGGGGACGGAAGGGATTCACTTCTATACCCAGCAAAAAATGACCATGACTCGCTGGTTCGAGTCGGGGCAGGATTCACACGTTGACCCGGTATGGAAGACCGGTAAATAGAAGCTGGACGCGGTGGTAAGTTCGCCGTCTGCAAAAGAAAACTTCCCCTGTGAAATTCGTGCAGCTGGTGAGCTATCTTTGATTCGGGCATTAGGTTAGCGGCGATAGCTGGGATTATTCACCTGGCTATCGCCGTTTCTGTGTATTGACGTATCGGGCGGTCTTTCCATATTCTTGCTGGTCGTGATTCACCCCCTGTGTAAGTAACAGGCCGACGCGCGGTTCGATCAGTAGGAGATAGTTATGGCATTTGCCTCCGGAGCGGTCACATTTCGTCGTTATCGTGTTTTGAACTGCGAGCACAAGTCGGTGGACGATGCGTTTATCGAGGCGTTAAGCAACAACGCGTTCAGTCGTTACAGCACGATGGCGGACGATGACCTGGAAATCGGCTGGATAACTCAACAGCACCTGTTTGACACCGGTTTCGCGGGCGAAAAGGTGGCTGTGGGGCGGTTCGCCCAGTTCTCCATGCGCGTTGATCGCAATTCGGTTCCGGGTAGCATTCTCCGCAGCTATATCCAGATTGAAGAGGCCGCCGCTCTAGACGCCTCGGGTAAGGACTTCCTTTCAAAGTCGGATAAACGTCAGGCGAAGGAGGCCGCCGTCTCCAAGGCGGATAAGGAGGCGCGTTCCGGGGCATTTCGAAGGATAGCCGCCTATCCCGTACTTTGGGATCTGGATAATGGAATTCTCTATTTCGGTAACGGCAGCAGCGGGGCCAACGAGAAGATGCAGCGGCTCTTCATCGATACTTTCGATGTATTGCTGGAGCCTATGACTACACATTACCTGGGAGCCCGTATTTCCGAGCAGAAGAAAAAACATCGCGGTTTCGAAGATGCGGCTCCCGCTCACCTGATTACCCCGCCGGGTGGGGCGGAATCGGATGGGTTCGAGGCCGACCCGGAGGATCGTGGATTTCTGGGTAGAGAGTTTTTAAGCTGGCTATGGTATCGCGCGGATAAATCGGAGGGGTTGTTCAGCCTTGGGGGGCAGAATGAGGTGGGAATCTCCATCGTTAAGCAGATTCATCTCAAATGTGATTTCGGTCTGACCGGTTCGAGTACTATCAAGGAGGATGCTCCGACGTTGCTGCCGGAAAGCAAGGCTGCTCTGGGGGCCGGTAAGCAGCCGGCGAAATTGGGGTTGCTGTTTGGCGGTACTACCGGTGAATGGGCTTTTATGCTTGATGCCGTTCAATTTGGAGTGAGCGGTTTGACTCTTCCTGATTCTGATCAGAAGGATAAGACTGCGAGATTGGAGGAACGGTTCGAGGCGATTGCCGAGTTGGGAACGGTACTCGATAACCTGTTCGGGCAGTTTCTGGACCTGCGTTTATCCGCCGATTGGTCCAAGCATTCGCAGGCGATGATGAAGTGGGTCGCTGATAGCAATGCCGCAATGGAACCCAAGCACCCACGTTTGGCATCTACAGCATAGTCTGATTATATATTCTATTAATGGGGTAGCAGGGCGGTAACCCGGTCTTTCTCCAGAACCTTCAGAATCTCGATGAGTTGGGTGTTATCGATAATTCCGTAACGAACCATCACTAATCCGATCAGCATGCGGGGAAAACCACGTTCCACCAGGTCACTTTGGATGGATACGGCTCTTTGTACGTCCTCTTCGGTGCAAAAACCCATTTCTACCGCGTATTCACCAAAGCGTTTCATCTCTGCCATTATCTGCCCCCTTAAAAAACAGGTCAGCGAAACTATTAAACGGCTGGTGTTAACTTTCACAGAGGAATTATTGAATTGAACTCCTCCACCTAGTGGATATCGGAGTAAGGCGATTTGATCTTGGGAGATATTCCAGAGATCAGCAGATTACTGAATGTAAGTGACACTGAAATGCCGTTTTCAAGCTCGAAAACGGGTATATTAGAACGCGGGCCAGGACTCACCCTCGTAAAAAGGGGGTGAATTCTGGCCCAATATTGCGATTCACGTGTTGTTTTTTGAACCGAGATCGAGCTACTCCGCTCCGTTTTCTCGTAGGAATCGGGCGAGATTCCCGTGTTTGTTCTGGACCGCGTAGTCAAGCGCCGTTTTGCCCGATGCGTCTTTGTCGTTTATTTCCACTCCGTTGGCGATAAGTACGGCAGCCACTTCGTTGAATGCTCCATCAGCATCTATTCCTCTGTGTTCTTCAGGGTGCGATGCGAGGAGATGAAGGGCGGTTTTTCCCGATTCCGTTTTGGCGTTTACAGAAGCTCCGGCTTTCAGCAACGTTTTTGTGGCTTCCAGGCGGAATCTTGTGGCCGCAGCGTGCAATGGGGTTTTGCCCATTTTGTCAGTTGCTTCCAAGTCTGCTTTTGCTTTTATCAACTGCAGGAGGACCTCGTGGTTGCTACTGGCTGCCGCATAGTGGAGCGGTGTACGGCCACGCTGGTCAGCGACGTTCACCTTTGCTTTTGCCGCGAGCAGTTCCTGAGTCATTGCTGTTCGCTCCCGTAGTGCCGCTATGTGCAACGGGGTGAAACCTTCGGAGTCGACCGCGTTAACGTCCGCTTGTTTCTCCAACAACATTTCCACTATCGCCTTGCGGGAGGCAACTGTTTTCTTGTCGTTGATTCCCTGAAAAGCGGCCAGATGGAGTGGAGTCATTCCTCTTTCGTTTGCGGCGTTTACTTTGGCACCGCTGGCTAACAGAACGGTCATGGTGTCCGCTCGCAGTTGCCTGGTGGCTAAGTGTAGAGGTGTGTCGCCGTTGTTATCCGCAGCGTTTACATTTGCCCCGTGATCGAGGATGAGCTTGATGACTTCCGGACTGCGACCCAATGCCGCAGTGTGCAGAGGGGTTTGTCCCGCTTGATTCAACGCCTTGACCAGCTTGGCGTCTTGTGTGAGAGCCTTCTGCACTTGCTCGATTTGACCTGCCTGGGCCGCTACATGTACGCTGGGTGCGTCATCCGCTTTCAGGTAAGAACCACAGGCAATCAGTAATGCCATCGTTACCACTTGTGTTTTCACCATCTTCATTGTCAGTCTCGCTGTATTAAAGTGGGTTTTGCGGTATTCCGCATTTGTCCACGTAAAGATAATCGAATCCTCGAAACACTCACTAATTACCGGGTCCGGACGCGTCCAACGCAGCCTGGAAACCAGCGTAATCCGTTGCGTTGATTATTCCGTCAAGCGTAAATTCAAACGCATTGCCACAATCGCCGGTGGCCGGCGAACCTATGCATGCCTGGAAGCCGGCGAAGTCCTTAAGGTCAACATCTCCGTCATCATCGTAATCGCCATCAGCAGTTGGAGCGACAGCGGAGAAGGTTCCATCGCTTTCGTCCCATTCTCCGTAATGATCCGGGCCGTAATAGGTTCGCACCCGTACTTTGTAGTCCGAACTTGCCGTCGGCGGAGTCCAGGTGGCTGTACTGGCACCAACCGCGGAGGGGTTGACGATATCGGTCCACACAGTGGCATTGCCTATCTGGACGTCGTCGATCCAGACCGTGTCGCTTCCGGAACTGCCGCTGGAATCCTTGATGTATTCCCACTTTATTTCCTGGTTGCCGGCCGGCAGACTGGTGGAATAATAAGTCCAATCGACCTCACCGGAAACGTGCAATTCCAGGTTACCACCAACATAGAAGTTGAAGTAATCGCTGCCCGATTGGGAGCTAACTTTGTACCAGAAGCTGATGTTGTTATCGTTCACCATGCGTCGGAGCCAGGCGATGTGGTTATTGTTCATCGCGTTTGGACTCGCCGATTTGCTGCCCGTGTGATAATCACTGTTTGTTATAACCCAGGGCCTGTCGCCGGTAATGATGTAGGGGGTACCAATTATGGTCCGTTCGAAGCTGTCGGTTACCACATCATCGTCGTAACTGTCAGTGTATTGTACCTGGTATTGATTAGTGGGATTCCCCGACCAGGTTACGGTTGCAGGCATGCCGACGGCCAGTTCTTCACCACCGTTGGGAGAAACGATTTCCGCCGGAGGGGCGAAGGTTACATTCAAAACCGTGGCGTTTCCGGAGCTAACTACCACGTTGTTCACGGTAACAGGGTCGTAGCCGGCGGTTTCAAAGGTCAGATCGTATGTTCCCGGGAGAAGCATGCGGTGGTAGTTTCCTACCGCGGGATCGGTGTTTACCACCAGGTCACGTCCTGCCACCGATACAGTTGCCGCAACCGGCAACCCGGTTGCTCCATCGGTTACAATTCCCCGTACGCCCATCAGGCAGGTTTCAATGTAAGCCAGCATGGATGCCCGGTTCTGATTCCAGATGGTGGTGATCTGTGAAGAAGATGGTTCCTTTGTGTCTCCCAGTTCCATAGTTATTTCGATGCACTTGTGGAAGTGGATATTCCAATCCTGCATTCCGCCGTTTACGGAATACCAGTCGGCCCCAAGCGTAATGCCGTGGGTCCACTCAGTACTATTCCACATGGGGGTGTTGTGCATGGCGTATTGTTCGCTCATATAGTAGAAAACATCCTCATCCGGCGAATGTCTTCCGCTTGGCGGCAGGTCGTTATCGAACGGGTAGTTTGCTACCAGAGCACCGCTGTGGAAATTAGCCGAAGCAACGAAAGAGTGAGCAGCGGTCCAGTTCATAATTATAACTGTTTCCGCCGCTCTTCCTGCCGTACTGTTTGCATCGCCGTAGTCAGGAAAATTCCGGTTTAAATCCACACCGTTGTAGTTTGTTCGCGTGCGGTAAGTTTTGTCATATCCATCGGGATTCATCAAGGGAACGATCCACAGATCGACTTCGTTAACAATGTTTGTGACCTGGGAATTCGTGCCATAGTTGGTTAAGAGATAATCAATCAACTTCATGCAGCACATGGTTCCCTGGATTTCATCGCCATGCATGGTGGAGACGTATTTAAACTCCGGTTCGTTTTCCTCCACACCTATATTATCTGAGATGTGGATAGCCCAAAGTTCCCGGCCATCGACGCTTTGCCCGAGACTCATGTATTCGCACAGAGTCGGATACGTGACCGCGTAGCTCGCCAGGGTTGGACCTATATCCGCATAATCGGGCCATTCTTCAGCTTGCGTTGGTACGGATACGACTGTGATGATTAAGGTAAAGGCAATCAAAAGGAGAGAACCGCGCATAACTTCCCGCTCCAGGTTAGAGTGTTCAACGCCTCGTAGTTCAGGTGGTAGTTCAAACATCAGTTCGCCGCGCTTCCTTCATGAACACGCACATGAAAGAGCGAAAGCGATGAACCAGAGGGACGATTTTTCGTGCAAATCAATCATAGCGGTACTTGCTGGAAATATGTCTGACGGAGAGGGGTTTCAGTGACGTAACCCTGCCATTGGATAATTCCCTAACTACACACACGTGCCGCAAGATTCGATTATAGTTTTTACGGTTGGATACTGCAATTGATATATCAGTATTTACGAGTTTGTTTATAGATGTAGAGGGGCTGTGAAATAGTGGCCCAGAGAAAATCGGACATTAAGCGGAAACAATTCGGAAACATTGGGTGCCGTAGGCAGATCATATATCGCCAAAGCAACAGGATTACCGGGCTTTGTTGCATTGTTAAACGGAGAACCATTGGAGGGCACAGCGCTCTGCGCAAGCTGCAAGTTGCTCATCTGTGCTGCCTATTCCTGCGGTGGATTCGCTTATCGGAGCTGCGGCGGTGAAGTATTCATCTATTTTATTTTGCGTAACGTTAATCCTCCCTGCAATGGCGTAAAGCGGCAGTTTTATTGTTCTGGCCAGTCTGGAGATCCCTGATACGGTTTTCCCGCAAAAGGATTGTTCATCCAGGCATCCTTCGCCGGTGATAATCGCGTCGGCGTTTTCGCAATGTTGAGCGAGGCGTGTGGCGTCAATTACCTGGTCGATTCCCGAGTATAATTGTCCGCCTGTAAACGCCATAAGTCCCGCGCCCATACCGCCTGCCGCACCTGCTCCCGGTGTGTTTAAAAGTTGCATGCTGAATGTCTTTTCCAGGAGAGTGCCAAATGAAGTTATGTTTTTTTCAAGTGTTTCCACTTGGGAGAACGTTGCGCCTTTCTGGGGGGCGTATACGCGAGATGCCCCGCTTGGTCCGACAAGAGGGTTCTGCACATCGCAGAGGATTTTTATATCCGCTTTCAGTACGCCGGAATTTACCATACTCTTGTCTATAACGGCAACGCGGCCAATCTCACCACCACCGGAGGTGGGAGGAAGGAGATGTCCGTCTTTTGTATAAAACCGGTAGCCAAACGCCTGAGCCATGCCGCAGCCGCAGTCATTAGTTCCGCTTCCACCGACGGTAACCAGCAATTGATTGGCGCCCTGGTTTACGGCATCAACAATCATCTGCCCGGTTCCAAAGGTTGAAGCTTTTAGAATGTTTCGTTTGTCGGGTGGAATGAGTAGCAGACCTGACGCTTGAGCCATTTCGATAACCGCGGTTCGATCCTCGTCGATCAGCCCGTAGAATGCTTTTATCTCTTTACCCAGCGGATTGTTAACTTTGATAGTCTTAAACCGGCCATTACGGGCGCGGGTAATGGCTTCGGCCGTACCCTCACCTCCGTCAGCCATGGGAACCGTTACTACTGCGGTCCGGGGAAACACTTTAAGAATACCCCTGGCTATAGCAGAACACGCTTCTGCCGCAGTTAGTGTGCCTTTGAAACTATCTGTCGCGATGACTATTTTCATTGGGGATTTACTTATCCATTCCGGCTGTTTGTATCAAATAGAGGTACGTCGGGCCGGTAAACCGAGTAACGGCCTATAAATGCGATCTCTACCGGGATACCCGCTTCGGAGCAAGGGGGGGGGGCGAATACTCTTACAAAAGGGCCGTTTCACCAAACACAGGGAATGTTATGTTTGATACGTTAAAACAGGTGCAGAGAGTATGGTTGTTGTGGGGTAGGGAGTCGGTTTCGTCGACAATAATTACATCTGCACAGATTATCGTTGAGTGTTTCAGGCGTTAACACAGAGAGCGGTGGTTCCATACGGAAGAAAAGGTATGAATTTCTTTTCCAGGTTATCGTTGCGTCGGGATACCGCTGATGTTGTTCACGATCTTTGTGTTGGTGTAAAGTCCTTTCAGCCGCATCTGGCTGTTCTCTTTGCTACCCACCATTATGGGCCGGAGTTTCAGGATCTGGTTGAAGAGGTTTACCGGACAATAAATTGCCAGAATCTGATCGGCTGTACGGCTGATGGAGTTATAGGTCCATCAGCGGAGGTGGAGAACCAGCCGGGCGTCGTTCTATGGGTCGCTCAAATGCCGGACGTAAACGTGGTTCCTTTTGTGTTGGATCAACAGGATCTTACCTCGCTGCCCGATGCGCAGAGCCTGTATGATCATATTGGGGTCACACCAATATCGTCACCCGATTTCATCGTCATTCCGGAGCCGTACTCGGTAGACGTTCAGGCATCGCTGGCGGTTCTTGATGCCAGTTTTCCCGGTGCCACTATAGTAGGGGGGATGGCCAGCGGAGCTTCTGAACCGGGACAGAACCGCCTGTTTCTCAACGACCAGGCGTTTCGTCAGGGGATGGTTGGGGTATCCTTGTCAGGTAATGTCAGGATGACCACTCTCGTTTCGCACGGATGCAGGCCGGTGGGACGCAGGATGGTGGTTACCAGTACCAGGGGAAACCTTATAGAAGAGATTGAGTCCCAACCTGCTGCACTCGTTCTCCAGGAGTTGTACGATAAGGCGAATGAAACTGATCAGGAATTAATGCGTCGTGGCGTACACGTCGGCTGTGTTGTAACGGAAGCAGGCGAGGATGCTCCAGCAAGTGATTTGCTCATGAGGAATATGATGGGAGTTACCGACGATCAATCAATTGCTATCATGGGAAATCTCCGGCCCGGGCAGATGATTCAATTCCACGTACGCGATGCCGGCAGTGCTACAGAGGAGTTGGAGACTCTTCTACTGCAGCATCAATCAGCAGAAAAACATGCCACCAAAGGCGCGTTATTCTTCGATTGTAGCGCGCGTGGAAAACAGTTTTTCCACAAGACCGGACATGATATATCTTTGGTAAATAACCATTTACCGGATTGCCATACTGCTGGTTTCTTTGCCCAGGGAGAAATAGGGCCGGTGGGCGGGAGAACCTTCATTCACGCCTTCACCGGCACCCTTGCTTTGTTCAGTGATCGATAGATGGCTGGAATTATCCGGTGGATTCCTGTTGGTTTTCGTCCATGGGTTCAAGGCATAGATGGATGACGTAAGCCAGACCGGTTGCCTGGTCTCCGCTGCCGATACGTTGTCCGGTCATTATTGAAAAAGCCGAACAATCGCCTATCTCACAGATGGAGGTCGATTCCTTTTTTATCTTGGAGAATACCGGTGCGTATACTCCTTCACTGATTTCTATTGCTTTATCCATTTTCAGGTCTTTTAATTCCAGTTCCCAGTTAACCATCAGTTTGCTGTTTTGAGGTGGTTCGCTCCATTTTGTAAGCACGTCTAATATGCAGCCGACATTCTCATAGCCGATCTGTTTATTGGTTTGTCCATTATCACTTGTCTGGATATTTCTGGGGTAGGGAACGTTTGCTCCGGACACCAGTTGTACTCCTTTACCAACCATAACCGGTGAGTCAAGAACATAACGTACGCGGGCGTTACCGTCACTGAGGTTGGATATGGCAATGGCTTCCAGATCGACAGGTTTTTCAGATGTGTCGATTTGCTTCAACTGCTCAGTGGTTAAGGTTATTTCAATTACTTCAAAATGCACACGAAGATTGGTGGGTGGTGGGGTTGGGGATTTATTGTCCTGGTTGTTCGGTTGTTCCGCATTGGCGGCAATAGTTATCGTTAATGCGATAGTGAATACTGATAGCAGGCATCTTAGAAATGGCTTTTTCATTTGATTGTCCTTTCTTCAGGGTTCATGGATAGGCCTTGTTTACCTCACTGCGTTATATGCCCGGCGAGGGGGCAGGATGCGTTTTGGGAAAATTGATTCAAGGTTTTATCGGGCTAACGAGAAATTATCGACAAAAAATATTTAACACATGCTAACTTTATCTGCTTGGAACTGTCTTATCTGGTGACCTGACCCCTCACGGAGAAGTCAATTGGGTCAGGAGATAGCTGGTTAATCGCATAACCACCTGCAGAAAGGAGACTTACGATGAGAAACGCACTTGCGGCAGTTAGTCTGGGGTGTCTGTTGATGAGCACTTACTCTTGGGGAGCCGAGGCGACGGCGGTTTCCGTTGCCTATAACGGCGGGAGTGCCAGCTCAGTCGCTACTGCCAGTGGGAACAGCCAGGCAAACGCTTTTTCCGCGGGGATCAACGGCGGACGAGCGATTTCCCGGGCCGATTCCAGGCAGTTGGGGCGCGGTTCGTCGGTGGCGAACTCTGTAGCGTTTGCTGATCGCGGATTAGCTATCAGCGATGCGCAAGCACTGGGATACGCACGACGAGGTGGGATTGCCAGGGTTCGTAGTGATAGCCTGGCCACCACCTATGGCGGATTCGTTCGAAGTGGCAGCTACGCCACGGCGCATGCTCGTGGACGAAGCCTTGCCGAAAGCGATTCGGTTTCCACCGCGACCAGTTTGAACGGAGTGGCCATAAGCGAAAGTCGGGTGACGAGCTTCAGTCGCCGCGGTTCCCAGGCTGAAAGTCGGGGCAGTTCGCTTGCATATTCCCAATATGGACCGGCAAGAGCTTCCGGACGCGTTACCAGTAGTGCGGATAGATATAGTGCTGCCCGCGCCGATGGAGCGGCGATAAGTATCAGCGGTGCGCATCGCAGTAGTCGGGCGTACATGCATACGGAGAGCCGGGCGACTCGCTGGGGCAGATCCAGTTCCCGTACCGCGGTCGTGGAAATACAGCATTGACCGACTGATAGGAAGTAAAGGATTAACCAATGCGAACTCTGAAAAGACATTGGAGATTGAAAATGAACACCAAAGCAAACAAATATGCAATGTTACTGGCATGTGGATTAACCAGTCTGGCCGTGGCTGGGGAGACTAATTCATCGGCAAGTGCTTCATCCAATGGTCGCAGGCCGGGGCAGGCCGTTGCGACCGCGGAATATAACGGTAACGGAGTTGGGTTTGCCCGTACCGATACCCGTAGCGGTAACGTCAACTTTGCCCGTGGATTCAGCGTTGGATTCGATCGGGACGGGTTGAGTTTATCTCACAGTTTCGCGGTGGCCGGACGGAATGGACCCGCTGTTGGATCCACTCTGAATATGCACATAGGACTGGATGGTCGGGGGCAGGTCTCTACCGGGCAGGTGATTGCCAGTGGTGACAGAAATCGTTCCGTTACGGTGGCGGGAGGTTCAAGCCGGCGTGTAAACAGTTCACAGGCTTATAGTACTGCTAATGGTAAAACCGGAAGATACGGTGAGGTTAAAGCTACTACTCAAACCCGGGCTATAGGTCCCAGGCAGAGCATGAGAGCCGTTAGAGAAAGCTCAATCCAAAGAAGTTCCTACGGCAAAAGGATTTCCGAGGAACGAAAACCACGCAGTATTAGAAGACGTAGGTAGAGATGGGCTTGTTCCAGTGGCATGGATGGTTAAAGGAGAGTGTGAATCAGCCGGCGACTCTTTTTTTCTCCACCTCGCAGGCAACCAGAGACAGCTTCTCGTCGTAAGGTTCGACGCGTTGAACGGAAAATCGGACCGCCGGTGCATCGGAGTCGTTACTTGAGGAATGGTTGGCACTAATGGCGATAGTTTCGCCTTGTTGGAGCCGTTTACCGAACGGAGTAATGAACGCGACGCCGGTTTGAGACTCGTCCGCCAGCCATCCATGCTGCTGGTACCCCTCATCAAGGCGATTCCACCAGACATGTCCGGGTAAATTCCGTCTGGGTTGTCTTCTGCGTTCCATGATGTATTTCCGAAATCGACGGTGCTTAACAACTGGATTAACACCCTGTTTAATCGGAGAATAAAACCACTCCCTTTCAGAAGCAGCTTATAGGACTAACGGTAGAAGCCATTGCATTACCGCGAGTTGGGTTCGATTCATCTCTTTGACAGTATGTTTCCACTGCGATAGAACGCGCCTATGTTTGAGCGACTTGGAAAATCGACCGGCACGAAACCGGTATTATGGATAACCGGGTGGATTTTATGCCTGGGTTTGCTTGTATGGTGTTGTCCCAGTGCGGACGAGTTGGCCAGTCACGAACCGAAATCCGTTCTGCCCGCGACTGAGCCGTTCAATACCGCTTTGGAGTTTGAACGAAATGCTTTTCCGGAAATGGCCTCGCGAACACGAACGGTACTTATTTTCGAGGCGAAAGAGGGGATTAATGAAGAGCAATCAGAATATCTGCGCAACCTTTCTCTGCAATTGGTGAATGAATACGCTCCAAAATACAACTGGTCTGTTCAATCCCCGTTTATCCAGGCATACCTCGAATCCCGCTTGTTCGCCTCTGATGGTTGTGCGGCAATGATTGTTGTCAGTTCCGACACCAACTACCTGACCCTGCGGTCTGTTACTCACGTCGAATTATTGGAGGAGTTGGTTCGCAAGTCCTTACCGCCCGGTTTGAAGTTCGAGGTTACCGGGGCGGGGGGGTTGGGACGCGATTTGGCACAAGCTGCGGAAGAGGCTCATAAGCGTACGACTATAGTGACACTTATCGCCTTGATTGTGATTCTCGCAATCGTATACAGGGCGCCGGTGGCGGCGATGGTTCCACTGGGAGCTATTGGTTTGAGTGTGGTGGTGGCGATCATGATACTCAATCAGTTGATTCGCCTTGGCTGGTCGATCGGAACTTTTGAGAAAACCATAACCGTTGTTTTACTGTTTGGATCGGGGACAGATTTCGCTTTGTTCTGGCTGGCGGCGTTCCGGGAGGAGTTGTCCGTTGCATCTTCGCGGATTGGGGCGTCGGCGGTAGCGACCAGGAGGACCGGACCCGCCATCGTGACCAGTGCGGCGACAACTGTGTGTGGACTGCTGATGCTGGTTGTGGCCGATTTGCTTCCCTCCGCCAATGCTGGCAAGGCGCTTGCTGTTGCTCTTGCTGTATCTCTCGCCGCGTCGTTGACCCTGGTGCCGGCGTTGGCGTTTGTTCTAGGCAGATGCCTTTTCTGGCCCCGGCGGACGATACCTGCTGCGCAAATGCTGGAAAAGAGCAAGTGGACTCCGATTGCTAGATGGGTTTCGGCCCGGCCATTGGGAGCGGCTCTGACATGCCTGGTGATATGTGTTTGCCCTTTCTGGTACGGGTGGACTGCTGATTATACTTACGACGCCCTGGGAGTAATTCCCGCAAACAGCGGTACCGCTCGCGGGGAAGCGATAGCCCAAACTCATTTTTCCGCCGAGCAGCTTTTTTCATGGACAATGATTGTCGAGGATCAAAATGGCTTGCCGGGATTTTCCAAAGCGATATCCAGGTCGGCGGAAATTTCCAGGAAACTTATGGAAGTTCCCGGTATAGTCGACATCTGGAGCCTTGCAAATCCGCTGGGGATAAAGAACAATTCCGTAACGGCGATGCTGGCCGGAACCGATCTCGGACGCAAAAAGGCGGAACCGTTCTACTTCTCTCCAGATCATCAGGCACTCAGGCTGGAGATCATGAACGGAAACGCTCCGTTCTCCGACCAGGCAATCGAATCGTACGACAAGGCGGTAACTGCCGTAAGGAATTTCGTTGGGAGCGAAAAGGATAACGGTATACGAATTCACGCTACCGGATTAACCCCATACATCGTCAATATAAAAGAGGTGGCCGCTGAAGACCATGAAACGGTTGTTGCCCTGGTTATTATTGTGATTTTCCTGATCGTTCTCGGTTTGATACGCGAACCGGTTCTTGCCGTGTCCATGCTGTTGGCTACCATGCTCGTGTATTTCGTTTCACTGGGAGTAACAGAGTGGTTCTTTGTTACGGTCATGGGCCATGACGGTATAGACTGGAAGGTTCGTCTGTTTGCATTTGTTATTCTGGTCGCGGTGGGGCAGGACTACAATATATTTCTCGTTTCGCGTCTGCTTCAGGAACGAGCGGGATTCCCTCCGCGGTTAGCCGCTCAACGGGCGATTGCCGGTACCGGGGCGGTTATCAGTGGATGTGGAGCGATAATGGCCGCCACTTTGGGATCACTTGCGGCATCAGGGCTGATATTCCTGCAGGAATTGGGAATGGCATTTGCCGTCGGGGTTCTTGTGGACACTTTTTTAATCAGGCCCGTACTTGTTCCTGCTGTCTACATTCTGCTTCATCGATCGGAAAAGCATTCGACCAACAAGTCAGCACCTGAAGAATAAACTGCTGCGGAGCGGGTTAATCATCTGCGTTCAGGAAATGACGGACCGTACTTGATATCGCTTAACGAAGACTATTCCCCGCTCGGCGGTATTTTATTTTCTCGACACCACCGCGATGCACACTTAAACTTGCTTTCCGCTTACTCCTGATCGGTTGACGACCAACGATTCAGCTGTTCGGGAGTTTGAACCTGTGGTCGCCTCGGTGTTTACCGTCGCTATGGGAATCAGGGTCTTTAATAACTGAAATGGATTGATACGGTCATGAAGCATATAGGTGTAATACGATTGGTTGTTTGCCTGATTGTTCCGTGGGTGTTGGCCTCAAACCTTTCGGCCGAAGTTGTCGATGTTCAGGCCACCTGCGAGACAAAGGTTACTGAGCTTATATTGGGAGAGCAGGCATCCAGCGACATATCCACGGAGAGTTTTCCTGAGCCGACACCGACTTTACCACTGCACGCTTTGGCTGGTCTTGGTATTTACACTACGGAGCAAGTGGCTATATCGGCGGGTAGTTCTGGCGGCAGGGGTATCAGCGATTATTACGATCCGACCTTGTCGGGAACCAGCAATCCAGCCGAGTTTGGCCTGGAGGCGGATAGTTTCTCCTACGATTCAAGTGTTGCTTACGAAATCTTATCAACCGTTGCTGAGTATCGCGATCTCAACATGTCCGCTGCTGACCTGAATGTTAACAGTAACGGTCAGGAAAAAAGTGTAAAAAGCTCTGTTTTCGTGAGCGGCGCGATTCTAATCTGGGGGAATCAGGCCGGTTTGGATTTATCGGGGTTGGGTGTTGAATTTGATTTTACCATAGTCCATCAAACCGTGGATATTACTTCCACCGGTACCCAGGCGGGTCCGGAGACTACCGTTTTCGATGCCCATGTGACAGTAGAAGGAACCTCAGGCGGCCAGATCAGCACTCATCATCCCGATTCTATTGAGGTTACTGTAGGCACCCCGGCTCTGTTAATGTCCAGTGGCGAGATTGAAGCAGCTATCGCTGTTGCTGAATTGGAAAGCCTGGGCCTGGCTCATCTCATAATTTTACCTCAGCAGAGGATCGAATACGAGTACACGGCTGTCGCGGGTAAGGATTTTCGATTATCCGCTTATGCCTACTGCAAATCGGTCAACTTGCCTGGTGGAACGGGAGTGGCTGCAGTATTTGGACGTCCCTTTGAATCTCTGGCTGACCTGATCAAAAACGAACCGAAGATTTCGTCAGGAGAGCGGATCCAGGCAGTGGTTAATAAAACCATCGAAAAAACAAAAGCCACTCCCGATGAGCCCACGTCTTCAGCTCCGATATGCGGATTATTGGGGTTGGAAACGGTCGCTTTGACACTTTTGGGGCTGTTTTTAATGTGCACTCGCCATAGAAAGTAATCCATTACGCTTTTAGAGGTACTACGTATTTTCTGTCGCGTTTTTCCTGCGCTCCACAGATTGGCCGTTTGCTGTTAGAATCACCGAAATAGAGGTTTTTGTGCCACTGAACTGGTCGTTTTGAGACCGTTTGGTCGATACCAGTATGGTTTCTGTTCTCTTTCGCGAGAGGGCGTGACAGGCATCGCGCCAGCCGGTTCCGGGGCAAACGGAAGACGCGTAACAGATTTATGTTGCAGAAGTTAACGCTCGTTGGGGGACGAACGTTTCCGATGAGGACGCTATGATTGTTGACTGTTATTCGCACATTTGGGACTCGCCTGAACAGTTGGGACGGTTCGCCGAATCGTTAGAGAGGGAGCAGAGCAAACCGCCTGTTGCAGGGGGAGTTCGTACCTCTATTTCTGCTGGTAGCGGTCAACACCTGATAGCATGTCAACCTGTTGATGCGTCTATCGTGGTTGGTTTTAAAAGTAAGTATCTCGGAGCAGAAATCCCCAACGAAACGATCTCCAGTTATGTGAAGACTCACCCGGAGAAATTGGTGGGATTTGCTGGTATTGATCCAACCGATCCTGTTGAAGCTGTGGAGGATATGATTCGTGCTCAGGAGGAGTTAGGGCTCAAGGGAATTTCGATTTCACCGGCCGCTCAGAATATTCATCCCAAAAACAGTAAGGTTGAGCCTGTTTTTGAAAAGGCCGTATCACTGCGAATGCCGGTTCTATTCCATCCGGGAATTCGAATCGCGAGGGAATGTGTTCTGGAATACGCTCAGCCTGTTCTTTTGGACGAAGTCGCTCGGGAACACAAGACCTTGAACATGGTAATCGCTCACTTGGGCTATCCTTGGGTCAAGGAAACCCTGGTATTGCTGGCCAAGCATAATAATATCTATTCAGACGTCAGTTGGCTGTTGCACCGTCCGTGGGAGGCTTATCAGGCGGTCTTATCTGCGTATCAATACGGGGTGATGGATAAGCTGCTATTCGGAAGCGCTTTTCCTCACAGTACCCCGGCCCAGTGCATAGAAACCTTATATGGAATCAACCATCTTTGTGCCGGAACCAATCTGCCTACGATTCCCCGGGAAGCTTTGCGTGGAATCGTGGAACGGGAAGCTCTGGAATTGTTGGGAATCGAACACTCTCCTGCAACGGAAAGGTTTCGATCCAAGCAGGAGATGGTTGAACAGGAGCTTGAAGAGGAATCGATTTAGTATCCTCGTATTCGACCTGTTTCCCAGAAACCACCGCAATTGCACTTGAATCACAAGTAAACGTACATCGAATTTGCATTCATTTTTGGGGAATGTGACGAGAACATTGCCTGGTTAAGCTTCGCAGTATTGACAGGGCGGTTAAGGGCTTCCAAAATGGGCACATCTGTAATTGTGGACTGCAGCCTAGGCTGCTTGCTTCCTTGTGTGTTTGCAGGGTTTGTGAGTGAGATGCGAATCCGCTTTTGGAACAGCATCTCCAGTCGACGAAGTGTTCCCCTTCATCGTGAATCGAAGTTGGGGGTGAGCAGTTTGGCTAACTACCAGGACGGAGAAAAAGTCCATGGCCGTTGCGAGAACGCAGGGACAGGGTGGAGCTTCCGCAAATAATATTTGGTTGATCGTTTTCGTGGCCTTATGGCTCGCGTCCACGGTGTTCCTTGTGATCATTTATATGGACAAGGAGGAGCGGGATACCAAAACTGCCCGGGCAGAGAGCAGCCTGGCTCAGGCTCAGAGTAAGGTGAATGATCTGAAGACAGAAAAATCAGAGTTGGCCAAGATCGCAACGGGCGACAGCGAGAAGGATTTGCCTGGCGCCCGATCTGAGTTTAATGCCAGGCTGGAAAATATTCGGGGTAATGATAATGTTGAAGATCCCTCTATTTTTGAGGGGGTTTCTTACGCTGAAGCCCTGGACAATATGTATGATCTGTTCATAACCAAGGCGGAGGCTTTAGCTTCTGCGGAAAAAGGTATTGCGGATAGAACGATTGAGTTCGAATCGCTACGTAACGCGCAGGCTCAACAAAAAGCTGATTTCGAAAAACAGACGGAAGAGCTTAATGCCAAAATCGCCAAGATTGAAGCTGAACGGGACCAGTATCGGCGCGATCGTGACGGCGAAATCGATGGTTTTGAGGAGCAGATCGAGGCGATTAAACAGCAGTGTTCTGATGATATTCAGAGCCAACGCGGTGAAAACGCCCGGTTACGCGATGATTATGAAGAATTGCTTACTCGCTATCAGGAACTCAAGAGCAAACTTGGGCAATCCCAGGTTTCCCCGATTAAGTTAGCGACTGCTCGCGAAGGTGACGGGCGTATCCTCAAGGCTGTTCCCGGTGATGATGTTGTTTTCATTGATCTGGGAGCTAAAGATCACTTGACGTTAGGCCTGGAGTTTGCTGTCTATGATTCCCTGTCGGGTATACCGGAGGATGGTAAGTCAAAAGCCAGAATCGAGATCGTGAGGATTCACGAAGACAGTGCTGAATGCCGCATTGTGCAGTCGACAGGTACGGAGTTGGTGTTGGCTGGCGATATTGTGGCTAACCCCGTTTACGATCGTAATCGTACTCTCAAATTCTACGTGATGGGTGACTTCGACTTGGACGGCGATGGTCGTGGTGATCGGGACGGTCGCCAACGAGTTGAATCCTTGGTTTTGGATTGGGGCGGGAAGCTCGAAACCGAACTGTCGGCCAGGGTCGATTTTGTTGTTCTTGGCGGTCCCCCGAGTCGTCCGCATCGTGCAAACGACTTGGCCGCAGAAGACGACGTGAATTACCAGAGCGCCAAGCGTGCCTATGATACCTATACGTCTCATTTGTCCACCGTTGAGGTGTTGGCTATTCCCACTTTAACGCAAAGTGTGTTCCTTAACTTCCTCGGTTACAGTGAATCCGTTCCTGCGGTATTCGGTGTTGTGGAAGTAGTACCGTAAAAAGCGGATTATCGGTGGCCGTGTGTTTTTCGGGTGGTGGGTTTAAGGGATTCCCATTAGTTTTCCTGAATACCGAAAAACACATGCTCATATAGCCGCCAGAAATGTGTATTCTTTGACAAAAGCGCCCTTTGGTTGTATACTATAATGTTCGCCCGTTTTTATCGGTCGAACGTTTTGCGCGTCGTTTGACGGGTAATTTTTCGCGGCGCTTTATTACTTGGATTAGAGTTTGACTTACCCTGGTTTTCGCGGAGGGCGGAGCGTCCTACCGGTAATGGGCTTCTAGTCTACCGAGATTCTCTTGATCGATACTAACTCCCTGAAAGAGCAGATCCGCCAACGGACGGACTTGGTGGAATTGGTTTCGGAGCACGTTGCCTTGCGGGCATCCGGGCGCGACTTCGTAGGTCTATGTCCATTCCATAATGAAAAGACCCCCTCCTTTACGGTCAGTCCCGAAAAACAGATTTTCAAATGCTTCGGTTGCGGCGCGGGGGGGGACGTTTTCACTTTTGTGCAGCTTCGAGAATCAACCTCGTTCCCAGAGGCCGTACGAACCTTGGCTGATCGGGCTGGTATTGATTATGATCGAATGGTTGGGCAGGGACCCTCTTCGGGAATAAACCGTGCCGATATTGCCCGCGTAAACGGGTGGGCTGCTAATCAGTTTAGTCAGGCTTTTAGCGACTCCAGCGATGGACGGGTCGCTCGTGCCTATGTTTCCGAACGCAAGATCTCTGACGAAATGGTCGCTCGATTCGGGATAGGCTGGGCGCCGGATGATTCCCAATGGCTTCAGAATCGAGCCAGAGAGTCTGGCATTGGCGAGGATCTATTGCTGGCTTCCGGTCTAATACAGGCAGGGCAGAGGGGAGACAAGTATTCCGTTTTCAGGGGCCGTTTGATGTTCCCTATCAGGGATACTATGAACCGTGTGATCGGGTTTGGCGGCAGGACGCTGAAAGGCGATAAAGCCAAGTATCTGAATACTTCGCAAAACGTTCTTTTTGATAAGGGTAATAACCTTTACGGTGTGGACCTTGCCCGCTTGCCGATGGGCGAAAAGCGAAGCGCGGTTGTTGTTGAAGGTTACACCGATTGTATTGCCGCACACCAATTCGGTTTCAAGAATGTGGTCGCCACTTTGGGAACCGCATTAACCGATAACCAGGTGAACCTTCTCAGACGCTGGAATGACGAGATTATTCTGGTTTTTGATTCCGATAACGCGGGAATGAACGCTGCGGACCGGGCGATTGGCGTCGCTTTACGCTATAATCTCGCGGTTAAGATAGCTCATGTAACAGAAGGTAAGGATCCCAGCGATTTTTTACACGCCAAAGGCAGTGGGGAATTCGACTTAGTGTTGAAGTCTGCGATTGATGCGCTAGTATTTAAGTGGGATCGCACTCTGGAAAAGTTCTCCTCAACCGTCGGCTCCACCAGGAAGGAGGCGATACGGGAGTTTGTCTCTGTTGTTGCAGAGATGACCCGTTTTCAAACGGTGGATGCTATCCAGAGGGGGTTGGTTGTGAATCAGCTGTCAAAGTTACTCGCTTTGCCCGCTGACGACGTACATCGGATGCTCGCCGAACGTACTCGTGCTAAAGTAGCCGGCGGCGAAAGAAATAGAATAAACCTCTCGCAGAGTGGGGAGCCCATCGCGAGGGCGGAAAATTTCGGAGAGAGGAGTGGGGGAAGAGTTGATGCCGAGCAGACCGCACTTTTAACAATCCTGAAAGTGCTGATAAACGAACCGGGCTACTTCAGCGACGTCGAGGAAGTATTCCGCCCGGTAAGAATCGCCGATAGTCGTGCTCGGTCAGTGGCCGAAAGAGTTGTTGCCTTGTGTGAATCAATTGGGGAATTCACTGTACAAGAACTGCTGGGCGGTGTTGAAAACCCCCATGATGCGGCCTTTGTGGCCGACCTGGTTTACCAGGGGACACAATTGGGAAATTTCGACGTAACGATTGCTGACACCTGTAACAGGCTCAAGGGAATTGAGGTTTTGCGGCAGGGCAAGGAAGCTGCTCAGCAATTGCGGATGGCGGCGAGTCAAGGTAGCACCGAGACCGACGCCCAGGAAATCGAGGCGCTGAGGCGAATCCAGAGTTCCTTGACCGGATCTCATGGCTTCGCTCCCGGCATACCGGCGTCCAGGTGGACAGGGATGAGTGAATAGTATTGTTCGTTAATTCTGCTTTCCAGGTGGTTTAATTAAATGACGATCACAGAAACCAACGGCATTGATCCAACGATTACGGTTAATCCGGTTGCTACACCGGTCTCCATCGAAGCGGTTAATGAGGCTATCGAAAAATGCACCTTGGAATTGACCGCTCTGGGGAAGAAACGCGGTTACGTTACTTGGGAAGAAATCAATGAAGGTATTCCCGATGAGGCCGTTTCTCCCGATAAACTGGAGATGATCCTCATCCGCTTCGAAGAGGAGGGGATCGAACTCCTCGATGAAATCGAGGCGGAGAAAATCGAGGCGCGCAAGAAAAACAAAAAAGCCGGTGCCGATGGCGATGGGAGCGGCGAGGAAGCGGTTACCATTTCAGTGGACGATACCAGTGCCAGGCGAATTGATGATCCGGTGCGTATGTATCTTACCCAGATGGGCGAAATACCTCTGCTTACCCGTGAAGAGGAAATCAGACTGGCCAAAAAGATCGAACTGACCCGTATGGCTTTTCGCCAGAAGGTTCTGGAGAGTGACTGTTGCGCACGTCAAGCCGTCGACATTCTTCAAAGAGTGAGTACCGGGCGGTTACCATTTGACCGGACCATGAAAATTCTCACCTCCGAGCATATGGCCAAGACCACTATCCTCTCCAGAATGCCGGCTAATCTGGCTACCGTGCGTGCCCTGCTGGAACGTAACGAAGAGGACTGGCGAGCGATTGAAAACGGCGATTTACCTGAAACTGAATTGGCCGAAGTGCATAAGGCGATGAATGCCAGGAGAAGAAAATTCGCCAAGCTCCTGGAAGAACTTTCGCTGAGAACCAGTCGAATACAGCCGCTGATGAAGAAAGTGCAAAGCGTCAGTCGCAAGCTTCGGGATTTGGAAAAACGAATTGCCCAGGCTTCCAAACGCAAGAGCTTCCCGGTTGAAGAACTGGAGACCATGGAGGATGAGGCCTCCGGACTCCAGTCTCTGGTTATGGAAAGCAATGAAGACCTGGAGAACCGTTTGACTTCCATTAAACGTGTTTTTTCCGAATATGAAGACGCCAAGCGGAAGCTCTCCGGAGGTAACCTGCGTCTGGTCGTCAGTATTGCCAAGAAATACCGAAACCGTGGTTTGAGTTTCCTCGATATTATCCAGGAAGGAAACACGGGCCTTATGCGGGCGGTGGACAAGTATGAATATAAGCGGGGTTATAAGTTCAGTACCTATGCCACATGGTGGATTCGCCAGGCGATAACCCGGGCTATTGCTGATCATGCTCGAACGATTCGTATTCCTGTTCATATGATTGAAACCATGTCCCGCCTGCGGAACATTGCCAAGCAGTTGCTGCAGGAATTCGGGCGCGAGGCGACCATAGAGGAGATCGCGAAAAAGGCCGACATGCCTGTAAGCGAAGCTCGACGGGTTATGAAGATCTCTCGGCATCCGATTTCACTCGATCGACCAGTGGGCGAAAGCGAAGACTCTTACTTTGGTGATTTCATCGAGGATGGAGAAGCCGAATCTCCAGTGCAGACGGCCGGCAGTGAAATGCTCAAGGATCGTATTGAAGAAGTACTCAAAACCCTGACGTACCGTGAACGGGAAATAATCAAGCTTCGTTACGGTATCGGCGATGGTTATACCTATACCCTGGAAGAGGTTGGTAAAATCTTTAAAGTGACCAGGGAACGCGTGCGGCAGGTGGAAGCCAAGGCTATTCGCAAGCTGCAGCACCCGGTCCGTTCACGCAAGCTGGAAGGATTCCTGGAAAGCCCGGTTCGTTTGGCCTAGAATTGATCCTATCATACAACTTCTTAACCCATAAGCTCGAAGCTTATGGGTTTTTTTTGTGTACATATCCACCAGACTAAGTATATCCTTGGGACAATTGATTATTGCTACGACGTCCTGCAGGAGTTGGATGTATGAACGCCGAGCCCATTCGATATGGACCTCACAGCCCCTTTGATGAGGAAGAACGGAGTACGATTGAGGCTATTTTCAAACGTGTCCTGGAGTGCGACGAGCCGGCCGCCCGGGAGATGGAAATGGCCATCAAACGCCAGATGGCTTGCCTTGAGTGGCTGGGGGAGGTTGTGTCGGAGTATCCCTCGCCGCTTCTGGAGCAGACGCTGGGAAACCGCCGTCGTGAATTGCAGACTCTGGTCGAGACTCTCAGTCAAACCACTCCCGCGAATTTTGAGTTTTACGTTCCCACTCGCGCTCTTTTAGGTAGGGCGCTGGTGATGGCCGAAAGCAACTTCTACCGCCTTTTACGTCACGTATGTCACGATCTCCTTGGTGATAAACAGGGACGCCGCTTGCGAAAAGACGCTACGCAGAGATTGGCCATTTGTCTGTATACAAAACTGACAGAAGAGGCATTGTCGGCTATCGCCACTGATGCCAAAGTCGAAGACGACATCCGTTCGAAGGCTGTGGAGAAACTCGCCCATATTTGGGAAAGGCGTCTGACTTATCGGGTACGTGATTTTTTCCCCATGCTGTCGGCCACCTGGGAAGCTCGGCAGCGGATTACCGCTATTGGGGGAACGCTTGGTGGTACGCAGGAGATGTTTGACCTTTTCAAGGCCGGTTGTGATCCGAGATTCGTTGAGTATTTCACCAGGCCTAACTTGAGGGAAGGTGAGCTCGAGGCGTTCAGAGAATTTCTATTTGGGGAATCTACTGAGGAGTTGAATCGGATGGCCAGGGAAATGGCGGCCACCAATTCCTACAGTACTCTATTGAAAGACAGCGCAACAGATACTGACCGCGATCCGGCTACTGTTTTCTACGAATCGTTTGGAGCTCGCCACCTCCGGGCCGGCGTTAGAAGATTAGCTAATTTGCCCGGTCCGAAACATACGGCTGAAGCATATGTACTGATTTTCCACTTGGATAAATCTGAAGAGGATGAAGTGTAGCTTTACTGTAGGTGGACTTTCCCTCTATATCAGGTAACAATGAGATACGTGTCGAATTGGAGTGACGATTGCCATCCCGACAAGTTCCGCTGCCCAGCGTCGCACTGGCTGGCGCGATAAGCGAATAGTGATTGCCGATTATTATGGATTTGCCTCCGCTGCCAACTGATGTCGAGTTTTTTCAGCCGGATTACCTGCTCTTGTTGCTGGTTGTTCCGGTGTTTGCCCTCTTCGGTATGCGGTATTTTTCTGCGCTGGGATCGTTTAAGCAGAAACTTGCGGTTGTTGTTCGATGCCTGGTGATAACGGTTATTGTATTAGCGATTGCTGATCCGGTCTGGGTGCGAACAACCGATGAGCAAACCGTTGTTTTCGCCATCGACCAGTCGGACAGCGTTTCCGATACTCTGCAGGAAGACGCCCTGGAGTATGTGGAAGAAGCGGTAAAGAGTATGCGGCCTGACAAGGATCTGGTTGCCGGGGTGGGATTCGCCGGACGTCCGTCAGTATGGCATCTACCGCAGAAAGGATTGGATAATACTCGATTACCGATCATCAACGAACGCCAGCATACCAACATTGCCTCAGTTATGAAGTTGGGTCTGGGGTTGTTTCCGGCGAACACCGCCAAGCGCATGGTACTTATCTCCGACGGTAACGAGAACCGTGAGGATTCGGCTGAGGTTGCCCGAATTTATTCCGCCTTGGAAATACCCGTTGATGTTCTGCCTCTGAAATACAATCATTCCGCCGAGATTATTGTCGAACGGTTATCTGCCCCTGCTTCAGCCGAACGGAACGAGGTTGTCGACCTGCAGGTTTTTGTACGCTCGCAGCAATCAGCCTCTGCTGACATAAACTTCTATCATAACGATCATCTGATTTCTTTAGGGAAAAACGGAGAGCAAAGCGCCGTTCGCGTTCATCTGGATGCGGGAATGAATCGTTTTTCCATTCCAGTGCGGCTTGTTGACTCAGGCGTTCATCGCTTCAATGTTGTTGTGCAACCCGTAAAACGCTCAGCGGACAGGCTGGCGGTGAATAATCGGGGTAGGGCTTTCACTATGGTAGGGAAAGCCGAACGCGTACTGATTGTTTCTGGAAACTTCGGTGATGCGCGTCGCGGTAACGGGGATGAACTACTTGCCGACTCGCTAAAAAAAGAGGGCATTGATGCACAGCTTGTTTCGATTGGGGAACTTCCATCCGATCCAGCTTCGTTGGCCGATTGTTCCGCGATTGTTTTGTCCAACGTGTCCGCTTTTGCTCTGGGGCAGCAATACCAACGAATGCTGGCCTCTTTCGTTCACGAGTTAGGCGGCGGGTTGATAGTCATCGGGGGGGACCAGTCTTTCAGTGTTGGCGGTTATGGTCATACCCCGCTGGAAAATGTCTTACCCGTCGAAACCCGGCGGGACAAGGTGATGTTGGCCAGTCTCGGCTTGATGATTGTCATCGACCGCTCGGGTTCCATGGTTGGAGAGAAGCTGAATATGGCGTGTAAAGCCGCCTCCAGCTCTGCCGGCTTGCTCTATTCAAATGATAGGATTGGGGTTATTGCCTTCGATGGCTCGCCGTATACTGTCGTGCCAATTCGCCCCGTAAATGACGTTGCCGCGATTAAACGAAAGATTGAGCAAATAGGGGGGGGAGGTGGAACTAATATGTTTCCCGCTCTCTATGCGGCTTATACCTCTCTGTTGAGTGTGGATACGAACTCAAGGCATATTATTCTACTGACCGACGGCCAATCGATGCCTGGTAATTTCGCCACGCTGGCTCAAAAATGTGCCGATGCGGGAATCTCCATTTCCACTATCGCGGTGGGACCGGATGCCGATAAAAAACTACTCAGCGAAATATCCCGTTTAAGTGGTGGTCGTATGTATGTGGCCGAGAGTGCCAGGCCGCTTCCCCAGATATTCATTCATGAAACGATAATCGCCAGCCGTTCAGGGGTATCGGAGAGAAATTTCGTTCCCCAAATGATAAAAATGGGTAATTCCGGTATCCTTGCAGGATTTTCCCAAGTGGATATCCCTGAGCTGGGAGGATATGTGGTCACTGCGGCCAAACCGCTTGCCAATACGCCTCTTGTCTGCCAGACCGATGATAACGTGGACCCTGTTTTAGCCTATTGGCAGGCCGGGCTAGGACGTGCCGTTGCGTTTACCGGTGGATTGTCATTCCGGTGGGGATCTCGCTGGACCGCCTGGTCGGGATTCGGAAAACTCTGGACGCAAGTCGTAAGGTATGCCGGACGCGTGGGAAATACCGCTAACCTGGATGTGGAAACCTCGATAGTGGCCGGAAAGGGGAGTGTAACGGTTTCGGCCGATCATTTACCGCTCTCAGCTCAGTCTTCGCTGCAGTTGGCCGGCAGAATGATTCAGCCGGACGGTACCGTGAAACCTGTACTGTTGGAAAGAACCTCACGCGGGACGTTTCATGCAGACTTTCCCGCAGATTCTCCCGGTACGTACCTGTTCAACTTCGCTTACGACCTTGAGCGGGACGGCAAGCCTCAAAAGGGAATTATCACCAGCGGGGCCGTGGTGAATCATTCTCTTGAGTATTCCACATTAAAGCACGATGACAGCACTCTGGTGGCCATTGCTCGGGAAACCGGGGGCCGCGTTTTGACCATGGATTATCCGCAGGCGGTGTTTGAGCCGTGGAGTGTTAGGCCGGTAAGCACGCGGAAACCCGTCTGGAATATTCTTATTTGTCTGGCGCTGCCTCTGTTTCTCTTCGACGTGGCTTTGCGACGGCTGGCTATCGCACCGACCGAGGTTTTCGAAAAGTTTGTCTCCTGGTTTGATGGAGTTTCCGGCTCGCAAATGGGAATGAAAAGTGCCGCCACTCTTGCCTCTCTTCGAGGTACGAAGAGCCGGTTGAGCACGCATCAGGATAAGAACAAAAAAGCTAATCGCGAATCGGGTTCAAGGCGGCCGACGCAGGAAAAAAGCGATTTCGAGTTTACTGTTCAAACTGGGCAAGCTTCGGATAGTCGTCCGGCTGCTTCTGACGAAAATCCTCCACCTCAGGAAAACGAATCCGACGGAGACCATACTTCCCGCCTGCTTAAGCTGAAGAGGCGGATGCACGATGATTTTATCGATCCCTGATCCGATGGCCAACCCGCTATTGAATCTTTGGTAGACAACTCTTCTTCGTGATTATTCCGATTGACTGAACCTTTGCTCAAAAGTTTGCGTATACTTGTTGTGAGAATCGCGATATACACCCCTGTGGGATGTTGGCATGACTGGACTTGTTGATGAGAGCATTCGTTTCTTTGCGGATAATTTCCCGACCACGGGGATGTTGCTCCGGGGATGTCCCGCAGGATTGCTTTGGTCGACAGTCTGCCTGCTGTTTGCTGGATTTCTCAAGAAGCGATATGACCTGAAAACCGGCTACACCCGCAAGGTGTTTCATTTCCTGGTTTTTGGAAGCGTAATAATGATCCATTGGCGGTTGGGAATTACCGGGGTATGCGTCTTTGGCGGAATGACCAGTCTGGTTATTGCTTATGCGATTCTACGTGGTTCGGGGCATCTCATGTATGAGGCCATGGCTCGCGAAAAAGATGCCCCCAGACGCACCTACTATATTGTTGTACCCTATTTCGCGACGTTGATCGGAGGCCTGTTAAGTAATATGCTTTTTCCCGCTACTGCGGTTTTTGGCTACCTGGTCACGGGCTTGGGCGATGCAGTTGCTGAGCCCGTGGGGACGCGGTTCGGCAAACACAGGTACACTGTGCCGGCTTTTACCGGCGTAAAGGCTGTCCGGAGCGTTGAAGGTTCCGCCGCAGTTTTTGTTGTTTCCATTCTTGCCTTGGCTGCTTGCTGTGCATTTTCCCCGCAATTCGTATTAGCCGGCAGGACGATGTGGGTTTTGCTGTTGATAGGTTTCGTTTCCACCATGATAGAGGCTGTTTCGCCGCATGGCTGGGATAACGCGACCCTGCAAGTGATTCCTGCTTTTATGGGAGCCCTGCTTAACGTTACCGGGAGCTGATCGCGATGCTTGCTTTCTGTCTGCAAAGCCTGTTTCGAGAGTATGGTTGGAGTTTTATCAGGTATGTTATTTTGCCGCATCCGGTAAAAACGATTCGAGCCCTGGTTCAGTATACCCCCATGGATTTCACGGAAATCCCCACCGCTACAACAAATGAAAAAACGGAATCAGTTTTAAACGGACTGCAATCAGTAGTTGGAGTTGGGTTTTGTCTTAAGCCTATTAACCCGCCGTGTCCATCGGGCCGCTTTAATCATGACTGCCAATACCTGGAACGATCTTTTCCAGCGGGTTCTGATAAAATGCCCAATTGCTGTCGTCATTGCGCAATTCGAGAAATCGGCGAAAAAACATTTAATGCTGGATTGTCGTTTTACATCATGACTTCGGCTAAGGATATTCTGCACGATTTGTTCCTTCCCGGCTTACGCGATAGCCGGTTCACCTCCGGCGTGTTTGTGCTCTGCCGTTATTCATTTGAACCGTTCGCGACCGGCATGCTCGTGTCCGGTATCCGAGGTTGGTTGCTTCCTTTTGAGCAGGGCGATTGTCGGGATTACAAAACCTGGGTGCGCGCCGACCGGGGAGATAAAAACGACCAGACCGTGATTGCGGAGCAAAATCGAAAAACGGTGGTGCGAATCCTTGAAGGCCTTCCAAAGAAACACGTGTCCAGCGGTAAATGCAGGCGAGAGGGGAACATTCTCTATTCCCAGTAGCGAATTATCACCCGTTTGTTGTCGGATTATAGGGCGACGATTAATCACTCTTGACATAAAAGGTATAGTAGCTAAACTAAATAGCATGAGTCTTAAACGCGATGAATTCGAGGAGTTTCTAGTGCTGCTGCACCGGGTGGTGGCCCGTATCGCCGCCTCGGAAAAGGCTCCCCGGGATTTCGGTACCGGGGATATGCTGCATCGGGCGGAAATACATACCGTTCAAACTATTGGAGATTTCCCCGGATTAAGCATAACGGAATTGGCTCGGCAGATGGAAGTGACCAAGGGGGCGGTTTCTCAAATGATCAATCGCCTCGAGGAAAAAAGGCTGGTTGAACGCTTTCATACGCAGGATAACGCCAAGGATGTAAAACTGATACTCACCAGGCGTGGTGAGAAAGCCCGATCAGGGCACGAGGCCGCTCACCGTGAAATGCGCGATCAGGTGTTAAAACGCTACGGTAAAAACTTGAAATCGAGGATAGCTCTATTCAAGCAGGTGTTTGAAGAACTGGACGAAATGATGGTCTCTGTTGGTAAAGATTCGCAGTGACTCGTGTTGTGGATATTTTTTGCAGTTAAAGTTTAGGAGCTAAACAATGGGCGATAGACCTGGTAACGCGAAATCTCTCACTGAGCCATCCGCGGGTAGACCCAATTTGTCGCACGGACACGTTTGCCCGGCCTGGGGGGCGTTTTTCCTGGATAATTGGCTGCGCCGCAGGCTTTTCGGCAGTCGCAGGCTGAGCAGGCAATACGTTAGACCGGGCATGGTCTGTCTCGATGTGGGGTGTGGTCCGGCTCCAATGCTGAAGGATCTGGCTCGGGCAGTGGGGCCAACCGGGAAAGTTCTCTGCGTTGATATTCAACAGAAAATGCTCGATCGAGTGCAAGCCAAGGTGGCACGTGCAGGTATTGAAGATCGTGTGAAAATTCAATTGAGCGAGCCGGACAAGTTGGAGATCGAACAGGGTTCAGTCGATTTCGCAATAGCGTTCTGGATGCTTCATGAAACACCCGATCCTCTGGCTTATCTAGAGCATTTGGTCTATTGTCTGAAGCCTGATGGGAAACTTCTGATCATCGAGCCCCGGTTCCACGTTACCGATGATCAGTTTGAACAGTACATCGCGGTGGCTGTTGAGCAGGGGCTTGAGCTGATTGAAAAGCCTAAAGTGCGAATGAGCAGTACAGCTCTTTTCCAACGCAAGCAGCAAAAGCCATGAAACTTAGCCGTCATTAACTTTGATGATGTAGAAGTATGCGGAACGATTTGAAGAACAGAAATGATATTGGCGGTAATAAATACGCAGCATACAATTGGAAAATGATAGCTGAGCGAAAATACGAAGCACAAGAAGAGGTAGGAAAAGGGACTCCCGGGGAGGCGATTTGGTCTTATTGAACAGTGAATACGTGGTACAAAAGACTGGTTGAATGTGTTATTCGCACGTTTTGCCTGTAAATCGGTAACTCTGGGAAAAAGATAGCTAAGGACGAACGTTGATTCGTATTGATCCTGGTGATATAAGGAAGGTGAATTTCCTTATTGGAAAACCATAAAACAGATAAAGCAATGTAACAGGTATTGTTCAGGAGATAGATCGATGAAGAAATTAGATGTCGTCGTAATAGGAGGCAGTGCCGCAGGGCTGGCCGCGGCTATTACCGCTCGTCGTCACTATCCGGATAAAAGCATTCTCATGATCCGCAGCGAGGAGAAGGTCCTTGTTCCTTGCGGAATACCTTATATCTTCGGTACTTTGTGTGAGACCCAGAAGAATGTTATGCCCGACGCGCCTTACGCGGCAAACAACATCGATATGCTTATCGCCGAAGTTACGGAACTCGATTGCGAGATGAAAGCTATCCATGCTGGCTCGGAGGAAATACAATACGATCGACTGGTGTTAGCCACAGGTTCTCTACCCATAACTCCGCCGATTCCCGGCGTGGATTTGGATGGGGTTTATCCAATCAAAAAGGACTTCGATTATCTGCAGCAGTTGTCGGAACGCATGAAAAACGCGAAAAACGTGGTGATTATCGGTGGGGGGTTCATTGGTATCGAATTCGCCGACGAGATAAAGAAAATGGGAAATGCCCAGGTCACCGTCGTTGAACTTTTACCTCATTGCCTCAGCTTGGCTTATGACGACGAATTCTGCGAAGAAATGGAAAAACTTCTTGTCGATCGCGGAATCGCTATCAAAACTGGTATAAAGGTGGAGCAAATCAAGGGTACAGGTACTGTGCAATCGGTTCTCCTGTCAGATGGTTCCGAGCTTGCGGCGGATTCTGTTATTCTGGGTATTGGGGCTCATGCCAACGTGAGCCTGGCGGAAAAATCCGGCTTGCGTATTGGTGTGACCGGGGGAATCGACGTCGACCAGACAATGATGACCTCTGATCCGAACGTGTTTTCCTGCGGCGATTGCGCGGAGAAAAAATCGTTCTTCGGCGGCAGGCCTTCCGCTCTCAAGCTGGCTTCCATCGCTCAGACAGAGGCGAGAATTGCCGGTGCGAATCTCTTCGGAATCAAACGGCAGAATCCAGGTACAGTGGGGGCGTGGTCCACTTGTGTCGGTGAGTTTGCACTGGGGACGGCCGGCTTGACCGAATCGATGGCCAGAAAACGAGGATACGACGTAGTAGTGGCCGTCATAGAAGGACCAAACCGACACCCCGGTGGTATGCCCGGAATGGTGCCGACGAAGATGAAGGCTGTGTTTGAGGCCAATTCCGGTGTGCTGCTCGGGGCCCAGGTCCGGGGCGATACTGCCACCGGCGAAATCGTTAATATTGTATCTGCCTGCGTGCAGAAGAGAATGAATGTTGAGGATATTGCCACTTTCCAGATTGGTACTCATCCGGCTTTAACCGCTTCGCCGATCGTTTACCCTCTGATTAACGTGGCGGAAATGGCAATTAGCCAAATGCGTAAGCATAAGTAATTTTGCTGGTGAAAGGTGTGTGAAATGAGCCATGTGTTCGGCCCCGTACCCTCGCGCAGGTTGGGGCGATCTCTTGGTATCGATGTTGTTCCCTTTAAAACGTGTTCTTACGACTGCATCTACTGCCAACTGGGGCGGACAACGTGCAAGACTGTAGAGCTTACGGAGTTCGTATCGCTTGAGAGCGTACTGGAAGAACTAAAAGAGAAACTCGCTACCTCTCCTGATTATATTACTCTTAGCGGTTCGGGTGAGCCCACGCTCTATTCCCGACTGGGGGAACTGGTGGAGCGGGTAAAATCCATGACGGATATCCCGCTGGCTCTTCTGACCAACGGGTCTTTATTGTGGAAACCAGAAGTACGCGATGCAATTAAGACCGTTGACCTGCTTGTTCCCTCGCTGGATGCCGGTGACCAGTCGAGTTTTCTCTACGTTAACCGCCCGCATGAATCGATCACTTTTGACCTATTAATGGAAGGTCTGATCGCCGCCAGGCAGGAGTGCCGTGGCCAATACTGGCTGGAAGTCCTGCTCCTGGCCGGCTGCACGGATCATGACGAGCAGGTCAGGAAAATAGTCGAATGCACAAACCGCATTCGACCCGATCGCATACAACTCAACACCGCCAGCAGGCCGCCGGCAGAGGACTACGCCAGGTACATCCCCGCCGGTAAGCTCGCGGAGATAGCCTCGTTGTTTGACTTGCCCGTGGAGATTATCGCGGATAACCCGCATATAGACGAAAAAGGCGATCTCCGGGCAGGAAAAGAGGAAATTCTCAACCTGTTAAAAAGACGCCCTTGTTCGATAGAAGGAATCGCCCAGGGCCTGGGCATGCATTCAAACGAAGTGATAAAATACATCGACGCTTTCCTGAGACAGGGGTTGGTGGAAAACACCTGGTGCGATGGGAAGCAGTACTATAGAGCTGCGGATAAGTAGTGAAATACTCAATAGGGACAAGGCGTGTATAATCAATCAGGCAATCACGACTGTACAGGTAAGCAGGATCGCGTAATCGACGTCTTAACCGCCCGCCTCATGGACGAAGCCTCAAGGCGCACGATCCAGAAAGCCGTAACCGGAGACAGGTTCTGCGCCGTCATGCTGGACGATGGCACGACCGGGTTAGCCAACGTCTGTCCGGAAGTTTGCGGGCAACCATCCAGCAATTACGATCACTCTTTACCCTCACCGGGGACCAGCGTGTCCAGTCTGTTAGCATCGTTGTCGAATTCTGGCAGTTCCGCTTTTGCCCTGGCCGCGGTGAATGCTTTGGCCCGTCGAACTGAATTGCCGGGCTTGTCGGAGCAAAAGCGTTGCCTTCCCGGCGATTTGCTGGACGTCATCGAATTGCGAAAAAACGATCATGTGGGAATGGTGGGGTGCTTTTATCCTCTTGTCGAACCTATTGAAGAGCGGGTAGCCAGGCTGTCGGTTTTCGAGCGTGGTTCCCGCATCGGCGATGATCTGCTGTCAGAAGAGCAGGCGTATTCGGTGTTACCAAAATGCTCAGTCGCGTTAATCACCGCTACGACCTTACTCAACGGTACGATAGATGAGTTGTTGGCCGCATGTGCCGGTTGCCGAGAGGTCGTCCTGTTGGGACCTTCCACGCCACTTGCTCCGGTAACCTTTGCCGGTCTACCGCATCGGGTTACGTTGCTGTCCGGCGTGCTTGTCACGGATTCCGATCGTCTGTTTGATGTTGTAGCCGACGGTGGGGGAACCCGCGATTTCAAAGGTTGCGTGGAAAAGGTAAACGTATTTGTGCCTGTAGCAACCTGATAGCGAATCTCAAGAAATACCACTATGCGATGGAAAGTTGCTGCTATACAAAAGGAGATTGACAATGTCAGATACGATCAGAATATCCAACCGTGTGAGCCAGATCGGAAAATCAGCAATACACGAAATGACCCGTTTGGCGAAAACCGTGGATGACGTTGCCTTTCTTTCCTGGGCCAGGCCCACTTCCGATACACCCGAACATATAAAACAAGCCGCCGTTTCCGCTATCAATAACGGGTTGACCAGTGGTTATTCCGAAACTGCTGGTTTGCTTTCCCTGCGCGAAGAAATCGTAAAAAAACTGAAAAGAGACAATAATATCGATGCGAACGTTTTCCAGTTATTGATCACTATTGGAGCAATCGAGGGCTTAGCCGCCGCCGTGATGGCCGTTGTCGATCCCGGTGATGAGGTTATTCTTCCTACCCCAACCTATTCCACGCATATACGCCAGGTCGTAATAGCTTCGGGAAAACCCGTTCTCGTTCCCGCCCGGGAAGAGGATGGATTCCTGTTGGACATCAACCGTATCGAGGAAGCCATTACCCCGCGTACTAAGGCGATTATGTATTGTACGCCTAGTAATCCCACGGGAACGGTGTACCCGGAGAAGCAGCTGCGCCAGCTTGCCGACCTTGCTATCCGCCACAATCTGACCGTGATTACAGACGAAGCCTACGAGTATTTCATCTACGACGGCAGCAAGCATTTCAGTATCGCTTCCATTCCGGAAATGCGAAAACAAGCCATAAGCTGCTACACCTTTACCAAGACTTACGCCATGACCGGCTGGCGGATAGGGTATCTGCATGCAGATGAGATATGGATTCCCCAGATCATGAAAACGCATATTCCGTTTGCGATTTGCGCCCCGGTGGTTTCTCAATACGCCGCCCTGGCCGCCCTGCAGGGGCCGCAGGATTGCGTTACGGAGTTCAAAAACCATTATCTCGAAATGCGGAACCTTATGTGCAGCCGTTTGGATAAACTGGATAAGGTATTCCAGTATCACAAACCGGAAGGCTCCTACCTGATGTTCCCGCGTATTCTGGCAGACGAAGGCAGGGATTCCTCAACCTTCTGCAAAAAGCTGCTCTCCGATGCAAAGGTATCCACGACTCCGGGAGTAGCCTTCGGCCCGACCGGCGAGCAGCATTTAAGACTCTCCTTCTGCACAACTGCCGACGAAATAAACAAGGCCTTCGATAGAATGGAAAACTACTTCGCGTAAAAAGCAATTGGGGTCAGATCGCATTTAGGCAATAGTCAAGCCAGGTAGGTCGGATCATGGGCTCGACGGAATATCTGTGGTTTTGCTATTATGGTTTCCCGACTTGGAATAACCGTAAAACCGCCCGGTTAGAAACTTATAGACGAGGAATTTCGCATTCAATAATCGTGTCGAAAAAGGGGAGTTTTAGCTGCTGTTTGAAACCGCCCATTTCCCAATACGGTCCCACCAATCAGGATAGTTTTGCTCAGACATGAAAATGACTGTTCCTTTGTCTAAACCACTGCTGACCGGCACCCATATTTTCCACAAGCCGGCAAAATCGAACTTCAGATAATGATAATCGGGATACGCCGCGATCCCGGTCTTGGGGATACCTTCGATATACGTTGGAATCAGCTCTTCGAGCGACGATGGCGGTTCACCGGTATCGCGGATATAGCTTTCCACCGCATCGACGATTGGGTTTCCTCTTTCAACTGCATTCTGAAATGCTTTAAAGCGGATTCCGTTTCCGAAAGATGAAGCGCCAAGAAAGGCAAACAAAAAACCGAAACTGAATATGGTTATTTTTGTCGTCAGTTGCTGAAACTTGCGAAAAACAAGAAACCAGAGAGAGGTTAAACCAATCATGGTCAGCAGACTTAGAATCAATACCCGCTGTATCGCAATCTTGGGCATGTCGGAACCATCAGGTGCAACGGACCACCAATCAGCCAGAACCGTGGCAACGCCTGCAAGAAATACGCAGGCCGAAATTAGCCATAAGTCGAATTTCCTGATATCCAGTAATTTGCTCAAACCCACAACTTCTATACCTGTGCAACGAGTTCCGGTTTACTGACTATGTGTGGGTATTCTAAGCGATTAAGCACGTAAATATCAATAGATATTCGTAATTCGCTGCCTCGAAGCTCCCGACCTGCGGCAATTCGCTTAACAGGGCTGGCGAGACATTTATGTCTGTTATATGATTGAATTATGAGCGACATTCTTTTAGGCATTTTGAATGTAGCGTTGTGGATCTTCGTTATAGCAATCGGACTATTCGGCGCTTATATGGCACTTGCGTTTACCTTGCTTGTCTGTTTGGGGATTTATGCTGCTTTGGGCAATATTGTTCATGAACTCTACATCCGGCGTAAAATGCGGTTGGCCGGCCGGTTTATACCCTGGAAAAAAGCAATTGGCTTAATAGAAAATCCACCTGGTACACTTATAGTCGAATCTCCGACGGTGGGCTGGAACATAACCAGAACCTGGTGGACGCCGGATAACGTGCTTGCTCAGGCCCCGGTTCTTCCACTTGATACTCCTGAGTCCGAGCCTATGGATTTGGCCAGGCATCCATTCATCGAGTGGTGCCATAAAAACTACACCGATACCGAAACGGGCTCCGCTCGATTGATAGCCGTGTACAATGGAAAACGCACCGCCGAAAAACTGGCCAAACGCGTGCCGGAACTGGAGAGGATCGACTTGTGGACTGCTGTACTGTTTCTGAAAGAGAAGGATTTGGCTTATGATGAGAACTCTGATGTGGAATGAGTAGATCTAGGAAGTCGGTAGCTTGGGTCATTGCCCCGACAGAATGCTGAATACCTTTTGATCAAAACTACGGGAAAAGTATAATCTAGGAATCAGGGGGAAATATAGTCATGACACCTGCACAAATAGCAATCCTGCTGATTTCCGCGTTACCTTTTGTTTTCTGGATACGCGGCATCCTCAAGGGAAGCAAGAACGATATTCTGGCCGGCTTTATTATTCTCATGGCCGTATTGCTGGTTCATCTTTTCACGTTTCGCTCTTCGGCGGTCTTTACGGCAATCGGCGGGATTCTATTTTTATTCGGAGTAGCGACGCTTATTGTTGGCAACTTTTCCAGCCCAGACTGTCCCATTAAACGTAAGGACCTGAACGCTGTCGGCCTTCTATTGGTCTTTCTTGGATTTTGTGCTTCTTTGATACTCTAAGCAAAGATATACTGGATTAGTAGAAATCGGAACGATTATTGTCCAAACGCTAAGGGGACTGGGTTTTGATGTGGAATGGAACGGTGATCCGGAGAAAAGGATCGATATCATGAACTTGGACTGGAAACGAAGATTGCAGCGTCAGTGGGTAATCCAAGACTGTTGATCCTAAATCGTGGTTACTGCTTATAAACAGTTGTGGGGGACTTCCAGGTGTTCCGAATTTAGCCGGGAGATCGGTGGTTATGAGTCGCGTTTCTAAATCAGAGATGTATTCAAGGATTCAATCGAATATCGAAAAATACGGGCATCACGTCTATCTCGTTACTGGTGGTCCTTCACCAAGATTCGCATATACGATTGGTTTGAGTGAGTTGGGGCAACCGGAACTGGTATTGGCTGGTTCACTTTTCTATTCGAATAGCGACGTACCGAGTATTATAAACACAATAGCTAGGAGTACCGATCGGTTGCGGATTGGGATTATAGGAGTTGAGGCGTTGGGTACATTCGAGCTGTGCAAAGTATACGAAAGTTGGCTGAATGTCATGTTGCTCGGAGTAATTGATTACTACAAGGGAAAGGACGTGTCAGCCCTTCAGATTGTTCCGAATGATGCCCACTTGACCGGTGATGTTCCGGATATGTCAAAGCCGCGAGCATCCGAATCCGAGCCGGTTTGGCGTTGGCTGACGGGGCCTTGGAACTATTCCGTATCTAAAGGGGCCACGGCTGTAACTAATTTGGGTGTTCTGCGAGGTCAACGGGTGACGGAGGTCGTGCGATGGGAAGAGGACGAGTGGGAGATGTTTGCGGGGGCCGGTTCTGACGTTAAACCCGAAGAGATTCGAAAGGTACCCTTGGCGACAATGTTGGCGTTGGACGAATCGTTAGTTGTCACAACTGAACTGAAGATAAAGGCGGGGTTGTGGCGAGAAGCGGACGAACTCGGCTGGCATGTATGGGAAAAACAATAAAAGGTTTCACGATCGCGAGTGCCCTGGCTTTGTGTTTTACATTAGAGTTGGAGGACGGATAGGTGTTTCGATTTATTCATTCCTCACCCCAGCTTCGCAGGGATGGGATCCCCTAACCCGTAAACGGTTATTACGATCCGTGTAAATAAAAAGGCCCGGGCGAATTCGCCCGGGCCGTACCTATTACCGATTCGCTTTTCAGATAACTATCTAAACTTTCAAGGCTTAGTAACGATAATGATCCGGCTTGTAAGGCCCTTCAACCGGCACGTTAATATACGCCGCCTGCTCAGGCCGCAGAGTCGTCAGCTTCGCTCCCACCTTGTCCAGGTGCAGTCTCGCCACTTTCTCGTCCAAATGCTTGGGTAATACGTAAACGTCCTTCTTGTATTTACCATCATTATTGAACAACTCAATCTGGGCCAGTACCTGGTTGGTGAAGCTGTTACTCATGACGAAACTCGGATGTCCCGTAGCGCAGCCCAGGTTCACCAGTCGACCTTCGGCCAGCAGGATAATGCAGTGTCCATCCTTGAAAACCCACTTATCCACCTGCGGCTTGATGTTATCCTTCTTTACGCCCGGAATCTTCGCCAAACCGGCCATGTCGATCTCGTTATCGAAGTGACCAATGTTGCACACAATCGCACAATCCTTCATCTTCTCCATGTGCTCGGCCAGGATGATATTGCAGTTCCCCGTAGTCGTAACAAACAGGTCGGCCTGGTCCACAACGTCTTCCAGCCTGACCACTTCGTAACCTTCCATCGAAGCCTGCAAAGCGCAGATCGGATCGATCTCGGTCACCTTGACTCGCGTACCCTGGCTGCGCAGCGATTGGGCACTTCCCTTACCCACATCACCGTAACCGCAAACCACCGCCACCTTGCCGCTGAGCATGACGTCAGTGGCCCGCATGACTGCATCCACCAGGCTGTGCCGACATCCGTAAAGGTTGTCGAACTTGCTCTTGGTCACACTGTCATTCACGTTAAACGCCGGGAAAGAGAGCGTGCCGGCTTCGGCCATCTGGTATAAACGGTGTACACCGGTTGTGGTTTCTTCGGTCACTCCGCGTATGTTGGCCGCGGTACGCGTCCAACGCTGCGGATCTTCGGCTATGATTTTCTGCAGCCGCTTCATCAGTTCGGCCAGGTCTTCCTGGGCATCAGCGGCCGGATTCGGGACCGATCCTTCTTTCTCGTATTTCGCTCCCATGTGTACCATCATCGTGGCGTCGCCACCGTCGTCCAGGATCATGTTCGGCAGTTCGCCATCAGGCCAGTTCAACGCCTGATCCGTGCACCACCAGTATTCTTCCAGATTTTCACCCTTCCAGGCGTATACGGGAATTCCACGCTCGGCGATTGCCGCCGCCGCATGATCCTGTGTGCTGAAAATGTTGCAACTGCACCAGCGAACCTGGGCACCGAGATCTACCAGCGTTTCAATCAACACCGCGGTCTGAATGGTCATGTGCAACGACCCAGTGATCCGTGCACCGGCCAGCGGCTTCTTGCTCGCCAACTCCTCGCGGATGGCCATCAAGCCCGGCATCTCCTTCTCTGCGAGTTCGATCTCCTTGCGACCAAAGGCTGCCAGCGAAATATCTGCTATTTTGTAATCTTCAGTTGCGACGGTCATGTCTGTTCTCCAATCTCATAAATATCCGATGACTGCTGGTCATTCGGCTGAAACTCTTTAGCGATTCAACTACAATTACTTATCATTTGCCTTACCCACCAGTAAAAACAGCTCCGGTGGTTCCGGTGCCGCTGAACTGGTCGGTCGGGCAGTATCCAGTTCCCTTATTTTGGTTTCTCCAAACCCGGCTTGTTTTAATTGACTGGCCAGCTCCTCCGGTTCAAATCCCCACCAGCGATCCTGCATCTGCTCGTGGAAGTCGGCCAGTTGATGCGTTTTCTGCTCTATTATAAGAACAATCCCTCCAGGCTTCAGTACCCGATGAAATTCCTCCATCGCCTCACTCGGCGTCGGTTCATGGTGTAAAACCAAAGAGGATATACATAAATCCAACTCGTCCGTTTCCAGCGGCAGTTTGTTCGCCGACCCGGACTTGAATTCGACATTATCCAACTCGCCGGCAGCCAATCTGCTTTCGGCCGTTTTGAGCATCTCCTGCACCGGGTCGATAGCGATTACCCGCTTGAACGTTTTGCTGAGAGCCGGAAGAAAATACCCCGTTCCCGTTCCCACGTCCGCAACCGTCCAATGGTCCGGCAGCAGGGCGGTTAAAGCCTCCAGGTGAAACGCTGGACCGAAGCAATCAGTCCGCAACTGGTCCCAGCGATGTGACATACCCGCAAAAAACTTATCACTTTCAGTTCGCCGATTGGCTAAAACCTCACCGAGCCGCCTTTTAAGCTGATCCGGCACCTCCTGGGCTTTGACCCATTCGATCAACTGGTCGTTCAAAGACTCCGATTCGCCATTCTGACTGCGAACGGGATAATACATCGCCGTGGTACCCGCGTGCCTCGCCTCGAGCAGGCCTGCCTGCCGCAAAGTCTTCAAATGCCGCGACACCGTAGGCTGCCGGACTCCAAGGACCTCGGCCAACTCGCATACGCCCAGCTCGGCGGTAGTGAGTACCTGCAGGATCCGCAGCCTGGTCTGGTCTGCCATAGCTTTGAAAACGGCCTCGGGCTTCAAAATCGGCTCCTGATAACCTATACGAACGTCCAGCAACCTATTATTCAACTATTCACATATAAGAATATAATACAAATCGGGATGCCGGTCAAACCACTTTAAGTTTTTATTTCAAAGTAAGCGCAACCGAACCAGATGAAATGACGGCGTTTAATCTCATACGCTGGTAGGGTCTGCTGTGCAGACCATTGGCATGAGTAAACCACTGCAAAACTCAAACGCAATTGGCGCTCTTGTGCATTCGCACAATAAACTCTGCGTTCAATACGACTATACATCAAAGCGAACAATCGCACGAGAGAGCTGCAGCGACAACACTACTGACTAGCGGCAACGAAATAAGAGCGACTCCGCCCCCAGCATTCAAGCTACTTGCAGGCCCTAGTTGTGATAGGCATGACCGAGCATTAACCAGGTGTATTCTTCCACTTGCTCCTGCGCCGGGGAGCTTTTACCAAACCTGTGTCGCGGAGAATCACCTCGAAGTTGGGGAAGCCAGAGGTCACTGCAATCTTCAACTGCACCGCAATTGCTGCATATAAAGCTGCAATGGTGTTCCTCTCTGGGGCAACCACAAAACATGCACGCGCCTGGAGTATTCATGACATCTTCGTTCATATCATTGTCTTCCATACGATGTGTCAGGCTCCGTACCCGTAAGTATTGTGACGCATCGTGACGCCTGAGTCCACTGATAAATAGTTTTTTTGCATACTTTTTTCAATCAGGGAAAAACAACCTATCCGTTTGCACCTGTATTTTGCTTACATTAAGAAATCGGCTATCTACTGGAGATGCCATAAACAAATAACCAGATTGGCTTCTCCCTTCTGATGTTTTATCCATAAACGTGACAGCGAGTGGCAGTTTTTATCGTCTTGTTGATTCGACAGGCTATGTAAAATCTTCTTCAATACAGTTTTGGCCATTAGCGTAGGCGTGAAACTTAAAGTTGGTCATGGTGGTGTAACTATTTGTGAAATAAGAGGTTGTGTTCGTGGCCGCGGGGCGGACGACGAAGATCTGAGCCCAATGCACCTTGTGAGTTTTTTCAGCTTGCTGCTTTTCGCCTCTAGTTTCTACCGGTGGAAAGATCAGCCGACTAGTCTAGCATACAGTTTGTCCAGCTCTTCCACCATTCGTTTATGATCAAACTCTTCAAGGCACCGCGTTCGAGCGAGTTGTCCCATTTTTACTCTTAATTCCGTATTCTTACACAATTGGGTTAGCTTTTCCCCTAGGATTGCAGCATTACCCATCGGTGCGAGGAAACCTGTAACTCCTTCTTCTACCACTTCAGGAGCACCATCGTTGTCAAAACTCACTACAGGAACTTCCGTTAAAGAGGCCTGTACTAATGCCCGGGGCAAACCTTCCCACATCGAGGCGTGTACCAGGATATCGAAGCCGTTCAGGATGCCTGGAATTTCAGCAGGGGGGACCAGCCCGGTGAAATGAACCTTGTTTTCCAAACCGAGTCGCCTCAGTTCGCTGACGTATTTCTCTCGATCAATACCGTCACCTACCCACACGAAATGCGCTTCGGGGGAGTTGAAAGTTATCGCCGGCAACGCCTTTAACAAATGTTCGTACCCCTTATTGCGAAACAGCCTGGCGATCGTTCCCACGACAATAGCTTCGGTAGGAATTCCCCAGCTCTCCCGCATCGACTTACGAATTGCGTTGTCTTTTCGAAACAGCTCCGTTTCCATACCCGAGCGAATAGTCGTGAACAGCCTCCGCTCGGCGATGCCGGCCGCCACCGCCTGCTCGGTCATGGCGTCCGCTACCGAAACGAACGCGCTTGTCCAGCTGGCTGCACGTTTTTCCAGCATGCGGTAAACCGCTCTGGTTGTGTTTCCCTGGGTCCGGTTGAAGCTCATGCCGTGGATAGTGTGTACGATATTGGGTATACCAGCACGATATGCGGCGTATCGTCCGAGTATCCCCGCTTTACTGCTGTGCGTATGCACCACGTCGAATCGGTGCTCGCGAAAGATCCGCTGCAGGTCACGCACGCAGCGCAGCTCCGCCGCCGGGTTGATATTTCTTAAAAGGGAATTAACCCGAATGACGTCGGAACACGATTTTTCCGCCCTGGGCCATAGCGAACCTTCCGGGCCTGTTTCCGGGCCCGAGATCAAGGTTACTTCATGACCCTTGGCCGTTAACCCTTCGCAGGAGAGAACCGTGTTCTCCTGCGCACCGCCGATTATCAGCCGGGTTATTACATGGGCGATTTTCATTATTCAGTATTCCCCGAAGTTTGAATATTGCCCGTATCATTGCCATCTCGCGCAACAGCCGGCGGCTGTAAAAGTTGAACCGGGTAACGGACCCACTGCAGACTCAACCCCTCTGCCGGTGCCGTCGGACCGGCCTGACTCCTGTCCCGGCTGGCTAAAATATCCTTCAACCGATCCGGCTCCCAATGCCCTCGCCCGATCTCAACCAGCGTGCCCACCATGTTCCGAACCTGGTTATAAAGAAAACCCGTACCCTCAACCTCGATCCGAACTTCGTCCAGGTGCCGGTACACGTGGCATCTCAATACTTCGCGAACCATAGACTCCCGAACGCAGCCCGCGCTGGCCATTGCCGAATAATCCATCTTCCCGATGAAGTGCCGGGAGGCCTGCTTCATCCTTTCAATATCCAGCGGTGTCCAGCAGTGGTACGTATATCGCTGCTCGTGGAAAGTCACAGGGCGCCGCCGCCGGGCATACAACCTGTACCGATACATCTTGGAAATCGCCGAAGCCGATGACACAAAATCCGGATGCACCTCGCATGAATCCAGAATCGCAATATCCTTCGGAAGCCTCGAACCGATCGCTCGCCGTATATTTATCGCCGGAATAGAACTGGACGTGTGGAAATTCGCAACCTGACCCTGGGCATGTACGCCCGCGTCGGTTCTACCACTTCCGCGCAGAACCAGCGGATGGCGCATTACCCGCCTGGCTATCTCCTCTATCTCTCCCTGCACCGTGCGCAGGCCCGGCTGACGCTGCCAGCCGTGAAAATCGGTACCATCGTAAGCGATGAGCAGTTTGATATTACGTTCCATGGCCGCGATGGTAATCGCCACACCACAGACCATCAAGAAAGGGCGGTCTGGATTAAGATAGCCAGCCTTTCACGCGGGAGTTCACGCAGCCAGCTCCTCCGCCAGGTTAGAACCGTACCGCTGACGCAATCGGGTCAGAATATCCTTGTGGATTTGACTTACCCGCGATTCCGAGAGATTCAGCACCGAGCCGATTTCCGCCATCGTCAGACCTTCATGGTAATAAAGGACAAGGATCAGCCGTTCCTCTCGGGCCAATCCTTTGCTTATATGCTCGGTCAACATTTCCCGGGTAATCGGGTTTGCCGGATCGTCTGTACGTGTGTCCCGTACATCCCATCCGCGCGATACGCCGTGGCTATGGTTGTTGTCCTCCGACTCCATAGCACTGAAATGTACTTCCTTACCCAACTGGGACAGGCGGCACAAATCCTCGTACCGGTTGATACCCATATCCATGCGCTTGGCGATTTCCGCGGCGGTCGGGGGGCATCCGTTCTCCGTGTCCAGCATCTCCTTGACCCGCATACGTTTCTTCTCAAACGTACGCACGGTTCGACTTTGCGGGTCCAGACTGCGCAGCCAGTCCATCACCGCGCCGGAAATGCGTTGCTGGCAGAAAGTTTCGAATTTGGCTTTGTGTTTCGGGTCGTACGCCTCGACGGCCTCTATCAAGCCGTCGAAAGCCGCACTGCATATCTCGTCGTAGGTGATCTGGGCCGGGAGCCGTCGCGATAAACGCGCCGCGTGCGCGTGCACCAGCTCCGAATAATTCACTACCAGCGTGTTTCGATCTTCAACCTTTCTTGTACGGAGGAAACGTTTCCAGGTTTTCTCGATCGGCGAAAGAGGCTGAGACTTGCGTGGCATGAAAAAGTCCTCTCAAAGGTCTGTGGGTCACTTTGTTCTCGGCTAAAACTCTCAAATCTACAACCAGAGTTATCCTGCCGACAGACTCCAGGCGATTAGTCTGCAAACCTGCTTTCGGCTTAAAAAAAAAGTCACTTTAGTTGGTTCTTTATCGGTTGATATCGGCTTGGGGCAGTGGACGGAACTGGGTTGGACTTCCGCTGTTATTGGAAAAATCTTCCAACCAGAAATTCCGCCCTCCGGCCACTCAACCGGTGCGTTAGCGTCCGATATATTCCCCACTATCAGAATCAGCAGTTTAGCTTCTCAAACTATTTCATCCCAGAAATCGGTAACGGAGGTTGACAACTCTCGCCGGTAGATTAGATTACTCAACTCACCGTATTTCTACGGGCGAACTGGTTCGTCGCGATACGGAGACCGCTGGTTCGATTTATTCGTTCCTGGGTCGGGGGCTCATAGCTCAGTCGGCAGAGCGCGTCGCTGATAACGACGAGGTCCCAGGTTCAAGTCCTGGTGGGCCCAGTTTGGTACGGGAATCGTGCAGATGAGTTGGGATCTGATTGTAATCGGTGCCTTGGCTGTTTTGCTGATATTCGTCGCAGTCAAAGGTAATGGGTGAGGCCCTGATAGTTGCGGTTGAGCGTGTCTCAGCCAGGTGTGCGGTTCCTCCTTCCCGAGAATAGTCTTCCACTCCAAAGCTGATTCCTCCGATTTAAACCAATATGCCGGGGTCGTAGCTCAATGGGAGAGCACCGCGTTTGCAACGCGGGGGTTGTCGGTTCGAGTCCGATCGACTCCAGTTACCCGAAATAAAACCGGTTCATCCGATAAAATCACCATTGGTGATTCCGGTGAGCCGGTCAATCCTGCGATTAAACTGTGACTTTAACCTGATATTTTGTTGTTGAGCTCGAAATCGTTTCCCGCTATTTTTAGGGCAAATCACTTTCGACGCTCCTTTGGTTTTAAAGTAATTAGCCGGTTTTTACACTTGATACGGGTTTAGGTTTACCGGGCAGGCGCCTGGGTGTTTATCGTGTTAACCGTTTTTGTTGGCAACCTCAGTTTCAGCTCTTCGGCCGATTCCGTTCGGGATCTTTTCACTCCGTATGGCTCGGTACGGATGTGAAAATACCCGCCCATCCGGATACGGGCAGGCCGCGTGGATACGCGTTTGTCCAAATGTCCGATATTAAGCATGTTGAAAATGCTGTCTCTGCCCTGAACGGGCAGAAGTTCCAGGGGCGGGTTCTCACCGTAAGTCCGGCTCGCTCCCGGGGGAAGGGGGGCGGACGTTCCAAGCGGGGAAAATCCGCGCGGTAACGCTTTCTTTGACATTGTAAATGTGCGTAAATCCCCCGGATGGTTGTTTCCGGATTTTTCTGGACTTCCTTGTTTTTCACGCCTAAGCTATAGTTGGCCAGCAGTTTCTATAGCATACCTCTCACTCCATCCGGCCCGATGATCTGAGGTGTGTACTGCTGGCTTTTTTATGCGCACATCTTTTTGGGATTTCTGCTGGTTGCCTTTTTTCGTGTAATGGAAAAAACCTGCCTCTATCATCTGAAAACTGTCGAGTGTCACATCGCTCAACTGTAACCGGAAACGTAAAAAAGAGCCTGCCCGTTACGGGCAGGCTCCTGAATAGCTGTCGATATCCTACGGTTATTCCCAGAACGAGGCCGTGTTTCTCAGGGGACTATCGTATATTTTCCTGATCCGTCGTCGTCTGTTTCGATCCGCTCGTAACCATAATGGAACTTCGAAGTTCTAACCGACGGAGCTGGTAAAGCATCCATCTGCCAGCCGTCTCCCCTGATGATAATACAGGAACACCTCACGTTGTTTTGCCCGCAATGAGGCGCGTTGGGAATGTTACCTGCCTGGTTAGCGTAACTGCGTATTCTCACGTTGGCCACGTGCCCGTCACCAAAAGTTGTATTGAAATGCCAGGGTTGCCCGTGCCAGCCGTTGGCTATGTATCCGTCCTCCTCCCTGTAAACAGGTCGGCAATCATCGTTTGCTTGATTGGGTAATTCAGGATCATCTGAAAAAATCGCAAACCTGCCCGCATTTTCCATGTACAGGATAGTCCGATCAGGATCGGGAACGTTAGATAAAGCCCGCAAGTAAATCGAGTTTGTGAATAAGTTGCCGGGCTCAAATGGGTCGTATATGTGTATAGTGTTGGCCGAATAGCTCGTGCCGTAATAGTCGTAAGAGGAAAGACCGTATTGCTTCCACATGAGATGATGCATTCCTGGAAATCCATTATCTTCCGGGCAATGGTAAATATCGAGGTCTCGGCGGTTGTCTTCCGCCCAATTTATCGTGCCAGGTCCTCCGCCGCTGCTAATCGGCGCTGGCGTGGGGAACGGTTTCTTGTAAAGAATACCATTTAGCGGCCGATGCATAGTACCCATGAGATTCCGCCCGTCCCAGTCTCTACTGATACTGGTTGTATCGAAATGGATCGCTCCTCCTTTTCCCCCATAGCCATAATACGAAAATCTGGCATACGTGCTGAGTGCATCTCTTATGCAAATCGGAATCGCGTTTTCGTGTCTATCCTGCGATGCGTATACCAGAGATGCCCGGGCGATCTGTCCCAGCTTATCCTGGCAACTCAGGCTCCTGCTTTTACTCCTAACGTCGGAAAGGGCAGAACTGGCCTGCATGAGGGCAATGCTGGCCACTCCAATTAATGATATCAGTTCTATAAGGCTTAAGCCTTTATGATTTGCTTGCGTTTTGCATGTAATGCTATTACCCAACATGTATATCTCCCGTTGGATTAATCGGCCCTGTTATGCAGCTTGTGTTCGTGGGCGTTTTCCTGATGGCGAAGCTACCGTCGGAAACATCCATTGCCGCATATCGCAAGTATCGCTTTTTGTCCGGCTCCGGTCAATGAAAAAGCTGTTTTCAGTTCGCTTAATCTTGCGATTCCTGATTGTTTCCGTGTTTTGCCCGCGGCACCTGTTCGTATCCTGCTCGTTTTGTTGAATGGGCAATGATCTTCAGCGATCTTATCAAGCAAAAAGAGCCTGCCCGTAACGGACAGGCTCCTGGATAATTATTGAAGCTCTACGGTTATTCCCAGGGAAAGGCGGTGTTTCTCAGGGAACTATATTATATGTTACCGATCCATCGTTGCTGCCTGTCTGAATTGCCCCGTTTTCGGAACGGAACTTTGATGTTCTAACCAATGGGGCAGGTAGAGTATCCATTTGCCAGCCATCTCCCCTGACGATGATGCAGTGACACCTGCAATTATTTAGTCCGCAACTAGGCACGTCAGGAACGCTGTCTGTCCGGTTAGCGTAACTTCTTATATTAACGTTGGCCACGTGTCCGTCACCAAAGCTGGTGTTGAAGTGCCAGGGCTGTCCGTGCCAGCCGTTGGCTGCGAATCCATCCTCTTCCCTGTATTGCGGAATACAATCACCGAGATTGTTGTTCAACTCTGGATTATAGGAGAAAATCGCGAATCGAGCCGCGTTTTCCATGTACAGGATAGTGTTATCGGGATCCGGTGCGTTGGATAGAGGTCGCGAGTAAATCGAGTTGCTGAATAGATTACTCGGGTCCAGCGGGTCGTATATGAACATCGTGTTGGCCGAATAGCTGGTGCCGTAGTAGTCGTAGGAAGAGAGGCCGGATTGCTTCCATCCATTATGGTGCATTCCGGGGAATCCAGCGTCTTCCGGACAATGGTAAAGATCCAGGTCACGGCGGTTGTCTTCAGTCCAATCATATGAATGTCCAAACGGACCGCCCTGTGACGATGGTGAGGGGAACGGTTTCTTGTAAATTACACCGTTTAATGGACGATGCACGGAATCCATGAGACCCGCTCCGCCCCATTCGCTTCGATTGGCATCGGTTGTAGTGCGATAACCTGCTCCGCCTTTACCCCCATAGCCGTAGAATGCGTACCTGACCGACACGCTGAGCGCATCTGCTATGCAAATCGGAATCGCGTTTTCATTTGCATCCTGCGATGCGTATACCAGTGATGCCCGGGCGATTTGCCCCATCTTCTCCTGGCAACTCAGGCTTCTGCTTTTACTTTTTACTTCGGAAAGGGCGGAACTGGCTTGCATGAGGGCAATGCCGGCTACTCCTATTATAACCACCAGCTCGATTAGGGTGACCCCCCTGGGGTACCTGTTTTTGCCTGTTGAGTTTGGTATTTCAATCATGTGAAAACTCCACTTTAACATCGCGGTAACTGAACACGACGTGAGTTTCTCATTACCGCGTAAGCTGATCATAGGTCCGCCAGGAATAACTATTATCGCTTATTACAGTATTAGCATTTCCCAGGTGTCCGTCAATACTGAAATGGGTTTTTCAACGTTTCCGGGCGCAAAAAGACGGTTTCTATCGCGTATTGCGAAAGGCGGAATTATCTGGGATTTTGCCGTTGAAGACGTGTCCCGTATCGGTTAGGATACTTGTGGAATTACGACAGTGCGGGAATTTGCTGAAATCAAGTAATTGCGGTTCTGCCGGTTTGTTCTCATAATTCCACACGCCAGGAAGCCTGTTGTCGCGATTTGATGCATTTATTCAATCTTTTATTCTGCATTTGCAGTTAGGAGAAATACCGTGAGGCTATTATCAATTGTCGCGATAGCTGTTTTCTCCGTAGTTGGTCCGGTGATGGCCGATTATGTTTTTCCTGTTTTGGACCTTGTGGTTACCGACCAGGAAAACACCATTTCACTGGATACGACTGCGGTACCTCCCGCAAACTATTCTTCCTTCGTTCTCTCTGTTGAATTCAGTTTTGATACTGAAGATCCCGGAGTGGATCCCTGGATGGAGGAAGCAACCTGGAACCTGGATTGGCCGGGGCATTCCGTACCCCTTGCCGATCCCGCTTACAATACCACTTTCGAATATACCGAACTCGTTTACCATTCCGGTATTGCAACTTCAACTCTCACCTGGACCGGATCGTTCACTCAAACATATACTGGTGGGCCTCTGAATCTGCGTGTTCGCCAGGCACGCCTGGGAACAGTCGCGTTCTGGAATAACATTACACTCACCTTTATTGAAGGAGATATTCCCGCACCGACTCCGCCAGCCGCTGCCGACCTGGGCTCCTTGGTCGTTGGCGCAACCTCCGCCTGCGACTTGTTGCCTTCCAACTGGGTGACTTGGTTCAAATTCGTTACCGGTGATGTGCAGGCGGCTGATTGTGACGTACTTCGAATAGACACCATGGGGTCGTTGTTGGATGGCGGTATTTACGGCGATGGTGATGATTCAGAAATCGCCTTATACGATTCCCAGGGTTTTCTTATAGCAACCAACGACGATATCGATCAGATTGGCGGGGAACTCCTCAGTGCACTCGCTTTCGGCGCGGACGAGGGCGTGCCGGTGCCAAGCTCTGGTGACCTGCCGGCCGGTGAATACTACATTGCCGTCGCCGGGTTCGATACGGAATTCTCCATAGCCGGATTTCAGGTAATTCCGGATTCAGCCGTTTTGGGCTCGATTAACCTGAATGTTAACTACGGCTTCCCCTATGTCGACTGTAACAATAACGGCCTGGCCGACAGTTGCGATATTCAATCCGGAACCAGCAGTGATTTTAATGGTACCGGTATTCCCGATGAATGTGAGGATTGCAACGATAACGGCATTTTAGACAGCGTGGAAATCGAGCAGGGGACCGCCGAGGACTGTAATCGCAATTTTATTCCCGATAGCTGTGAACTGGAACCTGGAATCATCAGGCTTTATGTTGACCAGTATGCGACCGGTCTAAACGACGGCGAGAGTTGGGAAGACGCCTATAACAGTCTACAGGATGCCATCCACCGTGCCGACTGCGCCAGCGGGATAACCGAAATCTGGGTGGCCGCTGGCACCTATATTCCCGCATACGGCACGCCACAACGTTCCGACACGTTCCGTCTGGTCAGCGGTGTGAAACTGTATGGTGGTTTTGCCGGCGGCGAAGCTGAATTGCATGAACGCAACGTCGGGGATAATGTCACTGTCCTCAGTGGCGATCTGGCCGGGAACGACGAGGCGCAGTCCGGGCTCGCTTTGCACTGCTATTACCTGCTCAGAAACGGAATAGAAGAGGATTATTGCGACCAGTTCGATGTTGATGGTTATCCACACTTACGCGAAACCGAGATCGGTATAGACGAAAACGCTTATTGTGTTGTCACTGCTTCAGGAGTGAACTCGGACACGCTTCTTGATGGGTTTACCATTACCGGGGGAAACGGTGGATCGTCTGAATTTATTGAAGGGCTTGGCGGCGGGATGTTTGTACGTCAGAGTGATCTTGTTGTGGCCAACTGCAGGTTCAGAACAAATCAAGCCAGTGACGGAGGTGCGCTTGCTATAACTGAAGGGCAACCGGTTTTTGTCAATTGCGAATTCTCTGGTAACACGTCACCGGGAGGGACAGGTGGAGTGTTTGTGGCCTGGATTGGTTCGGCTACGTTTACGAATTGTATAATCGTTCAAAACTTTAACAGCGATAGGTATAACAGCGGATACTATGCGGGCAGTTACGGTTTGTATAACCAAGCGGAAGATTGGAACGATATTGCAGATTACGAGGTTAAAACGATTGTTCGTAACTCCATCTGCTGGGGGAACAGCGATTCTGACGGCTACCAGGACGAACAAATACACGGCTATGGTATAACTGATGTGACCTATACTTGCACTCAGGAGGATATTTACACGGGAATTGGGAATACTGATATAGATCCCCTGTTTGTGGATTTTCTCGGCCCTGACGGCGTTCCCGGAACCGGTGATGAGGATTATCGCCTTCAGATTGGTTCTCCCCTCATCAACTATGGCGACAATGCCGCTCTTCCCGTTGGCATGAATACGGATCTGGACGGTTCGCCGCGAATCGGTGCCTGTGTCGTCGATTTGGGGCCGTACGAGAATCAGGAGTTTTATTTCCTCGGTGATGCGGATGAAAACTGTGTGATCGATATAGCCGATTACACCGATTTCAAATTCTGCCTGGAGCGTTTCGGCTACGAACGCAGTCCCATACTCGATGCCTGCACCAGAGTGTTCGACAGTGACGGCGATAACGACGTTGACCTGGCCGACTTCGCCGCGTTCCAGAGGCTGTTTCGAGATTAGCCGGCATAGCTGAAGCGTAGTGCGATTGGCTATTGCTTAAGCCTGGCCAAAACAACCGGCCACCGTGTTTCACATGTGGAATACGCGGTGGCTGGTTTTTCATTCGCTTCGCAAAAAGGCGTTTAATCGTTTTGGGTGGATGCCGCTTAACACATGATTTGTTTAAGGGACAACTCCATAAATTGTACTACTTCCACCGCCGCTTGATCCTGGCTTTTGAGTTTTTATTAAAGAAGCAGGTAGCGTATCATATCGCCATCCTTCGCCGCGGATGATAACGCAAACGCATCTTTGATTATCCCGTCCGCAACCGGGGGCAAGAGGTGAACCCGACTGTTCGGCATAACTTCTGATTCGAACGTTATCCGCATGGCCATCGGCGAAGGCGACGTTAAACCGCCAGGGTTGATCGTGCCATCCCCGGGCTACGTATCCATCCTCTTCAAAGTAAAAATCACGGCATTCGCTGTTGAGTACCTGGTTGGGAAGTTCAGGGTCGTAGGAAGAATGTGCAAACCTTCCGCTGTTTTCCAGGTATGTGACTGTTTCTGATGGCACGGGAACTGTTGACAATGGGCGGCTGTAGGTAGAGGTCGAAAACATATTTTCTGGGGCTAAGGGATCATATATAAGCTTGATACTCGCCATGTAGCTTGTTCCGAAATGATTGTAAGAGGAAAGGCCCGAATTCCGCCATCCCAGGTGGTGCATGCCGGGAAAACCGTTATCACCGGGACAATGGTAGATATCCAGGTCCTGTCTGCTGTCTTGTGTCCAGTCTGGCCGACCGTCAACGGGCGCTGGTGTCGGTATAGGGTTTTTATACAGTATTCTGTTTAATGGGCGGTGGACCGCTCCCATCTGGGTGCTTCCTCCCCATTCGCTCCGGTTGGGGTCCACCGAATTGCGGTATCCGGCTCCGCCCTTGCCTCCGTAGCCATAATTCGCGAACATTGATGAGCGGCTATTTGCGTCCATGGGGCCGATTGGAATTACGTATTCATTGGAATCCGTCGAGGCGTAAACCAGGGAGGCCGTGCCGATTTTACCGAGTTTCTCCAGGCAGCTGAACTTGCGGCTGTCCCTGCTGATATCGGACAATGCGGATCCGGCCTGGATCAGCAAAATGCCTATCACGCCCGCGACCACTATTGATTCGACCAGGCTGAAACCGTTGAATCGCGTTTCCAGCGGATTATTCTTGCGTTTTTCGGGCATATTAATTCTCCGATACTTTTTCATGGGGCTTACTGCTCTGCCGGAAATGTATCCATTTGTTGTCCGGCAACTTTTGTTTTTCCAGAAATCACCTGTCACATTAGATTATTATGGCAATTACCTGTTTTGAGGTCAACTTTTAACTCTGCCAGTTGGTATTAAGGTAATTCAGGGTTTTGGTTGCAAGCGCGGTCTCTTACTCGAGGCGTCGCAAGGAGGTTCGAGGGCCGCGACGGCAATGAAGGCGTTTGACCTGGCCGACTCCGCCGCGGTCCAGAAGCTGTTTCACTATTAACCGGAATAACTGAAGTGAAGTGCGATTGGCTATTGATTAAACCAGGTAAAAACACTGGCCACCATGTTTCCCTTATGGAATACGCGGATGGCCGTTTTTCATTCCCTTGGCAAGAAGACGCTTGGTTATTTCCAAGCCAGTAAATTAAAACTAATGAATTATGGGACGATAGTGTAAGTTGAAACGGTGCCACCGCCGCCGCTGCCGCTTCCTCCCGGTTTCGTTGTTTTCATGAATGGGGCAGGCAAGGTATCAAACCGCCAGCCTTCTCCTCGGATGATGATACATACGCATTTGAAGTTATCATTACCGCAAGCGGGTGCTATGGGTAAATCCGGATTGCTCCGCATAACTTCGGATTCTGACATTGTGCGCATGCCCATCGGCGAAAGTAACATTAAACCGCCACGGCTGTTTGTGCCACCCTTTAGCGATATATCCATCCTGCTCATACAATGTGTCCCGGCAACTGTCGAGTACCTGGTTGGGGAGTTCCGGGTCGTAGGAGCGAGTCGCAAACCTTCCACTGTTTTCCAGGTACGCGATTGTCTCTGACGGTGCAGGGACTGTTGACAAAGGGCGGAAGTATGTGGAATTCGTGAACAAAGTGTTTGGAGCAGCCGGGTCGTATATATATTGTGGGTTAGCTGCGTAACTTGTACCAAAATAATTGTAGGAGGATAATCCGGATTCACGCCACCCCTGGAAATGCATGCCTGGGAAACCGTTATCATCGGGGCAATGATAAATGTCCAGATCCCGCCTACTGTCTGGTGTCCAGTCTATGGAGGGGAATGGCCCGCCACTGGTGGTTGGTGTCGGCATCGGGTTTTTATACAGTACTTTGGTTTAATGGGCGGTGGGCCGATCCCATGTTGTTCGTTCCTCCCCATTCGCTCCGATTGGGGCTGACGGAATCGCGGTAGCCCGCTCCCCCTTTGCCACCGTAGCTGTAGGCGCTGAAGAGGGCTGTCGAACTGAAGGCGTCTTTGGGCGAAATCGGAATCAGGTATTCATTGGGATCCTCAGACGCGTAGACCAGGGAGGCCGTACCGATTCTTCCGAGTTTTTCCAGGCAACTGAGCTTGCGACTTTCCCGGCTTACGTCGGACAATGCGGATCCCGCCTGAATCAGCAAAATGCCTATTACACCTGTGACTACGGTCAGTTCGAGCAAGCTGAAACCGTTGAATCGCGTTTTTAGGCGTTTTTTCCCGTCTTCTCTGCCGGCCATTGCCATTTCTCCATAAATCTTTGTGGAGTTCAGTGAATCCCGTGTCCACGCACCCGATCAGTGTTCAATGCAGCTTCTTGTTGGAAACAGTTATATCAGCTATTATGGTCTCCAGGCTGTTCAGGGTCAATATAATACTTCTGCAAATCGGCATTTGCCCAAGGGGGCGGAAATGTGGCTTTAAAGTCTCGTTTTTGCGAAATCAATCCTTGAAGGGGACCTTCCCAGGCAGTACGATACTATACTCATTATGCGGTAAAGTAGTTTTTTGTGGATTTGGTGGTTTTAGAATACCGCCTGCAAAGCGATTGTGAATCACGGGTCTATATCGACCAGGAGATTAATCGTGAGGAACCTGACAATAATGGCTGTCTTGGTCTTGATCGGTGCGGTTATGCCGGTTAATGCTGATTATAGTTTTCCAAGTGCGAACCTGCTTGTTGATGACCATCCCCAGGCAATGGAATTGGATGTTTCCACGGTACCAGCCGGTGACTATGCATCCTTTGTGTTGACCGTGGACTGGTCGGCGGTTGAAGGGAGTCCGTTCGCTGAGGAGGCCATGTGGACGCTGGAATGCAGCGGGTTGCCCGTGTTGCTGATCGATTCCCGTTTCAATACGGTTTTCCAGGATGACGACTCGTCGCTGACCTGGTCGGGAGTTTTTACCCAGACCTATACCGGTGGTTCGCTGACGTTGCGAGCTGCGCAGCAATTTCAGGGCTCTTCCGCCAATTGGGAAAATATCACCTTGACCATTATCGAGGGAACGGTGCCTCCCGCTATGCCGCCCGCCGCGGTTGAGCTTGGGCAGATCGCAAGCGGTATTACCACCGGTTGTGACACGTTGACTTCCAACGGAGTCGCCTGGTTCAGTTTCTCCACTGACGCGGTAACCACTGGTGATTGTGATACGCTGCGGATTGATACCCTCGGCTCGATTTTAACCGAAGGAATTTATGGCGACGGTAATGATACGGAGATAGCCCTGTATGACGCGACGGGGCTGTTTATAGGAACGAATGACGATATTGACCAACTAGGTGGTGAGTTACTCAGTATGCTGGCGTTTGGTGCCGATGAGGGACTGGCACCGACTTCAAGAGATCTACCGGCCGGTACGTACTATCTGGCGGTTGCCGGCTTCGATGCCGGTTTTGGGTTTGTCCGGGTTTGAGGTTTATCCATCATCGGCCGTTATTGGGAATGTGGCCGTTAATGTTACGCAGGGGATGCCGCTCGTTGACTGCAACCTCAACGGCCAGGCCGATGTTTGCGATATTTCTCAAGGGTCCCAGTTTTGACGTTAATAGCAACGGCATTCCCGATGAGTGCGAGGACTGCAATGATAACGGTATCCTCGATACGGAGGAAATCACGCAGGGTACTTCGGCCGACTGTAATGGAAATTCCGTGCCCGATGAATGTGAACTTGAATCGGGAATCGAGCGGCTTTATGTGGATCATAATGCCGGAGGGATTGAACGACGGTGAGAGTTGGGAAGATGCCTACACGAGTTTGCAGGATGCTATCCATCGTGCCGACTGTGCCAGCGGGATAACCGAAATCTGGGTGGCTGCAGGCACCTATACTCCCGCATACGGTACGCCACAGCGATCTGATACGTTCCGGCTGGTCAGTGGTGTGAAGATCTACGGCGGATTTGCCGGTGGCGGAAACTGAATTGCAGGAACGAAACGTATGGGGAGAACGTCGCTGTGCTCAGTGGCGATCTGGCCGGGAACGACGAGGAGCAGGCGGGGCTCGCTTCGCCACTGCTATTACCTGGCCCAAAAAGGAGTAGCAGAGGATTATTGCGACCAGTTCGATGTTGATGGCGATTCATACTTGCGCGAATACGAGATCGGAATAGACGAAAACGCTTATTGTGTTTGTCACTGCTTCCGGTGTTAATTCGGATACCTCTTCCTTGATGGGTTTACCATTACCGGGGAAAACGGTGGATCGTCTGAGTTCCTTATCGGCCATGGCGGCGGGATGTTTGTACGTCAGAGTGATCTTGTTGTTGCCAACTGCAGGTTCAGGACAAATCAGGCTGATAACGGAGGCGCGCTTGCGATAACTGAAGGTCAGCCGGTTTTCGTCAATTGCGAATTTTCCGGGAACAGATCATGGCAGGATACAGGCGGAGTGGTTGTGGTATGGGTAGGCTCGGCCACGTTTACAAATTGTATTATTGTTCATAATTTTAACGGCCCGATATGTAAATGGTGGTTTACTTAACCAGGCAGGAAACCTGTATGATATTGCTGGTTACGAGGTTGAAACGGTTATTTATAACTCCATCATCAGGGAAAATGCATGTTCGGACCCCGATTGTGCAAGGCAAATACTAGACGATGGTATGACTATTGTGGCCTATACTTGCACTAAGAGAGGTTTGTACGAGGGGTTTGAGAATATCGATATAGATCCCCTGTTTGTGGATCCTCTCGGTCCTGACGGCGTTCCCGGGACGGGTGATGAGGATTATCGATTGCAGATTGGTTCTCCCCTCATCAACTATGGTGACGATTCAGCTGTGCCGGCTGGCATGGATACCCGACCTCGACGGATTTCCGCGAATCGGTGCCTGTGTCGTCGATTTGGGGGCCGTACGAGAATCAGGAGTTTCACTTCCTCGGCGATGCGGATGAAAACTGTGTGATCGATATTGCCGATTACACCGATTTCAAATTCTGCCTCGAGCGTTTCGGCTACGAACGCAGTCCCATCCTCGATGCCTGCACCAGGGTATTCGACAGTGATGGCGATAATGACGTGGATCTCGCTGACTTCGCCGCGTTCCAGAGGCTGTTTCACAATTAACCGGCGGCCAGGCTGAAGCCTGGTGCGATATTGGCTAATACGTAAACAAGGTAAAAACACCGGCCACCCGCGATATCCCAAGCAGAATACGCGGTGGCCGGTGTTTTTATGATTACTCTGATCTCGTTTGTATCTTTAGGAGATCCGCGAATTAACTTTCCACTGTTTACGCATTCACCAGCAAATGATGCTGGTTCATTGTCGGATTCCGGTTTATCGTGAAGAGGTTTTTCCGGATGAAGGTGTTGTGAGTTATACCTTCGCTTTTAATTCGGGTTCGCGATTGCCTTGGTTGCTATTTTCCCAGAACCTCTTCGTTGGGGTGGAGTCGAATGCGTTCACTACGAAACGCGGGTCGGCGGAATCGATAGATTGGCTGATGTCTACCGTAATTACTCCTTCCGCCTCGAAACCTCGATAACTTTGTCCAATGCTTCACGCTGCAGGCCGGAATCCGAAGAAACGGCCAGGTAGGGAATACCGCTGCGACCGGTACCGCGCCTTGTTTGCGGATGGCCGACACCAGGTCCGTGATTATCTCCGCGTGATTTGCGAAAACCGACTCGTCCTGGTAATGGTGGAGCTCCTTCGGAAAACCGTCCGCCGGTTTGGGCTGCTGAGCTATGTACACATGCCATATGAAAAAATCAAGGAAATAGCTTATATCCGTAAGAGGTATCCATTTGACCAGTGAAAAATGCTGTGCGGGGCGAAAGGGAACGGAATCGTCTATATCGTTTACCAGGTGCTGGATAAGTACGATGTGCGGTTTAATTCGCTCCGCATAGTTTTCGAACGCTGCCAGTTCAGTGGCCGTCTCCCAGCCCGGCTTGGATATGTTAAATACGCTGACATCAGCTGAAATCCCGGTATTGCCTGATAAGGCTTTTTCCAGTCGCGAATCCAGTAAATCGTCCTTGTTGTTTATACCGTTCCCAAAGGCGAAGGAATCGCCGAGCAGCATGATGCGTACGTGGTTGTCGAATCGCTCTATCGGTTCAAATTCGTCGTCGCGGAATCCCCAACTGTTATAGGAAACGTGTCTTGTTTTCCAGGCCTTTGCCGTCAGCAGGGCGGAATTACCGTCGACGACTGTCGTAAACATTCCGGAAATACACTTCCAGGAGAAGACAAAGGATCATCGCAGTGGTTACTGACCAGGCACCGATATAACCCAGACGGAACATCCGCGACTTTACGGCGGAACCTATGGAATATCGCCACATGCAGAAAACCAATAGGAAATAACCGATACAGCTCATTGCGAGGATTGAAGGAAAATTGCGAGTATTCAGGCCCCCCAGAGGTAGCGATAGAGCGACGCCCGCGATACATGAAAACCAGGGATGGTGATTCTGGTCCTTTCGATGTTCGAAGTAAATCGCATCCAGCAGCCATGATCCAGCGTAGCCAGGCATAAGGAGGTACAGATCAACCAGTGTGTCGCCAGTGAAGTGCTGAATCTCAGGCTCGTGGTTACGCAAAGTCCGGAGACGATCACCCAGCCAAAAAGTGTCAACGTTCGTTTACCGCCGGTTGTGAATCAATGGGATGAATCCCATGATAACCGGTAGAAGTACGATCCACGCTGACAATTGGCCCCCAAAGCTGGAAATCCGAAACCAGTCGCGTGTAAAGATATAGCGACAGGAGCAGTATGCAGTTGGGCTTTTGCGGCGCGTGTGAATAAGCGATTCTGGATCTTTCGCTCGGATTTAATCTCTTTCCAATGCCTGCGATTGAGCAGAGCGACTGCGAACCAGGGCAGGGCGGTCAGAGAAAGAAATATGGTCTTTATCCAGAAATCCCACCGGGTTTGCAAACCTGTTAGTATGTCCCATACGTTACTTATTTCGATTTCAAAATCTCCTTGATAGAACGAATTGTATCCTAGTCTTTATAGCCTTCTTTGGCGAACATCTCCGAGCTCTGTTTGAATGTCGTTTAACTTATCCTGATAATCATACCGGCGTTGAAGAGTACAACCAGTTCGCTATATTCAATCAGCAAGGGACGTGCGGAGTTCGCTTATTCTGTTTGAAATACTGTTTGCGGGAATACTGATGGCCACAGCGATAATAGTTAACAGCGAAGAGATGGGACGCGGAGATTCTGTTCTCGGTAGCCGTATCCTCCAGACCTTGTTTGCTAAAGGTACCAACATCAAGAAGTTGGAAACGATTGTGTTCTACAATGCCGGGGTGAAACTACTGCGGAGGGATCGTCATGCTTGCCGGCGCTAGCGGCTTTGCACGAAAACGGTGTTGAATTGGTTGCCTGTGGTACTTGTGTCGAGCACTTTGGTTTGCAGGATAAGATACGGGTGGGCGAGATTGGTTCCATGGACGGAATTATCTCCGTCCTGAACCACGCGAAGAAGGTAATTACTCTGTAACGCCCATTGTGTTTATTCCGGCTCAGGTCGTTACAGAGTCAACTGATGGCATTGGTTGCCGAACCGCCCGCCGCGGTTAAATCGTCACCGTTATGGTGTGCTTTTAGCTGTTGGATTATTTTATCGAAAGTCACCAACCTTTCGTGGGCGATTTGCTTAACCGCCTCAAAACGGAATGAATCGTTTATTCGCGCGGACCAATACCCATATTGCTTTTGTGTTTCCCAAGTCTTGATGGCCGCTTCCATGGCTTTCCCTTCCATGGCTTGTTTCCTGGCCATCTGCCAGAGACTCAGCGCGCCGAATTCATCGAGATTCTCGGCGTCCGCTACCAGGCGGCTTTCCAGCGATTCAACTTCGTGGTCGCTAAGCGAGCGAAGGCAATCGGCTGCGCGCACAATCGTGTCCGCTGGTAACAAGTCTTTCATGTTCTCTTCCATGAGAACGGCCCCGAGGTCCCGCTGCAAGGGCGAAGTGGTTTGGTACCTATCGATTCTCGTGATATTTCGTCTTCGGAGCATTGGACGACCCAACCAGCATCATGGTATAAGCCCACGACCAATAGAACTACTCCGTCAACATTGTCGGCCGGCACGCCCGTAGCTGGGCAATTTTAAACGCCGTTTCCGTTACACGTTGTGAGTGTTCCAAAGACGAACGTCCCTGAGCCCCTCCCTGGTAACCAAGACCAGGTTTCGCCTGGGCTCGCGCTCGGATAGCATCCAGCTTGATCATTCGTATTACCGTTTATATCGAACGGACATTGTTTCCATAGGGAAGATAATCCGTTGGGATTTATGTTCGCGCTATTCAGCACCACGCCTCACCACCGGCAGGTTCATGCGTCTGCTGCGCAGCGCGCACCCTGCCTGGAAGATTGGCCTAAATAAATTGTGGGTGTTTAATAGGCCCGATTTCTTTCCACCTGTTCGCTGTTTAAACCAACATCTTAATGTTGATCTAGCGACACGTGGATAACCGAAACGGGTGGTACCACAACTCCCAAACGGGAGTTGCGATGCCATGTCCCATATCTGTTATGCTATATTGTAATGGCAGTCGTCGTTCCGATGGAGTCAGTATAGCCTAGTTAGTAACCACAACGCAAGCTCGAATCTGGCTGAAAACATTTTGGCAAACTAGGTGAAAAATGCGGCATGTGCGGTGTTAAATGGGGTATTTCTACGTCGGCTTTTCCAACAGATTGTAGTAACAATCGCGTTTGATTGGCTTCCAGCCCGCTTCCGTTATCAGTTGTCTGATCTCAGTTTCGCCTAAACTGAATATGGTTCCGGCCGAGGATACTACGTTTTCCTCCATCATTACCGAACCCATATCGTTGGCGCCGAATGATAATGCGAGTTGTCCGATAGCGGGACCTTGGGTTACCCAGCTTGCCTGTAGGTTATCGAAATTGTCGAGGAACAATCGGAAATCGCAAGTTGTCTGAGGTAGGTATGGGCGCCGGCCAACATGAGATGTCGTCCGTCTGGTAAGCCTTCATAATCCGGCGGGAACTGTTTAACTTTCCCCAACGCCGTGTTTTCCGGTTGGAACGTCCAGCAGATGAATGCGGTGAATCCTCGCGTTTCGTCCTGCAGGTCGCGGATCAGTCGAAGATGCTCGATACGTTCCTTTATGGTCTCGCGATGTGGCCAAACATCATGGTCATGCTGGTTCGCATCCCGATTTTGTGTGCCTGCCGCATTACTTCCAGATATTGGTTGGTGTTGGTCTTGCCGACGCCGACTTTGTTGCGTACTCGATCGGATAGTATTTCCGCGCCGCCGCCGGGTACGGTATCCAGGCCCGCTTCTTGCAGTTGCAGGAGTACGTCACGAACCGGCATGTCGAAAATCTCGTGGAATGCGTGAATCTCCGGTGGGCTGAATGCGTGGATATGGACCGTTGGGTAGTTGGTTTTTATAAACCGCATCAGGTCCAGGTACCATTCAAACGGAAGCATGTCGGGCGGAACGAGACCTCCCTGCATCAGAATCTGGGTGCCGCCGATGGCCAGCAACTCCTCTATCTTGGTGCCGATTTCATCGAAAGTCAGGATATACCCCGCTGTTGAATTTCTCTTTCGTGAGAGCCGGGATTGACTTTGAAATTGCAGAAAGAGCACCTGCCGTACACCCAGTTCGAGTAGTTGATGTTTCGATCGACAACGTAGGTGCGGTACGGCTCCGGATGCTTGGCCAGCGTTACCTCATGAGCCAGTCGTCCGAGTTGGTTAAGATCGCACTCGGTATACAGCTGCAGTGCTTCTTCCGCGGTCATGCGCGAACGGAGTGAATCGCCATTCGAGTTTGGTTGTGCTGGACAATTTTTCCGTCATTGCGAATACCAACTCCCGCATGCCGGGCACTATGTTGTATTTGGTGGTCAGTTTCAAGAACAGGTTCAAACCCTCGATATGTC
>CAXXKI010000014.1:0-105486 GCA_963667855.2 Phycisphaerae bacterium | reverse complement strand
TCCTTGATGCGGCTATTCCCATAGGAGGTGGTCAGAACTGGCGTACTTATATCGGTTCCGATTGCGTGATCGCCTCCAAATACGATCTCTCCCTGCAGGCCGACGACACCTATCCCTCTACAAATCGAGGGCAGGCAATGGCTCTTGTGGATTTGCCAGATGCGGATTTCACTACCGATTTATATATCATAAACTCACATTTCAAATGTTGCAGTGGCTCAAGCAACATCGCCCGACGCGAGCAAAACGCGGACGCAATTATCAATTGGATACGCGACATTAAAAGCACGGGAGGGAACATTACTCTGCCGGCTAACACTCCAGTAGTTATCCTCGGCGACCTGAACGTAATAGACGACCCGGCCACCTATATAACAACCCTCGTAACCGGTGATATTACCGACGAAGGCACTTACGGAGCGGACCTGTCACCGGATTGGGATAATACAGATAACACCGACCTGCTTCCGCTGCATAACGGGATCGGCCCGGACAACTACACGTGGCGAGACGATTCGGGCGGATATGATCCGGATGCGCTTGATCGTATTATAGTCACGGATAGTGCAATCGCGATAGATAACAGCTTCGTTCTGGATACGACGAGTATGAACAGTACGGAACTTACGGCATGCGGCCTGCAGGCTTATGATGTCATGCTCGACCCCGGCAGTGGAACTTACGACCACTTGCCCCTGGTAATCGACATTGCTCCAAACGCAGGCTGCCATAACGATAGCGATTGCGACGATGGTGTTTTCTGTAACGGCAACGAATATTGCGATGGTAACGGCGATTGTCAGGCCGGCACCAATCCCTGCCCCGGTTCTCTTTGCCGCGAAGGCGACGACACCTGCGTTGAATGCCTTTCTGATACCAACTGCGATGACGATCTATTCTGCAACGGCGTAGAAACGTGCGACCTTACCGGTACCTGTCAAACCGGCAGTGATCCCTGTCCGGATTCCCTGTGCGACGAAGATAGTAATTCCTGCGTTGAATGCTTCGACAATATTGACTGTGACGATGCGAACCCCTGCAACGGGTCGGAAACCTGCGATATATTCGGAGTATGCCAACCGGGATTCTGCGGGTACTCCAGCGTGTTGATCGATGAAACCTTCGACTCCGGCGCCGGTGATTTCAACTATGAAGATGACGTCTTCAGTACGAATCATCCCGACATGGTAGATGGAACGTACACTTCCACGGGCGGGCAAACCGGCGGCGGTGTTCGTGTATATATCGGTGCCACCTGGACAGGCCAACCTTGCTCCGGGGGTTGGAAAAACACCATTAATATTGCTCAGAACTCCACTATAATAGTTACTTTGAATTACCGGTTGCGGCTTGGACCCGGGTATGAAATCAGCGAATACGGCGAAGCGGTACTTACGGTGGATAACATTCGCTACGGTGACGATACCAACTCCTCGCTTATTCATAAGCAGGGAAACGGCAACGGTGGATCGACATACAACAGTGGTTGGCTGGCGGCCCAATACGATATTCCCCTGACTGCCGGAACGCATGAAATCATAATCGGGGCATACAATAACGACTCCTCGGTTTCAGATGAATGGACCGAAGTATCTTTCGATAACGTAACCGTCACCGCCCTGATTCCGGAAGATTGCCAGTGCGCCGACGATCTTTTCTGCAACGGTGAAGAAACCTGTATTGATGAAGCATGTCAGCCGGGCAGCGATCCCTGCCCCGGTTCATTTTGCAGAGAGGATCTCGACACTTGCGTCGATTGCCTTATCGACAACGATTGCGACGACAACCTTTTCTGCAACGGCATTGAGACATGTAACGGGTTGGGTAATTGCCAAGCCGGAACTTACGCCTGCCCCGGAAGTTGGTGCGATAAGGACGCTGCAGCCTGCCGGCAGTTTGGAAACGGGGATTTCGACGGGGATTCCGATGTGGATTTGACCGATTTTGCCGCTTTCCAGCGTTGTTTTGGATTGGCGGCCACAGCGGAGTGCTATCCGGGCAACCTGGTTGGTGAAGACGCTGCTATCGATGGAGCCGATTTCGCGGAGTTTGTCATTTTAATGGCCGGTCCGTGATTTGAAGATCATAGAATGGCTTCACTTTCCCTGCAAACACAATAGACAGGCCGCGTCGTTTATCTACTATTGGTTATTCCTGCATCGAAAAAGTTCAGCATCAGGCTGAAGAAGTAAGACCGGGCGTACGGGGCGAATCCAACGTGCCCCCCGCCGGGCAATACTATTCCGGCTACCAGTGGATTTTCCAAATCCGCGAAAACCTCAGCCACATGAGGAGACGGGCAAAGCGGGTCATTAGCCCCATGAACAACCAGTAAAGGTACTCTCACTGATGCCAGTTTATTGCCCGCAGGTTTGCCTCTAAAAGGCATGAGCCGTAAAAACTTCAATCCATCCTCCACTGCTTTGTCGTAATGAAGCTCTGATCGGGAAATTTCAAACTCAATCAGTTTTTTAAGGCTACGGGTTATTTCCGGGTGATGCTTTCTTTTGCACCGCTTGATTGCCAGTTGCTGAATCGCGTGTAGCGTGGGATCGTGAATCTGCTTACGGGGGATTTCCAGATCCTCAAGCATTTCCTCGAATTTCCACACTACTGAAAAACACAAAATCCCCGCCTGGTAATGCCTGGAAGCAAATAATTCCGGAAGCTTTTTACGCAGATCGCCGGTGATACTGGGATGATTGGCTTCCATCCCATCGTACCATCCGGCCAACACGCCCAGGTTTCCTCCCCAGCAAAACCCAATCAGGCCGGTTTGCTTGACTTCCGGCTGTTGTCCAAGCCACTCTGAAACCCGCAACAGATCGACGGTCTCCAGGATACCAAATGTGTAAAACACCCCCGGATACTCGGCTTCGGTTTGGCCATGTCCCCTGAGTTCGACAGCCAGCACATGTTTGCCGGATCGCAAAAGGGCCAAGGCAATATCCCTCGTACGAATAACACCATTATCGCCGAATATACCCGGGACCAGCACTATGCAATCGGCCTTTGCGACTTTCCCGTTTTCCTGGGCGTAAGCAATTCGCCCGCTCAGGTAAAGATCCTCGCTGACCGGAATCCTGACATCAACAAATCCGGGCCAGGAATCCGGCACCTCCTCGATATAAGGTCCGCCCCCCGCCGCTTGAGCCGTATGGCTGATCCCGATCGAATTCGAACGAAGCGATCCCATCCTCCCGGTCAGCTTGAAATGTTCCCGCAATGAACCGTGATTACGCCCCAGCTCCGCCAGATCTTCAGTCAATAGAGCTTCCCTTTGCTCCCGGGGCAACAGCCACTTTAAATCTTTATGGGTTTGCTTAAGCCATTCTCGTGTATTACCAGGGAAGTCATCCAGGCTGCTGGTTTGAACGAAATCTCCCGGCCGCAAGGGAAACGAACGCTCCGAAAAACAGCCACTAATCGACAGGAACAGCAAAATTGCACCAACCGAAACCGGTTTCGATCCAAAGTCTCTGCAAATCGAACAACGCAAGGCAAATTCACTCCGCAACAAACAGGTAGAACAAAAATCGGACAAGGTTATAGTAGGACGACTTGTGCGGCAGAGCAACGAAACCTGTTTTAAACTTTGTTTACTGATTGAGCGTGACAATCGAAACCACTCAGAAAAGCAACCAACCTACCGTACCCGCCACGTGGAAGTCCCATGCGGCAGCCTGGTTGTTCCTGTCCGTTTTCACCTTTGTTTTTCATGGGTGGTCTTTGACTGATGGGTTGTTCCTTGACGATCACTGGCACCAGAGCCAATTACAGGCTCAGAACTGGTCTGTTGATTCCCCACTACACGCGACGACGATCGAGCCCGACCAATTAATGGAACACTGGTGGTCTCAGAAACACCTCCGCTGGCAGTATTCCCGACCAGTGGCCGTATTACTGGCAAAGGGAGTACATGAGTTATCCGGCGGTAGTCCAGTCGCCCACCACGCGGTAAGTATCGCTGTGCATATCCTTGCGGTCTGCCTGCTTTATGAACTTTGCGCCCTGCTGACCGCACGGAAGTTCTGGGCCATGATCGGAGCAATGGTATTCGCTGTTTACGCTCACAGTGTGTTCACCGTTGCCTGGTTAGCCGCTCAGAATGTCGTTTTACAGACAACTCTTCTCCTCGCGTCTCTCCTGTGTTACCTGAAAGCGTCAGGCTTCGGAACCGGACCGTTGATTTTCAGAGAATCCCAACCACCTTTGCGTTTGCGGAAGGGATTTTTCGCCCTGGCTATCGGCTTGTGGATTCTCTCTCTCTTCACTAGGGAAAGCTCCATTATGCTCGCCGCGATATTCCCCGCTTGCGATCTCGCATTTGGCGGCAAACGTCACCTATGGGCAAGACGATGGGCATACGGGCTGGTAGCGCTGTTGGGCTTTTCGTTCCTTATCTGGCGGCTGGTTTTCTTTTACCATCCTATGCCCGATGTATACGTACGACGTTATGACGGCGAGGGATATATCCTGTGGTGGTTTGCAAAACTGGCTCATTATCTCTGTGCTATCGTCTGGCAGTCGCCTATGACCATAGGTCCATCCGGAAGGTACAATCCGTTTTCCGAGGTTCCCGGTGATTGCATTCTGACTCTTGCCATTGTTGCGATTATTTCCGCAGTGTACTTTGCCGCGTGCAGGAAATGCCGAGGGTTCTGGATTTGGCCCGCATGGATCCTGCTTTCCGTTTTGCCGGTAATAGCAATAATGGCCACCCCCCACTCAGGGTATCTGGGGGGCGTTGGGTTTGCCGTGGGCGTATGCCTGTTGGCCGGCTCGCAAATCCAAACCGCACGGCGATGGTGTAAAGGTTTGGCTATCGCCACTCTGGTCGCGACCTGTACTTACTTCCCGATATACCGAGCAACCTGGAACGGTATCTGCGCCGCGGAACAGGTTACTCTCGAAGAACTGAAACTGGATTCGCCCCCTTCCAGTGAAACTGACATCTATTTCATCAACCTGCCATTTGTAAATATATACGCCCATACATGTCTTCAGGAGATCTGGGGCAATGCTATTCGCAATGTTCGCACCCACGCCTTGACCTACTCACCAGGGCTACTGAGGATGGAGCAACCCTGCATTCTCAAACAAATCGATGATTACAGTTTCAGCGTTGAGGTCTCTGATCGCCATTATTTCTCAGGCTACCTGGGGCGTTTTCTGATTTCCAGCATGAGAAAAACCGGGTGCATGCAACCAGGCGATATAGAAGAAACATCATCGTATGAGGTGCAGATCGACAGTTTATCCGAAGAAGGCGCAAATAAGCTGACCTTTCGGTTTTATAAACCCCTGACCGACGACTCGCACCGGTTTTACCTGACCAGCAAGGATTTCGGGACGATACGCCTGGAATTCTTCGATTCCGACCGAATCGGCCGAACCGGGCCAGTAGTTGATGAACTCGCCCTGACCATGCATAATGTCTGTTCTGCGGTGGTTAAACTGGCTTCCGGAGAATATGAATCGGCCGACCTGCTTATTGCGGCAATCGACACGAAAAATGGCGATGTCCGCGAGAAAGCTTTGCTCGGCTTTATTCCGGTGGCTGAATGTGTGGCACGGGCGACAGGGAGTCCGATCCAGAGCGCCCTGAACAACGAGCGAGCAGAGGAAAGCTGGCCCGAGATTCGAAGCTGGTGGACGACAAACGTAAACGGAGCCCTTTTGGAACGAGTCATGATCCAAGACGCGGAATTCGCCGAACTACGTGATATTCGTCAGAATCTGTTCAATGTGCGCAGCACCGCGGCGAAAGTGATTAGCACCGATATGTATATGGGAGGACCAAAGTATCCCGGTCCTCGATGTCATTGAAAAAATTAAAAAACGGATAATAGCTTCAGGCAGACTACATGATTATCCAGAGCAACGCGTGGAAGCAAAAACGAGGTATATATGAGTAGTTCTTCACACACGATTTTTATGACCGGAGCTACCGGTTTTTTAGGTAACTTCCTTCTGCGTGATCTTTTGCAACGCAATCGTCGTGTGGTTGCCATGCTTCGCGAACCGCTCGCGGAATCCCGTAATCGTTTAAGCGATAACCTCAAGAACCTGGGCTTGGACCTGGAAGAATGCGAAAACGCCGGACTTCTCACTCTCGTTCCCGGCAGCCTGCCGGACGGGTTACCTTCGCCGGATTCGGTATCGGAATGTTTTGCAGGCCAGTCGGTCGAGATACTCTCCTGTGCGGCCAGTCTCCAATTGTATTCCAACGGCAACTCCGAGCCGTTTAGGACAAACGTGGAAGGTATGGCGAAGATGCTGGAGTGGGCTGACAGTCTTGGCATTTCCCGTTTCCATGCGGTCAGTACCGCATACGTGTGCGGTTCACATACAGCGGACGTGCGCGAGGTATTCCACCTGCCGAAGCCGGAATTCAAGACTGAATACGAGCACAGCAAATGGATGGCGGAAGAACTGCTGACTAACTGGTCGCAAAAAAACGGCAACCAGGTCACGATTTACCGCCCCAGTTTTCTCACTGGAGAATCCTCCACAGGATATACCACTCAGTACAGCGGGTTTTACCAACTAGCGCGAGTGGTTCATATTCTCTCCGAAGAGTTTGCCGATTCCACCAATGGCTCAAAAGGCTATATTCCCCTGCGCATTCCCGGCCAACCGGATGACCCGCAGAATTTCGTTCCCGTTGATTTCGCTGCGAGGATAATTGCCGAGGTAATCTGCGACGAAACACTCCATCAGAACATATACCACTTGACCGATCCCGATCCGGTAACCAATGACCAGATTAAGCGGCACATGGAAGAATATTTCCAGATTCACGGTGGTTATTTTTCGGATGGCGAAAAGACCATCGCTAACTGCAACCCGGCCGAATCCCTGCTCTGGGAACAGTTTGAAGCCTTGACGCCCAGGGTAACTCATAATCCCCGGTTCCGACCGGATAACACGCTCCGCGTAATGAAGGACAAGGGAGTCACCTTCCCCGAGATGACTTCAGAGCGGTTCCGAACCATGGTGGATTTCGCAATAGAAAACGGATGGGGCAAGAAATCCAACGGCCGTCAGCGATAAAACGCCACCGCCGTAACGGTTAATCCACCGATATGTCTATTTTGGAAAATTCTTTCCGCAAGTTTTCCATTCTTATCACCGGCGGCAGCGATCCCGCAGTGGACATGGCGAACCCGCACGAGCTCAACGAAAACAGGTTCCCATGGGCCGCCTGAAGATCGATTAGATCGGTCATCATCTTGCTTCCGCAATGGTAACCGTCCTCAACGCATATAAGGACATCCGGCGTGTACTTGACCAGCCCGTGGAACGCTCGCCACATGCGATGAACTCCATCGGGATAGACATGTTCACATGTTGCGGCGAACAGCTCATCGTCTGAAAAGAAGCCGTCTCGCCCCTTCCCCTCCGCCCGGAGCCGTTCCAACACTCCGGCTAATTGCAACGGATCGCCACTGACTGGCTTGTAACAATACTTATCTCCCAACTTTGATATTTTTGCCGTACCAGACTCATCGCAGATCACAACCTGGTCGTCCTTTTGATCCAGATATGCGACAAGATCCACTCCATCTACAGACACAAGAGCATGAGCGACAACATTGGGTATACCAGTATAAACACCAGCGCAGGTAACGATGCCGTACTCCGGTACAACCACATCACTTGGCATATTCAGCTTATTGCACACATTAAAACCAAGTTGCTTTAATGCTTCACGAAGGTCTAAACGGGTACTGGGCATTAGATTATGCCCATGATCGGACAAAAGGGTGATCTGCACCTGCCCTTTGGTTTCATGAATCAACCACTGGCAGAATTTATCCAAACGTATGAGTCCGTTGAGATGACCACTGCGGCCTCTCTGGGCTCCCAGTGCCGACGTGCCTACACAATAAGCAACGAAGTTTTCACTGTCACCTGCCAGAAAATGCCGCTGGATTCGCCGCAACTCATGATCAAACCACGGCTCCGGATTGAGATAAGCCAATGAATGCCCCAGGAAGCGGAGGTGGTAATCCATCTTGCATAACCAGGGGGAAGTATCGCCATTCAGGTACGAGTGAAATCGATTGCTCAGCTTCCGCCCATCATAGTAACTGGCTTCAACCGCCCGGCATGGAGTAAGCCCGAAAAACTCAGTCAAACACAAATCCGTCATCACGGGAAATGGGCTGATTACCCGCCCCGGCTTGTTGAATTGCCTGAAATGACCGCTTTGCCAGAGTTCCTCGACCATAGGATACGGAACGCTGTCGACAATGATTACCAGGTCGCGAACATCTTTCGTTAAAAACGCGGGGGCGGCAGTTTCCAAGTCACATTTGCCGTCCCGATTGGTATCATATTTTAACAAAGCGACTATACCTTCATCACTCTGCTCTTCTATGTAATCGATGGAGCCATCCTTATCCGTATCATAGTACCGGTCCACCCTTGATGTACCGTGAAACTTCCGATCAGCAATTGAGGCGTCAAACAGTTTTGGGGCAGGACCGGCACAACCAACAAAAAGCCAGCACACACAGACTGCCCATAACGATTTTTTAGCCCGTAGACATGTGAACGTATATGCCACGATGTTTTCCTCGACAAAACGATTCCTCTGGCTCCTCTGCCCTCGCACAGAGGTGATTATCCAATGATACATATATTTCGTTAATACGGAAGAGTTTAGTATTAAATGAACCAAGACCGATTTATGTCAAAGCGAATAAACCGCTATCAATCGCATCTTCCAGACTGCGCATCTGCCCCGTATTAAACTGTCGCTCCCCAATAATCGTTATACATATTCAACTTGCCACCGTTTTTCATTAGCTGTGGACAATACCGAATTCCACAAAATCGAACCAGATTTTCCGGAAAACGCCTCCGATAGAATGCTAAGAATCGTTCCGCTTTGAGAATAGCGTAAAATGACTGAACTGGATCTTAATCTTTTCCCAAAATACATCGCAACCCTGCTATCCTTGCGCGGCAACTCTCCCCCACCTTTGCAGCCTCAGAAATCAGCCATACACGCCGGCAAGCAAATGCTGGAGAGCTTAGACGACAATAACACGTTATGTGGCTCTACCGTGCTGGTCAACGAGCAGATGGGCTGTGCTGTACGGGCAATTCTATATCTATGGAACGGATGGCCTGGCGAGTGCACAATGAGCGCTTCGCTGGCCGATAAGCCGGAATCATTATACCTGAACGGCCTGTGTCACCGACAACAGGGCGAGTACTCGGCAGCGAAGACGACTTTCCAGAAGCTGGACGGCCACCCGGTTTATTATCTCCTGGCCAAGAAGGCCGTCACTATTCTCCGCGAAAGTAAAAAACCGATAGTTGCCCGCTTTACAAAGCTGCTGGAGATGGCCGACGAATGGGAGCCTTACGCATTTTCGGACATCATTGAAAGCCACCTCGCCAACCCATCTAGCCAGGATTTGGATCTCATGTTGCGACATGTGCAGGCCGCCGAAATGGAGCTGCTGCTATGCCACTGCCTGGAGCAGGCAACAGGCTGCAGCCTGGCCGAAGCAGGCGAAAAACTCAAACGCGAACAGGAGAAAGATCGTTTGCGCAGAAAAATAACGAGAAAACCTCCCCAGCGACGATCACCATCACAATCCTCCACCCCTCAAAGCAGTTCCGCCACTGCGACCGCAACCCGTACCAAAATCAAAGAAGCTGAGCCACGGATAAAACTGTGCTGCCCTAAATGCAAAGCCGAGTTGATAGTACCGGAGTCGAAACGCGGTTCCACAACCCACTGTACGAAGTGTAAAGCGGAGTTTTCAGTACCACAGAGAAAAGCCATAGGACAGACGCGCACACCAGAACGCCCTCCGGAAATCGGTATCCGCTGTCCCAAGTGCATGAATACCATCATACTGCCGGCATCTGCGAGAGGGACTCAAAAACAATGCCCCAAATGCCGAGTCTCTTTTAAAGTCCCGGGATAGGTTGACTGCTCCTATTCGCCATTCTCCCATTTATCTGCCAAAGTGTCTTTTCCCCACGCCTTGTACAATGCAACAAGGAGTTTTCTACATCGCTCTCTATCCCCTTCGAGCACTTGGCTTGTTGAAAACGAAGACAACATTTCATACGCCTGGATAAGATACCTTTCGGCTTCCTCGAATCTGGCCTGCTTCAGAAGGTAATTACCAATGCTTGTCTTGACTGCCGGGATATCCTGGCGGTCTTTTTCGTTTTCATCGTCCAATGTTTTTAGATATTCGGTAAGCACACCTTCCGCATACTTCGGATCGACCGTCGTATCATTCTTCGCCAGATACGCCGACAAACCCTCCAGCGTAACTTCCCGATACGGATGTCCCTCGGGGAGCGATTTCCGTTGGATCTCCAGAGATCCTTTCAAAAATTCTATCGCCTCAACTGTTCTCCCCGTATCGCCGTATAGAATTCCCAGCCTAGTCATTGCTAACGTCGTATTGGGATGCTCTTCACCAACAACCTTCCGGAAAATACGCACCCCCTCCAGAAGGAAATCCTCAGCCTCTTCATATCGTTCCTGTTTTTGCAGGCAATCAGCCAGGGCGGTACACGATATCGCTACGCTGGTATGCTCATCGCCGAGGAGTTTCTTACGAAGATCGTACGCCTCGCGCAAAATGCCCTCGGCCTCCTGGTTTTTACCCAACCGCGACAGGATCATGGCATAATTTGCGGAAAGAGCGGCGTATCCCGGGTGGTTCTCCCCATTAACCTCCTTGAACGCGGCCACGATCTCCCGGTACATGGGTTCAGCTTCCGCAAAACGCCCGGTTTTCAATAAAAGGTTTGCCAGATTGCTCCGGGCAATAATAACCGCCGCATGTTTTTGTCCATGCACCTTTTCGTATATACGCAGTGATTCGCGCAAATACTCTTCAGCTTTTTCATAATCGCCCCGTTTACTGAAGAGCAGCCCCAGCTCCGCCAGAGTTTTCGCTACGAATAGACTTTCCTCTCCCAGTTTCTCCCTTCTTATTTCCACCGCCTTCAGGAGCAGCGGCTCGGCATCCGCGTAATTTCCCCGGTGGTATAACAAACTTCCCAACGCCTCGTAGCTGCGCGCGAGATCGGGATGTCCTTCATCGAGTACTCGTTCTCTGATTTCAAGTGCTTCCCGGAAAAGCTGCTCCGCTTCCTCGAAGCGAGCGAGTTTCTCAAGTATCGCGGCTTCGTCCAGGATAGCCGTTGCCAAATCAGGATCATTGCCGTCCAGAGTTTCCCGTTTGTTTTTCAGAACCTGGTTGAAAAGCTCCTCGGCGCCGGAGAAATCACCTTTCGCATCCAAAAGCTCCGCCAGATAATCCTTACTGACAATCACATTGGGATGACTATCTCCCAATATCGCCTGCCGTTTCTCCAGAGCTTCCCGTAGCAGTGGTTCAGCACCCTCGAAATCGTTCACCTGAACAAGCAACCTGCCCAGTTCGCTTACCGCGATCAGGGTTTCCAAGTCATCTCGTCCGAAATGTTTTTCCCTGATACTGAGTGCCCGACGATACATTGGCTCAACTACATCGTAATTACCCAGGCGCATGTAAACAGACGCCAGATCTTCCAGAACGTCAGACACCTCCACACTGTCGGTACCGTATTCCGTTTCAGAAAGTTGAATAGCTTTCTGCAGGTGGTTTTCCGCCACTTCATAGAAACCCAAACCTTTGTACGTCATTCCCACTGTTCGGTGAGCCGCCGCCGCGACGGCCGGCTGGTCAGTCAGTTCTTCATCGATTTTCCCTGCCGCGTTGCTGAGCAGATCCTTTAGCAGTCCCGTATCCCTTCCCTTGGCTATTTTGGGATCCGCAGATTCAAGCATATTCTGCAAGAATGCCTGAATTCGCCGAGACTTCTCCGCTTCTGTTTCGGCCAGATCCCGGGCTTTTTCCGCCTCCAGGCGAGCGGTTCGCTCGTTTTCCTTGGACTGGATCGCCTCATCGCGTTCTTTAGCAATAACCTGCGACTGAATGACCGTGTAAACCGTAAATAAGGAAACCACAATCGTAAGCACCGTTGCGAAGACAAACGACAGTTTGTGGCGAGCCACCATTTTACGCAATTGATATACGGCACTCGCAGGGCGGGCGTAAATCGGCTGGTTATCCAGATACCTTTCAATGTCTTCCGCCAGAGCGGCAGCACTCGAATAACGTCTGGATGGATCCTTTTCGATAGCCTTGAGAACGATTGTCTCCAGATCGCCCCGCAATTCCCGGTTGACCGTACTTGGACGAACCGGATCGTCCTCGATTATCTGCTTCAGAACTTCATGCGGTAAACCTCTATCGTTGTTGAATAGACCTTCACCTGTTACGAGTTCGTACAATATTGCTCCAAGTGAGTACACATCGGAACGAACATCGACTGCATCCGGTTTTCCCTGTGCCTGTTCCGGGCTCATATACCGCAAAGTACCCAGAATACGCCCGGTTTCCGTCACCAGAGTAGTAGCGGTCGCATCCCCGTCTGTTATTCTCGCCAGGCCGAAATCCAGAACTTTGACTTCCGGGCCGGCAAAACTGCTGCCGCTCCCGGATTTGGAACTGTCCTTTTCGCTTGCGAGTATATTGGAGGGTTTCAGGTCGCGATGGATTATTCCCCTTTGGTGAGCGTAGTTGATCGCATCACACACTTTGCAGAACAGCCTCAAGCGCTCGGTTAAAGACATCCGCCTGCCGTCGCGACCGGTTCCGTTGGCGAATTCCGTTAACCGTACTCCGGAAACAAGCTCCATGGCAAAATAGTGTTGCCCATCATCCGTACAGCCTGCTTCGTAAATCGACGCTATCCCTTGGTGTTTCAGCCTAGCCAGTGCCTGGGCTTCTCTTTGGAAAAGCTTAATATGCAGTTCGCTTACACTGTGTCCGCCGCGAATCACCTTCAGGGCAACCGGTCGCCTGGGCATCTGCTGCTCAGCCTCGTAAACGACGCCCATCCCCCCTTCGCCCAGACGGCGAACAATGCGAAAAGTTCCGATCTGCGATGGCATAGGCCGCCCTTCTTCGTTAATGCCGGTTCCGCCAACCGACTCGTCGGCAATGGATTCTGGATTACCCAATACGAAACCGCTGCCCAGGGCGGGTTTCTGCAGAAAAGCATCTGTTTCGCTGCCGCTCGCCAACAGCGATTCGACCTCGCGACGAAGCTCCCGATCACTTCCGCAAGCTTTGGATAAAAAAGAATCCAGCTCTGCTGGATCCTTCTCCATCGCTTCCAGAAAAATTTTCCTCATCCGTTCATATTGTTCCGGTGTCATCCCTGGCAACCTTCTTGCAGTTCACGTTTGAGCCATGCTCTGGCCATGCTCCAATCGCCGTCCACTGTTCTCCGCGATACCCCTAAAAACTCGGCGATCTCTTTGAGCATCAACCCCCCAAAGAATTTCAATTCCACTATTTGCGCCTGACGCTGGTGAAGACCGGCTAATTTGTTTAACGCTTCATCCAGAGCGACGAAATCGAGTTTCTCCGCTTCCGAGATAATCGCTCCTTCATCCAACTCCACTCTTTGTCGGTTACCTCCCCGCTTGGACCTCTGATGATACCTGGCGTGGTCCACGAGTATGCGGCGAATCGCCTGGGCGGCTACCGCAAAAAAATGCGTGCGGTTCTTCCAATCGACTTCGCGTTGATTGATCAGCCGAACGTAGGCTTCGTGAACCAGAGCTGTCGCCTGAAGAGTATGATCAGGGCGCTCTCGCTTGAGATAACTTTCAGCTAGTGCCCGCAGTTCATCATAAACCAATGGCATGAGCCGGTTTACGGCCGAGTCATCGCCGTTCTCCACCTTTTTGAGAATGGCAGTAATATCTTCGGAGCCCGGTTTACTCATCGAATCCTGAACCTTGCCTAAAAAATAGTTTTCAACTTTTCAACTCGATTATCGCGTTATTGATGGAATGGAACAAGTGGCCCTCTCATTTTAACAACCAGGGAATGGTTGCTGTCAAAATGGCTAGCCCTGGCACTCGGCTATAACCGGGAATCGTATAAAGGTAGTCTGCCATCTGGCGATTGTTTTACGACAAAAAGTAACCGAATAAGGCAAACGCGTTAAGCCTTTTTAGATAATCATATGCAGTGAAGCCGTAAGAAGATGGAGGGACAAACAGCGGCGTTCCGTTGGGGCCATCGGCAACGGAACGCCCAGTTTTCTTAGAACCGTCTAAGTTAAACTCCGTTAATATGAAGTATTAACCTCACCCACGGGGAATAAAGAAATGAACATAGTGCAAATCCTGGGACTGGCTTTGCTTTCCCTATCTGTGACTGCCATCCTTACAGATGTTTTCGTGCGATACTGGTATCGATAAGCGTTGGGATTCTTAACCTATCGTTATTGCTTCCCTTTAACTGGTGTTTGCCATAACATCAAACCGAATAGTCTTATCGTTTTATATCCAGCTATCCGGCAAGATGAGATCAGCAAAGTGTTTCGCATCCGAAATCGCTCGATTAAACATCAGCACATCGCAATGACTCTCCCCGAGGTCGCATTGCTCGCCATAATTATTGCTCTGGCATTGGCCGCAGTCACCGGTATACACGGGTATCTGGTGAACAAGGCCAAAGAGAAATCGACGGTGTCGTTGCTGGAGAAACTAAACCGTTCCACCCTGATATACCATGCCGAGTATCGTACGTATTTCCCTTCAACGACGTTGACCACCGGTCCAGTGGTTGAAACCTATCTCAAGCTGCCGGAATGCGCGTCCTCGTTCGACAACGTCTCGGAATTTCTTCTTGACCGTTCCGCCTTTTCCTGTAAAGACGCCTGGGGAACTCCCATACGGTATATTCCGGTCAATATCAGCGTGCCTGCACTTGCTCAAAGAGTAAGAATGGCCGGAGATATACCACTTTTTGAATCAGCGGGCCCCGATCGAAACTTTGGTGACGAATCGGCGGAACAACAATCGGACAACCTGCGCAGTGACGAACTGTAACCGGCTCATACTCCGGAATCTCACCGCCTGTTATATTATTTTTACCCGGTAAACGGAACCGTTCGCAGTAAATCAGGATTCTTGGCGTGCCGCCGAGCGGTTTCGTAATTGATTTTTCCCATACTCAACAGGGCTTGCAGGCTTTCATCCAGCCGAATCATCCCTGCGGCTTTACCCACCTGAATCGCGGAGTCTATTGATTCCAGTTTTCCCTGCTTGATACTCGATCGAACCGGCGTGTTGCACACCATGGTCTCCATAGCCAAAACCCTTTTTTGGCCTTCAACTGCGTTGGGCAACAGATGCTGAGCGATTACATAGCTTAAACTCAAGGACAGCTGTGCCCGAATATCGTCCTGCGAACTCTGTTCAAAAAGGTCCACAAAACGGCTGATAGCGCCCTTGGCATCTTTGGTGTGCATGGTGGTTAGAATCAGGTGGCCCGTTTCCGCCGCGGACAATGCCATCTGAGCAGTTTCCCGGTCGCGAATCTCGCCGACCAGAATCACGTCCGGATCCTGCCGCAGCCCGTATTTCAGACCGTCATAAAACGATCGACAATCAATCCCTACCTCGCGCTGAGTAATTATGGTGTCCCGGCTCTTCTCATAAATATACTCTATGGGCTCTTCAACGGTGATTATTCTATACCCGCCTCGCTCGCACAGCAGATTCACTATGCCGGCCAGCGTTGTGGACTTACCAGAACCGGTTATTCCGGTAACCACCACCAGCCCATGAGTCAGTTCGACGATATCCTCGGCCACATGCTTTGGGAAACCCATCCACTCAAAACTCGGAACCGTTTCCGGAATATGCCGAAAACAGGCTGCATAATTTCCCTGAGCCCGAAACACGTTTGCCCGAAAGCGGTGCCGATTTCCCTCGTGTTCGAAGTTTACGGAAAAGTCGAGATCCAGATCGTTATCAAACCTGCCCAACAGTGCGGCTGGGACTACCGAGCGAATCATCTCTCTCACTTGTCCCGGTTCTATCTGCTCATCGCCAGCGGGCGCAAGTCGTCCGTGAACCCGGTAAACCGGTTCATGCCCGGATATAAGGTGCAGATCCGATGCCTCGGCGGTTGCCATGCCCACTAAAAGGTCTCGCATCAGCTGTTCGGATGATTCATTGTAATCTTGCATATAGCGTATCTCCTCACTCCGTTTTAACCGGCCATTATACGGCGGTTGCAACCTCGGCAAGATAGCTGCGAATAATTCTTTTTGCGCCGAACACAAGGCACGTCAGCGACCCGCCGCAAGGAATCCATTTCCTGGACAGTTGGTTGGCACAACAATCCCACCGCAACGTGAGTATCGCATTAAGACCGAACTCGGGCCTGCATCCGTGCCTATTAAAAACAAAGCATTCCCACGGAGGGAAGTGCTCCTAAACACCCCAAATACACGGAGGAACAAATGAACTACCCACTATCAACCACGATCATTCTCTCTGTTTTTGCACTTATGGCTCAGGGAGCCGATCTGACCATCTTTGCCGACGCGGAGTTCACGCCCCGCGACATCGATCCGCCTGACGACGGTATCGCCGATGTCTTCGTCGCCGGCCAACCCGAAACATACAAGTACCTTTTCATCAAAGCGGGAACCGAAGACCGTGCCTGTGCGGAAATTCCCTTGGACACATCCCCATCATGCACACCAGCCAAAGCTGAACTGCACTTTTTTATTCGTACGCTCGACGACAACCTGTACTCGGCCGATCCTATTGAAGTTAAGTGGTACGAAGGAAACGGCCTGCCTGATCTGGCCGATTACAATCCCGTAGACGGACAAATCGCGGTAGTCTTCGACGGTCCCGTGCAAGACCTGCTGAACACAAACGGCTGCCCCGTAGCGTACACGGAAATGACTATCGACGTAACCAACGCAGTCTATCACGCCATGGCGGCTGATCTTGATTACATAGGTTTCGTCTTCCGAGACACTGTAGATTATCCAAGCCATCGCTTCGACATATACTCCAACACTTGGAATTGCCAGCCGCCGAGTAACTGCTGTGAACAGTCTTATATAAAACTGGAGTTGACCTACCTTACTCCCGGTGATGCTGATGGTGACGACGACCTGGACCTTTTCGACTTCGCCCGCTTTCAACAGTGTTTCAATCGGGCAATTGTGTCCGGCTGCGAAACCATGGATTTCGATTGTGACCAGGATGTGGATTTATCTGACTATGAGCTTTTATACGATGCGTTTTCCGGTTAAAAGTAAGTAGATGGACCTTGCCGCGATAGAATAACAGCCAGGATTAAACCATTAGCCATCGATGGTTTTTCCGATCGCAGAATGTTTGAATAAGTGAAAAAACCGGAAATTGCCACAGATGAAATTGAACTCCTGGGCCGCGATGCTCGAAAGCTCTGGCTGCTCGACGAGGATTGTGTTTTCTTAAATAACGGTTCATTCGGCGCTACTCCCATAGCAGTCCTCAAAGCGCAGCAGGATCTCCGTGACCAGATGGAACGCCAGCCGGTCCGGTTCCTGGTGGATATTATCGATAACGGAATGCGCAATGCGGTTAAACCTCTTGCGGAGTTTCTCAAAACCTCGCCAGAAAACCTGGCTTTTGTCAGTAACGCCACTGAAGGGATAAACTCCGTGTTGCGTTCCATAAGGTGGCAAACCGGCGACGAGATATTGGCCACCAACCATAATTACGGCGCTATTACCAAGACCATCGAGTTCGTCTGTGATCGGTATTCGACGAAACTGGTCCAGGCGCATATCCCGTTTCCCCTGGAATCCCAACAGCAGATTCTGGACGCAATAGAAAAAAGTATAACCCCGAAAACCCGGCTGGCGGTCCTGGACCATGTAACCGCCCCATCGGCCATCGTCTTTCCGGTGAAGGAACTGGTTCAGATATGCCACGACCGGAAGGTACCGGTTATCATAGACGGTGCTCACGCCCCAGGAATGCTTGATCTCGACCTGGAAGACATCGGGGCCGACTACTACGCCGGCAATTGCCATAAGTGGCTGTTCACTCCCAAGGGTTGCGCGTTTCTTTACGCCGCTCCGCATGCCCAGGAAGACCTGCACCATACGACGATCTCCTGGGGTTGGCCCGATGGCTTTACCAGGGAGTTCGACTGGACCGGGACCAAAGACCCGACAGCCTGGCTTTCAACTAAAGCCGCTTTGGATTTTTATCATCTGCTCCCCGCTCCCCGCCGCAGGGAATACAACAACGAACTGGCTCACTGGGGAGCAAGCCTGCTCGAATACGCCTGGAACACGAAACCCGCCTGCCCGCCGGAAATGCGCGGTTCTATCGCGTCGATCCTGCTGCCGGGTAATCTTCCCGGTACACCTGAACAAGGGAAAAAGGTCCACGACGCTCTGATCAATAACCACAATGTGGAAGTTCCTGTTTTCGATTTCGAAAATAAACTCTGGTTACGAATATCCGCCCAGGCTTATAATTATCCGGAGGAATACGAACGGTTACTGACCGCAGTGGCCAAGGAAATATAATCGTATTCTCCGGAGTTAAAGAGCGCAAACATCAATGCAACCAGAGAAAAACAATATCAAACGTTCCTTACGATACGCTTTAATCCACACCTGGCTGAAACCGGAAAAAGCAACATTGAAGTTATCGCAAGTGTCTCTTCCGCGGGCCTGGCTTTTTCATCTGGCAATGTCGGTATTCACTGTTGCAGCCGTAATCGTATTTGCAATTGCCTGTATGAATTTTATCGGCGTGGCGGATGGTTTTGGGGGAATTCACGGTTTTTCCAATGATCTGGTGCTACTTTGCAGCGATATTGAGAGCGAGTTTTCAAAATACCCGTTGGAATGTTTAGTCGCAGTTATCGTAATACTCGCAATTACGGAGTCGATTTTTCTGGGCATTTCCTTGCTTATTTTGCCCTTCGCGGCGGGCCGGGAACGTTTTCGCGATTCGATCCGTCACGCCCTCCGCCGAACCTGGCTGCATACGAGTGCTGCTCTACCAGCCGCCTTGCTCATATGCTTTTTGACCATATTGGCTATCGATCAACATCGTAGCTGGAAATATCGTATGGCCAGGGATTATGAGATTGCTCATCCTCCTCCACAGAACCCAGGCGCCAGCGATATGCAAACGATTAAAGCATACCAGGAAGCATATTCTAAATATTCGAACGACCGGTTGAAGTACTTAAACCACCAATCGACATCCCCCTGGTATCTGGCGTTTGCCGAAGAGTTGGCCGGATTAGCCGCAATAGCGGTCTCTCTTTGGTTTTTCTATACTCTTTTCAAAGGGGCAACGGCAAATCGTTTTCAAAAACAATCATCGCTCCCGCCGGCCTGTCGTGAATGCGGATATAACTTGACCGGTCAACCGTCGGATTCCCGTTGTCCGGAGTGTGGATTGCCTATCGCAGAATCAATATCCCCGTTGTGTATAACCGGTTCGCCCTGGGAGCATCGAAGAACAATTGGAGTTTTCAAAGCCTATTTTCAGACAGCGACAACTTGCCTGAGGACACCTCGCGATTTCTCACGCAAACTTGTTTTAACTAATCCCAATAAAGACGCCTTGCTGTTTTTAATAATCAACTGTATCGCCTGTTTCTTCATTACATTTACAGCCAATATAATGTCGCTTTTAACGCAAACGCAATATTACTACAGCAAACTGAACCTATGCATATCTGAAGGTCCTTTCACCGGTTCATTAATCGCAGGAGTACTGTTCGGCTGTACTTGCGTTTTTGCGGTAATCGCCGCGTTTCTCCTGGGATTGAAAGAGAAACGAAATATTTTGCCCGGTACGGCGCAAACCGCAGCCTATTGCAGCGCCTTTCTGATTCCTTGGATGCTCATTGTTTCGCTTTTGATTATTTCCATACAGCGACATTCTCTCGATTTGCGCTACTTGGAATATCATCTGGGCTTTAGCAGGCATTCTCTGGAAATATTCCTGTCCATCGCTCCCAACATTATTGCCCTGATCATATATTTGGTTTTAATCGTTAAAGCCTCCAAAGGCGTGCGCTACGCCAACTGAGTTTATGGCAACCAAACCACAAAGGGATTTCTACAACTGCTGGAATCACAGTTTTTTGGCAACAGAATCATTTGTTTTTATGCATGACATTATTAGCGGGTTGCTTTAAAATTCACCCTAGGAGACTGTCCGAGTAACCCTTGACAGGCATGTTATAATTGTCGGCGTTATTGGCAATCATGTTTTTCTAGCAAGGGCTCAAGGATGGGCAAATCATATCGAAGTTGGGATCCGGATCAGGCTTATTTACTACCACCGTCGCCTTCAGACTGGCTTCCGGAGGACGATCTGGTCTATTTCGTCTTGGATACGGTTCGAGATCTGGACATAAAGGGCATTACGAAAAAGTACGAAGCTGGCGATGGCCGAGGTTATCCGCCGTATAATCCGCGTATGATGGTGGCTCTTTTGCTATACAGCTATACGCAGGGAGTATTCAGTTCGCGCAAGATCATGAAGCGTTGCGAGCGTGATGCGGCCTACCGGGTGATTGTTCATGACGATGCCCCGAACTTCCGTACGATAAGCGATTTTCGCAAGTTGCATCTTTCAGAATTGGAATCGTTATTTGTGCAAATACTTCGCTTATGCCAGAAGGCAGGCTTGGTAAAGCTGGGGCATGTATCCCTGGATGGTACGAAGGTAAAAGCCAATGCATCCCGTCACAAGGCTATGAGTTACGGCCGCATGAAGGAGGAAGAAAAACGCCTTCGCAAAGAGATTCGTGAGCTTCTCAAGCAGGCCCAATCCACAGATGATGATGAAGATGATCATTACGGATCGAATCGTCGAGGTGATGAATTACCGGAAGAGTTGGCTCGCCGTAAAGATCGGTTGGCGAAGATTCGAGAGGCCCGAAAAGCCCTTGAAGAAGAGGCAAAAGCAGCGGCAGAGATGGAGAAACGTCACATAAAGGATGAAAACCGCCGGCGTGGTGACAAGCCGCGGAAAGGTCGTCCTAAGAAAACGAAGGAAGTACCGTCGGATAAAAAGCAATACAACTTCAGCGATCCCGAAACATCGATCATGAAATCCAACAACAAGGGTTTTGATCAATGCGGCAATGCACAGGCGGCAGTTGATCGTGAGCACCAGATAATCATCGCGGCCGACGTGACCAATCAACCGAACGACAAGAAGCAGTTGAAACCGATGCTGAAGCAGGCCACGGAAAACCTTGGACATGGCAAACGGATAGACAAGTTGTCGGCGGATGCAGGTTATTTCAGTGAAGAAAATGTCAATTGGGTAGAAGATCAGGATGTAGATGCGTACATAGCGACAGGTCGACTGAAGCATAACGAACAGCCGCCGCAGCCGAGAGGCCGTATACCTGAGAGTTTGACTGTAAAGGAAAAGATGGCTCGTAAACTTCGTACGCAAAAGGGCAGGCAAACGTATGCGGAAAGGAAATGGATAGTCGAACCGGTGTTCGGGCAAATCAAACGGGCTCTTGGGTTCACTCAGTTCCTGCTGAACAGCATTGAGAAAATGCGAAGCGAATGGCGAATGGTCTGTATGGCTCATAACCTGCGAAAGTTGTGGGTGAACACATGAAGTGGGAGAAAAACCCGCGTTTTGCCCCCAAAACCATCCTCATTCGCTCTTGCCAAGCCCAGGCGGGCGTAGCCGTCACGGAGAAACCCAGTAACAGCCTGAGATGAATACGTCGGAAAAACAAAAACGCACTGGAAATTCCGGATAAATTCGCTTACTCAGACGGTCTCCTAGAAACTTGCCTCTTCAGCAGAATTCGTGGGTTAGTTCAGGCTCAGGCAGTTTCGCAAGTGCGTGATACATAGCGATTTCTGCTACTTTCAGCTCACGAAAGCCGTATGCTTTTCTGATAGTCAGTTTGATTTTGTAATTCAATCCTTCGACGATTCCACTGTTGAACTCCTTCTTTGCCTTAAACCAATTAAGAATAAGCTCTCGGTGATTGCGAACACTTCGAGCCACCTTCTTTATTGGCTCAAGCTTGCTGTACATCGCTCGCTTGACCCAGGTATCCAAATACCGACCGGCCCAATAAGGCGATACGTATTCCCAAAGAATCTGAAAACTTTGCTTGAGAAGATAGCCTCGTACGCTCTTGAGGTCGTATTGTAACAGGTCGTCAATCTTGATCCGTTGCGACTTGGTCAGATTCTCTTCCCGTTTCAAAAAGCAAAATCGGCTTCGCTTTAAAACAGGCTCATACCCTTCGATGGCCAGTTGTTTTGCTTCGGCTGCGCGGATCTCGTCCAGAGCCTTGTTCAGTTTGGCCACGATATGGAACCGATCCAGGATATGTGTTGCTTGCCCGGCCTTCCTGGCAATCACTTTAAGGTAAGGTTGCCACATATCACTACAGACGAACTGAATAGCTGCTGTTCGCTCTCCTCCCAGCATCTTGAAAAAACGTAGTAGCGTTTTAGTCGAACGATCCTGCCCAACCCACAGTAGCCGTCGACATCCTGCGTTGATCTGGTAAACAACAGTCAAGTAACGATGCCCTTTCTGGAACTGGACTTCATCTACTCCAATGGCCGTCACGCCATCCAGACTGCGATGTCGCAGGCCGTATTCCACTACCCAGGCTACCGAGCGGTACACCTTGTCCCAACTGACATTGAAAATCGTCGCGACCTCTTTCCAGCTCAACCTGCGTGCCCAGCGAGATAGAAACACTGCATAAGCTCGCGTCAGCTGCCGCTTGCCATCGCCCCAGGGGACCTGTTCCACGGTTACGCCGCAGCGATGGCAGTCTACTCTACGCATGGAATAAACCAGGATTACCGGAATCGCCCATACGGGAACGAAGTGGAAATGCCGTGGAGCCAGGGTATCGTACCCCGGCCCCCGCTGACCACAGCCCGAACAGACTGCCGGCGATCCTTGCCGGGGACGAATATTCACCTCGATGTGCTCATCTACAAATTTTACATGTGTGTAGATAAAACCCTTGATTTTGTGGACTCGATTGAGCACAGTCTTAACTTGCATCGTCCTTGGTCTCCGTTTCTTGGTCTCTTGGTCGAAACCAATTTTACCGGAACTTTGGACGATGCTCTTTAACACTTCGCTATTACTTTCGCAATGTTGCTGCTACAATCATATTTCCGAGCGAAACGGAGTCTGGCTCTGCGGGGACGCAACCCGACAAGGGATAACTCGGGCGACGGTGAGCCGATAACGCCAACTGCGCTTGTCCAAACACCGGCGGAGCATGCCGCTTCCGTCTTTCGGACACCGGAGCACATGCCTAGAAAATCCCGGGGTCTGGGGCAGAGCCCCAGGTTACCCACAGATTCTGCGGAAGAACCAGAAACTTTTTATAGCTACAAGCAGCACACGAGTTGGTTTTGTAGATATCAAGGGAAACACTTTGAAACACATTACCCTAGAATGCAAGTCGCCTCTGAAATACGCTTTAATCCATACCTGGCTGAAACCGGCATCCACTGCCGGCAAAGTCGCTGACGTGGGATTGTTGAAAGCCTGGCTTTTTCACCTTGCCATTATCGCTTCTTCTATATTTGCAACTATCCTTTGGGTTTTGGTTTGGACTGACAATCGGCACGGCGACCTTGGTTTTCTGGATTTGATCTCCCTGACGGTCGTTAAGATGTTTAATGACGCGATTTACGAAATAGCTGCAGCCCCTCTCGAAGTTACTCTTGGAGTGATAGCTGCCACTGCGGTTATCGAATTCGCATATATTTGTTTAACAATTGTAATCCTCCCCTTTGCGGCGAATCGTGAGCGGATTAGAGACTCGTTTCGGCATACACTTCGCTACGTATGGTTACATTCAAGCGTCGTTTTTCCTGCCTCCCTGCTCTGTTGCACGACGATTTTAACGGCGGACAAAGTTCACTCGCAATGGTCCAAGGATGTACTCGCGGAATACGCTGCTACACATCCAATACCGGAAGAGCCGAAAACGAACGATAACGCGGCGATGAAAGCTTATCAGCAGGAATTGCGGGATTACTGGATGGCTCGTTGGGATTATTCCAGATACCAGGTTTCACCCTGGTATCGCGCGTTTGCACCACAACTGGCCGCAACATTTACGATCCTGCTTATCGTTTTCGTCCTATGGTCTCTAATTAGAGGAGCTACCACCACTCGAACAACCGGCCCCCGCATTCGCCCGCCAACCTGCAGGGCCTGCGGCTATAATCTGACCGGACAAAAATCTGATTCCAGATGCCCGGAATGCGGTTTATCGGTATTTGAATCATTAAAACCTTTAGGATCACCGGGCGCTCCATGGGAACATCGAAGAACGCTCGGATACTGGAGAGCATACTATAGAACCGTATTATCCTGCTGGAGAACTCCGGTGGAGTTTTCGCGTAAACTTACTCTCGTAACAGCTCAAAACGATGCTTTAAGCTTTCAGGTAATAAACTTGGGTATTTGTTTCCTGATTTACGTCGCAACCATGATCTCTGTGGCTCTAGTAACCGGAAATAGTCCGCGTATTGTTCGCGAAATAATTCAACTTGCCCCCCTTAGCGGCCTTTCCTTTGTCGCTGCTTTATTCTGCATGACCAGCATCTTTGCTTTGATAGCGGCGGCATCAGTTCGAATAAAAGATGGCACCAACATCATTCCCGGTACCGCTCAAGCTGCCGCGTACAGCAGCTTTTACCTGATTATCTGGGGGTTGTTTTTTTCCCTATTGACAATAATCCTGGCCTTGGATGAATCTCACACAAAGCTTATCAAAGCTGTTTTGGGTACAAACGCCGATTATTTTATTGAGTTGGTTCTTCCGATTCTAACACTGGCGGCCATAATCCATTACCTGGTAAAAATAATCAAAGCTTCCAATGGCGTGCGATATGCCAGTTGATCGACGAATAGATGTTCAACTTCGCCCTATCCCAATGCAACTTTATGACTGTAAAGAGCATTGGCAACTGCGGCACGTAGATATCGCACTTTTATTTTCGAGTAGAATGTCATGAATTCGAACAGCTATGACAGGAAATGGACATTAAGACATCTACCGTTTCACACATGGTTGAAACCGGCCACAGCAACGAGGCAGTTCGCCAAATTCCCCCTTTTCCCAGCCTGGGTTTATCACATTGTGGTACTGTTTATCACTTGCGTTACCCTCGGGATTATGGACCTGGCCGCAACGGCAATCTCACGGAATTATGTACATCACAGCCTGGCGACCTGTTTACAGGTGTCATTTAAAGAATTCCTGCTCTTGTGCCACCAGGAACTGGGCGAGCTTTTTACCTCGCCAGACAAATACATGCTTTCGGTGCTGGAAATAGCTATCCACGTCGAATTACTATTCGCGGGTCTCGTCGTTTTAGCCATGCCCTTTGGTGCAAGAAGAGAGCGAACGCGTGATTCTCTGGCTCATGCTTTTCGCCGACTCTGTCTCCACTCCAGTGCGGTTTTACCTGCTATAATACTGATAGGAACTCTTAACTTCTCTGCAGAGCAAATCCACGATCAATGGCAAGAGGAATTACGCCAGGAATACGACATCAAAAACCCTCCACCGGTTGAACTGGATACTGACGACCCCGAAGTGTTGAAAGCACAAGCAGCCGCATTAACTACGCATCGTGAGAAGAAATGGCGGTTTGTGATATCTCAATGTTCGCCCTGGTATAAAGCATATGCAATCGAATTAGCCGCTTGTGCATCTGTTCCTATCGTCGGTTACTTCGTTTGGACGCTGGTGAGCGGCCTTATCGCTTATCGAGTAACCACTCCATTTGTCCGCCCACCTACTTGTCGTCGGTGCGGGTATAACCTGACAGGCCAGAAACTGGATTCGCGATGCCCGGAATGCGGTTCGGATATTTATCATTCACTGCATCCACTTGGTTCCCCGGGTGTTTCCTGGGACCGCCGGTCGGTTATCGGTTTTGGCAAGGCTTATCTCAAAACAATGGTAGAATCGATCCGCACACCAACGTTAATGGCACAGAGGCTTTCCGTTAACAAACATATGGGAGACGCGGCGATGTTTCTCGCTATAAACGCAGGGTTTATATGCTTACTGATCCTTGGCACGTTGTTGGCTACATTTCATATTGGCTCGCATGAATCGGGGACTGTTGATCCCTTTCTAAGTGAGATTGCTTTATTTGCAACCGGATTCTTAACCTCAGTTGTTATCTGTGCAGTCAGTTTAAGTGCTTTAATCTCAGCATTAATTATCCGAAAGACAGATGGTGTCAACATGCTGAACGGAACCGCGCAATTGGCTTCCTATTGCAGCAGCTACCTGGTTGCCTGGGCAATCATCTGTTCTTTGTTGACGCTTTCATTTGTTTACGACTACCAACATCTGCATATGATCGAACTGTTTTTGGGCGATATGGGAGAAATCGCGTCAGGTGTAATCGTTTACGGAATAATCCTGGTTACTCCTTTTTTATATTTTATTCGGGTTATCAAAGCCTCAAAGGGTGTGCGCTACGCGAATTGAGTTAATACGTGATTCGCGTCAGCAGGTTGAAACGGGAATCCCGCCAGGACATAGGATCTCAGATTTGAGATTTGAAATCTCAAATGAGGTATAACCAAGACGCTTGGTAAAAATGGAATCCCAAAAATCGCACGTTTGACGTGAGTGCCGGGAACCGCTCTCTCGAACAATCACCTTACCGCCGCATCGCCCGCTGCATCTCCCGGTTCTGGTCTTTCTTCTTCAGATCCTGCCTGCGATCACCGTGGGTCTTTCCTCTGGCCAATGCCAGGGATACCTTGCACAGGCCGCGATCATTAAAATAGACCTTCAGGGGAACGAGAGTCTGCCCTCGCTGAACCACCTTGGGCAGAAGTTTACGGATCTCCCTTTTATGCAAAAGCAGCTTTCTCGGACGCGTGGGCTTGTGGTTCATCACGTTACCGTGCTCGTAAGGTGCTATATTAAACCCCACCAGCCAGATTTCCTCTCCATCTATCCGGGCGAATGCCTCGTCCAGGGAGCCCGAACCCGCTCGTAAGCTCTTGACCTCAGTACCTTTAAGGACCAGCCCGCACTCGATTTTTTCGAGAATTTCGAATTTTCGAGAAGCTTGCTTGTTATTGATTACGGGAGTTTTTTTAGGAGTCGATCTGGACATAAGTGCTTGTCATTTATATCCTTACTTCAGAAGGAGTCGAATCGAGCCAGTAACCGTTCGCGCGGAAAACCACGCGGTTATTCTAGCGCGGCACCTGCAGAACGCAACCGGACACGCTCGATACACATATAACTATGTGGAATGTCATGACCGAACTAAACGGTGACCAGCACGTGGAGCCTTGCGACAAACGCGAGGAAGCTAAGCTGATCAAACGGGCCCAACGCCGCGACGCGGATGCTTTAAGGAGGCTCATCGATCTGCACAAGGACCGTCTGGCCGCTTTTGTCTGGCGAATGATACGCAACCAGCACGACGCGGAAGAGATCTGTCAGGAGACTTTTCTTAAAGCCTTTACCGCCCTGGATACCTTTGATCCTTCCTATCGGTTCAGCACCTGGCTGTTTACCATCGCTTATCGGCTGACATTAAATAGCCTGCGCAAGAAGAAGCCGGTTCTGGCGGATATAGATTTCGCAGTATTCGCCGGAGAGAGTGAAGGAGCGGAGGAGCGTTGTGCGGCCACTGAAGAGGCGGAAAACCTTAAACGCACCGTATGGGAAACCGTCGAGCAGTTGAGTCCGCCACAGAGAGCGGCCGTACTCTTGTTTTATCGGCAACAGCAAGGCTGTAACGAAATAGCGGAGATCCTCGAGATTCCGGTCGCTACGGTTAAAAGCCATCTGCACCGGGCTCGGGCGAAATTGAAGAAACTGTTGACCGCAAGATTATCTGAAGAAAGTGATTCGGACCGCATCCTCGGAGAACTTGCCGGGTAAGAAGATAAGGAAGCAGCAACGGGCAAACGGATTTGCTGACCAGCGGGGTCAAACGTAATGCTGCCTGACATTGTTCGATTACCGAAATTAGTCGCATGAACTGCAAACAAGCTCAAAACCTGTTCGATACGTATCTCAATGGCGAATTGTCCGGACCTCTGGCAACCGAGTTCGCAGCGCACAAGGTATCCTGCGATAAATGTCGCAGGGAGCTCGCTCTGCTGGAGGTAGCCGGCCACGTTATTGCATCTGATACCGATACTCCGATCCTAAGCGACGAGTTCACCGATCGATTGCTTGCCGCCTGCCAAACACGACAGGAGTTACCCTGGTACCGGCAAAGGCGCATCCTCTTTAAGATCTCTGCGCCGCTGGCTGCTGCAGCCTGCCTGGCGATGGTCCTGTCTTATATTACAGCCCCGTCAACTAATACGGTGCCTGGCCATCCTGCGCCAATAGTGGCCGGTGCAACGCAAGAGTCAACAAGCGAAGACGTCAAGGCACAGGTAGACGCGCTGCTGAAAAAGGATCCCGATAATCCGGGACTGCGGAAACTCAGTGATGATCTACAGGCCGGCGGCGAAGAATTCTTCCAGAAACTGAAAAACAACGCCGACCTGCTCGAAAATTATGGCGAAAAAGCGATGAACGAACTTGTGGAGTCTATTACAATCAGTGCCCCGAAAGAAGATGGCAAACAGTCTTCAAAGGGAAAGACTTCAGGAGTTAACCATGATCAATCGCGGGAAGACCTATAGTTCGCTGAGAATAACATCCGGTAAAACCTCCCTTGTTCTTTGCCTGCTCATTGCCGCGGTAGCCCCGCGTACCTCGGCCCAGCAAAGAAAATCGACTATTGCGAACCTTCCGGTTTTGTCCAGATTCGTTCCGGACAGCGCCTCACTTTTTTTATCCATAGACCGCCTGCCGGAGATTAACATTCGGCTGCAGAGCCAGGAATCCTGGAATCTTTTATTGGGATTAATCGGCAGCAATGGTCAAGGCGGCTGGAAGCAGATACTGGCCAACACTCTGGGCGTGGAAACAAGCTCGGCCATAACCGAAATGTTTCGCCGCGAGGTTGTAATAGCCGCCCCCAATTGGCAGAAACTGGATGAAGGCATAATAGTATTTACTATTTCCAATCCGCATATCGTGGAATGGCTCATCGGCCCTGATTTTCGCAAGCAGGGAAAAACCGTCGGCAACGTACAGGTTTACAAATCGAGGACTGGTTTATGGACCGCTATAAGTGGCAGCATTGCGGTTCTCTCTCAAAAAGGAGACAACGCCAGTCTTTTCCAGAAGAGCATCGACCTGATAAACGGAACCTCAAAAGCGTCCTTATTGCGAAAAAACGAATTCCGCAGACGAATTGGGAGTCTACCAAAATCACGCCACGTAAGCGCATACTGGGATGCCCCTTTAACGAAGCAAGGTCACTCTTCCAATTCACTTTCAGCCTGGTGGCCCCCTTTGGAAAGCGGGGCCATGAGCGTGTTTATCCGCAATTACCGCCTGGAATTCGCTTTTCGGGGCGAAATAAACACGATGGGCCCCAAAATCTTTCAACCTCGCGTAATGACCGACCGCCTGACTTCGCTTCCGCAAAACACGCTGGTCGCCTGGTCGACTTCCTTTGAAGCCCACAAACTGTTCGACTCCATAACGAACGCGTCTCCCCCGTTAAAGTTGCAGCCGCTATGGGATATTCTGCAGAACAATACGGACAGTGAACGATTTCGCGAAGACGTGATAGCCAATCTCGGTCCCCGGTGTATTGTTTTGCTCGCCTCCGATTTTACCGATGAAAACCTTTCACCCGTCCTGGCGGTCATGATTGAGTCGGTCGACAGCTCGGCCGTGGTCAAGGCGATGCACGGTTTTGCCTCGCAGGTGATCGATGCCATCCAGCCTGACGATCCTGATAACCCTCCGGTCGCGCTGACCAGCTCACAATACCTGGATACCACCATTTTCGAACTCAACTGGAACAGTTCGCAGGCAATGATTTCCGGAGAAACACTTGCTTCACTCATTACGGAAAACCTGTCGCTTACCTTTGCCGAACTCAATGGCTGGGTAATCGCGTCCACTTCTCCCGATCATTTGCGACAGATGATCCGGGCGTATGCGGGCGAGGAAACGGACCTGGACAGTGTCGTTTCCCTGAGCAGTAAAAAGAGACAACTGCGTCGCTCGATCAGCACCACAATTATACAACCCTCACTGGCATTGAACCTGCTGACACTATGGGACAGCATTCTCAACGAAAGACTGGACGACATAGCCGGCCGGCAAAGATTAGGGATTACCGTTAGTTCCGGTGAAACTGGACGGGTTATCATTACCGATGTTGATTCCAATGGACCGTCGTACGGTGTTTTGCGCCTGGGAGATGCGATTATCGCCTGTAACGACACCTTGCTGTCAATGGACAACCCTAACGAACACCTGCGGAAGCTGGTCGCCCAAACTCCCGCCGACGCCCCTTTGCGTTTGCGGCTTTACGACCGGAAGGAAGTCTTTGAAGCCTCTATCAATATTCCGGAAGACTACGTGGAACCGCAGCGGGATACGGGGTTGGCACCTTTCCTGAACCTTCTTGGACGCATAGACAATCCGTCTCTCGGTTTTTCCTCGGCGATTTATTCGGTCGACAGGCCCATCGGAAATGTTTACATGTCCCAGTTAATTCTGGAACTTGAAAACGCAGCCGACGGCAACAAAACCAGTGACGAAAAATCCTCAGCTTCTGTTCCTCCGGAATAACCTATGTCGCGTCCGCAATGTAAACACCAGGCATGGATAGCGTTCGGTTCAAACCTGGGAGAGCGTCTGGAGAATCTGAAAGCCGCTCTAAACCTGCTCGTAGCTAATCCGCAGATCGAGCTGCATAGAAAATCCAGCGTCTATCAGACGGCACCGGTCGGCGGACCCGGAAATCAAAACGACTATTTCAACGCGGTCGTGGCGCTGGAGACGTCACTCGACCCCACTCACCTCCTCAGACTCTGCCTGGCAGTTGAAGATGAACTTGGGAGAGTACGCAAGGAAGTAAACGGACCTCGCACTATTGATCTGGACCTCCTATTGTATGGCGATCTTATAATCGACACAGTAGAACTCATTCTCCCTCACCCGCGGCTTGCCGAACGGCTTTTTGTGCTTGATCCGCTGGCGGAGATCGCCCCGGACGCAATCCATCCATTGTTGTCTCGGTCTATAATAGACCTGCGAAAACAACTTTCTGTAAAAAATCAACAGGTGCGTCCGGTTTTTCGTTCCGATTGGCTGACGCAGGTTTAAAGTCCCGACCGGTCAGGTTATTAGCGTTTCCTTTATAGGGCTGTTAAAGTACTGCACTTTAATTAACAGGAGCATCAAGCTGCAGTGTCTGCTAAATCAGCCAAAGGCAAAAACAACGAAAAAGGTGACGGGCTGACTCCCGCCATGCGCCAGTATGTCGAGCAGAAAAAACAGGTCGGCGACGCGATCCTGTTCTTTCGCATGGGCGATTTTTACGAAATGTTCTATGAGGATGCCGTTACCGCATCCCGCATTCTCGGTATCGCTCTTACCGCACGAAACAAGGGTACGAATCCCATTCCACTGGCTGGTATCCCCTATCATGCTCTGGAAAATTACCTGCGAAAGATGGTCGACGCTGGTTTTAAAGTAGCCATTTCCGAACAGACGGAAGATCCCAAGCAGGCCAAAGGCGTGGTCAAGCGGGACATTGTCAGAATCGTCACCCCCGGAACTCTCACAGATGAAGCGCTGCTCGACGAGAAGAGCGATAATATCCTTGCCGCCATTTGCGTCGAAGGATCCGCTCGCGGACTCGCGACAGTGGAACTCGCTTCCGGCAAATTGACGGTCTTTGAATCACTTGGCACAGAAATCCGCGACGAACTCGCCCGGCTGTCACCGGCGGAATTGATTATCGAGGATGACCGGAATGGGCCCGCGGAGTTGATCGCCGCAGAACTTAACTCACTTAGTAAAACGTCAATCGCCAGGCGCAGCCCGCATGAATTCACCACGTTTTCCGCGGAAAAATCGATCCTGGAACACTTTCGCACAACTACGCTGGAAGGGTTTGGCTTTAGCCGCATGAGCTTGTCGCTCCGGGCGGCCGGCGTGCTGCTGGCTTACCTGCGGGAAACTCAAAAGACTTCGCTCGATCATATAGTCTCCATAAACAGGAGAAACACCAGCCGCTTTGTCAGTATAGATCAGAATTCCTGGCGGTCCCTGGAAATCGAAAGAACCATCCGCAGCGGGATGCGGGAAGGCAGCCTGCTGGCGGCGATTGATCTTACGGTTCACCCAATCGGTTCGCGAAAGCTTCGGGAATGGGTCTGCCTGCCACTTATCGATCGCAAAGAAATTATCGCCCGGCAGGACGCGGTAGGAACTTTCGTGGAAAACGAGATCCTGCGTCAGAATATCCGCACGCGTTTGAAAACCATGGCCGATGTCGAGCGAATTGCCGCCCGTGTCGCCCTGCTCCGAGCGAGCCCGAGAGACCTGGCCAATATCGCTCACACTCTAAACCAGTTGCCGGAACTGCAGGACATGCTCGCCGGCGTCGAAGCCCCCCTGCTGGTTGATTCCCGGAAGGCACTTGGCGGTTTGACCGGCCTGGCCGACCTGCTCACCAAGGCCGTTCGCTGTGACGCCCCTCCGGTCCTTCGTGATGGTGGAGTTATCGCCAAGGGCTACAACGAGGAACTCGACCGCTTGCATTCTATTCGCAGCGACGGCCAGAGTTACCTGGCCGATTACCAGGCCAGGCTTATTGAAGAAACCGGGATCTCCTCTTTGAAGGTCGGATATAACAAGGTATTTGGTTACTATATTGAGATTTCCAATACCTACCGAGACCAGGTACCGCACGAGTTCGTTCGCAAGCAGACGATCAAGAACGCTGAACGCTATATCACGGACACCTTGAAGAAATTCGAGAACGAGGTTCTAACCGCGTCAGATAAAGCTCTGGAACTGGAGCTTCAACTGTTTGAAGAATTGAGAGTTGCCGTTGCCGATCGCCTGGAGGCTTTGCAACGGGTGGCTGACGGAATCGGCCTGCTCGATACCACAAGTTCGCTGGCAGAGTTGGCTACCCAGCGGCGATATATCCGCCCGACTTTGGTAACAGGAAAAACCCTGGAGATAATCGAAGGTCGGCACCCGGTCCTGGATCACACCATGGGCAGTGAATTCGTTCCCAACGATCTGGCACTGACTGAAAAAGGTAATCGCCTGCTGATCATAACCGGTCCTAACATGGCGGGTAAAAGTACATACATCCGCCAGATCGCTCTGCTGACGCTTTTAGCCCAGACCGGATCCTACGTGCCCGCCGACTCAATGACTTTTTCGCCGGCGGACAAGGTTTTTGCCCGTGTCGGCGCTTCCGATGAAATCGCCCGGGGGCAATCGACCTTCATGGTGGAAATGACCGAAGCGGCCACCATATTGAACACCGCCACCGACCGCTCGCTCGTAATTCTCGACGAGATAGGCCGCGGGACCAGCACATTCGACGGATTATCCCTGGCGTGGGCTATCACCGAGCATCTGGCCAATACGGTTAAACCACGAACCCTGGTCGCAACCCATTACCACGAGATGACCGAGCTGGCCGACCTGCTTAAGGGCGTGGCCAACTTCAGCGTCGCCGTTCGCGAATACGAGGCCCCGGATCCCCACGACAGCAACATAGTTTTTCTCCACAAAATAGTTCCCGGGCGCACGGACAAGAGCTACGGAATCCACGTCGCCCGGATGGCCGGCGTTCCGCGTAAGGTCATCTCACGCAGCAATACTATCCTCGAAGAACTGCATAACGGCTTTGTCCGCGATTCCAAAACCACCGACCTGGCCGAAAATAAAACCAAGCAAAACGCACAACTATCCCTTTTTCCTGACCCTGGAGAGGAAATAGTCAAAAAACTCGAAAGCCTCGACCTTGAAGCGTTAACCCCACTGGATGCCCTGAATATCCTGCACGATTTACGCAAGGAAATCGGCTGATAAATGCGCATGCATATAGCGTGCGCCTATTACCAGCCGGCGAACATTACCAATATCTTTTTAGGTCACGCAAAGAGATTGCTGTTTCTCGCTGCCCAGGCTAATCCCGCAGCACCTATAACCCCTGCGTCGTTACCTAATGCGGCAATACGCAAATTCGGAGCATCGTCCATTAAGTTCCAACGCTGCTCATCGAAATGCTTTAATACGCGAGAAAGCAGGAAATCTCCCGATTTAGTCATCCCTCCGGCTAAAACCAGAGTTTCGGGATTATAGGTGTGCTGAATATTCACGCACGAAAGAGCTATGTAGTAACAGGCCTCGTCCCACAGTCTTAAAGACAGTTCGTCACCGGCCTGAGCCGCTTCCGAAATAGCCTTCATACCGAATTCGCCTTTTTCATCCAGAACGTCCGCCAGCGAACTCTCACTGCCCTGGCGAATCAGTTCCATTGCATGCTTGGCCACGTTGCCCGGTGAACAATATTGTTCCACGCACCCTCTTTGACCGCAAGGGCAAAGTCGACCGCCGGGATGGATAATGGTATGCCCGAATTCGGCGGCATTCTCGTAATGTCCTCTGAGCATCTCGCCGCCGGCGATTACTCCGGAACCTATTCCCGTCCCCAGGGTGATAGCCACGACATCGCGTGAACCCTTGCCCGCGCCTGCCCAGTATTCCCCGAATGCCGCTATGTTCGCGTCATTATCCAGAATAGTGGGAATACCTGTCCGTTCCAGAAGTCCTCTGCGAATATGGACATCCTTCCACCCGGGCAGGTTCGCCGAACGGTAAATTATGCCATCCCTGTGACTGAGCGGTCCCGGCGTCCCTATTCCCAGGCCGATTATGTCGTCGCGAGAAATGCCGCCTCCGTCGACCATCTCGGTTACCATGTCGGACATATCGTCCATAACCGCTTCCGCGCCCCGCTCCGGCAGCGTTCGCCGATCACTAGTCCTGATGATACGCCCATCGTCGGCAACGAGAGCAACCATGATATTCGTGCCACCAAGATCAATACCAATTGCCAGTTTTTCGGACATTCAAACCTCGATATATTCACCTTATTAACGCTATAAACGAAGCGCAATATTATTAAACTCAACATACGCGGCGTTTCATCAGTCGTAGCCAAAAACGATTCCGACATACCCGACCGCGTCTTCGCCTCCTCTACCGGCCAACACCTCGTGGCTGGTACAATGTTCCAGGGTAACCGCCCTATCGGCTCCCTGGGCTTTGGAAAAACCTATGGCGGCTCCAACTGCACCTGCTCCACAGGCATTTCCCTGCCGGGCGGCTTCCGGAACAACCTGGTCCGCCTCCATCCGCTCCATTTTATCGATCATTCGCTGATCGTTTATCTCTTTCGCCCACTTCAACCCGTCCTTACCACGACCTGCCGGCTGAAACCCGTAGCTTGGACCGTAGTGTGTCAGATCCGTTGTTCCAACGGCGACCGCATTTATTCCGCTTTCGGTTACCGCTGTCGAAAGCAGCTCGCCAATCGCCGGCGACTCCAATATCGGCGGAACCATTACCGGAAGAATCTTCGCATCTGGAGCCAAATACCTGATAAACGGCATTTGTACCTCCAGCGAATGTTCAAAAGCGTGCGCCGATTCATCCTCCACGACCAGCCGGTTTACTGCCGGGCGACTCTGAACTTTCAGAACCGCGTCAGCCAGTCCGAAATCCACCTCCACACGCCCTATCGGTGTTTCCCAACATCCCTGGCTATACATAGCCCCCGTTGAACCGCTCCAGCGATGCGCCGCACCGAATAGAATCACGGTGTCAAAAGTTTCAACCGAGCTTATCGCCCGGAATACGCTTGCCGCAACCCGACCACTGAAAACCCAACCGGCATGAGGTACAATACCTCCAACCAGATGACCGGGAAGCCGCGGCAGCTTCCCCGCTGAGTTCAGGCACGAAAGTATCTCGTTTTCGCAGCCTGCGGCGCTATCCGGGTAAAACTGTCCAGCAACAACAGGCGCACGATCCATTATCCCTAACCTCCAGCCGAGCCCACGGATACAGATTAGAAGCATACTCGCTATTAAAGCGCTTGACCAGTGACCGGAGCTCACCGCATCGGAGAGAACCCTGAGTATAAAAATCGGATTTAAAACACCGTTAACAGTAGTTTGAAACCGCTTTTTGCAGGTCGAGGATGATTGCCTGCAAAGCTTTGCCTCGATGACTGATACGGTTTTTGTGCTCCGGAGGCAACTCGGCCGTCGTCGCTTTCAGCTCCGGTACCCAAAAATGCGGATCATACCCGAACCCGTTCTCGCCCCGAGGCTGGTCGATTATCTGCCCCTCAATCGTCCCCTTCGCTCTGACCAGCACCTCTCCCGGACGGGCTAGAACCATGCAACAAACGAAACGGGCACTGCGATCCGCTTGTGGAACGCCGGAAAGTTCGCTTATCAGCTTGCGGTTATTGTCGAGATCGTCACCCGTTTGGGCGTAACGCGCGGATTGAACTCCCGGCTCGCCGCCAAGGGCATCGACTACCAGACCGGAATCGTCCGCCAGGGTCCACATGTCCGCATGCCCGGCATAATGCAATGCTTTCTTCTCCGCATTAGCCTCGAACGTGGCCCCGTCTTCAACCACTTCGGGCATGGGCGGGAAATCCGCCAGGCAGTACCACTGAACCGGCAGGTCAGACATTACGGCCTGGATTTCTACAAGTTTTCCCTTATTCGAAGTTGCGATCAGTATTTTCTTTTGCATCAGTATTCGTAAAACCCTTCAGGCTCGTCGTGAATGTTAAACAATTTGGATGATCTGATACGTCGCCCCTGCCCCTCCTTGGAAGACCATGCCTTCATGTTCCACAGCTCATAGAGGAAGTTCTCCTTGTTTTGAAGATCACTAACTTCCTCGCTGGGGGCGTAATACAAAACTCCATACTTGCGGCAGGGAACCTGGGCGTCTTCGCCGAAGCTGCCGACAAAAACTTCGCTGGTCAACTCGCCATGCCTGTACCAGGCTTCGTATCCCTTTTTACGTAGCTCTTCGCAATAATCGGCGGCTGCCTGCTTTCTCTTGCTAAAACCGGGTTCACGATAAAAAAGTGCCACCCGCAAGCTGTATTGCCCCGGATTATTGGATAAATCCCATTTCGGTTCACCAGCATCAGGCATGGGAACCGGAATTACCCGGGCTTCAAACAGAAAATCCTCGCCTCCCTGGCGAAGAATCATGGTCTTGTCTTCCACCAGTTCCCGGGGAGTTTCGAATGTCCCGGTCCTTTTGTCCCCCTTGCGATAATAATGCCCGTAACACACTTGTGACTTGTTGCGCCCGTTGAAAACGAAGACCCGGTCCGGCACAAGCCCAGGAGCTGCGCGTAACCTTTGTGCCAGCCTGCCGCTCTGCAAAACATGGTCAGGTCCATCAATTGTCGCACACAGTATGGTCCACAGATCCTCCGGCTGGTATGCGAGAGCGGAAAATCCTTTGTTTTCCCTATCGACTCTTCCGCTTGCAGCGCATCCTGTAAAACAACAAACAGCCACTATTAACGAGAGGTACAAAACCCACCATGTCGCTCTATAATCAATCGAAATAAGGCAGCTTCGTCTATTAGCCAATGAACTTCTCCCGGTCATCCTGTTCTCCTCCCACTCGAAGTTCCATTCACTTCTTTCTTCGAGCAAGCGACTTCTCCTGCAATTCGGATAGCCTCTTGATACCTTTCTGGGCCAGATTCAAAAGTCGGTCCAGATCTTTTCGCGAAAAAGTCGCTTCTTCTCCCGTCCCCTGAACCTCTATGAACTTGCCACTGCCCGTCATGACCACATTCATATCCACATCGGCGGCAGAGTCTTCTTCGTAATTAAGATCCAACAGTGCCGTCTTACCAACCAGGCCGACACTGACGGCCGCCACCGAATCAATAACCGGCGACCGGGCAATCCACTTCTTTTTCAGCCCATACTTTACCGCATCACAAAGAGCTACATAAGCTCCCGTTATACTCGCAGTGCGCGTTCCACCGTCAGCCTGCAGGACATCGCAATCGATCAGAATAGAGTTCTCACCCAACACCTCCAAATCGAGAACTGATCGCAGTGATCGCCCGATAAGTCGCTGGATTTCCTGAGTCCGTCCGTCGATCTTGGTACGATTGCGTTTCCTTCGTTCGTTCGTAGCTGCTGGAAGCATATCGTACTCGGCCGTACACCAGCCTGTGCCGGAGTTTGCCTTCCAGGCCGGCACCGACGGCTCGAAGCATGCCGTACACAGAACATGAGTATCGCCGCATTGAATTAAAACCGATCCGGGAGCGTTTTTAGTAAACCCGCGGGTAATCTTGACCGGTCTCAGGTCTCCAGATTTCCGTCTGTCTACGCGTGTCACGATATCTCCATTTCAATTGTAACTTGACGAATTAAAGACATAGATCCCGCCTCAATCATATTCTAACGGGTGTTCACAATTGACCGGAGATTATGGGGGGCATCAATCAGTGTCAACTGAAACACCACCAGACTGGCCAACATCGAACAGCAACCCCGTCCATCCTCGCATACTTTGACCCCGGAAAGCGATTTTTATCGGGCAACAGCCTCACTGACGCGATCCTTAACTGGTTTGAACTCGCACGTAATAGGACCTTTTAATTGAGCTAAAACACCTACGCCGGAAATGCCTCCTATTGTTAAGAAAGCCTTTACATGTAAACACCGATATACCAACTGCGATCTTAGTCAGCTAACGAGAGGATCTGAAGTGAGTAACCCAACATTCCGCCAGAAGAATATTCGTTCCGTCCGCCTTGATGAGGATCAATTGGAACAGATCCTCGAAAAGATCATCGAAGCTATGGGTACGGCGGCGAACGATAAGCATGGTGCCAAGCGTTTTGTCTATCGGGCCAAATCGTGCATCGTTTATATGCAGCAACCGGGTGAACTGGAATCCACCAGCTATTCGGTACCTACATATTCCATAAGCGAACACACTCTTGGCTTTCTCCACGGTGGATACGTCCATATTGGTACCAAATGCATGACCCAGTTGACCACGCTCCACGGAGCGTGGCAAAACGTCCCCGGCTCGGTGGTTCGCTGTTCGCTGGCCGAACGTGGTTTGCACGATGTTGAAATTGAGTATGATCAAGCCATTCAGCCTGCGGATTTTGTAGCCAGTGCCCAACGCCCCAAGGTTCTTCTGGTAGACGATGATCCGTCAACTTCCCGGCTGTCCGCTTTTCACCTGGAAAAACTCAATGCTATTATCGACCAGGTCGAATCGGGAGAGGAAGCCGTAACCAAGGCGATGGAGAACGAATACGACGTAATCCTTATGGATATGGAAATGCCCGGAATGAACGGTTTTGAAGCCACCCGGGAACTCCGCAAGAAAAGTTACACCCGGCTTATAGTTGCCACGACAGCTCTGACCGGCGAGGAAAATCGTCAAAAATGCCTCGACGCCGGCTGCGACAGGTATTTACCCAAACCACTCACGAGAGAAGATCTGGACCGAATGGTGGAATCCTTGCAGCGGGAACCGCTTCTGAGTGAGTTCTATAACGACCCCACGATGCATGAGCTGATCAATTCGTTCCTCAGTGAGTTGCCCGCGCAGATCAAACAACTGGGGCAACTGCTTGAAGCCAAAGACTGGGAAGAATTGGCTATATCCGCCAGGCGTCTGAAAGCCAACGGCAGCGGACATGGCTTTGGTCCCATCAGCGATGCCGCAGTGCTGATCGAAAAAGCTGCTACTGAAAAAACAGCATTAAACGAAATGCCTATTCTGCTGTCAAAGCTGCGTGACGTTTGCTCACTGGCAAGACAGTCTTCGCCTGCCACACACTAAACAGATAAAAAACTGTAACGCACTTTCGTTATCACCCGCAGCCGAGAACAACTCTTCGGCTGCGTTTTTCTTTTATTGCCGTTTCTTTATCGGGCACACCGCTCGCTCTGAGAAGACAAATCCTGGTAGATTGTACCAGTTAGAGCGTTTCATCATATTAACCGATGCAATTGCGGATTATGTATTCATACATTCTGCTGCTTGATTATTGCCTGGCAACACCCTATGCACCGACCAGATCATTCAACACTCAAGGATACGACTCAAGCATACAGAGAAACGAGCCGGCGCAACTAATATGAACACAATGAACCTGGATAAAAAACGTAATAAGAACATTCGATTTGCTGTTGGCATCGGAATCGCATGGACCCTGGTTATTGTGTTTTCGTTTTCCTGGCATTGGGTAAGAGAATATAACGCAGCGGAAAAAGCTGCCTGGGTCACCGCAAACGCATCAATAGACAAAGACATAATTTACAGACGCTGGAACGCCGAACACGGTGGTGTATACGCGCCCATCACCGAAACAACTCAACCAAATCCCTATTTAACCCAAGTAAAAGAGCGAGATATATCGACCCCTTCAGGCAAACCACTGACCTTGATCAACCCCGCTTATATGACCAGGCAGGTTCATGAATTGGGCTGGAAAGCATACGGAGTGCGCGGTCATATAACCAGCCTCAAGCCCATACGCCCGCAAAACGCTCCGGACGATTGGGAGAAAGCCGCTCTCGAAACATTTACGACTGGAGATGAAAAGTATTCCTCAATCGAGATTATTGGTGGAGAACGCTATATCCGCCTGATACGTCCTTTCGTAACTCAAAAAGAGTGCCTGAAATGTCACGCACACCAGGGTTACCAGGTTGGAGACATCCGTGGCGGCGTAAGCGTTTCCACCCCTATGGCTCCTTACGAGTCAATAGCCGAAAACCTCTTGTTTACCGCAGGCGTTAGACATGCGGGAATATGGTTTCTCGGAATCATCGGATTGACATTCACCGCATGGAGACTTCACCTGCAATCCAGGCAACAGGCGGATTTCCAGGCAGCTTTACAGGAAAAAGAGAATCGCATGGAGTTGGCCTTGGCCGGTGCGGAATTGGGAACATGGGATTGGGACATCAAATCAGGTAAACTCGTCCTCAATCGCCGTTGGTCGGAAATGCTCGGATATAACGAAGGAGAAATCGAGCCTCATTTATCCAGTTGGGAAAAACTAGTCCATCCCCATGATATGCCCCTGATCCAGACATCCCTGGAAGACCATTTATCGGGAAGAGCCGACTGGTACGAAACGGAACATCGGATGAAGCACAAATCAGGAGAATGGGTGTGGATTTTGGATAAAGGCAGAGTGATCGAACGCTCACCTTCCGGTAATCCCATACGAGCCTGCGGTACGCACCTTGATATTAATGCTCGAAAACAAGCTGAAAACCGGCAAAAGATTTTCTTTGCAAACCTTGAAAAAATAAATTGCGCAATTCGACAGGCGGACAATATCGCGGATATGCTGCAATCCATTCTCGACACAACCCGAGCAATACTTAGTTGCGACAGAGCTCTACTGGTATATCCATGTTCATCTGAATCTGAAACCTACAAAATCCCCGCAGAATCCACCTGCGTCAAGGAGCCGTTGTCTTTAACCCATAATCACGAATTGACTATGACCGATGCCATGCGCCGGGACATAATCCGAACTCTGCAATCGAACGAACCGGTCGTTTTTGATCGCGATATAAAGGCCAACCACGCCTGCGCGTCAACGCCCGATCCCTCTTCCTGTTCGCGAATGATAATGAGTATTCGACCGAAATCCGGCAAGCCCTGGCTGTTTGCCCTGATGCAATACACTCAGCAACACGCATGGACAAATGAGGAACAAACATTATTCAAGGAGATCGGACATCGATTGACCGACGGGATCAGCGGTATGCTGTTTTGGGACGAATTGCGACGAAGTGAGAAACGTTACCGAACCTTGGTGGAGAATATACCCGGCGCTACTTACCGAGCCGCCAGCGACGAAAACTGGACAATGGAGTTTTTAAGCGATGAAGTCGAAACCTTGACCGGTTATCCCTGTTCAGATTTCATTAACAACCAGGTCCGTTCGTTTGCCTCTATCATTCATTCTGATGACGCCCCCAAGATTTTTACCATGGTGCAAAACAGCATAAAAAACAAGGAACCCTTCACTCTGGAATACCGTATTACACACGCTGACGGCCAATTACGCTGGATACTGGAAAAAGGAAAGCCGATTTTTAACGACAACAATGAACTTCAGCACCTTGAAGGTGTCATGGTTGACATCACCAAGCAAAAAAACGCTGCAGAAAAAAAGACCGAGTTGGAAACTCAGCTTCGCCAAGCCCAGAAAATGCAGGCTATTGGACAACTGGCCGGTGGAGTGGCTCACGACTTCAACAACCTGTTAACAGCCATTCTGGGAAACAGCGAGGCTTTATTATCGTCAATCGCTGATGGGGCAGATGAAATCAATAACGAAATCGTGAAATCCGGACTCCACCAGATACAGTCTGCCGGTAAACAGGCGGCTGCTCTAACTGACCAGCTTCTCGCTTTCAGTAGAAGAGACAGTTCTCAAGCCGGGATTATCGACCTGAACCGAGTTGTTGGCGACATGGCCGGCCTGCTGCGAGGGTTGGTAAATAACAATAATATAAAATTGGATATTAACCTGGATGCGGAATCCCCACTTGTTCTCGCTGACGCGGGACATATCGAAAGAATTCTGCTGAATCTGGTAGTTAACGCGGCCGACGCTATGCCCGATGGCGGTGACCTGGAGATAATAGTAGCTGACGACGATCTGCGAGAAATAACGTTTATAGATCAAACCCCAATCAAACCCGGTCGGCACGTTATTCTTACGGTTAAAGATAACGGAACCGGCATGACTGCCGAGACCCTCGAACGTGCCTTTGAGCCATTCTTTACCACCAAACCCGTGGGAAAGGGAACAGGATTGGGACTGGCCACCGTCTTTGGCACAGTAGAACAATTGCAGGGACATATAAGCGCAAGCAGCGATCTTGACCAGGGAACATGCTTCCGCATCGCAATCCCCGTAATTGAAGCGAAACCAAATACAGAAGCCCAAATCAGAGATAAAAACGCCACGAAATCCCGCAAAACGGTCTGCGTTTGCGTAGAGGAGGATCTCACACGCAAAATGATTCTACAAACTTTGCGATCCGCGGAATTCCTTGCTATCGAAGTGGACTGCAGCCAAGCAACAATCGATAAGATTCCACGACAAATCGACAAGATAGATCTCCTAATCATCGACGAAAAACTGCCCGAAACCGACGGCAGGGAATTAGCAATTGCCCTGACGGAATTTTATCCGGACATGGAGTCACTTTTTATCTCCGCCCATTCTTCAGAACATCATGATGATGCGTATGGGACAGGATCAAAAGCGGAGGTAGTCACCAAACCTTTTGGCCCCACGGTATTACTGCGCCACGTGCGAGAAATGATAAACCGGAAAAGGATTTAATATGAGTCAGAAAGTGTTAGTTGCAGACGATGAACCGCACGTGCGCCGCCTACTCACTCAACAGATGCAGCAATGCGGTTTTGATGTTTCGGAAGCCGCAAACGGCAACGAAGCCATCGCGATGATGAAAGAGGATTCCTTTGACCTGCTTATTGTGGATATCGTCATGCCGGACAAAGACGGACTGGAGGTTATCATGTTCATGGAGGAACATCGCCCCGAAACCAGGATCATAGCAGTCAGCGCTCCGGGAAACGAACTTTACCTGACCAGTGCCAAAGGCCTCGGAGCAAGCCGCGTTTTCCAGAAACCCTTCTCCCTGTCAGAAATAACTGACGCGGCTAAAGAGTTACTTGGGCAGACATAACCGTAACCACCTGCGACCCGAACGAAACGAAGCCCCCCTCGTGGCGGCCCGTAAACGCCGTTTTATCCCTCCAATCCAAGGCTCTTCGACCAGATTCACTTCGCGGCTCGCAAAAAATCCGAATTTGGAGTAGAAGTTGACGTCTGTCTTTTTTCCAGAGTACTATCGTGGACGCTTTTTATTCGATTGCGTCTGCAGGTGTAAGGGGAGGTTTCCAAACAGTGTTGAAGAAGCTCTTTGAAGTACAAGCGGAACTAAACAAGCGAATTGGTTTCGACACACAGTCGCTGCACGACTCCTTCGACCCACAAGTGGCGGGTAAATGGCTCAGTGACTATATAGCGGCCGCAAGCAACGAACTTGAAGAGCTGAGAGACTGCACCTATTGGAAACACTGGTGTAAAGAAGCAAAGGATGGAAAACGGTTCGCCATCCACGACCTTCAGAATGCCCGGGTGGAAGTGATCGATCTGCTATTCTTCTGGATAAGCATGGCTCAGTGCGTTGGGTTGAACGCTGAAGAGGTCTTCGAGCTGTACATGAAAAAGCTCGACGTTAACCACAAACGGCAGGATAACGGCTATTCAATGTCCACCAAAGATGAAGAGGACAACAAAGCCATCGCCCTGGACAAATAACCGGAAAGCAGAAGCGAATCAGCCTGTCAGTTTCTTGTATTCGGCTACCACCGCGGGCAGAGTTTCTCCGGCTTTGCCCTGTATGAGTTCGACGGCCGGTCCAGTTAGCGGTGTCTCCTTGATATTGAATTCGACTACCGTAGCCCCGGCTTCTCTGGCCAGGGCACCTAAGGAGTCGGCCCTGAAAAAGGCGACTATCCGGCAGCAGGATAAACGGCTCGATTTTTTTGAACTTCGAAGACCAGGAATCTTAGCCATGAAATAACGGCAAAAAATGATCGCCTTGCTTTCTGACGGAGTAAGCCGAGTAGTTTTCTCAAGTTCGATCCGGCTCCAGCAAGCACGGCGTTGATCGCGTCGCCGGTTAAACCGGCCAGGAAGCACCGGCCCATACGATGATCACTTTTCAGGTGTCCGATCTTGGGTTCCACCGCCGCTCGGCGTTTTCTCCGCTTGCGCTCTCGACGTGAAACGTCCTTCTTGCCTTTTCCCGCGATGTGTACTTCGGCATCGCCGGTATAATCATGTCCTTGATATCCCTTATCGACGTAGGCCTTGCTCACCGAAACACCTGTAATCTCCTCGACATCAGAAATGGCGGCGTCCAAGGTGTGCCCGTCGTATGGATTACCTTCCATCAGTTTACACCCGACTATCCAATTACCACCATTGGTGGTTGTTACGGAGATCTTCTGCCCAAACTCGTATCGAGTGCGAGCTTTACCTTTGCTGATGCACTTAACTTCAGGCTCGTGCAGGCTGTAAATCTTATTCTTGTCCTTTGGTTGCTGATTACGAATTTGATCCGCAACTTTCAATAGGTCAGACAACTCATCATCCGGGTTGGGAAATTTACGACCAATATCACGTATCAATCGGCCGACGTATGTGCCGAGCTTGCGGATCTTGCGCCTCATACGTTTGAACTGCTTGGCATGAGCATAGCGAGATGCCTTCAGTGATGCCGACTTGCCTACTCGAATATACGACTGACGCAATTTGATACCACGCGCCTTGGCCGCTTCAGCAAGTTTGCAGATAGCTTTTAACAACAGCTTGGAATCGGTGGGGAAAGTCACGTTTTTCTCTTGGACAGTTGTATCAACGTTGACACACTCAAGATCCTTTTTCGTCAAGTGCTTTCCTTCGAGGGCCACCCGAATTGTTTCCTTGATCAGATCTTCAAGCCGTTTATCGCCAATCCGGTTACGCCATTTGGTCATACTTGTCGGGTGGATAGGGAATTTGTGTTGCATGTGAGTGTAACCGCAGAAGTACTGCCAATACGGATTCTCTACCCAGCGGGCTACGAGCAACTCGTCCGACTCATTGTAGGCGTATTTGAGGTAATTCAAGCCAACCATAAGCCTGGTCGGCTTGGCCGGAGCTCCCAGTTTTTCGTGAAAACATTCGCCAAACGCGGCATCAAACCGAGACCAATCGATCTTGCCCGCCAACTGTATCAACTCATGCTCAGGGTTAAGAAGCTGGTCAAAATGAGCTTGAAATAGCTCGAATTCGTCTCGTCGATGGGATTGGGGTTTCATAAAAGCGTCCCGAAATTGCAAGGTTTTGGAGATAGAACGTCCATTACTCTGCAAATTTTACCATCGCAAAATCAAAAAACAGCCTTTATTTATTGTGTTTTTTGAGTTTTTCAGGGACGACTAAGGAAGCAGCCGGTTGAACAAGGCAGCTTGTGCCGACGACGAGCATCACCTCGGCCGCGACAGCTGCTCGGGCAGCACGATCTATAGCTCCGTCAGGTAACATTTCGCCAAACCATACGATTCCCGGTCTGGCGAGCGCACCGCACTTTGCACACGTCGGAATAGTTTCGCTGACCGTATCGACTCTCTGCTCGTAACCACATTTTGTACAACGGTCTATCCAGATATCGCCATGCAACTTATTTACGTCCCTGCTTCCGGCTATATCGTGTAAACCATCTACGTTTTGCGTAATCAGGTCGAATTGCGGACACATCTCCTGCAAATCGGCGAGGGCATAGTGTGCTGGATTGGGTTTCACTGCGAGCAAGCCTTCTCTACGGGCAAGATAAAACCTCCAGACCATCTCCTTATCCCGCGCAAACGCCTCGGGAGTGGCAACATCTTCCGGTCTATGCCCCTCCCACAAACCGCCAGCTTCTCTGAACGTGGCCACCCCGCTTTCAGCAGAGACGCCTGCTCCTGTAAGGCAGGCGACCCTTTTGGATTGGGCAAGAATGTTGGCCAACCACCGAACCTGTTGTGTTAACTTGTCAGACATGCCCAACATAGTAACATAACTTCTTGACACATCCCAATATTCCCCGCAAACATGTTAGCATGAACCAATACTGGAAGTTATCGCTAATATTAATAACTGCGGTTTCCGTTTCCATCACCGGGTGTTACCAGCATTACATCCACTCTGCGGACAAAAAGGCAAACCGCATAATTCGGCAACGGCAACAGCAGGCTCTCGGGGCGGTTTCCGATTTTGAAGTCGGCGAGGAATCCGGCATCACAGGATCGGGAGGCGACCCTTACGCTTTTGTGCCCAACCCGATTGATTCCGACATCCCTGAAACTTTTCGATCTACACAGAAAAAAAACGCACTAGATGATATCGATACCACCGGAACAAGCGTTGACACAACGGGCCTTCGCCCCTTCACGCTGGCCGACTCTTTGCGATATGCGTTCAAACACGCTCGTGATTTCCAGACTCGCAAGGAAACACTTTATCTTTCAGCTTTGAACCTGATGACCGAGCGTCAGTTGTGGACACCACAAATCGCCGGCCGGATCAGTACAGAATATGCCAATTACGGACAAACCCGCGATTTTGATCAGGCTATGACTACGATCGCCGAACTGTCCGCGAGCCAGCGTTTGCCGTATGGAGGTCAAGTCGCAGCTAGAGTTATCAACTCCCTTATGCGCGATATTGGTCGACACACCACCAGTGGAGAAACCGGAACCACCATATTACAGGCGGACATACCTCTCCTTCGCGGTGCAGGAAAAGTCGCCTATGAATCCAGGTATCAGGCCGAGAGAAACCTGATTTACGCCGTGCGGGATTTCGAAGCGTCGCGCAGAGACCTGGTAGTGAGTGTGGCCGGGGATTACTTTGATCTCTTGACTTTCAAAACTCAAATAGAGAGTGCTCAAACAGCTCTCGAAAGTGCCAGGATGGACCTGCAACGCAGCCAGGCGATGGTGGACGTGGAGCGAATTCTGCAGGTGGAAGCCGATCGTGCCAATGTAGAGGTTTTGGAAACCACTAATGATCTGAACAACGCCCGCGTATTGTACGAAACCGCGCTCGATCGGTTTAAAATCCGTATTGGGATGCCCACAAACGAAAAGATTGACATAGTAGAAGCTGATCTGAGCCTGAATCATCCCTATATAAGCGTACAGGATGGGACAAAGGCGGCACTTGCCTATCGTTTGGATCTTCTCAACGCACACGATGCCATCGATGACGCCCGACGAGGAGTGGAAATAGCGCGCAATAATTTTCTCCCTCAATTCGATTTTTCCGGAAGTGTCACAATAAGGTCCGATCCCGCGGAAAAAAACTCCACGAGCTATAACACCGAGCGAACGACCTGGCGGGGAATGCTGGAGATGGATGTTCCGTTGGATCAGCGGCAGGAACGAAACGAATTTCGCGCCGCACTCGTCGACTTTCGCAGAGCGCAACGCAATTACGACCTGGCTAAAGACAACGTCCAGGTAGATGTTCGCCGAGCATTGCGAAACGTTGAGTTAGCGAAAACATCCATGGAAATCCAGGAAAAGAATATCGCTATCAACGTTAAACGTGAAGAAACCGCACGAGCTCAATTCGAACGCGGCCGACTGAGTTCAAACCGTGACGTCTTTGAAGCTACGAGAGCTTTGCAGAACTCGAAAAACCGTTACGCCGCTCAACTGGCGGATTACAGACTCGCGATACTCAGCTTTTTACGGGATACAGGCACGTTACGCGTCGACGATAACGGGCACTGGGGCGAATACTGACAAAAACGCAAATGTTTCATGCGGGTCCGAAAAAAACGATACAAGTATATACAAATCCACATCTATTCCTGGTTTGTGTCAGTTGGAAAGCACGCTTAGAATGGTAGCCGGATACTTGTATCAACGTAGTTCCAACCCTGTCGGAGAAGAGTTATGACAATTATTGATAGCGAGCCAACCACGCCAACTCACTCTTCAAAAGGATCGCAGCGACTTTCTCCCAAAAAGCCTGTTCGTAAACAGTCGGGCTCAAAATGGTTATTGGGTATTGTTGCGTTAGTCATAGTCGCCGGAGTTTTGGCATTCGCCCCTCAATTGCGAGAGAAAAAGAACGAACGAAGTATCGAGACATTCAAAGTTGCCCGCAGAACCTTCTCCGTAACTCTTAATGAAAAAGGCGAACTGGAGGCGAAAAACTCGGTCGACGTCAAATGCGAGGTGGAAGGCCGTTCTACTATCATCTGGCTCATTCCTGAAGGCACCGAAGTCAAAGAGGGTGAATTGCTGGTAAAGCTTGCGAGTAATGAGATCGATGAGCGAATTCGAGCGGAGCAGATACAGGTACAGAACGCCAAAGCTGCGGCCGAAGCTTCGGCAAAGGAACTGGAAATAACCCTGGATCAGAATGCCAGCGACATTCGCAAGGCAGAACTGGCCGTCCATAACGCGAAGATCGAACTTAAAAAGTACGTTGAGGGAGATTCCATCCAGCAGAGAACTTCCAAAGTCACCACGCTGGATACAGCCGAGATTCGCCTTACTCAAGCTATCGATGTGGAAAAAGACTCTCTGGCTCTTAAGGAAAAAGGTCATCTCAGTAAACGCGAATACGAGCGCGACAAGTTATCTCTGATCGAAGCGAAAGCGGCCGCAGCCAGCGCGAAACTGGATCTGGAAATCTTCGATATGTACACACATCCGAAAGATCTGGAGCAAAAGCAATCGGATGTAGCCGAAGCGGAAAAGGATTTAATCCGTACCAGAAAACGCGCGGATGCCACTGAAGCGAAACAGAGAGCAAATACGAACGCCCGCCAGGCTGAATTCCAGTTAATCAGCGATCGCCTGGCCAAGCTCCTCGAACAGCAGAAGAAAACGGAGATTCACGCTCCCGCCGAGGGACTTGTCGTATATGACACAGGGGAAAACCACTGGAACAGACGGCAAATTGCCGAAGGAGCAGAAGTGTATGAGCGGCAAACCATCATCAAACTTCCAGACCCCTCACAAATGATGGTTAAATTGCGAATTCACGAAGCAAAGACGAGCAAAATCGCCCTCGGGCAAAAAACATTTGTAGAAGTCGAAGGATTGCCCGGTGTGCGATTGACCGGCAAGGTCTCCAAAATCGCCCCACTGGCGGATTCGCAAAACCGATGGCTCAATCCCGATTTGAAGGAATATGCCACGGAAATACTGCTGGATACCAACGAGTATGATTTGAAACCCGGAGTTACCGCCAGGGCTGAAATCCAGGTGGCCGAGATCGAAAACGTTCTGACTATTCCAATACAGGCGGCTTTCGCAGGCTCCGGTGGCACGTACGCCTTCGTCGGAACGGACCCGAATATCGCCAAACCGGTAAAAATCGAACTCGGCGAGTCCAGCGATAAATACGTGGAAGTCTCCAAGGGACTCTCGGAAGGAGATGCCGTATTACTGTCGGCAAGCGATGCTCTGCTGGCAACTCTCCCCACAGGGCGGCAGAAAAAACCGGATGCCCATCCCAACCAGCCCCCAGAGAACGCCGAACAAGCGGGTTCTTCGGAAAAACACCGTGACCACAAATCGAAAGTCGCGAAGAATTCTTGATAGGGTTTTCCATTGCCAATTGCATCAGTTAAAAACCTGACCAAGGTTTACCAGAAACCGGGAACTTCCGTCGAGGTGCACGCGTTGCGCGGAGTCACCATCCACTTCGAACAGGGCGAATCGGTAGCCATCTGCGGCGCCAGCGGTTCCGGCAAAAGCACCCTATTGAATCTGCTGGGCTGTCTCGACCGCCCTACCGATGGCGTCTACATGCTGGGAGACATCGACGTTTCTCAATACGATGACGATGAACTGTCTGCCATTCGTGGGCAGAGAATCGGCTTTGTCTTCCAGAATTTCAACCTGATCCAACAGCTTACTGTTCTGGAAAACCTGGAAGTTCCACTTTTCTACCAGGGAGTGCCGGCCGCTAAACGGCGAGAGCGAGCCTGGGAATTAATTGAAATGGTTGGCCTGGAAGATCGCGCCGATCACCGCCCAATGGAACTCTCCGGCGGGCAACAGCAGCGAGTGGCCATTTCCCGGGCATTGATTAACGATCCGTATATTGTGCTGGCAGACGAACCTACGGGAAACCTCGATACCGCTACCGGCGAAATGATCCTGAAGATATTCGATCGTCTCCGCGCAGAAGGCAGAACCGTAATAATGGTAACCCACGAACCGGAAGTTGCCGACCGCTGCGACCGCACAATAACCCTACGGGACGGAGAAATTCTCAGCGATCATCGCCCGGTTAACTGCAACTGAGTCTCTACTGATATTTAAAGGCGGCCGCGATTATCGTTTTGCCGGCTTTGTTATTTTCTTAAACTGATAACCTGCCCCGTGGAATACCTGCATGCGGGGTTGCACAAGGTCAATGTCAGCTTTGCCACATCTTCGGGATCTAGCGTTTTTTCTGTCGGAAAATCGGGAAAGGAACTTCGCAGCATCGGGGTCTCCACCGTTCCCGGCGCAATGGCGAAGACTACTATTCCCGCTTTGCGTCCTTCCTCCGCAAGCCCCCTGGTCAGCATGTTTACGAACGCCTTCGTCGCTCCGTAAGCAACCAGCCCCGGAAAGGGTTCCATGCCGGCCATGGAAGAGATGTTGATAATAATCCCGCCGCCGGTTTTCTTCATGGCCAGCGACGCTTCGCGACACATATAGAATGTTCCGGCCACATTCGTGTTCAACATGTGATCGAAATCATCAAGATCGATGTCCGCGGTTTTAGCCGTCACCGCTTGAGCCGCGTTATTAATCAGTACGTCCACCTTACCATAGGCATCGACCGCGGCTTGCATTATTCCCGCAACATCCTCTTTCCGCCCAATGTCGGCCGTGAAAGTTCGACATCTGCCTGGGGAGTTAGAAACCATTCGCCTGGTTTCCTCGAGCTTTGCCTCGGTTCGACCTACTGCGAGAATCGAAGCACCCTCGGCTGCAAAGGTCTTTGCTATAGCCCGCCCGATACCCGATCCCGCACCGGTTACGACCACCGCTTTATCTTTCACATTTATGCCCTTTCGATCGCATATACAGCACTGAGGAGCTGAAAACGGCGTTTTTCAGCTATCGAGCATAGTGCTCGCTCGGATCAATGTCCACCATCGATCCAAAAGCGAATCTAGCAGATCATCATCCTTGAATTCGCGGCCTTGGCGCATAAGCTAATAAGATTCTACAAACTCCTGTTTACCGCAGCCGGACCGGCCTACTGCGGAACAGGAGATACTGATGGTTTTAGCTAGGAAGTGGAAGAAATTGGACATCTCTGAGTTGCGAACACGGCTCGCCTCTTTGCAGCAACAAGCAACGGAAGCTCTGGCGGGATCCAAAACGCTGGACGAGCTTCGCTCTATCCGAACGAGTTACCTGGGTAAATCCGGTTCGATCGGTGAGTTGATGGCGACAATAAAAGATTATCCGCCCGAGCAGCGCGGTGAGGTCGGAAAGACGCTCAACGCGACGAGCCAGGCCGTACAGGCTCTGGTGGCGGAAAATACAACCCGAATCGAGCAGGAGGCCCTGGCGGCGGATTCATCCGCTGCCTCCAGTTTTGACCCCACGCTTCCCGGTCGGCGAGGTCGTCTTGGTACGGTTCATCCGGTGACGGCCGTTCAGTGGGAAATAGAAGATATATTCCAGCGTCTGGGCTTTACCGTTGAAGCAGGACCGGAGATGGAGAGCGACTACTACAACTTTGAGGCGCTCAACATCCCGGCGATGCACCCCGCACGGGATATGCAGGATACGTTCTGGATGAAAAACGGCATGCTGCTCCGAACCCACACATCTCCGGTCCAGGTACGGACCATGGAGAAGTTCGGCGCTCCCCTGCGCTGCATAGTACCCGGCAGGGTATTTCGCTATGAAACCATCGATGCCTCGCACGAAAACACATTCCATCAGCTGGAGGGTTTGATGATCGACAAAAACGTATCGATCGCCAATCTCATAGCCCTGATGAAACTGCTTCTGCGTGAAGTGTTCAAAAAGGACGTAAAGGTTCGTCTGCGACCGGGGTATTTCCCATTCGTTGAACCCGGTTTCGAGCTGGACATGTCCTGTCTTATCTGCGGTGGCACCGGTTGTTCCACCTGTAAGCGCAGCGGCTGGATCGAAATTCTGCCTTGCGGCATGGTCCATCCGAACGTACTCAAATCCGGCGGTATCGATTGCCACGAATACACCGGTTTCGCGTTCGGCTTGGGATTAACAAGATTGGCAATGATGAAATACGGTATTCCTGATATTCGGATCATGAACCAGGGCGATTTGCGCAGCCTGGTCCATCCGTCGCGTCTCGGCGGTCCGACGATCAAGGCGAAATAGCCGTTTCGCGTTTTAAATAAAAACGATTCGGGGGCCGGCAATTGGAAAAAGCCGCCCGATCAAGACCATAAGGATTTTATACTACCATGCTGATCTCAGTTAACTGGCTCAGAGATTTCGTGGATATTCCCGCCAATATCGACATCCACGAACTGGCGGAACGATTCACCATGACCTGCGCCGAGGTGGAAGGCGTCGAGCACATAAACGTAGGGGGCAAGGGACTCATCGCCGCCAAGATAGTGTCCTTTAGCGAAATTCCCGATTCACGCAACCTGCGACAGGTAACCCTGGACGTTGGGGGCAAGACGATAACTACGGTGTCGGCCGCTCCTGTTCTCCGGGAAAACGAATTAGTCGTATTCGCCCCGGTCGGTTCAAGAACCAATCGGACCGGCGACATAGGCGTTGGCAACGTTTCCGGAATCGCCAGCGAAGGGATGATCCTCTGCGGCGAGGATATTGGAATTGCCATGTCCGCGGACGAAGCCATCTTCTGCCCCCCTTCCACGAAACCCGGAGAGGCAATCCCCGAGGATATATTGGACGACTGGGTAATTGAAGTTGACAACAAATCGATCACCCACCGCCCGGACCTCTGGGGGCATTACGGTATCGCCAGAGAAATCTCGGCCATGCTCAAACTGCCGCTGCGAGAGTACCCGGTAGTCGATGTCGACGAGTTGACCGACAAGAGCAAACCTAAGATCCCCATCAAAATAGGTAATCCGGAAATCTGCTATCGGTACAGCGCTCTGCGGATGGATGGGGTAAAAGCTCAAGCGGCCCCCTTGTTGATTCAAACCCGGCTGGGACATATCGGCATGCGTCCCATAGACTGCCTGGTCGATCTGTCCAACTACATAATGGCGGAGTTGGGACAACCAACACACGCTTTCGACGGCGACAAGTTGACCGGTATAGAGGTGGAAATCGCCGCTGACGGTGAGAAATTCACAACGCTCGACGGTATCGAACGATCTCTGCCCAAAGACGCCTTGATGATTCAATGCGAGGGGCGGTCCGTGGCATTGGCGGGGATCATGGGCGGGCTTGAAACGGAAGTGTCTGAGCAGACACAATCGATCCTGCTGGAATCGGCCAACTTCGAGGCGGCTTGTATCCGGCGCTGCGCCGCCAGTCTCGGTTTACGAACCGATGCCAGTGCGAGGTTTGAAAAATCGCTCGACCCGAACAACACGGTTTTGGCTATCCAGCGGTTCATACTTATGGCGAGGGCGGAGTTCCCCGAACTGGGTATCTCCAGCCGACTCTCTGACTGCTATCCCAATCCGCCGCAACCGATAGCGATTGAAGTCGATCCGGAGTTCGTGAACCGATTCATGGGTCACCCTGTTTCGGTCGACGATATGGTTTCGATTCTCACCGCTATCGAATTCGACGTGAGGAAAGTTGACGAAAAACTCAAGATAACCGTGCCCAGTTTTCGCGCCACGAAGGATATATCCATAGAGGCCGACATTATCGAGGAAATCGCCCGATACGTCGGGTATGACAACTTCGACCCCACTCTGCCCGTAGTAACCGTGCGGCATCTGGATGCCAATCAGCAGCATCGTTTAGAGCGTAACTCGCTGGAGCTGTTCTGCATGGGCTTGGGATATTCAGAAATACACCTTTACGTCTGGTACGACCAGGCCTGGCTGAAACAGCTTGATATCGTCATGCCCGAGAGTATCGAACTGCGTAACCCCGCCGCCGCGGGTCAGGAGTTCTTCCGGCATACGCTTCTTCCCGGTCTGTTGCAGGCTACGGAGCGAAACCGGCTTCACGCCGACAGTTTCAAGCTGGCCGAGATCGGTACTGTTTTCCCAGGAGACGCCAACAGCAAAACCCAGGAGCGTCGATTGGGACTTATCTCCGCTCAGCACGGGAAAAAATGCGAAGATACCCTGCTGGAAGAGCTGAAAGGGGAACTGGACACCTGGGCGTGGCAGACATTCTCCCTGCCCGTATCGTTCACCGCAGTTGAGAGCAGCGAGTTACCGGTTTGGGCTCACGAACACAAGACGGCCGCGGTGGTGATCGGCGGGAAGAAAGTCGGATTAGTCAGTGCAGCCCCCCTGGGAATAAGGCGAAAGATGGACGAACACCTTTCGACCTGGGGAATCGCCTGGGCGGAGCTGGAACTGGAGCAGCTTTGCGGCTTGGAGGGTGACGAAATACAATTAGCCGCCGTACCGGAATTCCCCGAAGTGGAGCTCGATTTCTCCATTCTCGTTGACACGACTACTCCGTTCGGACAGGTAAACGACAAGCTCGGCGAGTTTGATAATGACCTGCTTCGCCGGATAACTTTTGTCGCCGCGTACGAAGGCAAGTCGGTGCCTGATGGGAAACGCAGTCTCACTTATCGAATGAGAATCGGATGCGCGGACAGAACCCTGGTGGAAGACGACTTGACCGGCTTCCGCAAATGTTTCGAGGAATTCGTGACCGGGCAGGGTTTCCAGTTGCGATAGGTGAATTGGGAATTTGCGTCAGGCAACCATAACCATTGACAGGTGCATTAAATGAGAAAACACTTGTTTTCGCTGTTCATGCTAGCTTTTACGGCCTTGTTCTGTTGCGGCTGCCCGCAGTATGCCGACCCCATGGTTCCCGAACCCATTTTGCGGGTAACCGAGCCGAACACCAATGGCGACTACCTGATGTATACACCGTCCCGGCACAACATCGAGGAACCCACGCCGCTGGTTATCCTCTGCCACGGGACTAAACCCTGGGATTCACCTATCCGGGAAATCCGCGACTGGGTCAAGCTGGCCGAGGAGAAGAACTTCGTTGTCGCCGCCCCGCACCTGAAGGGAACGCGTGGCGATTTTCCACCTCCTCCGCATAAGCAGATCCCTCTGCAACAGAAGGATGAGAAGAAGATCCTGTCTGTGGTGCAGCACATTTCCGGATCTAGAAATATCGACGAAAACCGCATATTCCTGGCCGGTTGGTCGGCCGGGGGTTATGCCGTTCTGCATACCGGCTTGAAACATCCGGAAGTTTTCCGTGCTTTGGCGGTTTTGCAGGGCAACTTTGATACGGCTTTCATGGCGGATGCCGTTGAGCATATCGATCCGTACCAGCCGATATATATTCTCCGCGGAACTACCGACGTTCTCACCGGTAAGCAGGGAAAAGTCTGCGCGGATTGGCTTTATGAACAAAACGCTTATGTTTTTGACAGCGATATACCCGGTCCGCATCGCGGACATCCTAAGTCTGCTTACGAGTTCTTTGAGCGAGTGGTAAGGGAAATACCGTTGATGCGAATTGTCGCCACGACGGATACGGCGGAATCTCTTCGCACGTTATCTTTTGATATCAGCGGCTCATTCAAGCCGGAACGCTTCGAGTGGTCGTTTGGCGACGGCGAGACCTCCCCCGTAGCCCGTCCTGTACACACCTACAAGGCCGACGGCGAATACAAGATAACCTTGACCGCCCTGGACGATAGTGGAAAACGCATCCGCCGCTCGACGAGAATTAGAATCCCGCAACCTACTTTCAAACACCATTTGTTGAACTGATCAGTCTTAACTCACTCGCGATTCTTTTCCGAACGGTTTTACGATAAGCACCAAGGCTGGGAGCAGGATCACGTCGGCGGCCAGTGCTACCAGCATGGTAAAGCCAAGCAGGCCTCCGAAATAGGCGGTGGGTAGAAACTGGGACACGGTGAGGATCGAAAAACCACCTGTTATCACAATCGTAGTGAACAAGCATGCCTTGCCCACGCTCGCGTGCGCGCGGCGAAGAGCCTCTTCATAATCGGTGCAAGCCGCGTATTCCCGCCGCAGACGCCAGAGATAGTGAAGGGTATCGTCTACTACTATTCCCAGGGCGACTGAAAGCATCATTGCCGTGGTCATGTTCATAGGGATTTCCGCGATTCCCATTGCCCCCAGGCAAACCGCTATCGGCAGCAGGTTAACTATCGTGGCAATCAGCGTAAGCCGGAGCGAACGGATCAGTACGGCAATGGCCGCCGTGATTGCTACCAAAGTCAATCCCAAGGCCACGTACTGATCTCGCAGTAGATTTCGGACGACCTGAGCGTAGAATTTATACAATCCCGTGACTTCCACATCGTACTGGTCACCGAACGTTTCAGCCGCCTGGTGCTTTATCTCCTGGCAAACGCGAAGTTTCTCTGCAACGTCGTATCCTTCCCGGCAGCGAAGATTCAGCCGAATCGCTTTGCCGGAATCGTTTACGAAGTTGCGAAGTATGCGTTTTCCCACGGGCCAGGCCTGCAGCAATTCCATGCGGATATTTAAGGACGTTTCACTTTCCGGCAGACCTGGCATTGCCAGGGTGAGCGCATCGGCAATCGTCAGAGTTTTTTTGACCATCGGAAACGCGGCGGTTACCAATCGGCCAAAACTGTCGGCCTTTTGAACGACGGACTGCTCGATAATCGGCCTGGAGTCCCGCCTTTTTATGACCACATCCACCGAGCCCAGCGGGGTAAGGTTTTTCTCAATGTATTCGTAGCTTTTGCGAACCTCACTGTCGGCTCGGAAGTTCCTGACGAAATCGCTGTCGAAGGCGATCCGTCCCATGCCCAGGGATATTCCTCCAGCGACGAGCATAAAGCCGACAAGCACTGCGACCTTACGCCTTATTACCCATTGCACACAAGCGACCAGTCGGCGGGAGACGCCGGTTACTTTGGCCGCCCTGCCGATTCTGTTACCCGGGAGAACGAACAGTGCTGCCAGGGAGACGACGAGCGATAAGAGCAAGCCACCGGTCATCAATCCCGCAATGGTGCGGATGGGGCTCATTGGCGATACGCACAATGTGAGAAAACCAGCGGCCGACGTAAGCGTTACCGCTGTGCAGGGGCTGAGCATTTTTTTAATGGTGGCTGATGCCTGGGAGTGTCGCATTAAGCCGGGACTCTCTGCGGTGGTTTCATCCCGGGCGGCCAACAGGTGTACGCAGTTGGCTACCGCCAGGACCACGACGAACACCACTACCATCTGGGACACCAGCGAAACGGTGAGTCCGAGGCAGACAGCTGCTCCCAACGTGCATACAACCGCCGACGCCGCTATCGCCCCACTATATATTACGGGGCCAATACGGCGAAAAACTATCAGCAGGGTAATTACGATTAACCCAAACGCCAGGATGGAAAACACAAGCAGATCCCGGTCTATGTAGGAGTACATATCTATCAGGGTGACGTACGGACCGGCGAGTATGATTCGATATTGGGGATTATCGCGGCGAAAGCGGTTTACAATCTCCTTCATCTTTTGCACGGTCAGTTTCCGCTCCGGCCCGCTGTCGCCCCTGGTTGACATGCTGCACAGGATAGTGGCCGTCCTTCTGTCACTGCTTACGAGATTGCCTTCGATCAGCGGATGGTTCATCAGGTGATCGCCCACGGTCGACCGGATGAAACTCGGAATGTCGACTATGGAGTTGCATCGCTCGACGGCGTGCAGTTCCTTTAGCTGATTTGAAATATCGCTAATCAGCCGCTCGGTTTCGGCGTCGATCTGATTTTCCCCCTGAACGGCCACTACCGCGAATTCGCTGCTGGTGAATTCATCCATTAACGCCTGGAGCTTTTCGAATTCGGCATCACCGCTGCCGACAAAGGCATCGAGTTCATAGCTCTTGGGCAAACCGTTTTTGAAGATAACCGCGGCGGCGAACAGGGATACCACCAGCACCACGCCTAAAACAGCAACGTGGTATTTCCTTATTAGCCGCAGTATCAATTCACCCAGCATTATCGAAGCCGATTCCCTTACAAAAAAGATTGCGAGCTTTCATAGCCCTGAACACTTCAGGCATCCACGATTCGCTATCATCATCCCCGCCTAATAAAAAAACGCAACCGCCGGGCTTGAATCCCCCGGGACTGGTCCGTTTCGGGCCACGATCGAGTATAGTACCTGGCAATTCTTCCAAGCAACGCCGCCTCAACCAGTCCAGGCAAACCGGACCTGTCCCGCTACGAGTGCATCCGGCTTCCCAAACGTATAGAACAATTGACAACCATGCAAAACACGTACGTTCTATGTGATCACTTTTTAAACTTCAAATGGCAGGTTAAATCCAGCAGCGTTATTCAAGTACGTATACAACCGGCCATGTATTATCAATAAAACGCTTGTGGAAACCTCTAAGCTTGACTCTAAAACAATCGAGACTGTACAATTAAAGCTTAATCTTTGAAGTCAACCACAAGAGGAGTTTTGAGAATAATGAATGCGAAAAGTCGCGTACTGGCAGATCGTTTCTGGCCGATCTTTTTAATATGTCTCGGAGTAGGACTGGTAGAGTTGATTGCTCTTGTATGCGTGTGCCTTGGCCAGCATGAGACGGCAGCCAAACTCGATTCTCACTGGTGGCTATTCGTTTTCTTTTTCTGGCTGCCACCTGTCGGCGAAACACTAGGTGAGAATGTCTCCAGTGTGTTGCGATCGTTTAACCGTACGACAATATCCAACTCAACCATTCTTGAGAAAACCGTACTTCTAATCGTTTTCATATTCATTTTTTCTGTGCTGCTTTGTAACAAATTCCTTCCAGAATTGTGGGCCATTACTGTTCACGGCGCAGCTATCGGCCCGTTTCTCCTGATACGCTGCTGGTCGGCATGGCGTACAGACATATCATCCGAAAACGTTGTGAATTACGCAGAATTTACGAGCTCCCGAGATCCCGGGTTATACACGTGATTCAAAGAAAATGCAGTTTCTGCGGGTATTCCTTTATCCCGCAGCCAGGAAACCACAATATCCGCCTCGCCCAGGTCGGCGGCTCTATAAATGACCGGTAAATCACGCGACATAGTTGATTTTCTTAACAGGTTCTGACTCATATGGATCGCCCGGCGAACCATTAATTAACAATTCCCAGAATATAGGCAGATAGCGGACAACAAGCAATCCGATTTGATATTCTCGAATCTTAAATATTGCTTTTACGATTTAGTCGGTGATTGTAAAAAGAAGTTAGCGGCGCGTGCGATAAGTGAAGTTTGCCCGTTCATGTTAATGCCAGGTGTTTATATCGGCCCGCAGCCTTTGTTCCGCTTTCGGCGGACAAAGGCTGCGGGGCTTGTTTTTAGATGACGAATTTCTTCCGCCGGTTGCACTCGCCCCTTCGGGTCGCGTTCCACCGGTGGCTACCGTACGCCGACCGTCCGCTTGCCGCGGACGGGCTTGGGTTTGACGTTTTTGGCTCTTTTGTGTTTTCCAATGATCCGTCTTTTTCCTTCTTTGTTGAGCAGCGCAACAGGGGATATTTATAACCCCGGCCCGTTTTGACCGTCATCGGTCGGGTTCCGGGTACTTCATTGGTGCCACTTCGGCCAGTCTCTCGTCTGCCCTCGGTTCTCTTTCGGCAAGCCTTTGGTAAGTCTTCATGCATTTTTCGTCCGTCTTTGGCGGACAAAGGATGCGGGACTTGTTTTGAGAAGACGAATCTTTTCCGCCGGTTGCACTTGCCCCTTCGGGTCGCGTGCAACCGGCGGCTACCGTATGCCGTCCCTCCGCTCGTAGCGGACGGACTCGGTTTGGGCGGTTTCTGCTCTTTAGTGTTTTTTCCGTAGTTCACCTATCCACCGAAAGCGGATTACGCAACAGGGAACATTTACAAACCACTTTGGTTTTTAATCGAAATGTGTTTTGCCTGGATGCCCTGCTTCTTTCTTAAGGCGGATATTCGACCGAATGTGCGGATTGGGCGTTGGGTTTTATTAGTTTGTTACCGGCGGAGCGGCTATTATGGTTTTTTCATAATTATTGAGGCTCCTTTGCTGGTGTTGTTCGGCGTTACAGCTCGGGTATACGCAATTGGGGCGGCGGTTGGCCTGACCGTTGCTATTGGCTGGCGGGTAATAGCGGCCGACACTGGTCGGGAGGCGGCTTTGTTTTTCGGTCTTGTCTGATTCAACCTGTTTACCTGCAAGGGGTTAGGGCCGCTGCCGTTCGATTTGGGTTCGTTTCGTAATTTGGCAGTTCCGTTGCCGTTCGATCTGATGGATGGCAGTTGCGATTGGTTGGATGATATTTCAAGTTGGTATTTCATGGCCTGTCGATCTTCATCGGTTTGCCTGTCAATTTTGAACTGGCGCAGTTCCCTTAAGGTCTGGTAGAACTGGCGGTTGAGCATGGTTTCGTAGCGCTGAATGGAGTTCAGTTCACAATCGTCAATCAGGGCCGCGTATTTTTGTTCTTTCATTTCGTATTCAAAAGCATTGGTTTCGATGATCTGCAAGCGGCGAAGGCGCAAGGTGAGGATGACCAATCGTTCGACGAGGATCTTTTCTATAGTGGATTCAGGCTGGAAATCCTCGCAAAACTGGTCGGTGAGCTCATCGAAAAGTTCTTCAGTTTCGGCGGCTTCTTTTTTAGGCAAGATCATTTCGGAAAGAATGCCATGCTTTTCGGCGTTTCTGCTGGCTTTTTTCTTTCCGGCACGGGTTTTGGGGCCAGTCGATTTTTTGGCATTGGCCCGGTTGGCATTTACCTTTTTAGCTGATGCTTGATTTGATTGCTTTTTGTCCGGCATTTTCTTTCCCCTTCCAATGAATCGAGTGTTCACGTTAAAATTGCACCGGCAGTTCTGTTTAACGCATACGATAAACGGATTATGTGTCTTAGTGGTTTACTTTGCTTTACCACAAAGGCACAAAGGAGGTGCTACCGTTTTTCGGTTGCTCCGTTTTCAGTTGTTCATGTTTCGCGATACTGATCTGTATTCATGCGGTTTGGCCCTTTCGTTTTTTTGACAACAATCGCTTTGTCGTTTTTTCGTCGTATGTTCGGTAGATGTCAAGCTTAATATCGTCAAATGTTCGGGTGTTCTGTTTCGAGATAAATAGTCCTTACCGGGCAGGTAAGCGAACCTCCTCCAAGAGGTCGGCGAGCGGTTTTTAATATAGGGACATTAGGTTGCCAGGGTGGTTTTTAACGAAAAAATCGGGCTGCCAGCATTCCCAACGAAGGTAAAACGCAAGGTGGTTAGAATTGGTGTTGCACTACCCGGAAGCATGGCTCCACTATTTATTGACGCCCAGGTAGATACCCTTGCCTGCCCCCGTATAAACCCTTAGCGCCGACCTGCCAAATAGCGGAAGGCATTTCTGACGGCACGAACAGCCCCACTCTACCACTCCCTGGGGGTATTACTGGCAGTCAATAATGGTTGCAAAGCCATTTTCTTTTTGCTAAATTGCTATTATTGTTTGAGTTACGTGATCATAGGGTAAAACTAAAGTCAGCAGAGTATTTAACCGGGGGGAAGTGTAAGGCCAAGCCAATTTTTCTCTTGTCGTTACACGGGACACTATCAGTACGATAGTTTAATACCAATACCGCATTATAGATGACAAGCTCTCCGGCGGCGGCATCCCTAGTAACAATATTCCAATATTATGCCTTCAGGCATAGCAGTTTGTTTGGCAATCAGGATTGAATTGAGTTTTGGACAGGAGTCTCAAGATGGTGAAACGAAGATGGCCGGTGTCGATTTACTTTCTGACGTTTTTATTTGGCGCTGGTTGTGCGATACAATTGGCAGGCTGTGACGCTTTCGCTCCGCCACCAGATGAGCCCGAGCCTGGAACGGAAAGGGTGGTTCCCACACAGCTAAGCGGCACAATAGACAGCGATGTGGTCACCGCTCAATTCAATGACGAAGGTGTGGGCCAGGCAATTGTCCTCAAGCGAGTTGAAGTCATCCAGCTAATGGAGAAAATGGGGATATACAATAGCGAAGGTTCCGAAACCGCCCCCGCCGCAAAGCGTCTAAATAGCGAGGCGAAGACTGTCGACTTACCTGAGATCATTTCTCTTCGAGTCGGCGTTGAGGTGAAACTTGGTGTTGGCGGAATATCGCTGATCCTGCAGGAATTTTCCTATGTTTCATCCAACAACGGCACTTTGGAACTGCTCATTCAAGTGATCGTTCGCGACAATAACGACGTCATCGTGTTTTCGGGAATGATAAGAATAACGATCAAAGACATCACAAGCGGATCTGGAGCATATGAAGCAGCGGAAATCATAATCGCCTGCCTCGATGAAGCCGGCGCTGAGGTACACAGCGAATTGCACGTTAAGGCGGGCCTGTTCCCGGTCAGCGAAAACAGAACGCCAATAGCGGTCGCTTCGGCCACACCAACCGCGGTGGAAAAGGACGGGCTGGTTATCCTGTCAGCTTTCGGTTCGGCAGATCCTGACGGCGATGCGTTAACTTTTCAGTGGACACAAACGGGAGGCACTCCGGAAATCAGTATCTCGGGAGCGGGATTGGCCGAGGCCAGCATCGTCGCCCCGGACGTTCCAGAGGATACCGTTTTTGAGTTCACGGTTTCAGTTGGAGACGGTACGAGTGAAGCATCGGCAACGACTCAAGTAACCGTGAAGGGTACACCGGTCCAGGAAAACCTTCGCCCAGTCGCCTCGGCCGGTCCGGACCAAGTGGTTAGTTCGGGAACTACCGTAACTCTTGATGGATCAGGCTCTACAGATCCCGATGATGATGAATTAACTTTTTCATGGAAGCAGATTTCGGGGCCAACGGTAAGCCTCGGTAACGAGAATACGCAAGCGGCCAACTTCCTGGCGATTGCCAATACGGGAGTGGAAACTCTCGAATTCGAGCTCACAGTCAGCGACGGTGAGCTTGCGGCAACAGACTCGACTACTATTACCGTTTCCCCCAATGGCGGCGGCGGAGGTGGCGGCGAGGTTACCGAGCCGGATCTCCTGTCGGTGATGCCCGCAGACGCATTGCTTGCTATCGCAGTGAAGGACGTCGAGGCGTTCGTTATTGATATAGAAAACCTGCTGTCGATCGATCTTGGTTCAGAGCCTGCTTTGGCCAGAACTCTCAGCGTCCTATCGGCCCTGACAACGAAAGAGGCGAAAATCGATGTACCGCCATTTGGGTTAGCCCTAGCGATAGAAATAGACGAAAACACCGGTGCAATCACCATCATTTCAGCTATCGAATTAGACAAGGCAACTTTAATAAACCTTTTGCAGGAAGCTTTTCCTGAAGATTTTGTAACATCAGACGAAGGTGATGGCGTTACTCGCGTGGACTTGGTCGTACGGGGAATAGACAATATCGCCCCATTCCCGGTCACCGTTTATATCGCTGCCACCAATGACGGGGGATTCACAATTGCCTCTATTACCAAGGCAGACACGTTAGCTGCCATACAAAACCTCCCACGCACCCTCCACGATGAGTTTGAAAGCGGCTGGCTAACGCAGTTTGATAACAACCGGCTGATGATCTATCTCGACTTTGCCAATGCGGTTGACATATTGACCGCAGCATTCAACGTCGACGTCACTATGCTTAAGGATATCTGCGAATTGGCGTACAACATGGTTACGGGCACTGACTCGATCTGCGTTGGAGTGAGCGTGGCCGACCCCATCTCCTGCACAGTGTGGCAGCGAACCAAACCGGATTCCGAACTGGCAGCGAGCTATGCGGAATGGAGTGTACCTTCCGAACCTATGCTTATGGGTCTTCCCAACGAATCGTTCATAGCGGTCGAAGCCAACTCACAGGACCTCACGGCTACGTTCGCCCCGCTGGTCGGATACGTATTTGACGCTGATGCGAGGAAGATGGAAAGCATCATTAACAGCAGCCAGGCTATTTCCGATCTTGTAGTTTTAAACCGATCCCTCTCGAGTCAATTATCCGGAACGAACGGGCTCTATGGTAACGCCGGCGTCATTACTGTTGATGACCAGAACGACCAGACGGACGACGCTTCCACGTACCTGACACTATGGAGCAACCTGGGTTATGATTTCAAAGAGTTGATCCTGCCTGCTGACGCAGCGGATCTGGTAATTTGGGAGCTCAGTAGTGAAACCGCCGTTGGCGGCCGACCGGTATACCATTTTACGGTTAACTCAACGATGCTTCTTGGAATGCTGGCAGAAGGGGATCGGCCAACCGCCCTGTTCATTCTCAACACGGTTTTCGGTCCGGACCTTTTGTTAACCCGAATCGCGAAAGTGGATGAAAATCATCTGGCATACAGCACGGGCGGCGGGCTTGCCCGGTTGAATACGATAGTAGAACTGGCGGCCGCCGAGCCCGAGCGAACGAGTCCGCTCGATGCTAACAGCTTGATCGTCGATGTTCGCAATGCTCTTCCCGGACAGCCGGTAAGCGAAACGTTCATCGCGCCGGGGCAGGCCTTGTCGATCGCCCACAGGCTGGTCAACGCAATGACCGATATCAACTGGCCTTTCAACTATCATCCCGGGGACGCAACCGGTGCCATCGGCAGGTCCACTTCTATTGAGGGTAACTGCTGCCGCAACGACCTGGTGATGTCCTGGGGTGTCATTGAAGATGTCGCCCCGCTGGTAATCGAATATATCGAAAGCTTGCCGCAGGCAATCGTGACAAGTCCCACGGAGAACACGGTGTGGACGGCCGGCGAAACGGCAACGATAACCTGGACATGTACATCCGTGAACACTTCGGGAACCGTTACGGTCCAGTTGCTCCGCGATGGAGAGTTTGTTGACCAATGCGGTATTGCTCTGATGAAGGATGGCCGATTGGATTACGATGTTCCTTCGCGTATCGGCGATGGAGACGATTACACCATTCGCCTTATCGCAAATGGGAACCCAATATCCGGGATTTCGGACAGCGAGCCGTTCTCAATAACGGGATCGGATCCACTTCCCACGATAACTTTTACCAGCCCCGCCTCTGGTACAACCTGGACAGCCGGGGCAGTTGAGACAATCACTTATACCGCAACGAATCCTTCCGATGATGTGAGTTTCTCGCTATACCGCGGTGACAGCATCCTGAGCACAATCGCCTACCGCCAGATGGAAGCCACCGGTAGTATTGAATACTACGTCCCCGACACTATCGGAGACGGAGACGGCTATCGGGTAAAAGCCAGTTGGGCAGGTGATTTCGGCAACAGCGTTGAAAGCTTCAGCGAACCGTTTTCAATAACGGGATCGGACCCACTTCCGACGCTGAATATTACCAATCCCGGCTCGGGTACAACCTGGACAGCCGGGACAACCCAAACCATCAGTTACACGGCAACGAATCATACAGGCAACGTGGAATTCAGACTATTCCGCGGTGAAACCTATGTAACCTGGTTCGGTTCGCGGGCGATGGAAGCCAGCGGTAGTATCGAATATGATGTTCCCGAGACTATCGGGGATGGCGACAACTATCGCGTGGAAATAGCCTGGTACGATAGTGTCGGTAATACCGTTGAAGACCGGAGCGAACCGTTTTCAATAACCGGATCAATACCATTCCCAACTTTCGAAATCACAAGCCCGGTTTCCGGTGCAACCTGGACTGCGGGGACAACCGAAACCGTCACTTACACCGCAACCAATCCTTCTGGTACCGGCTGGATCTCGCTGTTCAGCGGCAACAGCTTTGTAGATGAGATCACGGAACAGAATATAAATATTGGAGCTACGGGTAGTATCGATTACGATATTCCTGCAGATATAGCTGGTGGAAGCAATTACAGAATACGGATTCACTGGAGCAACGGCGTGAACGACTTTGTGGAAGAGTACAGCGATACTTTCAGTATCGTAGTCGCCGATTAGGCAAAACCAGGTGAATAGCTGGAATTGCCAAACGTTATCGATTGATCGGCCGGGGGAGTTTTTCTCCCCCGGCTTTTTCTTTTGGGTGGAAAACGGAAAACCAGAAAGATGAAAGATCTTCGAGCAGAACGGTTTAATCTCAAAAAGATGGACAGCCTTGAGAATCACGAATGTAATGAGGGATGAGATAACCATTAACGCCGGTTGGTTTTAGCCGCTCCGGTGACAAGCAAAGCCGGTTGTCCGCTTTACTGCCCGATCACTCCTCCCGTCTTAATGGTTAGACCTCGTTGCAGAATACCAATCATTAAAGATAAATAATCTATTCAGCAGTTGTCGAATAACGTTCCCTGCCTGTTTTGTCATCAGAAGGCTGATTGATGCGTGTTTAGGGGAATTAGGTAAGGATAATAAGAGGCTGTCCCTCAGGCCTAGTTTGGCTGAAGGGAACCAGTTACTTGGCTAAGGCGGGAATCCTTTCATTCCGTCAATTTGCGGAGCACGATATCGACCACCGGATAAGGAATATTCTAATTATTAAAGAATTCGGCAACCATCGGCGCGCCGATGTTGTATAATGGTAGTAGTGTTCGAGGCGGACGTACGCTTTACGGCGACTTCGAGCAAGGTTTTCGGAAGACTTAATGAAGGGCAACCCGGCTCTGCCGTGGGGCTCGTTGAAGAGTAAGCCGACGTGGTTGAGCACCTTTGGGTGTTTGGCCACGTCGGCTTTTTTGTTCGCGCCGGTCGCCGTGTTCCGGGCGAATGGTCTTTTACAGAAAGGCACAGAGACATGTTAACAACCCGATGGCAGCCTTGGGGCAGGATGTGGCCGGCGATGAACCATTTGCAGGAGGAAATGGAGCGCAGGCTAGGCCGTTTTGTGATGAACGATCCGACGCGGCGCGCCGACAGCGTTTATCCGCTGCTCAACCTATGGGAGGACGGCAACAACTTGTACGTTGAGGCGGAACTTCCAGATCTTGAGGTGAGCGACCTAGAAATTTTTGTCAAAGGCGACAACGAGTTATCGATCAAAGGCCATCGCAAACGCCCTGAGCTGGGTAAAGGCACGTGGCATCGTCGGGAGCGAGGCCACGGCAAGTTCTCGCGGGTGGGCGAGTTGCCCCAGTACGTGGATAGCGAAAAGGTCACCGCAGAATTCAAGCACGGCGTGTTGACCATCACGTTACCCATGCGGAAAGAAGCCATGACGAGACGAATCGAGGCCAAAGCCACCTGATTCAGAAATCGGAGGCAGGTCGCCCGCCTTCGACGTCGGCAGGTTGGGTCGACAGCGGCCACGTAACGGAGTTGGACCTCGAAACAAGTTCAGAGGTCAAACGTCGCATGAAGCAACGTTCTGTAACATATTCTCTAACAAAGTGGAGGTCTAGGCCATGCCAGCAACACTTACGACGAAAGAAGCCAAGAACGAAGTCGCCCCCGTCGAACGCACATTCGGCGGGACAACGTTCATCCCACGGTTCGACATCTGGGAAAACGACGACGAGACGATTCTGTACGGCGATCTACCCGGTGTCATGCCGAGGGATTTGGATGTTAGCTTCGAAACCCCCGTGCTGACGATTCACGGCAAAGTCAGTCCGCGCCACGACGACATCAAGTTCCTGCACGGCGAATACGGAATCGGCGATTTTCATCGTACGTTCACCATCGGCGAAGCGATCGACACGGAAAGGATCTCCGCCGAATTCAAGAATGGCGTCCTGACCGTGCATTTGCCGAAGGACGAGAAGGTGAAACCGCGTCAGATCGAGGTCAAATGCTGCGAATGCAAAGACGTCTGAGAATTGTACCTGATTCAAAATCGGAGCTGCTGACACCGAAAGCGAAGGATGCTGCGCTGGGTCCTCCTCGTGTCACCTTGATGACAAGGTATCCCAGTGGCTCCTATCTGATCATCCTGCTGCCTACGGGACGCACGTAATCAAGATCGCCCAAAAACGTCGGCGATCAAGAAGGAGGTCTGGTTATGACTAAATTCGCTTGGATGACTGATCTGAAAGGAGAATCTCCATGTATTCTATAGAATATGCAGTGATCTTCGTCGTCGTCGTTCCTTTAGTGGTGTTTTTCTCGGGCATCAGGCTTGTTCGTCCAACGCACAAGGGACTCGTCGAGAGGCTAGGCAGGTACCGGCGCTTTGCAAATCCTGGTTTCAACTGGATAATCCCTGTCATTGACAGAATGATCAAGGTCAACACGACCGAGCAGATGGTTGATGCCCAGCCCCAAGAGATCATCACGAACGACAATCTCAACGCCAGGGTTGATGCCCAAGTCTACTTCAAAGTCAAGGACGACGAGGAAAGTGTCAAGAGTTCCCAGTACCACGTCAACAACTACCAGAGTCAGATTGTAAGCCTAGCTCGTACGACACTCCGCAATATCATAGGAACGTTAACTCTAAAATCCGCCAACAGCGAACGAGACAACATCAACGGAGCGCTTCTGACTACGTTGAGCAAGGAAACCATGAGTTGGGGAATGGCGATCGTCAGGACCGAACTGAAGGAAATTGACCCTCCCAAGGATGTCCAGGAGACGATGAACAAGGTTGTCAAGGCGGAGAACGAGAAGGTAGCCGCCTTGGATTTCGCCAACGCGGTCGAGAGACAGGCGGATGGTGAAAAGAGGGCGGAGATCAAGAAGGCCGAAGGCATCAGGCAGGCCAAGATTCTCGCGGCAGAAGGCGAGGCTCAGGCAATAAAACTCGTAAATGAGGCGGCGAACACATATTTCGTTGGAAACGCACAGCTTCTGAGAAAGCTGGAGGCTCTTGAAAAATCCCTGAGCCGCAATGCAAAGATTGTCGTTCCGTCAGGGTGCGAACTGGTCAATGTCATCGGAGAGATGGCGGGCGTTTTGCCACTGGCGGGCGGAAACGGACGACGCCAAGCTGAAGACGAAAAAAAAGAGACGGCGGAGGTTCGACAGGCGGCCCAACGGGTAATCAAGCCTTCCGTAGTTCATCCGGCGGAAACTTACATTTAAGTTTGTGCTGCCGCCTAACTGAACAAGGTACGCAACACGTTGACGAGTATGACGCACTTGAGAACACGTTTCCGGAACGTGAACACACGCGGCCGCAGGCGCAGGGCGTGATGAGAGTTTGGAGATTGGTGTGAGCCTATCAACTCCTCATTAGGTTCGGAAGTTGCAGAGCGCTTTGCATGCTAAAGCGAAGACCTTGCGAGCGCGAAGATCCGTGCTAGGCTGCCGTATCATCGAAGAAAAGTGATGTTGGGCTGGACACGGGCTACGCCAGCGCTTTTTTTACGACCATCGACTACTCTTTTTAATGAATCAACGTCTGGGCGGCTCTCGAAAGGAACGTGAACATGAAGCTGGTTGTAAGGATGTTTCTCTCAGGGCTGGTCACCGTTCTACCGGTCACAGTGACGCTATATGTGCTGTACTGGCTGGGCAGCGCGGCAGAGTCTTTCGTCGGACGGGGACTGAAGATGCTTATCCCGAGCACCCTGTACTGGCCGGGGATGGGCGTCGTGGCCGGGCTGGTTTTGGTCTTCGTAATCGGCGTATTGATGAAGGCGTGGCTCTTTCGAAGGGCGTTTCAATGGGGCGAGCAGTTCGTGGAGCGAATTCCCCTGGTGAAAGCGCTTTATGGGGCCGTACGCGACCTGATGGGCTTCTTCTCAGGCTCTGACAAGAAAACGATTCGCAAGGCCGTCGTGGTTTCCGTCGGAGACCCGCCGTTACGCTTCATCGGGTTTATTACGCGAGAGGATTTCGGCGACCTGCCCGCCGGAATCGGTGGCGAGGGTGACGTGGCGGTCTATCTGCCGATGAGCTACCAGATCGGCGGGTTTACGACAATGGTCCCGCGCTCGGCCGTCGAGCCGATCGATATGTCCATCGAGCAGGCGATGCGATTCGCCGTCACTGCGGGAATGAGCGAGGTGAAGGGAGGATAGTCCCGGCATCACGCAGGGTTTTTACCGTACTGCCGGAGGGACTGGAAGTTACTCGCGGCCTGACTCGTTGCATCGCCCTCGTCATTCCTCCGCCTCCCGCAGTTTGGCACCGATTTGATCCGTTTTTCCGCTCGCAGGGACGGTAGAACGTTGAGTTTGCGTTTTCGATAGCAAGTTATTGATCGCGTCCAGCGGGGCTGTACAACAAGTTAAACCCAAGTTGAACATAGCTTGGCAGATTGCCAAAGCTATCGCGAAATGCATCGTGCGTACCGAAGCTCATCCACGGCTCTGCTGTCAAAAGCCCGAAGATCGACTTCACTGCCGGCGTGCAACGCCGAAAATCTCGTTCTACTATTCCTATCGGCCACGGCCGGCATATCCTAGTCCTCTGTTGCAACACCGGTAAACCTCGGTTCTGGACGGATTGGCGTCGCGCCCGACCATCCGAGGTTTAAGGTTGAAACAACGGGCGAGACGTCCTCGTTCTTCGGCAATGACGAGGCCGTCTTTTTGAAACGCGTGTCAGCGTTGTCCGTTTCGCGGGAAAGTAAACGCGAGTTGCCGCATCCGCCAGTGCCGCGCATCCGTCGCCGCATAGGGCGCGTAGCTCCTTTCAGTAGAGCGGTTCGCCGGAAAGTCCGGATGATTTGAATTAATTTACCTGTGTTTTCACCTTGCCCTCTGTCGCAGGCATGTTACAATATGAAATACGTGGATTTTTCGCGGGCCTCGGCCTGTTGCCGCTCGCGACTTTATGGAATTTATCGGATGACTAATTAAAGGGCAGATCGGCTCGGTCGGACGGCCCGTTAACGAGTAAGCCGATGTGGTTGAATACCCAAGGGTGTTCGACCACATCGGCTTTTTTTATTTTTCCGGCGTGCCGCGGCGCGGCGACAAAGGAGAATCGCAATGAACGAGTCCAACCCAACCATGGCACAGCAGATCGCCCAGGCCGCCCAGTTGCAGGAGTTTCACCGCGAGCTGTTCGCCAGCGCCTCCGACTCGCTGCGGCAGGAGATCAAACGCATAACCGGGGTGGAGGTGCGCGAGGCGGCCTCGGAAGTCGATCCGGCCACCGGTACGGTGGTGGCGGTGTTCACGACCGGTACCGTGGTACACGTATACCTGCTCGACCGCAGCATTCCGGCGGAAACTTGGAACGCGATTGGGTCCGGCATTCAGAACTGATGTAAACGAGGCGCGTGATCGCGGCGTATTGCCGCGAAGCGCGGACGCCCGAAGGATGATCTGCACAATAAGGATAAACACAATGATCGAATGTTGGATTAATGGTAACGATGGCGAGTTGCCGGGCAGCAATATCTCCACCAGAGTGACGCTCGACCAGGGGTTCATAGAGGACGATTTTCGGGTCTGAGCCGATTCGTCGAGTTGGAAAAACCCAGTTGAACGAAAGGGAACGAACATGAACAAAACCTGGCTCGGCGTCATCGGCGGAATCCTGGCGATTGTTCTCATAGTGTGGCTGCTTGGCACCAGAATAAGCTGCCACGAAAGCTTCTGGGACAAGGATACGCAAGTCATCGAGATTGAGCGATGAGCCGATTCTCGTCCATCAACGTGTTTCTACGGAAGCGACATAGTCTCATCCCAGCACGCCCCTGCGAGCCAGCGTAAGGTTCGTCCCGCGGCGCATTCGGAAACCGGGATGCGCGAGGGCGAGGATCCGGAAGGCGGCGTTGTGAACGCCGGAAACGATATACAAGGTCAAGTTTCGAGGTCGCCGGGAAGCGATTCGGCACTCGTTCATTGCAAGGAGTCTCAAGATGAAAAAAGTTCTCGTAACAATGTTGATTTTCACGGCCACGTTGACGGGTTGCAGCAAGAGCAGCGATGAGGGCGGCCGCGCCGGCAACGACACATTCCGGGTCACCGTTCCGGCCGTCACCACGGACATCAAACAGGGCGAGTTGCAAACGGTTCGGTTGACCCTGGAACGCGGCGCAGGATTCAAGCAGCGGATAAAGCTGGAACTGAAGGCGCCTGCCGGACTCGAAGTCGATCCCCAAGGCACCACCGTGGAGCCAAGCGACGAGGGCGACGTGCAGTTGAAGATCACCGTCGCCAAGGATGCTGCTATCGGCGAGTACAAGATCTTGGTGAAAGGCACGCCGGACAAGGGCGAGCCGACGGACACCGAGTTCAAGATCGCCGTCATCGCTAAATGACGGCGTTTCCGCGCCGCTATCGGCGGCTGGTTTCGAGCAAGAATCATTTTACGAAAGGAATAACGATGAAAACCATAATGATTATCGTGATGACGCTGGCTTGGACGGCTGTCATCGGTTGTATGAGCCCGCGAGGTGGGGGGATGTCCGGTCAAGGATTCAAGATCGCCGTCCCGACTTTCGCCACCGAGGTGCAACAGGGCGACCGCCGAACGGTAACCGTATCTTTGCACCGCGGCGAGTCCTTTAAGCGGGACGTGAAGCTGGAAATCAAGGCGGCCAAGGGTATCTTCGTCGAGCCGGTTAACTTCACGGTCAAGGGGAGCGACGTCCCCGACGTGCAGCTCCAGATCACCGTACCCAAGGATGCGTCCCTCGGCGAGTATCAAGTTTATGTGAAGGGCACGCCGGAAACCGGGATACCGACCTCGATGAACTTCACCGTGAAGGTTGTCGCTCCGTAGTTTGCGATGACCCGCCTTGAGCGAAAGTCGCAGGCTGGCTTGGCTGGATCCGCTCACGCGGATCCGGCTTTGTGTTTGAACCGAAACCTCTGTTTGGATCAGGAGATCAAAATGAGATATCTAAGATTGAGAACCCTACTGGTGGTTTCGTTTGCTCTGTCAGTGCTGGTGTCGTTGGCCGGATGTGGCGGAGATCGTCGCGAGCATGTTCGCCCTCACCAGGATCGTTATCCGGAACGGTACGAGCGGCACGATGATCACCTACAGGGGGAGCGTCGCGATGATCGACGACGTAAGGAGCGGCACGATAGCGACCGGCACAAAGACCATGCAGGTTATTCCAACCGCGATCGAGGCGATCACGACGAACGGTAGCACCGGGATCCGTAACCGTCTCGAAGCGATTTCCATACAAACGGGCGGTGCTGCATTCACGCCCGCCAATGGAACGTGCGCTATGCGACAAACGGGGGAGCATTTGGAAAAGGAGAATCGCAATGCTTTGGACACTGGCAGTTATACTTATTGTGATGTGGTTGCTCGGAACGATCACGTCGTACACGATGAGCGGTTTCATCCACATCCTGTTGGTAGTGGCGATCGTCACCGTACTGGTTCGCGTGATCCGGGGCCGACGGCTGTAGATATGATCGCGGCCGGCGGTACTTGTCGCAAACTGATAAGAACCGCTTGACCTACGCTCGGTATACAAACACGTACATTGGGGCCAGTGGGACAGCCTATTATTATTCCCGCCTAAATATACCAAATTCTCACTTTTTCGTCGAAGACAATCCAATCTTTTTTTTGCATCGATGAACGTTAGTTGCGGCAGGCGATTGGCTTTATTCGCTGGATGCGTTGAAGTTTAGTAAATAGTGGGCGAAGTCTGTGAGGTCTATGTCATTATCCAGGTCGAAGTCGAATAGACGGCATCGCGGAATATCGTACGGCTTTGCGGGGCCGGTTGTGCAACTTGACCAATAGGCGAAGTCTTTCAGGTCAATATCGCCCTCGCCAGTATAATCTCCGTCGGGCCATGGTTCCAGCAGGGTTAGTTTTACCGCATCCGCGTAAACTCGGTTTCCCCAGCCTGGACTCGGTTTGCCGCTTACGGTTTCCTCGGAGACGTTGATCGAAGCAGTATCAGCGTTCTGGCCGGCAGTAAACCAGTATTCACCCAGGGAAATCCACCTGTTGCAGTTTGTCGGTTCCGGCGCGCCGGTGGAAATCTGGTCGACCAGTTGGACAGTTTGGCCATGGTAGTGGCGCATGGTGTATTTTGCATCGTAACAGTTGGCGCCGGCGGCCCAGGTAGTGAAGACTTCGTACTTTCCCGGAGTGTCGATATGTGGGACAAAGGTGGCATTATCGGTGCCGGTGTTCGGCAATTCGTAGTTTATGAAGCGACTGCCCGTACCGGTTAAACCCGAAACCGAGCTTTTTATCGTGCTGTTTGTCCACGCTCCGTATTCGGTATAAACCGGCGGCAGAGTCACATCGCCTGTTACGTCGCGACTTTCACAAATATGCTCCGGTGTCGGCGGTACATCGCACAGCAGTTCGATGCCATCGAGGTAAACGGTGAACGGACCTGCGGTATCGACGGCAGTGAAGGCGAGTTGCTCGAGAGTTCCCTTGTTATAAAAACCCGTAAGAACGCCGTCGCCGGTCATGCCAGCTAGCGGATCGGTCAGCGGGTTAAAGGTGACGGTTTGCCAGACACCGGGCATGGGTTCAACCAGTATTCCCTGGGGAACATCGTTGATAACAGCACTTGCGCCCACCCATTCTATATCGCCGACGGTCCCGCCGTCGGCGCCGGTATTCGCGGCCGTCCCCGTTTCTCTAATGCCGAGAGCGAGGCGGAAACGCCCTTCGTCAACGCGCATTCGCACGCGTACGGCCTGATCCAACTCAAGCGTTGGATTGGGAATATACGGAGCGTTACTGGTAGTCAATCGCAACCAATTACTCGGGTTGCTGTCGAGGAATTGCCAATTAACCTTATAACATGCTGAGCCATTAAAGGGGGAAACCTCGTCCGTGACCTCCGCCTCGTCGGGAGTGGTTTCGAGGTATTGCTTTGTCGACCCGCTATACCGCGGAGATCGGAACAGTACTTCCGTACCGTTGGCATAGCCTTCAAAGTCAGCCAAAATCATCTCCTGGCAGGGAGGCGGTTCTTCCACGGTCACTTGCCAACTCACCTCGTCGCTTCCGTGTGGATTCTCCGCCCTGGCGGTGAAGCCGATTACTTCACCCACATCGCCTTGAGTGGCCACCCACCCGCTTACGAAGCCGCGAGGGCTTATTGTTGCTCGCGGCGGACCTTCTATAAGAGTCCACGGCTGAGCAGTTCCCTGTTGAAGAGTGAGCTGGCGAACGTGCTCGTGGTCTACCAGTATCGCTTGCGGGCCGGGATCGACGGCTGCAATGACGGGTGGCAAGGATGTGTCGAATCCCATATCGAGGCGGACGACATCCCCGGCCAACACGGTGGCTAAGCCGCTGGTGGAGATATAACCGTAATGTTCAGCGGTAATCTGGTAGCTGGTTCCGCCCGCGGCAGTTGGTATCATGGTTGCCACGTAGTAGCCGTTACCGTCGGTTTGAACAGGCTGCTGTCCACTGACAGTAACAGTGGCATCATCAATTGGGTTACCAGTAATTTCGTCGGTAATACGCCCCCATATTGTTCCTTCTTCGGCGGCAGCGGTTCGCCAGGTCAATTCCGGAATCGGAGCGGGTTCGTTGAACAGGTTTTCGGCGAGATACGGATACCAGGTCCAGTCGGTTTCCGGATTTCCATCAAGATCGTTATCCACGGTGAGACCATAAGCAAAGTTAATACTGCCGTCGGCACCCTGATCGTAGCCGTATTGCATCTGGATGATGCTGTTGGGCATGGAGTTTCGATAAAGACACTGCCCGATGTACATGTGTCGCTGGTAACGCCACCCTATGGCCCGCTCGACCCATGCCCGCTGCAGGGTTTGCTGGTCAGGGATGTGATCGGCGAGATATATCATGGGGCAGGCACCATCGAGCCAGCCCAATCGCATCCATTTTTCCCAATTCTGGAATACGCTTTTAAAGGCGCTGGTGTTTTCGAAATCGGCGGCCGCAGCCCCCCACCCGGCGACAGCGGCGGTAAGACTCACCGGCTGAACCGGATTAGTCCTGATAGAGGCAATTTCGGCCCGGCTCCGGAGAACCAGTTCATCTATGGTGCGTCGGCGAAAGTCATCCCATTCGGCATCGCCGCCGGGCACGGGAATGTCGGACCGGCCCGTTATTGCGCGGAACCGGGCAAGAGTTGAATTGCTGTAGGTGTTGTCGGAGGGATAACCGGAATCCGCCCGCAGGTGGCGGATGAAATCCCAGTGGATACCGTCTATTTCGTAATTCGTGACCAGTTCGCGAACGATGCTTATGATGTACTCCTGCACTTCGGGTGAACCGGGATCGAGAAAGTAATAATCGCTGACCAGGCTCGGGCCTTTGCCCATGTCGTTATGGACGGAGCAAAGCCATTGCGGATTGGCGGCCAATATCGTATTACCCGCCGGCGGCCAGGCTTGACTTACTGTATACGGGATAAGCCGTCCGTGAACTTTCAGCCCGTTTGCATGGGCACGTTCAATCAGATGAGCGAGCGGGTCGATTTCCGGAGGATAAGCGGTGGCCTTGGGCAATATGCTGGAATTCCAAAGAGCACCGTGCAGACTGCCCCCGGTATCCTGCTTGTACATGATCAGGGCATTGATTACGTTGTAGTTTCCCTGCATGGCCCGGGAGACCATATCGTCTATCTGATCGACGTTTTCCAGGCCTTCGTGTCCGGTGGATGCCCAAAAGGCGCGGAACTCCGGCGCCATTTGTGAACCGGTGGAGAATTTCACTGCATCGGCGACGATGCGGGTATCCGGTTGTGCCGTGCTGTTTAATGTCACATATCCAGCATTGCCAATGTTGAAGTTGAATGCACCGAGTACAACCCATTGGACTGCCGTAGCGTTCTGATCGATGGTGAACTGGGCGGTACCATCTGCATGGTGAACGGTGTAGGTTGCATCAGCAGGTCGAACGTTGGGAGTTGCGGGAATCCAGACAGCGACTTCGTATTGACCGCTGGTGGGGATATCAGGTCGCCATTCCACCTGGCCTACAACGTCACTGGTGTTCTGGGAGATACAGTCTGTAAACCATTGACCTGGAGCAGTCGTACTTGTCCATGATGTTCCGTTGAGAACACTGAAGCCCGAGTCGGCATTGTCGATAATTACTGTCGCAGCTTCCACAGGGAAAACCGCCAGCAGAATGCCGACGATTGCCGCCAAGGTGGTTATACGCATACGACATAACGAGCTGCTAATTTGTCTCATTCGATGTCCGGTTCCCCGTCTGGTACTTTTACCCACTTAATTAATACCCCCGTTCCCGGCATTGCTTGCGATGTATTCCGAACGGCAACGCTTGCTTCATATTGTAAATGAAGGAGCATGTAACCTTCAATAGATATATTACTATGCCAGTTCAGAAACCTCTGAAGCCACCTTTTATCGCCTTAAAGGGCTACTGTTAAAAATCAGCTAATAAGTAGATCGTCTTGTAGGAGCTATTTCTGTACTGTGGAGGAATATTGAAGTTTTGTTGCGGCATATTCGCAGGTAGAAATGGGATATTGCGTGTATTTGAAATGTGATTGATGCGCGGATGCTTATATCGGCCCGCAGCCATTGGTCCGCTTTTCGGCGGACCAATGACTGCGGGGCTTGGTTTTGAGGGGTCGAATCTCTTCCGCCGGTTACACCCGCCTCCGGCGGGCTTCACCGGCGGCTACGCATACGCCGACCGTCCGCTCGCCGCGGACGGGCTCTGGTTTTACCGTTCTTGACTCTGCAGTGTTTTCCAATGGTCCGCCTTTATTCGGATAAACCAAAAGGAAATGTCCACAAGCCATTCCGGTTTTACCGACGTTTGGTCGACCGGCGATTCAGCTTTGCCCCATCTCAGGTCCGCTTTAGTCCGCCTTCGATGAACTAAGCGAGAATAAAGCCCCCCCCCCTGTTCATCTCCGGTCCGCCTTTGGCGGATAAACTAAATAAACTCATTGGACTAAATGAACCCAATAGGCTATATACGTTGTCAATGCACTGCTGGTTTCGAACCCAAGTACGCTTCAGCCGGATAAGCCCCCTTTGTATTCGTAGCGAACCGTAAACGTACTGCCGGCACATAGCATGAAACGGTTTTTCCTAATTTCCTTGTTGCCGGAGACTGTCCGATCTTTATTTTGCTTGCGCGAGGGAGGTTAGTTTCAGCAGGTGGCTTGCCTTGTAGAGATGCTCGAAATGGTCCTGAGTAGTCATTCCTGTATACCCGAATACGTGGAATCCATTGGATTCAGCCTTATATGCTATTCGAATGCCCTCGGAGTTTATTTCTTCCACTGGCTTTCGTTTTATTCCCAATTGATCGATCAGGTAGCCGGCGGCAAGCGTGGTCGTGTTTCCCCTATGCTCCTCCCGCGGCGGGTATAGATGGCTGAATATGAAATTGCACTTTCCCGCCGTAGCTCTTCTGGCGTAATTCAAAAACGGTTCCATTGCCGCAGGATCCAGTTTGCTTTCATTATCTTTTACTCGCGGAGCGTAGAGCGAATCGGCCAGCACGATGTCGCTTATCATCTTTTGATACCGAGGTTGCTTTAGTATTTCCCTTACGGCAACGTAACCGCCGCTGAAGGAGGCCAGGCATACTCGCCCTATACTCACCTTCATGTCGCTCCGGTTTGACGGTGGCGTTTCATTTTCTTCCGGGGCAGGTATTGGATCGGCGACAGCCAGGTTGCTCTGCCCGGAGAGCCATGTGCTGGCTTCTTCCAGGAGATTTTCAAGGGCCTGTTGCTGGCGAAAAGTTTCCCATAGGTTCTTTGCTGTTACGGTTACCAGGACCGCGTTTTTGCCGGAATCGTAAAACACCTGCTCCGCACACCAGGGGGCCCCGTGGAACCAGACCACTACATCGACCGGCTCACCGTCCGTAATCACGAAGTGATCGGGTACGTAGATTTTCGCAATTGACAGTTCGCCTCGACGGCCCGGCACATCGCGGCGAGGTGGCGCGATCGGTCCTTTTGTTTTACGAGCTTTACCGGCCTGGCTACTTGCCGACCCTTCCGCTTTTGAATCGTAATGTGCAACCGCGTTGCCCGTTAGCGTTCGGGATTCACTGCAGCCTGATAGGCTTGTCAAAACCGCAACTACCATCAACAGCGTGATTCGGTCAAATAATTTCATTGCGTTTACCCAAAAACCGCCAAGGCTCGATATTTCGGCCGGCGAATAGTCTCTAAGCGGCGCACAAGTCTTAAAACCGTTGGTCCGGGAAAAACCTTCTGAGCACCACTTTAAACCATATTGGCATAATTTTTTGGGCGCCTGGCAAATCAAATTGTACCCTTCCTCCCGGAAGTTTAGGGGAGAGAAATGAGCGCAGCAACCAAAACCATTGCAACCAGTTCGGCGTCGGTATTACAGGAGGTTATCCTCCGTTTCGTGGAAGCCGCCCAGCAGAGGTCCGAGTTTGAAGTGGACCAGCGTGCGCGATCGCGCAGGAGGTATCACAGATCCTGGCCTTTATCGGTCGTAATGAATGTTGATGATCAATTGATCGATATGGGGGTTGCCCTGCATAACGCGTCTGATCAGGGTATAGCCTTCCTTTCGCCAAGAAGCGTGGAAGCGGGCGAGAAGCTTTTCGTGCGGCTGTTCTGGCACGACGAGGAATGCCCTCGCGTACCGGCGATTGTGCGTCATTGTACTGCCACCAAAACCGGGTACCTGGTTGGTTGTGAGTTTGTCCTGCCATCACATTAGTAGTGTTGCGTCGAGTCCCTGACCCGACCTGCGGTTTTTTAAAAGACCAGGCGGACGAAATGTTCGCCCCCGAATTCGGCACTTGACCAATTTTAGACGCACGTTGTTATTAGCCTCTTCACTGCCGTTAATCAGGCCGTACGGGCGAACAGAAGCGGTGGAACGGGTGCGAGCATCAATTCAGGGTACTTCTTGTCCGGGGTAGCCTCGGATATGAATTCTTTTCACAATTCTTTTGGACAACATCCTCCAGGACATTGCCCTGTATTTCTCGACGTGAAATCTGGATTCTTCGTTGGGTCGCGAATCGGCAGACCGCGCCCTGCTTCTGCCATTTAGGCAAAGGTACGAGGTTCTTCAACTCTTGACCATCGGAGCGGTCATCGCTGCCACCAACATCATTGAATAACAGGAGACCGCGACGGCCTCCCCCCTTGGGTGGTCATTGTGTAGAGATTTTCTGCTATCTAAATATGGGCTGGTGGGGCTGAAAAAGCGTTTTTTGGCGTTGCTTACTATCTAGTTTAATCGCGTTGCCTCTGAAGGTGGTCACTGTTCACGTTTATAGGGTGAAAGGACGGAGCAGGTCCGTCCGATTGGTTCAGCTTTCCCGGTTGGAGGCTGTTATGAATACAACTTGCGAGAACATCCTGGAGAGACAGGGGGTAAATTTACCGCGCCGGCGTTTAGTTTTATTCGCCGTGGTTAACGCGGACTCTTACGCCCCAGTCCAGAGATTTTTTGTGATCGAGTATATCGCCACCGTCATCCTTGCAGTTTTCGCCTACACCGTAAACTGTGTAGGAATCCTCGTTCAGGCGATAGAGGAGTTCCTTTCCGGTAAACGGATCGACAGGAACCGCATCCGTGTATTGAGGAACGAGTTGCTGCAACGATTTGGGATATTCGGCGTTGGCAAGCCTATACCGTTCGATCATTACCGCAGTAAGAGTTGCACGAGTAGTGGTTATTTTTCTCCCGGTTTGCTGTGCTACGCTGGTAAGCGAGCCGGCCAGGTTGGCTCCGAAAAGGCTTTGCGGTTTATAGGCTTTGATATCCTCGAACGCTTTGGGCCAAGGCTGGTCGGCCGCCTTGATGTAGTTTCGCTGGTCCTCGAGTTGTCCGGCGATCAGGTATGCAGAACCGGGTGTGGCGTAAATACCCATTTGATTGCTAAAACCAGAAGGAATAAATGTATTCCGGTACATGCCGATGGCTACAACTCTATCGGCACGCAAAGATTTACCGAGCATTTCAATTCTATCGATTCGATTGATCGCATTCTGCAGTTTACGCAGCGAGGCGTCGTCCAACTGCGCGATTTCGAGCAGATCGATGACATCGGCACAAGCGAGGGATTCTATGGCCGACTGCACGAGGTAGGCTATTATGATCGGCTGGCGGTCAAACGCTCGGGGAAAAGCCAACGAAGCGACTGCGGAGTCGACAGCTTGTTCGGTTTCGCCTTGAAAGGCAAGGTAACGGGTTCGCAAAGAAATCAACTGTGCGGCGTACCGGAATCGGGACAACGTTTTCAGAGCTTTATCGAAGCCGTGCTGTGCCTGCAGATCGTACCTGCAATTCGAAATCGCGGCGCCTTCGTCAACGAGTTCGAATACGCGGTGATTGTCGTGCAGTACTGTCTCTATTTCGTTAAGGATCGAATCTGCAGGCTTTTTGATAGGCCAACTGTCCATGGCATCGTGGAAAATATCCATATACTTTTGCCGATCGAACTCGAGCAACAGGACAGTAGCGGCATCGTAGAGTCTGCCGGCATCCTGCCTGGCGTCAACTTTGGGCATGAGAGCATCAAGATCGTCGAAGGTGACGGGATCGCCGTCGGCTTCGATTTGGCTGATAGCGGTTTGCATTTTTCTGGCCGCCACGTAGTTGATAATCGAGCGGGCTATCAGTGCGAGAACTACAAGAACAACAACTGTCTTTGCCAGCCCACCGACTATTCTCTTCCAGAGTTTACGTTTTGGTTTTTCCATAAGCTCACTCATTGCTGTACTCCCGGAATATGTGCTGTAGATATTGGAGACTGGGAATCTCCGGAGAAATCGCCTGCTGCCAGCCGCAATTCGATGTATTCTCTACCGCGTTCTTTATTGTCGATCAGGCGGATCATTTCTTCGGCCTGGGGAGTCCAGGTGACTTTACCGATGCCGGTACTTTTCATGTTGCTGCGAGTTACGGCATTGGTGGCCAAGTCCAGGGATATGCTAAACATCAATATTGCGGCTAATGCTACCCAGCGAAAGATTGGTTTCTCAGGGTTTGGGCGAGATCCTGTTCCCAGGATTTTCCGACGCAGGTCGTCCGGCGGTTCTGCCGGGCGATATTGCCTTAATACGGATTCCAGTTGTTCGTTGTTATCCATGATCGTACCTCGAACTTTAGAACCTGTCGGTAAGGTGTTGGCGGAGCTTGTCCATTCCGTAGCGGTATCTGCTGGCGGCCGTATTAGGCTCGATTTTCAGCAATTTTGCTATTTCCTTAAAAGTCATGTCCTCATACACCTTGAGATATACGGTTTCCCGTTGCTCCGGAGGCAGTTTTTTCAGGGCGGTTTCGATTTCCTCCCGTTGTTCGTCCGAACCCTGTTCCGGGGCGACCTGTTGAAGCAGAGCGTTACCGGTGTCCGACTGCAGGTATTGCCGCCTTCGTTTTTTGTCGGCCAGGATTCGAAAGCATTCGTTACGAATCGCGGTTTTGAGGTATTGGCTTTCGTTTTTAATACCGCTCACGGTTCCGCTGTTGCGTGCCAGCTTGGCGAAAACCTGCTGCATGGCGTCTTCCGCGGCCGCGTGGTCGGTCAGCAGGATGAGGGCGTAGCGGTACAATTGGTCCGCGTGAGCGTCGTATATTTCAGCAACCGATTGCCGCATTGCTGCGAATCCCTTCGAGAAGCCCGGCAAGCTGGGTTAAAACCTCGTTCTTACATTGTACTAGACCCGCCGGGGAGTGCTATTTGTCTAAAATTCCGAAAAAATAATAGTCGCTTTGAAAAACGGGTTAATCTATATATTAACCGGGGAATCAGCCCTCTAACCCGGTGTGGAAGGAAGAGGATTAGCGGAGACCATTTTGGGTATAAAATAAAGCCTGAAGGTGCCTGGATGTAATTCGGAGGTAGTTTGTGAATGCTTTTCTCGTTTTCACGAATGTAACGGTAACCACCGAGAAGATAAGTTTGAAGGAAAAAGGAGTGCTGTAGTGTCGGGAGCAACAATCATATCAAACCTGGCGGTGCCTATTATCCTGGTGGGTATCCTCGGTTTAGTATTGGCAGTCACTGGAATACTGGCTCGACGAAAAGCGATTATTCGCGGAGAAAACAAGCGTGTGTTTCCTCGAGTTCTTGTCGGCTTACTTATGTTTATCCCTATGTTGATAATCATCATAAGCCAGCCAGCGATTATTAAGTGGTATCATTACCGGCCCGCCAGTTGGGTTATAGAAGATTTTAAATCCGGCGATAAAGCTCTTAAGAAACAAGCGAGTCGCGAGCTGTTACTGCGCATTGGTTCGGATAGGTTATCATCATCGAGTTATCGCGTTTTGGTCGATTACGCCTTGAATTCGATAAAAGGATCGGGAAACGCCGACAAAGAGAACCTGATCTGCTTTCTGGAGCTGGCACACATGAAGGAGCAAATGTCGCCATCTCAATTGGACGAATTCATCGCATTGATCGGTGACTTGGCGATCAACATTGATGCGGACAAAGTTGTTCATGGTTTGATACAGAACCCGGATATTCAAAAGAAGTTGGCCGAGCTTGCCTTGGATTTCCAGGGCAGGGATTTAGACCGGGCGAACGTGTCAACCTATTCTCTTCAAAAATACCTGGATTTTCTGGATTATTTGCGTGCATTGAACATTCTTTCCCAATCTCAACAGAGTCGCTTTGTGGAGCAGATGGCTTTAACAAAACTTCTGGTTCGACCTTGGATAGTTCAAGGTGATCCTCTTCCTTTTAAGCTGGATGTGAATGCACGCGTTCCTGGAAAACCATACTCCTTGTCCGGTGAAGGGGATATATCGTGGTTGGTGCAGATGAAAGGATATACACTTTACCTGGGAGAGCAGAGGATCGAAAAACCGTATGCCTTGCATCTGAATTTACTAGACAATAGCAAAACCGTTAACGGCGCGATTGAGTGCCCCCTGCCGCCCGGTAAACATACTCTTACACTGGAGGTTGCGATTTCGGTCTATCGCAGTGATGCAAAATGTGCGGAATCCAGTAAGCCGGTTTTGGAAAAAACCGTAACGCTGACTGGCAATTTTGAGGTTCTCGCGGAGCGGCCGAGGGATCAACGCTCACCTGCCGTCAACAGTTTTACCGAGAACGAGCTTCGTGAAAGTCTGAAACCAGCTCGTTTCCGAATAGAATACCCGGACTATACAGAAGGCGAAAAGCATCTGGCGGGTGTGATATGCTTACACACGATACCGGTGGACATTTCCTGCGACCTTTTCTTCAAAGTTGGCGACCAGGAATTCCGCGGAGGTCCTTTCATAATGAGCAAGGAGCAACCGCTTTCTGAATTCTCTTTCAGCTATGCCTATGATGGCCCGGACGTTGACTCAATCGATATGGTTCTACGAAGTAACTATAAATATACGAAACGTACGGTGGATATGTTTACAATATGGGAAGGCGAACTGGAGCTTAAGGATATCCCTATCGCGCACAAGTCGGTAAATGAATAAAGTACTCGCATAGGGTCAATGCCCCGACCTACCAGATTGGGGAGTGTTATTGGTCTTAAAAACCGGAAAAAAGGGTCTGGGAAGAATGAATTTCGCTCAATTTCGTCGATTGGGATAACTTTTGTGAACTTACGGAGGAATGAATAAGGGTTACGGCGAGTGGGGTTTGAGTATAAAATGAGTCTGATGATTATGGAACCAGTCTTGATGTGAGAAATAATAAATGTACATCAACCTGTACCTTCCTGAGTTTATGTCGGCTTTAATTGCCTGGGCAGTTATTGGGCTGGCGATTATGGCGGCGGGGATCTGGCCTCGGCGACGTGGTGAGACGCCTTACTGCAGGAAGTGCGGGTATAATTTAACCGGTATAGCCAGTGAACATTGTCCGGAGTGCGGCAAGACTACAGGCCGGCGCGGAACGGTTTTTGGATTACGTAAACGCAAACCGCTCAGAATACTTTTAGGATTTCTTCCGATCTGTCCGTTACTTGGCGTTGCGATATATACAGCCCAAAACCATGACTGGTATCAACATAAACCCTTCATCTGGGTCCTGTCGGACTTTCAGGCATCCAATACTTTGCTATCGGATAAGGCATACGACGAATTATGTGATCGCTTTCATACGAAGGAGTTATCACCTGCACAGGTTTCCGCTTTTATAGATGCGAATCTGGCATGGAAAGGAAAATCTGGAATTCTGCGTTTGTCGAAACATAACTTCTTTCTGGAAGATGCGTTTGACGAAAACCAGCTATCTGATTCTCAAGTCGATGAGTATTTTCGTCAAATACGTGAATCCACCATTAAATTGATGCCTTTACGGGAATACTGGATGCCAGTATTGATCCGTAAACCGCCATCGGGGAAAACTGGACCGAAATTGATCGATCTCCTGCTCGACTTTCACGGTCGCGATATTGGTAAGCTCGACTTCGACTATGATACGACCCAGAAGTATTTTGATTACCTTGGCGAATGCTATAAAAACGAGCATATGAACGAATCTCAAAAGGAGCGATTTCTCAAACAGATCAGTCGGTGGGAGCTGGAGATTCGCCCCTGGATTGTTCGGGGCGAACGTTTACCGTTTAAACTGAAGCAGGCAGTACGATGTCCGTCCAAACCCTGGGCGGTGGCGGTCACGGGGCTATTGTTTACAGTAGACGATATCCCAACACCTCGTGGCCATTTTTATTCCAGATCGTCTTATGCCCACGAGGGTCATACGTTCCCGTTTTTTATCGAGCGAAGTCTATCTGTGGGTAAACACATGCTGGAAATCGAGATACCTTACCAGATCGGTTTTGAAGAGGACGACCGCGGGGATAAGTTCACGCCCATTTATCAGAATTCCGTACGGCTTAGCAAGGAGTTTGAAGTGTTAGATGTTTTGCCGGAAAACAGCAGTCGCCTGGTTGCGGATGAGAGATTGCGCAAGGAAATCACCAGCAGTATTGAACCTGGCATGTTTCATTATCCCCCCAAAGGCATGTATGGTAACAATGTCAATTTCTGGGGCAGGATTTTCGTAAGTTATCCTCCTGTTGATATTGCGTTTGACGTATTTTTTAAACTCGGCGATGTGGAAACGAAGGCTGGATCGCTGGTATTCAAGACGACTTCACCCCGAGAGCATTTCGACTATTCGATTAAGGTTCCAGAGATGGACGCACGCACACTTGACGTTATTTTCCGGAGCAGCGAAGTACTGGTACGGGAATCCACCGATATTTTTCAGGCGTGGGATGGTGAGATAGTGTTTGCGAATATTCCCATTGCTCAAAGCGAGGATGGCTAACGAGGGGCGAATTAATGATCGATCTTTGTGGTTTGATTATGGAGATAGTTTTGTGAGCGTTTACCTGATTTTAATCGCATCGGTTTGTTCTATTGTGTTTGCCGTGGGGTTGCGGCTGATCGTTCTTGGAATACGTGCGCCGGGGCGAGAATGCCAGCGATACTGCCCGGAATGCGATCAGGCTTTTAGTGAGACAAACCTGGATATATGTCCGGAGTGCGCCGGTTATTTGACGAGTCAGTACGTGTTGGCCGCCCCTCCGCGACGGGGACAGCGCGTTTTGCTGGGATTATGTTTTTGTGTTCCGATGGCCGTTTTAATAATTTACCTATTGCCGGAAAATCCATTGGAGCATAAGAAACCCATCGCGGATTTGATTGAGGGGATAAAAACGGGAAGCCCGTCGGTAGCGTTAAAAAACTGGGAGGAGGTTAATGCGCGTTTCGAGGAAGGTGTTCTTACCAAGTCGCAGCGAATTGAATTAATAGAGATTTGTCGTACAAAAGGGAAGCCTACTAATAATATAGATTCTCTTCTTCACAATGCGGAGATGCTTGAATTTCTGCTCATCTGTGGGCGAAAAAAGGATATAACTTTCAAGCAACTTGTGGATTTCGTGGAACAGTTGGCCCCTGATCCTGCGAGCTTTCCAGAGGAAGAGTTGGATAACTTGCCACCGGGTGTACTCCCGAAAGACGATATTGCCAACATTCCGACGGGAACGAGGAGAGGAGTACGGGCGCCGGGGCAATGACTTGAACTGCCAAGGAATATGCCAATCCTCCCTTGGAAGAATATTCGGAAAGAACGAGAATTGATCGGCATTCTGGCCATCTCAAGTTTTACGATATCCATGATCCTTGTGGGGATTCTAGGAATACTGCTTGTCTTCACCGGGCTTTGGCCCAGGCGGCGTGGCGATACGCCTTATTGCCGTAAGTGTAAATATAACCTGACCGGGATTACCAGTAATCGTTGCCCGGAGTGCGGTAATGCAACCGGCAAACGGGGTGTTGTCGTCGGTATTCGTAAGCGAAAGCCAATACGGGGTATTCTTGGCCTGCTCCTGTTATGCCCGCTGATTGGGATAATTTACGATGAAGCAATTGTGTTCGATTGGTTTGCACACCAACCGACTTCATGGCTAATTTGGGAACTTGAATCGGCTGACGAATTGCTCGCTTGTAGAGCGTCAAACGAATTGTATTGGCGTTTTAATAGGCGGAAATTATCTATTAGCGAACAATCCAGGTTTGTTGACGCAATCTTGGATTGGGAAGGAACTCGATCCTCGCTATTGGATACTGGCGGAATAACCTTCACAGGTGAAGTTGTCGGATCCTCAATTAAATTTATCACCTGTTACGACCGGAAATTTTTAGCTGAAACTTATAGAGAAGGCTTGATGTCGGACAGCCAGATCGACGAGTATTTCCGGCAGATCCGCGAATCTAAGCTTATTAACGTTACTGCAATTCTCGAAGTACCTTCAGGAGCCGAAAGAACTCAATCAAAGCTAATTGATCTGCTTCTCGATTTTCAGGGAAGGTTAAGTGGAGAGCACTATCTATCGCCCGATTGTATGCAGCATTACATTGACTACTTGGGCAAATGCCAGTTAGCGGAGTTAATGTCCAATGCTCAAGAGGCCAGATTCTTCAACCAACTTGTTCTCTATGAGTTCGACATCACGTCGGAGATTGTTTCTGGCGATACGTTTACCTTCGAACTGGCAAGACATCTACGAATTCCATCGGATCCCTGGTATATCGATATTGGCAATGGAGTTTTCGTTATCGGTAATCAGGAATTCGAACTGGATCAGTACACAGTTGAGCCATATACATACTGGCGCACGACGATTTTTCGTCATCGGTTACCATGCAACCTGCCTGCCGGTAAGCATGAGCTTGTTTTAGAGGTTCCTTTGGCGACTTATCTCGGGGAAGTAGCTGACGAATCTTCCACGCTTTTCGTAGACAACAGGAAGATTCGTGTATCGCAGGAAATCGTGGTTTCGAAAAAAACGCCTGATTTGTAACTTTTTCACCCTCGCCTGTGGAGCGGTTCCTATGGGGTTTGCATTTGCCGTTATTGGTCGGTGGATTACATGATTTATGGTTAAACGGCAAGGCGGACGGGACGCCCGGCGGCTTCGCCAAGAGAGTTGTTTTTAGAAAGTTGAGAGTTGAGCTTTACCTGGATTTGACCTTTATCTTCCATGCCTGTTGGCGGTGAATTCGGTTTGTTTATACTTTTAATGGCAAGGCGGGCGAGACGCCCGCCCCCCTATTGGCAGGCTTTTTGGACGTCTTCGGCTTTTCCTAAGCCTAGTTTTTCTCTCAGCTGGCCTAGTTTCTGGATTTCTTCTTTTGATAGCTTCTGGACCTGGCCTAAGGTTCTGGCGGTCAGGAGTACTTTGGCGGAGTGTTCTAGTTTTTCGAGTTTATGATGGGCGTCCAGCAGGGTTTTGCCGACCGTCACGCTACCGTGTCTCTGGAGCAGGACCGCGTCGTGGTCTTTGATCAGCTTGCTTAAAGCCTGTACGCCGTCTTCTGTTGACGGGGTTGCGTATTCGCTGGTTGGTATATTGCCCAGGGTGGCCACCACCTCGGGGATTACACAGGCGTCGAGGGGGATTCCGGCGAAAGTGAATCCGTTGGCTGTCGGCGGGTGGGCGTGGACTATGGCTTTAATGTCGGGTCGCAGTTCGTAGGCGCAGAGGTGCAGGCGGTATTCGGAGGATACTTTGTGGATGCCGGATAAACAGCGGCCCGCAAAATCGATCAGGAGGATGTCCTGCGGTTTTAGCCGCCCTATCGACATACCGCTTGGGGTAATCAAAACCCGGTCGTGTCCGACGCGGATGCTGAGATTTCCATCACTGGCGGCCACCAGGCCCTGGGCGTGGATCTCTTTGCCTATCGCTACGATCTCTTTTCGCAGTTGCCATTCCATGGTTGTGTTTGATCGCCCCACTCTCTTATTACTTTAAATCCACGGCATCGACTACACCTATGACCACCGAGCGAATCGGGGCCTGGGGATCTTTCAAGACCTGTCTCGCCCCGTTTCCCTCGTCGAGAACCAGTACGCGGTCGCCAACGCCGGCGTCGGTGGCGGCCACCGCAATTAAATACCCGCCGGTCTCCTTGCCGGTTTCATCAATCCTGTCGACGATCAGCAGGCGACGTTTTTCGTAGGCCTGATGGTTGATGGTTGCGGTTATCTCGCCCTTTACGGTGCCTAGAAACATGCGGTTATGACTCCGTGTGCACATCATCGACAATGCCGACAATGGAATGGTCAACGGGAACGAAAGTTTCGCGAAGGGTCATGGCCGCTTCTCGTCCACCTTCGTAGTAGACGAGTTCATCGGGACCGGCCATGTGGGTGGAGTCGCAGCATACTATTGGTTTTCCCGCAGGCTGTTGCTCCTTGGTCAATGGCTGGACTAGTAGGAAAGGTACGCCCTCCAGTCCTTCGTAGGCGGTTGTCGCTACCACTGTTCCTATTACTCGTCCAAGCAGCACGCTAATAATTCCCTTCTAGATCTCGCCTTTGTTATGAATGTTAAAGCGAGTTGATTTACCAATATTGGCGGCCAAGTCCGCGTCGATACGGGAGATAACCGATCTGCATAGTCGCGATTCTCTACCGGCGAGTACGGCTTCGGCCAGTTCGACGGCAGCTTCCACGTCGGCTCTTTCGCCAGTCAGGTGCGCCAGTCCCTTGCCGCCGAGGCCATCGGCCAACCGCAGTTCCTTCAGAGTTACCTGAGCGCCTTTAACTGCGGCGTCGGTCGCTCTAACGATGGCCGGCAGGGTTGATGTTTCCAAGACCGCCATAGTATCGCACAGGGTATTCTGGCGTTTTCCCTCAAGAGCCTTTAAAACCTGCCGGTCGACATCGGGCAGAAACACGTCATCAACGATTTTCGGCGAGCCATGCAGAATCCCGGCATTGAAACAGAGTTCCACCTCGGCAGTATTTCCACCTATGAGCACAACATAGTTGCCACGCTGGACGGTGCCGGTTCTCAGCAGGCTGAGCTCGGCCTCTTTAGCCATAGCGTCGGCCGCGAACGTACCGGCGGCGATGCTGCTAAACTCAATCATTGCAATGGATGGAAAATCTGCCATTAAACTCACCTAGACGATACGGAACCGGTCGACAAGTACGCAGCGGCGCCAACGGGAGAACGAGCGCGGATCGGTCAAGCCTTCGCCCGTGGGGCTGGCGATGGAGAACGACGTGTGCCCTTCGCCCCCTTCTCCCAATCCGGAATAGCACGAGCCGTTTTTGACGAAGATACTGCAATTCATCAAGCGGGCCATTCTTGAGAGCTTATCGATATTCCGCGAGTGCATAGACGCCGTGTGCCGGCATCCGCCTTCGGCATCGAACGCCAGGTCGATAGCTTCGTCCACGTTGGAAACGCGAGCGACGGGCATGATGGGCATCATCTGCTCGGTCCAGACCAGCGGGTGATTTACCCCTACATCTATAATTCCCAGGCGAAGATCATCGGGGACGTTCATGCCGATTTTCTGGAGAATGCACCCGGCGTTTCGGCCTATAAGGTCCTTGTTCATCACCGCATGCTGGCGAGGCCCGTGCATTTCGGTGAAGATGAGATTCTCCAATTGCTTGGTCTGCGATTGGGTTAAGACAACAGCGTTTTGCGTGGCCATCGCCTGGAGAAGCTTGTCGGCCACGCTGGAGACCACGAAGGTTTCCTTCTCGTCAACGCAAATGATGTTGTTATCGAACGAAGCACCTTTGACGATGTCCGCCGCGGCTTTTTCGATGCACGCGGTTTCGTCGACCACTACCGGCGGATTCCCTGGGCCTGCGCAGATCGCCCTTTTGCCGCTGGTCATGGCCGCTTTTACTACACCGGCCCCACCGGTAACCACCAGCAGGCGAATGCCCGGATGAACCATCAAGGCTTGAGCGGTTTTAACCGTGGGGTGAGCAAGGGTGGTGACGCAATTGGGAGGACCACCAGCTTCGATGATCGCCCGGTTAATGATGTCGATGGTTTTTATCGAGCAGCGGCTGGCGCTGGGGTGCACATTGAAGACAACGGTATTACCTGCGGCAAGCATGCCGATGGTGTTACAGATAATAGTCGAGGTGGGGTTGGTCGTGGGAGTAATCGAGCCGATCACTCCGAACGGTGCCCGCTCGAATAGGGATAAACCATGATCGCCCGATTTCGCCTCGGCCTGGAGAACTTCCGTACCCGGTGTTTTGTTGGCTACGAGAAGATTTTTAATAACCTTATCCTCGTAGCGGCCCAGGTTGGTTTCCCGATGAGCTTCAGAGGCTAGAGCCTGGGCGTTATCCCTGCTGGCTTTGCGAATGCTCTCGATGATTTTATCGCGGTGTTCGAGAGTCAGCTGATCGAGAGCTTTAAACGCGGTTTGGGCGGCGTTAACGGCCGAATCGAGCTCGGCAAAAACACCTATTACCTCCCGGCCGTAGTCGTCGGTGGCTTTTACCGACGGCGCAACACCGGCATTGCCGTTACCGCCATTGGCTCCGGCCAACCGGCCTAGCACCATTTCGGCGATTTTATCTACCTGTCCGTCGGTTAACCTGCTCACAGCAACACCTCACGGGAATTTACCAATCGGCACTTCAGTTCACGGACGTTACGCGTCGTCGCTTTTTCTGTAACGAAATTCTCCGCCCACTTCCCAGTTGTCGACGATGGCCATGATTACCGCGTCGACCGGGCGGTTGTTGGTGGCTACGGTCTGCCGGGCTGAACTGCCCGAGGCGTACATAACCATTTCCCCAACTCCGGCTCCGACCGCGTCGCAGGCAACCACGTACCCTGAAGATTCCTTGCCGTCGACATCGACCGGCTTGCAGAGCATGAAACGCAAACCTTCGAGGGCGGGTTCTTTCTGCGAAGAAACGACCGTTCCCACAACTTTGGCTAGCAGCATAGCTGTTACTCCATCAGCCAAACGGCTCGAACGCGGCGCCTTGCGGGTTAATGCCGCAAAACACAATCGCGCCGAGGCTGGCGATTAATCAAGACCGGCCGTAACGGTTACTTCTTTTTCGATTCTTCTTCACGTCCGAGCGGAAGAACGGAATCGACGTTCGCGTGCGGACGTGCGATTACATGAACGGCGACGATCTCACCGACGCGGCTGGCTGCGGCTTGACCGGCGTCGCAGGAAGCCTTAACCGCGGCAACGTCGCCCCGGACGACAGCGGTAACGTAACCACCACCGGTTTTTTCGTAAGAAACCAGTTCGACCTTTGCGGCTTTAACCATCGCGTCCGCCGCTTCAACCATTGCCGGGAAACTCCGACACTCGATCATTCCCAAAGCTTCTGCCATCGCACTAATTCTCCTGCGTCTTGATGTTAATAGTTTCCTCGCCGCCATTCCAGACGGCGACGCGGATTTACTTATGTTTCTCTACGGTTTTTCCAGTAACGTTTTCGACAGCCTGGATGGCGGCCTGATAGGCGACTTCCATATCGGCTTCTTCGCCACCGAGGTATACACGCCCGAAGCTGCCGAACACGCGGACTTCGAGGATGTTGATGTCTGCGGCTTTTTCCGCTTCGTTGGCGGCGAGTGCGGCGTAGGCAGCCGGCTCAACCTCCATGACGTACAGCGTCTGCCCGGCGATGATCATGTTCCCGTGACGGGTACGGTTGATCAACTGGGTCTGGTAGTCGTCGACGTGGCGGATGATCTGGCTGGAGGCTATGCGCGGTTTGGTGCGGTCCTCCTCCTTGAGATCGAGGGCCGACAGAATAGCCGCACCGGCCTGCCGGACTTCGGCCTGCGATTCGGAGTGGACTTCCAGCATTCCGAAAACCCGCTCGACGATCTGCATGCCGGGGGTAACCCTAGCCCCCTTGAGGGCGATGTCGGTCACCCGATTGATTTCGATACCGGGAGAGATTTCGACGTAGAGGCTGGCCATTCCCGCTACGGGGAGAAAACCCTGGGCGACAGTGCCGAAGAACGCCGCGTATTGCGGCTGGAGACTGTCCAGAAAAACGTAAGATCTTAGATCGACCATTTTTACCGGCTCTTTCTTTCTCTGGTGGTTTCCCTTATTGCCGGAAATCCAACCGGCGAAGGTTTTTCCACTTAGTACTTATCACCTGACGAATCCGAGACTGTCCCCCCTTTGGACTCGGCTACGATTTTAACCCCGGCGCTGGCACCCAACCTGGTTGCGCCGGCTTTGATCATCTGCTCCGCATCCTCGTAACTGCGGATTCCGCCTGAAGCCTTTACGCCCATCCTGGCTCCGGCTACGGCTTTACTCATGAGGGCCACGTCTTCCACCGTCGCCCCGCCCGGTCCGAACCCGGTTGAGGTTTTCACAAAGTCGGCCTTTGCCCGGCGGGAGGCCACGCACGCCCTGGTTTTCTCATCATCGGTGAGCAGTGCGGTTTCGAGAATCACCTTGCAGATGGCGCTGCCGTCGATGCAGGCCTCCACCACGCTGCGGATGTCGTGGTATACGTATTCATCGTCGCCGCTTTTTAAGGCGCCGACGTTAATGACCATGTCTATTTCCTTAGCCCCTTCGCGGATTGCCCGGCGAGCTTCCAAGGCCTTGGTTTCGGCGGTGTTTGCTCCTAAGGGGAAACCAACAACGGTGCAAACCTTAACCGAAGTGCCGCGAAGTTGATCCGCACAGCGTTTGACGTGAACCGGGTTCACGCAGACGGAGGCGAAACTGTATTCGGCCGCCTCTTTGCACAGCTTGTCGACCTGCTCGTAGGTGGCATCGGGTTTAAGCAAGGTGTGGTCGATGTACTGGGCCACGTCCTTGGGAACAGCGGAACCGTCACCACGGTGGGTGATGCGGTCGGCTCCCAGGGAGATGAACTTACGGGCCAGGTCGGGGTTGATTTCCGTGCAGTTGGTGCAGAAGCTGCATCCGTTTTCATCACAATGGATGATCGGGGCAGAGCCGGAACCACCGGCGGCCATCATGGATGCGATGCGGTCTGCTACTCGTTGTAGATCGGCAGGTGATAGATCGGTCAAGATATCCTCCGTCACCGCCTTGTCGGCGGTTTTGCATTCAGTCGTCTGGGCCGGTTGGTTTTGGTTTTGCGGTGCGGTTGCAGAGCTTTGTTGTTCGCCGGCGGCTTTAATGTTTCCTTTTTCTATATCCATAATCATGTCGACGCGGCGCAGGTGGCGCTCGGCCGTACATTCGGTGTCGAGAAATACGTCAACAATCTGGGTGGCCAACGCCGAGCCGATGAGCAGAGCCCCGAGGGTACAGACGTTGGCGTTGTTGTGCTCGCGACTGTTGCGGGCACTGGAGACGTCGTAACAGAGTGCGGCTCGTACTCCTGCGACCTTATTGGCGGCCATGGAGGAGCCGATACCGGCCCCATCGATCATGATCCCCTTATCCGATTGTCCGGAAGCGACGCGAGAGGCGACCTCCAGAGCGAATTTGGGATAGTCGGCCGCTTCTTTACTGAATGTACCGCAATCGGTGACTTCGAAGCCACGTTTTTTTAGATGCTCGATGAGCATCGTTTTAAGTTCGTAGCCACCGTGGTCGGCCCCTAGGGCGATATTTCGCATGAGTCGTGCCGTAAAAAGGTTTCCGTAAACCGCCTATTTTAACGTTTATTAAGTTGCGACTTAACGCTTCCAGCCTCCGGAACGGATAGCGGAACGTGCTATTTGATCAAAGTGGCGTGCGGTGTCAAGGAAATGGTGATTTTTGGGCGGTGGGAGAGAAAATATAGCTACGTCCACGTCGTTCGGGGTGCGGCTTCACCCAGCGTGTAGCTGGTCGCCTTGCGCGTTTCGGCCATGCCAGTATCCTGCGGATAAGCACGCAACGACAATCGCTCTAGCAAATATCTGACCACCCAAACGCCAACATTGGCATTATAAGCGTAGAGTCGACAACCGCACGACCTCAGATTACCGCATTATCTCGAATGGTCTCACATTACTCGAACGACACACCACATCCTCCATAGGCAATAGGCAAAACCAATAAAAACATACCTACCGAAAGAGCCGGAATCCACAAAACCGAGCGTTCTCCTTCACCATGCCAGAACCTCAGCCCCGAAGAACAGTTGTGTTTCCGATTATCAACAAGCTATTAACGGAAGTAGTCTGTTAAAAATAGTTATTCCAACCGCCAGCTCCTCCAATGAAACGTCACTTCAACTCGCACATTTTGCCCATTTTAACTCCCCTACCTACCGTTAATACACCGAAATACTCTATCAAGACTTGGCCTAACGATTGATTGGAGATCAAGTTTGATAACTCTTTACACCACCGATGTACTTTAGTTCGTCGGCAAGAAAAAACTGGAAACCCGATACGCAATAATACTAACTGTGAACTTATAGAACAGAAAAACTCCGCGCCATCGCAGTACCCTAAATCTAAAAGAGTTGAGATGCTTCGGAATTTAAAAACCATCAAACGTATTTACCGAATCAACAAAAGCACTCTTTTACGTGGTTCCATCAGCCCCCCTTTTTTCGAATAAAAACTAGTCTAATTGTTCCGTGCAGTATAAAATAGAAATTGAGGTTACCGTAAGGAAGGCGTAGCCCTAATCAGGTCGAGGATGTTGGTCGGTGGATCGCGTCAGTTTTTCAAGGTGTTTCAGTTGAGAACTATTGATTTGTTTTGCGGAGCAGGTGGAAGTAGTTGGGGGGCCCGTCTTGCGGGAGCCGAGATCGTTGCCGGGTGCGACTTATCCCCTGTGGCTGGTCGAGTTTACTCCAGGAATTTCCCCGAAGCCAGGTTTTTCGGTTCAAGGCTTGAAGAGATGGACCCTCATCGGCTGATCGACGAACTTGGCCCGATCGATCTTCTCCTTGCATCTCCGGAATGCACAAACCATAGCCCCGCCAAAGGCGCCGCACCTCGTTGCGAGCTCAGCAAGGAAACCGCTTTTCAGGTAACACGTTATGCGGAGGCGTTTGAACCGCGATGGATGGTCATTGAAAACGTCGTTAGCATGAGGAAATGGAGCAGGTACAGAGAATTCGTCGATTCTCTGGAGGGCTTGGGATATCATACGAGCGAACATATTCTTGACTCCTCACATTTCGGAGTTCCGCAAACTCGCCGCAGATTGTTCATACTGTGTGATCGAAAGACCCCGCCTCCGGATTCGATTCCCAACGGGAAAAAAGGCAAAAGCGCGTCGACGATAATAGAGGGAAACGGTAAGTATCCATTTACTCCTTTAAAAACAGAGCGAAGGGCCCTGGCGACACTTGAGCGAGCCGAACGAGCCATGGCCGAATTGGGTAAAAACGAAGCTTTCCTGCTCGTTTATTACGGTTCGGACCACGCGGGCGGCTGGCAGCCACTCACCAGACCGCTTCGAACTTTGACAACTTTGGATCGCTTCGCTTTGGTGAAACCAACAAAGAAAGGCCATGTAATGCGAATGCTCCAGGTTCCCGAGCTAAAGGCTGCAATGGGCATGCCCAAACGTTTTCGCCTGGACGAGGGGACGAGGCGAGAGCATATCAAGCTGATCGGAAACGCGGTTTGTCCCCCGGTCATGAGAACAGTCATTCGATGCATCGCAGGAGCCATGCAAAGTGAGCAAAGAAAAACAAACCTTTAAACCTCGCGCAAGATTAATGCTTCTACTCGGAGATCAGTTAATTCGAGATTCTGGTATTGCAGCATTTGAACTGGTTAAAAACGCATACGACGCTGATTCTACAAAATGCGAGATAACACTTCTTAATATTGATGCTGATGACGATTCCGGACGGATAATCATTGAAGACGATGGGCATGGAATGTGCCCCGATACAGTTCGTAACGTCTGGTTGGAGCCTGGCACGGAACACCGACTAAAACAGAAAATGGGAGGAATGCGAACCGCGAAGTTCAAGCGGTTTCCCCTAGGTGAAAAAGGAGTTGGTCGTTTTGCTGTTCATAAATTAGGACGTCGCATCACTCTGGTTACTCGCGCAAAGAATTCGACTGAAGTTGTTGTTAAAATCGATTGGAACGAATTCGAACGCGAGAGTTACTTATCAGAGATAGGCGTTAGCGTCATTGAACGCGAACCGACAGTTTTTAAAGGTAAGAGAACGGGAACGAAAATTGAAATTTCCGATTTAAGAGACCGGCCCTGGAACCGCGGCCGAATTAGAGCACTTCACCGAGCCATTGTATCCATCTGTTCACCGTTCAATGAACCCGATTCTTTCTCACCTTATCTACATATTGAGCCAGATAAGAATTGGCTCAAGGGACTTCTCTCCCCCAAAGACGTGGTCAAACACTCCCTTTTTAAATTTATTGGAAAACTTGTGGGAGACGCCATAAACTACGATTATACCTTCTCCCCCCCAAAAACAATGGAGCACATTTCACCACGACAAGTTCGTAATAGAAAACTGATCCTTCGCGCAGCAAGCGATACTTCAACTCAAGTTAAACCTCAACACGATTTCGTCGATTTGTCCAAGTTTTCGATAGGCAAAATATCGTTTAACCTACATATATTCGATCGCGAGCCAGCAGTGTTACAACTTACAGCTACTGATCCCTCTGGACTGAAAAGTTTTCTCGACAAGAACGGCGGAGTAAGAGTATACCGCGATGGAGTACGAGTTTTTGATTTTGGTGAACCTGGAAACGACTGGTTAGAATTGGGGGGAAGACGTGTTAACGTGCCAGCTAAACGAATAGGAAACAATCAAATTATCGGCGCTGTCAATATAGCATCTAGCGAAAGTGGAGATCTTATTGAGAAAACCAACCGAGAGGGTTTTGTAGAGAATGAAGCTTATTCGGAATTTAGACGTGCGATTGCCTTTGCGGTCAAACAGGCAGAAGCAGAGCGTAATCGGGATAAAAAAACAATTCGCACCCAGTACTCTCGCAGTAAAAAAAAGGAACCAGTGACGGAAGACCTCGCCTCGTTGCGATCGGAAATCGAACGCATGCAACTATCTGATTCACTTGGCCCCTATATAGACAGAATCGAAACTCAATACCGCGAGGTTCAAGATAGACTTCTAGTTGCAGCCGGCGCAGGGCTAAACCTTGCATCAGTTTTACATGAGGTCGAAAAAGGAATTCACGAGCTACATGCTGCAATAAATAACGAATTAGATCGCAGCCGGTTAGTAGAACTAGCAAAACGTCTGACTGATATGGTTGATGGCCTTAGCTGGCTTACAAAGCGTAGCGGAAAAACGAAGATTAAAGCAAGTACCTTATTACACCAAACAATGGTTAACTCCGATTTTCGTTTCCGCGGGCATAACATACAAATAGTAAACGGTATAGAACAAGGCGATCCTGATTTTTCCATACGCTGTAGTAGGCGACTGATAACGGCTTGTCTGATGAATTTAATAGACAACTCGATATATTGGCTAGACAGCAAGAGCGATAAAAAGAAAGCTATCTACATTGGCACCACTTACGAATTAAATGGTCTTCCCGCAATCGTCGTTGCGGATAGTGGAACAGGATTCATTGATCCACCTGAATACCTTGTACAACCTTTCTTTTCACGAAAACCGGATGGTATAGGACTTGGACTTCACATCGTCGATGAAGTCATGAAAACCGAATCTGGTCGTCTGATATTCCCCGAACGAGATGACATTAGTCTCCCAGAAGAATTTTTAAACGGCGCTATTGTTCTATTGGAGTTTAGCAAAGAAGCATGAACGGTTTACGAACATCAAGAGTCGTCGTAATCGATGATGACCTAGAATGTGCCACGCCACTCCTACTAAGTTTAGCACAACTTGGTATTGGTGCAGCTTATTTCAATGGCGAAGTCGAACAATTACCATTAAGACCTTTGACCGGAATCCGACTAGTTTTCCTAGATCTCAGACTCCAAAGCAGTGTATCCATAGACGGCGACAAACAAATCCAATCAACGCTCAATATTCTTAAAAAAACCGTCGATCTAAATAACCAGTCTATCGGGATCGTTTTCTGGACCAGATATGACGAAGATGTTGCGATATTGGAGAAACAATTAGAGCTTACTCTACCCGAATTTCAACCGCTTTTTTTGATGAATCTTGGAGGCAAAGAAACTTCGGTCAATCAATGGAATAAGGGTACTTTCAGTCCCACTAAATTACGGGATAGCGTGTCCCGATTATTCGAAAAACGGCTATCGGAAACTTTGTTATGGGAATGGGACCAAGCAGTACACGATGCCGCGACCCAGACCGTGGATGTCATCAACAATCTTTCTGATCCATCGGTAACCGACAATTCGCTTCAATTGCTGGGAGCTTTAACCGTTGCGTCTTGTGGCCAAATAGACATTTTACCAATCGACGCAGTACATTACCTTTTCGAATCTCTCAATCCTATACATTTCGATCAACTTGAAAACCAAACGCAGTATCCAAGTGAATTAGCGGAAAAACATACAAAGAAGCTAATCCGTTTATCGAAGACAAAAGTCAAGCCAGAACAAGCTGCTCGCTTGGACGGAATGTTGCTCGTAGCGTCGATTTCTTCTACAGATAAAATAGTACAACCTGGTGACCTATTCATCGGCAAACCGGATTCAAGTAGATATTGCCCTATCAATCGTTTCGAAATGGGAATAAACGACGTGTTAGATCGTATAGAGTTGAAATTTACAAAAGACGCTGAATACAAGAAAAAACACGAAGAACATAAAAAGGAACTTAAAAAGACGAATACGTCTAATAGGAAAAAACTCCTCGCTCTGACAAAATCTATGGAAAAAAGAAAGCAAAGCATCTTGGATGAATTCCGCCCCGTTCTATTAGATGTTTCTCCTAAATGCGATTTTTCTCAAAACAAACGACCGATAGTACGTTTCCTTGGCGGTTTCATTTTTCCAGATAAACATAGAGATCTGCTTTCTCAACCTGATTTTATTTATCGTTTTCCACCTTGTGTTTATCCTGGCTTGGATGGCATTTGGCATTTAGTATTCAACTCTAGGTTCTCGTACGGATTGAAAAACCCAGGTCGCCGAATACGTACGAAACCCGCTTTCCGGTTACGCCGAAGCGTGTTTACCGATGTACAAGTCTGGTTTGCCTCGCGATGTGCTAGGCCTGGTTATATGAGTGTATCTTGAGTGAATTCGGTCATGGTAACAGACGTTTTAACGCCCACTCAACGACGATACTGCATGTCCCGGATTCGTAACAAAGACACAAAACCCGAAATGATTGTTCGACGTATTTTATACAAACTGGGGTATCGTTACAGATTACACGTTAGTCATTTACCCGGAAAACCAGATCTGGTCTTTTCATCTCGAAATAAGGCTATCTTTGTACACGGATGCTTCTGGCATCGCCACAATTGTCGGTTCGGAAAGGTCGTTCCTGAAACACGAAAAGCATTCTGGACGGATAAACTGGAAAAGAACAAAGCGAGAGACAAACGTAATCGCGCAGCCTTACGACGACGTGGCTGGCAAGTCTTTGTCGTTTGGGAGTGCCAGATAAACCGAACCGATTGGATAACGGAACGTCTCGTGTCTTTTCTGGATGACTAAACCTGTATACAATCCAACTCTGCCTACAAATCCGCCAGCAAGTCCAACTCATGTTGCAGGTTTTTCCTCTTCGTGCCCTTGAAATCCAAAGCCGCGAGGCGCTGTACTTTTAGTTTTATTCGTTCCGCTATTCGCAGGGCGAATTCCTCTCGCTCTTCGTATGTGCCGTCCATGAAGGATGGGTCGGGTAAAGGCCAATGAGCCTTGAAGCCCCCACCGGGAAAAACCGGACAGGTCTGGTTGGCCGAATCGCATACGGTTATTGCAATATCGATATTCCGGTTCAAAAACACGTCCCAGCTTTTCGACTCCAGACCGGAAGTGTCGATGCCCATTGTCTCGAGCGCCCCCAGCGACAGCGGATGAACAAAGCCGGCCGGGTCCGACCCGCAACTGAAAACCTCGAACCTGTCACCGGCCACCTGCCGGGCTATCGCCTCGGCCATCTGCGACCGACAGCAGTTGCCCGTGCATATAAACAGCAGACTCATCTTCCGCCCCGCACCCGCACCACTCATAAGCAAACCTTTCGATTCGATAGACCGGCGTTTTCCGGGCGGTTAGTATCGCCGTGATCGGGTGGTAAGACAACTAATCGCCTGTAAAGAACGTTTATAAAGACGCGGGTGGCGACTCCGCCCATATCGGCCATCTCCGGGAGGCCTTTGGGGGCGTTCGCCGCGGCTTGTCACTGGTTTGATGCCCTGTGATGGTCTTCTAATCCGCCTCTGGCGGTCTTCCAGGGCGTTTATCGATCAAGTGTATCTATGCTCCTGGCGTTTAGTCGCTGCTTAGGCGGCCAGGCGGACGGGATGTCTGCCCCCCCAACAGCGAATCGCCGGTACACCTGTTCGCTAACTGCTCTAACCTGTCTATAGCACGTCAATTCGCACGACAGGTACCTCAGAGGGTTTGAACATGGAGCTCTCGTCGCGTCCGAAACCAGTCGCTTGATGGATAAATCTCTCTCCAGACTCAAAGACGCGCGGCTCCCCTTGATTTGCGGCCCTTACAACCGTAACTTTGTAGCTCTGGGGACTTTAGCGACCTCGAACAATCAATGACCATCTCCGCCATGGCGGAGGGTTTACGGAGAATTCGCCGGTGAGCGACTACCGCGTGGGAATAGGTTACGATCTGCACCGCCTCGTGGCCGATCGTGCGCTTATGCTGGGCGGGATAGCCATCCCCCACGACAAGGGGCTGCTGGGTCACAGCGACGGCGACGTTCTGCTCCACGCGGTCATCGACGGGCTGCTCGGGGCGTGCGGGCTTCCGGATATCGGCGAGCTTTTCCCCGACACCGATCCGCAATACGCCGGAGCGGACAGCATGGAGTTGTTGAAGGGCGTAGTCGCCATAGTCCACGAACATGGTTTTGCAGCCAACAACGTTGACTGCGTTGTTCATGCGGAAAAACCAAGACTAGGCCCGTATAAGAAATCGATGGCGGAATCGATCGCGGCAACACTGAACCTGCCACCCGACCGGGTTTCGGTAAAAGCCAAGACCAACGAGGGGGGTCGGAGCCGTGGGCAATGCCCAGGCCATCGCCGCCACCGTCGTAGTTTCAGTTATCAGTAAAGACCAGAACAGAAAGTAGATGACCACCATGGGAATTCGAGTTTACAACAGCCTGTCCAACAGCAAAGAGGACTTCGTCACCGTCAATCCCGGCAAGGTCGGCATCTACCTCTGTGGTCCAACCGTGTACAAGCCGTCGCACATTGGCCACGCGGTGGGCCCGGTCATCTTCGACGCCATCAAGCGCTACCTCACCCATCGTGGCTACAAGGTAACCTGGGTGGTAAACGTCACCGACGTGGAGGACAAGTTAATCGCGGAAGCAAAGGCCCAGAACACCACGGTCCAGGAACTGGCTCTCCGCGTGGAAAACGACTACCGCAAGTCGCTGAAGGCTCTTTACGTAACCGGTATTGACCATTTCCCAAGAGCATCAGAATACATTGGAGAGATCATCAATGTCGTCAAGCGTCTGGTGGATAAGAACTGCGCTTACGAAATAGCGGGCGACGTGTATTTCGACGTATCCACCGACGACGATTACGGGAAGCTATCCAACCGGCAGGCAGACGACCAGACCGGTCAGCGTGACCTGCAGAGTGGCGAAAAGCGCAACCCGGCCGACTTCGCCCTGTGGAAAGCGGCCAAGCCCGAAGAACCGATGGAGGTAAAATACGAGTCGCCCTGGGGTTACGGCCGACCCGGCTGGCATATTGAATGCTCGGCGATGGCCATGAAGATTCTCGGTGAGACGTTCGACATTCACGGCGGCGGGCTCGACCTTATCTTCCCCCACCACGAAAACGAAATCGCCCAGTCGGAAACGTGCACAGACAAGCCGTTCGCCAAGTACTGGCTGCACAACGGTTTGACCCGCTTCAACACGAAAAAGGTGAGCAAGTCCGATCCGGAAATGCAGGCCGCCCTGGAAAAAATGACCCTCAGCAACCTGCTGCAGGAATACAACGGCGAGCTCCTGCGGTACTTCCTGCTAAGTACGCACTACCGCCGCCCGATTGAGTATTCCCCGGAGGAGATCGCCAGTAAGCGGAAAGGGCTCAACACTTTCTACCGCCTGTTCAAACGTATCGAAACCATCACCGGACAAAGTGTATACAACGCGCCAAAAGCCGAATCGGATAAACCGTCATGCTTCCAGGTGGCCGAAACTCACGACAAATTTCACGACGCGATGGACGACGATTTCAATACCGCCGCGGCAATTGCCGCCCTGTTCGAGATGGCCAACAGGACCAACCGCTTCATCGAGGAACATAAAATCGAATCCTCTCCGGACGAAGAGGACATCGAAGAGTTGATCGATATGGGTAAATCCATAGTATCACTGGGGCGGGTCCTGGGCCTGTTCATCGAACCGCAGCAGAAAGCCGAAGCCAGTGACGAACTGGTCGAGAAAATCATGCAAATCCACATCGCGGTCAGGCAAACCTGCCGCCAGGAGAAGCATTTCGAACTGGCCGACCTGATTCGTGATCGGCTGGCCGAAACCCGGGTAACCATAGAGGATAAACCAACCGGTACCACCTGGAGCCTTGCCGGCAACAGCGACCTGGCGGGTAAACTTATCCAGGTCCTTGTCGATTTAAGGCAAAACGCCAAGCAGCAGAAGAATTTCCAATTGGCAGATACCATACGCAATGAACTTACCGCAGCGGGTATAACTATCGAGGATAAGCCAACGGGGACTGTCTGGCAGCTAACTTAACCAGCAATCCCGCTGCCTGGAGCGGCTTTTAAACGCCCGATAAATAAACGGTTGTCTATTAGGGGTGAACTCTATGTGATCGCGTCCGAATACTCCCGTCTTTCATACATAAAAAACCTCAATTAGCCCGAAGTTTGTTAAGAATGAAGCTATCCGGACAGAAGCTTCTCCCTCTGCCTGTCGATGTACGTACAGACAACACCAGAAGCGTCGGAATCGGTGTGCTCTGATTTCTGTAAACCGTAACCACTCAGGGAGTAACCTTATTCCTGACGTACTAGCGGCAGGTCGGGAATACAAGCATACTGGATCACCAACACGAAAGTGTATCACATGGGGCCAGCAATCTCTCGTTACTGTCTTAACCATTGACGACGATAGATTTGTGCGCACCAGTATTGCTTATTTTCTTAGAGATCACGATTATCAGGTTTTGGAGGCGGAAAACGGCCAGATCGGGCTCGATGTATTCAGGGAGAAGAAACCAGATATTGTGCTTGTGGATCTCCGAATGCCCGAAATGGGCGGTTTGTCGGTCCTTGAGGTACTAAAAGCCGAATCGCCGGACACGCCGGTAATAGTGATATCGGGGGCCGGAGAGATAACCGACGTGGTAGCGGCTCTTCGTCGCGGTGCCTGGGATTACGTTCCCAAGCCGATAACTGAAATGGCGGTTCTGGATCACGTGATGAATCGCTGCCTCGAGCGTTCCCGTCTGATCAGGGAAAACAATGAAAAGCAACAGCATCTGCAGAACCTGCACTCCCAGTTGGAGGAACAGGTAAAAATACGTACGCAGGAACTCGAAGACGCGATAGTCAAGCTTAACAGCGAAATCGAAGAACGCACGAAAACGGAAGCGGCCCTTCGAGAGCGGGAGGAACGATTCCGGTTGTTGATCGAAAGTACGCCGGTTGGCATACTCGGTTTAGGCAGAGACGGCAGTGTAATCGATTGTAATTCCGCCTTAGTAAAAATCCTTGGAGCCGAGTCGCCCGAGGAAATCAAGGGAATAAATTGCATCAGCCATCCGCTTCTGATCGATGCAGGTATATCCGAAGATCTTCAGAAATGTCTCAAAACAGGCGAAGGAGGCGTATACGAACGCAATTATACATCCTCCTGGGGCCATAAAC
>CAXXKI010000013.1:0-351014 GCA_963667855.2 Phycisphaerae bacterium | reverse complement strand
GGCCAGACAATGGCTCAGGATCGTCTTGAATTCTCCGGACATATTCCGGGACAAAGCGTCACACATCTGGATCGGAGCCCCCAGTTCCGAGCAGCGTTCGGCCAGCACTTTCGCCAGGTTCTCCCCCGCATGTTGCCGTCCAGTGAAGAACAGAGCGATGCGCCGCCCACTTCCGGTCGACACTATACCTGAAGTGTAGATTCCCTTGCGTTTAGGCGCATCTTCATCTGCCAGGGCTTTGCGTTTGGCCCGCTTGCCCATCAGTTCCAGAATTTTCATTGTGGTATCGTCGTTGTATACGATTTCGCCCTGGGCCGCCTGGCGGATCAACTCTTCGTAGGCCGGAGTAACCTGGCAAGCGGTAGAGTAAACAATGTCCCACTGCGTCGAAGACGGTAAAGGAACCCCCAAGCTCTTCTGCAAATTCTGCAATCGATTGAACGGCAGTTGAGTGGCGCGGGGGAATCTCACCCCCGCGCTCTCCCAGAACCGGACGTGAGCCTCTCAACTCATCCGGCTCCTATCATCCCATCGCCTTACGGCACGATGCCGATCTGCCAATGTGCGAACAGCTCCGGCCTCTTACGCGCCATGCGGCGCAGCCATTGAGTAGCCCTTCGCTGGTGGCCCCGGTATCGCTTGTATTTCTTCATGGCCCACCGAACCAGTCGCCTGTTAATACAGTCGAAAGTCCGGTGCAACGCCGAGGGGTGGTAGCGGCCGTAGTAGTTCACCCAGCCGCGGATGTACCTGTTGAACATTCGCGAGAAGTCGTCTAATTCCTTCTCGCTGGCCGCGTGGATGCCCCAGTTCCGCACGGTCCGCACGATCGCCTTCATTGCCTTGCGGCCAATGGCCGGGGCGAAGCTGGCAAAGTAGCGGCCGTCACGGCTATTGCGGGCCCTTCGCGGCCTGAAGCCATAGCCCAGGAAGTCAAACTGAATGCGCGGATGATCCTCAGTGCGGTTGCTGTCCCGGCAGTAAACGATGCTTGTCTTCTCCGGATGTGCTTCCAGCTTGCACTGAAGCAAGCGTTGCTCCACTGCCCGCCGAACATCTTGCGCCTCGGACTCAGTGTGGCAATGGATCACAATATCGTCCGCATAGCGCTCGAACGGGCAGCCTGGGAATTCCCGGGTCATCCACATGTCGAAAACGTGATGCAGGAAGATATTCGCCAACAGCGGCGAGGCGACTCCACCTTGCGGCGTGCCTCGCTCCCGTGGCATTCGCGTGCCATCGTCCAGTTCCACCGGCGCCTTGAGCCAGCGATCCACGTACAACAACACCCACTTGCAGTCCGTATGCTTGCGAATCGCATGCATCATCAGCGAGTAATCGATGTTGTCGAAGAACCCTTTGATATCCAGGTCCACGGTCCAATTGTAACGCCAGCATCGCCGCCGACATGTGCCAACGGCATCCAGCGCCGACTTGCCTGGCCGATACCCGTAACTGTCGGGGTGGAACACTGGTTCCACTTTCGGCTCCAGGTACATCTTCACGACCATCTGGGCCACGCGATCTCCCACGGTGGGAATGCCCAGTGGCCGCTCCCCGCCGTCCGGCTTCGGGATCATTACCCGTTTGACCGGCGGAGGGACGTACGACCCCGACGACATCCGATTCCAGATCCGATAGAGGTTGTTTCTTCAACTTCCTTCGAACTGGGCGATTGAGATATCGTCGATCCCGGCGGCTCCTCGGTTCGTGCGAACTTTCGTCCACGCGTCCCAAACCGCCCATTTCGCAATACAAAACGGTTTGTCTTCAGTCATGGGTTCCTCCCGCTTGCACGGTTGACCAGTTGTCCAAAGACTCGATGACACGACCCCTTCGCTCCACGTGCATTACACACCCTTCGTGACTACTACGGGTCGTTCCGCCCCTGTGCCTCGCATCGGTACTCTCATCCTTGCGGGTTGTCCGCTTGGATTTCTCCCTTCACATCAAGGCGACAGGTTCCAAGGTTCCATGTCCGAGCCTGATCTGCGCTCTCGCCGTCTTTGTGCCGGACGCCACGTGGGCCAGATACAGGCACCCCCCACGCTGATCCTGGGGCAATGGACAGACCCCAGTTTTGACGTCAACGAGATACGGTTTCGACACTTCATCAACGGTTCACTTGCGTTCGACTTCGCAGACCTCACCTGACGCAATCAAGCCGCGCCTTTTACACCCGACGCTTACCACGACGGCTCTTGACCGCCGCAGTTCGGGCTGGTTTGTAGCCTGGTCCTGTCACCCGGCCACGAGGGGCCTACCCTCATCTCGCACACAGCTTCTCCTTGCACACATCCACTTCCGTACTTCAACAGAGCGATCATACTCGCCGCAGTCGCATCGTACTTCTTACTGCCAATCCCCTTTGGAGGCTGTGCGGTAAATATCTTTCCGCACAGATTGCAGCGCAGCTTCTGCAGTTCGTATACTTTAGCCTGCAAGGGGGCTTGCCCGACGATCCGCACCAGAACGCCGGGAGCGGCCTGCTCGTAAACCACACCTTCCCGGCAGTCGGGACAGAAGTCTCCGGATTTGAGAGAATCGTGAGGGACACGAATGGTTACGGCTTTCGTGTAGGCCTTGGCACCGTTGCGCCCATGACCTTTGGGCGGTGGCTTGGCCTTGGGCTCAGGTGCGCTCGGTGCATCATCCTGATCGGAAGAGTTTTCTTTTGAACTCGTCTTGCTGTCGGCCTTGAGGACCTCTTTGGTTTTTTCTGTTGCAGGACCAAAGAGTAACTTGCGCAAACGATGAATCGACATGTTCTTGTCTTCCACCAGGTTGGTAAGGCAGACATAGGAATCGGCCAACAGCTTGAGATCCTGATAGTCCTCTTCGCTCATAGTCGTTTTGGCCCGCTGGAGCAGGTTTTGCAGCTTATCCATGTGAAACTCCTGTAGTTTGATTGCGGTCATGGTCATATCGTGCAAAGCCATTGTCTGCAAAATTTCCGTTCGTAAAAAGCAACACCCGGTTCATATGCCGAGTAAGCGTTTACAAACAGACCATAACAGCGCAAGCGCAGGGCGCAAGTCAAGATAGGTAATTTAGCAATGTTTTTTAAGAGCCGACATTCACTGCTCGCCAGGTCGGTGCCGCCTGGGCAGCTTGGGGATTACCAGCCGACAAGAGTACGTGCAACTGGTGAGCCTGCAAAGTCTCGGTTGCTTCGGTTTTAGAGGCAGGCCACCACTGAAACCGTCCACGGGATAGACGTTTCTGGCATAACCAGAACCCCTGGCCGTCATAGACCAACGCTTTCACCGCAGTGGCCCGCCGGTTGCGGAAGACAAACACAGAACCACGGAAAGGATCCTGCTGCAATACCTCTCGGCAGAGGCGGGCCAGGCCGTCTATCCCCTTGCGGAAATCGGCCGGCTCGACCGCTACGAGGATGCGCATGTGCGGAGTGATTTGAATCATCCTTCGACGTCCCAGAAGTCCCGGCATAGTTCGACCACCTCGGCTACATGATTGCCCTTGAGATAGACCCGCATCTTCGATCCGTGGGGATTGGCCAATTCGATGACGCACTCGGGCGAAGCATATGTCGCAGGCGGGCTCAGCTCGACGAACGTGGCCGGAGAAACCATTTGACTGACACCTGCTGAAGATCTGCCCTCTGCAATACCAATGCCCCCTGAAACGTCACGCAGACGAACTGGAACCTTGACTTTTGCACCATCAATGCTCTCGGAAACATTATGGGCCGCACCGCGGATGCGAGCTGGAACTTCACTCTCTGCACGTTTTTTGAGTCCGTAATAATCGAGGCGGAGTACTCGCGCCGCCCGACAGATTCCATACTCGGCGGCCAGCTTCGCTGCATAATCCCAAAGATGGTCCGGGATTCGCGATCCCCGCTTCCGCCTGCGACGCCAGGTATCAAAACGCTTCTTCGCCGCCTCAAGATCATTCGGTACCAACTCCGTCTGTTTGCATCCCATTTGTAGACCTCCTCGATTTCTCAAGTCAGTCTTCAACGATAACCAGCCGCCATCAAAGATTCATGCAGACTTGCCGGAAAGACACGATACGCTGTCTCTCGGTGAGAGGTTTGGGATGATAAAATTCGGCTCGCGCACGGAACTGATCGTGCCGGATGTCGAAGGTGTCGATGTTGTTGTTAAGGTCGGAGACGCTGTCGAAGCTGGACTGACCCCCATGCTCAGGCAGCCGTAAGCTGGAACCGCAAAGGTGCCACAAAGGAATAAAATCGCCATGAAGGTTATTAACGTGTCAGTTCGGGACACATCTATGAGCAAGCCGTTGTCAAGACGAAACTCGTCTTGGTTACTGTTTACCAAGTAACCAAGGCGAGCTCTATAGATCGAAACAAATAACAACCTGGAATAACTACCTACGATCTCGGTTTAAAATCCCCGTGAGACGTGGGCAACCGACTTAATCTTGTGTTTTCCGTGATCTGCAAAACTCCGATATCCATTCTACTTTGGCCGTATTACTTCTTGTTTTTGCGCTCGGTACCGTTTCCAATATTTTACCGCTCAAGTCGATTACATTTCGCCCGGATACAAACAATGTCTCCTTTGCGATATTATTCTCGACAATCCACGGCAACTCGTCGCTTTTTACAGATGCAATGGGAATAGTTTTTGTTTTTCCCACGGTTTCCAGAGAAATAACACACCATTGATCGTCATGTACAGTAAGAGCAGCGGAGCCATTTGCGCATAACCTAAATACACCCTTGACCTCACTCGGTAACATACGAATGTATTTCCAGTCGGTTCCATTGAATCTCCAGATAGATATTTTACCGTCGACCGCGAGATATAGATCGATTGTCTCGCCATTCACTGCTCTAATATCATAGAATACATCCGGTATTCGGTCTTTAGATACGTGAGCAAAGGCTGGTGACATATCACGCAGAAACGGATTCCCGGTTATTGAATGATAGGGATCTAAAGTTACAGCTGAAGGGGCGGCAAAACGCTCACCGTTAAAATCTCGCACTGTAGGTGAAGGCCAGCGGTTGCTCTGCGGCAGTTTGTCGGGATCGAGAACCTTTGCTCCCAGGTCTAGTCCTGGCCTTAACGCTTTAACAGGCCAACGAGCAACGTGAGCAACGTTGGCGTTTATATGGCCGAATCGGACGCACGTTGTTGTGAACAACACATCATCAATCCTATCCCAACACATGGGCTGCTGACTATCTCCTGGACCACCAATAGGAAAAAGACCAAACATCATGACGTCATCTTTTGTATCGGAAGCTTTGACTTGAATTACCAAGGGAGGTCCATACGTCTTCGTATTTTGATTATTATCAAAATACGTTATTTCTCTTGCGTTTATGCTTATTTTGGCAGGATAAAGCTGCTGGGCATTGGACAAAGTGCTGAATAACAATACGAAAAACACACTGAGAGTATTCAGCGATTTGTTCGAAGCATACATCCGATGACAACTTAAAGAATAATTTATACGTATTCGTTTATGGAATATCATGTAACACCTCCTGTAGCTGGTTTCCTCCGGTGCTCTTTTTGCTAATAATGACAGTCATATAGACCGTGTCTGTTGTTGTGCCGTTATTGTTCAGATCCGCACCAATATCAGCTTCACGAATCATGAAATACTGTACAATCTTAAAATAGCCCTCGATAGCGTTGTTCTCAATATCTGATAGAGAAGTGAACGTTGAACCGTAACTGGGATCGTAGTATTTGCCCTTCAACTTAACGATTTGATGGTTGTTAAATAGCGATGCTGGATTAGAGGTACCTTGTCCAGCTATGCCTGCGTTATCCGTGACCTCGGCAAATTTCCACGGATAAGAAGTTGAATCGGGAAACGGAAAGTTCGGAACATTTAAGTACGGCCATTGCGTATTGCCGCTCCTTCCCGTTCCAGTAAACGTCCAATTCTTGACGAAGAATCCATATTCCGTACTAGTATTGGGACCGTAAAACTCAATATATTCGTCTTGTTCGTTTATTTTATGTGTACGAAGGGCATCGATAAAAAGTTTAGCCCACGCACTACATTGCCCATCCCCAGTCGTCAGCAAATCAGACGTTTGGGTTTTCAATGTTGTGTAATCGGCATAGTAGGTCATTTGCGTGTCATCGATGTTGTTGAACCCGTCTTTAGGCTTATGCTTAACCGTTTGATCGGTGAACTCGCCGAATACCTTTTCAATGACTTTGTCAGGAGTATTTTGATGGTATTCCGGGGACATCTTACTTAATTCAAGATAATTCCAAACCACGAACCACGTTGCTCATGCGATTCCATAAACAGATTACCGGAATTGCCCTTACCGCGTCAACAGTATTGTTTGGTTATTGGTTTTTACTTAAGTCATAACAGCGTTTCTGGGCAACGAGGTCGGTTTCACTTTTCGCATAATCCGGCTCTGTCGGCCGCTTCGCGGACTCGCTGGATGATATCACTATTGGAATCACGCGCTTACACCCTTCGCTGAAATCTATTACGCCTCTGGCGAATCTTTCGGCGGTCCAAAGGGGGAGTTGACCTAAAGCATGTTTATTGTGGGCGAAAAACGGGCGGGGAAACTGGACATCACCGGTTTTCGCCATAGTCACGCGTGCGTGAGTCATACCACCGGTCAACTACACTGATTATAGCCTGTTTGGTTTTCTAGAAATTCGTCTGGTTGTTTTTTGCTCTGGTTATTGCCCGGCGAACCTGGTCGTGGATTTCTTCGCATCGGGAAATACTGTACCAGTTCAAATCGGCGTCTGGCATATCTTCCGACGCGAACAAAATGGAGCCCAGGTTGGTCATCTGCTCGTGCCACTCAACGGATACGCGGGTATCGCTGATCGCCTTTAGCGGGCAGGAGAGGATATCGGCCTTGAACACGCCTCGCAGACGCATGATCCGGCGGTTGGTTAAAACATAAAAATGAGCTACCCAGCGGAGAACGGCTATTCCCAATCGGGCCAATATCACCATGCAACCGAGCTGAGCGACCGACCGGCTGGACAGCCCGGGAAGTTGCGCGGTCGGAAGTGCGGATACGATCAAGAGCAACAAACCCATCAGTATCCAGCGGGCGGAATCGAAAAGCACGAACCATACCGACGGGCGAACGGCGAGTATCACCACCTCTCCCCCATCGAGAAGTTCTTCAGCAATGGGCAAAGCCTCGACGGCGGTCGACATGGAGGTTGTGTCTTCGGCCGCGGCGGCAGCGGCCGACATCGGCCTGCACACCGACGTAAGCGGCGAAAAACCACCGCGCGACAATCGCCCGGAAAACGGCAGGCGAACACGACCGGCGGAGGGACACGAAGTCCGCTCGCTAGTAGCGATCTTCCTTGAGGACGGCAAGATGCGGGAAATTGCGGTAGTGGCCGTCATAATCCAATCCGTACCCTACAACAAACTCATCGGCGATCTCGAACCCGACAAAATCCGCGACGACATCTTCGGGGGCCTTTTCCGGCTTTCGGAGAAGGACGGCCGTTTTAATCGACCGCGGCTCCTTTTCGGCCAACCTCGATTTAACAAACCGCAGAGTTCGGCCTGTATCGAGAATGTCGTCGACGATAAGCACGTGCCTATCGTGGAGATCGACGTTGAGATCCATAACCATTTCCGGTCCGCGGGACTCGGTCGTCGCCCCGGAGTAGCTGGAGACGGTTATCAGACCCAACTTCATTTTCATCGGCAGTTGGCGGATAAGATCTGCTAGGAAAATAATGGATCCCGAGAGGATTGGTACGAGAACCAGCCCGGTGTCCAGCGAGGGATAACAGGCCGCTATCTCAGTAGCCATCTCCGAAACCCGGGCCGACAACTCCCGATCCGGTATCAATATTCGTTCAATGTCCTTTTCCATCGCGGCATTCTAATCAGGAATAGTTTTAGATGCGAAGTTTTTTCGAAACAAGAGCCACCCCAGTACTGAGATGGCCCATCAATGTATACATCTGATGCTCTTATCGTCGACAACGACGAAGTAATGAAACTCCAGCCAGGCCGAATAATACGAGCGAAGCAGGCTCAGGAACGTACGCAAGACGAAAAGCCGATTTCGTTCACCTCGTATGTTGGATTATGGCAAGTTTGTACCGAAGCCCGCATATCGCACTCAAAACTCCAAAAAGATGCTCCGCGAAAACCGCGGTATGTATCAAAAAATACTGATTCGTTCCACTCCCACACGTTTCCCCCTTGATCGAAAGTACCGTAGGGGCTATCGGAGTTCACGTGAGCTCCGACTTCCGAACGCCAGTAGGGATCACCAACGGTATAACCGGGAACGCTGAAGGTTGCATTATTACCTTCTCCATTAAGCTGATTACTTGGTGCAATATCGCTACTTGTAGGGTAGTTAAAAAAGTTTCCTGTGACACCATCGTTTTTGTGATATGCGGACTTTTGCCATTCATCTTCCGACGGCAATACCCATGTAGCGTTCGGCTCACGCGTAACCTTTTTGATATCAGACCATATCATAGCGCCGTTTAGAGTATACGAACCCGTTTCCGTATCACCATTGCCTTTGCCATTGTGCATCCAGTTGGCAAAACGCGCACAATCACACCATGAAACATAGTTCACGGGGCGATTTGCCCAGTCACTCGCAACGCTATAGGTGTAATCGCCCTCTGCGCCATGGCGTTGTATTTTACATCCTTCCGCCCGTAACCACATGCGTGGATTATAGAGACCGTAAAGATTCGTAGTAGCTACGGCGTTGAGAAATTCCGTATACTGACCGGCAGTCACTTCGTATTTCCCCATACGATAGCTGTAATCCACATCGCCTATCATAGCATCAGAACTTGGACCACCGTATTGCTCACCAGCCCACATTCCTGCGTTACCTGGATTACCTACGAATACCGTTTCCATGCCAATGCCAGCTTGTGCCTCAACAGCCCAAGCCATTAATACAACGAATAAAACCGGAACAATCATGCGGCAGCGATTACCGTGCACAGCGTCACAGTTGTGGTAGAAGCGAGAGTTAACATTCTTCCTCTTTTTCAATGTCAACAAGCCAGCTAGCGACAATAAAACCAATGATGTTGGCTCAGGAACATAAACAAGGCGAAATCCAATATGTTGGTCTCCTTGCTCCGGTTGACTTCCCATTCTAAAAGGCGCCATCAGAGAATCGGCACCGTTCCAACTGTCGAACGATCCACCACGCACACCGCGAGACCATCGACCATCTGTAGCTTCGTTCCACTCAGAAACGTTTCCTCCCTGATCATACGTACCATACGGACTGGGATACGGATACATCCCAATATCTTCCGGAGTAAAGACATCGTAATTCGCCATACTCGTAAGCATTTCATCGCTTTGCGTCGGATAATCAAAGTAGTTACCGGTGGCACCATCGTTCTTATGATAGGCAGCTTTATACCACTCATCCTCTGAAGTGATCGCCCACGTTGCCCCCTCTTCGCGAGTAATCCATAAAAGCTCGTCTTCTGTCATTGCTCCGTTCAGTGAATAGGAACCGGTTTCGGTATCGCCACATCCTTGCCCATTGTGCATCCAGTTAGCAAAACGCGCTGCGTCTCCCCAGGAGACAAAGTTTACCGGCTTGTTCTCCCAGCCAGACGACACACTATAAGCATAGCTACCAGATCGCCCGCTTCGAATTATCTGGCACCCCATCGGCTGATAAGAACGCATCCTGGAGTCATAAAGTTCGTATGGGTCAGTTGACGCCACTGCGTTTAAAAATTCAGCATACTGACTGGCAGTTACCTCGTATTTACCTATGTCATAGTAATAATCCACTGCACCACAACGACGGTGTTCTCCAACCCCTCCTGCAGCGGGGCCACTCCACTCACCTGTGTTACCAGGATTCCCCACAAGGACAGTGTCGATTACTACGCTCGCCTCAATTGCCGAAATACTAACCATAGTTATTAATACAGACGTGATATACTTGTACATTCCCTTCTCCTTTTTTGAAATGAGCTTGAATCTTAGCGGTAAAACACCAAACATAGTGAGTTCACTTAAGACAGAACGCACCACACAGGCGCATAAGCGTTTACCACGATTAGCGCAGTACACGACTTTTAGCTCAACCGTCTCGGCGGAATTTCGCGCAAAAACTCAACCTGTTTAGTTTTCCATCGACAAGTACCCGGCATAAACTGGCGAGAAAATCCAGGTAGTCCTATTTAGGGGAGATTAGACATTATCCAGCATGCGTTGTAGTGCCAATGTTGCTCCTTTGGCTATTTCGGCGGGGACTTTTATCTGGTTCGCCAGGTTTCCTTTGGATATTTCATCCAACGACCACAGCAGATTCTGCGGGGAAATGTGGTACATGGTAGTGCATAAGCACTGGATATTCGCAAGCGAGCGGATATCCTTATCTTTGTGCTCTTTAGCCAGTCGCCCTACCAGGTTGGCTTCGGTACCGACGGCCCATTTGCTTTTCGATTCGGAATTCTCAATCGTCTTGATTATGAACTCGGTACTGCCGGCCAGATCGGACTGCTGCACCACGTCGAAACAGCATTCGGGGTGAACGATTATTTTCCTGTCCGGATCAGACTGGCGGACATGTTTGCACTGTTTGACCGTAAAGAGTTGATGTACACTACAGCATCCGTCCCACAGGATGAACTTCGCCCGATCAACCGCCTCTGCGGCTAAACCACCATCAGGTTTCTCCGGATCGTAAACCACCATACTCTCCAGCGGATGGCCCATGGCAAAAGCCGTATTACGTCCCAGATGCTGGTCAGGCAGGAAAATAACCTTTTCCCCCTGCTTGAGTGCCCAGGCGAGCACCGACGCCGCGTTACTGCTGGTGCAGCATACTCCGTCATGTTCGCCGCAGAATGCCTTGATCGCCGCGGTGGAATTCACGTAGGTAACCGGAATGATTTTCTCGTTTGTGGAGGCGGTAAGGAAATCCCAAGCTTCCTTCAGTTGATCGGCGTCGGCCATATCCGCCATGGAACAACCGGCCGACAGGTCGGGAAGAATAACTTTCACCGAATCATCGGTAAGAATATCCGCCGATTCGGCCATAAAATGCACGCCACAGAAAACCACGAACTCCGCCTGCTTCTGCTCGGCCGCTATCTGGGAGAGCTTCAAACTGTCGCCTCGAAAATCGGCGAACTGAATTACGCCATCCTGCAGATAATGATGCCCGAGGATCACCAGTCGATTACCAAAATCTTTTTTGTGAGCCAGGACTCGTTCGGCAATCTCCTGGCTGCCAAGTGACATGTAAGATTCTGGAATCGGTTGCTGATACAGCATTTTCTCAGCTCCAACGGAAATATATGGTGAATCGTTCTGAACAAAATCGTTTACGGCAAACGGAAGATTATAGCGTTTCAGCGAAAACCGAACACCGGGCAGCAGAAATGGATCGGACCAGGATGGCACATGGGCAACGTATCAGTTTTTGGTCAATGAACGACTGTCTCCCCTGCTGTCATCAAGACCAGCAGCTATTTCGGCGATCACCGCGTCAGCAACCAGCAAACCCGGCCGAGACAGTTTCAATCGCCCGCCGCCGCACTCGAGCAGATCCTGATCGCGTAACATTTGTATTGAACCGGAAGCTCGCTCAAGCAGATCGAAACCTGTTCGGGTATGAAACTGTTCCAGATCGATCCCCTCAACCAGGCGAAGCTGAACCATAACCGTCTCCATGGCGGCCAACACTCCTCCGATTCGTTCGGATGTCTCAACCGCATCGTCCCCTTTTTCGATCCGCGCTATGTATTCATCAACGTCGGCCACGTTTGTATAGCGGCATCCATCGACAAAGCCGGCGGCTGAGGGCCCCACTCCGATATACGGTGCGTTATGCCAATAGGCCATATTCTGAACACATTCAAACCCTGGACGAGCAAAGTTGGATATCTCGTAGTGCTTGAATCCCGCCCGGGCAAGCCGATCGATAGTGGCAAGGTAGAACTCGGCCTCCAATCCCTCGTCGCAGGGCTGAAAAACGCCTTTTTCGAGCTTGCCAGTAAGCGAAGTACCCTTCTCATAGGTTAAACCATAGCAGGACATATGGGTGGGATTCAGCTCCAGGCATTTTTCAAGCGAAGTTTGCCAGGAGCGCAGGCTTTGTCCGGGGATACCGAATATCAGATCCAGGTTGAAGTTATCAACCCCGGCGCGGCGGAGTATATTGACCGCATCAGGAACATCCTGCGGCTTGTGCTTTCTACCTAAAAAGGCAAGTTCGGATTCATCAAAAGACTGAACGCCCAAGGAGACTCTATTTATACCGTTATTAACGAGCACCTTAGCTTTTTCATCATCAACAGTTGCCGGGTTGGCTTCAATAGTGAATTCATGTATCGGCTGGTCCGCAGTTAAGCGCTTGATTTCGGCCAGAATAGTCTGCAACTGACCAGTATTCAGACAAGTGGGTGTTCCGCCCCCAAAAAACACACTTTCGAGGGTAAGAGAGGAATTCAGCAATCTGCGTCGCAACTCCCTGCAAATCGCATTTACCAGGCTGTCAACGTTTTTAGTCATCAGAGGAACCGAGTAGAAATCGCAATAACCGCATTTCGACAGGCAAAACGGACAATGCAGATATAACCCGCCACGAGGAGAATCGTCGGGCGTAACGAACTTACAATCAGTAGAGTTTCGCGTCGAGTAATCGTTGTTTTCCGAGTCCAAGATATGCCCCCAAATTTCCATTGCAGCCTTATCTACAATGGGTTATAGTCATTTTGACGAATTTTACCCGAGTGTCTACCGGTCAGTTTTTCGGCTCTGTAGAGTTAGAAAAACGCCTTTTGCGAACTCATCGAGGATTCAGTTTAATGATCGATGCCAAGCTGGTGATGTTTCGATCCAACGGGGAACGACGAGATTTCCCTCTCAACTCGGATCGTACCCTTATTGGGCGAAAAAACGACTGCGACGTGCGGATTCCACTAACGGAGGTATCCAGACACCACGCGGAGTTTCTTATCAAAGACGGAGAAGTGGTCTTAAAAGATCTGGGTAGCGCTAACGGCACGTTTGTAAACAACAAGCGAGTTGAAAAAGTAAAATTGGCGGCGGGAGATCACGTAATTGTCGGTCCAGCGGTATTCACGTTACAGATCGATGGAAACCCCAAAGAGATCAGACCTGTCAAAACCAAACTGGGTAAAAAAGCTCAGGATCAAAGCGCGTTGAAAGAGGATTCGGCAATGGCGGTGGATGCCATCCTGGACGACGATCTCGATCCGATCAGCGCATTGGAGGCGTTGGCATCCAGTGCCGACCAGACAGCAATTGATCCTTTTGATGATGAGGAACTGTGATGATTTCCCGCATAAAGCGGCATCAAAGGTTTGAATAGATCAGGTTTCGGTAATCAATAAACACTGTGAGCATGCTGTGCAGGCGTCGAGGGTTGTATTCAAAACAATCGGGGATTCTCAGGTATAATCCAGTATTAGCCGACAAATTAACAGGATACAGTTACGCTGGCGGAGGCAGCGTTCAAACTCGAGGGAGTTTCATGGGAGTTCAAAACAAGGAACACCACCCAGCCGCAATCGAGCATGAAGAGGTGTTAAGCAAACAGCACCGCCCGATGCATCGAGGACGCGTATTTGTAATCCTGGCTTTGCTGGCCGTATCCGCGGTAGCATTCAGCATTTTCGTCTGCTGGCATCGTGATTTACGCATTAAGAACAATGCAATGGACTGGGCGAGGAAAGTGGGAACTTCGATCCAGAAGTATTACGACGAAAAAAAATTCATTCCGCCGGTATTAGACGAAGAACTGGTAAGCCTGGACCACGTCGCCCCGATTACGTATCCCGACAAAACAGATGTAGCAAGGCTGCGTTCGGTAAACGGGCCTTTTGTATTGTTGACATCGAAAAGATGCGGCTTGATCACGCCAGGAGCGGACGGGTGCGCGGCAGTTGTGTTCACATCGGGAAAGATCACGGTCAAATGGATGAAAACGAGTGAAGTAAACGAGGAACGAGCGAAACGAGAAGCTCTTCTGGCCCGATAACCCTGGTTTCCCGACGTATCCCCCTCCAAAAACCTTGTTTGTAGCATCCCAACAGGGGTTGAAGTCCGTAAAGAGGATGCTAGAATGCGATGCTCTTGATTTTGTAAATCTTCATCGAGGTAGTCATGGCTAACAAGGTTAAGTCGCATAAAGGCGCACGTAAACGGTTCAAGGTATCAGCCACGGGGAAAGTACGTTTCAAACGTTCGTTTGCCGGCCACCTTATGAGTGGTAAAACTGGCGATCAATGCCGAAAGATGCATAAACCCGCGTATCTGAACACGACAGACGCGAAGAAGATCCGGGATATGATCGAGTAGTAGCCGTTTCGTAAAGATTAAAAAGTAACCGGGATGCGTGGAATAGTAGTTGGCATCCCTTAAACGTTTCAACAACCACAGGAGTAATGCCATGCCCCGAGCCAAAGCGGGCGCTGCCAGACATAGACGGAAAGTAAGGCTGTTCCGCGAAGCCAAGGGTTTCCGAGGCGGTCGCAGTAAGCTGTACCGAACGGCCAAGGAAGCTGTCACCCGTGCAGGAGTGTACGCTTACCGTGACCGTAAGGCACGCAAGCGCACATTCCGCGCATTGTGGATCACGCGAATAACGGCAGCCTGCAAAATGCGAGGTATCGCCTACAGCAGGTTCATCTACGGGTTGACCGCCGCGAGTGTGATTGTGAACCGCAAGATGCTGAGTGAAATCGCAATCCACGATCCTGCCGCCTTCGACGCTATAGTCGAAATAGCGAAGAAGCACGCTGAAAAGATTGCAGCCTGATCTTTTATTCAGGACTAACAGAATCCCCCCGGTACCGCTTGCTGAAAGACGGTGCCGGGGTTGTTTTATTTGAACATATTCCTCGCCTCTTCCCCCGGCCGATAATACGCAAGCCAAATACGTCGCGTCCAGCAGTCGCGTAAGTCCGCATAAATTACGCGTCAAGAACCGTTTCACTTTCTTCTTGAGAGGTTGGTAATTCCAAGGTCCCAAACACCCGATAGAAGATAACGACAGTGTGTAATTAAAACGGTTTTTAGATATTCGTAGCTGGAAACAAGGTCATGAACAGCAATTTGACAAGTATTGTTCTCGGACGCGTGGGCAAAAGTGGTCGACAGGCTTCAAGAATTATCCGCACAGTCGACGGAAGACACGTGCTGCAATCGTACGAATCGATGGCCGTCATCCAGCTCGAACTGACCGGCCGACCGGACGGAATCCGCCCCGGCGGTTGCGAGTCCACCCTGGAGAGCCTGCGAACGAGACAACATGAAAGCCAGGGAAATCCAATCAATATAAATCCCCAGGAATGGATGGAGCTTGATAGGGAATACGCCCTTTACCAGCAGCGGCGCAAGTTGGCTATAACCACAGCAGCCGATGCCCACCATCATGGAGACACAGTCACGGCGACTCGTCTTTACAGGCGGGCAGCAGCCGACGCCTGGCACTGCCTTGAAATAATCGATATCGCGTTTGAAGAGCACCCAGCCGGAGAGCTGTCCGCGGCCAAACAGGACGCCCGCCCCAACCTGCTGTCGCAACAATACATGGCAAACGCCCTGGTAAGCGTAGCGGGCGACAACCTGGAGATGGCCATATCGTGCCTGCGAACAGGCATTGAGCAGGTATGCCGTTTACTGGCCGCCAAGGGAGAGCAGAATCTGGCCAACAACGTCTGTGTACGCGATCTGCAGATGATCGAACAGGCGGTGCTTGATGAAAAACGCAACCGGGCATCTCTCGAAGGGCAATTGCCGCAGCCGGTGGCACCAGTAACCATGGAGCCAACAGTGTTACCGGACACAATCCCGAGCCGTTTGGTCCAGCCCGATCCGAGAAATATTGGTTACCGGAATTCCTAGGTTCGATTCACGATGCCCGTACTGCTCCAGACAACGGATCTCCAAGAGGGGATGCGACTGGCGCGAACGCTAGTTGCAGGCAACACTGTTGTCTTTCCCAAGGATACAGTCCTTTCGGGGAAAGACATCGAATCGCTGTCGCATAAATACCCAACCTTACAGATATCCATAGAGGACCCTCTCCTGGATGAGGCAGTGACCTTCCAGGACGATACTCAGGAAACCCAGGTTTCCCATCATGTGCGCCGACAGGTAATGGATACTGTTCAGGGAGCACAACAATCTCTGGCCGAGGATTCGTATATTCGCGGCGAAGCTTTGCTGGCCATTGAAACTGCCATAAGGGAAATAACGGATTTTCTGAGAGACCACCCCGTCTCGTGGGCGTCACTCGCGGACAAAGGTAACCGTGACCCGCGGGTTCCTGAACACGCCGGAAACGCATTCTACTTGTCCATGATTCTGGGGAACGCGGTTCGCGGCTACTTCGTGGAAGCCGCCAAGAAATCACGAGGTATTCGCGAAAACGGTATAGCTCTTCCCAACTTATCCTGGCTGGGACTGGCCGCCTTGCTTATGGATGCGTCTTTGTGGTCGACTGAAATGGATATTCCCTATGATGAACAGCTTAGTGACGCTGAGAGGGAGCGTATCTATTACCATCCAATTACCAGCATGGAGATGCTTCCCGAAGCGACAAGTTCCGTTGTAAAAGATACGATCCGCTGCCATCACGAGAATTACACAGGCTACGGGTACCCAATGAATATGAGCGGCAAGGATATCCCCCTGTTCGCCAGAATACTCAGAGTAGCCGATGCCTACAGCACGGCAACATCCTTGAAAGTGGATGCAACGGTCAAATCTCCGGTACGAGCGTTCTGGGAGATGACCTGCGGCCCTTGCGAGGGATTCTTCGATCCCATTATTCTGAAGATCTTTCAGTCGGTGGTCCAGCCATATCCAATAGGAGCCAAGGTCCGCCTGGCATGTGGTCGATACGCAATCGTGGTCCGCCGCGCCCAGATTCACGGCTTGCTTCCGGAAGTAATCATCGCTTTTGACGAGAACAACAAACCGCTGCCAACGAGCAAACTGGTCGGCCCGCTCCGGCTGGACAGTTGCCCCGAAGTTCGCATTGTCTCGTTTGCTGGTGAAGACCTGACGGACATCTACGGTGACCAGCCGATATTCATAGAAGAGGAGGTGAAGAAGACCTGCGACTTCACCACCTTCTTTGAGAGCAAATATCCGTAGCCCTCCGCTCCCCTGCATATCTATCCTTATCTCCAGGCGTAATTCGAGCCACGTACTGAGTTCCAGGAACTTCAACTGTCAGATAAAACTCGTGAAAGATCCTCGCTTTCGATCTGCATAGCAGGTAAAAAGTCGACATAAGCATGAGATCGCCCGGCTTGTTGAACCAGTGGGCGAGTAACCGGTTGAGACAGGTTCCGGTCCGCCGCAGGGAATTCATGTACACAAGGAGTTAGCAGAAGTGGCTTTTACCGATTTACGTTCGTTTATTGAATACCTGGAAGAACACGAACAACTCAAGCGAATCAAGGCTGAGGTTGACGCGGACCTGGAGATATCGGCAATTACCGACCGGGTGAGCAAATCTCCGGCAGCGGGAGTAAATCCGGTATTACCCACCGATCCCTATCACGGTAACGACGGAGGTCACGCCCTTGTTTTTGAAAACGTCAAGGGAGCGACCTGCCCGTGTGCAATCAACCTGTTCGGCAGCTACGAGCGCATGCAGGCCAGCCTGGGAGTAACCGATTTCCAGGAATTGGCGGACAAAATCCAGGAACTGGTCAAGCCGCAGGTTCCAACCAGCTTTATGGACAAGGTCAAAAAGCTTCCGGATCTGGCCAGGCTGGCGGGAATGACCCCGAAAATGGTTCGAGGTGGGATCTGCCAGCAGGTGATAAACACTGAAAATGTTAATCTTCAGGAATTGCCGATCATCAAGTGCTGGCCTCATGACGGGGAATGCGGCTATGCGGGTAAACCCAAAGACGCGCCGGCAGGCACGGGCCGGTTCATAACCCTGGGAGGGATACATACGAAACATCCTGAAACCGGAGAACGTAACGTCGGCATGTACCGGATGCAGGTACTGGACGAAAAATCAACGGCCATGCACTGGCACATGCACCATGACGGTGCCCGGTATTTCCGCATGTACAAGGAGCGTGGAGAAAAGAGGATGCCGGCCGCGGTCGTTCTCGGCGGTGAGCCGGTACTCACCTACGCAGCCACCTGCCCCCTGCCGCCCGATGTAAGTGAGTTGCTGTTTGCGGGTCTTTTAAATGGCAAGGGGATAGAACTGGTGCCGTGCAAAACGATCCCCATAGATGTTCCCGCCAACGCGGAGATCGTGATTGAAGGCTGGGTGGATACGGAGAAAACCGTATGGGAAGGTCCGTTTGGAGATCACACCGGTTTTTATTCTCTATCCGACAAGTATCCGGTGTTCAACGTCACGGCCATCACTCATCGACGGAATCCTGTTTATCCAACGACCATAGTGGGCAGGCTTCCGCAGGAGGACTACTATCTGGGTAAAGCCACCGAACGGATATTCCTGCCGCTGCTTAAGGTTTTAATCCCGGACGTTATCGATTACCACCTGCCCATGTTTGGGGCTTTTCATAATTTCGTATTCGTAAAGATACGCAAGGAATACCCCATGCAGGCCCGCAAGGTAATAAACAGCATCTGGGGTGCCGGGCAGATGATGTTTACCAAGTTCGTGATAGTTGTAGACGAGGAGGTCGACGTTCACGATGAGCAGGAAGTAATGTTTCATTTGGGAGCCAATGTCGATCCCCGCCGGGACATCATGCTGACCGATGGGCCGGTGGATATTCTGGATCACGCTTCACCGTACTACGGAACCGGGTCCAAAATGGGTATAGACGCCACGCGTAAGATACCCGGCGAAGGTATAGTTCGTGAATTCCCTGATATGTTGAAAATGACACCGGAGATCGAAAAGCTGGTAAATCGCAGATGGTCGGAATATGGGCTTTAGACGGCAATTGCACCGATAACCGATTAATCGGAAAGGAAATCAACATGAAAAAATACTCGCTCATTACCGGTTTGGCAATTCTCATTATACTGCCGGCCAACATTGCCTGTCTTAGTGCCAGGGCTCCTGACGTTTACATCAACACGGGACCATCGTCGGAAAACGTAGACAGTACGAAAATTCCCGTAACAAGAAATCACGAGGAAGCCCGCATCGAACTGAAGAAGGCATATCGGCAGATCCAATACCTCGAATACGAGAATCAAAGACTCAAAGAAAAGGTGGAGAAAGAGAAGGATCGCGGCGACGAGTACAAACACAAATATAAAAAGCTCAAGGACAAGTACGAGGATTAAGCCGGTTCATTTTTCTTCGTCGATTGGCAAAAGGGGGTCAGGCTTACTAATGGAATAAGTAAGCCTGGACCCTTTTCCCCTATAGCGATTTGCATCTGTCCCTGAAGAAAACCGTAAGTCCATAAACCCAAAAGTCACAGTCGTTTTCTTCCCAATCTTCTTCATACGACCACAATCTGTAATCTTGATCGTCTTCACTCGAATACATGAAAGGTTTGCCTGTGCGCGGATCCACAGGGATTTCGCTTGGCCAACCAGCCAATTGTCGCGGCAACGTTTCGGGATATTCGCCGTGATTGGAGTAATAGCAACAAAGAGCCAAGGCAACCTGAGTAGCATTGCGTCTGGCCATCGCCAGATACACTGCGGAATAATCGGAAACTAAAGGATATTGGGACGACACTGCCGAACGGGCCGGACCATCCCGGTCATCGAACAAGAATGTTCTATGATTGTTTTTCAGGTACCTTACGCCGGCATCGTATTCCATGGTCGAAGCTTTATGCAAGGTATCGAAAAGCAACCTCACCTTTGCATCGACAGCTTTGAATCGCCGGTGAAACACAGTAACTAAATCCCAAAGATGATTACGTTCATAGCAAGCGATTGCCAATTTTTCAGGAGCCAGTTCATAGTTATCAACGACGCTTAGAACCAACCAACCATTTTGATCCAGCGTATCAGCATAGCGAGTTCCCAAGTGAACCCTGGCAAGTATTTCGTCCCCTTTTATGGCGGACTTCCAGCGAGTGAGAAAATCAGGTCGGTCGGCTAAAACCCGGCTAATCTCCATAGCCAACTCTGCGGCCAGTTTTTTCTCTCGGGCCATATGGATTATTTCACGATACACGGCTGTTTCAATAGTCATGCTGATATGCAGCGTGTCACTATATTCATAATCCGCGATATTGGCTAACCATAGACAGGTATTAAGATCTTTCCAGGCACCGTGAATATCCGCAAGTTCAGCATGACGATAACGAGCCCGGGCAACAAGGGTGTTGGCCAACAGTTCGATATCCTCGTCCATGGGGATAAAATCATCCGAATCTCCTGACTCGTTCGTATATACTGATATACCAGATTCAACGGGCAGAGATCCGCTATATAGAAATAATCGCGGATGCTCGTCGAGAATCATGGGCAGGGAATTCAAAGATTGCTCAATACGCGGAGTGTTAAGGAATCTTATACATGCCTGCAAATGCGGCCTTTTAGGTATGTCCCATCCCCCTTTAACTACGTCGGTAATATCAATCAGTGAATCGTCTACTTCGTCTACCGACCAGTCGTAGTATCGCGAGTCGTCGTTCGATAAAACACCGTCTGGCGGTTGCTCGGTTACTGATGGTAAAACAGTTACATAACCAATCGTTTTTAGTAATTGCAGTGTTGCCTGCTCGTCAGGCACAGGAGCAATGATCGGCCCGAATCGGGCGTAAGCTTCCTTTAAAGTCAAAGGCCTGGTATTCATCCGCTCATCCGCCCAGCGAATGGCCCAAACAATCACTGCCAATATGAGCAATAACGCGATGAGTGTCGTGATTCGTTTTAAAGTTAATTTACGGATACAGTTGAGCATAACGGTCAATACTAACCGGAGAACCGGTTCAAGTATAACGCTTTAATCAGATTTCCAATTGCCCGAAACAGTAGGACGATTGCGAATACGACTACACTCCAGTAATAAATGCTCTCTAAACACACTGAAGATCCGAAAACAAGGAAGTTACGATCCGTGCTAATACCATTCGATTGCAGTATGGACAAAAGTACAACAACCAACACAACCAGGATAATCGGAATAAGGAAATCAGGGGGAAGAGTTGAATATAAACCTATTCCCGCATACAGTTTCTCTGGACTCCCTTTCAGAAACAAACCTGTGTTCAGTACAAAACATTATACAGGCTAATGACTTACTAGGGCCTTCCTAGTCGAGGAAAACCGGGACAGGAGGAAAACCGGGACAGGTTCGCTTATCTACTTTTACGGAACAAGCTGGTTGAACATAGATTTTTTGTTCAACCAAAACGAATAACCGAACCAGTCCCGGTTTTGACGCCCGCCGGAAGCGGGCTAAAGGCCGGGGGGCTTTTTGGGGAATCTGGAGAGTTCGGTTTACGCCGGTTTCGCCCGTCCGCTCCGTCCGCCAAAGGCGGAGCGGACGGAGCGGGCTCCACCAGCGGCTACCTTACGCCGACCGTCCGCCTGAGGCGGACGGGCTTGGGTTTAGCCAATGTTCAGCTTTATAGTTTTTTCTATAGTTTGCCTTCGGTCGGCCTTGGGTCCGTCTTGGGTCGGCCTTGGGTCGGCCTTTGGTCCGTCTTGGGTCGGCCTTGGGTTCGCCTATGGCGGATTTACTTTTTATTTACCGATTTCTGTCCTGTAGTGTTTTTCTTATGGATCGCCTTTGGTTTGGCTCTAGAGAGTTCGACGATCAGATGTGCTGATAGCATTGGCGGTGATCGGAGTTTAACGGCCAGGCGGGCGGGACGCCCGCCCCCCAGAATTACGGCTTGGGTAAGGTGGTGTCATAATGTAAAGATCAGGGGAGATCTAATACGTCGAATACTGGATTCAAAGACTCTCAGAGAAGGTAGAGAAAGAACGAGATCGCGGAGGCGAGTACAAACGAAAGTGTAAGAAATTCAAAGATAAGTATGAGGATTAACCCGGTTTATTCCTCTTCATCGACTGGGGCGAGGACGCCTATTTCCCGCAATTTTCCTACTATTTCAGTCGTATACGCTTTTGCTCCCTCCGGATTGGGATGAGCTATAGAAGCGTAAACGCAGGAGATCGGATCAGGTAAAACTTCATCTTCCAGGCACGCGGACAGGCGGTATTGAAACAATGGGTCCTCTGGTACAAGTTCCCAATCCACCCCCAATTGCTCCAACACGCTCTCGCCGGTCGTCACACCCCACAACCAGGCTTCGGGAGCGAAAGTGGCGTTTTCCGGGTCGAACTGAGTATCGGCAAAAACGATTGGAGCGAGGTATTCGGTCATGTCGGAGGCGGTCTCGACCGCTATGGCCAAATGGTGCCGCGATTTTGAATAAAAGGTTTCGGAATTGGCGGCCATGGCGATGAGAACATCATCCTGGCCATCGGTATCGGCACCGGGCAGATTCTGAGTCAGGGCGAATTGCCCAACCTCCTCCGCTCCGGAGTCAAGACTTATGAATGGGAAATACCCGGTTACCACAATCGGCGTGTGGGGAGCCAATGAACGCACCTGGACCAGCAGGTCGGTCATTTCTTCCTGGCAGAAACGCTCGGTACGTTCCTCCAGATCCTCGGTTGTGGTCAATGGGGAGAGTATCTTGGTCAGGGTAACGTCGTTACCACAGCCGTCGAGGAGAATCAGATCCATCTGATCAGGAAAGGGCATGCTCTGGGCCTGCAAGGTTATGGAGGTCCGAACAGTGGGCACCTCACCCGTACACTTTACCCTGCAGACGTAATCCTCCTCCACGGGAATGATACTCGATCCCGATATCGCGGAAACCCGGCGAATGACTTTGAGCCCCGTCTCCTGCTGAATCGTCTGGGCCACCAGGTAGGAGAATTTGTCCTGCTCGCGAAGCCCGTTTCCCCACATGGCCGAATCGCCCAGAGCGGCCATATAAAAGAAACCGTCAACCAGATCGATACTATCACCGCGTAGAGGCGAACCATCAGAAGTCTGGCTGACAAACGCGTCCAGTCGATTAAAGGGGCCAAACAGGTCATCCGGTATGACCAGCACGACCTCGTAATCGAGAGCTGCGTTTTCTCCCCCCACAATCCAGAATACTCCCTCTCCGCGAGCCAGGGCAATAGTCACTTCATCCGGCAGTTCGGCTGCAGATACGCCCTGCTCATCAACACCGGTACCGGTTACCCTGGTCAATTGCGTGGAAACACCAAGATCCTCGTCGACAAGGCGTATCTTCAATTCCTGCGGACGCGTTGTTGTAACGGAGAGCCGAAAATCGCTGCAATTCTCGCCTTCCAGTCCGCACTCGAACGCATGGTCCCTGGTGTAAACGCGCTGGTTACCGATAATCGGTGGAGTAAGCAGCCCGGTATCTGAAATCAGCACGCGAGAAACTACGGAATCGCCATGGGCGTCTGGGATATCGCTATCACAACCTGCTGAAAGGAAAAGGAGAACAACCGGCAACACAGCTTTTCTGATCAAACTTGAGGATACGAAGCGCAACTCAAGACTCCCGACTTATACGTTTTTTCATCTCTCAGCCCGACTGCCGCGATACCAGCATATCGACCAGCCAACAGCGGCAGGTGAGAACAGCCACCGGGCAAAGAACGTCAATAAACTTTTCTAATCATTGAGTTTTTCTAATTCTTCCTGAACAGTCTCAATAAGAGGAGCTATAGTCCCATAGCTGAAATCGAACCGGGCACCGGCAGCTTCAAACAGTTCCGGTAATCTGCGCGACCCGCCGAGAGCGAGGGCCTGTCGGTATTTCCTCACCGCCCGATTCCCTTCCCTGCGAACATTGACCCATAACTGCAGCGCCCCCAACTGGGCTATGGCGTATTCGATGTAATAAAACGGGACCTCAAACAGATGCAATTGCTTCTGCCAAAGGTTTCGCTCCATATTTTCGTAACCGCTGTAATCCAAACCGGAGTTGAACCGGCGGTGCAGGCGCAGCCAGGCGGCAGCCCGATCTTCCCGGCTATGCCCCCGGTTAGTATAAATCCAATGCTGGAAAGAATCGATCAGTGCTACCCATGGGAAAATACGTAATACACCTTCAAGTTGTTTTCGTCGAGCCCTTTTCAGTTCCTGCCCTTCGTAAACCACGTCCAGATGTTCGAGTCCCAGCAGTTCCATGGTCATGGAGGCCACTTCGGAAAACTCGATCGGAGCGTGCCGATAAGCGAGTAAGTCCTCGTCTCCGGTAGCGTAAGTATGGAACGCGTGCCCTCCTTCGTGCAGGAGGGTGGCCACGTCTCGATGTAAGCCCACCGCGTTCATGAAGATGAAGGGATATCGCCCCTCTTCGTACGTAGACTGATATCCGCCGGGAGCTTTTCCCTTGCGACTATCCAAATCCAGACATCCTTTATTTCGCATATCGGCGAACTGTAGTTTGAAATCGGGGTCCACTCTCCCGAAGATTTCCTCGCACTTATCACACAGTTCACCAACTTCATTAAATGGTTTTAAGCCGTTAGCCCCGTCCTCGTCGACGCTGATATCCCAGGGCCTTAATTCGTCAATACCCAATTTTTCCTTACGACGGTTATTCAGTTCCCTGACCGCGGGCAAGACAGAGTTTTCGATTGCCTCGTGGAACTTTTCGCAATCCTCCGGCGTGTAGTCGAACCTCTGGTAGGCTTTAAACGCATAATCCCGGTAGTCTTTCAAGCCGGCGTTTTCCGCCTGCCGGCCACGAAGTTCGATCAGTGAATCGAATATACGATCCAGTTTCTCATGATCCCTCAGACGTCGCTCACCACCGACCTCCCAGGCGCGACGGCGAAGCTCCCGATCAGGATGTTCCGCATAGACATTTAACTGCTGGAGAGTCTGCTCCCTGCCTTCAAACTCGACGATCATTTCGCCGCATGCCTGCTGGTATTCCTGAGCGAGTTTCTTTTCTTCCACCTGCAGCGGAATATTCTCTTCCCTGAACAATTCCACCGATGCTTCAGTACTTCGGTCGAGAACGAAATACCTGTCCCGAGGAAGCTCATTCCTGGCGACCGATTCGGTATACTTGACGTTAAGCTGTTGCCAGTATCGCTGACATTGCGGATCGATTTTCTCTACGAATTCAAGGTATTTTTGGCGCAGAGCAGTGTCATCGGTATGACACGTCATTTTAACGTATCGGTCGGTACGAACTTCGCCGACACACGCGGCCAACTCACTCCCGTCAAGCAACCATTTTTCCAATGCTTCAGGCGTAGAGAGGTCCGCTTCCATGAGCTTTTGAAAATAGGGTTCTATGCGCCCCAATTCATCGAGAACCTCATCGATTTTTACAAAACGACGGGGAAGTTTGCTAGAAACCATATTAATTGATATCCCAAAGATGATTAATTATATCTTAACAAACCGCAGGTTAACCGCAGTCTAGTAGAATTTCCGCACTCGGCAACATTTCGCAACACAATTCACTGTAGCGAGGCTCAATCGCGAGGAGACAGTCGCGACCAGACTCGCAGTGCCACCGATCTGACGTTATTGGACCTCCATTCCAGCGTTTCAGCAAGGTCAATAGACGACCATTGAATATCGGTAAATGTTCAAAGGCGCTGGTACTACAAGCGTTTCCGAAAGACGGTTCAGAGAAGGTCCGGACAAGTCTCGTTGAGAAGTATCAGGATGTGAATTTTCGGACGTTTTTCATGTAACCTCTTTCCGTTATACCAGTTAAGGATTAAATGCAAAATTCATTTGACGGGCCTATGATGTTGTAGTAAGTTTAATCTTGCCCCCAACATGTAGGGGTTCACGACCGATGAACCTCCGGTCAGGAAGCTGCAAGGCGCCTGTGTTTGGCGCGATAAGTGTTGGGGGTCAACAGGTGGGCAAACGGATACCAGAACGGTTACGCGAGTAGCCTGGCGGGGGTTCGTTGTCGCGGTCGTTAACAGAAATCAGGGTAAGAGGCGTAAGCTGGTTTAAATTGGAAAGCATCGGGCTTATCCAAGGTGGTATTTGTGTGTTTACATCGCCGGTGACGGCGTGGGGTTGAGATGTCCCAGGCAATTACGGATAGATTGGGTAAAGTAGTAAACGAAGAGCGCACTGCGCGACCCGAATTGTCGGAGAACGCTATCAATGTTCTCAAGGCGCGATATCTCATTAGAGATGAGTCTGGGCAATGTACTGAGACGCCTGTTGATCTCTTCCGCCGTGTGGCATGCACTGTATCAGCGGCAGAGCTTCAGCACGACTCTGATCCCGATAACCGCAGCGAGTGGGAGGAACGTTTCTTTGAGTTGATGGCCAGCGGCAAGTTCATGCCCAATAGCCCGACGCTCATGAACGCCGGAAGACAAATGGGCATGCTCAGCGCCTGTTTTGTGCTCCCTGTAGGTGACAGCATTGACGAAATCTTTGATTCCATCAAACAGACCGCCTTAATTCAGAAGGCGGGCGGTGGAACCGGTTTCGCTTTCGACGGTCTCCGCCCCACCGGCGATTTCATTCACAGTTCGGGCGGTACGACCAGCGGACCGATCAGCTTCTGGAGAGCGTTCAGTGAAGCGACGAACGCCATCCAGCAAGGCGCGTTCCGCCGTGGGGCCAACATGGCCATGATGTACATCGACCATCCGGACATTTTAAAGTTTCTCCACGCCAAGCAGGATCTGGCCCAGTTCAATAACTACAATATTTCGGTCAAGATTCCGGATGAGTGGATGAACGCCTTCCGGGCAGCGCCGGATTCACCGCACGTTGTCCGCAACCCGCGAACCAAGCGGACGTATTACATTCCGCGTGGGCTGGACATCTGGGAGTATGGCATCCGCGACCTGGTCGCCACCGAGGAAGCAGTGGCTAAATCGGGGAAAAACGAAAAATTCTATACCCGAAGAGATTTGTGGGAAATCATCGTTAAAAACGCCTGGGAAACCGGTGAGCCGGGCATGGTATTTACCGACCGGATCAATAACGCCAACCCCACGCCCAGGGTGGGCCGCATGGAAGCCACCAACCCCTGCGGCGAGCAGCCCCTGCTTCCTTACGAAGCGTGTAACCTGGGCAGCGTGAATCTGGCCAAGTTCGTGATCAACGAAGGAACAACACAGGCAGACGTGGACTGGGATGAACTTCGCAATACGATCCACGAATCAGTCCGCTTCCTGGACGACGTAATCGACGTCAACAACTACCCCCTGCCGCAAATAGGCGAGATATGTAAAGCCAACCGCAAGATCGGTTTAGGCATCATGGGCTTTGCCGACGCACTCTTTAAACTCGGGGTAGCTTACAACAGCGATAAAGGAGTGGCCTGGGGCGAGCGGTTCATGGAATTTCTTAACGAGGAAGCCCACAACTGCAGCGAGGAGCTTGCCCAGCAGCGAGGCTCGTTCCCAAACTGGAAGGGCAGCACCTGGGAAACCAGGTACAACCGCCCCATGCGCAACGCCTGTTCAACTACGGTTGCCCCGACGGGCACCATAAGCATTATTGCCAACTGTTCATGCGGCATCGAGCCGCTTTTCAGCGTAGTGTTTTTCCGTAACGTCCTTAAGGGACACGCTGAAGGCAAAAAGCCCATGACGGAAGTCAACCCGATATTCAAAAAAATAGCTGTAGAGCGAGGTCTTTCTAGCACGGAGCTACTCGACCGCATCGCCACGGAGGGCACCCTCGCTCACATTAAGGAAATACCGGAAGAGATCAGGAAGGTATTCGTCTGCGCTCACGACATCTCACCCGAGTGGCACGTAAAAATGCAGGCAGGCTTCCAGAAGCACTGCGATGCCAGTATTTCCAAGACCATTAACTTCCCGCAAACCGCAACGATAGAGGACGTGGAAACCATCTACCGCATGAGTTACGACCTCCAGTGCAAGGGAGTTACGGTCTATCGTGACGGCTGTCGGAAATCGCAACCGATGGCTTTGAAGAAGGACGAGAAGAAAGCCAATGAGGCCGAAAAGGCAACGGAGCAGGCTAAACAAGCCGCCCCTATGCCCATCGAGCCGGCCACCCTGCCGGAGATACTCACGAGTATCCGCATCCGCCAGATGACGCCCTTTGGCAATATGCACATTCAGATCACCGTTGATCCGGCCAAGGGTCAGGAACTGGAAGTGTTTGCCCAACTGGGTAAAGGTGGTGACGTCGCCAACAGCGACCTGGAAGCCATTTGTCGGATGATCAGCCTCTGGCTTCGCGCGGGCGGCAAACTTAAACATGTCATTCAACAGTTGAAGGGAATCGGATCCAGCCTGCAGGTGAGCACCAAGGAGGGCAAGATCATGAGCCTTGGCGACGGGCTGGCTCGCGCCCTGACCAAGTACACTCGAGCCAAAACTCACTTCGGACTAAAGAGTCTGCTGCTCGGCGCTTTTGATCGCAACGAGATGGATCGAGTTCAGCGAGGGATGGCCCCCACTCCACCGAAGACCAATGGCCGATCGGGCAACGGCTCTTCTACGGACAAGGCGGTGGCGCCAGGCGGAGCCCCCGTAGGATCGCCCAGGCCCGCAACGCAGGTATCAAGCATGAGAACCTTTGAAAAGCCTTCGCAGGCGGAGTTATTCAAGGTTCTTTGCCCAGAATGCCAATCCCCCCTACGTTATAGCGAGGGATGCTGCATGTGTCAGTCTTGTGGATACTCTCACTGCTAAACGCAGTGATTCCGATAAAGAAACCGCAAAAAAATATTTTTAATGGGATATTTCTATAAATTTGCTGCGGGGTAGCGGTCTATCTGACGATAAGGAATGTGCGGGGATGCAGAAAACAGTAACCACCCGCAACCGGCCAGTGCGGCCAAACAATAAAATATCATACGAGGGGCGCGATCATACTGATGTACCAGGCTTCTTTCCCCTCCGGAAAGCACCGAATTTGCTCTTATGGCAGTCGGTGCTTTCTTTATGATATGATCAAGCAAAAACTGATTCCGACATCAAGTATGCGTTCCTCCCCTCCGATTTTGTCTCCACATCCCAGGTAAACGTATCCAGTATTGGTAAACGATTCCCCAAGGACCAAGTTCAGACTCAGAAAAAACGGTTCATAGAAATGGCGTTTTTGAGATATCGCGGCGCGGCAGGATGTTGAAAGAGAAATGAAATCGTCAATTTCTCGCTCAATCCTCGAAATCACCTTCCCCGACACAGTCTTCGTCCTTTAGGCGATCAACAGCGGCAACAAGCCATTCGAAATCGTCAAGGTCGGAATCAATCTCCACTTTTAAGACTACCAGTAGTCCATCATCACCGGCGGCGATTGCGGTATCCAGGTCATCCTGCCCGAACACGACATCTTCATGTTGGTTTTCGTCAACGGCGATCACAACATCGGCGGACGCGAGCAAATCGATTCTCCGGCTGTTGCGAAGATCCTCGATTGCTATTGTATTATCCTCAAAGAAACTCATGCCTCACCGCCACTTTCAGAAATCCCCATCGAATCCCAATAATTTTTCGCGCATTAACAGGCTGCAAAACTGATTTTCATAAAGGCCAGGAACCAGTCAATGATGCGCGGCAAATTCGCAAGTCACTAGTAAATTACCCAATTCGAAAACAGCCCCATTCGTTATCCTTCTGGCGAACTAATTTCGGCAATGTTCTCCTTTTCAGGCAATAAGGCGACCTCGGCGGCGATTTCTCCAGGCATAGAAGGCTGCTCCGTGTCGCCGGAATTGGGAATTACCGGACCAGAAACCAGGATCGGAGAAGCGTCCAGAGTTTCGACTTCCATCATTTCCGCGATTCGCTGCAACGACGCGAGGGTCTGAAATCGCTCCCAATCTTTGAGCTTGGCAAGTTCGGCATGGAAACGATCCTGAAGCAGCGATGGGGCTTTGTCCAGGATATCCTTCCCGGCATCGGTAATATTGATTATCACACTGCGGCCATCCTGATTATCCCGGACACGGGAGACATACCCGCTTTTTTCCAGGCGTTGAATGATGCCGGTAAGGGTAGGCTGCCCAAGGTTTACCGCCCGAGCCAGTGACGCAATCGACGCGCCACCCAACCTTTGAGCCGCTCGCAGTGTAGCAAGTTGCGGCCAAGTAAGCCCGACTTTCTGTACGAGTCGGCGCGAATGTAAATCTACTCCGCGAATGATTCTGCGTAACGCGACAACGATTTCGTCTTCGATTGTGAGTGTATTAGCCATTATCCACCTAGATCCCCCTACCGGGCAACTCTATCGCGCTGGAAGTATATCAACGAAGCATATAGAGCTCAACCCAGACAGCAGCCCCCCGCCATGAAACATAACTCTCTTCATACCAATTATTTATAAACGTACCAGCTGGCAGCCAGATTTCCCTTCAGTATAACATATTTGCATTTGACACGAAAGATGATAGGGTAGGCTACCGGTCGCTATGGCATGATCCGAGCGAATCCCGCCTTGATCAGGTCGTTCGCATGGATCGACTTCTATACAAAAGAACCTCGAAATACCACAACCCGAAGGGGGATTAGTATTGTGACAACGCCTCAAGCGTCGGAAACAAAACTGCATCTTATAAAAACATACGAAGATTTCCCGACATGGCTCAATCCGGATGAACTGGCCGTATTTCTCTACGAATCACTCAAACCGTTTGAGGATCCGCTTGATCAAGTGAAGCAAGGCATTACCGATGCCCTTTCGGCCGACAGCCCGATATCGAATTTGATCATTATTGCCCACCAGGACCAGCAGGTAATCGGAGCGGTAGTAATGTTAAAGACGGGCATGAAGGGATATATCCCTGAAAACCTGCTCTTGTACATAGCGGTAAATCCAAGTTGTCGCGGTAAGGGTTTAGGCAAACGAATGCTTGAACGGACAATTCGGGAGTGCGAGTCAGACATCAAACTGCATGTGGAATACGAGAACCCGGCAAAACGCCTTTACGAACGGGTTGGTTTTGTGAATAAATATGCTGACATGAGGTATTCCAAGTGAATCGGGTCACGATAAATCTCAATGCATTGCAGACTAACTTATCGGTGATCAACCGCTGGATGAGCCAGCACGAAGCCTCCTGGACAGTTGTCACGAAGGTACTATGCGGACACGTGGAAACGTTACGCGCCCTGCAGGAACTTGGCGTGCAATCGATTGGAGATTCCCGACTTCAAAACCTTCATACCATCGAACGCCTTTCCTCGGATTTCGAAGCCTGGTACTTGAGGGTCCCCACACCGTCTTCCGTACACGAGGTGGTCAGCTATACTGACGTCAGTTTGAACAGCGAGCTGGAGGTTATCCACCAGCTGAATTCTCATGCCAGGGAACAGGGTAAAGTTCATAGCATTGTCATTATGATCGAACTGGGAGATCTTCGGGAAGGCATTTTGCCTGGCTCCCTTGTTCGCTTCTACAAACAGGTTTTTGAATTACCCAATATCAATGTACTGGGTATCGGAGCCAACCTGGGCTGCTTTTCAGGCTCAGTCCCCACGATTGACCAGTTTACGCAATTGGCACTGTATCGGGAACTGCTGGAACTGAAATTCAAGCACAAACTGCCCATGATCTCCGCAGGATCCACTGCGGTATTGCCCTTACTCCAACAAGGAGCATTGCCGCGGGCCATAAACCATTTTCGCATCGGAGAGGCGCTGTTTTTAGGCACAGACCTGATCAACGGCGGAATCCTGACCGGACTGCGATCAGACGTAATAACCGTCAGTGCAGAGATAGCGGAAATCAAGGAGAAGGGGCTTGTTCCTCTCGGGGAAGTAACCCCCACAGCATCCACCTTCGACAACGAAGTCGATGACAGTATATCACCGGGACAACGTGGATACCGGGCAATAATCAGCATCGGGCACCTGGATACGGATATTTCCGGTATTACCCCGGTAAATCCCAATCACAGGATCGCCGGGGCCAGCAGCGATGTAACGGTTGTGAACCTGGACGACAATCCCGAAGGCCTGGGGATCGGCGATACAATCATGTTTCGTGCTAACTACTCCGCACTGTTGCGGCTTATGAACAGCAAATACACGCGAAAGGAGATATTGCCTCTTTCCGATACCGCAGAGCAAACTTTCAACCGCGATCAACTGCAGGTGGTTCCGGCAATACCGGAAGAACCTTCATCAGAAGCAGGGTAATACAAATACAAGATGGTATTTGCGTAATACTAAACGTGTTTCTCACTAACGGGCTTAACTGTGCTTGATAATAACTCTATATCATGGATTTTCGTAAAGGCAATTGCTCCCCGCTTCATACAAAGCATTCGCCACAACGCAGCCCACCAGTGCTACGCGTAAATCGAGCTTAACACAAGCAAGCGATTTTTCACTACAGACTGTTTCTTCCAGAGTGTGCGAAAAAACAAAAAGGATTATCAAGGTGATCTCGAACGACTTTCACACATCTCGTATTGAGCTCAGCAAAAAGGCGTTTAAAGCCAATCTCCGATTCGTCAGGCAAATCATCGGCACTAAACCAGTTATTTATTGCGTGGTTAAAGGGAACGCCTATGGCCACGGCATAGAGTCTTTTGTCCCACTTGCGGAGTCTTGTGGAGTAAATCATTTCGCCGTGGCAAACGCCGATGAAGCTCTTCGGGTGTTTGACAGCAGTGCAGGCAATAGCGAGATTCTGGTCATGTCCTATATGGAAAAGGACGCAATTGAATGGGCTATCAACAATAACATTCAATTCCATGTTTTTAACCTGGCCCGACTTGGAGCCGCCATCGAAGCAGCGGGAAAGATCAAGAAACCGGCGAGAGTTCACCTGGAGCTGGAAACAGGACTGAACCGCCTGGGCTTGGACAAAGAAGAAGCAGAAACCGCGATGAACTTCATTAACGACAATTCCAGTTCCGTTTCACTCGAAGGTGTATGCACGCACTTTGCCGGAGCTGAAAGTGTAAGCAATTACGTCAGGATACAACAGCAACTATTGGCATTTAACGAATTTTGCATGCGTCTGAAATCAGCCAAATTCCCAACTCCACTGCGACACACCGCGTGCTCGGCTGCTGCTTTGAATTACCCTGAAACAATAATGGATATGGTACGCATAGGTATTTCACTTTATGGGTTCTGGCCCAGCACGGAAACCCGAATGCGTTACCTGGTTGACCAGTCACGGTCTCTCCTGTCGCGTCCCAGGGACCCTCTTCGCAGAATTCTTCGCTGGACCAGTAAAATAATGACTATTAAAACCGTTGCCGCCGGGGAGTTCATTGGTTACGGAACAAAGTACTTGACCACCCGGCCGGCGAAAATCGCATCCATACCTGTCGGTTACGCCGACGGATTTGCGAGAGATTTAAGCAATAACGGTCATGTGCTGGTGAGAGGCAAGCGAGCTCCAGTAGCGGGTTATGTCAACATGAACCTCCTGCTGGTTAATGTTACAGATGTTAGAGAGGTCAGCGCGGGCGATGAAGTCGTTCTAATCGGCAACCAAGGTAAAAACAGCATAACAGTGAGATCGTTCAGTGACATGAGTCGAAACATGAACTACGAAGTACTGGTTCGATTACCCAACAGAATCCCGAGAACTATCGTGGATTAGTTCGGAATTTCGGCAGCCTCTGGATTACCGAACGGGAAGCGGCCGATTTCGCCCTCCTCCCCCCAAAACGGTTACTCACCGCTTTTTCGTTGAAAAGATACAGGAGTTTTCTCATGCCGGACCAGTGGATACTATGGTCGATTGTAGCGGCCTACATGATCATCATTTTCGTCAAGGGCGTACTTAAAGCGAAGAAAGTACACGATACTGACGATTTCCTGGTAGCCGGAAGGAAGGTCCCCTGGTTTTTCCTGTTCTGCACGATGGGAGCAACGATAATCGGTGGCGGTTATTCGGTTGGAGCGATTGGGAAAACGTATGAGTGGGGAATATTGATGCTGCTTGTTTCCACTGGCGGCTATCTGCATTTCATCTTCTCGGGCCTGGTAGTTGCTCCGCAGTTTCGCCGGGCGGAATTATACACGGTAGCCGGATATTTCGGACATCGTTTTGGTGAAGGCCCGCGTTTTCTCGTACTGGTTCTATCGTTATTGTTTTCCGTATTCATAGTGGCCGCCCAGATGGCGGCGTTTGGTACCGTACTGGCTGCCATTCTCCCTGATTTTGCCAATGCTCAGAATATACTGAAATGGGCAATCATCATCGGAGGAGTAATGGTGGTTATTTACAGTACTGCCGGCGGACTACTAGCGGTTATTCACACGGACATCTACCAGTTTATCGTTCTTTTGCTGGGTTTTATCATTACCCTGGCTTTCTGTGCGCCGGATCTGATCGGTTCGTGGGACAAGGTAACGGAGACTGTTCCCAAGGACTTTCTAAGCATAGAGGGAGGCAAAGGCTGGCTGTTTCTGATAACAACATTCCTAGCGTTCCTGTTCGGGGAGACGTTTGCCCCCGGTTACGCCACGCGTTATTGCGTTGGTAAAAACATTAAGGAGACAAGATTGGGTATCGCGGGCGTGGGTTTCTTTTTGGCCCTGGTATTTCCTGCTATTCTATTTTTCATAGCTTTGTACGCCCGCATGCATTTTCCGGATATCGATCCACAACAGGCTCTACCAATGGTGGTAAAACAACTGAACAGCCCGATTATCGGGGGAATAATAATAGGAGCGCTGTTGATGGCGGTCATGTCCTCAGCCGATTCAGCTTTGAATTCCTCAACCGCCATATTCGTCAAGGATTTGTTTGAACACCAACTTGGCTGGCAGGACAAAGGCGACGGTAAGATGCTGCTCCTGGCCCGTATATGCACTGCGGCACTGGGCTGTGGGGCAATAACTGTCGCCGTCTTATGGTCAGACATAATCGGCTTACTGCTTCTCACTTACCACCTTTGGGCGCCGGCAATAATACTCCCGGTTTGCGTGGGAGTTCTCACCAGGCACCGTTCAAGGTGGCTGAATACGCGTATATTTATCACTATGCTGGCGGCATTGATCAGTACGCTGATATATCGGGGTTTAGTCTATGCTTCAAGCGAACACAACTGGCAACCATTAGGTAGATCGATAAGCAATTATATAGAGAAAATCGACGCATCGGTAACAGGCGTCGGTATATCATGCATTGCATTTGCAGTACTGAGTGTAATCCCACGTCGCGGGTAACTCGATCGGCTATGAGCTGATCCTCCGGACCAGTAATGCCAGCAAAAAAAACGATGACTGCTTTTTCGGACATGATACACGGCCTAGCGGATACCGCCCGATTCATTTACGGAATCGAACGGTTACAGCAGTGACTGTATTTAACGATTGCCTCCAACTTTAATCAAAGCATTACACTGTACTGCGAAGCCAATAAACAAGCCCGAGTTCCACGCGTTTGAGCGATTACACCTGGAGGATCACGTCAGCCATCACGCCAAGGCCAATACCGCGCCCTTATCGGTGTGCTTCACGTCTATCGATTTATCACTGAGTAATTCTCCAAGCTTTGGCTCATAGACGAGTACGGTAGTTGCTTCGTGAGACACAACCCGATCTTCGTTTTTTTCTATATCCCATTTCAGACCTAGCCTATCCCCATCCTTGTAAAGCCTTAATGTCTGCCCTGCGGGTGCATCCTTTTTCATTTCAAAGAGATGAGCAGTAGCACTATCGGTGAAATTAAGCACCTTGTCACTCCTTTCGTTACTGGAAGTTTTCAATCGGCCACTCAGCACCAAGACACATGACAGCTAATCACGTAACTCGATTGCCTGATCCGATCCTACTAACAATTTACTTCGTGTCAAATTTATTAATCCACCTGTTACATACAGGTTAATAACTCTTAACTCTTTTATATTCATACACTTACGTCGTTTCACAACAAACAGTCTCTCCTGCAGATGCGACATATTCCTTTCGACTCAATATATTATAAACTAGAAACAGGATAAGTCTGACACCGCTGCAAGGAAAAACAGTCCCGAATCACAGGAGAAGATGCCATGAGTACCCGCCACCCGAAGCTGGAAGAAATACCGAACCGATTTACAAGATTAATGAAGGGAATCGAAAACCTGCAGACACATTCTTCGCCCGAACTTCAACGCTCGATCACCACTTTGCGAACACAGTGGGGCGTACTACGACAGGACATAGAAATTTTCGAGCTCCAGACCGAAAAGCCAGTAGAGGATGTCATGGATTCAGTCGAACAGGCTTTGGGCAAGCTGGAACAGATCCACGCCTGATCGATCGCCAACGAGGAGGATGATTTGACAGAATAATCACCAAGGCCCCCGCCCATAAAGTCGAGATACTGCAAAAATAGCTTTACACAAAATCGGGGAGGAATAAGCGAGTTTTACAATAACCTTAAAAGCGGCCACAGAATACATCGTCGCGGAAAGTCTGGATAACATGCGCCCCAACGATCAGTCAATCAAGATATTGAAATCGATATCAAAAGAACTGGACGCTGGACATAAAGCAAAGGCGGTACGTGTATTTACTAATAGCTACGCCCAGAATGTTTTTCCCACAAACTCCAAATTACCGGACGTGCTCCAAAAATCAATCGGCAAGAAACACACTGCCCAACTGATTGATAGCCTAGCACAATTACCGTGCTTTTTCTGCAAAAAAGGCCTCGAACCTTGCGAACGATGCGAAGGGCAGGGAATGATCGCCGGCAACGCGGTCTGTGAAGCATGCATCGGTTTCGGTTATGCGCGTTGCGATTTTTGCGACGGAACCGGCTGGGCAACGCTAAGAGCCATACCGGAACCTTTGCGATGGAATGTAATCATGAGGCGCATAAAGCTAATCGACCGGCTATTGGTGAAATCGCTTAAACGCGATATCCCGAAACCATCAAACCCTAACGCCTTCCAGCGAACCAGCCAACTGCTTCTGAAATTCAATAGAATCCTGGGGGGCCTCGAAAACACTATTACCATGGTCGATGATTCATCGCCAGCCGATATAGCCCCGAAGATAACGAGAACTAAACTCAAAGAAACGTGCATCAAAGCAGCTATCAAGTGCGAAGGTGCGATTCGCGATCTTCTCCGATCCCTTTCCACCTGCGTTGAACATCTAATCCGAACTCAGAGGCTCGCGGGCTCAGCAAAAGAGAAACTTTTGAAAAAGGCTGAGCACTACATATTCCTATCCGGGCAAACCAATGTTCTGGAAAACTCTTCCTTTGAACACCCGTTCCTGCAAAAAGCAATCGATGAATACAAAAACTCGCGAATCGCACCTTAGATAGAAAAACTTTTTCCCGCTTCAACCATGCCGTTCAATCAGTTTTTTCAATTCGCTTACAGATTGGACGCCGATTTGGCGTTCCACTTCCTGGCCGTCCTTCAGGAGTACTATCAGGGGAATGGACTGCACGCGGAACCTGGCAGCCAGATTCGGGTTTTCATCGACGTTCACCTTGGCCACCGTTACCGTACCGTCTACATTCGCGGAGAACTCGCCGAGGATAGGCCCCATTGCCTGGCACGGGCCACACCATGGCGCCCAGAAATCCACAAGAACAAGCCCGCTGCTTACCGATGAATCGAAACTTGATTCGTTTAACTGATACACCTGCGAATTGGTAACTGACATATTTTTACTCCTTTGAGCATGAGACAAGTTGCACGTTTCACTCGATTGGGTTAGCCCCAACGCGAACAGAGCCGATGCGATAAGAGCCGCGGTGACCGTTGCTCTGGAAGCCGGTAACTTTCTCATCACTAATGAACCTTAGTTAGCTGTAATCAACCGATCAGGCACACTGCCTGAACACCGCTAATACGTAGAGCAAACCGCGTGCCATGAACTCGGGCAAACGAATGAAATCCATAAACTATTTCCCGTCAATAAGTTACATCGCATTCTTTTACTGTTTCGCCAACCGCGAACATGCTGTACACTGAACACTATTGTCCAGCAGGTTGAACGCGCACAAGGTGAACACATATGATGGAAACACAGGAAAGCAGCCAACAGGCAGCACAGCAGTTACAGGACATCCTGGACAGTCTCCCCGATGGGATCCTGACACTGGATGATTCGGGGCGGATTATCGGGATAAACCGAGCCGCCTGCAAAATGCTTGGAGTAAACCGGAAGAAAGCCCTTTTGAAAGGCTGCACCTGCGTTCTGGGGAAAAAACTATGCGGACCCAACTCCGCCCTGCTGAACTCCATACGTGACAGAAAAAAGGTCAAAGATTACGAAACGCAGGTGGTTGATTCTGCCGGACAGCGAAGGGTATTAATGTTATCCGGTACGGTTTTACACAACACAGAAGGCGAGGATTCCGGAGCCGTCATTACAGTTCGCGATGTAACCGAGCTTACCTCCTTACGGCAGGATCTGGAGAAACGCTACTCCCTGCATAATATTATCGGCAAAAGCAAACAGATGCGGGAAATCTTTGATCTTATCGAGGAGGTATCCGACTCCAACGCCACGGTTTTAATTGAGGGAGAAACCGGAACAGGTAAAGAGCTTGTCGCCCGGGCGGTACATTACAATCACGTAACGCGGAACCGGAAACCGTTCGTGGCGGTCAATTGTTCCGCGTTGGCCGAAGGATTGCTGGAGAGCGAGCTTTTCGGACACGTGCGCGGCGCTTTTACCGGCGCTACAAGGGATAAACGCGGCCGATTCGAAGCTGCTGACGGCGGAACGATTTTTCTGGACGAAATCGGTGACATCTCACCGCTGATTCAGGTTAAATTATTGCGAGTTCTTCAGGAAAGGACCATAGAACGTGTGGGCAGTGATAAAACTGTCCAGGTAGACGTTCGCGTTGTAGCGGCCACTCATCGCTCCCTGGCAGAGCTGGTCAACCAGGGCAGATTCCGCCAGGATTTATATTATCGGTTACGGGTTGTCCCAATCCGTATTCCCGCGCTTCGCGAACGACGGGACGACATTCCCATGTTAGCCCAGTATTTCATTGACCGTTTTCGACAGGAAACCGGCCGGCCGGTGGACAGCCTTGACCTCGACAGCCTGGAATGCATGGTCGATTACGACTGGCCCGGTAACGTTCGCGAACTGGAAAACGCAATCGAATATGCTTTCGTAAAATGCCGCAGAGGCGAGATAAGGCCGGGCCACCTGCCAGCGGAAATCGTATCGGGACAACCGTCAAAAGGGAGTTCGGAACCGGTATCGCACATGCCTTCCACGGGATTCAGCACAAAAAACCTGCGGATTCAAACGGACAGCGCATTGCGCACGGCAGGTTGGAATATTGCCAAAGCCGCCCGTCAATTAGGAATCAGCCGAACAACACTTTACAAGCGGATCAATGAATTCAACCTTGTTTCGCCCTTTGAACAATGAACACTACCGCTCACCTAGTGAACACTAATGTACAGTCTTTGATCGAGATGAACGAGTTTTCAGCAAGCCACTCCTTCAACACAACCACCTGCCATATAACGAGTTAAGCTCTCCAAGCCATTGAGCGAACCTTTCTGGCACAGCATTTGCTATTACATCCAGCAGTAAGTCAGTCGGCTCACGGTATCCCGAAAAGCGGAGAAACCGGAGTGGGCAAACTATTCGAAAGAAAGTAGTTCACACAGAAAGGAAAAGAAAATGTACTCTAAACTAATCGCAGTTCTCACAATCACGGCGGCAACGATACTGACCGGTTGCTCAACCAATCAGCAGTCTCTTACCGGTATCCACCAGGGATTTGCCAACTCCCAGCGGGTCAATTTCAACTACCAGTCAGCTGACGGCAGTCCGAAAAACTTCAACCACGAACGAGCGGATGTAACTCTTGTTCTCTTTCCCGAAAACGAGGACTCCAGCCGATGCCAGAGTATCGTAGAAATGGCGAAAAACACCCAGAAACGCCATTCGCACATCTCGATTTTCGCAATCAAAGGCAACGACAGCGGCAGCGATGCGGTGACGGCCTCTCCATTAACCTATGCTAACGAGCGAGGTGTAAGCTCCGTCATACTTACCGATGCGGACGAACAAGTCAGCAAGCAATTCGGCAATAATCCCGAGGGACGGTATTTCGTTATCGATCGCGACGGGAGATTGCGGTATTCCGGCGACATAAACGACGTGGACACACTGAAAAAACAAACCCGGTGGATTGTACGCGAAATGGAAAAAGAAGCGGCATTCCCGGAAGACTGCTGGGATTGCTAAATATAAATTCGCTCGCCTAGCATCACCTAATTAAACGAACGTGCCTGGTCAACGGTCTCCGGTAACGATGCTTCCGCTTCGGCGGAAAGCATCTGACGGAGACCTTGCACGTTATAGTCTGGCTGGTCTGTTTTCGGCAGCAGTGTAAAGCTCATAAGTTCTCTTTTTCCAAGGGAAATGTTTCGGATTTGGCAAGTTTGTACGTCGAGTCATTATTATTTCCGTAATGCGAGTATATGCGGGCCTATATCGGCCGCCTGTCTCTGGCCCGCCGTTAGCGGGCCAGAGACAGGCGGGCTTTTTAGGAGAGTCATTCTCCTGAACCGCCGGTTGCGCCCGGCTTTGCCGGACTCCACCAGCGGCTAACTTATGCCGCCCATCCGCCCTAGGCGGACGGGCTCGGTTTCACCATTTTCCACCCTATGTGTTTTCCTATGGCCTATCTTGGGACCGGTTTTGGTCCTCCTTTGGAAGATATACTAATGGGGTATTCCAATACGGCGTCCAGTATTGGTCAACTTTTGCTCGGAGCAACCTTACCCTACAAGGATTCCCACCCTCAAAAAGCGGAGGCTATCGGTACACGAACGCACTCTCGTGGATATGCCGCCAAAGTCGGGATTTCCTACACAGGCTATTACGTTCGCTTGAACTGTTTTTCCAGATCACTAATGCGGAAGCGCAGAGTTGTGGGTCTGCCGTGAGGGCAATTGCTTGATTTATCCACAAAAGCTTTCTGGCTGATCAGGGCGTCGATTTCCTCCGCCGTTAGCGGGTCACCGGCTTTAACCGCCGCTTTGCAGCTCATCATATCCAGAATTTCGTGAATCGCTTCTTCCGCACTCCACTGCTTTCCCTTTTCTCCCAACTGGTCCAGCAGGTCACGAAGAAACGAAACGGCATCCGCGTCTTTCAGCAAAGAGGGAAACGCGTGAACAGCAATTGAATCCTGGCCAAAAGGTTCGGCTTCGATTCCTAACTTGCCGAGGAGTTCCTCGTTTTCCTGCAATAAAGCCATCTCGCGTCCGGTGGCGTTCATGGTTTCGGGAAGAAGCAATCTCTGTGACTCCAGCGGACCGGAAACAAATTGCTTTTTAAGCTTTTCATACATGATCCGTTCGTGCAGAGCGTGCTGGTCGATAATGACCATCCCCTCCTCGGTCTCGGCCACCAGGTAGGTATTGTGGATTTGAATCGCTTTCCAGCGTGTCTTATCATCTTCCGGCGGAGTATCTGAAGGCACACAGGATGACTGACTGGAACCTGCATCCGAGCCGTACAGGGTTTTCCAAACCGCAGGCCGAATCTCATCCGGAGATCTTGATTCACGAGCAAAACCAGGAATACTCCCACCGCCCCCTCCACCGCCCGGACGCAAAGAACTGAATCCTTCACCGAAACTGCGTTCAGTAGGAGGCAGGCTTTTGAAGAATGCGGCCGCTCCACGGCGAAATTCCTCCGCGTCGGCCGGCTCCGGATGGGATCGTGGTCCTGGTTCTCCCAAGCCGGGAGTATTCACCGCGGGAGCCAGATCGGAAGTGAGAAACTTGTCGCGCAAAGCCGCGAGTACCTGAGAATGAACCAGGTTGGAATCCTGCCAGCGAACCTCGGTTTTTGTGGGATGAACATTCACATCCACCATGGATGGTTCAACTGTCAGGAAGAGGAAAACTATCGGATGCCGGCTGTGTTCCATCAGCCCCCGATAAGCTTCACGCACCGCGTGCTGGACGAATTTATCGCGAATGAAGCGTCCGTTGAGCAATACGTATTGCCCGGCCGCCGTTGATCGCGATTTTGATGGCGGTGCAACATAACCTTCGATATGCAATCCTCGTTCAGCCCGTTCGATAGCAATAAGCTCACCGGCCAACTCCGCACCAAAGAGAGCGGAAAGGCGTTCCCTTATCCCGCCGCCACCGGGCAGCTTCATTGAATTCCGCCCGTTGTTGGTAAGGTCAAACCCCACCTGGCGATGGGCAAGGGCAAGCCGGGATATCTGCTCGTTGATATGCCCCACCTCAGTCGCATTGGACTTGAGAAATTTCCTGCGGGCGGGAACATTAAAGAACAGATCGCGTACCTCGATAGTCGTACCCGCACGACAACCGGCGGCGGAAGATGACTCAATCTTCTCTGCTGCCACTATTATTTCCGAACCTTCTATCTGATCCTTGGGACGAGACACTATGCGCATCTGGGACACGGACCCTATACTGGGCAAGGCCTCTCCGCGAAATCCCAATGTACCGATATTGAACAAATCGTCTTCCGTGGAAATCTTACTGGTCGCATGAGGCATAACCGCAAGACGAAGACTCTCCTCGTCCATTCCCACCCCGTCGTCCGACACGCGGATCAACTGCTTTCCGCCGTCTTCAATGGCTACAGAGATATGAGACGCTCCCGCGTCGATGGAATTCTCCACGAGTTCCTTGACGACACTGGCAGGCCGCTCGATCACCTCGCCCGCGGCTATCTTGTTTACCAGCAAATCGGATAGAACTTTGATCTTACTCATACAAACCTGACCTAACGTGAGAATCCGGATTAAAAGTTTAGCCTGATCACCCCTCCCCGCGATTACTATTCCGGCGCATAATAAAAAGAGTATAGTTACCGAGAGATTCACCAGCAAACGATAGCTTGAAAACAAGTAACCAGGGAATCGTTGTCATGCCATACGATTTATTGACCCAGATCAGACTCGACGCTCCGGCACGCCATGCAGCTACGATGCTGGCGGTAGCCCGCGATTGTAATTGCACCAAGTTGGAAATAGCCGGTTCGGAAACTGACCTGTTAGAGATGAAAAACTCACAGGCATATTCAACACACGTAGTTCCCAGAATTGCTGATAACAACCTGTCCTGCAACGCGTTATCTATCGAGTACTTTGTGGAGTCCCATTTGGCTGATCCGGACCACGCGAAATGTAAAGCCGCATGCGAGAGAATAATAGACATCATGGAGCTAGCTACTGAACTGGGCGCTGACCGCGTTTCTATAGCTCCAGCGGTTGTGGCCGCGGGATTCGATAACCGTGTTAATTACCAGGACGGTCTCAATCACACCGCCCAGGCGATGAAGCAGATAATCAGGCGTGCGGAACATCTCGGCGTATATGTTTGCCTGAAAGCGTCTAGCGCAGGCTTTCTAACCTCCCCACCGGAGCTGCGGGAATTAATCGCCACGATCAATTCGCACGCGGCCGGCGTGGACATAAACACTATGCGGAGCAGCGATCAGGCCTGTTGGCAGGATTGGTTCGAGACATTGGAGCCTTTAGTTCGCGTATTGGGTGTGATTGTGGAACCAGAAAAACGGGACCTTTCTCCGCTGGAAGTGCTGAACAATGTCGGTACAGGAATAGATAAAATATGCTGCGGAACGCCCTACGAAGGATCACTTGTACTTAGAAGCCGGTTTGCATAGTCGCTTATGCTCCGCTCCTTAAATCGATAATCCAACTATCAGGAATCGAAGTCTCCACGATGTCCGCGGCCATATTGATCCAGGTTTGGCAGCGATCAATCACCACGGAATCTGCGCTGCAGACAACACCGTTGTAATCGGCCAACACATTGTCGGGTTCATGAACCAGCTCGATATTCCACCGAGGATCCGGCGAGCCGTTTTCGCGGCGTTTATCAAGGAGGTCGGCCATTAACGCCTTTAACCGGCCACTATTGGAAACCGGCTGATCCAGAAACCAGTCTACACGTTCCACGGACAAGCGGTTCACGTAGTCCATAATCGCGGTTAACGCGGGGATAGTTTCATCTACCCGGCGATACGTACTGTGAATGCTGGCCAGATCGCGATAGCAGTCATCTCGCCCTACGAGAACAAGCCCTCCGGAAATGGCGCTTTCAATGGTGATCAGAAGGTTGTACCCGTCGATTCCCAGAGGGATACTTTCACAGGAACCAGGCTCAACCATTTTTTTCCGACGATTCACCTGGGCGTCATCAGAACAAGCCGATCGCCGAACGGCCATCCGCTGTCGAGCGGTCAGGAGATATCGATCTCCAACCAGCTTCAATGCGCTAACCAAAGCGTAATCGCGAGAAAACAACCAGGAGAGGTCAGAAACAGCTTTTCTCAGAGATTCCAATTGAGACGATGCGAACAGCTGGCCATCTTCCGGATGCCTGCCCCTGTGGCAACGTTTATCAACCATCTTTCATGCCAAGTTACTTAGCGTAATTCCTGGGAGAAGCCCCTCCGACAAGGATATCATTCACCTTGCGGTCCGTGCCATCCATAGTAATCAACAACACGACGGAGGTTGAACCACTGACGAATTTTCCTTGAAATGCTATTGGGACCGCCCCTCTTGTGCCTTTAATGCCTACAGCTCCCCTCGGGTTAATCTTGAAGCTCTGCATCTGACCGCGTTCTTCAATAATCGAACTGAGCCAGGATTCGAATTTCTCAACGGAAACTTCGGTCTGGAACGATTTCGATGTGCGCTGGCTGTACCACTCCTGAGCCCGTTCGGTTATCTCTGCTTGAGGAGTTTTCAAGATAGTGACGGCATCGTTGCCGAAATCGATATTGCCCAGAACAAAATCAACTCCCAACGCAACCGTTATCTGGAAAAAGGCGCCCACCACACCAATAGGAATAGCAGCGATAGCTAATCCCCTTCCTCGGCGAATCCGGCGTTTTGTTCGAAAGATGCCGATTATTCCGAGCAGAGCGGCCAACACACCGCCCGCCATGCCTGCCTGCCCACCTTTTTCGATATAATCGGTTCCGCCGCAGTTGAGAAAGAGCCACCACACCCACGGAACCAGGAAAACGAGAGCAAGAATGAAACCCAGCAGAGCCACGGTGCTTCGAGGCGGTAGTCCGGATTCCAATAGAGCATCATCGGAACCGTTTAAAGTGGCAATTGCATTCAGCTCGGTTGTTTCTTCTGGCATGGGGTCATTGAACCACGCAATCGCCCGGAACACAACCCAAATAGGGTAAGTTTTAGCATGCCAAGGTATAGGGGCGTTGCCTTGACGAGACACTTCAAATGGCCTTATTATTACGCGGAAACCGCCGCTGGGGCATGTACTTAGGAACATCTCGCCGGTGGCAAGCCCGGGTGCGCGAACGGGGAGAGTTACACCCATCTCCGTATTCGGATCACGAACAAAGCCACAACAGTGATTGTGGCTGTCTGAATGTGGATGAAGTTAATATCCACGTGCTGCCGAGAGCCGGTGGCGATTGTTAACAATACATTGTTTGTCTTTTCAAAAAGCTGTCGTACCCCGACGGATAACAGGCCTGTGACAGGCTAAACGGGAACCTGAAGGAGTAAACCCAATGAGTCGATCTTCCTGCCGCATTGTCCTTTTGAGTGCAGTGCTACCAGCGCTGACGTTAGTGCTGGGTTGTGCCACCGGTACGCCGTCGATGGTGCTTGGCCCGATAGTCTACGGAAACGAATCCCCTACCCTGGAGATAGTCGATCCGGTGGCCTCCAAAGCTATTACTCAAGGGGAAAAATTCGTTATCCGATGGTCCGACCGGGATCAGGACTCGGCGGCCAAGATATCCTTCACGTTGATCAATATTGCTTCCGGTGCCGAGATTCTTTTGGTATCGAATATTGAGGAAAACGACAGCGTGGCCGCGGACCAATTCACCGTGGGAACATCGCTGATTCCGCTTGGTTCGTATTATATAAGGGGCGAGATAACCGACGGAGTCAATGCCAGCGTAACAAGCTACGCGATGACCGAAGGTTCCACGAGCGTGCGAGTCGTTCTTACGGTTGGGGAACCCGGCACGAATCCGCTTAACACGCCTCCCGTGGTGGCGGTTATGACTCCCGCCTTCAACCAGGGGCTAGCCCAGGACGACACCTTAGAAATCAGGGTACAACCGTCAGCAGAAGGCGAAGATGAAAATGTCCCCTATGACAAAGACGATTCCACTACATTGTATATCCTGCTGGATCTTGATGATAACCCGGAAAACGACGATCCGCTTTTACCCGATAAGAAGAAAATCATTCTACTTCGCGAAGTTGAAATCGCGGAAAACGAATATTTGCACCAGGATTTCAATATCAGCGTGGACTTAGCCTCCATTCCTGCCCGTGAGGGAGGTCTGCCTTATTACGTCCGGGCAACGATCGTGGACGCAGGCAACAAGCCGGTACACGCATATGCTGACGGCACTATCCACATTCTCAGATCAGCGGAAGGAATCGTAGACCTGGCACTGGTTGGAACGGATCTGGCAGGTGCAAGGTTCCAGGGATTCAACCCCGGTTCATTTTTGGGTACGGACATGACCAGCCTCGGCGATTTTGATGACGATGGAATCGACGATTTTGTGCTGGTCGCTCAATACGGAAATCCCAAGAACTTCGGCAATATCGGCGAAGCGTATTTAATTTACGGTCTGGATCAGACTCGCTTTGGTGGAGCGATGAATGTCAACAGCGTCAGCTCGAGTATTCCTGGTCTGATCATAGAAGGCTCGCCGAACCGTTTGTCGCCGCTACACGCCGATCCCCTGGCGAAACCACTGGGAATCAAGAGTGTCGCAGCAATTGAAGACCTTACCGGCGATGGTCGTCCGGAAATACTCGTTGGCATGCCGATGGTTGATGGAATTTTCCAAGGTCGGGATGACGACCCGGGAGACGATCCTCCAGGCGTTAGAGTAGTGATTACTGCACGTCAAGAATACGCAACAAGAAGGGTATCTGGTTTAATTGATGACTCCTTAAACGACGATTTTCGGGGTTTCATAGATACATACGTGGAACAAGGATCAGCCACCGACAGAGGAGGCGCTGAGTCGCTTGAATTCGAATACGATGCGGTAAACGAAGTAGTCGCTAAAGCAGCACTGATCACATTCGATTACGAATTGCTATTCCCACTCTTCTACGGCGATAATTTCACGGCCCTCCCCGGAGACCCAGATGTCACTATTAACGAGGCGAGACTTACACTTGGTAATGTGAGCGGTGCGTTTACGGCATATAAAATGCTGTTCGATTTCGCGGACACTGTTGTCTACGATGACTTTGGCACGTCAGGTCCGACAGTAGATGTCCACTACGAAAACAGCGAACTGGACGTAACGGGTACCTCGATTGACATAACCGACATCTTCACCCAGTGGTGGAACGGCGAGTTGGAAACGCTTATCCCGGCGATACTGATCACGGGCATTGAGGACGGCTCCAGCGGAGCATTTGATAGTTCCGAAGCTGCAACAGAAGATACAAGACCGGTACTATATCTTGACTTCACTATTGCCGATAATACCGCGGCACCGGCTTACTATTGTTACCCCGACTTCATGCCCAACAATCTGGCCACTCCAGTTGTTCCTGCGAACCTTCTCGATGACGGTATCCTTGAGGCGCTAGGTGTAGCAATCGTAATCGATAGCGAAAACCGTGAAGAAGGTTACTCGGCAGAATATCCGAGATTGGAATCGACTACTATGCCATTAGAGCTTGTCGGGCAACGAGAAGTCGGTGGCGTACTAGGTCCCGACTCTCTTCTACCAGACGAAATTTCTACGGATAACGACGAGTTTGCAGATCAAATAGACGCGTCAATCCAACATACGGCCGTGGACCCCTCAACGGAATTAACTAAAGGAATTCGCATCCAGGCCGGTTTCTGGGAGTATATTAACGGAGGGAAAATAGGAGAAGCCGATCCCAGAACAGGGTATTTCGGATATCATATTGCTTCCATGCCCAGTATCGACACCGATAATCAGCCTGACATACTGATTTCCGCACCGCGGAACGAATTATACCTTTCCTTACTTGAGCCTGATCCTCTTTCATTGAACGCAGATACGACGATTGAAGCTTCCACGCAGTATGATGGCAGTATTATGGTTATCATGGGAGAGCATTATGTAGCAAACCCTCTCTGGACCAACTCACGTGGAGACCACACTATCCCTGGTGGACATTATGCTGGAAGTTGTAGCTCGACTCCCCCAGGCCCCAGATTGAGCAACGGTATTCCCGCGACACGCATGTTGATCTACGCCGAAGATGTTACAGACTTCCTCGGTGGCGCTGAGTACGCTGGAGATGTCAACCAGGATGGGGTTCCGGACATTGCCTGTGGTGCTCCGTTAAATGACAGCAACATCGGCGCGGATACGGGAGCGATGTATATCGTTTATGGCAGGCGACCGATCGGAAACGTTCCGTTGGGTTATCTCGATGATCCGGATAAGCGTCCTCCGGCTCTACGTATACGGGGTGAAAAAGCCGGCGATAAAATCGGTACGGTCCAGACGCACGGTATGGATGTAAACGGTGACGGAATCTCGGACGTATTTATCAGTTCTCCCAACACTGATTACAACATGAGTCTAAGTAATGCCGAATGTAACATTCTGGATCTGGATACTTCGATGTTCAACGCCTGCAAAAACGCATACGGCGATGACGTTTTCGATGACGACGCGTGCAAACCATACGATTACGACAACGACCGGGATATCGACGATGATGATCGAGCCGTATTCGACTGCTTAGCTGCGGGATACTCCGATTGCTGCCCAGTGGATAACGGGTTTGTTGGAGTAATCTTCGGTAAAGTAACCCTGGATGGAGACCGCACCATCTCTCAGATCGGTTCGAACGACCTCAAGGGTATTAAGTTCTACGGAGCAAACGCCGGCGACCGGGCAGGAGCCGATATATCATCGGCCGGCGACTTCAACCGGGACGGTTATGGCGACCTCCTGATTTCGGCACCTGGAGTAAGGTTCCGGGATAACAACAATCGGGAACGTATGGGAGTTGCGTACCTCATCTTCGGAGGTACTCATCTGAATGGGAATCTGAGTTTCTCACTCGATCAGGTCGGTACAAGCGCCCTGCCGGGCATTGTATTCTGGTCGCCGTTCGTATCGGGCAGCCCCAATGAAGCGCCAATCGAAAACGTTGGCTTGCTGGGTGATATCAACAATGACGGGTTTGATGACATTGGTCTTGGTATTCCGCGTGCCGATTATCTGGACTCGTCACTACCGCAGGATCCCAACGACACTGGTACCCAACCGAACACCGGACGTCGTCCGGATGACGGTAACCTCTACATAATTTACGGTAACAACACCGGCTCCAACCAGTAAACGCCGGTCGTATCAAGATTAATGACCTGCGCCTTTTTTCAAGGGCGCAGGTCTTTTTTTGTTTCCATAATGAATCGAAGGTGTGAGCATTTCCTGGTTTACTGATTTTCTTATAAAAAGTTACTAAAAATGTGTAGGTTTTCGAAAGTCATGACAATTAAGAATAGAGGGTTACGTGACCAACAAATCAGAGGCCTCCTAACCTCTTTAACCCTCAACTACACGCACACGTCGCCCGGCAAATGGCGACACCATCGAACGTGGTCTGATTTACTCCCCTACGTAATTCAGACCGCGTTTTGTTTTACCCCTCTCGGAGTTCCATGCGCATAACAACGCCGACATGGCTGAAATGTTTTTTGCGAATTGATGAATACTCAATTGTAACTTGAAAAAAGCAATCGGCAGACGAATCCCCCTACCGCTTTACCTTGCCGCTTTCGGCTCGGGTCGCCCGGCGGCGGTCCTGTTGTTTCAATATTCGTTTTCTAAGACGAATTGCATCGGGAGCCACCTCTATCCATTCGTCTTCGGCAATGAATTCCAGGGCGACCTCCAGAGTCAACTCTCGCGGCGGCTTGAGAACCACGGTTTTATCCGCGGCCGCGGCGCGAATGTTAGTCATCTTCTTCGCCCGGCAGATGTTTACTTCCAGGTCGTTATCCCGGCAGTGTTCCCCAACAATCTGCCCCTCGTAAACCTGGTCGCCGGGCGCCACGAAGAAATCCCCCCTATCGGCCAACCCGTCAATGGCGTACGCGGTCACCTGCCCCGGCTCGTTGGCGATTAACACGCCGCAGGATCTTCCCGGTATGTCGCCGCGGAAAAACTCGTATTCATAGAAGTTGTGATGCATGATCGCTGTCCCGTTGGTCGCGGTCAGCATACGGTTACGCAGGCCAATCAGCCCGCGTGCGGGGATTGTGAATTCCAATAGAGAACTATCCCCACGCGTTTCCATCGTCTTGCAAATACCCCGACGGGCCCCCATCAGTTCCATCACCGGACCGACATGAAGCGAAGGCACATCGATAACACACTGCTCGATCGGCTCGGTCTTTTTGCCGTCAAGTTCGCGATAGATCACCTTGGGTTTTCCTACCGACATTTCAAATCCTTCGCGGCGCATGGTTTCGATCAACACGGAAAGATGGAGCATGCCACGTCCTGACACCAGGAATTCCTCCGGCGTGTGTCCGGGCTCTACTTTCAAAGCCACATTGCTTTGCATCTCCTTTTCCAGCCGGTCACGAATATGTCTGCTGGTTACGTACTTGCCGGATTTGCCGGCCACAGGAGAGTTGTTCACGTGGAACGTCATATTCAGCGTCGGTTCGTCCACGCGAAGCAGGGGCAGCGGCTCCGGACGCATTGCACAGGCTATTGTATTACCAATATCCACCTGCTTTAAACCAACCACGGCGCAAACGTCGCCGGCAACTACCTTGATGGTTCGCTCCCTCCCCAGGCCGTTGAATACGTGCAACTCGCCGATTCGCTCCCGGGCTTGTGAACCGTCTCGGTGGATAACCATAACCTCCTCGCCCTCGGAGATGGTTCCTGAAAATACGCGCCCAATCCCGATCCTTCCCACGTAATCATTATAATCGAGAGTAGTTATCAGCATCTGCAGCGGCGCTTCGGTATCCACATCCGGCGTGGGAATGTAATCGACAATGGTTTCAAACAGCGGGAATATATCCTTGGGCTCCCGCTTGAGATCCACTGTCGCATACCCTCGAGTGGCCGAAGCATACACAATGGGAAACTCAAGAGCCTCGTCGTCGGCGCCGAGTTCGATAAACAGGTCGAGTACTTCGTCTACAACAGCTTCGGGCCTGGCGTCGGGCCTGTCGATCTTGTTCACTACCACGATCGGCTTCAAGCGGCTCTCAAAAGCCTTGCGAAGCACGAACCGGGTTTGCGGCATAGGCCCCTCAAAAGCGTCGACCAGCAGCAGACAGCCATCAGCCATTTTCAACACCCGCTCGACTTCCCCACCGAAATCAGCGTGTCCGGGAGTGTCGATAATGTTGATCTTAGTACCCTTATAGTTAAGAGCGATGTTTTTGGAGAGAATGGTAATCCCCCGCTCTCTTTCCAGATCGTTGGAATCGAGAATTCTCTCGCCCTTCAGCTGGGCCGCTCTGAACTGGCCGCACTGGTGAAGCATCTGATCGACCAGGGTGGTCTTTCCATGGTCAACGTGAGCGATGATTGCTATATTGCGAATATTGAGATTGTTCACGAATTTCTCATCCTATGAAGGGGTTGGCGCCTTAACGGGCCAACTTAAAGGTCGGACCGGTCACGAATTGCGCTCTGGTCAAAGAGCGCATCAACGCTCCGGCTAAGATGATAGTTTTAGCAAGATATTCTGAATTTTCAACTTGCCGGCTATTTACGGATTCCGATAAACATCGCTCGTAACAGCGTCAGTTACCGGACATTACTATAAGGAGGGTCAAGTATGAACGTTGATGAATTGCTATTTGTTGCCTTCAACGGGCGCGTAGCGGCTTTATATAAACAAACCGGGGAACTCTGCTGGCACTGGATAGCTCCCAAGGGACGCGGCTTCGTTTCTGTTTTGGTGGAAGAGGAAAGAGTGTATGTATCGGTAAACGGATACACATATTGCCTGGACGCCAGAACAGGATCTCAGCTCTGGTACAATCCCATGAGTGGATTCGGATACGGAGTTACCTGCCTGGCAACCGGCACACAACATACCGACTACGGTTTTCTACAGGAGGCACACCGCGAGGAACAGCGCAAGTCGGATTAACGGGTTTCGATTATCTTACACCCTGACGGCGTCCACACATTATAGGTTATAATCCAGGGAAATTCGTTATTCGAAGAAGGTCTTGGTCCGCTATTGGGTTATACTTTTCCGAAGAAAAAATAGTGTACTTTTTCTGGCTGGATATCTGATACTAACCCTTGGCCAGCAAAGAATTCGTGCCAACAAATACGCCAAATAATAATAACGGACACGAATCTGCTGGCTTTTTTCTGCGCGGTATTTCTCCTTAGCCGTTTTTGATCTCTTTAACAAACTTCAATATCTCAGAAGGCCAGGACCTGATCTCATATTCACGGCCCCCGCACGAGTATAAACCGTGCCCCATTCTCAGTGATTAGCGACATCGCGCGAACGTCAATTCAGACTGGCTTCAACGGCTGTTGCTGCTATTATACGCTTACGCGTGAAGTTACCGGATGGAACATTAGACTTAAACGAATACGAGGTTATTAGCAGCGGAGGCAATCATGAGCGCAGAGAAGCTTGAATTCAAAACCGATCTTAAGCAGCTTTTGGATATCATCACCCACTCGCTCTATTCCCACAAGGAGGTTTTCCTGAGAGAGTTGATCAGCAACAGTTGCGATGCGATCGACAAGATCCGATTCAATTCCCTGGGAAACGAATCTATTCTCGAAGGCAATTCAGACTGGAAAATAAAGATTATCCCCGATGAAAAAGCGGGAACCCTGACCATATCGGATAACGGGATAGGCATGTCTCGCGATTCGATAATAAGCGACCTGGGAACCATAGCCCGCAGTGGAACACAGGCTTTCGTACAGAATTTGGAAAAACTAAAGGCGGCGGATCGTCCGGATCTGATCGGTCAGTTCGGAGTAGGGTTTTACGCGTCATTCATGGTGGCGGACAAGGTTACCGTCATCTCCAGAACCGCCGGGGACGCTGACGCCGGAGTCAAATGGGAATCCGACGGCAAGGGAGATTATGAGGTTGAAACGGTAACCAAAAAATACCGCGGAACCGATGTGATACTTCACATGCGGGATGATGAAAAGGAATTCCTCAAGCCGTGGATGATCCGCCAGACGGTTACCAAGTTTTCCGATTTCCTCGAACATCCGGTAGTTATGGATGTCGAAAAGGAAAAGGAGAAAAAAGAAGGCGAAGAAACCCAAACGGAAATCGTGGAAGAAACGCTTAATCGGCAAAAAGCAATATGGCTTCGATCCAAGAGCGAAATTACAGATGAAGAATACACCGAGTTTTACAAGCATATTACCCGCGATTTTTCCGCCCCGGCCAAAACGATTCATTACACGGTGGAGGGAGCAACGGAATTCCGAGCATTACTTTTCATTCCTGAGCACAAGCCATTCGACCTATCCTGGGGAGAACCCAAGAGCCATCTTCAGCTTTACATAAGGCGGGTTTTCATCACCGATGATTGCGAAGCGCTTCTGCCCGGTTACCTGCGGTTTGTTCACGGGGTGGTGGATTGCACGGACCTGCCGCTGAACGTCTCACGCGAGATGCTCCAGAACAACCCCAAGCTGACCACCATCCAGCGAAACATGGTCAAGAAAATACTTGCCACGCTGGAGGAAATGAAGCAAAAGGATTTCGACGAGTACATAAAATTCTTCAAGGAACTGGGTACTATCCTGAAAGAGGGAGTCAGCCAGGATTTCGTAAACAAGGAGAAAATAGCAGACCTGCTGCTCTTCGAATCGACCGCAACTGAATCCGGCAAGTACACTTCACTGGACAAATACGTGGAATCCATGCCCGACGACCAGGAGGAGATCTACTACCTGATTGGAGAAAACCGCAACCTGCTCGACGGTTCCCCGCACCTGGAAGGTTTCAGAGCCGCAGGCAAAGAAGTCCTGCTAATGACCGAGCCATTCGACGAATTCATGGTCGCCGCCCTGCCGGAATACAAAGGCAAGAAACTAAAAGCCGCGGACAAGGGCGAACTCCCAGCCAGCGAAGAGGAAAAAAAGGAGCAGGATGAAACAAAAGAGGAATTCGCCGACCTCTTCAGCCTGCTTAACGATAAGATCGACGAGGTCAAGGAGGTTCGTCTGTCGAAAAGGCTGACGGAAAGTGCCTCCTGCCTGGTGGCCGATGAAAACGCCATGGGCGCCCACATGGAACGCCTGATGGAAAAACTGGGCAGGAATGATTCGATCCCGCAGACTAAACGAATACTGGAATTGAATGCGAAACACCCGGCCGTCAAAGCCGTCCAAGCCCTTTACACTAAAGATCCTCAAGACGAGCGAATCGCCGGCTACGGCCGTCTTCTGTACGAACAGGCCGTCCTGGCCGAAGGTTCAAAAATCAAGGATCCAGCTTCATTCTCGGAAATCATCAACAACCTGCTGGTAAAAGATGCGGCTAAATAAGTTTTTAAGCTCAGGGATTATCTTCATGCTGATCGCGCTATACGGCGCGATCAGCGGTTGTTCCGCTCGGCGCCTGCTGGTGGACAACGAAGGAATGGTAATTCCCGAACGGTCAGCAGTAATATTCTTTGTCGATGGGGTAGACCATACCTGCTTCGATAACATGCTGGCCGCTGGAGATTTACCCAATATCGAAAAGCGTTTCGTTCATGGCGGAGTAACTGTTAAAAACGGCATAACCTCACTCCCTCCTACGACCTACGCCAATTCGACAACGATCATTACCGGTCTTTTCCCGGGCCATCACGGAATAACCGGCTACCGGTGGTTCGATCGGGAAAACCTGGTATATCATGATTACGGCAGCGCCTGCACGTATCTGGATGTAAACAGGGATTTCTCAAGCCCCACGATCTACGATATTCTGGACAGCAATTTCACACTAAACGTGCAGAACCATACGCGGAGAGGCGTGGACAAATCCATTGATAACCAGTTTTTGAGCGGCATAGACTGGTTCCGTCAGGACTTTTCCAATGTAGACGAAAGGGTCGGGAAATGCGTTAATCGCTACCTGATTCCTCTGGCTCTAAGGGAAAAAGAGTGGCCAACACTTACAATGATGTACTTCCCCGGAGTCGACGAAACAGGTCACAGGGCAGGCTCCGATTCTCCTCGCTACCGCCGGGCTTTAAAGACCGCTGATTCCGCCATTGGGCGGATCATTTCTGAAATCCAGGCGGAAGGATTATCTGATCGAACCTACTATGTCCTCCTGACCGATCACGGGCACGTTCCTCACGATAGGCAGAAAACGCTGGATCTTTACAACTGGCTCAACCTGCTTACCGGCTGGAGGATGACGAAAAAGCCTAAAACGTACGATGACTACGCTGATCGCCTTGCATGGCTGAGCAACTACGACGCGGTCTATGTTGACGGCTCCAACCGTTCGGTGATGATCCATTTCCCCGGAAAAGACGGCTGGCAGCATCGACCATCACCGGAGGTTTTGCGCAAACGAGTGGAGAATTTCCTCCGGCCCGGCGGAAAGACGGCCAGCCTGCTCAGTCATCCGGCTATCGGAGCAGTATGCCTGCGGGCAGAACCGGGCCAGGCCTGTATATTTACTGCCAAAGGCGAGATCACCGTCGAAAGAAGAGTTATCGAAGGTGGAAAGTTCTACCGTATTTCCCAAACCCGGGAAAAGGATATTCAGAATATGCTCGAATACCTCGGCTACGGTAAAGGTACAACCGCCGGAGAGCTTGCCGACGGCGCCTGGCATTCTTCCCGAGACTGGCTGAACGCAAGTTCAACCGCTGCCTATCCCGATATCGTACCGCAGATCATTGAAATGTTCGATTCGGCTAACAGTGGCGATATGGCTGTTTTTGCCAATAACGACTGGGCGTTCAGCAAAGAGGTTAAAGGTGACCACGGATCGGCCATCCGGCGGGATATGCATATTATCCTGTTTTTTGCAGGTCCGGACCTCCCTTCGGGCGGCTCGATAAACGCCGCAAGGCTGGTGGATGTAATGCCGACCGTTCTGGATTTACTGGATCAGAATCCTTCCGATAACCTGAAACCGGACGGGGTTTCCATAGCCCCCGCCTTACTGACCGCGGGGAAGTAAGTCCCTTATCAGCCGCTTATTTCAAGCATCGTCAAACTGGTGATATCCTGACGGCATTTTTTGCGCATCGGAGCCCTGTTGCCAACACCGCGAACGTATTGCATGCTCTTAATGCCAAAACACGCGGGAGGTGGAGAGAAAGATGTCGCTGTCAAGAATAATACTTACGAACACGCTGTTGTTCGCTGCAGCCTTAACCGCCCAGGCCGCTCCGATATATTCCACAGCCTTTACACCGGCCGAGCAGGATAACTGGCAGGTCACACGCGGCGAATGGCTATGGAGCGATGACGGTTTAACCAATACCAAGCACGGTGAGAACCGGATATTCATAGATACACTGGTCGGTTTGAATGATTATACCGTGAGTCTGTCAGCCAACCTTCATGAAGGTCAGGGTTGGGGCATGTTTTTCGGATCCAACCTGGATTCTCAAAACAAAATAAGCGGTTTTAATTTTCAATACGATCCCGGATGGGGAGATGGCGCCTATCTGATTCGCAAATGGGATAGTGACAAGGAAAGTGTACTTTCATCAGTCCGCACGGATCTGGATTACGATATAGTACACGATTTTCTGTTTCAGGTTTCCAATAACTCAATAACGGTGCAACAGGACGGTACCGAGATTATCCGTTACAACGGACTTCTGGAACCGGAGGGAACCCTGCTGGGCCTGAGAACCTGGTCAGGCTCGACCGCTTCCTTCACGAGCATGTCCGTTTCCGGTATTCCTGAACCATCAACATTATTGCTCCTTGGTATCAGTGGAATGACAGTAGCCCTTCGACCTCGTCGCGTTGCTTTACAAGAAGTTTAATCCCACAATCGTTCTCGGCAAGCCAGAGGCCCCTGCGTTGTTGATAACGCAGGGGCCTCGCCAACTTATTACCATCTCATAATGTTTATCAAGCATGATCGCCGGTACTGATAACCGGAATGTAGTCCGGATACCACACCGACCGGCGAACCTCATCTTCAATCTTATCGTCGGGAATCATCCTTCCAATGTGTTTGTCGCTGGCATATTTCACCACGGCACAGGCAATCTTGAAACTGACATCGCGAAGCTCGTCCTGATTCGGGTAAATCGCATTGCTGTCAAGCCGCTCCTGGCTGACGCACTCCGCCATCGTTCTCGAGGCAATGGAGAACATCTCGTCATCCACCTCGCGAGCTTCGGAGACAACCGCACCAAGTCCCACACCGGGGAAGATAAACACGTTATTAGCCTGCCCGATCACGTAGCGTTTGCCGTTATACACAACATCGGCAAACGGGCTTCCCGTAGCAACCAGACAGCGGCCACCGCTCCACTCTATTGCCTCAGCCGGGGAACACTCAGCCTTACTGTTGGGATTACTGAGCGGCATGATAATCGGTCGCTCGACGTGCTTGGCGACCTCCTCGATCATTTCCTGGTTGAAAGCTCCGGCCTGTGCGGTTGCTCCGACCAGAACCGTAGGCTTCATCGCCCGGATAACTTCCACCGGTGACGGGTTGGAATTAATATCCATTCCGTGGTATTCCATTACCTCCTTGGATAAGGAGAACTCCTTCTTGAATTCCTCGGTTATTTCGCGCCCGTCATGCAACAGCCCTTTACTGTCGAAAGCGGCCATCGACCTGGCGATAGTCTCTTCCGAAGCGCCGTCGACACGCATGGCCGTGGCAACCAGTCGAGCGATTCCCGTACAAGCCTCACCGGCACCAATGAATACTATTCTCTGATCGGAAATTCTCTGCTTGGTGACCCGCAAAGCGGCAAATATACCACCGAGAGTAACCGAAGCGGTGCCCTGAATATCATCGTTGAAGCAGGGAACGCGTTTCACGTAACGGTCAAGAAGCGTGAACGCCTGGTTCTTGTGGAAATCCTCCCATTGTATAAGCGCGTACGGGAAAACCTCTCGAACGCCCTGGACAAAAGCCTCGATAAATTCGTCGTACTCCTTGCCCCGCAAACGTCTTTTGGGATATCCAAGATAAAGCGGATCAGCCAGCAGGTTTGGATTATCCGTCCCCACATCCAGGCTTATCGGCAGACACTTTGACGGATGTATTCCGGCGCCCGCTATATACAGGGCCAGCTTTCCTATGGGAATTCCCATCCCGCCACAGCCCTGATCGCCCAGTCCCAGAATCCTCTCATTATCCGTAACCACAATGAGTCGCACATCTTTGTTAGGAGAATTCCTGAGTACTGCGGGGATATCGTCTTTGTCTTCCGGGGTCAGCCAGATTCCCCTGGCAGATCGGTATATGTGGCTGAATTTCTGGCACGCCTCCCCCACTGTCGGGGTGTAGACAATCGGCATCAATTCGGCCATGTTCTCTACCAGAACGCGGTAGAACAGTACTTCGTTACGATCCTGTAAGCCCGCAAGGCCAATATATTTCTCCAGATCGGTGGATTTCGCCCGAATCTGTTCAACGGTAAATTCCACCTGCTGATCAATATCGCAAACGGCATAGGGAACCAGCCCCTTGAGTCTCAGTTCCTCCCGTTTTTCATGGTCAAAAGCTAGCCCCTGATTGGTGGATGGATTATAAAGCAGCCAGGCGCCGCTCTTTCGTGTTTTAATTACATCTCCACCAGCCAACCTGTGAGATCCCGAATCAATCACGGTTCTGTCTCCTGTTGCTCATGGGCATGCGCCCGAAAGAATTACGCCCCTATTGGGGAAAAACGCCGAGACTATGGATTCCCGGCAACCAACGCTATACCCTCACCTCCGACCTGTGCTTTACCTCCCAGTCTAACACCAGTTGTGGCCAGAACGTGAATAGAAAAACAAAAATAACCGACCTCTGCTTTTCCACTTGATTGCACAGCTCACTTATCTGCGCATACCTCCCCCGGGAAATACACCCTTCCACTTTTCGGATTATAGAGACAATAGCGGATATATCCGTAAAAACCTTTTCCAAAACACTCCCTTCATCAATCCGGTGAGTTGATCTAGCAAAATTCGTTGCATCCACACCATTTCCAGCTAGTATTAACTTACCAGGCTGACGGGCCATTAAAATCTTTCCAGGAGTCTGAAAAATGAATAACAAACAACTGCCTGTTTGCAGACTTTTTTCCGCCACTATTACGATTTCTTTCATTTGTGCGTTCTTAATTCCCAACTTCGCTTGGGGACAAACCGGTGACAAATACGTGGTAGCGGTAGGCCGAGCGGCCGGTTCAAACCTGCAAGCCAAGGATAAAGCGAAACAGGATGCGAAACGCAACGCCGTCGAGCAGGCATGCGGAACCCTCATCAACGCTCAAAGCGAAGCTGTCGATTTCGCACTAAAAAAAGATCGAATCCTGTCTAACGCGGTTGGGTATATAACCGCCTATGAAATCAGACGCGAATGGGTGGACAACGAAATTGCCCATTGTGAAATATCCGCCACCGTCGCTTTTGCCCGATTCAAGTCGGACTGGGCGGCCATGTTCGCCCACATAAAGGAGGACAAGGGAAATCCTCGCTGCGTGATTGTGATCACCGAAGATAACGATGTTGACGACCTTAACCGGCCTAAACTCAATGGTATATGCCAGTCCAAAATCGAAAACTACTTTCTGCAGCACGACGTCCAACTCATGGACAAAGGTGTGGTGGAAGATGTGCGAGTTAGAGATACTGAATTGGCCGCTCTAAACGGTGACGTTAATACTTTGGCTGCCCAGGCGGCCGCCTTCTCTGCTGACGTACTTATATATGGTCGAGCTGAAGCAAAACGGGGAGGAACACTTAACGTTGGCGGGCATACAGTTTATCGCTGGGATGTAACCTTAAACGTTCGAGCGGTGCAGGCAGACTCCGCGCAAATCCTGATTTCCAACACGTATCGCCCGCAGAAGCCATACAAAACAACCTCCGCGGCGTGCGGGGATGATGCATTCTCGAAACTCGCCGACGACGTAGCCGAGCAGATGCTTAAGGATATAGCGAAAGCATGGCAAAAGGGGTTGACCTCACACCAGATATTTAGAGTCCAGTTCGAGAATTGCTCTCGATCCGATTTTCGCAAGAAGATCACCCCTGCCCTGGTAGCTGTTCGCGGAGTCCAGCAGGGAGACGAAGGAGTTAAGATGCGTGAAGTGGTCAACAACGTGGTCACGGCCGAGATATACTGGTCCTACGACCTGGACTCGTTGGCCGACGCGATTGCAGACCTTGAGATTGAAAACTTAGATTTTAAAATTATCGAACAGAGTGGCAACCGTATCCGCTGCACTGTTGTGCAGGGTAATTAGTTCGGCGATTCAATCAGTTAATCCAAGCAGCTTTACGTACGCCTACACCGATAACCTTTCGGCAATTAGGGCAGATATACATGTACTCGGCGTTAACCGCCTCGAGCTGCCGCCAATGAACCTCATGCATCTCTTTTTCGCAGTGGGGACAGAGAGGATTGTAATACGCTTCCTGTGACGCCATTTTCGCCATTTCGCTCCCCTTTTCGGCTATTTTTGGTTTAACTGATCACGAACCTTGACAGTGCAATCGTTTTACCGGGTATTACGTCTGAAAAACAGCATCATGCTCATTAATACAGGTAGAGCGGAAATGGTACCGACACCGCAAGCCGATACTCCGCCGTTACTCAGCGTCGAAAACTCGGTCGATTCCTCCAGGCAATCTATCACACCATTACGATCGGTGTCGGTATCAGCGATACCGCAACCACAAGTTCCTGGTATCTCCTTGTCCGGATCTTGCGGGCAGGCATCGATACAGTCGGGTACTCCATCGCCGTCAGTATCGGTGCTGTCATCGTCGCAACCACAATCTCCGAATTCGGTTTTATCCGGATTAGTAGGACATCCATCCTCACAGTCGAGTATGCCGTCACCATCGGTATCGTTATCGGCTACACCACACCCGCATTCGCCGGGCGAGGTTTTACCAGCATCTCTGGGGCATTCATCCAGACAATCGATCACTCCATCGTTATCCGAATCGGCATCGGCAGTTCCACATCCGCAAACCCCCGCCTCCGTTTTGGTCGCATCATTTGGACAATCATCGCATTCGTCACCTGCCCCGTCACCGTCGGCATCAGCCTGATCGGCGTTGGCGATCTCCTCGCAGTTGTCAACGCAGTCCTGAACTCCATCGCCATCGGTGTCGGAGTCGAAACCGTCAGCTCCCGCTACGCACAGGCTTTTCACTGGCATTCCCGCATCACCGACGATGGCTATTTCAATAGCGCCCACCGAGTGACGATTGCCAATATCGGCAATGGGATACATCAGGCTGCCCGGACCACTGGAAATCGCCGTATGCGAATAATCCTCGGGAAAAATGGAATCAGCCATTGGCAGCGGTCCACCGTAAACGGCGAGTACCATATCGCCGTTTTGAGCGTGACCATTGCCGTATTCTATGGCGTTTACATCGTAGGTGGTTGCGTACCCGCCCGATCCGGCGAATACGTCATCCAATGAAATGATGCCGAATATATGCCCCAGTTCATGCAGAAACGTGTCGTATATATCGTACTTGTTTGAAGGTGGATTCGCCGGATAGTTATAAGAGAACATATCCAGGAACGACGGAGCAATCGTAATCTCCCCGTCCGGACTCAGGCCATTGGGATCACCCTTACCGCTTATTTCCCATATCGTCCCGGGCACCCACACCGATGCACCGTTAAAATACTCATTTTTACCAACCAGGATCGGACCGGCCGACATGAGATACGTACCGTCACCGTCATCGAAATCCACTTTGATTTCGATTACCGCGTTTCCGGAAAAATATTGCCCCCACTCCCTGCAAGCAGCCAACAGAAGCGTTTCTATGTCATCGTGATAAGCGGTATACTTGTCACCATCGTCTACTATGGTTATGTCGAAGGTCACTCCTATCGAACTGGGCGCGGGAACGATTTGTCCCGTATTATCGGGTAGCTCATCAAAGGGAATGAACGCCACCTTCCTGGGCGTACTCGCTAACGTTGCCTGGGACACCGCCATAACTAACAACAAGGTAACAACTGCTGACCTGATCGTACGCATTATTCACTCCCGATGAGAGTACACCTTGAATTAATCAGACAAGACCGATCCCGTAGCCGAATGCCCAGAGACATATGTCGGTGAACCTGAAACCATTCCACAACATCAGACTCCCCTCTGAACTTCGGCGGCGAATTAACCCCACTTCAGCAGCGAAAGACGTTTTACACCCCGGTTTTTGTTGAAACGGTAAGTTCCCCACAACGCCCGATATGCAAAGCCCATCCTGCCCCAATTGTTCAACTATACAATTAAAATCACGATGCGAGACTTGCCCTGTTCAATTGGCGAAAGGTCTGATATTTTCTGCGTCAGCGAGTTATTTATCGCCACAGAAAAAGATCGCGGCTTTCTTTGAAGGAAACGAAATGACACCTGCAGCTCAAAAGACTGAAGATCTGGGAATAACTACTATCCGGACGCTAAGCATGGATGCCATCCAGAAAGCCAATTCAGGCCATCCTGGAGCCGCCATCGCCCTTGCTCCACTGGCACACACGTTATTTACCAAGTATCTCCGTATAAATCCCGCCGATCCGGGCTTTCCTAACCGGGACAGGTTCGTTTTATCCGCCGGACACGCATCCATGCTCCTGTACAGCTGTCTCCACCTGGCCGGTTTCGACCTGTCACTGGAGGATATTAAGCAGTTCCGACAAATGAACAGCAAGACACCGGGGCATCCCGAATACGGACACACTCCCGGCGTTGAAACCACAACCGGTCCACTCGGACAAGGCGCGGGCAATAGCGTGGGGATGGCCATCGCCGAAAAATGGTCGGCGGCAACCTTCAACAAGCCGGGACATGATATCGTCGACTACCGTATATACGCGATTCTTGGTGACGGCTGCATGATGGAAGGCGTTACCGCGGAAGCCGCTTCATTAGCAGGCCATCTCAAGTTGGATAACCTCATCTGGTTTTACGACAGCAACCAGATAACAATTGAAGGCTCTACCGATCTCGCCTACTCCGATGACCCGGTCAAGCGTTTTGAAAGTTACGGCTGGTTCGTCCAGACTGTTGACGACATCGAAGACAACCCCGCTCTCTGCGCCACTATCGACAAGGCAATTGCCGAACCCGAGCGTCCCAGTTTGATCGTAGTTAAGAGTATCATCGCCCGCGGTGCCCCAACACGCCAGGGGACGGCCAAAGCTCACGGTGAACCGCTTGGGGAAGAGGAAATAAAAGGCACCAAAGAATTCTACGGGTGGACGACATCTGAACCGTTCCACGTTCCCGACGAGGTTTACAGAAACTGGACTGAAATGCAGAAGGCTAAAGGCAGCAAGCTGCAAAACGAGTGGAACGAGAAATTCTCCGGTTACGAAAAAGAGTACGCTGACCTGGCTGACCAGTGGAAGCTCATGCAGGCAGGCAAACTCCCCGCTGGTTGGGAAAATTCAATACCCGTTTTTAACGCTGACGCCAAAGGGATGGCCACCCGGGCTTCGGGAGGTAAGTCATTGGTCACTGTTGCTAGTAAAATCCCCTGGCTGATGGGCGGATCTGCCGACCTTGCTCCCTCCACCAAGACGCTTTTATCCGATACCGAAGGATTCCAGCCCGCTGCTCGATCGGGGAGAAACATCCATTTCGGTATTCGCGAACTGGCCATGGGCGCCATCTGCAATGGCCTGGCTCTTTCCAAACTGCGTCCGTTCGGAGCAAGCTTCCTTGTATTCACGGATTACGCCCGCCCCGCTATCCGTTTGTCAGCCCTGATGGGCTTACCCGTGACCTACGTATTCACGCACGACAGTATTGGAGTAGGAGAGGACGGCCCCACGCACCAGCCGGTGGAGCATCTGGCGGCGATGCGGGCAATTCCTAACCTTGACGTTTTCCGCCCGGGGGACGCGAACGAGGCGGCCATGGCTTGGAAACACACCTTGCAGACCACAGACAGGCCCACGCTTATGGCACTCTCGCGGCAGAATATCCCCACAATTGATCGAGAGAAATACGCTTGTGCAGAGGGAACGCTGAAAGGCGGATACATCCTTGCCGATTGCGAGGGTACCCCGGAAGTGATCATCATCGGAACTGGAACGGAATTGCAGCACTGCGTCGCCGCGTACGAAAAACTCTCGGCCGAGGGGCTACGCGTGCGAGTCGTATCCATGCCCTGCTGGGAACTGTTCGATCGCCAGGATGATGATTACCGTTCGAAAGTATTGCCGCCGGAAGTATCCGCCCGCGTGGCAATCGAAGCGGGAATAGGTATGGGTTGGGAAAAATACATAGGCCGCGGTGGATGCATGATCTCCCAGGAGAGCTTCGGACTATCAGCTCCGTATGACGAGGTCATGAAGCATTTTGGATTTACCGCTGATTCCGTAATCGAAGCGGCCAGAATCCAGCTCCGTCGAGCCAAGAACTGATATACTTCGCGCCGGCTGCCTCACCATCCGGTGATACGAGATTTTCAAGGAGAACACAATGAATCCGATCCTCAAACAGGTCACCGAACTTGGACAATCAATATGGTACGACAATATCCAGCGCAGCATGTTGACGTCCGGTGAAATGCAGGCTCTTATCGATGACGGAGTCGTTGGGGTAACCTCCAATCCATCGATTTTCGAAAAAGCAATCGCGAAGAGCAACGATTATGACGACCAGATTGGAAAACTCGCGGCCGAAGGTAAATCAACAGAAGAGATTTACGACGCCCTGACCCTGGATGACATCGCCAAAACCGCCGACCTCTTCCGCCCCGTCTACGACCGCACAAATGGGCAGGACGGTTATGTCAGCCTCGAGGTAAATCCCAAGATTGCATCGGACACGGAAAAGACCGTTTCGGAAGCTCGCCGGCTTTTCAAAACCCTCGACAGACCTAACGTAATGATAAAGATTCCGGGAACCCCGGAAGGTTGGCCCGCCATCGAAACAGCCATCAGCGAAGGAATCAACGTCAACGCCACCTTGATTTTCAGCATAGAAGCCCACAAGAACATAATGAAAGCCTACGTCAACGGGCTGAAGAAATACGTTGCAGACGGTAACGACCCAAGCAAAATCGCATCGGTCGCTTCATTCTTTGTCAGCAGAGTGGATACCGTCGTAGATAAGCTTCTCGAAGGAAACCAGGAAAACACAGATCTCCAGGGAAAGGCGGCCATTGCCAACACCAAGATGGCTTACCAGGAATTCATGGAATACTTCTCCGGCGAAGAGTTCGCAGAACTGAAAGCCAGGGGAGCCAGAGTCCAACGACCTCTATGGGCAAGTACGAGCACGAAAAATCCCAACTACCCCAAAACACTTTACGTGGACACCCTTATCGGCACTCACACGGTTAATACTGTCCCTCCGGCCACCCTGGATGCGATGCGTTCAGGAATGGATGTCCGAATATCCGTGACTGACGATCTTGACGGCGCAGAGGAAATTCTCGAAAGGCTGGAAGGAATTGGCATTTCCATGTCCAAAGTTACGGACGACTTGAGAGTCGCAGGAGTGCAAGCTTTTGCCGATGCTTTTGACCAACTCCTGCAGAGCATCGAATCCAAGCGTCAGACGATGAAATAAAAAAAGCAGGGGACGCTGTCTTCTGGAAACAGCGTCCCCTGCCATACGAGTAGGAGGCTTGTATATTCAGATCAGAAGTGCACCGCGTCTTCCCAATGGTTTCTCCATTCAGCTCCCCAGCGACTAACCCAGTCGCGGGCAGCTTCTTCAAAGTCCACGGTACGTCCTTCAAACCGGATCAATTCTTTTCTATGCGCCTCTATCTCCCGCAACTGAGCATCAGCCGCCTTCTTCATGGCGTTCGTTCGCCATTGAAGAGCGTAGTTGCGTTCCCAACTATCTGTTACTTCTTCCAATGCCGGACACCGGCCAAGCTCGATTCCCAGATAATATTTGTGGACCTCAATTGCCCGCCGTTCAGCAGGACCGTACTTGGCCATCGATGGGTGATTTGCCACCATTAATATACCCCGTCTCTGTCAAGTTTAAGATTTTGTTCAACTAACTGCGTATCGGCATTCAACCACAATTAACTTTTGCAGAACGGTGAAACACTACCACGTTACCTTTAAAAACCATGTTAATTACCTAGATTGGCAACATCGTGGTAGACCAGTTTCATGTCGCAATACTCACCGGCAAACCTGTTAAATTAAACCTGTATCAAAACAAGCAATCGGTTTTTGTTTTCGATAACGTGAAGTAGTTGAAAAATATTCTTGCGAATCCGATTCGGAACTGAGCATGAGCTAAACACGCGAAACAAACCGGAAATCAGCCAACAAAGAATCATTCGAATACGTAAACGCCAATAAACATTGAAAAGGATAAAGACATGACGGGAATCAAAGGTTTGAATCTGCTGATCGGATCCTCACTGACTCTGTGCCTGGGTATTTTCGGCTGCAATACCGCAATAAACAACAACTCCGACAATCTAACTCCCACGGAGCAGATGGCGATCGAAAGTGCTCTCAAGAGCGTGGAATCTATCAATACCGCGGCCAACACCGGGCAAAACCTGACCGACACCAGCACCGCGAAAGCCATCAGCACGAATTCCTGCCCCGCCATTTCCGGCGGATTTGGAGTTGGAGCCGGTTTAACTGCCCAGATCGGAATTGATTTCGGAACAAACGGAGCAGGCTGCGATCCACTCTGGTACCCCGGAACCACCTGCTCAGGATCAGCGTCGGCCGAGATCAACGCTTCAGGACTTACCAACGGAGGCGCGAACTTTTCTTTCAATAAATTGACCTGCGGCGAAGATGAACTCAACGGTAGCGCCAACCTCGCCTATGGATTGGAAAACCTGTTAATTACCCTCGAAGGCGATTGGGATCTCGACCTTACCTCCAACGGAGCGGCCTGGGGAACTGATGGAACCAGTAAATGCACCTACCAGTATCCGGTAACAACCGTGGTGACCTACGATGGTACCACTTCTTCACCTGACGGATCCTGGAACCTGAAAGTAGATGAACAGCTATTGGTATCCATCCCCGACTACGGTGTAGCGATCCCCTATTCAGGAATCCTTACTCTATCCGGGACCGACATTCGAACGGTTTCAGTAAAATTCAATACTAGTTCACCAGAGGGGGTGTTTGAGGTTTCAGTAGGTGGTCTGCCGTATAAGACTTATGACATCAACGATTGGTAAAATCGAACACCAGTGGTAATACAGTGTTACTTCAACGAAAAACCGCTATAGCGTCGAGAAGACGCTATAGCGGTCGTTGCTATTTAGAAACAAGATCAATTCAAGCGCCAGAGCAGGGGCTGCTTTCCCAACGACTCCGCCAATCGGCCTCGTAGTCGTTCAGCCAGACACGGGTCGCCTCGGTGAAATCCACCTTGCACCCCTTCCTGCTACACAACTCCCGCCGGCAATTCTCGATCTCTTTTACCTGAGCTTCGGCATCACGACGCATCTTCCGTGAACGCCATTCCCAGGCATGGTTCTGTTCCCAACTATCTACCGCTTCGATAATCGTAGGATCATAACCGCGCTCGATACCCAGGAAGTACTTATGTTCCAATATCGCACGTTGCTCTGAAGGCCGGTAACAGGCCAAGTAGCGTTCTTCGTTAAAATGCAACTTAGTGCCTCTCGACATCGCGACTTTCGCCGCTCAACCACCCACGTCTTATCCCCATACAGAAGTCGGATAATATCCGATCAGCTGTTTCACCTATACCGCTTTCATATAGCGCAAAAAACCAAAGCGGCAGTGTGATTATACGCGCAGTGTGTTGTCAAACAAGAAAATTACGCCGACAAATACCCCAAATAACCATGAAACATTATGAAACAAAAGTTATCGGGCCAGCTTCTCCTTGAGATATTTCAGGCAACCTTCCTTCGGAATCCGCTCCTGAGACGCGTCATCGCGGTTTCTAACCGTTACCGTGCCGTCTTCCTTGGTCTGACCATCAATAGTGAAGCAGAACGGAGTACCGGCCTCGTCCATTCGAGCATACCGCTTACCAATCGCCGCCTTGGTATCGAACTGACAGGTGTATTCTTCACGAATCTGTCGGTAAATCGGCTCAGCAATTTCCGGCATACCGTCTTTAGCGACTAACGGGAAAACCGCAGCCTTGATTGGTGCCAGCCGCGGGTGGAATTTCATGAACTCGGGACTCGCCCGGTTTTCGTCAACTGTATAAGCCTCGGTTATTGCCGCGAGAGTGAAGCGATCGGCACCGGCCGACGGCTCGATTACGTGCGGCACAAAACGCTCTTTCGTCTGTTCATCGATTACAGCGAAAGCATTCTCTTTCCCCTTGGCATATTGCCCATGCTTGGACAGGTCATAACACCCACGATGGGCAACCCCCTCCAGTTCCTGCGGTTCATCTGAGAATGGGAAGAGATACTCAATATCGATACAAGCCTGGCTGTAATGAGCCCGCTCCTCTTCCTCCTGTTCGCGCGGGCGAAGGTTATCCCCCGCAATCCCCAGGTGCTCGTACCAGTTAAGACGAACATCGCGCCAGTATTCCCACCATTTGCGCCCTTCATCCGGATGACAGAAGAACTCTATCTCCATCTGCTCGAATTCGCGCGAGCGGAACGTGTAATTTCGCGGGTTGATCTCGTTACGAAACGCTTTACCTATCTGACCGATTCCAAAAGGCACCTTTACCCGGGTAGAATCCATCACGTTTTTGAAATTGGCAAAAATACCCTGCGCGGTTTCCGGACGTAAATACGCAACAGAGGTGTGATCCTGAAGAGCGCCTACATAAGTCTGGAACATCAGGTTGAATTCCCGCGGCTCAGTCAAGCACCCCTGCTTGTCGCAGGCTGGACAAGGCAAATTCGCTCTCAACTCTTCCGAAGTCATCACGCTCTCAAACGAAATCGCCTCAGCTACGTAATCGCCACCGCCGTGCTTCTTTGAAAGCTTCTTGGCTTTTGCCTCGGCAGCCTCAACCGCCCCATCCGGCGAATCGGACTCAACTGAACATGCGGCAAAAGGTTCACCGTTAGGCTCGCGTTTGAGTAATACGTGAAAAACCTGATCCAGCCGGAACCGCCCCTTGCACTCTTTGCAGTCGATCATCGGATCACTGAAACCGCCAACGTGCCCGGACGCTTCCCATACCCGCGGGTTCATAATGATGGAACAATCGACCCCAACCATCTGGATATCTTTACCGTCAGGACCGGGCGGTGGAGAAAGGACCATATCCTTCCACCAGGCGTCTTTGATGTTTCTCTTTAATTCCGTACCCAGTGGACCGTAGTCCCAGAATCCGGCCAACCCGCCGTAAATTTCACTGGATTGAAATATAAAACCGCGCCTCTTACATAGGGCGACTATCCGTTCCATCTTGTCGTTTTTGCCGGCCATCTGCAGTATCCATCAACCTTTACGTTATCTAATTATTTACAGCACGATAATGGGTTCACTCCCCCCATTAACAGACGAGCAGATTATCAGCCTTGGACCATGTTATCTAGCCCACCAGCCAGGTTGTTGTCACAACTTCAGCTTTCGCTGCTGCGTATCTGTTCTCACTTAATCGGCATTTGGGGCCGAATAAACGTGTTGCGTCACGTCTACTCAAAACAAACACAGGGATGCCAAAAAGCAACACACCGGTATAACCGGCAGTCATCCTGTGAAACCCACCTCTCCATCCACTGTCATAATTTCATTATTATCAAATACTTACAACTAAGCAAGTCCTCTCCTCTCCTCAATCACTTTTGGCCCGAACCGTGCTATAAAACTTAACAGACAACAGTAAACTGCCTCCACATGAGGAGGCATGAGGGGAGAAAAGCAATGGCACTTACATGGTACAACACGTACTGGTTCTTTCGTCGTAAGGCAAAAATCGGTTTCCTGGCCGCTATGACTTACGCAGCTCTGTGCTAAACCTTCTTACCGGCAGTTTTAATTAGTACTTCCCGTGCGACTTCATTTCTTTTTGAAGGCCGCTTTTTCTCTGCGCAGAACATTTCGCCACGCCGTGCCATCCATTACAAACGAACAAATCATGGACCAGAAAAAACGCTTGCTAGACAAGATAGATAAGGAAAAAGTTGTCAAAAGCGTCCGATACATCTAATATCGCGAAGAATCGTATTTCTTAGCTGCAAACTGTGCGCGAGTGTTCAAACTTAGTTGGCGGCTTATAACACACTCGGAGGAGCGTTTAGTGTCCACAAGCCCTTGCATTGAAAGCCATACGGAAGGATCGGTCATGTCAGCAGTCAAATCTCGCAGCAATTACCTGTTCACATCGGAATCGGTATCCATGGGACACCCGGATAAAGTATGTGACCAGATTTCTGACGCCATCCTCGACAGTCTTTTAGAAGCAGATCCTCATGCCCGGGCAGCGATTGAGACACTGGTTACCACAGGCCTAGTCGTTATCGCGGGTGAAGTTACTGTTCATAATAAAGAAGCTGAGCGGGCTCTGGCTAACGCAGAGCAAACAGCTCGAGATACCATAAAAAAGATTGGATACGATGATCCATCAACCGGCTTTGATTACCGAAGCTGTGCAGTTATTCGAACCATACACTCTCAATCGGCCGACATCAGCCAGGGAGTAACCGAAGGCCAGGGACTTCACGCCCAGCAGGGTGCCGGCGACCAGGGCTTGATGTTCGGTTACGCATGCAACGAAACCAAACAACTGATGCCGATGACCGCAGATCTTTCGCAACGACTTGTAGAAAAAATGGCTGAAGTGCGCGAATCACGTGAAATCACATGGCTCCGTCCCGATGCCAAATCACAGGCAACGGTAGAGTATAATGCGGACGGCAAACCCGTTGGGATAAACAACATTGTGGTTTCTACCCAACATACCGAAGAGGTTGTCGGTGCGGATGGAAACATGACCGAAGAAGCCCGCTCGATTATCAAAGAAAAGGTCATCAAGCCGGTTATCGATAAACACGCTCCCGGCATGTGGTCAGACGACATCGTCTTCCACATCAACCCCACCGGGCGATTCGTTGTTGGTGGACCACACGGTGATGCTGGACTTACCGGAAGAAAAATCATTGTAGATACTTATGGCGGCCGAGGCCGGCATGGCGGTGGTGCCTTCAGTGGTAAAGATCCGAGCAAAGTGGACCGATCCGCTGCATATATGACCCGTCACGTGGCTAAACAAATCGTTGCGGCCGGCATCGCTGACGAGGCTGAAGTGCAATTGGCCTACGCAATCGGAGTAGCCGAGCCGGTAAGCGTTCACATAAACATGTTTGGTACCGGTCGTATCCCGGAAGAAAAGATGGCTAAGTTAATCCGCGACCATTTTGACCTGACGCCACGTGGCATCATTGAATATCTGGACCTTCTTCGTCCGATTTACTTTGAAACTGCCCGACACGGGCACTTTGGACGTGAATTGCCTCAGTTCCTGTGGGAAGCGACTAACAAAGCCGATGACCTGCGAAAGGCGGCAGGTCTGTAGCCGAATTCGAATCGCAAAACAACTTTTTACAGAGCCCACCTGCTATCAAAAGGTGGGCTCTTTTTACGAACTATGGTACAATAGGTTCCGCGTGAGGATAGTTTTTTGAAACCCTGCTGTGCAGGTATCCGAAGAATACTCATGAGTATACAGCCAGACAGAAATTAACTTCTGTTCGGCGATAAGCCTTAAAAAGAACTGACCGTTGGCGGAATTCGCGAGACAGTCGTCAGCGCATCGCGAATCCCGCCACCGGCCCGTGAGGAGCCACAAGACGTGTCTACTACTGAGCTGCTTGACAGCGCGCAGGAGATTACTGGTCATCGTTTTCAAGACGTAGACCTTTTAGTCTCTGCCGTAACCCATGCATCACTTGCCGACAACAGATTATCAAGCAACGAACGGTTGGAATTTCTCGGAGATGCCATTTTTGGAATGGTAGTCTGCGAAGAGCTGTTTAACCGTTTTCCCGACCTGCTTGAAGGAGAGATGACCAAAATCAAATCGGTGGTAGTTTCTCGCCGAACGTGCGCGAAGGTAGCGGACGAACTCGGCCTTTGCGATTTATTGCGGCTGGGCAAGGGAATGACTGAAACCAATGAAATCCCCTCCTCGGTTAAAGCCGGAGTTGTAGAGGCTTTTATTGCAGCACTTTATCTCGACGCGGGGCTCGATCTCACCAGGCAGCTCATTCTTGAGTGGATGTCACCGTATATCGAAAAGTCTGCCGAATCCGACGATAAGGAAAACTACAAATCGTATCTTCAGCAATACGCCCAGAAGCACATGGACTGTACCCCTCGCTATGAGGCCCTGGACGAAAAAGGGCCAGATCACAGCAAGTGCTTTGAAATCGCAGTGGTTATCAATTCCAGGCGTTTTCCCAGCGCCTGGGCTCCGAGCAAAAAAGACGCCGAACAGCGTGCCGCGCTTCGAGCGTTGCAGGACCTTGGTGTAGCGGAAAAAGACGACGAAAATTAGCACGACGGCGTGTAATTGCTCGATTAGGGTTTCCAATCAACCTTTTCTCTAACCGCAATAAGACTCGAATCGGTATAACCTTGCACGCCAGAAATGCAGCTCATCGAGAGCGCAGGAGTAGAATCGATTTTGCCACAAGTGCCCGCTTCGGCCGAGCAGGCGATTGATGTATTGGGTATACAGGAAATTCGCCTGTCCTATTGCCCGGGCGAGGGAGTCGGCCGACCGGGGGATGGCCACAATGTGGACGTGGTTCGTCATCAGGCAATAGCCAAGAATCGTCAAGAGGTGGGCTTCACTGCGGACCTTGAGAAAAGCAAGATACTGCAGGCGGTCATCGTCAGTGAAGAAGACATCCTGACGGTTGTTTCCGCGTTGAGTGATGTGGTGCGGCTCGTTCTCGATCACGATTCGGGCAGCTCGCGGCATTTGCGAAACGTAAAGCGATCTCTGCCGCAAGTCAATTCATCGATAGAAGATACGAAAAACGACAATCGCCTGCCTCCTGTTTTATCAGCAAGAGGCAGACGGTTACAAGTTTAGAGTATATAGGCAAGAATAATAAGTGGCTGTCCCCCTACCCAATAATCACAGCGTGTATAGGTAAGAATAATAAGTGGCTGTTCCGTTGCCCGCCTACCACCACGCTCATAATACAACAATCTTATTTGTCGGCATGATGCCACATGGCCAGTGACCAGCGTGATAGATTGTCAACATGCTGCACCAAAACGCGGGCTTTCCTATTAACACCTCATACGAGGCGCGGCGAACGGCAAACAAAGCTGCTCCACGAGCAGCTTCAGTGAAGTCGTGAGGACCCGCCAAGAGTAAAATATGTCCGTCAAACTTTCGCAAGCGAGAAAGTGTTGTTTTATATATGTCCAAAGAAGCTCGCCGAAATTCGGCTGCTTTACCAAGTTCGTCAACTCTTTTTTCGAGTTCGCGTCCATGGAATGGATCACTTTGATCTCGAGAGCTGGGCAGCCAGGCCATTTGATCGGCAATTGTCTCAAGACGGAAATTATCCGTCTGTTTGCCTGACCAAGCGTCGAGCGTATTAATCCACTCGAAATCGTCAGTGTTACCAGGTTCCCCAAGATGTTCAAACCAACTTGCTTCCGTGACCAATAATCGCAGGTCTTCTAGTTTCATCTGGGTTTCCTTAGATCAGTTTTCGTCCCTGGGGGTAAAGCCTTCCGCCCCCGCTGGATCGTTCCTCGTAGCACTCCCCCCGCTGCATGTGGTCCTGCTATTCCTGTGAGAGAATGGTTAGGCAACGCGCCATGCGTAGGGACTAAGTTATACCAAGCGTTTGCCCCACCGCTCTCAAGCGGTACGATGTGGTGTGGCGTAGCCCCTGCAGGCCAGTCACGATTTGTCATACGTTCCCAATCAGCTATATGTCGCGATTGATCCCGCCCGAACTCGCTGCGTAGTACTTTGTTCTGTGCAGCAGTACGACGTTGTATAACCGGTAAATTTTGTCGCAGAATAGTTCGCTGAGCATCCGTTATGTCGCCACCACCAGAAGCCACTAAGTTTGCCTCATCGACGATTTTATCCAACAAGCTACTCGGAAATCTGTTAGCACCTTTGCTGCATGTTACAGATAAACTTCCGCCGTTCAAATGTACGGCATTAGGATCAATCGGATCTGTTCGACGAGCAATTGTTTTAGACCAAGCGACGAAATTCGCAGCTCTAGGACTTCCGGAGAGTGCGTTCAATGATACTGAAGCTAATTTGGGGCCGCCTGTTAAAATTGCTCCTGTCGCTATTTCTTCCACCGCATATCGTTGCCAGAATTCTTTCCAGTACTCAACTGTGGCCAAATCTTGATATTGGTCGGCAATCATTTGTTCGCCGACTCCACTAATATCTTGTTCCCATACATCATCGCTGTTTTTATCACATAGTAATTGTTGAGCGTTTTGCGCCCGGGCGCTTCGCGAAACGATCTCTGTTTGTTCCAGATACCACGAGTGTGCCCATTGGCTCCACGTGCCTATTTCATTCGCAGCACCGTGTTCTGAAACTTCAGGGAACCATGATTGTGCAATACCCTCTACCTTTATACGTGGTATAGGATAACCAGCGATCCAGATCACATCTCCATCTGCAATTCCGATAATTATCGAGTCGTAGTTGCGTCCAAACCACCAACTCTCCCGCGTAAAGCGAACTAGGCCGGTTTCGTTATCGATCTCCATGTACTCTGTCCCCATCGGATCAGCGAACCGGGCATGGTTGCTACCAAACGCCTCATAGAGATTTCCCCCATCGACGTATCCTTTGGGGTCTCTGGCCATCCAGCGGCCTAGGGTTGGGTGGTAGTATCTTGCTCGGGCGTAGACCAGGCCGGTGGATTCGTCTATGGGTAAACCGTGCAAGCCCAGTTTCTGGGTTGGTTTGGGTAAATCACCAGTGAAGGGATCATCGTCGCCGGTGGCAGAGTCAGCGTAGAGGCCGGTAACTCCCTTGCCCAGCTCGTCGCGGACGCAGACCAGGTCCTGCTCGTCGATCACGTCGTCCGGTTCCAGGCCATCAGTTCCGCCGCCGCAGATATTTTCGCGGGCGCCCTGAGCTTCCGAAGCGACGTCGGTATAGGCATTGCGGACCAGGACCAGGTCGGCCGCCCCTATCAGGCCGTCGCAGTCGATGTCGGCCCGGCGGCAGCCTTCAGGCGAGGTGGTGAAGCTCTGGCCGTGAATGTCGTAAACGTAACGCTCGACGACTGTGGGCGTACCGTTTTCGGCTATTACGGCCGCCGTGGGCGAACCCATCCGGTCGGTGGTGAAGAAGAAGCTGACCACCTCTCCGGAGCGCAAGCCGGAAGTCTGCGGTTCATCCGCGCGGAGAATGGTATCCAGCCCTTCCGGGCTCCAGAAGTTCCGCTTGGTTGGAGTTCGGAGGACGCCTTACGTAACTCAGGCACCTTGTTCACCGTAACCGCTCAGGAAACACCCATCAAAAACGCCCACCAATTGCACCCCAAACAACCCATCCGCTACCGGCAAATCTCGGCGCCACACAGTGGCACCGAGAAAATTTTTCCGCCATTATCGGTGGAATTCGCCCCTCAATAACAGCCCTGGCGATATCTTAAACGCAGTTTTTCACTCCAGCCGGTTATTCCGTTCGGGAGTTCGGTGGGAGTTTTTGGGGACGCTTTATTTAATTCGACCGTAGTTCGGAATCGTATCTAGTTAAGTAAGGCGTCCCCGGAACTTGAACGGAACTTGAAAACTTGAACTCTGATAGCAGTGGACTAAAGCGTCTTGAAAAAGCGTTACACCTCAATCAACCTCTGGCCACGGCCTACTACATGAGGGAGGAACTACGCGAAGTCTGGGAACAGGAAGACGGCGAGGCTGCCCAGGCCCATCTGATGGATTGGATATTTCAAGCGGAGGCCAGCGGAGTCAGGATGCTCAAAAAGTTTGCCCAAACACTCCGCCTTCATGCGTTTGGTATATTAGCGTATTATGATTATCCAATATCAACCGGTCCTCTCGAAGGAACAAACAATAAGATCAAGACCATGAAACGCCAGGCCTATGGATTTAGAGATAAGGAATTCTTCAAACTGAAAATCCTCGCCATTCACGAAACAAAGTACGCTTTAGTCGGATGAACCATAATTAAATTCGGATCGGCCACATTCACACACGCGAGGTCTATGCCTCATGTCCCCACAACGAGGTCCGATCTTTTATCCCGCGTTCCGTCATTATTCCGTATTGCCCTTATGTCGCCACGAATTACGAACTAAAGAAGCGACTCTATATCACGGGCACCGTGAAAAATGTGTAGGATTTCAATCCCCTTGGTGTTGGCGCGGTAGAAAACCAGCCATTTTTCAAAGCCCTTAACTCGCCAAATGCGGACGTCAGAAAGGTGTGGGTTATTCGATCGCCATAATCTTCCCACTTCGGGAGTTTGGGCAAGATTACTAAAAGTCTATTCTGCTGCTTGTAAGAATCGTAAGGCTGCTTCAATATTATCCTGAGCAATGTACGTTGCTTGCTCATCAAGTTCCGCGTCTGCATCTGGACCGATAACAATTTGCGGTTTCACTAGCGATCCTTGTTCTGCTGAGTGAGTCTGCTGAGTCGACGGCGTTTTTCCTCCCAATACTTGGGATCGACCATAACGGGTTCACCGCTTTCAAGGGCCTGGAGAAGTTTGACATCGACTTCTTCTCGTTTCTGTCGCTTCTGGCTTTCACGTATGAGATGGCGGAAAAACTCACTTATGGTTCCATACCCCCCCGTGGCGACCTGCTGGTCTACCCAGTCTTTCATGGATTCTGGTAACGAAATATTCATAGAAGCTCTCATACTAATTACTGTAGCATTCGTACCCATCTGTGTCAACTTGCGTTACAGGCTATTGCGCAATTAATCTGTTAATTTATCAGGCTTATTGGTACGGCAATGCTCGCATTTTCGGGTGTTTCATCTGGGGTAAGGAGCAAGGTAACAGCCACTTATCATTCCGACCTATATACTCCAAACATATAATCGCCTGCCTCTTGGGGATAAACCAGGTTCAGCCGACTAAAGTTTGCTGTTAGCTCTTCCGGAAGTCGAAAGAGGCGTAACAGGCGACGACGAATGGCCTGTATTCGCCGGAGTGGTGGATTTTTTCAAGGACGAAGTTCTGATCCCGGCCTTTTCAAAACGCGTAATACGCAATAAAAAAAGCCACGACCTATTTAAGGTCGTGGCTTTTAGATTGTCAATTGGCAATCGAATAAGCGGATGCAGGATTCGAGTCGGTATAGTACCAACGATCTCGAGGTAAATTGTAACAAGGCAACTTGCCAGCGCCTCATTAATGTGGTCAAGTGGTCGGCCATTAGTACGGGTCAGCTAAACACGTCTCCGTGCTTGCACCCCCCGCCTATCGACCTGGTAGTCTTCCAGGGGCCTTCATGTTAAAACAATCGAAACCTTATCTTGAGGAAGGCTTCCCGCTTAGATGCATTCAGCGGTTATCCGTTCCGTGCATAGCTACCCAGCGATGCCCCGAGCGGGACAACTGGTACACCAGAGGCACGTACTTCCTAATCCTCTCGTACTAAGGAAGTACCCTCTCAAGTTTCGTACGCCCACGGCAGATAGGGACCGACCTGGCTCACGCCGGTCTGAACCCAGCTCGCGTGCCACTTTAATCGGCGAACAGCCGAACCCTTGGGACCGCCTTCAGCCCCAGGATGTGACGGGCCGACATCGAGGTGCCAAACGACTCCGCCGCTATGAACGCTCGGGAGTCATTAGCCTGTTATCCCCGGAGTACCTTTTGTCCGATGAGCGATAACCCTTCCACACGGGATTACCGGATCACTAAGGCCTACTTTCGTATCTGCTCGACCTGTATGTCTCGCAGTTAAGCCGGCTTGTGCCTTTACACTCGTCGCACGATTGCCAACCGTGCTGAGCCGACCTTTGCACTCCTCCGTTACTCTTTAGGAGGAGACCGCCCCAGTCAAACTGCCCACCAAGCACTGTCCCCCGCCCGGATTCACGGGTCGGAGTGAGGCAACTCACGGCACAAGGGTGGTATTTCAAGGTTGGCTACTCGACTGCCTGAACAGCCGCATCGTCGCCTCCCACCTATCCTACGCATGTACAGCAAATGGCCAATACCTAGCTACAGTAAAGGTTCACGGGGTCTTTCCGTCTTGCCGCGGGTATGTGGTATCTTCACCACAAATCCAATTTCACCGAGTCCGTTCTTGAGACAGTGCACCAGTCGTTACGCCATTCATGCGCGTCGGAACTTACCCGACAAGGAATTTCGCTACCTTAGGACCCTCATAGTTAGGGCCGCCGTTTACGGGTGCTTCGGTTGTAAGCTTCACCCGAGGGCTGACCTACTTCCTTAACATTCCCGCACCGAGCAGGCGTCAGTCTCTATACGTCGTCTTGCGACTTAGCAGAGACCTGTGTTTTTGATAAACAGTCGCCGGTGCCGATTCTCTGCGTCCGCCCACCGAAGTGGGACGGAACCCCTTATCCCGAAGTTACGGGGTCAATTTGCCTAGTTCCTTAAGAACGGTTATCTCGAGCGCCTGAGGCTACGCGCCTCACCTACCTGTGTCAGTTTTAGTACGGATCCGCTATTTGTCCCCAGCAGCTTTTCTCGGTTCTGACTTCGTGTACTTCGGCAACAAATCGGCCTCGCTTACGAACCCTCGAGTATAGTGGGCTACACTCTGTCAAAACGCACTACTGGCTCAACCGCCTAACGGAGGGCAGGAATATTAACCTGCTGTCCATCGACTACGCCTTTCGGCCTCGCCTTAGGTTCCGCCTAACCCTGGGCGGATTTACCTTCCCCAGGAAACCTTAGGTTTACGGCGAGAGGGATTTTCACCCTCTTTATCGTTACTCATACCGGCATAATCACTTGATAGGCCCGTTACCACTCCTTACGGTATGGCCTGTATCTGCCTATCAACGCTCCTCTACCGCTCGACGCAAGCGTCGAACCCGTGGCTTCGGTACCATGCTTAGTCCCGTTCATCATCGGTGCCTGATTCCTCGACGGGTAAGCTATTACGCACTTTTTAAATGGTGGCTGCTTCTAAGCCAACATCCCCGCTGTCATAGGAAAAAGACTTCCTTACGCACTGAGCATGGATTAGGGACCTTAGCCGACGGTCCGGGTTGTTTCCCTTTTGACTACGGAGGTTATCCCCCGCAGTCTGACTCCCAGGATAGTCTCTGTGGTATTCGGAGTTTGATTGAAGTGGGTAGGCTGGTGGCCCCCCAGTTTCATTCAGTAGCTCTACCCCCACAGAGTAGTGGCCTGAGGCTAGCCCTAAAGCTATTTCGAGGAGAACGAGATATCTCCAGGTTTGATTAGACTTTTACTCCTCCCCACAGCTCATCGGATAACTTTTCAACGTTAACCCGTTCGGTCCTCCGCGACTTGTTACAGTCACTTCAACCTGGCCATGGGTAGATCACCTGGTTTCGCGTCTATTACCTACGACTGTTCGCCCTATTCAGACTCGGTTTCCCTTCGGCTCCTGTGCGAAGCACATTAACCTTGCCGCAGACAATAACTCGCCGGTTCATTATGCAAAAGGCACGCGGTCACTCGTTAAAGCAAGCTTTAAATCGAGCTCCCACAGCTTGTAAGTACATGGTTTCAGGTTCTTTTAACTCCCCTTAAAGGGGTCCTTTTCACCATTCAGTCACCCTACTTGTACACTATCGGTCGTCGAGTAGTACTTAGCCTTGGAGGGTGGGCCCCCCGGCTTCACGCAGAGTTCCACGAGCTCTACGCTACTCTGGGACACCTCTCAACGGAGAGCATTCGTTTTCGATTACGGGGCTGTCACCCTCTATGGCCGACCTTCCCAGATCGTTCTTCTAACGATGCTTTTGTAACTCCTCGAGGGCCCGCAACCCCAAGCCGAAGCTTGGTTTGGGCTATATCCGCTTTCGCTCGCCGCTACTAACGGAGTCTCGGTTGATTTCCTTTCCTCCAGCTACTTAGATGTTTCAGTTCGCTGGGTTAGCTCTCATGGGCTATGCATTCACCCATGAGTAACGCCATCAGGTTGCCCTGTGACGCTAGGTTACCCCATTCGGAAATCCCCGGATCATTGCATGTTTGACCACTCCCCGGGGCTTATCGCAGCCTACCACGTCCTTCATCGCCTCTCGACGCCAAGGCATCCACCATGCACTCTTAGTAACTTGACCACATTAATGAGAAGCTGGCACCACCTTATCTCGAAACTACTGAGTAAGAAGCACCAACAGTGGATCAAATTACCTTGTAACAATATTTGCCTCGATATTTGTCTTTTCCGGATTCCACCATCAACTGTTAACGCTGAAAAAGCCGCCAACCGCCGACCATTTCCTCCTGAAAAGAAATGTAAACCATTGGAACTATTTTTTGGACTCTAAATCCAATTGGATTGTCGAACTGCCTGGAAACTTGAATACAGTTCGACTTTCCGCATCCGCTTATTCGATTGTCAAAGAACACGCCGCCCAACACTGCCAGCGGCGTTTGTCGCGTCGACCGTTTCAGTGGCCGAGAGGAGGAAGAATACCATCCTTTCTGATTACGTCAACGCCATGACCCAAGAAAACATAATTTTTTTTTATATCCTCTTAACAATAGTTATCGGACTTACGCCTCACTCCCCCTTAATACACGAAATCACCCCGTTAAACGCCGTTCTATGCCATTACTGCAGTCGTTCAGCGAAGGGAACGGCAACCGCCAACTCCTCAGTTACGCTCCGTTCCCACAAAGACGGGCTGGAACGAGTCAAAACACATCAGCTAAGGGTCGTATCACTAACGGCCAGGCGAATGATCAGCCCCATTAAAGGCATACGTGGCAACAGCTCCCTTTATTCCACACAAATGGAACAACATCTCTTTAGCCATTAACCGTGATAGCAGCATCTTCACATTGAGGAAACCGCGATCAGTTATCACTAGGTGTTTTCCTTTAATCGAAACCATCGAAGCCGCGAAAACAACGGTAAGTTTGCTAATACTCCTCGGCCTCCACCGTAATTTCTGAAAACGCCTGGATACCACTTCCCAACTATCAGCTAAAACCGCATGGCAGCTTGTAACTGATTGTAAATAAAGCAGTTACTGATCAGTAGGCTTGCGGCTGGCTGCCAACATGGCAGGAAAGACCTAAGCACATTTCTTCGGCAAAATACTTAACTCCCTGCTACATATACAGTTACAATAATTGCAAGTTACTGGCACGGCCCATGTAACTATTAGTATGTTGAACGTATAGGTCACCAGGTGGTGACTTTTAGAGGCATGTTTAATGATAATTGACCCCAGAAAGATATTCGGGAGGTGTATTATGTTACCAGTCAGGATTTTCACTCGTGGACCGTTAGCGGAAATGGGAAAAGACGCACTCACTCGACCTTTGAGCGCTATGGAATCGTTGCTTGATAATGTCGAAAACTGCTGCTCGCCCAGCATGAGAGTGGATGTGCGGGAGGAAGAAGCTCGTTACATAGTTGAAGCGGACCTTCCGGGTTTTACCAAGGACGATCTGGACATCACTATTGAAAACGAAGTGTTGACTCTAGCCGCGGAAAAATCCGAGGAAAAAGAGAACCAGGAAGTAATCAGCAACGAATCGTATCATGTACGGGAAAGACGCTCGGGCAAAGTTACCAGAATGCTCACCCTTCCCCAGGATGTCGATTCGTCGAGCATCAGCGCTTCACTCAAGCACGGCGTGCTTACGGTAATTTTGAACAAAGCCGAAAGCGCCAAGCCGCACAAGATCGAGATAACCGGCGAGTAATAACAGCGAATCCTTATGTGGGGAGCCGGATGATTCCGGCTCCCCGCGCCCCGCCTTCAACCTGTAGATCATGACTTGGTAAAGGCTATTTATCCCCCCGCGCGGCATCATCTGTTACAATCCCGCGCATGGTTCAAGCTGGTTTGAGTCAACCTGAATTACGGCCGGTTACAAACGGCGAAGAAACTCCGCCGGGAATACGCGAGTTTATATGGTTGGGGATTTACGCCTTGATGCTCAGGCTGGCGGTTGCTCCCCTGGTCAGTCACCATGTCGACATGAACACGTTCACCTCGTGGGGACTGCACCTGGCTGATGTCGGCGCACGGGGATTCTGGGTCGGCGATTACTGGTGCGATTACCTGCCGGGCTACCTTTATGTACTATGGATAATGGGTGAAATCGCGGCACTGCTCCCCTCCGGTATGTCGGTGGCGATCTTCAAATTTCCCAATTTACTGGCCGACATACTTACCGCATACCTTCTCTGGCGATTGGCTAATCCTACATTTGAAAAGCGAAAACTGTGGGTACCGGTATTGTATCTGTTCAACCCCGCGGTGCTGGCGAATTCCACACTATGGGGGCAGGTGGACAGCTTTCACTCCCTGTGCCTGGTTCTGCCCATGTTTCTTCTTACCCGAAAACGCTCGCTCGCAGCAGCGGCGTTACTGGGATTCGCTTGTGCAGTTAAACCACATACAGTGGTTATTTTGCCGTTAGTTTTCATTCTGGCGGTCAGTTTGAAGATAAACTCTTTGAAGATTGCCCTTTGTGTGCCCGTTACAATAGCTGTCTTCGCGGCGACTTTCATCCCTTTTCACTCCGGTCCACTGATAGAACTGCCTACTTTTATTTGTGAACGAATATCTGAAACCATGGGCCAATACGGATACGCCACGGTAAACGGAATGAACTTCTGGTACCTGCTGGGGCAGAACTGGCAGGCAGACGACCGCGTAATTGCCGGACCAATTACAATACAGAACGTCGGACGAATCGTGTGCATTGCCGGTTACCTATTCGCTCTTGCGTGGTTTCAAACGCGTCATAAAGAACATCGCCAGAGCGCCTTATGGGAATCGGCCGCCATTATTTATCTGGTGACTTATCTTTTTATCACTCGCGCCCACGAACGGCATGTTTTCCCATTCTTCGCAATGGCGCTGGTTACGGTAGCGTTTCATCGCCCGGCTATAGTTCCTTATATCCTGGTATCAGTGCTTTATTGCGTAAACCTCACCCTATCCTGGCTGTACATATTGGAGAAACATCCGTCGGCATCTCTATGCCCGCTGATACCCGCCTGCATCATCTGTATCTTATATCTGGCGTCCTTACCGATTCTGCTGTTATCATTCGGCCAACGAGCAAAACGTTGGTTCCCTGAAGAGAATCGATCTGAAGTGCGAAGTAACAGTGCAGGCCGAGGTGCAAATGCTCCGAACTGATTCGTTATGGATATACAGATACCACCGGCTGATCCTTCTATTGATCCTGCTGTTTGCCATGGTGATCCGCCTGGCCCGTTTGAATGCGCCTGGTGAACGGTACTTCGACGAGGTGTATCACGCATATACGGCCGAAGAATGGGCAAAAGGGAACACCGACGCCTGGCTATGGGGCCGAAGCGCCTTGCCGGAAGAGCAGGCCGACGAGTGGACTCCACCTGAGGAGGACTGCTCTTACGAGTGGACCCACCCCCCTACGGCCAAGCTGATAATGTCCTGGAGTATGCGTGTTTTCGGTATCCACCCCTGGGCTTGGCGGCTACCGGGAGCGTTGCTTGGGGTTGTGTGTATTCTATTGATCTACCTGACAGCGACTTCGCTGTTCAAGTTGAAGACAATCGGTCTATTGGCCGCAGCGATAGCCTCACTGGACAGTCTCCCGCTATTCGCATCGCGGATCGGGATGAACGATGTCTACTGCGTTACTTTCATCCTGACGGCCGTCCTGCTGGCTTTGCGCAATCGATATGTACTTTCGGCGTTTGCAATTGGTCTAGCCATTTCCTGCAAGTGGACTGCTCTATTCGGATTGCCCTTGCTGGGGTTGATCCACCTTTTACGAGTCAAACCCAGAGAACGCTGGGAGCCGGGTCGGCTGACGAACCTGGTCCTGAGTTATTCTTTGATCGTGCCGGCGATGTATATGGGCAGCTACATCCCGTTTTTCTGCGCCGGCCACTCGGTACATCAATTCGGTGAACTGCAACGGCAGATGTGGCATTACCACACAACGCTTAAAGCCACGCACAGCTATTCGTCGCGTGCCTGGGAATGGCCCATTGGCCGAGGTCAGGTCTGGTGTTACGTAGACCGCGTGGATCTACCGGATAAAAGCCCATCCACGGAAACTGGCAATAAAGAGGCAGGCAAAAATAATCCCAGGCGAGTAGTTGCCAATGTATACGCAATAGGTAATCCCATAATCCTGTTGGCCGGCGCGGCGGCCATACTGCTTATCGCGGTGGAAGCGGTTCGTTTGCGGCAGACCAATCTGATCATCGTGCTGGCCGGGTACCTGGTCTTCTGGGCTCCCTGGGTACTGTCCCCGCGAATAATGTTTTTATACCACTACATTCCCCCACTCCCGTTTCTGTATATAGCTACGGCCTGGGCGTTTATCAGCACAAGGATAAGCCGCAAGGGAATAGGTTTCACTCTCATTGTGGCACTAATTGCCCTGGCGGCCATCTACCCGTACGTAACGGCCATTTATATGCCGGAACACCTGACTCCAGGACACTGGAGCTGGAAACAGACAATAAAGGATTAAGTCAATGGGGCTTGCGATACAAGTTGGCGATTTAGCCTACCTTCTTGAAGAGGAAGATGAAACCAACTGGTTTCTCGAAGATATGGCCAAGTTGAACAAATTCCTTAAATCCCAAGGCCTTCAACCTCACCTGGAATCTCCGGATAGCCGCCCCTGGGATGCGGGTATGTATGGATATTCCGGACTTCACTATCTTCGTAGAATCGCAGCACATTTAAACATAAAAGGTCCTCTTCCCGCTCCGGGAAACACGAACGCGCCGGAAGATCCGATAATCGAAACGTATTACGGTATTTTCAACAATCCGAACGTTTCGTTTTTTGGCAGGCTCATCGGCAAAAAACAAATAATCAGAGAATTCGATCATTTGATTATTCACAGCGATTGCGAAGGTTACTATTTGCCACAGGATTTTCCGAATGTACTGATCACACCGGAGGAACTGGAAATAACAGGTGGTATAATAGGTTCTTCATACCGCCTGCTTGAGGAAACCGAAAAACTGGCTCGGGCTCTGGAGCTCCCGCCGGATATAGATCCTGCGTCAGACAAGGTCCTGGAAGCATGCGATTCGCAAGGACAAGGCAACCTGCTTTGGGAAAGATACGGTATAGAGTCGTTCACCTGCCTGTGCCTGCGCAAAGCGGCGATTCATTCTATAGAACAAAATGCCGTGATCTTGTTCTGTTAGTTTTCAAAGGCAATGCCCTGGGTTTGAGTTCCGGAGTAAAGAGTGTCATCCCGTTAATTGTGGAACTGGTTTTTCTCACGATTATCGGACCGTTAACGCGTCGGACATTCTTTCCCGCCCAAGTCCGATTTCACACTATCTTCCCAAGCCACCAATTACACCTATATCCACTATCAAACAAATCCTACAACAAACCAGGCAAGCCTGAAGCGAAGAAAATCTTGAAAATAGGACCGTTTTCAGTACAATTAAACTTCAGTGTTTATCGGGGACGGGAAATAGAGAAGTATTGGACAGCAAAGTGAATGCGAGCTGGTGCGGAAGCATCGTGCGCGTATTTATCTGCACGCGTTCGGTATCAGGAGGGCTAAAATGCAAGGATCATTTTCACGTCAGGTATTTCTGTCTTTAATTCTCGTATTTTTAACATCAGCCGCTTATTCGGCCAACACATGGTGGGTCGACGACGATGCCCCAAACGACCCTTCTCCCAATAATCCGGCAATAAGCGACCCAAATGAAGACGGCTCACCGGAACATCCGTTCGATGAAATCGCCGTCGGTATGATTTTCGCCCAACCGGGAGACGTGGTCATAGTGCGAGATGGTGTTTACGCGGGGCAGGGAAATTACAATCTGAATTTCCTTGGAGAAGCCATCACGGTTCGCTCGGAAAACGGTTCTGCAAACTGCACCATCGACTGTGCCGGACTGGATCGTGGGTTTTACTTCCACACCGGTGAAACCGCGGACACGGTGGTTCAAGGTTTTACCATCATAAACGGAATTGCTGAACAAGGTGGCGGAATGCATTTTGCCAGTACAACAGGTAACCCCACCATCCGCGACTGCCGATTCATCAATTGCACAGCTACCGGCTCTTACGGTGGCGGTGGCGCGTGCGTTCTTTACAGCTCCCCCACCTTTGACAACTGCGAGTTCATTAACAACACCAATACAATTGCCGGCAGAGGTGCGCTCGCAGTATTCAACGCCACTATTCTTGCAGACCGCTGCCGCTTTGTTGACAACAATGACAGCGGCATACTATCGTTCAACTGCGACCTGACTCTGCGCAACAGCCTTGCGGCCGGTAACGCCGGTTACGGAGTACAAATCTATAACGGACAAGCTGAATTAACCAATTGCACCATTGTTCATAACACAATTACTTCAGCAGACGGCGCCGGAATATGGTCTTCAACCGAAAATATAGATGTTTTCAACTGTATTGTTTGGGGTAACATTGACAGTGCCGGTGATCCCAATGACCAGCTTGTTCAGGTTTACGGTATACCCGAACCGACATACAGTTGTATTCAGGGTTATTCCGTCCCCAACACTTATCACAATATAAACACCGATCCACTATTCGTCGACCCTGCCGGAGTTGATGCTGATCCTTTTGGAGCTACAGATAACGACTACCACCTTTCTTTCGGTTCGCCATGTGTCGACGCTGGTAGTAATGATGAACTCGATCCAGAAGTAACAACCGATTGCGACAGCGTCCCACGATTCATTGATGATTTTTATGTTGTCGATACGGGTTACGGCACACCGCCGATAGTCGATATGGGTGCGTTTGAACGGCAGATTCCCATTACCGACGGCGATTTTGATTCTGACGGCGATGTCGACTTGGACGACGCCGCAAAGTTCATAAACTGTCTGCAAGGTCCGGGGCAACTTTTTGCCCCCGGCTGCGAAATCGTCGACTTTGAACCGGACCTGGATGTCGACCTGGCGGACTTTCTTGTTTTCCAGCAGATCTTCACCGGCCAACTGATCGACTGCAACGGCAATGGGATACAGGACGCAGAGGATATTACCAACGGAACATCACAGGATTGTAACGCGAACGCCATCCCCGATGAATGTGACATTAGCCAAGGTACGAGCCAGGATTGTCAGCACAATAACATTCCTGACGAGTGCGACATCGCGGCCGGCACGAGTGTGGACACCAATCTAAACGGCATGCCGGACGAATGCGAATTCGACGATTGCAATAGTAACGGTATTCCTGATGAAAATGACATATCCAGCGGCTATAGCCAGGACTGTAATACTAACGGAATTCCAGATGAATGCGATATCGCCTCGGGTTACAGCGTGGATCTGAATGGCAACGGCGTTCCGGACGAGTGCGATTTTGAAGATTGCAACGCTAACGGAATCCCCGATGAGGACGATATTTCCAGCGGATTCAGTCAGGACTGTAACGCCAATGAAATCCCCGATGAATGTGATATCGCCAGTGGTTTCAGCCAGGATTGTCAACCTAACAGCGTACCGGATGAGTGCGATCTCGCCGGTGGGCCTAGCCAGGATTGCAACGTCAACAGTGTTCCAGACGAGTGCGATATCGCCAGTGGCTTCAGTCTGGATTGCCAGCCCAACAGCGTGCCCGATGAATGTGATATTGCCGGCGGGCACAGCCAGGACTGTAATGTCAATGGATTTCCCGATGAATGTGATATTGCCAATGGTACCAGTCAGGATTGCCAGCCAAACAACGTACCTGACGAGTGTGATATAGCAGGCGGTGCTAGTACCGATACGAACTCTGACGGCGTACCCGACGAGTGCGTGTTTGCCGACTGTAATTCAAACAGCATTCCCGATGAAGATGACATTTCCAGTGGAAACAGCCGGGATTGCAATGATAATGGTATTCCCGATGAGTGCGATATCGCCGATGGCACGAGCCAGGATTGCCAACCCAACAGCATTCCCGATGAATGCGATGTAGGCCAAGGCCAATTACACCCAAGTATCGTCCATCGCTGGAGCTTCAACACAGATAACCGCGATTCAATCGGAACGGCCGACGCCGTCTTGGTAAATGGGGCAGCCATCATCGCAGGTTCGGTAACTTTTGACGGAGTCGATGACTACGCGGAGTTGCCCATCGCAGATACAATCGGCGCGGCCAGCAGTATCACCATAGAGGCCTGGGTGGTCTGGAATGGCGGAGGCACCTGGCAGCGTTTCTTTGATATTGGAACTAACACATCCAACTACATGTTCCTAACGCCGATGGCAGGTGGCGCTTCCCGTTTTGCCATTCGCACGCCCAGTGTAGGCGAACAGATAGTAGATGGTCCTTCGCTCCCTATCGGCGAGCTTAAACACATAGCGGTAACCCTGGACGATACTACAGACACGGCCACCCTCTTTGTCGACGGTTCGCCGTTCAACCAGAACACAGGAGTAACGCTTACGCCGGCGGATCTTGGGACAAGCACAATTGCCTACTTGGGCAAATCGTTCTGGCCCGACCCGCTTTTCAACGGGCAAATCGCCGAATTCCGTATTTATGCATCCGCCCTGGGCTCGGCATCAATAGCGGACAGCTACCTGGCCGGTCCCGATTCAGCAATGTCTTCAAGCAACGATTGCAACGAAAACGGTATCCCCGATGAATGCGAGTTCGCCGACTGCAATAACAATTGCATTCCCGATAACCTGGATATTACTAACGCTTACAGCCATGATTGCAACTCTAATGGCGTTCCGGACGAGTGCGATCTGGCCGACGAGGTTAGTCAGGACTGCCAGCCCAACGGTATTCCGGATGAATGCGACATAGCCTCCGGCACAAGCGATGATTTCGATACCAACGGCGTTCCGGACGAATGCGAAAGCAGCAATCTACCACCAGCCGGATTCGGTATCGGGATGAACGGCACCGACGGCTATGTGGATCTAGGCACAGTTCCCGAACTGGCCGGTCTTACTGAGGGCGAATTCACCATTGAGATGTGGATCAAAACTCCAGACAATTACAGCCGCAGCATCCTGATCGGAAATTACGACGGTAATCCTTCGTGGAATTTGGAAATCCACGACACCATCCCATCGGGACACTTGCGTGTTTATCTTGACGGCGAGGACCATCACAGTCAGGCCGTTGTAACCGACAACGTCTGGCATCACGTCGCCGCGGTTCGCAAACTTTCCCCAACCGGGCTCGTCCAGATGTTCCTCGACGGACAGGAAGTTTACAACGCCGCTTCATCCAGACCGGCTTACGCGATTGCCCGCACAACTATGCTGGGGCGAGATCCACGTCCTTCCTCCCATTACTATGCGGGTTTGATGGACGAAGTTCGTGTGTGGAATTACGCCCGGACCGAAGCTGAAATTCAGGCAGACATGAAAATATCGTTAAGCGGATCTGAAACAGGCCTGATTGGATACTGGCCAATGGAAGAAGGTACCGGCACAATCGCTGCTGATTTGGTTAATACGAATAATGGAACGCTGTACAACGGATGTGACTGGATTACCACTCCATAGGAGCAAACACCTTAAAGAATAACGATACTCGCCACCAAAACGACAACGGAGTCGAGCACAAAAGAAAAGCATGCAAGCTGCGGTCCTATACATGCATCCATGGCTTGCGCTGATTACCGTATTAAGGGATAGCCATTATACAAGCATCAAGGCATTTCCGGAGGGACTTTTCGACCAGTGAGATCGGCGTACATCCACATAACCTCTCCGCACGATACAACAAAGCCGACTTTTTGACTTGGAAGATCAATCCGCATCAATCCGACGCGAACTGAACTTCGTAAAAGCGAGCTTTAACGAAACCGCCCTAACCGGCAGAAAGGTAACGCCCATGGTGAAGATTGAGGCAAAGCGTAACATTCGCCTTTGCCCTTGTGAACCCAGCGGATCGTACGTGAACTACGAACCGGATCCCACCAGGTAAACCGGCATCTCCGCATAACGATTTGACCGTTACCAAGTCTAATACTACTGGAAAATAACGATTAACGGTATCTGGCTTGTGTTTTTACAATTACTGCAACCCCTGCGTTTTCCCAATTTGTGGCTCCGAGAGAGCACCATGATATATTCACGGCGAGCCCTGAAACACACTTGGTTATAAGTTCCAGAAAAACCTGCTCCGCGGCCGACCTTGTCGTGTCGGCCGCGGGATAGAGTCTCCTCCGGCCACAGTACTGAGTTACTCCTCAATCTGTTCGCACTCGACTTCTTCACAGGTATAACCGGCATGGAAGATTCCGCCCATATTTGCACAGGAACCCTTTTCCATTTCCACACAGTTTCCCTGAGGTAGGCAGCAGGCACTAACATTCGGATTTTCTCCCAAACCGGGTGATTTGTTTCCCTCAGTATCGTCGGGAGATCCCTTTTCAACATCTGCCGGTTTAACCACTTTGGCAGATTTAATGTCAATGTAACGCAAGCCGTTTTTTTCGTAGAGTGTCCCCTTAACCTCCACGTCCTTAAGGGCCAAGGGGGCTATTGTTCGTGCCGCCCCCTTGGCACCCTCACCAATAATGACCAGCCCTTGCTCGGTCTGAAGAACTGCCGGGACACCCATTTTTATGCTGTCGCGACAACACTTGGCCTTGTCACCCGACTCGAACTTACCGGTCATAAGACTGTGCATATCCATGACCTTGCCGGTCATGGTCACCTCCTTGGGAGATGACTCTTTTTCCTTGTCCGCTGCGACACAGAAAGCGGAAACCAATGTAACGCATACAACCGCGATTAATGTGTTCTGTTTATTTTTCCAATTGTTAGTCATCCAAGTTCTCTCCGATTTGACGGGCCAGATATATCCACCGCCGGACGCCGGGAGACGGCACCGCGCCGCATTTTCCTTCCAATTACCTCGACAACTGAACGGCAATAAGGGCCCTTTCAGCCCCTGGCCTAATAGCTTGGAATAATATCCAGAGATATGCCGGATGTAATCAGATCAGAGGATTACTCGAATTGGACTTTGGGATTATATAAATTACGGCCTACATAAGTGAAAACGCCCGGATGGAAGGTCACCCCCATACTCGGAAGCAAACCAAGTAAACCTATCTCGCACTTCGGCGAACAACAGACGCAAGCGTATAAAACACCATTCCAGCACTTGTTTTACGCTACCAACCGTTTTTCCATCAATACACGGTGACTATGCGACATTCTTTTTCCCGGCAAACGGAAAAACCTACGCCAGTTGCCTTAAGCTATCTTCGTTAGTTCATTTACATAAAACCCCTCAATAGCTCCTTCGGTCGCTGCCAGATAATCCTGCAAGTGCCGACTTCCCATATGAACCTGCCAGAGTTCACGAGATTCCCAATTCTCAAAAAACACGAAGTGGACCGGATTGGCGTTATTCAGATGCAAATCGTATTGCAGACACCCTTCTTCAATGCGTGTAGTCTCTACAAGCTTCTCAAGTTCCGCTTTCACAAAATCGATCTTATCAGGTTTGGCTTTAGTGTTGGCAACAATCGCCAGTTCTGACACGGCAGTTACCTTTTTACTCAGTCTTGGTGTCACTTTAAAAAGAGATAGGGAACAAGCAAGTATTCATATTGAAACACGTTCCTTACCGTTTCCGCATCCCAGATCCATAAACGCAGTTTCGAATAATATTACACTCGCCAGACGTTTTGCCTTCATCGGTTACGAAGCCGGGTAAGATATGCCAAAACAAATCCAACCTGCGAACAAACCAATCCAATCACTGCCCCGACGATAAGAAAGATATTTCTAACGAACATGTACTGCTCAACAGCTCGTCCACTTGCGCTGGGTATGTCACCAAAAACGAAATCCAGTCCCTCCTTGTTTGTCGCCAGGTTGAAGAAAATGCTAAAAATATAAAAGAGACCGGCTGACAATAAAACGCAAACCACTGTTGCCAAGTAATTTAGAACGAATAAGCCTAATACTTTTTTCATCGCCAAACCTCCGACCAGCGTCACACTGTTACCCCACCAGCGTACCACATATCACCGGCTCATCCGACTAAAGCGAACTTTTTCTTGCTGCTTTTAATGATTAAGCCGTAAATTCTCTGCGAGCAGCGACGAAACAACATTCCTGTCGGGTCAATGACCCGACCTACAGATTTTTACACACCTACAAATACTGCTGGCAAACCCAAAAGACTCCAAAGGAAACCACTGGAAAAATGGATCGCGTATGGTAAACGCCTCGCCGGAGTCAGAATAACGACTCCTAACCATGCAATCCAAACAAAAGTGGTTAATCCTATAACAACGCCAATGTCAGCTTTAGGATCATACATCATTAGCCCGAGTGGACCACACGCTTGCCATAAACACTCCCAAACGTACACCTTCAAAGCAGGTATCCCTACCGTACAGCTAATAAAAACGTAAACGAAAAAAATAGGCATGAAAAGCCCGAATAAAGTCCAAGCAACAGCTACAACACCTCGATGAATCGGTTCACGGCAATGCGCAAAAGTCCTACAATCATCTGGGTCAAACTCTAATCCACATTCTGGACAGCGATGTTCCTGCAACCCATGTAATACGTATGAACACCTAAGACAAAACATAGTTTGTGTCGAGTTATTCGTAGAATCTGACATAGTACAATCGCTTTACGAATAGACGCCACCATCATCCACTGTGTCTGATAGAGTTGGATATTTCATTAAACGTCACAGATCATCTGATTTTACTCGCATCCTATCAGGGATTTGATTTATTCGGTTTCTCATGTACGTATTCACCTGAGTTCACCGTCAGCGAACTAAAGCAATCTCGTTGAAACGTCAAAGGTTTTTCCCAAAACCCGCCTATTCCAAATCGGCTTGGATTTTGGTTGATTGAGATTGCCCTGTCAGTTGGGCGGAGGCTTTGCCTGCCGCTTCTCGCAGTTTTGTTGGGCAGGCGAAGAGGATTATCATTGCTATTGAGCATAAGGCAATGGACCAGCGCAAGGCGGTGCCGCCAGTTTGTTCGACTTCGCCTTCCGCTTTTTTGTTATAGCAGGTGGCTATTATTCGCAGGTAATAGGCGGCCCCTACCGCCGAATTAAGTACGCCGATGATAGCCAGGATTACCAGGGGTTTGCAGAAGGCGTTTGTTTCCGGAACGGAGAAGGCGCTGGAGAAGATGTAGACTTTTCCCAGCAAACCCGCTGTTGGCGGAAATCCCATAAGGCTGAAACAGCAGACGGCCAGTGCCAGAGCTAGAGCCGGTTTCCTGGAGCTTAAGCCCTGAATGTCGCTGAGCTGCTCGGCGGCTTCGCCCTTTTTCTTCAAGGCGGCGAGTACGGCGAAGGCACCTAAGTTCATTGCCCCGTAGATGACCATGTAGAAGAGCATGGCGGCTATGCCGTCACGCATAGGGTTGTTCTGGTCTGCGAGTTCCGAGGCTACGAGAGCCGGACCTACCAGCAGGCCCACCAACATGTATCCGCTATGAGCGATACTGGAATAGGCCAGCATTCGTTTCACGTTGGACTGCATCAAAGCCAGTGTGTTACCTATGGTCATGGTCAGGGCGGCGACTGCCCAGAGGACCCACATCAAGACCAGTGGCAGTTCCCAATTCAAAATCGAAAGCAGTTTGCAGGCAGCAACGAACCCAGCGAACTTGGGCAAAAAGCCGAGCAGGCCTGTAACCGGCGAGGCAGCACCCTGGTAGACGTCGGCAGCATAAAAGTGGAACGGAACGGCCGCCACCTTGAAGAAAACACCTGCGAGCGCCAGGAGCAGCCCTATCAGAACGTATGGTCCAATAGCACTCAGCGAAGCGGCTACGGTTGACATGGCCGATGCCTGCGAAGCGGTAGCGACTATGGTCGTATGTCCGCCCAGCGAGCCGTAGAGGAAGCTGAATCCGTAAACCATAAGCGCTGAAGCGAAAGCACCGAGGAAGAAGTACTTCATGGATGCTTCAGAGGCTTTTTTATCCTCCCGGCTGAGGGCTATCAGGATATATGTGGGAATACTGACCAGCTCGATAGCAAAAAACAGCACAAGCAGGTCGTTGGCCGCTGCGGTTAGCTGCAGCCCTAAGATTGAGAAAAGTATCAGGGAGAAATACTCGGGTTTTTCCTGGCTCACCGGAACGTGCATGTTGCACAGGAGGATCAAGAGCCCCACGCCAAGAGCACCAAAGCGTACGTAGGAAACGAGCGAACCGAGCACGATCCCCGGAGGAGCCTGGGTTGCTCCCGCAACGTGCGGGCAAATAGCGGCCAGCAGTGCAACTACGATAACCACCAGAGCGAGCGGGCCGTGAAGAGCGTGGTTACGCAATGGTCCCATGCCACAGAACAGCACGGCACACGCACCGATAAGGAGAATGAACTCCGGCAGCAGGCCATTGATGCAGGCACTAAGATCCATTCGTTACGTCCTCACCTTTTACGTCATCGCTGGTATTACCAGCTACTTTGGGTCCAACAGTAAATACACTTGCGGCCGCGTAGGCGGTTTCCTCTTCGTCGATGGCCTGGGGCATTGCCTGAGCCATGAGGATGTTCGCCTCAATCGCCGGCTGCATGGAACTGATCAGCGGTTTTGGGTAAACGCCGATCAGCACGCAGACTATCGCGATGGGAGCGAGAATTCCGATCTCCCGTTTAGTCAGGTCCTGAGTCAAGCCGGCCGAGGTGTCCGGAGTATGCGGCGGTTCGACCAGAGGTCCAAAGAGCACCTTGCGACACATCCAGAGCATGTAGATTGCGCCGAGCACGATACCCGAAGCAGCCGGTATGGCGTAAGCCAATCCCAGGGGACCTGGCTTGAAGCCGTCCAGCGATGCTGACGAGGCGGCAGTACCCACAAGAACCAGGAACTCGCCAATAAAGCCGTTGAGACCAGGCAAGCCTATACTGCTAAGCGTAAACACGATCAGGAAAAACGCCATCCAGGGCATCTGCCGGGCTAGTCCACCGATTTTATTGATGTCACGAGTGTGGTATCGCTCGTAGATCATACCGACGACAAGGAACAGGGCTCCAGTGGCCAACCCGTGGTTGATCATGTAAATGACGGAGCCGGTGACCCCGGCCATCTTCAGGCTGAAAAGCCCCAGCATGCAAAATCCCATGTGGGATACCGAGGAATAAGCAACGAGTTTTTTAACGTCGTCCTGCACCCAGGCGGCGAGTGCTCCGTAGATAATTCCGCAAATCGCGAGCACGGCCATAAAAGGAGCAAACGCTACAACGCCCTCGGGCAGCATGGGTAGTGAAAGACGGCAGAAGCCATAGGTTCCCAGCTTGAGCAGCACACCGGCAAGGATGACACTACCGGCCGTCGGGGCTTCGGTGTGAGCAAGCGGCAACCACGTATGTACCGGGAACAAGGGAACCTTAACCGCGAACCCCGCCGCCAGAGCAAGGAACAACCACCACTGCAGGTTCGCGGGCAATCCGCTGGACTGGCCAAACGCGGTCAGCGTCTGGATGTCCATGGAGAAAACACCATTCGCGGCGTAGTGGCAATAGGCCATGAAAAGGACACCGGCAAAAGTAAGCACACTACCGGCCACCGTGAAGAGGAAGAACTTGTTGGCTGCCTTAGCCTTCTGAGGTCCGCCCCAGATACCGATAAGGAAAAACAGGGGCACGAGCGTAAACTCGAAGAACGCGTAAAACAGCAACAGGTCCATGGCGCAGAACACGCCCAGCATGCCTGCTTCCAGAAGCAGCAGGAGAATATAGTATTCCTTCACCCTTTCGGTAACGGCCGTAAAGCTGCTCCAGATGGAAAGAGGCATGAGGAATACGGTTAAGACCAATAGCCAGATACTTATGCCATCTACCCCGACGTGGTATTTAATGTCAACCACGTCACCAGAGGTAATCCAGCCTATGCTTTTTTCCAGGGTGAAGCGGGCTGAGACGTCAGAGCCAAGTTGCGGATCGGGAGCCTGGTGGTACAAACCAACCGCCCAGACAGTGAGCAGCAAGGTCACAATCGACCAGAGCATGGCCGCGTTACGGATTTGCTTTACCCGCTTGCCGTCGACGAGCAGCAGCAACACCGCCCCGAGTACCGGCAGGAAAATGATCGCGGTTAAAATCCACTCGCGAATGAAATTTTGTATTGCGTCAGGCAAGACAGCGTCCTTTTATTTAAATACCGTCAAACCAATAGAGCCCATACAACGATAATCGCCGCACCAGCGGCCATGGTCAGGGCGTAACCCTGTAAAGCTCCGGTCTGCAGCGTACGACTGAAATAACCTATCAACTGCGGCACCGCGGTTATCACCCAGATGATGCCGTCGATTACGAACTGATCGATGCCGAAGCAAACCTTCCCGCTCGTGCGGAGCGGCTTGACCACGGTCGCGTCGTAGACCTCATCCACGTAGTACTTGTTGTAAAGCACCTTGTGGATACGGCTGAAGGTCGATTGCACCAGTTGGGGAATCCAAGGCCGACGAACGTAACAGACGTAGGCGGCCACTATACCTAAAATCGCAATCAGCCCGGAGATGTACATCAGCTTGTGATGGATAACCGAGGCGATAAAGCCGTGAGAAACTTCTGCCGCCTGGGCGTGGGCAACTTCCCCGTGTTCTGCGCCGGACACCATTTCGTGACCGTGGCCGTGATCATGAGCAAGAGCAAACGGCTCGTTCACCGGCTGCAGGAATTTATGTAGCGGAGTAGTTGCCGGCCCCGGAGCACCCTCTTCGGGAGCAAGGAAGCCGACGAATCCGCCCGATTCCACGTGCACACCGACATAGCCTGCACCGCAGGCACCGATTGCCAAAACCAGAAGCGGTACAAGCATCCACTTGCCCGACTCGTGAGCGACGACACCGTCCGGTACTCGTTCCTGGCCGAAGAAGGCGAGGAAAACCATGCGGAAAGTATAAAACGCAGTCAAAGCAGCGGTTACCAGCCCGACAATACCCAACAGCGGGTGCTGCATGAAAGCGTGGTGGACGATTTCATCCTTGCTCCAGAATCCGGAGAAAAGCGGGAAGCCGGCCAACGCGGCCGACCCCACCAGCATGGTTATGAACGTAACCGGCAGGATTTTTCGCAAACCACCAAACCGGCGAACGTCGATTATTCCGCCCATGGCGTGCATGACGCTGCCCGCTCCGAGGAAGAGCAGAGCCTTGAAAAAAGCATGGGTAAACAGGTGGAAGACAGCCGAGCTGGCCGCGTAAACTCCCACTCCAAGGAACATATATCCCAACTGGCTTATAGTGGAATAAGCCAGGATACGTTTCATGTCATTCTGGGTGAGAGCAATGGTAGCCGCAAAGATCGCGGTAGCTGCCCCAAGAATTGCCACAACCATCATCACGGCCGGCGACGCAGTGAAGATCACGCCGCAGCGAACCATCATGTAAACACCAGCGGTGACCATGGTGGCCGCGTGAATCAGAGCGGAGACCGGTGACGGGCCTTCCATCGCGTCCGGAAGCCAGACGTACAGCGGCAATTGGGCACTCTTACCAACCGCACCACAAAGAAGGAGCAGAGCGATAATCGGCAAGCGATCTGTAATCACAGATGAAGCAGTGGCGGCCGCTTCGCGGGTGAGGTTCAATGCAGCGGCGACTCCATCTACGTTGCCGTCGATTGCCGCCCGAGCAGCTTCAAATACCGAGTGATAATCCAACTGCCCGAAGGTGAGGTAGATGAGGAAGATTCCGATCCCGAAACCGAAGTCACCGATTCGGTTAACCAGAAACGCCTTTTTAGCCGCATCTGCCGCAGACGGCTTTTCGTAATAGAAACCGATCAGCAGGTAGCTGCAAAGACCAACCGCCTCCCAACCGAGATAGAGCAGAACGAAGTTGCCGCCGAGCACAAGAGCGGACATGGCGAAAACAAAGATTGCCAGAAAGGAGAAGAACCGCTCGTAACCACGTTCGGGATGATCGTGGTGACGCATGTAATCGCGGGAATAGATAACCACCAGCAGCGAGATGAACGTAACCGTAACCAGCATCACAGCGGTCAAGGGGTCGATCCAGAACTCTACGTTGAACCAGCTTCCACCGGCGGCGCTGATCCATTCGTAAATAACCGGATGAATAGCCTCTGCCCCTGCCGGAGCGCCGAATACGTTTTTAAGCAGACATATGGAAGCTGCGGCTGCCCCACCAACACCGAGGATGACCGGCCAATGCGTACTACCCTTTAACCAGCGGGAACCAAAGGCACCGGCGATGGCCGCCCCGCCCGCAGGCAGCAGCAGAATGAGTATTCCCAAAGTTGTCAGTAATGATTCGTTCATGCTATCCGTTCATCGTCGCCCACACTTCGGCGTCCAGAGTACCTCTGCGTCTGTATAGCAATACGACCAGTCCGAGCCCTAGCCCCGCTTCCACGGCGGCTACCACCAGGATGAACAAGCCAAAGGTCTGCCCATCAAGATGTTTATGCAGCCCGGAAAAAGCAACCAGGTTCAGCAGTACTCCCTGGAGCATAATCTCCGTGGAAAGGAACATGATTATCAGGTTCCTGCGGGAGAGGAATCCCACCATGCCAATGGCAAAGAGTACTGCGCCAACGATTATGTATGCACCAAATTCAGGCATCAGTTTTCCTAAACCTCCCGTTTAATTCGGAGGCACCTCCCGGCCAATCTGTCCAAGAGGCGTAGTTCGCTGCAGGCTGGCATCGTCGAGGGGCACGCGTTTTCGAGCAACGGCAATCGCCCCTATCATTGCCACTAAAAGCAGCAGTCCTGCCAACTCAACAACCACGACGTATTTACCAAACATCAAACGCCCAACCTTGAGCGTGTTATCCGTTTTGATTTTCCTGGTAGCCAGAGGAGCACCGTCTTCGCTTGTCGTCTCGGCTGCCATGTCCGCAGCAGTAGCAACCGATATTCTGTTGCCTTGAGCATCCGGCAATTCGGATAGCCTGGTGAACTGACCGGCAACAGCTCCCATCAACACAAAAGATACGGCGATAGCCCGGAACGGCTCGCGGGCGCGAGTGTCGGCGGCCGTCTTCCCCTTCTGCTGGGCGAGCATGATCACAAACGCGTAAACCACCAGGATGGCACCGGCGTAAATTATAACCAGGGCAATTCCCAGGAACTCCGCCTGGTGTATGACAAGCAGAATAGCCACACTGAGAATAACCAATCCGAAGTAAACCGCGCTGTATACCGGTACCGGATGGCTGACCGCTCGCCCGGCGGCGAGGATGGCCACCCCCGCGGCGAAGTAGAAAGCAATATTGTGGCTATGGGGAATCAGCTTATGGGAGCAGACAAAAACCAATAGCCCGAAAATGGCAAGCAAACCGAGAGCGAATCCGGTTTTGGTTTTCGAACCTTGCGCCCTCGGCATGGCCAAAAACAGACCGATACCACCGAGAACGAACAGTATATAGAGCATGTACGAGAGAGCGGGTGTCACAATTACTCCTTCGCCTCACCGGGTTTTGCCGGCCCGGTATAATCGTATCCGGTTATTTTTGGATCCTTGCGAGGTTTCTCCTGGCAAGTCCTGTCGTATATTTCGAGTAACTTCTCTTTGTCGTAAATCATCTCTTCGCGTGAATTGCCCACCGTCTCGTAAATCTGGGTCAACTCAATCGCATCGACCGGGCAGGCTTCTTCGCACATACCGCAGTAGATGCAGCGGAGTTCGTCTATCTCAAAAGACTTCGGCCGCTTTTCGCGATCATCCCAGGGAGCCTCTTCGCCGACAATGGTAATGCAGTCGGCCGGGCAGGCGGTGGCACACATGAAGCAGGCCACACACGCCTCTCTCCCCTTTTTGTCCCGGTTCAGTCGATGCACGCCGCGATAGTTTTCAACGCGGAGCTTACGTTTCTGCTCCGGGTATTGCAGGGCACGGTTTTTCTTAAACAGCAGATGTTTAAGGGTGACCAGCATGCCCTTGGCAATCTGGCTGAAGTAGAGCTTATCCGCAGCGGTAAGCTCTGGTTCATTGATCTGGATGATGTCCTTATCTTCTATCATCCTGAAACTCCCAATGCACTGTCGGTCGATTTCCGCGATGGCTCAATGGGAGCCATGTTATCCTGGCGACCGGTAATCGGCTTACTGGAAGACGCCGCGGCCAGCATCGAACCGGCGAACACAATCGCGTTACCGACAAGGGTAAACCAAAGCTTGTCGTGCAAACCGAAGTAAAGCCCGACTACGACCACGAGGAGCAAGCCCAAAGCCATGGGTATCAAGCCCTTCCAGGCCAGGCGCATCAACTGGTCGTAACGAAGACGGGGCAAAGTCCAGCGTACCCACATGAAGAAAAAGAGGAAGGCAAATATCTTACACGCCATCACCGCCATCTTGAGCAGCATGGCCCAGATAGCCGTATCCTCAAACGCGAACCCGGGAATAGTGATGAAGGGAACAACGTCCCAACCGCCCAGGAATAAAACGGCAAAAACAGCACTGCCGGTGATCATGTGTGCGTATTCGCCAAGGAAGTACATGGCGAACTTCATCGAGCTGTATTCAGTATGGAAACCGCCCACCAGTTCCTGCTCCGACTCGCCGAGGTCAAACGGAGTTCGGTTGGTTTCGGCGAACAAGGTGACAACAAAGATAAAGGCGGCCAGCGGATGCCTGACTATCATCCAGGGAGTACCGGTTCCCAGTTGGGAAGTAACAATCTCTTCCAGGCGAAGGTGCCCGCAGGTTAGAACGACCACAAGAATGGCTATTCCCATGGGGATTTCGTAACTGATCATCTGTGCGGCAGAACGCATACCACCGAGCATGGAGTATTTATTGTTACTGGCCCAGCCACCGAGTACGACCCCGTAGATTCCCATGGAGCCGATGCCGAGCAGGTAGAGTAACCCAATATCGGGATTAGCCACCTGGACGTCGTATATCTTCCCCAGGATGTCGACCTGCCCGCCCCAGGGTATAACCGCAAAGCCGATCATGGCCATTATGAGGCTGATCGTCGGCGCGATAACGAACAGAGGTTTTTCCACGTGGTCGGGGATGATATCCTCTTTGAGAAGGAACTTGGCACCATCAGCCATTGGTTGCCCTAATCCCCAGAAGTGGAAATTCCAGAACAAGCCGAAGAAGCCGACGCGGTTTGGTCCGCTGCGGTCCTGAATCCAGGCGGAGATTTTCCGCTCGAAGTAGATGGCGTAGGCAACCGTACCGAGAATGGCGACGACGACCACCACGGCCAGCACGGTGCTGAAGACCAACTGAGTTTGCAGAAATTCCAGAATCTCTTTCATACTACTCAACGTTCTAATGTTGATGCGGTGGAGGCAACGGAGGCGTCCACACGTTTTCAAACTCGCTTATTTCGCCGGCCATCAGGCGGCGAACTTTTTCACCGTTATATAGTCCTTCGTATTCGACCGCTTTAACCGTCCGGGCGATGTCCAGAAGAAGCTGCCCTTCCCTCTTAAAACCATCTGGAGGACGCACAGCCCAGTTAAAGGGCTGGATTTTGTCGTCAGCGTTAATGTACGAACCTTCCCGCTCGGCGAAGCTGCACATTGCCAGGGTCAGCAAGGCGTTTTCCGTGAGCTTTCCGGGGAAAAGGTCATGGACTAAAAGCCAATCCACGTTACCGCTGGCGGCAACCAGGGCATCGTCAGCCCAGTTCGCCCGGTAACCACCGGTGATCCATACGGTAGCGAACCGCCCTTCCCGCATGCGGCTTACCAAATCGCCCATGGGTACCGAAGTCACTCCGAGTTTGCCGAGCACAAGTTCCACGCCCCTGCGATTCGGACACCGATCCTTGTGAATCCTGAACTTGACCTTCTCCCCTGTTGATCCGATAGGGAAAACCTGGTCTTCAGTTTCAGTGGGTACCGGCCCGCGGGCAAAAACCGCCTGGGGATCGACCTTATGTACAGCCTTTACCAGCAGGTAGATCTCTTCGTTGGCCAGGAAGGGAGACAGGACAACCGCGATTTTGCCCGCACCATGTTCAGCCACCGTATCCTTAAGCCGGTAAGCTATCAATCGTCCCGCTTCGTCCCCGTCTATGGTTCTTTCCGAATCGCCGCCTTTCAGCGTGGTCGCGGTCAACCGGTCCTTCAGGGCCTTGTGATAAAACCGACCAGTATCGCAGATCCACCAGTCGTTAACGCCGGGATTGTATCTTGGTTTTACCCGGTAAAGCGTGTTTTTGTTCTGATCGATACGGATTGCACAACCTGTGGCACAACCGGGACAGATCGAATCGTTTCCTTTAAGCTCCCAAACCCGCTGGGCGAAAAGGAAATCCTTATCCAGCATCGAACCAACCGGACAGAGGTCGACGACGTTACCCTGCAATTCGTTTTCCAGCGGCTGACCGGGGAACACGTCTATCTCGTTCTTATGGCCGCGATTAACCACGCAAAGCTCGCCCGTGCCTGCTATTTCCCTGGCAAAACGGACGCAACGGGTGCATTGAATGCAACGATCCTGGTAGAGCATGGTCTTTGAGCCGATGTTCTTCTTGGGATCGACGAATTTATCCTCATCCATGCGGCTGGTGGCACAGCCGAAGCGGCGGCTGTAATCCTGCAGGAGGCATTCACCGGCCTGGTCGCAAACCGGGCAATCCAGTGGATGATCAATAAGTAGAAACTCAAGTACCTTGCTCCGAGCCTCTTCCACTTTGGCGGATTTGTATCGAACCTCCATCCCCTCGGAAACCTTGGTCTGGCAAGAGGGAACCAGTTTCGGCAACCAATCCGATTCGCCGGTCCGCGGATTGGGAACTTTCATCTCCATCAGGCAGACACGGCAGGAAGCGACAACGGAAAGCCCTGGGTGATAACAGTAATGAGGCGCATCAATTCCCGCGTCCAGAGCCGCCTGGAGAACGGAGATGCCTTCGCGACATTCTATCTGGTTGCCGTCTATAGTTATCCTGGGCATACGATCAATAAACCAATCAAGTTAGCCGGCAGCCAGCGGAGCAGTTTCCGCCAAATCCGCCTGGGAACAATCAACGTAACCTTCCAACTCGTTGCGGAATTTTTCCACAATTGTTTTTACGCCAAACGTGGCTCCGTCAGACAGGCCACAGATGGACAAACCGGGCATCATACCCATCGAGCAACTTACATCCGCGAGAAGATCGAGATCTTTCTTCCTGCCCGCGCCACGGGAGATCCTTTCGCAGATACGATACATCCAACCGGTACCATTGCGGCACTGAGTACACTGCCCACACGATTCGTGAGAAAAGAACCGGGCAACGTTACGCAATACATCGCGAATATCGGTATCTTCATTGAACACGACGGCAGCGGCCGTCCCCAACCCGAGCAAACCGTATTTAGCCGGATCGTCGAAGTCGAGTTTCATGTCCAGCTCATCGCCGGTGAGAATCCCCATGGATACTCCACCGGGTATAACCGCCTTTACCTTCTTACCGCCGATCATCCCCCCACCGAACCTGTCACTTTCGATAAGTTCGCGGACGGTGATGTCCATTGCTCCTTCGTAGCACCCCGGTTTTTCCACCGGACCGCTCACGCAGAACAGTTTCGGACCACTGCTCCCTTTCGGGCCTATGCCGAGGAACCAGTCGGCTCCCTTTTCAATAATATGAGGGACGTTACACAGGGTTTCGACGTTATTGACTACAGTGGGTTTTCCAAAGAGCCCTTCGATAGCGGGAAACGGCGGCTTGATCCTAGGCCAGCCACGCTTACCTTCAATGGACTCGATAAGCCCGGTTTCCTCGCCGCATACGTAAGCTCCGCCGCCGCGATGAATGTAGCATTCCAGGCTGTAGTCGGTACCCAATATGTTTTTGCCGAAGTAACCGGCAGTGTAAGCTTCATCGACAGCCCGCTGCATTATGTGGAACTGCTCGGTGAACTCCGCCCGCATGTAGATGAAAGCGACAGTCGCCCTGGTTGCGTAACCGGCGATCATTATCCCCTCCAGCACGCTGTGGGGATCGTTCTCCATGAGTACGCGGTTACTGAAAGTGGGCGGTTCCGATTCATCAGCGTTTACACAGAGGTAGGTAACCTTCCTGTCTTCAGGCAGGAATCCCCATTTAACCCCTGCGGGGAACCCCGCACCACCACGGCCGCGGAGGTTGGCGTTTTTAACCTCGGTCAACACTTCCAGGGGAGTCATGGTTTTAAACGCTTTTTCCAAAGCGGAATAACCACCACCTGCTTTGTAGACATCGAGGCGGGTCGAACCCTCCTTGCCCACGTTCCTCAATAGAATTGGCTTGTACTCAGCCATCTTATCCTTCGCCAATTATTACCTGCTCCGATCCCCCTTTAAGGGTCGAAGCTTTAACAACACTTAACCGCCACTTCGTTTTACGCCGTCGAACAGATCGCTTCTGGGGATATCCAGCCGATCATTATTCGGATCGTCGAGAATCGCCTGTACCTGCTCCGGAGTCACCTTGGCGTACGTCCGTTCGTTTATTTTCATGCACGGGGCATGATCACAGGCGGCAAGACACTCTTCGGTCTGCAGGCTGTACTTGCCGTCCGGAGTCGTCTCATGCTCGCCGATACCGAGAATTCTCTTGCACTCGGCCAGTATTTTACCTGAACCCATAGCTTCGCAGGCAGTGCTGCGACAGAGGGTAATAACCTTTTTCCCTCTTGGCTTGGTCCAGAAGTAGGTGTAGAAGGTAACCGTATCCAAAACATCGGACGCGGGGATTTCCAGCAGTTGGGCGAGTTCATCCATCGCCTGCTCGCTGACGTACCCGAATTCATCCTGGATTATATGCAAAGCTGGCAAAAGAGCGCCTCGCCTTGTCTCGTAACGATCAAGGAAAACGCGGATTTTGTTTTTCAGGGCTTCACTGAGAACGTGCTTATCACTGCCTTGCTGTTTCTCAATGCGATTTAATGCCTTCCACGCCATTTGCTTTTACCAATCCGCTAACGATCCAATTCTCCGGCAATTATGTTCAAGGACCCGAGAATCACGTTGATGTCACTGATCTGGTGTCCTTCGATCAACTTGGAGAAACTTTGATAATTAATAAAACAAGGAGGCCTGCACCGCGCGCGGTACGCGCACCTGCCGCCGTCACTTACAATATGGAAACCCATCTCGCCGTTAGGCGTTTCATTGGCCCCATAGACCTCTCCCAACGGCGGCTGAAAACCACGATTGGGCATTACCTGCTCGAAATGGTGGATCAAACCCTCGATGGAGCGGTAGACCTCGCTCTTGTCGGGGAAAGTAACCTTGTTGTCCGGGGCGACATTCATCGGACCTGCAGGGATATTCTCCACCAGTTGCTCGATTATTTTGAGCGACTGCTTTATCTCTTCCAGGCGGATAACGTACCTGGCATAGGAATCCCCCATTTGAGACAGCGGCACCCTGAAATCAACCGCCGAGGAACCTTTACCGTCCCAGTTGTCTTCATAGCAGTAATACGGTTCGTCTTTTCGCAAGTCGCGTCGCACACCACTTGCCCGGGCAAGAGGACCGGTCCAGCTCCAGTTAATCGCGTCTTCCGTACTGAGATACCCTATCCCGCGGGTGCGCTCGATGAAAATACGGTTTTTCAAAAGCAGTTTCTCCAGGTCATCGATCGCCTGGGGAACCTGCTTGCAGAAATCGCGAACCATCTGGGGCCAGCGATCGGTGATATCCGACATCATTCCCCCCACGCGACTGGCACCGGTGGTGAAGCGATGTCCGCAGAACTCCTCGAAAATATCGTTGGCCAGCTCTCGTTCGTTAAACGCGTAGAGAAACGCGGTCAAGGCTCCGATATCAAGCCCGGTCGCTCCCACGCACAGCAGGTGATCCGAAATACGGGCTATTTCAGCACAAATAGTGCGGATAACCTTGCACCTGGGTGTAAGGTTAATATCGAAGAGCTTCTCGCAGGCGTGATGCCAGGACATGTTGCAGGCGATCGACGAAACGTAGTTCATCCGATCGGTTATCACCACGTACTGGTTAAAATCCAGATGCTCGCCCTGCTTTTCGAAACCGCTGTGAAGATAGCCAATATGAACCACGCAGTTGAGAATTCGCTCACCATCGAGTTCGAGTACGTGACGCAAAGTGGTATGAGTCGCCGGATGCTGCGGACCGTAATTAAGTACCCACAGATCTCCGCCTGGCTCGTCCGGAGCGTACGTGGTAGGTGTCCATTCCCGATTTTGCGATTGCCTGCTCGCCATATCAATCCCGCGGTTATCAGCTTTTACCGCATTATGCCGCTTTTTATTTTACGCACTATCACGCTCAATACGTTTGAACGCGGTTCGCTCACCCCGGCCATGCAAGGGGTAATCCTTACGCAGCGGATGAGCTTCAAAACCTTCCCATGTAAGCAGGCGACGAAGATCGCCATGCCCGGAAAAACGAACGCCGAATAGATCGTAAACTTCGCGCTCGGGCCATTCAGCCCCCTGCCACAGGCTGGTAACCGATGGGACCTCGGGCTCTGGATCATCAGTAAAACATTTAGCCCACATTCGGTGCCCCCGTGTCGTGGACACCATGTTATAGGTAACCCCATAACGGGAGGTGGCTCCCGGATAATCGAGATAATCGACACAGGTAACGTCACTGAGAAAATCAAACAGGCAGCGATCATCCTCTTTAAGGAAAGTCATTACCTCGATCAGATCGGCGGCCTTTATCGTTACGCAAATCTGCTCTTTGGATTTATCCTCGAACTCGCGCAGAGGCTTGATCTGCAGATCCTTGCCGGCGAAGCGATCCTTGAGAGCGTCGACCACCTTTGTCACGTCCAGGGGATTCATACGATTATCCTTTCCCCTTAGTGGAATCAGCCGTATCCACACCTGCCACCATTTGCAGCCCCTTGCCGCCGTTTCTCTCCCTGCTGGACTTAACGCCATCAACATCAACGATTCTCTGAATAGCCATCAGCCCTTCCAGCAGAGTTTCAGGTCGGGGCGGGCAACCCGGTACGTACACGTCAACCGGCATGAACTGGTCTATTCCCTGCACGACGGCGTAGGTATTGAACACGCCGCCTGTACTGGCACACGCTCCCATGCTGATAACCCACTTCGGTTCGGTCATCTGCAGGTAAATCCGCTGAAGAACGGGCATCATCTTGATAGCCACCCGTCCTGCACAGATCATCAAATCGCATTGGCGGGGAGTGAAACGCATAGCTTCCGCCCCGAAACGGGCGATATCGTAGCGGCTTGAACCGGTAGCCATCAACTCGATACCGCAACAGGCGGTTGCGAAAGGCATGGGCCAAAGGGAGTTCTTCCTGGCAAAGTTGATACCACGCTGACGTACCAGATCCACCAGGTAATCCAGTCTGGTTACCAGGACATCATCATTCGTCATTGAATGAGGAGTCTTCTCTGACTTACTCAATCCCACCGAAACAACCCTTTCTTCCATTCGTAGATATAACCAACCAACAGAAGTACCAGAAAAAGAGTGGCACCGGTGAGGATAAACCCCTTACCGAATAAAGCCATACCGGCTTCGGCAGCCTGAGTGGCCACCCCCGGATCAGTTTTGGCGGTAGCCGCCTCGTAATAAACCAAAGCCCAAGGCCACAGAATTACAACTTCCACATCAAACAGCAAAAAGAGAATCGCCACGATGTAGAAACGCACGTTGAACCGCCGCCGGGCATCTGTTACCGGCGGTACTCCAGATTCATAAACTGCACTTTTGACGGCACCGCTGCGCTTCGGATTTATAAGATGTGTTAATACCAAGATGGCCACGGCCATTATCACCGCTATCGCGACGACTACGAGAATCGACGCGTAAGGCATAATCGGTCCACCAGTTTTGAGTATCTCGGGCATTACAAACGCACCTGCTACCAATCCACCCACTCCGCAATTGCCAGTTAATCCCCCGTCCAAAATCCGCGATAGATCACAACTGGCGATCCAAGCGAATTACCACTGGCTCTGGATCTGACTAACTGTAGTAGCGAGTCCCCCCTTTGCAAGGTGTAACTTTCGTTTTTTGCCTTACGTTTATTCGACACACTTTGCCCAAAGTAACAGTTTGAGCGTTAAAGCGGTCTACAAAGGGAGTGATTGTGAGATAGGATTGCTTTGACGTACCGGTTTTCGGTGTTGCGTTTTTGGTCAACGGTCCGCCGAATCCACTACTGGCGAACTGGACGAAAACTGTTTAAAATCTTTCAGAAGTTCCCGTGTTTCGCTGGCACCTTCGGATTGCCCAAGTTCATCATAGCATTTAATCAGCTTCTCGTAGGCATCCTTAAGTTTTTCGTGGGCTATCTCAGATTCATTGCGAGCATCGTTTAGTTGCCTTTCTTTTAGATTAAGCGCTCCGCTCTCCCATTTAGCCGACCTGGTGAACGATTCATCTATAACCTGCTGGCATTCACGGTTGACCATCATCGCGGTGAAAAGAATTAAAAGCACACTGATCACGCCAGTCACTACAGCCAAATATCGCCGACTGAACTTGGTTATTTTATAAAACGGAGAGTCGCCCATAGCCTGAACCGCAACTCCAGCACAAACTCGCCGGAGATCATCCAGAAATGCTTCTGCGTTTTGATAGCGAGATTCTCGGTTTAAACTGGTGGCGGTATCGATAATAGCCGCCAATTCTCGTCCGACTTTGGGCAAAACCTCTCGAATAGGCTGTGGAGCCGTCAAAGCTATATCCAGTTCGCTATCGCTCCCCTTTGGTTTAAAACTCCTTCGGGCTCGCCGCCCACTGAGAACTTCATAGAAAAGCAAGCCGAGCATAAAAACGTCCGCTCGCGTATCAACGTCGTCTGGCTCCTTGACCTGTTCCGGAGCCATGTAGACCGGAGTGCCGGCAATCCCAAGTTCCCAGCCGAGATTGTCCTGCCCCTCTCCACTAGCGAGTCTGGCTAGACCGAAATCAAGTACGACAGGTTCGCCCGAGCGATCGACACGAACGTTACTGGGTTTGAGATCGAGATGCATCACGCCGCGCTTGTGAGCATGGTCAACAGCACTGCAAACCTTGATCATCAACTCCAGTTTTTCCTTACGAGTCAGATCGAAACGTTTTATATGCTCAGTCAGAGGCAACCCCTCTATCCAAGGCATCACGTAATAAGCGTGGCCGAAGATTTCACCGGCGGACCTGATGGGAATTACATGCGGATGGCGCAATCTCGCCAGGGATTGCAATTCGCGAGAAAATCTGGCATACCCGCCTTCATTGAGCGGCGAATTGTGAAATACCTTAATAGCGACTTCTTCCTGGCTTGCCTCATGAATGGCGCGATATACCTGCGCCTGACCGCCCTCTATGTAATCTCCCCGCAGGCGAAACCCCGGTATACTGAGTTGTTCAGGTAATTCCATTGCAGTGGAAACACCGGGAATAGCGTCAGCCGCGAGAATGTCTCCAAGCACGGCCGACCGTATTCCGTCAGCAACCTGCTCGTCCACTTCAAAGTGCTTCCATTGCTCATGGCATAGGGGACAACTCAAGATATGCAGGAGTGCCGCTTCCAGTTCGGGACCGGACGTTTCCTTGCGAAAAGCCTGATACAACTGCACTTCTGTAAGACATCCATCCATGACAAGTCCGATCTATTGCTCCCACCTGGAAATAAAGCGAGGTCCTATTGCCAGCAACCAGACAGCTACCTTTCTTCTTTTCTGGTAAACCGCAGTTTCACTCAAACCGGTCCTTCGAGCCACCTCCTTGATGGGCAGCTTCCTGATTTCGGCAAGGAAGTAACATCGCAAATCGCGCAGTTCAAAGCTCTTGGCGGCTAATCTGATCAAGGCGGACAGTCTTGCCCGTACCCAAATCGCGTCAAACCTCTCGTCTGCCGCGAGCATTTCGGCTTCAGCGCTGGGATCTTCTCTATTTTCCCAAAACTTGGTTTGGATTTCGTCAGCGTTGGTCTTGGCCGCGTTTTTCCTGCGGTAGTTATATAGAACATTACGAGCAATCCCGCCGATCCAGTCTCGGAGTCGCCCTTTGTCCCTCTGAAAACGTCCCTGGCAAAGCCCTTCCGCCACTCTTTGGATAGTATCCTGGGCTAAATCAGTAGCTATGTGTTCACTGCATCTTGACTTTCTAAAGTACCGCTTCAACATCGGAGTGTATCGTTCCTCAAAAACCTTCCACGCACGCTTGTCGCTGAGCTCAGGCAATCGAGTAACCAGGAAAGATACTGTTGTGAACATAGGCAACTATGGTACGACAATGCAAAAAAATGTCAGAAAATGTGTAGGTTTCCGGAACCCGCAACAATGTACTTATGTCGGGGGAACCCGGCGACAATCAGGTCCAAACCTGATTTCGTGAATTATAAGCGAGCAAAGGGTGCCGAGCCAAGGAGAGTTAAAGAAAAGAAACGGAAATAAGATTCGTACCCGGCGGGAGCGAACTACCGGGTGAATGTTTCCGCCTTTCTTTCCTTTGCTCGGCAACCGTTTTTTCGGAAACGTAGGAATCCCAAACAGCGTTGGCTAACTAGGATTCAATAGAAGGGAGGTGCCATTAAAACAGAAAATTACAACTGTCGTACAGACTACACAGCGACTGGGAACGCCCCCCACCGGCATTAAGGTGGGTAGCGTTCCCAGTTTATTTTGCATCTCAGCGATTTCCTTAGCCACCATCAACTAGTCATCTCGCAACTGTTTGTTTCCACTGTTACAATCCTGTTTCGTTTAATCGTCCCATCTTGTTATGGGACACATAGTCACACAACATCAGAAGTAAATCCTAAGTAAACAGGAAGTAGTGAGTTTGAATATGGGTAGCGTCAGCGTTCAAGGAGTAACCAAGCAATTCGGCAGCCAGATCGTTCTGGACAATGTTTCTCTGGATATTAACTCAGGGGAAACTATCGGAATGGTTGGTCCAAACGGAGCGGGAAAAACAACTCTGTTCAAGATCATTGCCGGATTAATGGAACCAGACACGGGCACAGTGACCAGTTCCAGGGGATTGCAGATAGGTTACCTCGCCCAGGATCCTGACGTGGATTCCAGCAGGACGCTTTATGATGAGGTTTCCAGTGTTTTTTCCGGGTTATTCGCACTGGAGCAGCGGCTCCACTCTCTTTCCGAGCAAATGGCGGCAGATCACGGTTCGGGAAAACTAGATGAGTTGATGCACGAGTATGACCGGGTAAACGCCCAGTTCATCGCGGCCGGCGGTTATGCTCACGAACAGAAACTGAGCGAAATCCTGGGAGGACTTGGCTTTAGCCAAGACGATCGAAGCTTGCCTGTATCCGCCCTTTCCGGTGGACAGCGATGCAGGGCGGCACTGGCTAAACTGCTACTGCAGGACCGGCAGCTTCTCCTTCTGGATGAGCCCACCAACCACCTGGATATTGACGCCGTTCGCTGGCTGGAGAAATTTCTGGCCGGTCATCACGGCGGCGCAGTAATCATCTCCCATGATCGCTACCTTCTGGATCGGCTGGCGGACAAGATAGTCGAGGTCGATCGACGGAAAACCTCCTCCTTTCCCGGCAACTATTCAACTTATGCCAAAGCTAAGGCTTTGCGTGAATTAACCCTGGAGCGCCAGTACGAAAAGGACGCCGAGTTTATCGAAAAAGAGCGGGCATTCATCGCCAAACACCTGGCAGGCCAGAGAACCAAGGAAGCCCAGGGCAGGCGGGCGAGACTGGAACGGCGAATAGCCGCGGGAGGATTCGTTCTGGAAAAACCGGAGGCAAAAAAGAAGCTCAAACTCTCATTCGGCGACGATGTGCAGGAAAACGGCACGGTCATGCGCGTCGACAATCTCTCCAAAAGATACGGCGATAAGGTTCTTTTTTCAGCTCTCGACGTCCAGGTCGACGCGGGCAAACGATTGGGAATAACTGGTCCGAACGGCACAGGCAAAACCACCCTGCTCCGAATCCTGCTGGACAAAGTCGCACCTGATGACGGCGAGTTCGAATTCCAGAGCAAAACCAGTATCGGCTACTACTCCCAGGATGCCGAAGGTCTGCATCCGGAAAACACGGTTCTTGAAGAAATCGTAACCTCAGACAACGGGTTGACCGAACAGTCCGCCCGTAGCCTGCTGGGGAGTTTTAATTTCAAAGGTAACGACGTTTTCAAGAAGCAGGAAAACCTTTCCGGCGGTGAGCAATCGAGGTTGCGATTGATTAAGCTTCTGCTGTCTGCCCCCAATGTTCTGGTTCTGGATGAGCCCACCAACCACCTGGACATCGCTTCTCGGGAAGCCCTTGAAGAAGCTTTGGATTCTTTTCCCGGGGTAATCATAACGGTCAGCCACGATCGTTATTTCCTGGACAAAATCGCCGACCAACTGCTGGTCATCAGGCCAAACCTGCACGAACATTGCCTGGGCAATTACTCCGACTACATCAAGCAGAAAGACGCTCAACAGGCAGTCGCAGCCCAAAGCAAGGAACCAGGTAAAGGCAAAAAGACAAAAAGAGGCAAGAAGGAGGCGAAACAATCCGGTCCCACATCAAAGTTCGATTCGTACTCCATCGACGCCCTGGAAGAGACTATTGTCGAACACGAAGAGCTGCTGGCCGAGATGACCGAGCAATTCGCTGATCCCGAATTGGGCAAAGATTCCGAAGCATTGGCGGAATTACAGGAGAAGTTCGCTAGAATCAAAGAGGAGCTGGCACTTGCCGAGCAGGCATGGAGCGAGCGAGCGGAAAACCTGTAACCTCGACCTGTCGTGCGTTTCCGGTTGACCGTTCCATCCATCGCATAATAATGCCGGCACCGGATTAATCAGGGTTGAATCGCCAACTACAAGCGAGGATTACGAATGCACGATATCACAGAACACATTCTGGAACTGATCAAGGTCACATCGACAGATCTGCCCAAGGACGCGGAGGATGCGTTGCGAGAGGCCTGCGCTCAGGAGGAACCGGGATCGGCCGCTCAGGGGGCGTTGGAAACTATTCTTGAAAACACCCGTATGTCGCGGGAGACCGCCCGCCCTATCTGCCAGGACACGGGAACACCCATTTTCAATATCTGGTACCCGGAAGGGGTTTCCCAGCGGAAACTGCGCGAGCAGGTAATCGTAGCTCTCCGCCAGGCGACGGAACAGGCGTTTCTGCGTCCCAACGCCATGGCGGCACTATCGGGTAAGAACTCGGGCGACAATACCGGCATTGATTTTCCCACGATCCATTTTGAAGAATGGGAACACGACTACATCAAGATCAGCCTGATGCTGAAAGGCGGCGGCTGCGAAAACTGCGGAATTCAATACACTATTCCCTCACCGGAATTTCCCGCATCAAGAGATCTCGCTGGAGTGCGCAAGGCGATTCTGGATTCCGCCTATCGAGCACAAGGGCTGGGATGCGCCCCGGGCATTCTCGGCGTGGGGATCGGCGGCGACCGGGCAACTTCGGTCATAAAAGCCAAGGAGCAGCTGCTCCGCAACCTGAACGATACCAACCCCGATCCCCAGATGGACGCACTAGAAAAAAGGCTCTGCCGGGAAATAAATGAATTGGGAATAGGACCAATGGGTTTCGGCGGTAAAACCACCGTAATCGGGGTGAAAATGGCCGAGCTGCACCGCCTGCCGGCTTCGTTTTTCGTTTCGATAGCTTACATGTGCTGGGCCGATCGACGAAAGATCATGACCATTAAAAACGGCAAGGCGGAAATCGTCGACGTATAAGACAAACAGACAAGCAAAAAGATTTATATAAAAAGGAGAATCCGTCGATGGCCACCAAATTAACCGTACCCATCAGCGAAGAGGATATCCGTAAGCTCAAGGTGGGAGACCAGGTTCTATTAAACGGCAACATATTCACCGGCCGGGATACTGCCCATAAGTATATGATGGATAATTTCATCAAGAACACCTGCCCGGAGTCGGAAAAAGATACGTACGAAATTCTCAAAGCCGGACTTAATGGTTCGGTGATTTATCATTGCGGCCCGGTAGTCCGCAAGCTCGATAACGGCAAGTATGAATTCGTAGCGGCCGGTCCCACAACCAGTATCCGCGAAGAACCCTATCAGGGCGACGTCATCGGGCACTTCGGAGTCCGAGCGGTAATCGGTAAAGGCGGAATGCGCGACAAGACGCTGGCCGCCTGTAAGAAATACGGAGCGGTTTACCTGCACGCCATAGGTGGAGCGGCCACCCTCATCGCCGAAAGCTGCAAGGAGGTTCTCGATGTGTACAAACTCGATTTCGGAGTACCGGAAGCGTTCTGGAAAATCCGAGTGGAGGATTTTCTCTGCGTGGTGACTATGGACTCTCACGGCGAGAGCCTGCACGATAAAATCCGCAGCGATTCGGAAAAGGAGTTGCAAAGAATATTGGCGGGTTAGTTACGGGCAGTTACTAATCGCTTTCGAGTTTTCCTGACTAGTTTTTCAACAAACACGCAATTAAAAATCGAGCCGGGCGGACAGCCCGGCTCGTTTCCTGAACTTTCGGCTCAGATCATCGACTCGACAGAATACCTATCTACACTATCGGGCGACGGCCCGACCTAACGGCTTACTCCGCTACCACTCAGGTTCATCCCAACGAATGAGGTGTGCTGAAGGGGGCCAAGCTCGATTGTGAGATAAGCGAGTCTGCCCCCTTTACGTTCAAGGTATTCAGCTAGCTGTTCCTACTGCCGATCTTATATGCCGTGCTAAGAACAAGCGCCAACCACAACAAGTCGAAAAAGCTTATCGATGACATCATTCCGCTTTTGGCTTCCGCTACTAGTTCATCAGCTCCTTCTTCGAATTCAATTGCACCTTCGTAATCAATCAAGGATTCGCCGGCCGAGGAATAATCTATACCGTAACTTTCTTCTTCAGCTACAATTGACTTTACTCTCTCAAGTTGCTCTTCTGGAGAGATATCTTTCACTTCGGCTAGGTTTTTATCGTAGAGCCTCTTCCACTTGGCGGCCTCTCTCGCTGCATCGTATTCCATGAAATCGTCTGGTTTTTTGCTATCCCCCATCGCCTCGGTGGTCATATGTATAACCAGGTAATCGGTCACATAGTCAGGAGAATCCCATCTCCCCTGGTCTTCCCATTTGTCCAACTCGGCCAACGCTATTTTCAAATCTCCGTTGGAAAGCTCCATCACCTTTGCTACTTCGTCTTCCCATATTTTTGTTCGCAGCTTCCCGTAGATAAACAAGCCGCGGCGGTTACTTTCAAGCATCGCTCGATATCCGCCAAGACGCTTCTGGTCCGCATTAGCATTCAAACTGATCGAACCGTTTTTGTCGATCTCATCATAGCGCAAAGTAACTTCCTCTTGGGACATATCGAATACTTGCTGGCTAATACTCTCGAATCGATCCTCCCACTCCGCATCCCATTCATGGTCGGGAATACCAGTACTGGAATCCATTGCCACTTTAGTCATGTAATTCGCGAGAAACATCCTTTGGAAAACAATATCTACTAACGATACCGCTGCTGCCAGTCCAATCAGGATACCGTATATTCCGAGTTTTCCGCCCAGAAATCCGAGGAAAGCTATAACTGCTGAGATTTTTCCGGCAAATGGTGTCTGCTCTCCGAATCCAATCACCATCCCCAGCCCAGCAAGAGCTCCTATGCCGATAGCAACAATCCCTAACTCAACCCCGAACACAGCAACGACAATCCAGATACCTGCTCCGATCATTGCCCCAACGCAACTCAGAAAACAGCCCAGAACAAGCCTGCCAGTAGAGCGGGCAACAGCACCATGGGAAGCTCCAGCATAAGCACTGGCCGCCCTGGGTTTGGATTTATCCTTCTTGGCTTTTTTAACCTTTGGAGCATTCAGATCATACCCGCAAGCCAGGCAAGTTTGCGCACTCGCGGCCAGTTGCACCTTACACTTTGGGCATTCCTTCTGCTTATCGGCGAAAGATACCTGCTGAGTCGCTTCGGCAGACTGCTCCAACTGCATGAGATCGTCGAGAAATGAATCTTCCTCTTTATCCGGCTCGAGCGAAGGCAATCCTTCCGGCAGCTGCGGCTCAGGCGCAGGTTTCGAAGCCGCCACGGGAGCCGCGGGAGCGGGACCACCGGGTACGGTCATCTTGAATCCGCATTTTGGACAAGCAACGCGCTTTCCAATCGCTGATTTTGGTACCTTTAACTTCGCTTCACACTGACAACGAAACTTGATGTGGTCGGACTGCTGCTCGCCCATTTTTCCCTAATCCTTTTGTCTTTCATTTCAACTGCGTTTCTTTCCGCCCCCTGCAAGCGGCAAAGAAGTGCAACCATATTCCACCTTATGCTACTTTTGCGATTGACAAATGTAAAGAGACGGATAGATCCTGATATAACCCCCATAATTGGAGTAAAAACGCGATTACGATAAAAATATCGAAAAAATGTCCGGAATGGGTAGGTATTTACGTTATCTTATCGGTTGGTTCAGGATATACCAACCCAATGCTGGATTTCTAGATAAATCCTCCCAACTGAAAAACACACTTATTACCTTTTCTTCTTTTAATTTGAATAGCAATCTGCGTCAGATATCTGTTTAACTTAATCTCGCCAGTAAATCGCGAACAACACCCGCTACATCCGCCCGCAGGTTGTGATCTTCATCTCTACCGAGAAATCGTGTCACACTGGTCGGTCCGATCAAATCGCTGGTTTGAAAATCACGGTTCAAAACATCGATAGCTTTAACAACCTGTGGGTGGTCACCAAACGAGCGAATTCGTTCCGCAATGGAAGATACGCTTTTATCATGATTTAGAAGAACGTAGAACAAGTCGTAAGCATCTTTCGGTTTTCCACGATTACCAAACGCCAACGCTTTGAGTACTGCAAACGCCCCCGGACCACACACTTTTATTCTTCGCTCCGCCTGTCCCTTAGCACCGGGTAAAACCTCACGTAGTAGAACTAGCTCGAAATCGATAAAAGCCAAGTCCAATCCCGGTGTGATTATGGCCGCAAAACCGGTCTTGAGATTGCGTAATCTACCTCCTCGATCTTCGTCGGATGTCGGTGGAATAAGAAAATCCACGGTTATTCCTTCACTAGACCGCCACCGATGCGTAGTCATATTGCTTTGTTCGTTCGTATCGGGAGAAAAACCTGCGTCGCTTAAACGTACTGAGATTCCTTCGTACAATTTTTGATCGAGAACAGCCATCGAAAAACCGAGATCAAGGTCGAGCGTCCCAAGGTGCCTTTCTGCATTTCCAGCGAAGTTGTCCTGATCGATGATAAGCGAAGGAACAAGCCCGCCTACGACACATATATCTTCGATAAAATCACCCAATTTCACGGCGACTTCCAAACAGGCCTGACGTACTTTCTTACTTGTGCTCGGCGTGTAGCTTTCAATAAGATTACGATCATGGTTTTCTACCATGACAAAGTTTCCTTGCGAAGATGCTCGGCCGCTTCTGCTGATCGTTCCGGCAAGTTCTTCAGATCAAGGTAGCATTGTACCGCACTTGCACATGGTATATGTTTGATCAACTCGCTTCCGTGAAACACACCCTCATCCCTCGGACGTAACAACCACAAGTTAGCCCCCTGCTGCTCATCGTACCAACCGAGTTCGGTTAGAAGGTCGTCCGATGGTAGTTTCTCAAGATAAACGGTTACCAGTCGATAAGCTGCGAAAGGTGCGTACAACCAGGCGCCCGACAATCCGGTAAAGGCATAGTGCCAATCAAGCTTGCCGCATACTTGGGCAACTTTACTGACAAGTTCCTCCCCCGATCGAACTGAAACGTGACCCTTACGGATATCGTGCATATCGAAATCATACTCGTTATACCATGCATCCAGAAGCTGGTCAGGCTGCTTCGGCCGCAAAGCTCCGTTATCATTGCGTACGACAATCTCACTTTGTTCCATCTGTTTACAGAGCCTGCTTACATATCCCGGACCGAGGTTTGAGCTTTTCGCAAGATCGGTTTGACGCCACCAACGATTAGGATCAAGCAGAAGCAAACGGATTAATCTGGAACTCTTTGGAGAAAACAAAGACACTGGACGACCGCGAGGTTTTATCTTATTGGGCTTCCCCGAAACATGTATACGCAGACCAGGAGCGACTATCCACGCGTTACCGGATAGGTCGACATACGATACGCTCTCCTTTTCACACAACCCCTTACCGTATTCCCCCATAAAAGGAACCGCAATCAGAGGAACCCCTCCGCGACTCTGTGCTTTTACCTTAATCCAAGAGACAGTTTGAGCAGCCACTTCAGAACGCAACGACCGTTTGACTTCCACGACAAAAAGGTTCGAACCGGCCTTGAGAACCATGTCAATCTCTGCGGACTTTTTCAGCTCACGTACTGGCTCCCCAACCAGTTCAGCCAATATCGCTGGTACTACGTCCAAAATGTCTTGTTCACTAATCATGTTTACTTTAATCGGCTAGTTTACTACGTATTAAACATGAATATTTTAGTTAACTCGAGGTAGATATCCACCGAATTCCACTCCACATTTGACATGCCCCTTAAAACGACATTTAGCCCAAATTACCATGTAGAATTCAATACTTCCGCAACCGCCCGACTTGGAATTTTCGCCCTTTTGCGGTACGCTAAGGGGCTATTAGTACCGTAACCTATTGTCCCTTAATGTATTGGATAGCACCATGCGCGAAGCTGTGGAACTCGAGAAAACGTACACTCCCTCGGCCGTCGAGGGGGATACCTACAAAAAATGGCTCGATAACGCGTGTTTTAGCAGCACGCCCGATGATCGCCCCCGCGAACAGCGGTTCACCATCGTCATTCCACCGCCCAACGTAACCGGTGCCCTCCACCTGGGGCATGCTCTGAATAACACCCTGCAGGACATCCTCATCCGCTGGCATCGCATGATGGGCCACAACACCCTCTGGCTACCCGGAACCGATCACGCCGGTATCGCCACCCAGGCGGTCGTCGAGGAGCGCCTGCTCAAGGATGAAGGCAAGAACCGCCACGACATAGGCCGAGAAGCACTGGTCAAGCGAATCTGGGACTGGAAGGATCAGTACGAAAAACGGATCCTCTCCCAGCTCCAGCTTATAGGCTGCTCCTGCGACTGGTCGCGGAAGCGATTCACCCTCGACGACGGACTGGCGGCGGCCGTCCGCCACACGTTCTTCAAGTTCTTCAAGGAAGGGTTGATCTTCCGCGGCAAACGGCTGGTTAACTGGGATACACAGTTACACACCGCGGTCGCCGACGACGAGGTGTATCACGAGAAGGTCAAGGGGCATTTCTGGCACTTCAAGTACCCGGTGAAGGATCCCCAGGCGGGCGAGCCGGAGTTTGTGGTGATTGCCACTACTCGACCGGAGACGATGCTGGGTGATACGGCCGTTGCCGTTCATCCCGATCCGGCCGGTTACCTCGACCGCGAGGAGGCAAACCTGAACAACAAACTTGCCGAAGCCTCGAACAAGGAAAAACCGGAAATTCAGGCTCAAATCGAAACGCTCCAAAAAAGGCGGAAAGAGCATCTGCCGCTACTGGTCAAGCTGTCGGAGATGGCCAAGGCCGGCCGAACCTTGATCCTGCCGCTGATGGAAAGGGAAATCCCCCTCGTCGCCGACATATGGGCCGACCCGCTAAAAGGCAGCGGATGCGTGAAGATCACTCCCGCTCACGACCCCAACGACTACGAAGTAGGCCAGCGGTGCGATCTGCCCATGATCAACATTCTCACCGAGGATGGAAAAACCAATGAAAACGGCGGAGCCTATACCGGGTTGACTTTCCCCGAAACCAGGAAGAAAGTCGTCGCAGACATGGAAGAGCGGGGTCTGCTGGTTGAAATCGAAGACAAGGAAACCGAGATAGGCCACAGCCACCGCAGTAAAACCCCCATCGAGCCATACCTTTCAGACCAGTGGTTCGTAAAAATGGGCGACCTCGCTCAAGGCGCGATGGACGCCGTTTCCGATGGCCGCGTAAAATTCCACCCGGATCGCTACGCCAAAACCTACCTGGACTGGCTGGGGGAAAAACGGGACTGGTGCATCAGCCGCCAGCTATGGTGGGGACACCGAATCCCCATCTGGTACTGCGATACATGCAGCAAGGAAGAAATCGACGCAGCCCTTGGCGGCAACGACAGCATCTGGTACGCCTTCGACGAGGAGAAAAATCAGTGGCTCATCTGCTCGCAGTCGGAGGATCTGGTGGCTGACGCAATCGCCGGGCATACGCTCTGCCAGGATGAGGACGTTCTGGATACATGGTTCAGTTCCGCCCTTTGGCCCTACAGTACGCTGGGTTGGCCGGAAAAAACCAAGGATTTGGAATACTACTACCCCGGCAGCGTGCTGATCACCTCCCGGGATATCATCACCAACTGGGTGGCCCGCATGGTACTGACCGGACTTTACAACATGGGTGAAATTCCATTCGACCATGTTTACATCCACGCCAAGATCCTCGATGGTCGCGGCGATACCATGAGCAAGAGCAAGGGTAACGGCGTCGACCCGGTGGATATCGTTTCTGTCTACGGTGCGGATGCATTGCGTTATTCCATAGCAGACATGGCCACCGACACCCAGGACGTGCGCATGCCGGTCGATTACATCTGCCCTCATTGCGGACACCTCATCCCCCAGACTACGGTTGTTCCCAATAACCAACTGCCCAAAGACGTCAACCGCGTCACCTGCAGTAAGTGCAAGGAACGTTTCGCCACGCAATGGGCACCGGATAAACTCAAAGAGGAAATGCCCGTCGCCCGGGAGACCTCCGAGAAGTTCGAGATCGGGCGAAACTTCTGCAACAAGCTGTGGAACAGTGCCCGGTTCACCTTCATGAACCTGGAAAATACGCCGTTTGAGACTATAGATGTAACCGCCCTGCCGCCGGAGGATCGCTGGATACTGGCCAAGCTGTCGGCCACTATTGAAGGATGCCACCGCTCCCTGACACAATACCACTATTCGACCGCTATCAAGCTGGCCAGGGATTTCTTCTGGGATTCGTTCTGCGACTGGTACATCGAGTTGACCAAGCCGCGGCTTTACGGCGAAGGCGATGCGGGAAGTACCAAGCAGATCCTTGCGTTCATCATGGATCAGATACTGCGATTGCTCAGCCCGTTCATGCCCTTTGTGACAGAACGGCTGTGGGAAGAGCTTAACCGGATGGCCCCCAGGCGAGGCTTGCCCGGAGTGGCCGAGATTGCGGAATCGGAAATCCTGATGCTGGCCGAATACCCGCCGACGGAAGGTTGGCCGAAGTTCAGCAATCCGGAAATTCTCAATTCGTTCGAGCAGATCCAGGAGGCGGTCAGAGGTATTCGCGACCTGCGTAACCAGTGCAGCGTACCGCCGAAGAACATGGTGACGGTGACTATTAAGGCCGACCAACAACAGCTTGACCTGCTGGATTCCCAGAAGCATATCCTGCAGGCGATGGCCAACGTGGAAACCCTGAACCTGGTGACCGAAGCGGATAGGCCGAAGAATGCCGGCACCACGGTCGTAGGCCCGATGCAGATTTTCGTTCACGACATAAGTGACGATGCGGCCGAGTGTAAGCGAATAGAGAAAGAACTGGTCTCCATCGAAAAACGACTGGCAGGCGTCAAGGGCAAATTGGCCAACGAAAAGTTCGTAAACAACGCCAAGCTCGAAGTGGTGGAAACCGAACGCCAGCGATTGACCGAACTGGAGGAATCCTACCAGGCGGCAAAGGAGAGCCTGGCGGATCTGCAAGGATAAACCCAATCGCAGGTCGGATCAACGAACCCGATGAAACGCATATGTACACGCATCGGGTTCGTTGCCCCGCCCTACAGCCCACAGAAAAAGATATTCCCCACCTGTAATCGCTTATTCGTGTTCTGATTGCGATAACCAATAACACGCCAACGGAGCGGGAATTTTCAAAATCACCGGCTGTTCGGCTACAGACTTTTTCGTTTTTACATTATCACTCATTGAAAGAATGGAAAAGTCTTCGATATCCCGCGTAATAACATACGCTCGCGAAATATTCCGCTGCTCACACAATAAACGCATTCCTTTTAAATCACGCAGGTCAACGGACGGCGAATACTTTACTTCAAACGGAATGAGCTCGTCGTGGACCTCAGCCACTATGTCCACTTCGTAATCCTTTTTGCCTCGCCAATATGAAAAACCGATACTGGTTGCGTAATAGCGCGTGTATACGTGTTTGAAAAACGCGGTCTCGACAACCGCTGCGAGCTTTGAGCCATCTTCCAGAAGGGACTTTCCCTTCAGCAGGACACTTCCGGCAATAGCCGCATCAGCAAGGTAGATTTTATATCGCGCCCTTAGAATCTCCTTGCCATAACCGAAAGGCGCTAATCGATAAATCAGGTGAGCCGCTTCCAGAAGATCGAGAAAACTGTTGGCCGTCGGCTTTTTAACACTCAGCCCCTTGCATAACGCGCCCATATCAAGAATGCCGCCATCGTGCAGGCAAAGATAGAGAAATGTTTTTTCCAATTCCAGAATTCGACGTACGCCATAAAGGGCCGTCATGTCGCGTTTGAGAACCTTGTCCACAATATCTTCACGTAAAAGCTTCTGAGCTACAGTGATATTTTCAATCATAGCGGTCTGGGGAAAACCTCCTCGAAGCAAATAGTCGTGAAAATAAGCGACCAACGGTTTTGCCACCTCAGAAACGCGAATTCTATCCGCATCAGACCATTCAAAAAGCGACGCCAGAGATTTAACCGACGGAAGATCTGGAATATCGATTTGTTTTATCTGCAGGTATTCATAAAATGACAGCGTTGGCAATTTAACAGTGTGCCAACGACCCACACCAGATTCGGGACTATCAGAAGCAAGCGGCATGGCCGATCCGGTTACAGCTATTCGCCGTTTCTTCTCGAAATCCACCTGGTGTTTCAACCATGTCTGCCAATCCGGCGTGTACTGTATTTCATCAAGGAACAGATACTCCGTCTCCGCTGTCACTGGCACCATTTCTCGCCACACTTTGAGCAAACCGTCCACCCCGAGCAGTTTTAATAGCGGGTGGTCGAAGGTGACATATAAAATTCGCTCTGGGGATACGCCGTCATCGAGCAACGCCTGGATTGCCTGGAGCAGCAACGTGGTTTTTCCAACCTGCCGGGCGCCACTTAAAAGGATAGCCCGGTGAGCAGGCGGATCGATCAACCACTGGCGAACCTCCCGAAAAACTGCCCGATGCCAAGGCGGTAAGTCAGGGACCGCTCCCGATTCCCACCAGGGGTTGTATTTACGAAGCACCGTGAATAGTTCTTGTTTAGAGCCGATCATCCCAATATCCTACCTAAATATCGCCTCTTAGTAAAGTATACTTTATTAATATGGCGATTTTTGGGATATTTCGAGAAAAAACAGCGAGAAGCCGTCCGAAATGCCGTTTCCAGCAGAAACCAAGCGAGAATAATCGACAAAGCTGGAAGCCTCCTAATAGCTGCCAAGGAAATCCTGGCGGATCAGCAAGCACGGGAACCAGCTAGTCATTATTGATATGACCGGCCCCGACTGAATAGGAGAGTCGCTAGTATTCACTGGCATGCTCCCCGAAACTTATCGTTACTCTTTACGAGGCATAGCAAAACTCCGTTTCCCAAAAACGAAAAAAACCAAGTATCTGCCCATGTTTTTACCAAAGAACATCATCCTCATCCTTCGTTCAGTACCCTCCAACGAAGTATCGTCAGTGGAACTTCAAGCCAGCGGACGCCGCCCGGTGAAACCGGGATGATTATCACCTCGCCGGCTATGGGGTCCGCTCCTATCCATCTATTATTCCCAATATACGCCAGAACGTGTCGCCCGGTTGTGGTTACGGCAAAATCTCCCGGCTTGAGTCTGGAGAGGTCCAACTCGTTAATCGCCGGAGTTTCAAACAGCTTGCGGCATTGATCGCGATATTCGCTTCTAAGAGCGATAGCCGACCCGTCATGCCACCAGAGAGACGCGGCATGACGCAACAATTCGCCGTCGAGAGACCACACCCCCTCGACAACACAGGCGTTGATTAAACTGCTCCGCACCAGTCCGGAACAATCGATGCCGGCAAATCCCTCCCCGCCCCAGACATAACGCGTACCATCATAACTTTCCAGTTTAGCAACAACTCGACTCCTCAATGCCACCGAGTAATCTATCGACCTGCTCTTCTACTGAATATTGCCAGATTTGATTATTGATGGTATAACCCAATCGATATAAAAATTTCCTTTCCCAATGAAACTAATGAAACATCAACTGCTTGAAGTTGAAGCACCATGAGCATCTCTTATTCTCAAACATGTAGATTATCCGGCTTGATCACATTCTGGAAACATGGCAAGAACTTTTTGACCGGCGAACAACACCTCAGAACGTTAACCGCCGGCCTCTCGCCGACCGTCACAATCACTAAACGCTATTATCGTCGGCCCTGATCACCTCAGGTGGGCAGACGGACCATTTAATCCACCACCGACTACCGGGACCGGATTCCTTCGCGCCGCCAACAAAAAGCCTCACTCACCACTGTCCCCCATCTCCTCCACCAGGCAAATATAAAACTCCATCCTTGCCAAGCGCCCCCGCTGACGCTATCTTTAACACTCGCTGGTTTTGGCTGGTTTCCTGGCCCAAAAGGGAAATTATTGAGGAAAAAACCGGCATTGCCAACTGGCGGCAACAAACATAAGTCATTTTTTTAAAATGACTTACAATCGCGGGCGTAATTCAGTGGTAGAATGCCAGCGACGCCTGACAAGTCGTCTTACCCCCTGTCAGATCAATAGTTAGCGTTTTCCACCTGGCGGAAATCTGGCGGTATCTTCCTACAATCTTCACTAGGTTCATTGGGGAAAGTTGCAGAGCCAACATTCAATCATTCTGCCTGATCAGAGCATACAAGCGTTCTATCGGCACCGTAGCACCGTCTTTCCCGCCTGACGTACTCCTCCTGAATCAGTCAATCTCCTGCCCGTCGACGAGTTGAGTAATCGAAACTACGTGGAAAATTCGAAGCAATTAGGCATTCCATATCCGTAATTTCAGACCAATCCTTTTCCGAGCTGCTCTGCGAGTCGCCGAGCCGTGACGCGGCACAGTATATGATCGCATCTCGGAAGACGGTCGCATCAGCTCTTCGGGATTCGAGGAACTTCATTGTGAATGCGTCCGCATCACCCTCGTCAGCAGAAGATGCAAAAAGAGGTTCCCAAGCAGACGCACCCATCAATGAGGCACATCCGATTAACCGAAGAGTACGGTCTCGACCACCATGCAGTACAACATGCGCCAGCTCGTGCAGCATTAAGACTTCTGCAAGCCTGGGCTTTATGTTTTGCAAATGTATTGGGACCAATATCATCCACTGTGGCCCTAGTGCAGAAGTACACAATACAACGGGACTCCCAATGGCTGCACTAGCGATAGGAGTTGCTACAATAACGGGCAGATTCTCTATCGCGTCATGTGCCCTCAATTCCTCCATCACTGATGCAATTGCTATTACCCAAGGAGATACGGGGTTCCGAATCTCGTTGCCAGGAACTCGAAAAATAGATACTATCCTCGCGCCAACGTAAATCCATCCTGGAATTGTTAAAACCAAAATTCCCGGGCTTATCACGGCGGAAGAAAGTCGTCGAACACCAAGAAGGGCCAAAAGTGAGGTCGCGATGCCGACGTAAATGCTTGCAGTCGCGAGGCATAGAACAAGACCATAGCATACTTTGAACACTCCGGTTCTTATTAGCGAAGAGAACGAGCTATTTTGAACATCAAAAAAGTCCCTGCTGAAGGTTTCTACACGCAAAAGCCGCCAACTCTGTCGCCAACCTAACAAAAGCTTTCGTGAGATGATAACAACTGGTAATAGCATTAACAGGCCCGCACCGCATGGCAACGGCGTCGGGGCCCAACCTGGCATGCTCATTAATACGCCGGAATACGCAACCGGTAGCACTAACATGCCAGAATACTCAAGCGTCCTGTGTAGCTCTACGGGGACAAGCTTAAGGCAAGCGATAATGGATAGAACGGCGGCGAACGCGAAAGCAACTGACAAGAGGGGCCATTGGAGTAAATCCGCTACAACGAAGTAGAAAAGACCTGCCGTTCCAATACAGGCAATGCAACTGAAGAGCAGGTAGAGCGGCTTGAGTATCCGTTCTTGCCGATTGGGTACGCAGGTGACATTCCATGCAATTCCACTCTCCATGAATCCTTGTAAGTCAGTGTAGAGGTGATGATTCAACCGAACATCGCGGTCTACGAGAGCCCACCCATACCATACGAAAAGAAGAGCACATAGGATTTGGAATACCCCTGCAACGGCGGAATTCCAAGGCAAGCAGAGTATAGTCCCGACAAGACTGGCTAAAAGCACACTCCAATGACGCGCGTAATACGCGGAATCATAATTCACATGAAAAGAGCAAGAAACAGTGTTTTGTGTAGCCGATAAAGAGATTGTTATTCGTCGCAGTCTAACTCCGCCGTACATGAAGCTCGAATCTATTCTTGGTCGCAGATTGACCTTGTAGCCCACGCGTTCTGAGAATACGTCCGTAGATGCAAATAAGGCAACAGTGCCATCAGTTACGTCGTCCAAGGACGCCCCATGTATCAAGAAGACCGATAATCTAGCGTCGCTTCTCATCGTCCCCTCGCATTCGTGCGAGCAAATTATGCAGGAAGCGTTCGCAGAAATGGCAACTCAATTCGAGGTGCTTTTTTGCTTTTGGGAATTGACGAATAAGCTTGTCGCGTGAGCTTTGAAGATGCTCCACGCTATTCTCCTCAAACTTCGACAATTGGAGCGTCTCGGCAGCTGACTTCCCTAGAACAGGGAACAATAGCTTGTATGTGGCGATGACAAAGAGGGAGGTTATTCCTAGATCCTTGAGTGTCCCAGGATCTAGCGCGCCTCTGCCGAAGTCAGCCATCGTCGGAGCCTGGGTTGGGAAGTCGGAATCCACGGCCTGATTGTATAGGAGTTCAAAGATCCTATCGAAGTCCTCACAGAGCGTTGGTGAGTAATCCTGCACGTACATTCGGACGGTTTCTCGGCATGCGTCTTGGTGAGTAGGAAGGTTCATTGTACGTGCTCCTTGATAGACGCATTGGCGTGGTTCCGAACGGAGTTTCGCTGGTCTGGCTTCAGCTAGCAAGTCCGCCGATATTAGGACCATTATTATTCTATTCTGTCGTTTGTCGATTCTCAATGGGCCGCCTTGCGAAAATGATCCCAGCCATGCCGCATACACCCAATCGAATTCGCCCACAATTCGCGTAAGTCCGGACAACACGAGGAGGTTGCCGGAATGGGTAGAGATGCGAAACCCAATCGGCCCATCCAGAGATAATGAGTCTCTATATTCCGCAGCAACAAAAGGGACCAATACCCCGCGGTGCCTTCGAATCAACGATAATCGTGATGACATCCGGCTAAATACTGATCTGCCGACAGCGAAGCATGTCGGGCTACGGCAGATGTGGATTTACCATCCGGTAGTCTTCGTTCCGCGTTTTCCGGTCCACCCTTGGCTCAACACCACGTGGTCTACATTTCATGCCATTACCAAACGTGCGGGAAAACTGTTTTATCCTGCACGGTGACACTCGTAGTCTCTATTTCGCGAGCTTCCAACCGCAAATGGCCGCTCCCCTCCGCCAGAAGATTCCGCCCAAACTCTCAGCTTTCTATTGAACAGTCGCCTCCGTGTTAACAACTCCGTCCATCTTGAACCCCAGAGCAAAATCGAACTCGTCAGTTCAGGAACTAGCGTAATCAACTATCCCTCTTGATGCGCTACGTCCATCTTTAGAAGCAGGACAGCCATATCTCCCTCGAATTCCCTCTCCGAATTTTGGCCGATGACGGGGAAGTCCACATCCCCCTCGAGCCCGGCACTGCGAATCAGACGGTTCGCAAATGAATCAGCTTCATCATTAATCGTTGCTCCACGAAAACAAGTGAATTCGCCGAGATTGATCTGTGTCCATGCACGAATGAAGTCGTAAATATCCCGTGCATAATGTACATTTCCAAGGAAAGGCAGACCAAAGCCGAATCCTGGCCACGGGTATGGTCCGATTCGGAGGAAGACTTCACGCATAACCATGTACCATTCTTTGGGATTGAATAGTGGATGCGCAAAAGGCCCTCCAAAAGATGACGAGGCAGATCCATTTTGCGAGGCAAGATTGGGATTACCGATATCACAAATCGATACACTACGACGCTCGCGCAAAACCTCACCAAACACAGGTGCCGACATAAACACCATTTCACCAGGCTCGGCAAGTAAGCCATAGGCCCCAAGACACCCGCTCCGGTTCCGAAACGCAACGTCGTGCATTCCACGGAATATACCTCGGTTGCCTGAAAATGGTGGGAAGTTCTTGAGAAGGAAAAGCTGCTCTGGATCAACACCCCACTTTTTACCCTTTGCCTTCTTATTCTGAATAATGCACAGGCGCTGCAACAAACGCTTTCCACCTGAAGTAACAACAGAGATAACAGCCATGTCACCAAGTTCCTTCGTAGTAGGTTTGTCCCTGAAGTTAAATTCCACATACGAACGCGAGCCATGGATTTTATTCGCGGCTATTTGAAGTTGGTTGTACGACTTGCCGTTTATGGCGTTGACGAATTTTGTTACTATTTCCACTTCATTATCGTTTGCTGCGTAAGCTTGCCCCAAGGCGCCGTACGCATCATGTACCACTTTGTTTTGGAATCTAAAGAAGTTACTATCCTCAGCAAGTCTTATTGCAAAGTCGTAAAATCGATGCATCTGACATATCCTCCATTGTTGCATATATCGCTAAACGCAATGAAATTCAACACCATTTTCGCTTATCCTATACTATCACGATGCTAATGTCGTAGACTATTTTGCTTGGAGATGACATTTCCCAATTCATCACGATCAAATAAACTTGACTGCCGTTCCTGTACAGAATACCTGGATTCTCAAGGCATTACCTGATGTAACAAGCCCTTTCTCTGCAAGTTCGATTTGCTCAATATCGAACCTAGCGTGGATAATCGCATCCGCTCCTACCGCAACGGCTTTATTCCGAAAAATGTCCATTGCTGAATTGTACACTTCCTCGATCATTGAATTGTACTGTTGATCAGTCATTAAAGATGAATCTGGAGTTAAAAACCCCTTACCGCCAAACTTCTGGACGCCAGCGGCAAAGATGATTTGAAGAATGCTATGATCTTGGCTAACACTGCCAGTTGATATAATGATACTTTCTTTTTTACGCTGTGCGGCCATCCTTCGCTCATCATCAATCTGGCGTCGTCTTTCCTTTTGCGCGGCAGCCTCCCGTTTTTGTATTGCTGCCGCAGCAGTTGCAGCAGCCGCAGCCTCCTTAAGTTTCGTCTTCTGACGTAGTGCCTGTTCCTTCTCTATACGCTTTTTCTCTACAATCTGCTCCTTGGATAAAGGCGTTTTAAAGACACCACCACATCCAGGACAGTTATCATCCATTCCCCCCATATTGTCGTCGTTTTGAAGCTTCATACTACAGCTGGGACATTTGAATTTAATAGTCATCGCGTAACTCCAAATGCTTTACCCAATAAGGTTTTAGCAGCGAACCCGCCCATTCAGGTTATTAGACATCTCACCACTACACTAATAAGACGCCTACACACGTACTTTGCATACTGGCTTCTTCCGACAACCGCAGCTAAGAACGGACCTACCACACCGTATATTCTGACAAACTGCTGTCCTGGCCGACTCTTTACTAGGACGGTATCTCGCCATGCGCGGAGGACGACAACCTCTGGATGTAATGCATCTCCGTAAACAGCGGTCGCAACAAAGCATGGCTTACCCATATCAGGCTTGGTGTTGATGTTAATATTCGAATTAATGAACTGCCTTGACCGGTCTATGCAAGCACTTCCAGGGAATCGGTCTTCTATAAGGTGTAAAAGTTCGCTTGCTTTGTTTCGGTATTGTCTAGCGAAGTCGCGTATCGTCGCATCGTTATCGAAAGACATCGCCCATTTCATATAGTTCGTAATCCACGCAGCGTAAAACTCTTCAGAATCTGTGTTATTTTTTTCCAATTCACTAAATAGAGCATCGGCGTCTGGAAAACTACCAATCTCCGATAGTTCAATTGCTTCTCGAAAACCGGATGAGCAACCACTGTTTGGGCTAGAACTATGATGGAGAATTCCACAGTAAACGCAGTGTTTGCTGCTAGTTGCGATCAGTCTCTTGCATGTTCGGCACGGCTCTAAGATCGTTGTTGCACAATCTCCACATTTACGAGCATCTGGAGGGTTGATTGTTGAACATGCAGGACATACTCTTCCCGTTAACTCAATTGCTCCGGTGATATTCGATACTGAAAATGTTGAACCACAATACGAACATTTTCTAGCCTGCATATCGCACGGCGCACCACAATTCGGGCACTGTATTGCCCTCATTCGATGTTCTCCCTAAGACTAATTGAAAGGCGAAACAACATTCGCAATAAGTTGGAATCCGAAGTACATTTCAAACTTATATTTCAGTGTAAAAAACGCCACAAGGCATTTCAAGATGTAAGTTCAATCCAACAAACGAATCCTTGTACCTCTAAGGCAAGACGATTTCTGAAAGGAAATCTTGTATGAACCATTGTGAATAATTATTACAATTTACCTAATTTGATATCTTGCCCCCCGTATAAACCCTTAGATAACCTAGTAAATACACTTATATTAATAGGTACTTATGCCTACACTATCGATGGATGCATTATATCCTTGGTACGTAAAAAGCATCTCGTTAATACATCCAACGTATCTACCAGGAAATTCCGATTACCAGAATGATGGATGGAATAAAAGTCTCGTTTTCCCGCGAAAACGACCAAATTTCCACTATCGTATGTTGAAATCTGCGTACGCAATCGATTTGTCCCCAATAGCGTATCGACCGCGATTCGTAGTTGACATTCCCGAACCGATTTGCCATTCTGAAAGTCATGGAAACTAAGGTTTTCGAAGTCAAAATGAAAAGCGGCATCAGGCGAACTCCAGAGTTCGAGAAGAAAGGTCTTGCCGGTTATGCCGTCAACGTGGGGCTTCGTTGTGGACATGGTTGCGAATATTGCAGCACTGGCGCATCGGTACGCACTCACGAGTGGTTTCGGCGAAAACCTATCAAGGAACAGAAGATCACCTCGTTCACCAGGGGAATTGCAGTTATTGACCCGAATATCGCCGAGAAGGTTTCCCACGATGCCAAACGTAGGAGAAAAAGAGGTTTGGTGGAAGTTTGTACTACCACTGACGCTTGGTCACCAGAAGCTCGTAAGCACGATTTAGGCCGCAAGATACTAAAGGCAATCCTAGAGCAACCCGGTTGGAACGTACGTGTTTTAACAAAGAGCGCCCACGTAGTAAATGACTTTGACGTGATTAGCCAATACCGTGATCGAGTACAGGTAGGCATCAGTTTAACGGCAACCCCTGACAAGTCAGACGTTTGTGGTATAATCGAACCCAATGCGTCATCAATTCCCGAAAGGATGGAGGCTATTCGAGAGGCAAACAAACAAGGACTCCGAACCTACGGCATGCTTTGTCCCTTGTTGCCATCGATTGGAAATTCGCCCGATCAGATCAATGAGATGGTTAAGTTTGTGGTCGATTGCGGGGCTGAGGAGCTATTCGCAGAATCGGTGAATCCCCGAGGCTCCGGTTTGAAAAACACGCAAGAAGCGCTGGCGGCTCACGGTTATAAGGCGGAGGCAGTAGCCGTTAAGGAAATCAGGAAAACGGCGAATTGGTCTATTTATACGAGGCAATTGATTGCCGATTTGCAGCAAAGCGTCAGGGAGCATTTCGATATTGGCAAGTTGCGAATATTATTATACCCATCAAACCTTGCCCCGGAAGACGAGAAATCAATTAGAGAAAATGATGAAGGTGTTGTCTGGCTCGGGTAGGACCTAATTCCGACGTATGCTGATCGGTCCCCAAAGTTCAACCAAACCAATCCGGAAAGAAATGCTTTCATATAGCAAGTTAAACCAACAATCTTATCAGAGTTTCGGTTTTATTCATCTATGGATAAGGCACAATGAGCAAAAGAAGAAACTTGGAAACTGAATACCTCAAACCTTTCCGTTTAGTAATTACTGAACTCAACCTTTCCGAAGATATTGTCTTTAGCGGCTACCGTCCGAACAATCGTTTCGATCCTGGCTTCGATTTACGCGACATCCAGAGGTTTCAGTACGGTGACCTCCGTGTGGAGCTAACAGATCGAATAGTAATCATCGAAGTAGAGAGTGGAGGTGGGTTGACCAATCTGATCAAGTACTGGCCATACGCATCGCAAGGAGATCGACCGATTTTTCTGTTGCACGTATTTGGGCAAGGCTCAGAATCCGACTATATTGCTCATCTGCGCCTGTGGGATTTTACATGGGCAAAAACAGAGAAAGTAATGCAGAGCGAATCACAGACATCGTATTATGCCAGACGGTTCACCTTCAGGAAAAACAATCCTGAAAGCCTTAATCCCGCGATAGAAGAGTTTCGCCGTTGTCTGACCTCGGACTTGGATGATCTTTTTATCCGACACCGAAGTAGCTTTGGCTCTGAGTAATGAGCCCAGGTTTCGGTGCCTAAGCTGTCAGGCACGAGGTTGGAGAAATCGACATGTGGCTTAGTGAAAATGAAATACTCAAGAGGTCGAAGGAATTAGTCGCTTACGCATCCTTGGCTGCCAATGGTGTCGATGAGATTATCGACCGAATTTGCCAAAAACACGATATTGAGTACGAGATTCTCAAGCCCAAGCATCTTCTGGTCTACGCGGCAGGGTTTACAGCTTTGGCATTGAAAGTACTTGCTTGTGGAAAGTATGACGTTTCCGAAAACTTGAAAGAACGAGTACTGTCTGCATGTCATGATGGGCGTGTCGAGTACGCAACCTCCCAACACGAGTTCGCATCTTTTGATAAGGAGTATCGCCAAATCATACGTGGCCAAACCTTCAATGATGCCTGCGCCAAATGCATTGAATTCGTCGAATCGGAGGATGAAAACACTTTTCCTGAACAACCCTATCAATTGCGAATCGGAACTTGGGTCTTTTTTAGTCTCCGAGATTCGTTTCCCAATGACATTCCAGACGAATTTCTTAATGATTTTACGGTAACCGTTAGTACGGGAATGTGGAACTCTGTGGGCGATTATTGGGAACCGAATTCTCCTGAATAACAGTATTCATGTCCACCAAACCTTCACGGAGATTACGGTTTTAAAGCTTAGAAAATGCCTACCAAGCAAAATTGCATTTGACCGGTTATCCACGATACTCCCTGGTGCCACGACATTTCGGAAATCGAGAACAACCCCAGAACTGTGATCCCGCATTTGGCCCTTTACCCGCCGTACGAAGTACCATAGGGCCACTGCAATGGGGGCATTCCGACGATGTTTTGTCAGAAGAACGTGTCGATACAGGCAATTCCGATTTAGCAAATACCTCTTACCTGATTGCACCAACTCCCAAAGCTTCGGTCCCTCAACGAGGGCAAGCGGTTTACCCTCCGCAAACAACCGTGCTTCTCGTGTAAATGATCCACAGGTAACAAGTACCGCTCGACTGGCCGACTCACTTACCATAACTCCGAGGAGTTCACGTACTGGTTTGAGGCCCACCCGCTTCGTCCGCCATTGTTTACATTGGACTAAGACTCGTTAACTGCCCCTGCTTAAAGATAAGTCGATCCGCCGTCGCCGCCATTTCTGGAATTCAGCGAGCAACCATATGAACAGGACAAGGACCGGCTGCGGGCATTGCAACCGATTGAGCCACGCTTGCTACGACCGAATTAATATTGAGCTTTTCGCTACTTCCGAATATCGTAGGAATGAAACATTTCAATCCGAGGAAGAATAGTAAAGCTAGTGGTGGCCCCACCCAGGCCGGAACAACAAGTAGCATGTCGTACAGATCGTCAAAGAACCCTTCATCTTTTCGCCTTCTCGCCATTGTTCAAACCCTCAACGGATAAATCTCACGCTCATGATCATTACCAATATTATAGCGAGACTCGGTTCCCATCTCATCCGGTATCCTTGCTGAAACTCCGTCTCTGTACAATTTCAGGGTCGGCTTGGAAACCTGACGCCAAAACCGGGCAAAATCCCCCCCCGATCATCTGGTATCTGGACCACGAGACGACGCAACGGTATATTCACATCATACTCATCGATGAGTACAAGACAGTGGGTTCGGTTCCACGCGAGGACTGAAGGGATCGGACTTCTCAGGTATTTGCCGTCTATCTCGTGTAACCAAAATCGGGGACGGCAACGGTCATCTTTGGGCGTATTAGGCGGAAAGTCTCTCTCGTCGCCTTGAATGGTCAATCTGTAGGACAAGAGTGAACGACTTACGCTGGAACGGGGAGAGTGCTTAGTGAATGCCACCGGAGGCAACAATGGCTAGAGCCGATCTACTAACCGACCTCGTCCGACTCGGAATGGCTGGCGATAAGACCAAGTTCCGACGGGTTGTCGAATCCATTATTGCGGAGGAACAGGCAAAGAAGCACACGGTCCTTGCAAACAAGCTCGAAGAACTACTTCGAGCTGTGCCCGCAGACAGACCCGTATCGAATGGCAACGCCGTTCTCGACCAGCGAGTTACGAACCTCCTCCATGAGGTTATGCCGGAACGGTCCTTTGATGACCTCATTCTCCCTAAAGACGTTCGGGAAATATCTCAAGAATTAGTTCAGGAACACCACCGGGTTGACCTTTTACATTCGTATAATCTAGATCCCCGTAATCGAATCCTTTTGATCGGTCCACCAGGCAATGGAAAGACCACACTTGCTGAAGCATTTGCAAATGCGCTAATGGTTCCCCTTTTGGTTGTCCGGTACGAAGGCGTCGTGGGTACATACCTTGGTGAGACTGCGGTTCGCTTACACCGGATTCTGGAGCACGCCCGTGTGCGGAAATGCGTCTTATTCTTCGATGAATTCGAAACTCTTGGAAAGGAACGAGGTGACCGGCATGAAACGGGCGAGATCAAGCGAGTCGTCAGTTCCCTACTGCTGCAAATCGACTCGCTACCAAGTCACGTCGTTGTAATCGGTGCAACCAATCATGCCGAATTGCTTGATCGTGCGGTATGGCGTCGGTTCCAAGTTCGCATGACGCTTCCCGAACCCACCCGTGCTAGATTAGCAGAATGGTTCGCTAAGTTTGAACGGAGGATTAAGGTTCAACTCGGATACTCTCCCAGTACACTAGTGAAGAAGCTCCACGGCGTCAATTTCGCTGAAGCTGAAGAATTCGGCGCAAGTATATACCGACAGTACGTACTTGAACAACCCACTTCTGACATGAAGAAGATTATCGACCGTACCTTGAAAAATTGGGCTGCACGGACAGTTAAGGCAAAGCAACAGAACGGAAACGATGAGTAATGCCAGATCGCCCTCTTTTTGCTATTCCCAACACCGGAAATATCTTCAAAGTCAAAACTTGGGGGTCGTAGCGGTGAATTTCGTAGACCAAGTCACTCAACGCAAGTTCAACGTGTCGCTCCACATTTGCATCTCCTAAAAACCGTATTAGAAAACAAAGCAATCAACGTACAAAACGCACCGGCTGGTATAGAGCCAGAGTTGGTACTGGTCATAGAAACTGTAGGTACAGTAGAAGGCTTCCTCTCTGCTGTTAAGAGAATAGACGGTCTCGAGTGGCTTGGGGAATACGAACAGGATGATATCATCCCCGACGAAGATTTCTATAATCCCAAAGATGAGAGCAAACAACTAAGCGGTAGGTTGTTTTTTCTATTCACAAATCAGGCGGCTATGCGCCAACTATTAAACCTCTGGAAAACCTTTTCTGAGAATCCAGACAAAAAGTTCTCTGAAATATTTGATCATGGCTTGGCAAGTATAGGCCGACTATTCCAACAAATTAAGGTTATCCGACCCTGGGGGGTTAAAGACCGTATAGAAGAAACTGGCCTACTTGGTATTTGGCGAGAAGACTTGGAACATGACGGCAACCGACCGGTCAGGTGTGAAGTAGAATTGTGGTTTCGTAATTCGAATGATAAACGACAAGCTGCGCAAGAGCAGGTCGGTAATCTCATCAGGCGGCTTGGTGGGCAAGTTGTAGGCAATTGCACGATTGAAGATATTGCGTATCAGGCATTGCTGGCGGAAGTCCCTGCAAGCGTCGCACATAAGATAATCCAACATCCCGACGTAGACCTTACCAAGTGCGATGGCGTCATGTTCTTTCGTCCCGTCGGCCAAATGGCAACAGGAAAGGAACGGGTTCAGGGAGAACTATCGAATCACGATATAATTGAAAAAAACCTTCCATCTGGTGACCCCATTGTTGCGGTTCTAGACGGGCCTCCCTTTGGAAAATCACGGCTTGCTTTCAAACCGACTTATTATCGACGACCCAGATGATTATTCGTCGGAGTACAGTGTAGCCGACCGCATACATGGAACAGCCATGGCTTCGCTAATCGTCCACGGCGATCTCAACAACGAAGACCGTCCTCTTGCACGACCCGTTTATGTGCGTCCGATCATGAAGCCCATCCAATGGATTAGCTCACCCCGCCCAGAGCAAATCCCTGGAGACGTGCTCATGGTGGATCTCGTTCACCGAGCCGTTCGCAGAATGTTCGAAGGCGAAGGAGCCTCCGCACCCACCATCAAGGTTGTCAATTTTTCAATCGGTGATCCGAGCCGCCTGTTTACTCTAATCATGAGCCCACTAGCTCGATTGCTCGACTGGCCTAAGCGTTAAATACCGCGTTCTTTTTGTCATTAGCGCTGGTAACCACAGCAGGGATATTGATACCGGCGTTTCCAAAGAGAAATTCGACATTCTCACCAGCGAAGAGAAAGAAGCGTTGGTCGTAAAAACTCTCTACGATGATTCGAGACATCGAAAGTTACTAGCACCAGCCGAGAGCATCAACGGTATTACGGTTGGTGCTTTCCACAACGACCACGTTGCGGCTAACCACTTCGACCACGCGGTGAATCTTTTTCAAAACGCGTTACCAAGCCCCGTTTCGGCATTCGGAAGCGGTTACCGTCGTGCAATCAAACCAGATCTGCTCTGTAATGGTGGTCGAGTACTATATACCGAACCCCTGGGGACTTCAACTGACGCGGTATTCGAGGCTCGACATTTACGTATTGCCCCGGGTAATAAGGTTGCGTCCCCCAGTGCGACAATGGGAGACATCGACAAGGTCGTCTATTGCTGTGGAACCAGTAACGCAGCTGCGCTCGTCAGCAGGATGGCGGCGATATGCCACGATTCCCTATTAGAAATATTTGAGGAACAAGCTCCCAACATCGAACTCAATTCTTACATCACACCTCTGTTGAAAGCGATGATCGTGCATGGCTGTTCATGGGGAGAGATATCAGATAATCTGCAAGGAATACTCCAGACGCCGGACAATGGGCGTCAGATTCGGCACTGGATCAGCCAGTGGTTAGGATACGGTGTGTCGCAGATGGCTTGCGAGTTCTAGGCTGCACGAAACAACGGGCAACACTGTTGGGGTTCGGTCAGCTCAACGATGAAAGAAGCGCATGTGTTTAGCTTGCCGTTACCACCTTCGCTTGGAGCACGCCGCGAACAACGTCGGCTTACCACTACTTTGGCATGGTTGTCACCTCTCGCCGAGAGTACTCAGCGTTATCGAACCGCAAGTTTGTGGTTTGAGGTGAACGGAGGAACTCTCGTACCTGATCGAAAAAACGCAGACTGGCAAGCCGTTCGGCGAGGCACTGTTCAACACGAAATATTCGAAGGGGAAAACGCTATCCCACTTAATGATGGTGATTTCCTCACGATTAAGGTCAATTGCCGCAAAGATGCAGCAAAAATACAAGAACCCGTAGCATATGGGCTTGCTGTGTCGCTTGAGGTAGCTGAAGGAGTTGATATAGCCGTCTACGACGAGATACGTCCCCGCATAGCGTCCGCTATTGAAATCAGAACAAGGGAGGGACGTTAACATGAACCGCATTAACCACGTTGGCCTGCGAGAACGCCCACACAGTGAAGCAAGGAATTTCCTAAAAAGGTGTGTGAAAACAGTTTGAACCCGCCGATAGCGAATAAAGGATCGAACTTTGGTGACTCAATCAGCGGATGTCGGATAGGTGGAACGATCAAATAATCTCTGGAGGTAATCCAATAGAACAATATTGTATTTAAACGATTCAACGGGAATTCGTCAGGATGCCCGACCAAATCGTACGACTGCTTGACAACATAATGCAAGAGTAAGGTAGCCGGCAAAGGAGAGTTAGATACTGTCGTGGACATCATTTTTCACTATCCGCCCGAATTGACGCAACTATTGATCGACACGATTCCACTTTTGTGTAGGTCAAAAAGGGATGTACTCTTGTTTTTCAAAGGAGCGGGAGTTCCTCAAGACCTTTGGGACGATCTCGACATGCGAGTTCGGAACGACCGCAAGAATATTCACAAATACGAGATTGTACGAACGGTCCTCACTCGGTTAAACGAGCAAGGTGAGCGCACGTTACGGGAGCGACGGGAGGTGTTGAAGCGAGTGGTCGAGTGTGAGGATTTCTCGACCTGTTGGCCGAGTGATCAGTTGAAGGTGAAGGGACTCGTCGCCGAAACTCGACGAGTCGTCGATGTAAAGGACTCCTTTACCCGCATGAAGCAAGAACAAGACCGGGAACGAAGGACACGCGTCGCAGAAACAACGAAGAGGGAGGAAACCGCCGAACGACGCCGGGCCGAGATTCGATTGATCAAGCGAGATCTCTTCGCGTTGTTTAGTGAATCTAATCCACAGAAACGTGGCAAGGCATTAGAATCCGTTCTAAACCGTATGTTTAAAGCGGACGGAATTCTGATTCGAGACGCATTCACTGTTAAAGGAATGCAAGGTGAAGGCGTAGTCGAGCAAATCGATGGCGTCGTCGAAATCAGCGGTCACGTTTACCTTGTTGAGATGAAGTGGTGGGCTAGTCCACTCGGAAAAGCGGAGGTCTCCGAACATCTTGTCAATGTATACCATCGCGGACAAACCCGAGGCATATGCATCTCGCACTCAGGTTTCACAGGTCCCGCAATCACAATATGCCGAGAGGGCTTGAGGGAGAGTGTATTCGTGTTGTGTGAACTCGAAGAAATCGTGATGTTACTTGAAAGGAACGAGGATCACCTGGAATTCTGGCGAGCCAAAATCCATGCAGCAATCACTCACAAGAATCCGTTATTTAGGCCGCTAATGGAGAGATGACGAATAGGTTGATCCTAGCAACACACGGCTGACTGTCTGTATAGCTGGCAGTAAAGTGTGGCGCGGCGAATCTAACCAGCAAGGTTTCCCCGGTTGGCGCTAAACAGCACACGTTTATTTGTGTGCCACTCAACAAGTCTAACCTATACTTGGAAACCTGCCTGTACGAAACTGTTTTATTATCACCTACAACTGTTTCTCTGCCTTACGGAATACCGTTACCGACGATACTTGGCAGGCCTTACTCGGCAACACACAGAATTCGATTAGTATTTACACCGATTTCCTGATTGCACAATATCCTTTGCACAGAACTTGCTGGCAATCTGTGTCCTGAATCCTTACTTTCCTGATGCATCGTGACCAGAAAATCGCATAGCCTTGTGAATAAAAAAAACATATTGGTTACGACAACTACCTGTATGGTCTTCAGCCACCAAAAGAGAGTGTCGATACGAACTGAGTTTTTCTCACTGATTCGGCAATCAACTTGCCATTCCGAGGGTTCCTGCTTGACTTTACACACAGTTGATATGAATAAAGGTTTTCACACAATCTATTTGCGCGTTCGTAGAAACGCTTGTATACTGAAGTGTGGAAGCAACCATCAACCCCACCCGAAAAATCGGAATCGAAATCGAATGTGTTGTTCCCATAATTGGTGTCGGCGAAAACCTTGACGTACAACGCCTCATAGCAGAAGTCCTCACCAATCATGGCATCCCATCCTTCTCCCGAGGATACACTAGACGACCTATCCCTGCTGGAAACATGTTTGCCATCGAACATGACGTTTCTCTACGAGATGAATCCCGTTACGACGGATTGCGGTGGAGCAAAATCGAAGCCAAGACTGCTCCGATGACCTGGGAAGAGATAGAGCGAGTTGTACCTGCAGCCTTGAATATCATCATATACGTCGGTTCTCGATGCAATTCTTCAACCGGTCTTCACGTCCATCACCACCTACCCGAAGTTGAACAACATCCTCAAGTTGTTCGAAATTTACAACATCTTTGGTGGCGGTTTAATCAAGTGATGTACGGATTGGTCGCCCCAAGCAGGACGGCAAACCAATACTGCCGTCATCCCCGATGGCCTGAAGGAAACCAATTCGATAAGGTGAGTTCGTACGCTGCCCTGTGTCGTGAATTAAACAACATTGATAGGTATCAGGGTTTGAATCTTACCAATCTCGCCGACCAAAACCGAATGACCGTGGAGTGGAGAATCCACGGTGGCACAACCGACTGGACAAAGATTAAGGCGTGGGTGTTGGCAACACAACGGTGGATCGAGCATGCCGTGAAACGTTCTTGTCACTACCGACCTGAGCTGGTTGCTAATACACAAGCGGGATTGAACTCACTGTTGACCACTACCGGTTTGAAGCCGAATTCACGAATCTACAGCAAAGTGGATAAGGAATTACGCCAGGTTGGGCGGTTTTTATTAAAACGGTGGAAACATTTCAATCCCCTGCGAAATTGTGAGAAGAAGGATGTTGCCTGACAAACTCAAGGAATATCATCATGTCCAAGAAAGCTTATCCCGAATCAGTACTCGAAGTCCTCGATGAAACGTTAACGTACCCCAACGGAGTGCTACAGGCCGTTCGTGTTTTCGCAGAATCCAAACCCTGGCAGGGATCGCTAAATGAACGGAAAAAAAAGTTCAGGAAATTAAACCAGGCCTTGTCTGCTACTTGCAAGATTGTCCCACCGAAACTTGTTTTTAGGCAGATCGATGGTAGCCATAGCGGTGCCTCACACTATTCAAAGTTGCACCACCACATCGTACTTATGGGTAAGTTATCTGTTGTAACCTACCTACACGAATTCGCCCACGCCATGGAAATGGACGAGAAGGATGCCTGCCGGTGGTCGATCAACCTCTTTCGCCGCTTCTTTCCGAGGCAATACGGTAAGCTGATCCATGTTGGTCACATGCTTGTTCGCCCTACCGACGTTGCCGAGCACACCCAGAAGAGAAGAGCGTCATGAGCACTATTCCCGATTTACTTTTGATCCGAAAAACAAACGAAAGTCTTTTATTAAGCTTTATGCAATTGGTTCTTCAGCCTATTCAGCCAAGGGATTGCCAACTACTTATCCAGCCAAGGCTTACGTTGCATGCGATCTCGCCGGAGTCAAGAAAGCGTGCGAACACGCTACAAAGGGTGCGACACCAGGTGTCGGGGGTGGTTCGGCTTGAAAAACTTTCGCGGACAAATGAAAACGGAAGTCTTTCGGAGAATCTGACCCGAAGACTTTTTTCGCGGGAGAGAACGAATGCTTGAGAATCCCGACCAAGGTATTCTGCTGTTTGTTTACGGCACATTGATGCCTGGTCAGGGCAACCACCACCAGATCGAAAGTCACGTCAACAACGCTCAGTCAGGTCGTATTCCGGGAGTCTTGGTTGACCTTGGTGCGTACCCTGCCCTCATCCCCGGTTGTGGCGTCGTGGAAGGTATCGTTCTTAACATTGACCGAGCTACTCTTACCATCACGGATCGCATCGAAGGTTACCATCCCAACCGAGTGAATTGCCTCTACGTTAGAAGGAAAGCGGCTGTCGAGCTATTTAGTGGCGACGAAATAACGGCATGGACATACGAGTTTGCCCGGCCTCATCGTATTAAAAACTACCCCCGGCTTTCGAAAAAGAAAATCAATGGCGTACCCGTTTATGCTTGGCCTGCAAGCAGGTGACCGTTCCATCCCCACTGCTTGACATTAGTGTAAAAACAATTGTGTTATTTTGGCTTGACAAGTTGATGTCGTTCTTGTTGTGTGTGCCGTGTACAAAAGTGTATATTAAATTCATATTGGATTTGCCTATTCTATAACCATGTCGTATGTTCAAGGTATAGTAAAACACTTCATCAAGGGAGTCACCATATGGCACAAGAACCACCGACAATCAACCACTTCATCGGTCAAGATCAAGTTAAGCAAAGGTTTCGTGTTGCTCTAGAAGCCTCCTGGAATGATGGTTCTCGACTACCACATATGCTCCTGGTCGGGCCGCCCGGCACCGGCAAAACGACACTGGCTCACCTAGCCTCCAGGGAAATGGCAATTGAAATCCACGAACGTATAGGTCAAAACCTCCCGTGGCCTGAATCACTCAATGGCTTGATCGCAACAGCAGAAGATAAGGATATCGTATTCATTGATGAAATCCATGAGATGGGCAAGTTGTGCCAAACATCGCTTTATAAGGCCATGGAAGAGCAGAAGCTATTCATCGAGGGTCAAAGAGATAAAACACTCGCTGTGCCCACAAATGATTTCTGTCTTATCGCGGCAACAACGGACGAATACTCCCTGCTACCTCCATTGCGTGACCGGTTTAAGCTCATCTTACCCTTCACCTTCTATGACGTAGATTCGCTCGCCACAATCACAAGACAACATGCTCAGATGATGGGCACCAGCGTTGATTCCACCGTTTCGGTCGAGATAGCAGCCAGATCACGGGGAATCCCCAGATATGCCATTCGCTTGTTGGAGGCGTGCCGCCGCTTCGCCCGAAGTAAGGGAGATGATCAAATCACAACCGTACACTTCGACGCAACCGTCGCTATGGACGGCATCGATTCGCTCGGACTCGGACCGGATGAGCAACGTTACCTGAGGCTACTGGCTGAGCACCAGGGCACTCCTGTACGGTTGTTTACTATCGAAGCAGCGTTGGGTATTCACAAGAGAACAATTCAGAATGTAGTCGAAGGTTTTCTTCTTCGAGAAGCACTGATTGAGCGACAACAAAACGGTCGGGTGATCACGGAGAAGGGTTTACGTCACCTGGGTATTATCACTGACCCGAAAATTTCTGTCGCTTGACAAAAAGGAAGGCCAAAGATGAATGAACCACCTCAGCCGACCAAGGAAATAGTCACCATCAGTGAGATGGCAAGAATGGTTGGTTTATCACGAGCGAGATTCTATCAACTCATCAAGGAGAGTATTTTCCCCGAGCCATCGAGAAATCCGCAAACCAAGCGTCCGTTTTATGACCGGCAGCAGCAGGAGCAATGTTTGCTGGTTCGCAAAACGAGCTGTGGGGTAAATGGTAAAGCCATCTTGTTTTACGGAATTCGTCCTGGGCAGCAAGGTCCGATGAAGATAAGGAAACGTCGGGAAGTGAAACACAAGCCTGCTCCCACAACTCGTAAGGATTCAGTAGCCGAAACCGGTAATCCCTTAATTAAGGAACTCCTCAGTGGTCTTGGGCAACTTGGCATGGCTGAAGTAACTGAGGCGCGTGTCCGAAATGTCCTCGCCGCCGAGTATCCTGATGGATATCAAGGAATGGACCAAGCCGAGTTGCTGATGTCCGTATTTCGTCACTTAAAGCGCCGGGATTCGCAGGATAATGTCGCCAGATAAGAGTCATTATCCGGCGAGTTTCGCCCTCGAAGTGTCTGATTTCTGTCTACTTTCTGTAAATAACCCGTCAAGAATTCGCCAGATAATGTTTTTCGCGGAGATTAATAATGACCACCCTACCCTCTGTTGTTGACGACTATCTGGCTGCCCATGATTTCAGCTACCATACGGTAAAGGCCATCAAGTCAGACTTGGCGAAATTCATCCGTTGGTTTGAATCGGCCAACGGTGAGCGTTTCGACCTCCAGAGGGTAACCGTCCGAGATGTTGCTGATTTTCGTGAACACTTGGCACGTGTGCGACGACAGCAAGTTTCGACGGTTAACAGAGCACTCGTCTCGATTCGTCGTCTCCTAGGGCATATGGCGAAGTCTGGCGATCTTTCATGCAATCCCGCGGAATCCGTAAAGGAACTTCGGAGAATGCCAACGGTCCCACAGGGACTTCAGCCTTCCCAAGTCCGCAAAATTATGCGAGAAGTCGAACTGCGTGGTGACAAACGAGGAACTGCTATTCTTGGGTTAATGCTCTACGGCGGATTGCGTGTTTCAGATGTCGTCGGCCTCCAGCTTAACGACCTGGAGATTAATCCCCGGTCAGGACGTGCAATCTGTCGCCACGGCAAGGGCAATAAGCAACGAATCGTACCCCTGCCTGTCGAAGCCAGAAGAGCCCTAACGGATTATCTGGAATGCCGTCCACCAAGTGATTCCCAAGCTATTTTTCTCGGGGAAAGAGGCAACTTAACAGACGATGGAGTACGAGCAGTCTGTTTAAAATACTCGGCGATCACCGGCGTCAAGTTTACGCCGCATACTCTCCGGCACACGTTTGCCCATAGCTTCCTGGCGCAGACGAACAATGACCTGGTCGCCCTCGCTCAGATCCTGGGGCATGAATCGTTAAACACTACCTCGATTTATGCCAAACGAAGCCAGGATGACCTCCAGCGGTGCGTGGATGAAATGAGGTACGAATGAGCATGAAAATACACGAAATCCTCCAATCAGTAAGGTGGTACGTGAACGAGTTGAGCACAAAGCACACTGTGGTCGAGAATGTTCTCATGGAGGCAGAGAAGCACGGATGGGAACGCGTGATCACTCTGATGGATCACGATACTCAAGTGAAACTGATCAGAATGCTAGTCAAGGACAACAAGCAAACCCATGCCCTCTTGGAGAAAGTCGTCAGCATCTACGAGCATGTAATAGATGAGTTTGCCAATACGACTGAACAGATGTTGGAGGACATGGATGACGAAATCGAAATCGCCGTCGCTTGTGAGCGAAACCGTAAGAAAACCAACTGGCTTGGACTGCTCGCAGCTGGTGGTATTGGCTATGTAATTGGCAAAAAAGAGTAACAGACGATCAGTCAGCCAACTCTCTACAATCTGATTTAACTGGAGTCTGAACGATGAGCAGGTCACGAATTTTCGCCTTCATACTTGTAGCGTTGACGATTGCCACCACTTCGATTTCGGGGATGAATACTCCGCCGAAAGAAAAACGCATCGCCTGGGCCAACGAACCCGAAGTATTGGCCGGAATCAAGACTGTAAACCTGCACCTTGCGATTCGTGGTGATGTCAAGAATGCCAAGACTGGTGAAGCAATCCTGCGTAAACGGATCGAGCAGCGGTTACGCAAGGCTGGGTTGAAAATCCTGACCAACGACAAAGCCACAATGGAAGAAGTCCCTGTGATGTTAACGGTCATCATCGAATCACGTGGCGTCATTGAAGAAACGCCAACGGGTGCATCAAAGAATGGCGGTGGTGTTTACCTTGTTACTGTCCACCTGGACGACATCGTAGTGCCCCACCGAAATCCAGAGATCGTCATTCTTGGAGCAACGACCTGGAACCGAAGACGATTCGGTTATGCTGGGAAGGATGAGCTTCCGTCAAAATCGTTGAATGATGCCCTGGCGTTGATTGACGAATTCTGTGCTGCAAAAACTCTTAATTGACATGGTTATCATAAAGACTCCAAAAACTCACGAAAGGCATCCAACGGATCGAGTTTACATGCTTTTGACCAAGTCACGAATTCGGTAACATCGACTCGCCGGTTGGCCGTCTCGCAGTTGTAGACGTAGCTTTGTGGTTTTCGAATGCGTTTGCCGAGAGCACGCTGTGTAAGTTCTGCTTCCTCACGCATCGCTCGTAAGAACGGTGGCAGTTTGCGATATAGCGTAGCATGTTGAGATTTGGTAGCCATCTTGATTTGATTTTCGTGTCAAAATCTCTTGACACGAGTTGAGTGTCAAATGTAAGATATTCATAATACGACCTGGGCTAGGATGAGAGAGCCGGCAGAAGATCTGTCGGCTTTTAGCGTTTTTACGGAGAATGAATGATGAATCGAGCTTTGGTTCTTACAGCGCCCCTGATGATGTTATTCTCTTTACCCGTTCTTGGTAATCCAGTATGGACAGAGATGTTCGACAATGGTGTGGGTCGGTTCAAACTTACCCACGGTCAGGGAGATATAGCCTTTGTGCATGATCCCATCGACGGCAACCTCAACTGTACGTTCGTTCGCCAAGATGTCTCAACCGACATGGCAGATCGCCGACTCGCAGAGTTGGGCTCAACGTTTACCGAGACCGATGTTGTCGGATTCAGCTTCGAATGGACTCCACTGGGTGGATCCCCTTCCGCATTTCCCCATATCGGATTCTTTAACTCTACAAACATGGCTGACGTTGTGGTTCTCGCTGCAACCGACAATCGATACCAACTTGAGATTGGAAGAGGACAGCCGGATTCTTTTCAGGTGGAAGACACGGGCTTCCACTACACCAACGGTGAAACCTATCTGATCGAAATGAGGTTGGATGGTCCTAACGGAACAGTGACTCTTTCATCGGCAATTCGCCAAGGGAGTGAGTTCGTCTCGCAGGGGACAAACACCTGGAGTGTTAGCACATCGTATGTCTTTGATGCGCTGGGCGTTGGCAATCTTCTTGATGACCAAGGGTTTGGCGCTACCTTCGTTGCCGACTTTGACAATTTCACTTTTGTACCTGAGCCATCGACGGCGCTGCTGCTTGCAGTGGGATTGGCTTGTCTTAGTACGCCATGTCACCGGAAGTGAACGAAACCAGTAGGAGGAACTATGAATCGCAGCAGTCTTATTGCAGCATTACTTCTGTTCGGGTTTGTCTCTTTCCCCTATTCCGTAGCCGCCAGCATCTATTGGACGGATTGGGCTGGAAACAACAACGTGTGGCAAGCTGGCCTAGATGGATCGAATCCTGCGTCAGTCATCATGGGCCAGCTCTCAAACCCCGAGGGGATCGATTTGGATCTGTCGAGCGGGAAGATGTACATCGCCGACAACGGCGGCGAGCCGGGAATAGGGTCAGATCCAAGAGTGATCCGCGCCAACTTAGATGGATCAGGGATCGAAGTATTGGCGACAGGTGGACGTCCGTCAGATGTCACCCTCGATGTCGCGGGCGGCAAGATGTATTGGACGGATTGGGCTGGGAGTAGCAACGTTTGGCGGGCCAACTTAGACGGCTCCGATGCCGAAGTCGTTATCTCTGGTGAGTTCTCAAATCCCAGCGGCATCGATCTCGATCTTGTAAACGGGAAGATGTATATCACGGATGAGGGCGGAGTCGATGGCGTCGGCTCGATTCCATCGGTCGCTCGTGCCAATTTAGACGGGAGCGGGCTAGAGATTCTCGCCACGGGCGGTCGCCCATCGGGGGTCGCCGTCGATGCGGTCAACAGGAAGCTCTATTGGACGGATTGGGTAGGGGCCAACAACGTCTGGCAAGCCAATCTGGACGGTTCAAATGCCACCGCAATTATCTCTGGCGTGTTTTCCGATCCCAACGGGATCGATGTGGACCCCGTGCTGGGCAAGATCTACCTTGCGGATTCTGGTGGAGTCAATGGGATTGGCTCGTCCCCCTCAATTACGAGCGCGAATCTTGATGGATCGGGTTTGAGCACCCTTGCCACAGGTGGACGCCCTTCAGACGTTGCGGTTATCCCTGAGCCATCAACGGCGATTCTACTTGGAATCGCCAGCTTGTTCGCCACTCGACGGCAGAGGAAATAACAAGCGAAACTGACTTGGCAGATGACCTGTCGGCTCTTGGCGTTTTTACGGAGGATGAACGATGAAACGAGCTTTAATTCTTACAGTGGCGATATTCTTCTATTTGGCAGCCACTTCCGAGTCCGCGATTCCAGACTTGCTAGTCGGCAGTTCGGAATCAGATTCGATTCTGCGCTATGATGGAGTAACGGGGGCGTTTCTTGGTGAGTTCGCATCGGGTGCAGGACTCGACAGACCACTTGGGTTTACCATTGGGCCTGACGCCAATCTGTACGTCAGCGGTATGCGTATCGGTACCGGTCCTCATGCCGGGCTCCTTCTGTAGCTGACATCGGGTATTTATGGATTTCATTTCCTCCGCGAAATTTTGCAGAGAGATATGACTTCTACTCGACAACCTCACCTGGTAAGGACGCCTGTTCAGACGGGCTCTGTTCAACTACAGCCCGATGTCTATACTTTTCATTACTCGTGGGGGGATACTCCCCCCGTACCCTAAGTTTTGGTGCCATATTCCCATCTTGGGGGGGCCCCCATTACTAGATTTACTAGTTCTTCGTCTCTCTGCTCAACTCGGCCCGACCGAGCCCTCGGGGGTGGAGCAAAACCTTAGGGGCTATTGGGGCGAGGGGACGGGCCATCGAGTATACGCTACGATAGCTGCATCCGACTTTACTTAAGTCTCTTCAGCCATTAACTTAATCGGAGACATACTCGACTTAGATGCCCTCTTGATACCTCCCGGGTTACTCGCTTTTTATTGATGAAGCAGAACCTTGAGCCCAACCCGCCTGATTGGGATTCGTGACTTCTCGATATGGAGGATGTTTGAAGTAGCCTGTGAGAGAGTCTTGGCAATCAACACCTGACTCCTTGAAAAACACCTAGACTAAGCATAACCGACAGATTGCATAAGGATCTAGCAAACTCCGGCTGCCGGTCCGAAAAACGCCCTATACGAGCAGGATACTAACGTTCCGTATGTGATACAGGTCAATTTAGTTTCTTCACATGGTAAAGAAAGGAGACACATCCAAAATGTCCGCCGTCTTTCTCATTTCGACGCCCTCGCAATTCGATCATGCTTTCAGATCGGATGAACTATCCGTTATCCAACTTCCGAGTAACATGGGCGACTATGCTCATTTCTCCCATCCCGGCCCCTTTGAACGACATTTCTACGCTCTGACGATCAACACATGTACTACAGAACATGATTACATACGACAACTGGCGATCGATCCGACCGCAGTGGTTAGCTTGTTCTCGCTTTGGTTTGGAAAACATGTCGGTACGCATGGACCGATCGTTCTTGACGAAACTTGGATGCTTCCAGATTTATTGAATATAAACCCTAATCCCTATTTTTCCCATGCGATTTACTCTGGAGTTCACACGAAACCTCTGGTTAGAGATTGCGACTGGCGATCTGTGGAGGAACTTCTCCCAATCATTCAACGATTTAAAGCAATAGGAAAAGGTGACTTGCCGATGATCGCTGCCGCCAAATGCTACTCTGAGGCCCTGCGTCTTCTACCTTTCGATCGAGAAATCGCGTTCTTTCGCCTCATACAGGCAATCGAGTGCGTTAGCTCCCAATCGCAATTCACCGATGAAGAACGATTCTCACATGATGACCAGCTTTGGAGTTACCTCAAGTGGCTTGAGCAACTCGATGACGCTAATGGCAAACCGTGTGCAGATTTCGTAAAGAACCGTCTATACCAAGTGACACGGGGCGTGCAGTTGTGGCTTGATAATCGAATTGATATGGCTTTCTACTCGCCCGAAAACCACGGACTGACTTCTGAAACTTTGAGAAACACTGTCTCGGCAGCATACACCTTAAGGAGTAAATACGTACACGGAGGTGCCGCTTTTGGCGACTTCATCGATCCTACTGAGGGCAGGTGTGGCAGCTTGGAAACCATTCCCGATTCCTTCCTTGAAGCCTGTCTCGACAAAAATCTACGCAAGACTCTGGCTCGGTGCCCGTCGTTTCTCGGACTCGAAAGATTGGTTCGTTATGGGCTGTCCAAGGAACTCAGTGCAGAATTGACTCTGTAACCCGTAGTTGCATGTAGAGATGGCTGGTCGTCGGCAATAGACATGATTGACAGTAAGGGGGGCGGAAGATCCCCCGTAGCCTAAGATTCTGGTGCCATATTGCCATGTCGGGGGGTTCCTCGCGACTAGGTTTACTAGTTGTTTTTCGTTTTTGTCTCTCTGTCACGCAGATTTCCGGTTATCTCCGAAGCGCCCTCAACACGAAGGTTTTTCGTAACCTCCTCCCCTTGATTCGTAAAAGCATCAGCTGAGACCTGTCAGGACGGAGGGGTTGGTTTAAAACGCAGGGACCATTGAGATTCGAAGGGTTCCTCCCGTTACCACAAGTTGGCGACCCACCTCGGCCAGTTCCGCCCGCCCAGTCTTCTACCGCCATTGGAGTTTTCGTCTGTCGCCACCGGAAAAAGGCTGTTCGCAACCGCAAGAGCTGGTAAAGTGACGGCTATGTCGGTGGAAATCGGGTAAACGAACGAAGCGGAGGTACTCAGCGCATGACGAAATACCACACCGGCGATTGTAACGAGGTCAACGTCCGCTTCGAGGCAACGGATTAACATAAGACGTGTATCAATCAAAATGAAAATCCCATTCTCGGTCTACGACTTCTTCGGTTATCTTGCAGCAGGTTTTGTCTGCCTAGTGGCAGTTGATTACGCCTTCTCCGGCGGTTGGTTGCTGGAAGCCGATCCGAAATTGATTCCAGGTATCGTTCTTGTGTTCATCGCCTACGCTTTCGGTCACGCCGTCTCACATGTCGCGTGGGCACTGCTTGAGGAACAGTTTGTTAGGAAGGTACTTCGGTCGCCTGAGGAAACGATGTTTGAGAAGTCGGCTTCCTCTCGGTGGATACGGTTTTTCCCGGATTCTACAAGCCGTTGCCTTCAGAAACTCAACGAACAGTACTCGATGCGGCAAAGAATGCCGGATTCACAAAAGCAGGTCGCGGTCTTTTCTATCATTGTCATTCCATTGTAATACGTGATGAGGCGACTAGAGAGCGCCTTGCAATTTTTCTCAACCTATATGGGTTTGCGCGAAACCTTGTGATCGCCGGTCTGTTCAGTGGAATAGTCCTCCTGATTGGCGCTTTCAAAGATGTTTCCAAGACTCCATGTGCAATACACTGGAATGCGCTGTTGTGGTCGTCTGCAAGCGTATTACTCTCCGTTATCATGCTATATCGATACCTTAAATTCTTCCGCCACTTCACGTCGGAGGTTTTCCGTAGTTACGCCGCTACTTCTGCACAAAGGAAAAAATGAAGATGTCTTGGTCCACCTCCCTTCAAACCTACATCTGGGTTTTCAGCATCGGTCGTGGCAACGCGATCTTTGTTCGCACCGGGCTCAACCAGGGTTTCATTCTAGATATGGGAGGTGGAACACTGTTTGACCCAGCCACGTTCATTCGCACGCACTTCACACCTCGGCTCGACAAGTATAAAAATACTGCCATCGCCCAGGCGATTTTCTCCCACCCCCACGCCGACCACATCGCGCAATGTGAAGAAGCCTCTGATGGAAAAGACTTGCGACCCGCGTTGCTTACGTACCCGAATGACAAAGTGACATCCGAATCACTCGACTGGGCACGAATTGAAGACGCCAATGGTGCTAACAAGGAACTGATCGGTACTTATAAGGGCCTGTTTGAGAAACGGAGCCCACCAATACAGACGATTTGCTACGAATCGTCCCGCACAATCCCGAATCTCGAATATGGCGTCTACTATGTTCGACCTCCAGTCTGTGACAAATTGCACTCTGAGGATACAAAATACGGCAACGCCACGAGTATTGTCTTCTATCTGCGCCACGGCAATCACTCGATTCTCGTTCCGGGCGACATTACGCCCGAAGCAATGAACATTATTCTTGACGAAGACGAAGGGCTTGAAAAACGCTACACGATGTTTGATTCCGCCGCCGAATCCCGGTTCCCGAATTGGCACAACCAGACCAAGGACCAACCAAGCCTACGCAGCTTGCTGGGTGATCGAGGACTTTCGATTCTGGTTGCACCGCATCACGGACTTGAATCTTGCTGCCGTGCCCAGAATTATTTAATGCAATCAGCGGCGGCAAACCTCGACTCAACGTCATATCTGAGCGTAGCAATAAAAACAACTCTCCTGGACAGATACACCCGCGTTACCAGTCGGCAGAGGGTGCTCTCGGTCAGAACGTCGAGATCGAAGGGACCGAGGAGCAGCGATACTCACTCACGACGGTAAGCGGCCATCACATCCTCATTGTGTTTGCCGGGACTGGGCGGCCTCGTGTGTACGCCGACCGCGATCCCGACCGGCTCCTTCAAATAGCAGCCCCCTGATGAACTACTCGGTTACTTCTTGACAGGCGTCTAACAATCTGGCGAAGATCGACCGGATGCAGCGTGTCACGGTCTTCTCTTTGGAAAACGAAGTGAGCACGGCAAGAAGCATGCCAAGGGGGTTTGAAGTCTACGAAGGTAATTTCAATTCCCCGCAATTTTCACGGGGAAGAAATCAGCCACCAACTGAAGTGAATTCATCCATCAGACCACCGATACTATGCCGTTACGTGATCTGAGACCGATCAACACACGTATACAAATCCTTGCTTTTCCAACAGATCAGAGGAAGGTCATTTTCTCCGCTCCTCCGAATAAATAAAACATAAAGCAAACACACCAAACGAGAGGAGAGAGCCATGCTGAGTTTTGCACCAAGCGGTCCCTGGGATAACCCGGTACTCGATGAAAGAAAGTATGATGCCACAGTAGTCGAGGTAGTTGAGTCAACATACGGAGATGAAGAACACTCAATGCTGAAGCTTGTGTTCCATCTCACGGACCTCGACGAGAAGCTCGTAACGCACTTGTATTTTCCGAATGGTATTTCGATCCAGGCAGAACGACGCCTATGGCATTTTTGTAGATGTGTCGGGCTCGATAAACGGGACGTTCTCACCAAACCAGAACTTTTCGCGGAGAGAAAGCTGTGTCTTGATGTTCACACCGTTACACCAGATCAATCTAATCAGGATCATCCATACTCCGATGTCAAGGTGTTCCTTACGGTGATTGCAAATGAAGTGGATGTAAGTCCCTGACCACATATAGGATACCCGCCAGAGCCACACCGTTTATATCTGTGTGGTTTAAACACCCAACCCTACTACTGGACCATTTTACTCGAAAGAACGTTATTTCATTTCTGTATGCCCTTCACGAGGTTATTGAAAAGAAGTTGGCTGAATCCTGAAGGCGCTTTCCACATTTTCACGAACCAAGAATTCTGTCGCCCTGCCAGCCACAGGAGAAGGGGAGAGGGAGGGACTCCTCCGACATTCGCTGCCGCCACTTCCGTAAGAGCGTACTCTCTCAGGGGGTGCACTTTTGCACTCCGGGCTTCCCTGGCGGGAACCCCTTCGCTGTTCATCACGGAAAACCCTACTGACGCTACGATAAACGAGGTTTTTGGTTCTGTGTAAGGGTAAAAAGGGGGGTAAGGGTAGTGTTTTTGCGTGTGTGTATATTATTTTATCTTCTTCTCTTCTTAAATAATACATACACATTTCATTTACATACCCTGGATACCCTTAATTGGGGATAACTACTTGAACCACAGAAACTTAGGAAGAGGGTATCTTCAAGGGTATCCTCCGGGTAACGGGGTATCCCTCCACCCCTCCTTCTGTCTGTGGCAAAACACAACTGCCACTCGTTGACACAGAATGGCCTGGAACATTCGGTGTAATGCCAAATGCCAGTAAATTAACGATTTCAAAAAATTATTGACGATTCATGAATTATTCAAATCGTTTGCGGTATAATAGAGAGTAGGATTTCGAAGCTGAGAGAAAAGCAAGTCTTTGACCTGCTCTGTTGAACCCATATCTGAAATCCTGATGAAAATACATATATCACGTGTCCTTGACGTGGCGAAGCATTCCCTGATTGTGTCAGAGGAATTCAACCGCCAAGCGAAGAAGTAATACGGAGCATACTCAGCTTCGGGGTGTGTCGCTTACGCAGTCAAGGACTTAAGCGGCACGCCCCATTTTTACAGGAGCCCGAGTATGCCTATAACATCCAACCAAGAGGCCGAAAGCCTCGCCGAATTCCTGAACACCATCTTTCCTGAACCGTTAAACGCCAAAGACGAAACCTATATCGAGGTCCGACTTCTGGGTGATCAACGTAAAGAATGCTACGGATCACGGTGGTATCAGACCACAGAAGAATTACTTGCTGACACTGAGCCGATGAAGCTCCTCGCTCAGGAAAAGCAAGCCTGTATCGCATTCTCACCCGCCATTCGAAATCGGTGTGAAGGAACGAAAGATGCCGTGATCGGATCGTGGTGCTTGTGGAATGACCAGAACCAGCGAGATGGCGGTCAAGAAGCGTGCATTCAACGACTGCTGGATTATGAGCTAGATATAACTGTAGTCGATTCTGGTTTCGCAGCTCACGGTTACATCTTGCTTGACGAGTTCTGTAACGACATCGAGAAGATTGAGAAAGCTAATCGGCTGTTGCGGAAGCGACTTGGAGGAGATCACGTACATGACGCCAGCCGAGTGATGAGACTACCTGGCACAATGAACAACAAGGTCGTTGATAATCCGCAAGAGTGTCGGTTGGTGGCGTTGAGCGAACAACGATACGACATCGATGAGTTGATCGATTTTCTCGCGGAGGATGAGAATGCCCCTGGTGTGCTTATGGAGACCATCCAGGACGATCTACTCCCGGATCAAGCATCACTGGTCAGGCAGTACGATCCGATTCTGCAACGACTAGAGCTAGCCACGATTGCCATGGTCTTCGACGAATTACCAGTTGGTGATCGCTCAGAACACGATCTGGCGATTACTAACCGACTTGTAGCTTCCGGTTTGTCCGATAAGGAAGTGACGGGGATCTTTGCTCGTTATCCGTGCGGCGAGAAGGCTCGTGAGAACGGATTCGACAAGTATATAAGTCGGACAATCCAAAAAGCTCGAAATAATGGGCATCTATTTCTTCCGTCGAGTCGTTCAGTACCTGAAAATTCGGAGGAACTTCAGAAAAAAATCGGGGAAATTAGAACTACAGAGAAAACCGCACCAGCCCGCCAGGAAGCCACCGCAAAATTGGTGCTGGATTATTTCAACTTTCACGGAAAATTCTTCTCGAACGGCATCTCGACCTGTCATCTGCACTTCGAGGGACGGTCGTATCTATTGTCTGACAATCGGGCATTTCGCTCATTGCTCCAAGAAGTTTGCGGATTAAGTTTGGAGAATAAAGATGGGAAATTGACGCTTGATCGACTTGCCAACCATGCCCTACGGCACGGTCAAGTTGCCACAACTCGTGGACCAGTTCATGCCAATCGTAAAAAACACACGATCTATGTGCATTCAGGTAGTGACAACGGAGATATCATCCGAATCACTCCCGGTGTAGTTGATTTAGTGGGCAACGGAACTAACGAAGACAAGATTTGCCTGATGGCCCCGTCTGAGCTGCAACCGTTCGATTTCGATCCAGACGTTAATGTGCGGGAAGCACTTAATCTCTATAGTTCCAAGTTGGTTAAATGGTTGGCATGTGACGAGATCGACCGGCTGACATTAATGCTGTGGCTGCCCAATGTGTTCTTACTCGACTACTCGACGGTAAAAATCGTGGTGAAAGCAAGCGGACCACAGGCAAGCGGAAAAACGGTTGCATGCAGATTACTGGGAACACTTTTGGCGGGAAATAATATTGTAAAGATCAGACCCACAGCACCTTCACTCTATGCTGATCCATTGCCACTTCAGATTCTCGACAACGTGGAAAACAAAGACCTGCGGCGTACCCTCGAAGATATCATCTTGTTTTCCGCGACCGGTGGTGCAAAAGAGAAGATGAGGCTCAATACCGATGATGAACGCATCCGACGAGAGATTAACTGCCTTCTTTTGTTGAACGGTATCGAATCGTTAGATCGCTCGGAGATACTGAGCCGGGTTTATGAAGTACAATTCGACGGCAAGCACCAATGCACTGGTTTTCTCGAAACTGATGCCATCGACGACTTGGTCGCATCACGAGATACAATCCTATCGGGCCTACTTCGATTATTGGCGGATCATGTGCTGCCGAGAATCGTAGACGGCGGTATCAGTGAGTGGAAATCGAGTTTGGACTCCCAACATGGAAGCCACCCCAAGTCTCGCTCTTTTGAATTCCTCGCCCGGATGGGTTTATTGGCTGAAGCAATTACGAGAGTTGAACACCCTGAACTATCTCAGAACGAAATTCACCAGACAGCATGGAAACAAATCGAAAAAATCCTGGAACGGCAAGCCAGTAGTGCTGCTGAAGCTGATGCCACAACCAACACTCTGGCGACCCTATTCCATACCCTCGTCTCCGAGAAAACGAATTGGGATATGACCGGGCATTCCACCTTTTCGGCACGATTCCATCTTGATGTGGAATTCGAAGGTAAGACTGCCTGCATAACGGCTACATCGAGCGAACTGCATTATGCCCTCTCTGTTTTATCGAGACAGGCTGGGATTCGTGGCCTTGAAGTCCGTAATGCACGCAGTCTCAGTGCCAGGCTGTCCAGTGACAAGGCAATTCTGGAGCAGTGCGGCATCACTGTGACAGTGGTTGGCAAACAGAACAAGACGAACGTGTATAGAATCGCAATCGACTAACCGCAATAGCGCGACGGCAACAACAGCTTAGTATTCCGAAGCGATAGAGAATAATCTTTGAGAAACATCAATCCGCAATGGCGGAGAGAGGCTTGAGAAAATGACCGAGAGGGAAAAACGAAAACGTGACACCAACCTAACGTTTATCTCCCATGAATGCGCTGACGCACTGACATGGACTTTTACCAACGAGGAGCTTGAACGGCTTCAGTCCGGGGCGATAATCAAAGTCAGGTTCTTGACTGACGAAGATCGCAACATAACCGAGAGCATCTGGATGCAATTGGTCGAGAAAAACGGCAGTATCTGGAGAGGCATCCTGTGTAACCATCCGTTTGGTCTCGCTGCGGAATTCGGCGACGAAGTGGAATTTCGGGCCGATCAGATTATCGATGTAGACACCGATACCTATTTCGCCCAACTGAAGTAGTTCCGCTGGGTGTCACAAGCTACACAGACGTATCGGGGCAAGACACTCACTGCAATGTCCGTCAAAGTGCAGGAGTGCAAGCCCTGCCGCAATACCCTCAGATAATCTGGAAGGCGCTTTCCAAAGTCCTCGGATCAGGCGGCATCATCTAGACCGACCGACGAGCGCCGCAGTAGATACGCCTCTGCCTGGGGCTTCCAGTTGTAAAAATCTCTGCGGCTACCCGAGTAGCGCGGAATCCGTTCTATGTCCGCGTCGAATCGCACTAACAGGTCAGCGATCTCCACAACCTTCGCCGGGGTGTCGCTCTCATCCAAAGCGTACTTCTGCCAATCCAGTTCCGCCCCCTTCAGGTCTTGGAGAAGTCGGTACGTCCGCAGACTAAAATCCGGGAGAGCCCCACAGAATTGCTCCAGAAACGCCACTATCTCCGGGTCTGTGGCAAATGTCTTGATCCTATCGAGGATTTCGGCGGTGGATGGGACGAAATTAACAACCATAGCCCTCGTTTTTAACGCCGCGACATTGGCCCCCAGAACTTTGAAGGAGTTGCACAACATCAGGACATGACTGCTAGAGTAGAAATAACCAACTCCTCCCGCAATATCTTCCGCACGGTAATCCGCCGACGCCCAGGTGATTCGTTTTCTATCCCGCGTCTCACAAAGCTGTTTCAACAAACCGACATGTCTGGCGTCCGACAGCAAGCCATCGATTTCGTCGAAAAATACTTTTTGATCGCGTCCCTCGTACAACATTTCGTACAGTTTCAGCGGAGTGACGTGGCCGCCGATGGCAACGATGTCTCCACCGTCTAGGGCACGCCGCGCCTCTTCGCTTTTACCGAGGCCGCCCCTGGAGCACACCACAAGCATGTTAAGTTTATTATCACCATATGCGGTTATGAAATCAGTCAATTCCTTGTATGTTGAAATCGTGATCATCCGATTCCTCCTTGCACTTTTGCACTTTCTGTTACTTCCTGATCTGGTCGCTCCGCCACAGAGGCGAGACTACACACGGTTGGACTGCCAATGACAACTCCCTGGGGATCGTAATTGGTTATCACCAATTCCTCGTTGCTACTGTTTTTTCGATGCTCGGATATATACCGCGTCGAAACCGTATCGATATGCCATCCGAACTCAGGTCGATACAGGGATCTAACGTAGCCTTCAGGGTCGTCGTCGTAGCTGACCATAACCTTGACATTGTGGGTGCCGGCCTTGTTCAAGTCGTTGATCCTCGCGAGGGAGTGGGCCAGCATCAGATGCTCTACCGGATCAAAGTTGAAGCGGTAGTGCTTCCTGGAGTCGGCAACGACGTAGGGTGGGTCGATATATAGAAAGAGGGTCGCCTCCGGTGGTTTAAACACAAGTCGATGCAGAAGTTCCCGCCAGTGCAGGTTCTCAAAGGTGACTGCGTCGAACTTCGCCGAATACGGTCGAAGATTGAAACGGGGATTGAAGTTGCTGGTCGTCTTGCTCGAATTCGAGAACGATTTCATGTTGCCGTTGACGCTGCACTTGGCGATATAGAGGAAAGCGGCTGCACGCTTGGCAGCAGACAGCTCGTGCCACCCCGAATGCCCACGTAGATGTCGTAGTCGATTGAACACACTCCGGCATGGTCGAAGTTTCGACAATTCCACCATCACGGCTTCAGGCTGTGCTGCAACTACTGAATGCGTCTCGATCACGTCCGCATCCAGGTCGTTGGCGATATTTACTTTTGCCTTTGGTTTTTTAAGAAACAGCCCCAGTCCTCCAGCGAACACCTCACAGTACGATCCGTATGCCTCTGACGGCATACGTTTGATCAACTGCTCAGCCATGCCGCTCTTGGAGCCTATATAACCGTAGTAACTCGGTAATGATTTATCTTCTCTCTTCATGATTTTCCTCCTGTGTCGAAATTAGTGATCAACAGTTCCTCCGTGGCGGAGGAGTGATTTCCGCTTCGGTACTGAATCGGAATAGATCGGATGTGCCAACCAAACTCCGGTCGGTAAAGCGAGCGGATATAGCCTTTCGGATCATCGTCGTAACTCACCATCAACTTCACGCTTCGCGCCCCGCCATTCTTCTCGTTAATGCAGGTGAGTTTGCGAGCTAGAAGTAGGTGCTCCAAACTGTCGAAACAGAGGCCGTAGTGGCCACTCTGGGCCGCGACGACATACGGAGGATCGCAGTACACAAGAGCGGAGAGCTTTTCCGGTTGGAGCACGTATCTATCAAGTAATGCACCCCACGGCAGGCACTCGAAAGTGACTTGGCGAAGGAACTTCGCATGGGGCCGCAGGTCGATATCTGAATTGAAACTGATTCGCGTCGTGGACGAAGCCGGGAAAGTCGAACCTAACTTTGCGTTTATCGCGCACTTGACCAAGTAGATCATCCGGGCTGCTCGTTCCGGCTCGCTCAATGTCTGCCAGTCTGACGACCGTCGCTGCTGCTGAATCTGGTCGTAAAGCAGTCGCGAGACCGGCAGCTTCTTCATCGCGTCCATCACAGCCTCTGGCGATGCAGCCACGGTTTGGTGCGCTCCAATTACACTGACATCGTAATCATTGAGAATGTTGATTCGTGCCTTTTGCGTTTTTGCGAAGAACACGCTGCCGCCGCCTAAAAACGGTTCGACGTACACTTTTAATGCTTCCTCCGGCATCTGCGCGACGAGATAGTCTGCAATAGACGCCTTACTTCCGATGTATGGTAGATAGGTTTTCATGCTGCTTCCCTCCGAATTATGGTCTGCGTACAAGCCAGATGGCATTTTGCCAGAGCTGTCGAGATAATCGCCTGGTCCTTCTCTGATGCGCCCTCAAAGAAAAAGTTTACGGCTTCGACAATTTCCTCGTTCTCGCCCCTGGCGAACCCAATTCGCTGATTCGCAATCTCTGCGATCTCCGGTTTTAACTCCGAGCCAACATAGGGGCATCCGAGCCGGACAGCCGCAATACCGGCTGAACCAGAACCGGAAAATGGATCGGCCACGAGGCCATTCATGGTGGCAATGCGAATCAAGTATTCCATCAACGCAACAGGCTTCTGGTGTCGATGAACCGCCGATTGAGCTGATGTGGCGTGTGTTGGTGCTGCCCACTTGGGCGTCACCGAGTTAACCCCGCCATTCACGGCCTTGGGTACGTAATCCTGGTGGCACAAGATGTGGATCTCTTCGTGGCCGACCCGTAAGGCGGTGTTAGCATCCTGAAATCCACCGCAAGTCTTCTGCCAAATGATCTTGCCCGCATGCTTAAGCCCGAGTCGGTCACAGGTTTCCTGGATACGTGGATCAAGGAACCCAACCGCCCTGTAGAACAAGAAAACCGACCCAACCTCCGCCAGTTTCGCCTTCAGGATGTCGAGACACTGGCAAACATGGTCTACGGGATCGTTTGGCGTGTGCACTTCTGGATAATCAGTATTCCGCCCCCACGTCGCAGGGGACCACTGCCAATCAAGAATGGCACATTCAATCGATCCGTCGGCTTGCTCGCGCAACAGATCAAGAGCCTCCATGACTCTCACTTTCGTCTCGGTCGTAACCACATTGACAGTACGCTGAGCCTGACGGCGGTCGGCGTGGAGTTGCTGTGCAAGCGGTTTAATCTTACGAAGAGGTACTTTTGCCTCGATGACCCGCTTAGCCAACGCCACTGTCTCCTCATCTGATTCGCAGTGGGCATCGGCAATTTGCTGAAGATGGGAAACATCCAGATCGTGTGAATCTACGCCTGACGTAATAAGCAATTGGTTAACACCAAACGCCCTGACGTAGTTTCTGATTTGTCGTCCGCTTCGCTTGTGTCCAGTCACTTTACTGTATTCCTGCGCGAATTTATCAGCGTTGAGGATCCGGTTATAACGCTTGTCTCCGATCCACTTCTGAGCAATTCGGCCCACTTCAAGACCCGAGTTCTTCTCCTGGGCAAGAAGGTCTGCCACGTGCTTCAGATCGCCCAAGAACTCCGGGGACGAAACCACTTCGGCCAGCAAATCAGTCTTTGTTTTGGCGGTTTTGGGCCGATCCTTGTTAGACGTAGCCGGCGTGTCCTTACCCGTCTTCTTGGACTCTTTTTTCGGGATTGGCCGAAGTGTGTTCTTCCCTTCATCAACCTCACTAGCCAGAGGTGTATTAGGTTGACTCTGAACATCGTCTAGATTCTCGACTGTCGCTTCTACAACGTCGGAATCGAGTGTACCTGACTTTTCGTGTCCGGCAGTGCAACCCGATCCGTCGGACGTTGTGTTTCCGCCAGCATCAAGACTATCGCTCTCCGAAACTCCAGGGGAACGAACGATACCGTCCTCCTCATGTGGACGTTCTGCTCCTTGGGCACGGCTTTTCGCTAACCCGGAGTCCGCTTCTTTCAACTCTAACTTCTGTTCTGGATTCGAATGCAACTTGCGCATGAATCACCTCCTGCGGCTTGGCCGCAAGCTGTGACTCCTGTGCAGTAGGGTCGGACCTACGAGGCCCGAAAAGTCGCACTTACAGGTATGACCTTCGGAGTCGGTTTATTTTATTTTTCGACTGGATCAACAAACCGTGATGATCCTGATAAGGATAGTCCTCAAACCCCGAAAACCCAAGCTTTTTTTCTGATTGGCATACGTTCCTCGACGATATCCGTCCTGTAACGGCAAGCGTATCGCCCAATAGCAGTTGCTATTAACGTCATTACAGGTTCCGATACGTCCTATAATTTATAAAAAATTGTTGATTACGCTTCGCTGAAAGGAATAACACATGGGAGCAGACTGGGCTGAACGATTTTTTGATTATCCCCACCGCCGAAACGCCAGATACGTTAATTCACCTATTACAGTAACATGACCAGACAAGCGGCGAACTAATGCTAGCACTACAGCGCAAAGTAAGCTCAAGAAATTACCGCATTCGGCACGATAACTTCTGATAGCGGCGTGTGTTACGCTGCAGAAAGGAGTCACGAGCATGGATGCTTCTCAAATCGCAGAAGTTGGCCGGGGTATTGAGGGATATCTGGCGGAGTTTTCGGATTGCTTCGGGCGTTGTGACACGGAGGCGTATCTGCCCATTTACGTCCGCGGGCAAAACTCGAATCTTCATCGCAAAAGCGTTGAACCGATGGCATTGCAGGCCGGTGTTCCACCGCGATCATTGCAGGCCTTTCTGAGTCTGTTGAAGTGGGATGAAGAGCAGGCGGTGGATCGTTTGCAACAAATCCTCATGCGGGATCATGCACATCCCAAAGCAATTGGATCGGTAGATGAAACATGTTGCCCGAAGAAAGGGCATCACACCGCTACGGTTCAGCGTCAGTGGTGCGGTAGTACAGGAAAGGTGGACAACTGTGTCGTCAGCGTTCACCTGGCTTATACGTTGGGAGATTTTCACTGCCTGATGGACAGTGACCTGTTCCTGCCCGAGAGTTGGGCGAATGATCCGATCCGGCGGGAAGCTGCGGGGATTCCTGAAGATGTAACGCATCGTACCAAACCCGAGATTGCATTGGCACAGATCAAACGCGCCTTGGCCAACGGTGTTCGTGTAGCGGCATGGACGTTTGACGAGCATTACGGGCAGAGTTACGCGTTCCTTGACGGTCTGGATGCACTTGGTCAGAACTATGTGGCGGAGGTGCCTTGTGACTTCTACGGATGGGCAGTGTATCCGAAGTTGGTACACCGGTTGAGGTCCCGGGAAATGCATCGAGGCGGGCGGAAAAAGCCTGTTCCGAGAGTCGCTGGTGGCAGCCCCAAGGCCAGTCAGGTGAAGAATCTGCTGATTCATTCACCGGCTTTTTACAATCAACCCTGGACGGCGATTCATCTCAAAGATGCCGAGAAAGGCCCGATGGTTCGTGAGGTCAAGACAATTCGATTCTGGATGCAGCGGAATAACCTGCCGACTCGAGAGCACTGGTTGATTGCGGCCCGCAATCCGGAAGAGCCGGACGTGATCAAGTTCTTCGTCTCCAACGCGCCGGCGGGAACGCCGATTGAATGGCTGGCTTATGTCGGCTATTCACGATGGTCGATCGAGCGATGCTTTCAGGAAGACAAGGACGAATTGGGTTTCGACCATTTTGAAGTTCGCTCCTGGCGGGCAATCCATCGTCACATGTATCTGACTCAGATCAGCCATTTGTATTTAAACAAGGCGCGGGAGAGGTTGATGGATCAGGAGCGTTCACAGGAAAAAGCCGGCTTTTTTTCCCTACAGAGGCCCCGGCGACAATCGCCCGTCGTATCCGGTCGAAAGCCTGACGGTTAACCAGTTGCGTGAAGCCGTGTCCGCCTGGTTTGAGGCCATCGCACTTCCGCGATCTGCCCGTAAACAGGTACTGGAAAAAACCGCGATGAGAATCAGCTATACACGACATCGCAACACGCAGGCAAAGCGTGGTCATCGCAAGAAAACAATCCGGGAATTACACCGGAAAGGACTCACTTTTGGGAAAATGAGAACGTGTATCGGCAGCAACTTTGCGCTGTAGTGCTAGTTGTTTTTGCCATCTACGAAAAAAATAAAAAATCCGGTGGGCAAATCCCATTGGCACAGCGATAATGTAGGTAGCATTCAAACAGATGCTGCATTGTCAGGTCGCAGCAATACAACTGAGAAACGTTTCAACCGGTCTCAAATGCACGTCGAACTCCCGTGGTCTCGTAGCCACGACCTAACAGACGAGAGAACGGATATCTAAGATCACGAGGTGGTCCTATGTCCGAACTACGTCTGTCGGGAGCACTCCCACAAACTGACAATCTTACGGCTGCCATCAACAGGCTTGCTGCTGCCGTAGAAAACTTGCCAGAAAGGCTTGGCGTTCCTCCTGAGTCGCGGTACACACAGCCATCAGAAAACGCTGAACTCGTAGTCGAAAAGAAGATGGCCCAAACCCTGGACATCCCAGCCCGTACCCTTGGCAATTATCGCCGTCAGGGTAAGTTCCCCGGCTGCTGGATTCGCAACGGGAGGCGCATTCTCTGGTACGCAACCGAGACACAGGAAGTGTGGAAAAGGGGAATCGCATAATGCCCGCGCCACACGAATCATTTAAACTGCCTCGGGGGATGGGCCGCCTTGTTCGTTACACTGCCAATGGACTTTGGACTTGGCAAAGATGGGAAAACCGCCTGAACAAATGGGTAAACACGGCTACCAATGAATCTAACCGATCACGGGCAGAACAGTACGCTTTCCAACAAGCAGCCATCCGTAACGGTGAGAAGTTTCGCTACCAAGGCGTGAACATTCTGTTTACAACCGTTGCGGATGAGTATGTCCAGGTCCGCACTGTTGGCCGCGGTTGCAAGAAGCTCAGGCCATCCAGCATTCAAAAGCTGAAGACTGCCATCAACGCATTCGAGAATTACGCCGGGGACGGATACGAGAGGTTGCAGATCGATCAGATTGACTCAGCCCTGCTGGGTGATTTCGTTGAGCGAGAGGCAATTCGGATAACTGCCGATTCTGCGAACCGCAATCTCGATTTTATCGAGCAGATTCTCGACTTCGCCCACAAAAGGCATTACATCCTTCATCTCCCGAAAGTCGAACGCGCATTCCAAATCCTAGCCAACGATGGCGGTGATTCTGACTACGAGAATATCCTCGGTTGGCCTTGCCCAACGCCCGAGGAGGTTAGGTTGATCTTAGCTCACACCGCCCCACAGAAAGTAGCCACCGGAAAACAAGCATACAACGGCAGTGGCCGAGGTCGTGCCGTCTACAAAGGAATAAACGGCAATGATTACACAGACCTATACGCTGCGATCTGCCTTACCGGCATGCGTCTCGGCGAAGCACGATTTCTCACATGGGATGATGTAGATCTCGCCGGAAAGATAATCCTCATCCGCCACGGCATGAAGAACGGTATCCGCTGGCAGCCTAAGACTAGATCCTCCGTACGCCGTATCGCCATCGTTCCCGAGTTAGAAGTCATCCTGAAACGACTACGGAAACAGAACCGCAAGAACAAATGGGTCTTCGAGACAAGGCGGGGCACGCAACTGTCAGCCGACAATCCGACGAAGCGTCTCGGAGAAATCTGTGACGGTCTTGGCTTCGAGAAGCACTACGTTCTCCACAGCCTGCGTAAGTATTGGGCCAGCACGGTTGCTCAACAGGGTATGGATTGGAAGGTTATGCTGAAGATGTTTGGGCACAGCGATTTCGAGTTGATCTTGAGTACGTATTACGCCCAGAATGACGATGCTCGGCTTTTTGCGGAGACTAGCAAGATTGATTTCGGTTTAGGATTACCACAGACGGCTTAATTAACGCCATAAACGAGCCCTATACTAACTTGGCGTCTCAGACGTAACTAGGCTGCATGTTCCTGCCACGGTAATGGTAGTTGGGTCCACATTACTGTACATACGTGATCGTCTTCCAACGAATTCCACCTGTAACTCGTGTTGACCTACCAATCGCATATCAAGCGTTTGGACATACTCAACAGTGTTCGTTAGGCGAAGACATAGAATAGAGAGCAGCCTACACAACGCAAGAAACAGATCCCTCTCCTCGCCTACCTCTGCGTATAGGCCGGGCAGTGGCGATTCCTCGATATCAAGGAAGTTATCTTGTCCGCTAACGTGGATATTCATTATCATGCTTTCCAGCAGGCCGCGATCACCGTCACGCCGAGCGGTTAGTTTCTCATTCAGGAGGATCCGTCGCGCTCTCATGGTAGCAATGTCATCGACAGAGTAGTTGTTAAACGCCATCTCCCATTGCCCGGTTTGGCTATCTTCTAATCGAAGCTCAAGAGTCGCTTTCTCATCACCATCTTTCCGTCGCTGAGTGACGGATTCAACGCTCGCCAAATAAGCCGTTGTACCGTAAGCCACCCCTAGCTTCCCCGAGCAACTATATCTGTCAGGAGTAAGGTCGGAAAGAAACGCCCTTTTTTCAGAAGTCTGAGACTGAAGAACCAAACTTAGCTTATCACCCGATAGCACAATATCGTCCGAGACAAAATAGCAAGATCGCCCTTGACCGGAAAGAAGGAATACAAGTGATTCAAGATCCCTAGTTGTTGGTGTTTGGACAGGCGAACGCAACTCACTTACATCCACTTCCGTTGCCGGTTTGCTCAGCACAACTCTCGCGATTTGAGCGGCAACTCTCTCGACACCATCAGACCAAAAGCCCGCAAGTTTGTCAGCCAAGAGCGGTGAGTACTGCGAAAGTTCTTGGGGACTGAGGTCATAGAGGATCGGTAATACAACCTTTCGTCCGTCCGCGGTCTCCCGCGCAAAAAAAGCCCCTAACTCCTTCTTGGTCCATTGTTTTCTGAAGAACGCCTTCGAGAGAATAATCACACCAAACCGACAGTATTGTAGACCGTGATCGATCTGTTCACGAAGACTATCACCTAGAGTAATCTGATTCTCGTCAATCCAGACAGAGACACCAACACTCTGTAGAGCATCGGTCAAAGGGGTAGCAACGGCTCCCTTTTCTTCAGACGCATGGCAGATAAACACATCCCAAGGCATACAGCACCTCAATCACCTTTCCAGAGTTCTAGAATCTTTGTTTCCCATTATCTAACTTCCCGACAGATGCCTATTTCAAGAGACTATAAGTTTCGCCTCATTTGCTTCAGGAACGCAATCACGTTGCCTCCGCTGAAATCCGAACTGTCCAATCCGAGTTTTCTCCAAAGTTCAAAAACCTCTTGCTCTCGTGCATTCGGAGATCGACCACCGCCGCCAGTGGGGCATCCCGGCGTCGTCAGCAGAATATGTAACGAATCTACCTCTATCTCTACCTGAACGCAGACCTGTAGCCCATCAGCCTTACGCCTATTAATATGTTGGTTAATCCAGCTTTCGTCCAAGTCCCTGAGATCGTCACTAAAATCTCGATCCAATCCAGCAATTCGAATACGTATCATAAAAACCTCGAAAAAGAGCAAATCGGTACTGCGATCCCGTCCCTAAAAAGTCATGCATTAGGCAACTCTACGCCCCTTATCCAGTACATTAAGCTTCGGCTCATTATGTCGCACTAATTGTGTTTTCACCGGCTCCCGCTTGGTAGCTGATGCGATTGGATATGAGGCAATTGCATATTCAATCTTTGCAGGTTCCATCGCTGCTAGCAATCCACCGTCAGGCAACATCCAATGTAAGCGAGCATCTGCCAAACTCTCAAGTTGCTGCCGAAGGTTTTGTGCGTGTCCAATATAAACGTCAATACTATCGACAAGTAACCAGAAGAAGCCAGGTCTCTTTTCAATACGGCTCGGACGCAGATTGTCTCTAGAACCGAGACGCTCGAAGACCGGCGTTGGCAAATCGCCGGAGACATGGCAATTCTGGCATTTCCTAATAGTAAGCGCTGCCCAACGATAATCGAGACTAGAATAACCCGGGACAATCGACCGGGCGAGCTCCTCGAATCTTTTAGCAAGTTCTGGTTCACAAAGAATCCGGTCTAACGAAACATCTCTCTGGTTAGCAAAGTACTCTTGATCCTGAAGCATACGCAAAGCAAACTCGCTCGCGAATAGGTAATGATCCATCTCTTCCCGAGGAACACAGTAACGAGAAACACCATCGATTTTGCCCATCAACTTGTTCTTTCGAGCGTTTAGTAAGATATGAGCAAGCTCGTATTGGCTTGCCTGTGCTCCAAGTCTCCAACACGCTTGGATGAATGCGGCATTTCGGTTAGGATCTGCAATTAGTTTATCGATGGAGTAGTCACCATGCACTTCAATAAAAGCTTGCTTTACAATCTCGGATAGCCCAAGTTTGGACTGCTTAGGGTCTTCCTTGTAAAACTGTTTCCGATCTTCCGTGGATAAGTCGATATCAAAAAGGAGTCCCTGACGATCTATCTTATGTTCACAAACGTGAATTGATGCACCATCATCAGTAGCATTGGGATTCAGGACACGATTCACGCGAGCCTCGATCTCTTCATCGCTATAGGTGTCATCTCTCAAGGGGGTCGTAAGAAAACGATCTAATTCGTCGTCCGTGTCAGGCCAATCCAAATTCTCGATTGCGTAATCTTCAAGAAGGATCTGGAGTTCTGCATCACTATCAAGCGACTTCATAGCAACCTCCTTCCTGTGAGTAGTGGACGCCGTGGCGAATTAAATACTTTTTGATATGCTCCTTCGCCTGATGGCTTGCTTTCCTCCACTGCTTCGCCGTAATCTTGGTTTCCCCTTCAAGTTGTTGTGCCCAGTTGGACGCACGACCAGGGGCGAATCGCTTTTTAAAGGCTGTGCGCTGACGATCCGTGAGTTCTGCCAAGGCATTACTGATCAATATCATTATCCGCCCGTATGCTTGATTCGTTTCTCTGGTCAGCAAACGATGAGCAGGATCGAAATCATTCCTGTTTTCCTGAATGGCAAGCGCTGGCAGATGCTCGGTGGTCACCCTTTGCTCACGATGTATCTGGCGAAGCCGATCCTGAAGTCGGCATTTCGCCACCCGAAAGTAGAATCCGCGGACAGTTGATCCTTCACCTTTTCGGTAGCGATTCCAGGTTTCATAGAGGCTTTGATAAACGATTCCGTCAATATCGTAATTATTTAATGCTGAACCGCGATTCCGGCGTAATAGCTGCCGGAGGTTGGAGCTGTATGCCCTATCGATTTCAGCCAGTACAGATTCATCCCTCTTGGCAAGTCTGTTGGCAAAACCTTTGTCTCGTCGCTCTAAAACATCCCTGTTAGCCATAAATCCGTCTCCACATTGGTGGCTCCGGGGGGCTATTCGAACGCTAATGGGCGGCGCTCCCTACGAAAGAGAAAAAACAGCAGAATCTTTTGTGCTGGGAGCGCAGACCACCTTTGACCGAATACCCTCGCGAAAGGGCCAATCGGAGGCCCCGCGTAACAATCAATTTAGCGGAGAAAGCTAATGATTACCATCGGACGCTATCGTTTCGAGGGGCCCGTTTACGATAAACGGTCCCTGAAAGACGCCCCAGGTGTTTATGTTATACTTGACGACCTCGGGGATATGAAGTACGAGGTTCTGGATGTGGGAGAATCCAAGGAAATTCGCACACGTATCGAAAACCATGACCGAGAGCTATGCTGGCGAAATAATCGACGTGGACGAGTGTGCTACGCCACCCTATACATTCCGGGGTTCAACAAACACCAAAGGGTGGCGATTGAACAGGAGTTGCGAGGGCAGTTCGCCCCGGCTTGCGGCGTAAAGTGACCGTGCCCCGAACGGCAGCCACAGGCGTCACGTCCTCCCCGATATCTGGCGGTTTTCTGGCGGTTGGAGTGTAACTAACGGCACCAAAAGGGATTAAATGGGTATCCAACGGGATCGAAAGGAATCGAACTGTTCTTGACCTTGGAGCATAACCCTTGATAATAACGGTATATAGGCGATTTCGCCTGCTGCGGGCGTAATTCAGTGGTAGAATGCCAGCTTCCCAAGCTGGACGTCGAGGGTTCGAATCCCTTCGCCCGCTTTTTTGTCAATGCACGCCTCCTGGTGACAGACGTTGCCAGGAGGTGTATTACTTTCGCCCCCCACTATAGTTACGACTAATTTCAGTACCCCGGATTTTCTTGAAATCCTCGGCCGTTTTGCCAGCGATTGACTCTACTGGCCTGTGGTCCGTGCAAGCGCTCGTACAAGCGCACGGGTTTACGTGCGAGGTTTCGTATACGGATTCGCAAGTAACTTGCGATATAACCAAGAACAGATCAGTTATGAAACTGATTAGAAAAAGACCAGTTCATTCGGTCAAAGCACAACTAATCCATACAACTAATCGCCCAGATCAAGTGGATCATAACCTTCGATCTCGAACGGAGAAGGCCGCCACATGTCCGCGTCGCGATCATAATACGGCTCCGTCAGCGCCTCAAGAATAGCTTGCCTGTCCGTTTTCTCCGGATCGTAGGTAACAATCAAATCAACCGCACCGGAACCGGGCCAAGCTTCCGCCTTCAGGTATCCCGACAATTCATACATGTCGTCGCGATCCAGATAATAGGAAAGTAATGAGGCTTTTCCACGGCAGGACAGATTGAACACCTTGAGATCCAGAGTAATCGCCGTAGCAGGCCTGGAACCTCTTCCGTCTATAACCTTAGAATAAGCCGGAGCAGGAAAACTGTTAACACCTACGACAGCCGCCGTAACTGCAACGAGTATGATCAAAACAAGAACAGACTGCGGCCAACTCACCCGCATATTCTTTGTTGGTCCCCAGCGCAGAGCTCCGTTTTTCCTCTCCGGGCAGACTTCCACACAGTTCAAGCAGGAAAGGCATCGGGCGTTTGTCACCTGAAGTTGTTTATCGACCGGTATAGCTGTGGGGCAGACCTTGGCACAAAGCCCGCAATTAATACACGACTCCGGATCGCGTTTAACCCTGCTTAATCCAACCTTGGAAAAGATATTCAACACGGCTCCCAATGGACAAAGCCAGCGGCAAAACGGTATGGTCACAAAAAGGGATCCCGCCACGATAGTACCGGCTACGATATAAGCCCAATAGGTAATATCCTCTCCGTGGCGACTGATAAGAGCATAACATGGGTCAGCTCGCCTGAATTCCAACTCGGACATTGTCCAAGTAAAATACAACACTATTCCCAATACCACGTATTTCAGCAAAGACAAACATCTATCCACGCCTACCGGCACACGAACGGGCTTGATCTTCAGAATCCGCCTGGAACCACTTTGCAGCCACTCGGATATTGTTCCGATCGGACACATGTATCCACAGAACACCCGCCGCAGAATCAGAGTAATCAGCAGGACAGCTCCCAGAATATAAAAATTGGAGATTCCCAGAGAACACAACATGTTCCCTTCGGTGAAATAAGTATAAAGAGCTTCCACTCCCCCAAAAGGACACCATCGTTCCGCATTGCCTTCCACCACAAAAACGCCGACTAACACGAGGGCAAGGAAACCGAACTGTACGATACGCCTAGTTGTCTTCATACTTTCACCTACACCGAGAGGGCCAACGAGATTATTATACGTAATGACAGGATCAACCGCAGCTGCGATGTCCAGCCTTTGTTATCATACCACTTAATTCTTTTACCCAATAGTGTTTAAAAACCGCGAACATTATCGAATATCGATCTACGTGGAATTTACTTGCTCGATTTGGATTTTGAACTCGAACCGCACTTCGTTCGGCTGGGACACGATCCACAGTTGCTGCCTCCGCTACAGCTAGACTCCTTGATTTTGGACTTGGTAGCCAGGGTTTTATTAAAACCATCCTTATCTGAGATCCTGGCCAGATCAGTATCCTCTTTCGCCTGATCCTTCAACACATCGAGCTTACTCGGAGGAGTGTTTTCAAAGCTTTTCGTGAGCGCCTGCAACGCTGCAGCATCATCACCTAAGAGCGAAAACAGGCAAGCCAGGTTGTACGCCATGCCCGGGTCCGCCTTATCATCAAGTTTACATTTATCTGCGATTGCTTTCGCTTCAGCCACTTTTCCCTGCCTGGCATTAGCGATACCAAGCAAGATATTCCCCTCTAACGGCATCTTATCACTAATGGTATTCAGCAAGGTAATGGCTTCTGCACTGTTTTGGGTTGCAAGATAGGAATGAGCCAGTTGGACAGCAGACTCCGGCGTATTGAGTTTCTCATGAACTTTTTTATCCAGGGACAATGCTTCAGTATAGAGTTTTTCCGTATTATAAAACCTCCGCAGTCCCTGGGCTGTCACCAGCCATTTCTCCTGATTGGTTTCCTTATCCAGACTAGATCGCATCTTCAGAACCTGACGGAGAATCGTATAGTTCTCGCGATATTCCTGATTCTCCGGATCATGCTTGGCCGCCAGGGCAAACTCCTTTAAAGCTTCTTTGAATTGCCCATCAGCTAAAAACGCTTTGCCCTTGGTGAATGATTCCACACCACGTTCTATCGAACCGGCAAAAGCGGGGCCGGTTGTAATTAACGTTGCAATGGCCAACGCCCAAAACATGAACAAACGCGATCTCATACTAATTCTCCTTACCCGGAAGGTTTTGACTATCCCCGCAGAACACTGCCAATAGCTGTTTAAAAAAATCACCAGCTACAATTCCATACCAAACAGGTATCCAATAGTAGAACGAATGGAACATGATACTCCCTGCGGTGAAATTTCGCCTCCTTCGATTTCCTCCACGAACACTTTTTGCATCGCAACTGAGAGCACATGCAACTCTAATAGCCATTAAAAAAAGCTCGTTCCATTATCGGACCCCGCGGCGGCTATATCAATACAGTGAGAGTTTAAGAGGTGTGCAAGTACTGCAACAATATAAACTTATGCATCAACCTATACATACCGATCCGCCTGTTTTTAATTGACTTAGCCGGCCCGATCTAAGTAAACTGACTTATTGATTGGGGAATCCATCCGCGAATGCGGGGTTACTGACTCAGAAACTTGTGATCTTGCGCCTTAAACGCGGGTAGTATTGAGAGAGACAGCGTAATAAGCAATGCAGCGCTACTGCTGGGCGGGAGGGCTGCATATTGGTGTTGTTTCCGTTGGCATGGTTTTATTCGGAAACGGCGTTTTCTCTCGTTAAGTCGGCGGCACGAAGTCGGCATTATACGCCTGCAATCTGCAGTACATTAGGAGGAGGCAGTTATGAAAAAAGCAATCGCGATTCTTGGAATGTTGGCATTGGTTGCCACGCCGGCTCTCGGTGTGGGATATCAGGAATTGGTTTCCTGGGACCTGGTCCAGGCCGGCGGCATGGGTACCTCGCACTGGTCACATTGCATCGAAGGCCAGACAGCATATAGCACAGTAAGCGCCGGTGGATTTCCGCATATCTCCAAAATCCAGAATCTCAACGGTGTCCAAACTTCAAGTATTCTGCTGAGTTCAGCAGACTGGTATACCGCTTCTGGACAGACTTCAATGTCTAACGCCAATGGATTCGGCGTATCCGGTGATTATCTTCAGTGGATTGATACCGGTAGCGATCAGGTTTGGCGTTTGCACAAGGACACCGGCGTTCTCACTCCTTATGTAGATCAAGCCGCTATTATGGCTCTTACCGGTCAAACGAAAGTAGGAGGATTGGCTTCACAGACAGTAGCCCCTAACGGCGAACACGTTTTCTACGAAGGAGAAAGTGACAGCATCCTGATTACCACCGGTCCTGGTGCCGTGGAGGTGTTGGTTTCTGATGTAGAACTAACCGCCCTGATGACCAATGACGGTGTAAGCGGTGGTATGGGTTACGACGCCGCTGGTACCCTGTACTGGGGCGATGGAACTACAGACGCCATGTACGGGCGTGCCAACGATGGCACCCTGAGCATAATCCTCGATACAGCTGACATCACCGGTGTTACTGGCGCATCAGCGGCAGGTTTTGGCGATATCTTCGGAGCTCCTGATGGAAACATGTATTTCTACGAGAGTACCTCGGACAGCATCATGCGCTTTGATCCAACCAACCCGGCGAATTCCATTATGACCTACATCAGCAAGGCCGAGCTTGATGCCGGTCCGGCTGAAGGATCCACCAAAATTACCACCTTTGGTTGGTACGATGGTAACCTGACTTTCCAACGTTACAACGAATACGGCATTTTCGTCGTACCCGAGCCGGCCAGTCTCGCCTTGTTGGCATTTGGTGGCCTGGTGGTTCTGCGTCGACGTTAATATCAGTTTTTCCTCAACGTAGGAATTGATAGTACATCCGATCTGCGGCGGCCTGGTCTCAGACCGGGCTGCCGCAGCCTTTTTGATAAACGCACTTGGTGGTTGCTCGCAACCGACTGTTGATACGATTAGTTCTGATGGAGATGCAGTTGGAAATGAAAATCAAAGGATTTTATTCAAGACCAGCATTCGCGATTTTCGCCCTGGTGGTCACATGCAGCACCTCGACTCCGCTACAGTTATTCGCTGCCACCACTATGGAATGGAATTTTCCGCAGGCCCTGAACACCACTGCGCCAACCGACCTCGAAAGCGATTATTATCCGGAAATAGCTCACGATGGAGCCGGTAACTGGGTTTGCGTCTGGTCATCGGCCATTTCTGCGTCATCGACACGGGATTTCGATACGCTGGTATCCACAAGCAGCGATAATGGAAAAACCTGGACGGTTCAACGAGTTCTGGATCCCAATGCCAATGTCCCCTACGAAGAAGAATCTGAAGACGACTTCCATCCAGACGTATTCACTGACGGTGCGGGTAACTGGGTAGCTGTGTGGTACAGCTACTTCAACTTAAACGGTACTATCGGTGACGATATCGATATTCTAGTATCCCGGAGTACCGACAACGGCACTACTTGGACACCATCGATTCCCTTGAACAGCGACGCTGAAACAGACCATTTGGCTTATGACTACCCCAGCGACTATACACCGCACTTGGCAACCGACGGAAACGGCATATGGATTGCTGCCTGGCATAAAAAACTGATAGAAGAAAGCGATTACGACATCTATATTTCCAGAAGCACAGACAACGGTACAACCTGGTCAACTATGTCGCAGTTAACCGCGGATATGGCCAGCGACGCCGGAGACGATAACAGTCCACGAATCGCAGTCGACGACGCCGGTAACTGGATAATCAGTTGGAATTCAGATAACCTCGTTGGAACCAACGGTATTGGCGACGACGATATACACTACTCGCGCAGTGCTGATGGTGGTTTAACCTGGTCAGCGAGAATGCTCCTGAATACAGACGGAACGTCGGACAACTACAAGGACGCCTATGGTGATCTGGTCAACGATGGTCAAGTCTGGTTGGCTACGTGGAACCGCGAACTGGTAACCGATGGCGATGACGATGTAATGCTTGCCAGGAGCACCGATGGCGGAATAACCTGGTCCGCCCCCGCTGTGATTAATAACTATTACGACACGGATGGCAGTGCCGATGATCTCCGACCCCGGCTTGCCACCGACAAAGCTGGAGTTTGGGTCGCTACCTGGTACGCCAAAGACCATTTCGGTTTTCCATGGGGACCGGATCACGACCTAGTGTTCGTCCGTAGCGATGATGGAGGCCTTACCTGGTCCGATGGGCAGGCTTTGAATGGTTCGGCACCAATGGATTTCGCGGCAAGAGATTACAATCCGGAGATTCGGGCAACTGAAACCGGACAATGGCTGACAGTTTGGTTTTCCACGTACGATCTGGGAGGAACAATCGGCACGGAACGCGATCTGCTTTACTCCTGGTCCTGTATTCCTACGATGGGCGGCGACGGTGATTGTGACGGTGATGTAGACCTGGACGATCTCGGTGCATTCGTTGATTGTCTCAGCGGCCCCATCGAAGGCAGTTCATTCATAAGCCCTTCAGAAACCTGCCTGAATGCATTTGATCTGGACGGCAACGACGGAGATGTTGACCTGGAAGATTTTGCGGCATTTCAAAATATTTTTGGTAATCCTTAATTATGGACTTCACCTGCCAAGGAGACGGGCATGAAAACAAAAATAAAAAAAGTGATGATAACAACTGTTGTCTTAGCTCTTATTTTAACCGTAACCACACGAGCAGATTGGACCTTGACAGTTATCCCGGATGATGTAACTGTTCCGGCATCCTGGACCGGCGGTGTGGAAGTAACGGATATCAGCAACAACGGAATTGTTTGTGGAATTGGTAATTACGTCATCAACACCTCCAGCACGGCTTTTCGCTTCGATAGCGGCATCGTAACTGAACTGCCACACTTGAATCCTTCCGAACCAATGAGTTACGCCAAGGGAATAAACTCCAGCGGTGTGATCTGTGGTTATTCCAGAAACGCTGCAGGCAAATCACAAGCGTGTTACTGGGCAGGAACAGCTATAAACACCATTCCCTACCCGCCGGACGCGGAAACAGACAGAGATTTCCGAGCTTACGCAATAAACGACGACGGAGTAATCGTAGGTTACGCCTACAAGGAAACCGCTACTGACGTATACGATCAAATGGCGTTTTATTACCAAAACGGAGTAACTTACAGTCTGGACGCCGCAATAAGAGCAGCCGGTTTAGCCAATCACCAAATGCCATCGGCCGTAAATGACAACGGCGTTATCTGCGGAACGGCCTGGGACACAGCCGAAATCAGACACCCCTGGACTTACGACATCAATACGGGAACCTTGACCGTCCTGCCCATAATGGGGGATTTCTTCAAATACAATACCGCGACGGCAATAAACAACGAAGGCAAAGTCCTGGGATACGGCAAAATTGCTTCCGCTCTTCCCAATCAAGCTTTTGTATATGATGGCTCGTGGACCACAGTCGACAGTTCGGTCACTACCGGCCATTTCGCCAAGGCCATTAACGATTGGGGACGTATGATTAACGTCAACGCCTCCGGCAGTTTACGCTGGAGCTGGTACAGCGACGCACCGGGTGCAGGAAGCATGGTGGATATCTCTGTTTCCGGTGAACCTACCGACTGGTATTACGAAAGCGTCGAAACGGCAAACAACGCAGGCTGGATGGTCGGCTCAGGTAAGATACTCTCCTCCGTCGAGAAAAAGGGATTTATCCTCGCACCTCCGCCCGGTGACGGAGATGTGGACGGCGATGTCAACCTCGACGACGTAGCTGTTTTTGTCGATTGCATGAGTGGTCCGATCGGGGCAGCCGGTTTCGTTGCTCCTTCAATAAAGTGCCTGAGCACTTTTGATTTCGCTCCGGCCGACGGCGACGTTGATCTGCAGGACTTTGCCGAGTTTCAGCGAGTTTTTTCCAATTGACAAATTACTGATAGTACATTTCTGAAAGATTCGTGGGAGCCGATTCATATCAAACTGAATCGGCTCCTTTCTTTCTACTTATATCGTGGAGTTGTCAATACTTTTGAAGCCCGCTTCTCTATTACCGGGTGGTCACTGTAAGCAGCAACACGTACGGCCAATTCATCGCCCTCACGGGTTCGACCCATCGAATCGAGCGTATTGAGCAAATCGGGAACGCGAATCACCGGCAACCTGTCGGCTCTTAAAAGGCGTATTTCGATCTCCGCGTATTTATCGTTTATGCCCGCTCTCCTGGCGAGATCAGCTATCCACAACCAATGACTACCATCTGCTCCGGCATGTTTCAGAGCCAGTTCCAGCATCCGGCGGGCCCCATCCGGCAGATCGTTATCCTGGTACCATAGTCCGAGCAGACATATCGATCTCACTGCAGTTTCGGCTTTTATCGACCCGTCATCTACACCCTTATTAAGCCTGTTCATTATTGCGCCCGCATAGTGATCCGGATCTGCCAACGCGGTTGCCGGAGGCAGCAAATCTCGACAATCAATCATTGATGTCGAAGTCTCGGTGGCGGAGAGAAACTGAACGCACAGGTCAACATCGAGAACGAAATCTTCGAAGGAACCATAAGCGGCTTCGTAACCGGCAATCACTTCCGCCCACAAACCACGCTGCCTTCTATCAGAATCATCCTGGATCGTTTTCCGAATTTCGGAGATTTGCGTTTTCAGGTAACCCACCGCTCCAGCACAAAGCTTAAGACGACCTCGCATTACTTCGGGAACCGGATTATCTAGTGGAGTATTCTTCAACGACCTGCATATACGTTCACATTCGGTACAACGCCGTCCTTCGTCCGTCACAGCCAGCCAATCGTCTATACGTTTCAGTCGTTTATCCAGGTTCAGAGAGCTATGCGATTTGTTACAATCGTATCCGACGATCCAGGACAAGACTGAATGAGCGCGTTTTACGTTTCCCCGCCTTTTCTCAATCATAGCCAGACGGTAAAGAGTTTCCGTATCGGCAGGATCAGTGTGCATCAATAACTCTACGAGTACCGGTTCGAGCTTATCATTATTGGGAATCTCCTGTTCAGTAATACTGAGCAACAGAAGACGATCCTTTCGAGTTAACGATTGGCTATCCGCAGCCTTAAAAAGCTGATCGAACATCTCATCAGCCGTCCCACTTGACAGACATACTCTTGATAAGGCTCTCACAATAGCGGGAACTGTCCGATTATCCGGCTGCGTCGCTCTGAGTAGATGAAAATACTCATCTTTTGCAAACGGCATATCAGCCAGTTCGTAAAACAGGTTTTTACGATCATACTTTTTCGATTCCAGACCAGCCAAGTATCCTTCCAGGCCGTCAGGGGAAACATCCGCCGGCCAGGTAGGCACAAACGATCGACCGGCATTTCGGTTCTCTGAAATAAGACTGCGGAACAAACTATGAACCAGCTGATTGTCTCCCATCATCCTGGCCAGTTGTATTTCCCGGCAGATTCCCAGCAAAGTCTTGTCATTCCGAGCAGTTCGAATGGCGTTTTCCAGATCGTGGAGGTTAACATAGAGATTCCCCAGAGTACGCCATTCATAGGATTCCATTATTGTCGCTTTGGTCAAGTGTGCGGCAAGTATTCGCGACAAGGCTAGCTCGTCTCCTGATTTTTCCATCATATTGATAACACGACGGCTTATCGTCCTGTTTGATGGAGAAATAGCATACGCCTTTTGAATCGCCGCCAGCGATTTGTCCTGCTTTCCGGCTGCTCCCTGAAGGATAGCCTGGGCATACAATAAGGTTGGAGTTTCCCCTTCGACTTCACCCAGTAATTCCAGATCATCGAGTACCGTCGCCAGGTCGTCACTGTTCAAAACAGACGCGAGATCGTTAAACATTCTGCCGAAAGAAAAATCCGGCTCCTTGACCGCAAGTAAAGCATCGATCGCTTCCTGAGCTAATACTGCTGCGTCGGGATACGAATCCGCGTTTTTTCTGGCGACTGCCGTGGCCGTCAAAACCACAACGTCCGTCGGACGCTCGCTAAGAATGATTTCTCCCAAACGACGTCCAGACTGCGGTGCGTTGGGATTTCGATTCCAATTCCCCTGATTAATCGTGCTGAACGCCCGGTCCGGTTGAATACGTTGCTTCGGTGCGCTGGCAAACAGCTCTCCAATTGTATCTGCCAGTTCAGCTTCATCTTCGATGGCACCCGTCAGTGACATCAGGAAGGGACGTACAGCACCCGGCTTTCTCGAAGAAACCATTATTCTGAGGATCGCGGCACGATTCTCAGGCTTGGTCCGGGCAAGAATCCACACAGCATCTGAAATATCCAGTGTGTCCTCACTAGCCGCTCGCTCTAGTACGCTATTCGTGTCCTTAAGTTGCAGCCCCAGTTTTCCGGCCAAACGATACCGAAACATATCAAGCACAACCCTCCGCCGACCATCCTGGTTTTCTGACAACTTCTCCAATTTCTGGAGAAAAGCCAACCGATCAGCTTCGGATAGATGGTTCCAGGTCATACGAACGCACTTTTTGATCTCCGTCGTAACTTCTACATCGCCCCCATTCGGGCGACAGGCGTCGATCCATTTATCAAACCAGTATTTCAAACCATCATAATCATCCACCGCAATTGCCGCGGAGATCATGGTCGATGCCAACTCCCCTATTTCCACATTATCCTGATGTTGTACGAGGGGAATCAATCGTCCTGCTTCCGCCGATTGGCCGGTCATGATCAGCAAGGGTATCAATCGTATGCCGACTGCGGCATCAATCTCGTTCTTCTCCTTGACCTTGTTCAACTCCGTTTTTATTCCGAGCTCCAAGCGAACGTCAACCGGCAACACCGCAAGTTGAGTGTCCGCGACGAGTTCCTTTGCCCGTGTATATAAACCCCAATCGATACGTTTCTGCACCGCTTCGCAGGCAAACCGTCTGTCGCCCGGGTGAAGTTCAAGCAGCTTTTTATCAAGCTCATCAGCAAGTTCCGGCTGGTGAAACGCAAACGCTACCTGGCGATATAAACCCGCCAGTTGGTATAACCGCGGATTATCCGAAAGACGCAAAGTATGTGCCGTTTCCCTGTCCAGGGAACTGATTTCCTTAAGCACCCGTGAAGACAATCGCGATAGTAAGGAATTACGCAACTCCTCGGTTCTTGCCGTTCCCAATAGCCCTTCTGTGGCGCTGCCAAAAAACTGGGTCATCTCATCGACGTTTTCGGCTCTCCGATACCGTTTACGAACACCCGATTCAACGTCATCTCCACTGACCGCTATTGATGCCGGTAACCGTTTCAAAAGAATATCCGAGGCGGCAAAGTATTGCTCGAAAGCGCGGTCGAACTGCTCCAACTGAGTCCGAAGATCACCTGATCGGATAAGCAGTTCAACATTATCCGGTTCCGTAATAAGGAGTTGCCGGATAATCGCATCTGCGGTAGCCGGTTTCATCGCCTGTTCATAGAAGGTTGCTACTTGCTGCTGAATACTGGAAAAACCGGCACCAACCCCCGCTCTATCAAACACCCTTTGCGCGTTAGCAAACTGCCCGGAGTTTATCATCGCCCGACCCAGGTCAAGAAAAACCTGCGGTGGCATCTCATCCCCCAGCATCATTAGCGAATTACCAAACCGTATAGCTTCGCTGTTTCTATTATCAACCAAGGCGCTGTCCATAAGCTCCCTGAGTATTGGACCTCGGCGTTCTCCAGCCACCACGACAGCCTGCTCCAGAACAAGTGCCATCTTCTCTTCGCGTCCCAATGCCTCCAGCAAATCAACAGCCAACCGGTACAGGAACATTTTATCGGGATTCGCCGCAATTCGTGTATAAACGCGCCGAAGCGCAGACTGAAGCGATACCGGTTTTGCATCCAGATTGAAAAGCCCATCCACCGCAACCGTGAACAGATCGTCCTCCGCCGCCTCCTCTACGAGATTCTGGAATACCGATATTGCCTGATCAGAATGCCCCGCCGCCCGCATACTGTTTCCCCAAAGCAGGAACCCCTCAATACGATCCGGATGGCAGGCGAGCATTTGCCCATAACTTCGGGCAGCTTCTTCGTTCAAACCAATAGCGGCCAGTACTCCGGCGGAGAACTCGTCCACCGTGGCCTCGTCATCGGTAACTTTCGCCAGCTCGGCTAAAGCCTCCTTTGCCTCGTATGGCTGCCGTCGTTCCAACGCGATTATGGCAATCTGGTTCAGATAATCCGCAGCGTTTTCCGGATCGAGTTCCGCCAGTCGCCGCAAGGTCGAATTACATCTGCCGAATTGCTCGCACCGAAGATAAACCTGAACCAGCCTCTTAAGAGTCGCTACCTTATTCTCACTTTTCCTGTCAAAACCATAGAGAATCTCCGCAGCCGACACGGCATCGTTTACCGTTGTGTAAATATCCACCAGGAGCAAAACCTCCCGTTGGCTGGCTTTTCCTTCATCCAGTCGTTCTTCAATATCTATTGCCAGATCGGCCAGTTGATTGCGTTCTACTGCCAGACTCAATAATCGCTCCTGGGCCTGTCGCAGGCGAGCGGGGATATTCGTTGTTTTCCACATATCCTCCCACAGGGCAAACGCCTCGTCAGTTTTTTTATTCTCCTCCAGCAGCCAGGCCAGCCGCAAAAGCACATCCTCGCTGCCGGTAAGCTCATATAAACGCCGAAAAAGCTGCAATGCCTGGGCCTTGTCACCGTACCTCTCAAAAGCCTCCGCCACCTGCAAAATCACCTGCTTGTCGTCAGTGTGGGAAGAAACCAACTCGCGGAGCAAAGACATTGCACTATTTGTATCCCCCCGATGACGCATCAGATCTGCTTCAAAGAGGATGGCTCGAACGTCACTGTTACGGTTTCGTTTTCCGGCCTTTCTCGCTACGGTCAAAGCAAGTTCATCAAGAGCAAGTTCACGAGCTGCTTCCGCCAGCAACATCAGCGATGGGGATTTATCAAAATGTTCCAATGCTTCATTGAAAAGAGCGGCGGCTTCATCCGCCCGCCCGTTCATAAGCAGTAACCTTGCTAAGCCAGAATACCAATCCACCTGCTGCGGATTTTTATCTATCAATTTCCGATAGGCGGATTCAGCCTCCTTTTCCTTCCCCGCCGCCACAGCAAGAGCAATCACCTCCCGCTGAAATTCAGGGGAATTAATCAACTTCATATGCTCTTCAGAACGTCCGGGCCGCTTCATTATCTCCAACGCGTCATCGAATCTCTCCAGCTCCCTTAATACACCAACCAGAACAGCGAGCTTATCAACAGGAAGGTCCGGCTCTTTCAACCACTTTTCGGCAACGCTCACCAAGTTATTGGAGCACCTTGCGGCCGCTATATACCTCTCCAGGGCGAAGGTGCGATCGTGTCCCAGCTTCGCAGCGATGTACGCTTCATCAAACTCCTCCATCGCTGCTTCAGGTTTGTCCGTCCGCATCAGCCACAGTCCGCGAAACAATCGCGAATGAAAAACCTGCTTGGGTGACCCAGCCGGTTTCAATAACTCTAGGGCAAGAGCATAATCGCCTTTTAGTGAAGCCAGCTGCGCGCAGAACGGTGCAACCTGGTCCCGGTCAGGATATCCCAATACCGCGTTTTCTAACTGCCTGCTTCCCGATAATGGTTCTTCACCGTCATAAGCAAGCAAAGCACACCTGATGCCCAAAGCAAAACGCAGCGGTGGCTCCGGATTCAATCCGATCGCCGTTTGCAGAGCCTCAAGAGCGGCTTCATCGTGCCCGAGGAGTTCTTCCAACTGTGCCAGGGATGACCATAACTGAATATCATCCTTCTCATTGCCAACCAACTCCGCCACGATATTACGTGCCAGTTCCAGTTCTCCGTTTTTTACGGCTGCCCGGGCCAGCAACCTTTTCCCAGGAATAGAGTCCATTCCCGGTTGACGAAGATATGTAAGAAGCTTGTCAAGATTACCCTCTTTCTCCAACACCATTTGGATAACATTGTCGAACCTTTCATCCAACAGCAATGGATCAGGCTCGCTGATAGCAAGATCAATAGCTCTTGTCATATCAGGAGAAAGCTGTTTAACCGTATCAGGCATGGACAAATCCGCAGTTTCTCCAGCATGTCCCGACGTAGTAATCGCAAAAAACATTAAGATTACTAAATCCTTTACAACCGAAGAACGTACAGGCCAGCGACGTAGCAGAATGTTAAGCAAAAACATTATCAAAGCGATTGATACCAAAACAGGCCAGAGGTTAAACGGTCTTGTTGCCGGGGACTGCCTGAATATCCCGGCTTTTTCCAAAGCTCGATTCTGAATCGCTGCTATGCCGTCGAATAAATCGCGGTTCACTCCCAGCGAAGTCACTTCTCTAACGGGAGGAACGGCCACCGCCGCCTGTGCCGCAAGCCTGCCATCAACCGTATGAACTGCCAGATGATGAGTTCCCGGTAAAAGTCTCTCGAATCGAACATTCCAATAATCCGCTCGAACCGGATCCGCAACCCTTTCCCTCTCGTTCCCCTTATCGTCAGTTGCGGTTATTATGAGCGGCTCCATGCCATTAATACCATGCGATAACCGGGTTTTAATCTCCAGTTCAACCGCTCCCGGTCGCAATACTGGTTTTATGGAAATCGCTTCTGCAGGCCCCGGTCGGGCTATCGTTCTTACAAGGTTGGAAAACAGCGTAGCACATTGAGGCCACTGCATCAGTTTCTCCGACCACTCTCCCGGTAACTGAGAAGTGAACACCGAAACCTGCCCCAACCCGTATTGCCAGTTTACCAGAACCGGATGCCCAAAACTTGATCGTAGAAGTACGTCAGCCGTGGGCCGTGCTTGAGTTTGTACATATCCCGCCAATTCCGGAGCTGTTGTAAAATCCATCCCCCTGACAACCTGGTTGTCTGACTCACATATAATCGAACCCGGTCTTTCGACAAACGGGGTTAGAAGCGAACTCTCTGGTTGTTTTACGATTATCTCCGGCAAGTTGTAACGGTCCGGAGCTGTGTAGAAACGCCCCCGGCCCCATTGAGCCAGCTGTGAAAGAAACGAGGAATGACGCCCCGGACCAACCAGAACCGTCGATAAGGTAATAGCATTATCAGACATCTCACGAATCAGTGGTTCAAACGCTCCTTGCTCCACTCCGCCGTCCGTAAGCACAAGAACATGCTTGGTTCGTGTTTTCACTCCTTTTAACGCATAAAACGCCTCTTCAATCGCCGGAAGAATAACCGTACCGCCTCCCGCACTGAGCCTGTTTAACGCCCGCTGCAGATCGATGGCATTTGAGGCCGGTTGTATAGGAGCCGCCCATCGCTTCGAACCATAAAACTCTACTACTCCGACTTTGTCATGCGGCTTCAATCGGGCAATAGCCAACCGGGCAATCTCCTTAGCCAGGTTTACTCTGGCCCCCCCCATACTTCCCGACGTATCTATGATAACTACCAGCGTTGCACTGGGATCTCTACGTTCTATCTCCTGCGAAAACCTCACGGGAAGAATCTCTGTTAGCGAAGTATTCGCATACCCCCCGGATCCAAACGATCTCCGCCCTCCGGTCAGCAGTAAACCCATTCCATCAATTGCGGCATTCCGAATTGCGGTTAAAGCATCATCGCCTACCGAAGAAGCTGGCATGTCGGGAATAACTAAAAAATCAATCTCCCGCAGACTGTCAGCCGAAGTTACCGAAGACGGCACAATCTGTTCAACAACAGCTGCTTCCTCCAGCAGTAAACCAAGTGCCTGCGCCGTAGAGCTGGATGATTTTCCCTCCAGTACTCCTATTTTTTTCGGCGAGTTAACGTAGGTAGCCACTGGAAGCGAGTTATTCGTCTTTATGACGTCTTTCGGACATCTGAGACTGACCTGGCGGCAGGTAACCCCTTCACCACGCAACAGACATTTGCAGGACACTCTCTGCCTGCCCGGTTTAAGCTTGATCTCGGTAACTGCGTCCTCCCCGCCATCATCTTTTGAGCTAATGGTCAATTCCACCTGCCGGGCCTGATCCGTCTCAATCTCCGCAAAAAGGTCTACGGTAGCTCCGGCTCCGCCAGTCGCGGGAATTTCCACTGATCTCAAAACCGCTTCATCTACACGTTCTACATTTACCTCTTCACTGGAAACGGTTATTCCCCGATCCGCCAACCGCCACGCAGCCGCTTCTCCATCGCCCCCCGTTTCCATACCATCCGTATAAAGGAGTATCTCTCCCCGACCGTCATGTCGTATCAACGCACCGGCTAACTCCAACGCATCCGCCAGCGCCGAGCCGACTTTTCCGGTACCGCTTGGGTTAGACTTCTTGCGCAGCGATGAAAGCCAGTTTGATTTCAGCTCCTCTGCATCCAAAGAAAGTAACCTGGCAGAAGAATCGAAAGTAACAACCTTGAAAACTTCGTTTACGCCTTTTTCAGAGCGTTGCTCTTCCACCAGGCTGCCCACTCGGTCGAGCTCGCTGTCTGTCATGCTGGCCGACACGTCCACAACCGCAACTACTGTCTCAGTATTATCTTCTCGCCGAATTATCGGCTGAGCAAGAGCCAACAACAGCAGAGCAAACGTCAGCACACGCAAGCCGGCAACAAAACCGCTCCGGTAAATACCAAGTCCCATTCTGCTCCTGGCGTGAATGAACGCCAACGGTATTACCGCCAATAACAACCATAAAATTGTGGGATGAACAAATACCATGGGTCAGGGAATCCTTCCACGGACATGCAAAAAAGCTTCCAGCCCAAACAGGGCTATAGCGAATCCGAGCATCACCTCCCAGAAAAACGGAAGCGACCATCCGAATGCTGAATTCGCAGAACCTTCAGTGGTCTGCCCTCCTACCGAAGACAAATCTCCAGCCAACCGCGAACCGGGCATCGACACAGGCTCAAACCGCCCGGAACTTCGCTCTCTCCAAAGCGGATCAGCAAGTCCGCGTTCTGGTGGGAAAACAGCTATCGAATCATCCCAGCCACCAAGTTGACGAAGCGCCTCACCTATGAAGATGGCAAAACCAGGAGTCCTGCAGAAGTTACTGTCCTCGGCAAAGAGCGACGATCCAAGATACAGAATCCGCGGGTCGTCTCCCTTCGAAGAGGCCGCGACAACCGCATCGCCACTGAGCAACAACGGCACAAGATCTTCACCCGTAGTATCTACGCCCACCCCCGTACCGCATTTAACCATGCCAGGCTGCAAATTGCCGGCCAGTGTTTCAGCCGGAACAAGATCGTTCCCTCCTTCAACCATAGGCCCCTGATCTACAACCTGCACAAATACCAGGTTTTTCCCCTTCAATCGTCTTGGACAATCTTTTCGCTTAAAGCATTTGGGGCAATTTTTTTCAGCTTCAACCGCCGTATCGGCCTCAAAGGCATAGCGTAAAGGCTCGGGAAAACTGGCATCGTCTCCAACGTGAATCACTGGTCGAAACGGTAAACGAAAAGTCAACTGGTTATCACTGGCCAGCCCGTCTGCGGGCGTTAAATCCAATACAAGCGTATCGCCATCTGCCGGCAGATCGGCCACGATAAAATCGTGTGTACTTCCGGATTCCATTATTGCGGATTGATTGAAAAGCAGTGCGCCCCCCTGCCGTTGAACAACCAGGGTTGTCTCCTGATTATTCTTTCCCCAATAACCGACTCGTACTCGAAGGTTTCCCTTCCGGTTCAACCCGGATTTTCCCTCGAAGCCGGCGAATAGTATCGCCGCATTATCCTTCGACTGCCCGATGTTTTGTACCTCCAGGTTCACCCCCTCCACCAGTTCTGGATCCGGTTCGTAAGCTCTATCGGTAACGAATAATATTCGTGGATTAGCTTTTCCCTCAATCAGCAGCCGCGCCAGCTTGATAGCTTCATCCCTGGCCGCGGGCAACTCGCTACCCCTGACCCCCTCAATTGATTTTCCCGCCAAAACATGAGGATCATCCAGGTCATGTATCAACCGCGGCCACGGGTTGACTGCCACCAACGCCAACTGGTCATCGACCGAAAGCTGCCGGACCCGTTGCATTACAGCCTTTTTCGCTTCTTCAAAACTATTCGCACCGTCTTCGCTGTTGACATCGCTCATCGAACCGCCGGCATCTAGTACAATAACCTGGCAGATGCTACCTGTACTGTCGCCTGCAAACCTCGGTTGCATCAGCGTCAGTGCCAGCAGAATACATATCAGCAGCAGCAACAGGTAGGTTTTGGCGTGCCGGAACTTATCGAACAAGGTCCGCGCCCGCGGTTGCTCAATAGCGCTTTCCCAGAACAACGTCGTTACCACCCGCAATTGCCGGGACCGAACTCGCAGCAGATGCAGAATCGCCAATATTCCCGCTGATCCGGCGATAACGGCTAATCCTGCGGCGAATGGGATGCCCTCGAATTTCATTCCCTGGTCATCCTTACGTACTTAATATCCCATCGGGGAAAAACTCTCGTAACTGATCAAATACCGGTCTGTCAGCATCAAGCATCAGGTGCCCCGCCCGCCTTCGCGACGTGAACCTTAACAGCCGGTCGAGAAACTCTCTGTACGAACGGCGATATCGCTCCAACGCCGGTGAATTAATCGTCAGATCCACCGACCTGCCCGATTCGCAATCCACCAGCGTTACCTCTCCGTTCAATGCCGGATTCTCATCCGTTTCGCGTTTTACCTGTACTAACAAAAGCCGGTGCCGAAGAGATCCCAGCGAATTAATGGTTTCTTCTATTCCACGCGGATCGAAATAATCCGATATAATAACCGTCAAACCGCGGCGAAGTCTCATGGCACCAAACTGCTTGATAACCTTGACCAGATCAGTTGGGCCGCCGGGCTTCATCCGCTCCAGGTAATCGAATACACGCTGTATATTGCGTTTGCCCGATGTCGGTTTTAATGGAGTAACCAAATCACTGCCGAATGGAAATATCCCAACCCGATCATGCTGGTTCAAACTGATAGCCGCTATCGCCGCAGCCATAATACGGGCAGCATCCGCCCGCGGAGGTGCCTCAAAAAACATCGAGTCGCTGATATCCAGCAGGATATAAACCGGTAAATCCTGAGACTCCTCAAACAACCGCAAAAATAACCGCCCGCTCCGCCGGTACAGATTCCAGTCCGCCCGACGCAGATCGTCACCCGGTACGTAAGCCCGGAAATCGCGAAACTCCATCCCGCTGCCCTTCTCCAGGCTGCGATGCTCCGCGCTGCGACCACCGGCCGGAACCTGCTTCGCCCTTAAACGCAATTGGCTTATCGCCTGAACCAATTCTTTAGTGAAAAGCTGTCCCATCGCTTAACTCGATAACTCTCCGACTGAATTGAGAACCGCTCGGATTAGATCATCCGGGTTAACTCTATCTGACTGCCCCTCGAAGCTAAGCAGTATCCGATGACGCAATACCGGAAGGGCCGCGCCGCGTATATCGTCACACGATACCGCAAAACGCCCATCCAGAAGCGCTCGCACCTTGCCCATCAGCAACAATCCCTGCGCTCCCCGAGGACTTGCCCCCAGGTCAACCGAATTATTAACCGCCGCCGGAGCATACGGCGAACCGGGTTGAGTGGCCATAATCAACCGTATCGCGTATCCCCTTACCTGTTTCGATACCGGAACGCTGCGCACCATGCGCCGCATCGCCAGGATTTCCTCGCCCGACGCAACCGGACTTATCGAAGGCATATCCTTTCCCGTAGTTCTCTCCAGGATATCGTGGTATTCTTCCTCCTTCGGGTAATCCACCAGTAGCTTGACCAGGAACCGATCCAGCTGCGCCTCCGGTAGCGGATACGTACCCTCCTGCTCAACAGGGTTCTGCGTGGCCACCACGATAAACGGCTCCGGCAACCGCACAGTGTTCCGGGATACCGATATCTGACGCTCCTGCATGCCCTCCAGCAAAGCCGATTGAGTCTTCGGCGTCGCCCGGTTGATCTCGTCAGCCAGTACGAAATTCGCCACCAGGGGACCTTGCTCAAACTTCAGTTCATGCCCGCCACCTTCCTTCTCGTGCAATACCATCGTTCCCACGATATCCGCCGGCATCAAATCCGGAGTAAACTGAATACGGGAGAATTTCAGCTGCAACGCTGAAGAAAGGGTGTGAGCTAACAATGTTTTTCCCAACCCGGGAACACCTTCGAGCAGCACATGCCCGTCTGATAGTAAAACCGACAGAACATGCTCAACCAGGTCATCTTGCCCCACAAACACCTTGTGGATTTCCCTCTTCAGCGAATCAAAAACCTCTCTGAAGCGTGCCGCTTGCACCTCGGCATCCGCCTGTTCCAGTTGCGTCCGGTTGTTTATGGTGTCGTTCATTGTTACATGTTACTCCTTGGGAGTTGTTTCGGCTGGGTTTACCGAATCCTTACCCCTGTCATTCTCATCCTGATCCGCTGAATGCAGCGATATAAGGTAATTACGGACGAAGTTCTGTAAATAAACCGGAATGGTCAGCTCTCTTATCGTGTTTTCCGGGGTTGTGCGTTTCCTGGTACCTGCGGTAGCCGCCTGATCACCGGGCACCGCCGGCGGTTGAACGCGTTCGTGAATTATCTTCGTTGTTCCCGGCCCTACTCTGCCTTTGACAAAATCTGGAACCGGAACACCCAGCACTAAAGAAGCCGTACCCCGCGATTTCTTAGGCGGCGTCGGACCACCGCGGCCGGTACCCGGAGGACCTTCCTCTCCGCTTAGTCCCATCTCCCTGGAAGGCGCCTCGTTACGGTCCTTTAACGAGGGTTGCACACCTCCACGCTGCGTGTTGGATTCATTCTCGTCTTCGACCTCTTCTTCCGAATCATCATCATCCTGATCGCCGCCTGCAGTCTGCGCTTTCGATGCCCAGTCATGCCGCACCGGCGAAACAGATCCCCCGCCAGTAGTTCCAGAGCTGACCGGAGAACTCTCGTTTTTAGAAGCCGGATTATCCTTTTGCATACCACCGCGTCGCCCGGGTTTTCGCTTTGTTTTTGATTTTTTTTTCTCAGCCTGCTCCCGGCGTTCGCTGGAGCTTGCCGTAGCGGAACTCGATTCACCGCCCGAGCTGGAAAGCTGGCTGGTCAGTTGCGAATCTTCCGAACTCCCCTGCCCACCTTGACCTTCCGACTTCTCATCACCACGCTTTCCAGCCGACGACTCTGTAGAACGATTCTCCTTCGCCTCGCTCTTTTCCGTAACCGACCTGGACTTCATCGAATCGCGTTCAGGTGTTTTTTTCTCCTCGGTTTTATCAGCTTCGACGTTAACTTGTTCAGCGTCACCTTCAACGTCGACGACTGAAACGATCAGACCTTGTGATTCGTTTGGAGAAATCCACATGCCGTCACAGATTAACGCGATTACCCAGAACACGACGATAACTGCAACATAACCGCCTGCTCCTTTTATACGAAATACCGAATTATCCAGATAAGGCCGCTTTCCGCGTATCCGGTCGAGGCAAATTTCACCGTCGCGAATAGCCGCTCTGGTAAAAGGAGTACGTATATTGGACTCCAGAAAATAAAGCCCTGTTGCGATTCGATTATGCGTATTCTCCGCAAGATCTAAACGCTCCGCAACTTCAACTAGGCATGGCTTTAGTCTATATGCCGCGATCATCGTCACCGTCGCCGGTACAATGGACAATAAAAACGCAATCCCAATAAACCCCGTCCACCCCAACGGTATTGAACTGCAGGTTAAAGCGCACGCGACTCTCAACACACCGTATAAACAGAAGCAAATCGTAAGGACAGCCAGCAAGCGGCTTAAAGCAACGGGAATTCTGGAACGAATATCCGACCGATGTACCACTTGCTGAGCCGCTGACAGCTTCTCCGCAAACTCCTGCTGCTGTACTGTCGTTTCCTGCGAGATCATCGTCGGCCACTTCCCCCCGAATGCCTGGACACTACTTCGAAATCTCGCGACACAAAAACCTGTTTCGACTTGCTGTCCTGAAGGAAAACCACCACCGAACACATTTCCGCATCAACGTACACCGGCTTCACGGTGAATACTACCTTTTCCTCTTTCTCCATCTCGGCGATCGTACTCGACAGGGAATCCATAATATCGCTCAAACTGGTTCGAATCTCGAAAACACGCTCCCCACTGGCCGAAGGTATAGCGAACCCGCTATCCGGCGAAAGCATTGCCCGGACAACATTATAATGCAGCATAAGGGAATTCGCCCCCGGACCCATTACTGCTTTCTCGCATAAGAGAACCACCAGTCGTAAACTACCTCCCGCTTCAGGTCCGGAAAGCTTCAACGTCCCTGCGATCTCCTGGTCCTTTAAACCTATCTTTCCCTCTATACTCCAATCTGTTGAATGCCCTTCCTTAACCATCGCTGCCGCCTTATACGCGGCAAACGTTCTGGCTACAGCTCCTTCATCTCCCCCCGAAGTTATGGGGCTGATACCATTGAAAAACGCGACCGGCGTATTACTTACATCGTAAAATCGCCGCCGCGATTCACTTGCCTGCGAAACCATGGGATTGCTTTCCGGGCTTCGCACATGATATGCCAGAAACGCAACTTCCTGCTTCTCAAAGTATTCCAGTAAACCACCAAAAGCCAATTCGGCAGCCTGTGTGCGAGGTTCATCGATACATGTAAATAATTCGACTAAATGAACTGGCGATAATCCATTATTTCGTGGATTCCGCTCAAAACGATCCGGTGGATGAAATTCAACAACACGCCCTTCCAGAAGCTGCCTGGCATCCTCCATGGAAAAACCAGTTCGAAAACCCGGATCACGGTTCAAACGATCCAGCCCGGCTAGAGCTCCTGCTGGAGATTCCTCGCTGATGGCCGCCTGAACATACCGGGACCACGCTCGTGCCTGTTTCCCGGTTCGCTCATACAACTCGCCAAGCCACAGGTTAATCAGCCCGTTACGCGGCATGCCAAACGCCGCTGACAGAAGATGTCTACGAGCCTGCTTCAAATCACCTTTGTCCAGACATAGTTTTCCCAATCGAGCATTGATTTCATGTCGGGCGCTGGCGTTAAGATCATCTCCCGCATAAACCAGCCCTTTGGATAACGCGTCAAACGCAAGAATCGAACTGTCCGCCCGTTGCAAAGCAAGTAACTCGTCCGCCAGGGTCACCATCGTCTCCGACCGCCTCTCAAGTGGAGCAGTCGCAATCCGGAAATCCATCGCTTGCCCGATTCTTTTCCGATTCGCCGGATTTTCGACCAGCCGATATCTCAAAAGAAGCTCTGCCGCTTCACCTGCCAGACGAGACTTTTCGTTTTTATCAAGAAAACTCTCTAATCCCTCCGCATCCTCCTCCGAGCGAGCAACAAAAAACTCTCGCTCTTCCTTGGGAAATACGGGTTTGCTCAACTGCTTGAAACTGATCGAATCAGTTGCCTGGTTAATCGTGACCAGAAACGAACTCAACAGGTTGGTTCCTAGAACCAGATCCGGACGCCCTGGAGATTTAGATAAATCCTCCGGACGAAACGCGACGAATTCTCCCAGGTTAATTCTCCCCAACATCAAACGATCTATATCGCCACCGGGAGCACCAGCCATGTCGGCCACAATACCGTCTATAATCGTGTCGAATTGGCGTGTCGTAAACTGCACCCGCAAAGGAAAACTGTCTTCCCCCTCGGCCGTTAACCAGTACCCCGACACCTGAACATCGTACTTGAAAGCCGTCAGACCACCCGAGCTTTCCGTTACTATACCTGGTTCATTTAATCCCGACTGCGGAAGAAGCCTTAATTCGCCAAGAGACACATCCAGTTGAATTACATATTTCGCCAATGCCGGTAAACCAACAATAGCCGCCGCTGGAATCTCTCCCAACTCCTGCGAATGATTCTGACTTAGTAATTCCAGAGATCTCAACCCCGTAGAGACTACCGGAATCTTCGCCAACTCGATATTGTCAAACTTTAATGCCGCTTCACTAGAGGAATTCAACCCCAGCAGCTTACCCGTCTTCTCATGAACTTGAAGCGGTATCCGGGATCCCAAATCAAATACAACGTTGGCAGGAATGGACACTTTCGGACCCGAAAGCATACATCGGGCACATACCTTTCCATCAACCAGCTTTACTGCAATTGTCTGACCATAGGAAACGGACGCCCCGGCGAGAACCAGTACGCCCGGGATCAGAAATGCGAGCATCCCCAACCCAATTCTAGTCCGACAAGCGAATCTATTCCTCGATATTCTCATAGACATTTCCGAGTCTGATAATCTTACTCTGATCTCCAGATCCTAATCCTCCCCCAGAATACCGGAGACCAACAAGCCCCAAAAGCTTATGAGACTAAACAGTTAATACCTTTTCTCAAGAATGTTTCCAACGAATCGTAACTGGCATCGAATTCCAATAAAACCACATAAACTCCCCAAACTGTTCTGCTTAACCAGCCAACACCACCCTTGTTTAGCCACAATCGCCAGCACGATGCCTTCTGAAAAGGACTGGGTACTCCCAAAAATTGTCCACTATCCCTCACTGCTCTCGCATACAGTTATTCTAACACGGTTAACCAAATCATGTATCATTTACTCTGATGTCTATTCCACTGCAATTATTAAAGCCAGCACACAAAATCGCTATTAAAGCGTTTAAACCAGTTTTTTTAAGTGACATCGAAATGCGATTTGCCTTAAACTGTCCCAATAGGGTTTGATCGGCCGGAGCCTGGCGGGGGTGGTGTGTCCAAAGAAATCACACCATCGAATCGTAAAAGTCAGGTAAGGATTTTTGCGGGGATTTTTTATTCCTATCGGGGAGGAAAAGCGCTATGTGTAGGTTTAAGCGATTCGTGTCACTGGGCATTATGCTCATTTGTGTTTTCAATGGTGTCGTCATCGCTGACATCGCAGAAGTGGTCGAACACCGGTGGACAGTGAGTAACGACAGGTTCGGCGCTTTCGCCTTGAATCCGGAGACGGACGAGTTTACTACCGCAGCTTACTCTGCCGGCGCAGATGTACGTTGGAGCCGTATTCTTGATGATTCCGTCCTGCCTTGGGACATGGAAGGCGGTTCTGTACTCAATACCATTCAGTGGGATCTCTTCCTGCGTAACGGATGCAGTACCTGCAGTGGTTCGTTTGGAATTTATGGAATGACCTTCTGCCCCCTGGATGATTCCTATTTCCTCTCCGGTGTAGGTCTTCTTAAATCATATTACACCGGAAACAATAGGCTCGATGAAGAGCGCGTCGTTGCCAAACGATTCCCCGGACTTCCCAATAGCCCTGATTTTCGCCCCACAAACTGCTTAGTAACCAATGTGGGTGGTGTATACAAATTAATTGATAACAACCTCACCGACTCCAACGGCTTTATAGCTTCCGGCGTACAACCGGGACACAGCATAATGCTTGTTGTTTATGACTGGTGGCAATACATGGTTCCCGGAACCTACACAGTCACCGAGGTGGTCAGCAATAACGAATTGCGGCTGGACACTGATCCGATCTTTGATGGAAATACAGTTGACGATATCGGGTATATCCTGTCAGTTCAGCCCCACCTTACAAGAGCGACTATGGCAAGCATCATTCCTTACTACGTGGAAAATCCAACGAAAGGTGCTAAAGTATCGGCAAGTGGCGGCATCTCCCCGGACGGCACTACCCTTTACGCAGCAGACCTGTCCACGAGTAACCTCCTTGCCATCGATACTCAAATCCCAGAACAAGCAAGCATTTTTGTTAGCGAAGAACGTGGACGACAATACATCCAAGACCAGATTGACGCCGGCCGATCAATGGCAATCATCAACGGTGTTTGGGTATATACAGACTCCATCGACTCAGACTGGAACAAGTCCACAACCTCTACTACTCTATCAACATCCAACACGGAACAGTACATCGTCGGCAGTAAGGCTATGAAGGTCACGTACACCGCAGTTGACGCCGAATTCGATCTCTATTCTGATGATGGCAAAGCCCCAGACCCGGCAGGATTGGCCGAGTTGGATTTCTGGATTCACGGCGGAGCCGACGGCGGGCAGGAAATCGACATCTGGCTCATAAACTCCAACGGAACAGGTGGTTCGGTATCTTTAACACCTCCGCAAGCAAACACTTGGACGAATGTTGTTATTCCCGTCTCCCTGTTTGGCGTTGTCGACGACGTGTTTACCATCAGGTTTGAGAGTACGGCCGCAGATGCCCAGCCACCGTTCTATCTCGACCATATCATGTTTAATTTCACCGATCCTGCTCCCGCCTGGGCTGGAATGTTCAACACCGACGAAATCGGCATTGGAAGTAGCCAAACCTCGGTCGATCACTTGAATAGAATATGGTTCTCCGAAAGCGAAACCGATGACATCATCTGGACCACTGACGGTGTTACCTTGAATACCTTCCTCAAAAGTAGCGAAATAGTCACCGCATACATCGACGAGGGGCATGTCGATCCCAGCCCCAAAGCAACCGACGTAACCAACGCAGTTGGTGTAAAAGCGTTGATTGTCGACAAAATGGGAACAGTCTATTGGTCAGAAAACGCCACCCATTCTGTGTGGAAAGCCCCAGCAATCGATCCGGCAAACAACATCGTTCTTTTAGCTGACTCTGAGGATATTAAATCCGCTCTTTCAATAGGATCCGCTAGAGGAAATAATGCATTTACTATTAGAGGTACTGACCTGCTTATGCTGAATTTCGTCGATGCGAACATCATCTATAAGGTCAGCATGGACACGTTCGATTTTGGTGATTTCGATGCCGACTTCGATGCGGATCTTGAAGATTTTGGTTACTTCCAACGATGTTTCCAGCAGGACGCGACTACCAACGGTTGTGATAAGTGCGATTTCGATGAGGATCTGGACGTCGATCTCGATGATTTTGAAAAGTTCGAGGGTTTCATTACCGGCCCTCGTGAGTAAATTGGGGTGAAGGCAGTAACACGTTATTGTTAGTAACTGCCTTATAAGAGATTGTTCAGAGCAATCGTAATTACCGGGAGATTTGATGATGATAAAGGATTTTCATCCACCTCGTTTACGCACGCGTGCGTTTACACTGGTAGAATTACTGGTTGTTGTTTCCATAATCGCGTTGTTGATCGCTATCCTTCTCCCGTCGTTGCGAAAAGCACGAGAGCAGGCCAAGCGAACCAAGTGCTATGCTAATCTGCACGCTATACACATAGCTTTGATCTGCTACGCCGATGACAATCGACAGGAGTTGCCCAGCTACTCTACTATGGGTGAGTGGGGATTCCGGGTTGCTCCGGGTGTCCGGGTTATCGGTGGCAAAGTAACCACCAATCGCCAAATGCCTCCCGAGTCTTTCGGAGTTCAAAGAGTTCTCCACACGGGAACCGGTCCGGAAATCCTGCCCAATATGATGGCTAAATACGAAGTTGGAGTTAAGCCGTTATACCTCGATGGAAACAGCGACGTATGGGTGTGCCCAAGCAATAAAGGTCCAAAGGGGGACAATGGAACGCATTGGAACAAATTCGGCAATACTTATTTCTATCGGTGCAATAAAGGCGGCCAAAGCGATTACCAGATCCCCGGCGATCCGAGTATATCGCCTGACCCAAAAAGGAACTACAATATCGACTATTTAAATCGGAACGCCCGCGCAGGCAATAAGTCCCCCCTCGTATGGGATAATTACATGTTCAAACCTGCAAACAGTGCCCGAGCTAGGCCTGATGGCGACCTCGATGGCTGGAAATACGATGTTGAAGATCGTAGAGCACCTCACTGTATCTCAAAGAGTAAAGATTCGGATGTCAACGATTTCTGGTGTGCGGCCTACGCTGATGGCCACGTTCAAATGAATGCGATGAACAAGAACTGATTCGGAATTTACGGATAGTATCCGGAAAATATAGCCTTATAACGAAAGGGAGGAACATGCGAATTGCTTGTCACCTCCCTTTCTTTAGCAGTTTCAAACAATCTGCTCTGATCGGGAAAGAACTAATGAATGCGCAAAACAATAGCCATGCGTCGGTTATCATTATCCTGACTGTCAGCCTCTTCGCTGCCGATTTCACCGGCGCTCAACTGCTCAATATCGAAACCGCAACTATCCCCGGTAACGATTACGAAATAAACGGGCCAACGTACACTTACGAAATAGGTAAATACGAAATAACCAACGCGGAGTATTGCGTATTCCTGAACAACGCTGAATTCATACAACAAACGAACCCGGCCGACTCCCGCTGTACGTACATGTACTTCCTCCCCGTTAACGGAAACGTATACACCACCATCGACGCCAACTACTCCAAAACCGACCAGTGCCTATACTGGACCTCGGACTTCGAATCGAAAATCAAGTACAACTCCGCACAACCAATCGGAAACCGTTATTACGTATTACCCGACTACCAGCAGCACCCGGTGGGAAATATCAGTTGGATGGGAGCGGCGAAGTTCTGTAACTGGCTCACTATCGACAGCGGAATGAACGCATCAGACCTGTGCTATCACGAAGGTCTGCTCCGTACCGACTGGTATATAATCACCGCTTCCGATTGGAGTACCAACGGTGTCTCCGACAGCGAACGACTGACCCTGGTAAGAGACTATAAGGGATACCGCCTGCCCATGGACGGACGCAACTACGGCAATGGTGGACCAGGGGTGGCCACCTCCTGGAACATGGATGCAACCCCCTACAACGAATGGTATAAAGCCGCAGCCTTCGATCCCGCCGCACCCGATATTGTCAGAACAGGCCCCGGTGACGACGAAGAAGTTCAGCCTGATCACTGGATCTTCGCCGCCGGAGTGAATGTAATTACCCCCGCCGACGCCAACCTGGGAAATAACGGCTACACCTTCCCCAGTCCACTGGCCGAAACTACACCCGTCGGATTCTACAACGGCATAAACACTCTTTACGACGGCACAATCACCAACGACACACAAAACCGTTACGGCCTGTACGATATGTGCGGCAACGTCGCCGAATGGAGCAACGACACCTCGCTCGAATCCCCCTGGACCTCGCAATACCGCGTAGTACGAGGCGGAAGATGGGTAACCAGCGATCCCAAGTGGGCCAGCGCCTCCATCAGGGTCAGTACGATCAACAGCTACTGCGCGGAAAACAACATAGGTTTTCGTATTGCTCGATCATTCGGATACGGCGACTTCAACGGCGACAACCGGGTAAACCTCGACGATTACGCCTTCTTCGCCGCTGCGATGACAGGCCCGAGAAGCACCATAACCCCTGGTTTTGGTTACGAAGCATGCGACTACAACGGGGACAACCACATAGACTTGACCGATTTCACTTATTTTCAAATGCTTTTTGGTTCATCCGACTAAAGCGTACATGGACTAGCAAAAAGGCGGACATGATGTTCTCATCTGAGGTTGTCAAAGACTTCAGATACAGGAGACGCCATCATGTCCACCAGCTTACTATATCACGGATTCGGGGTTCGTGGCTATATTTACGAACGAACAGAATACAAGCACGGCCAGGTTTTTTTCTCGCTCAGCCAGCCACGAAACACCCTGCGGTGTTCAGCCTGTGGTTCAAAGAATGTTGCTCCCCGTGGCCACACTGAGCGGAGTTTCAAATCGGTACCAATCGGTGGCAAGGCAGTGAAAATCGTTCTTCCTATCCCTCGCGTTGAGTGTTTAGACTGCAAGGTCATCCGACAGGTGGAGATTGGATTCGCCGATCGCCGCCGGAGTTACACCCGGTCGTTTGAACGATATGCGTTGGATCTCTTGCGTCATATGACGATTAAGGATGTGGCCTGTAATGGTTCAGCGTAAAATGGACAATCGCCCTTCACGGTTAATGTACTGACTTACGCAGTTTCCACAAGTTTATTTTCTCCTGCTCGGCCTCGGGTCGGGAACTTGTCGGGGTGTCCCCTCCGCTCCATCGCCTCGGCATCGCCCAGAGGTTTATGAAGCGACGCCGAGGCGACGGAACTCCGGGGACATGCAGCCTCCACTGTTATCGCGGAGTTTTGCTGTCGCCGCCGCTCTCGTCTCTGCTCGCGAGCGGTTGCCAGCTTGCGATCCCGCTCGGCGAAAATAGCCGCGTCCCGGCCGGTAAGCTTGTCAGACGGAGTCACAAAACCTATGGCACTGTGCAATCTCACTTCGTTGTAATACCGCACGTAACCGTCGACCAGCCGTTGAGCTTCCTCCAATGTCAAAGGTGTACCCGGACGAATGCACTCGTGCTTGATCGAACGGTGAAACCGCTCCAGCTTGCCGTTGCTCTGCGGATAATACGGCGATGTTCTCACGTGGGTCATCCCGCTGATTCTGATGAACTCCTTGAAGTCCCTGGCGATGAACTGCGGACCATTATCCGAAATGATCCGGGGAAACGCATCGGGAAATTTTTCCCTGGCACGCTGAAGAACTATTTCGACATCCGCTTCCAGCATCGCTTCGCGAATCTCCCAATGAACTATGTATCTGCTGCAACCGTCCAGAACACTGCACAAATAGTAGAATGTCCCGGCGATATTGATATACGATATATCCGTATGCCAATGCTCGTGCACCTGTAATGGCTGCACAAAACCGGTCCCTTTGCGCGACGTTTTTTTATTCCATTGCTGTAAAACTCCCGCCGCACTCAGGACCCGATAGACGCTCGTGGGGCTGGTGGCCACCACATTCCGATCGAGCATCATGAACGTCAACCGGCGATACCCTTCCAGCGGATACTGTGTATGGAAATCCACGATGGCACGTTTTTCCCAATCTTCAAGCCAGTGATCTCGCGGGACACGCGCGTTGTGTTCGTTGACTTTGCCGAACCGCTTTCGCCAATCGTAGTACTTGCTTCTGGTTATGCCTATATGGCCGACCAGGTGCCTGGCGGTCAGCTCCGTTTTTGCGGACCATTTTTCGACGAAATCAACCAGCGAATCCCGGGTATCGTGAGGCACCCATTGGCCTGTCAGATCTCCCCAAGACTTTTTTTTAGCGCGATATGTTCGCCCATAAGTTCGCCGAGAACCTCGTTTTTCTGCTGCAGCTTGGCCTCGAGTTTTTCGATTTTCGCCGCGTCGGCCGACTTCTGACGGGTGGATTGTTTCTCCGTTCGATCGAAGACACCGGCCCCTTCCTCGAACAATTTCTTTTGCCAAAGGTAGAAAAGCGTCGGCTGAATGCCGTGCTTGTCGCAAATGTCCGATACCGGTATATGCTCGATCAAATGCTCCCGCAGAATGGACATCTTCTCGCTACCGCTGAAATTTCGCCGTTGCCTACTCATAATTTACGCCTCCATTAAGGGGTCAAATATAAATATCCCAAACGGAGCGTTTGTCCAGTTCCGACTGGAGCATTACAGGCCGAACACCTGCAGGTTAGTTGGGATGTTATTAAGAAGATACATAAACAGGATCTGCTTAAGCGGTTTGTCCGTCCAAAGCTCAAGCATTTACGCCAAATAGCTATCGATGAAATCTCGATCGGCAAAGGTCACCGCTACTTGACCGTAGTACTCGATTTAGAGCGTGGTGCGGTGGTGTATGTGGGCGATGGCAAGGGAAAAGAAGCTCTCAAACCGTTCTGGAACCGATTGCGAAAATCCCGAGCGAAAGTCGAAGCGGTAGCCACTGACATGTCTCCGGCCTACATTGATGCGGTCTCGAGTAATCTGCCAAACGCTGCACTGGTTTTCGACCGCTTTCACGTGATGAAACTGTTCAACGATAAATTGTCGGAGTTGCGAAGAGATCTGTACCGTGAAGCCAAGGATCAGTTGCACAAGAATGTGCTCAAGGGGACGCGATGGTTGCTGCTGATGAACCCCGAAAACCTGAACTCTGATAGCAGTGGACTAAAGCGTCTTGAAAAGGCGTTACGCCTCAATCAACCTCTGTCCACGGCCTACTACATGAGGGAGGAACTACGCGAAGTCTGGGAACAGGAAGACGGCGAGGCTGCCCAGGCCCATCTGATGGATTGGATATTTCAAGCGGAGGCCAGCGGAGTCAGGATGCTCAAAAAGTTTGCCCAAACACTCCGCCTTCATGCGTTTGGTATATTAGCGTATTATGATTATCCAATATCAACCGGTCCTCTCGAAGGAACAAACAATAAGATCAAGACCATGAAACGCCAGGCCTATGGATTTAGAGATAAGGAATTCTTCAAACTGAAAATCCTCGCCATTCACGAAACAAAGTACGCTTTAGTCGGATGAACCATTTATTTTGTAATTACTGAGTAATTGCCTTGATGCTGTCGCCGAAAAATGGCTTCATGTAAGTGTAACGCAGGCAATAACCAAGGAGATAAACATGCGAATTACACGAATCGATTTTGAAGGCAAAACCGGATACTACGCCACTGCCCAACGCAAAACCTCGATGGGAAGTACGCCGAACGTAATCGTAATAACCATCCTTACCCCGGAACGCCCCAACGGCCTCGAGCAGAACATCGCCGCAAATAGCGAGAAGAAGATCTGCGCGGCCGCCCAGAGATTGCAGCACGAACTCGAAGGTTACCAAGGAACAAACAGCGACGTCCACGGCTTCTACCTCGAACTGCTCAAGCTCAGCGACATTTAACCCACAGGAGATGAAACCATGGCAACCAATAAACAACAGCAACTGCTCGAAGCGTATAAGCAAACCCAGTCCGACATTGGCAACATCATGGGCTGGATCAACTGCGAACTCGGCAAATACTACGAGAACGCTCCCACCTGGTGCACCGTGGGCTCGCTCAAACATGTACGTCAGAACCTTATCGAAACCCTGACTTTCCTGTCCGGAATAGACGAGGCCGCCATAAAACGCGGCCTCGAGGAAATGAATTCCTGAACCACTAACCCAAGGAGAATCGTTATGAAAAAGACAGATGTAACTATTGGTGAAACCTATCTCGTCAAAATCGGCGGCAACAAGGTAGAGGCAACCATCACCAGAGAGCATGAGCAAGGCGGCTGGGAGGCGACCACGGTTAAGACGGGTAAAACCATCCGGATTAAGAGTCCGGAGCGGCTTTGCCGCCAGGGCGATTCTAAGGCCCTTATCGCAACGAAAACCACACAAAAACCTAAATGCACTACCGCCACACAAAAACGCCACACGTGCCAACGAAACGCCCCTGACGACAAACGGGGCGATGGGCCCATGAGCCTGCTCGATGCGGCCGCCCACCTGCTCGGTTGCGATGGCGGTAAACCGATGAGCTGCGAAACCATCGTCAATCTAGCCGCTTCCCGGGGATTGCGGAAACCGACCACCGGCAAAACGCCGGCCAACACACTCTATTCTTCCATCCTGCGTGAAATCAATAACAAGGGAACCGCCGCCCGGTTCGTTAAAACCGAGCGGGGTAAGTTTGCCCGGGCCGACAACGCCCTATAATCACAGGATTTCGTACACATAACTTCACAAAGCATACGTTACTGGCAAGGGCCGCAGTAGATCTCGATTTGACAGTCGTCATTACAATGTATATACTGTGTATACAAAACTAAGGAGGTTATTCTTCATGATCAAGGCCCTGACCAAACACGGCAACAGTTACGCGATGGTAATCGATAAGCCAATACTCGAGTTGCTCAAAGTTACTCCTGATACTCCCTTTGAGATTATCTCCGACGGACGATCACTGGTGCTTACGCCTGTGCGCAGTCCGAAAGAGGAAAAGAAATTCGAAGATGCGATGGCCATGGTCCATAAAAGGTTTGGCAATGCCATGAAGAAACTGGCGGAATAATCTATGAACACACCCGTGTTTCTTGACCTTAGCCATGCGATTCAATTACACCGCAGCCTGATTGAGCAATACGGCGGGATTAGCGGCATTCGCGACATCGGCCTACTGCAGTCGGCAATCGCCATGCCGCAGTCTACCTACGATGCCAACTACCTCCACACCGACATTTTCGAAATGGCCTCTGCATATTTGTTCCACATAGTTCGGAACCATCCTTTCCTTGACGGAAACAAGCGAACTGGAGCAGCGGCGGCGATTGTGTTCCTGGCAATGAATGACATCCAAATCGATAACGACGAACAGGGGCTCGTCGATCTGACTCTTTCAGTAGTCTCTGGACAAGCGGGCAAGCCGGAAATCACCGAGTTCTTTCGACGCTGTGCGACTTGAACCGCCAGTGCGACTCGTGGCTATAATGACAATCACTTCACCCATCTGGCCTACTCCGCACAAAATCCAGCCTCAGAGCAATCGCAGCCCACATCTCACACCCTGGCACTGTGATTTCAAAAAAACGGACACTCGAAAGAAACTCTCTTATAGTTCGTAGCTGTTCCCACTGCCTTTTTTTGCGGGTTTTACCAGGAAGGAACCATTTTTTACTATAAATATAGGTATTTTTAACACTACAAACGACTTACGAAGCGTAAAGTTTGCTTAATGCGACAAGCCGTCACAAGGGGTTTGTCACACGGGTACATCAAGGAGCCATCCTAACGCGACATCTTCCATAAGTGCTTTCCAGTAATAAGGTTAAACGCGTATCTTTTAAAACCACATTTGCACATTTAAAAAACCGCACATATCACATCACGTTTGCCCCCCTATAGGGGGCAACGTGAATGTGATCGCGAATTAAGGCGGATACGAAAGCAAACAGGGAACATCGCCAAGAGCAAGACCGCCAAGACCTCCACGTTAAGACATTGGCGGACTTGCTTCTATGATGGACTATATGTACCTGTAGTTGACAAGCACTCAGCCAACTGGACCGGTCAAACCATCTTCTATAAACGCGGCAAAATCAGCTAAATCGCAATCACAATCCCCATCTAGATCACGACGAATTGTTCCGTACAAGCAACTCGTTGGATCCATGATTATATTAACCGTACCAAGTGGCGTGTAATCGCAAACGTCGAGTTCATTCAATACGCCATCCTCGTCAATGTCGTCGTCACAGACATCACCAGCACCATCACCATCGAAGTCAGCTTGATCGGGATTGCTGTCAGCCGAACAGTTGTCGCAATCATCGATTACACCATCTGAGTCTGTATCGATCTCGCAATCATCCGGTATACCGTTGGTGTTGCAGTCAAGAGACAGTCCGCAACCTACCACATCGCATGGACCACCGTTCGTTCCACAATCAAGGTCACAAGAATCGGATATTCCGTTCGTGTTGCAATCGGGAACTTTTGCGACGCGAAATCCTGTAAGTTCACACTCGTATGTCGGATCGCTATAGTTACGGTACATTGCGTGCAGACAGAGTACTTGGCTAGCAAGCGATCCACCACGCAAACCACGCTTCGAACCATTGATAACAGCCTCATTCCACTCCCATACGTTACCACCTTGATCATAAGTGCCGTAAGGACTGCTGGAGTTTTCCCATTCTCCAACTATCGAACGGTAATACGGAGAGCCAATACCGTCGTTTTCGTAACCTGGTTCGAAAACACCATCATAAGTAGCGGAATTTCCAGGGTCGATTCCCCCTTCCACAAAGGGAATGTCAGGCGGTTGCACCGCACCATCGTGTACGTAACGTAGTGCACCATTTGTTGTTGTAGGATAATCGTAGTAGTTACCGGTTACACCATCGTTGGCGTGATACGCCGCTTTATACCACTCGTCCTCCGAGGGAATGACCCAGGTAGCATATGGTTTACGCATAATCTCTTGTAGAGCTGCAATCAATCCAGGCTCGTCATTGACCGATCCGTCGGGGTTATAGTATGGATGAGTTCCAGTCAAATCATATGAACCTGTCTCTGTATCTCCACTCCCCTGTCCATTATGCATCCAGTTAGCAAGCCTTACCGCGTCCGCCCAAGAGACGAAGTTTACCGGGCGGTTCTCCCACGCACTTGATACGCTGTATTGGTAACTACCGGAAGACCCAGTACGAACGATGTTGCACCCGAACGCATTGCTGTTCACATTCATTTCAGCATTATACAATCCGTAGGGATCAGTCTCTGCGACAGCTTCGAGAAACACTTTGTATTGTTTAGCAGTCACTTCGTAAACACCGAATTCATACTCGTAACTCACACCGCCAAAACTGGAAACTTCGCCCGAAGGGTAACGTGTATCCCCAGGGTTCCCCGAATTCCCAACACGCACAGAATTCAGCGTTATGTCCGCCTGTACGCTTAAGGTAAAAGCTAATAATACTACCGCCGCGATGTTTTTCATTTGTTCGTCCTCCGTAAAATATATAAGGAAAGCCTACCCCGCAGGCTTCTTTCTCGTTTTTTTCCTGAACCGATTATTATCGCGGCGAACTACCGACCCGACGCTATATTAGAGACACAATAATAGCAAACAAACAAGCGCAATGTCTATTGGTACTTCTACTTTGAATAAAATGGCAATTTAGGTAAAATGCAACAATATAGAATTCACAATGTGCGACAACCTTAACACTTGCACATAACGATAATTATGAATTCCCTTGCTGAATAAAAATTCACGCATCTTTGGAGAATTGAACCGCTCCAATAAACCATCCCAACCTACCTCTGCCTTTCCAAATCCATAGACTGATAATCATTACCAATAATCACATTCGGATTTACTTGCCCGGCAATTCCAGCAGTATTCGTCAAAACTGACAAAGATGCATGATATCTCCAGGCAACACCGCCAACATAAAGACCAAGACCGCCAAGCCCCCCTTACTCCAAAACCTTGGCGGTCTTGGCGGTCTTGCTTTTTCAGTGGGCAGGATGTGCCAGAGAGTGACATGCGTTGACTCCTATACCCGCCAAAGCTTGGCGGTGTTGGCGGTCTTGCTTCTATGATAGACTATAGTTGCCAGCCATTGACATGACGTGCCAATGAACGCAAATGGTATGCTTTATACCTGTCATGACCATCGAACCCGAAGGTATGCTTCAAGAAGGAATACCCTCCACCACCTCTTCCGTAATTACAAGCATGCGTTGGTTCAATTCCTGACCGCGAGGAATTGAAGATTCCCTGCAAAGCGAATCCACAAAACGAGGATTCGCTCTAATCCCCTATTTTAATGCCTCACGGTGAGGCATTTCCTTAAAATTTGAATCAAAATCATCTGATACCGCCTCGTACGCAAATGCATCATTTTGATGCATTTAACCATTTATCGCAGTGCATCAAATTGACGCACTGGCCGTCCAACCAGCGTTCACGTCAGCCAATTAACGCTATATGGCAAATCACCACAGTTCACAAACAGATTGATGAGCACGTAAGAGCATCGCAGGGTATACCCCCGAAAATCGGGCGTTCCTTGCGCACCTTAAGACTAAGGTACTGTTTTACAAGTATTTATGATTTTGAGGCTGTTGCGCATCTTAGGACGCTACGTTGAGTGCCTTAGCACGGGCAGCTCAATATGTATTCCCTGCTCCAACCCGCCCTCGCTGCTGTTACCACTGGTTAATCTATTGAACCATAACTTCTCTGGTAACAGCTGCCGTATCAGCCGCAAACGCAGGAAGCGTATCGATCGCCGCACCAACGTCCAGCAATACTGGATCAGTATAAATATTCATGGTTAAATCAAGCGAACTATGCCGCATGGCGGCCATGGCTACCCTGGGTAATACACCAGATTTACTTAAATGAGTTCCGAAAGTGTGCCTCAAGGCATGGATATCCACTACTCGATCTCGCTCGTCTTTTTTATCCACACCGGCCGCAGCTAAGTCGCGATCGAAGATTTTTACAAAATCCCGTGGTACGGTGAATAGCTTCCTGGTGGCTGCGAACCGTATTGGTACCGTCCTCCCCTTCCGTAAGGCTTCTTTCTGTTCTAATTTCAACCAGCTATCGAGATAGTCTTTCAGCTCAGCGGCCAAATCTGCTCGCAGCGGTATATTCGAGCCTCGGCCAGACTTTTCATCTTTAGCCAATAGTTCAGCGAATGGTGGATTATTATCCAGATAAACCTGGCCAATGCTTAAACTGGCCAGCTCTCCCTTTCGCAATCCCGTTAATATCATTGTCTTGTACATCATCTCTCGTTCCCGGCCCAGCAGTTCCAGCTTAGCTAATATCTTTGGGTTTTCAGATAGAACGGCCTGGCCTCGAGCATACGCGGCGTCCAGCGTCTTTGGATAGAGTTCCTCCCTATACCACGTGCTGCGCCCCTTACGCTTCTCCTTAGGCTTCATAACACATTCACGGCCATATTCTGCTACCGGCCGCAGACGGCTAGCTTTCAATAGCCTGGCTACTTCATCCTCCGTCAGAGCTCGACGTGTGCGGCGGCGATCGTTATGTTCATCCGCCTTACATAATCTACTTATTGGATTAGCAGCCAGTCGACTTGTTTCCACACACCAATTACAGAAACTAACCATACCGGCCCGGTACATGTTTCGTGTACGAGCCCCCATCCCCTTGGCTTCCTGCTGATTCATCAACTTCTCCATCCTGGTTCTAGTGATATCTCCTAAAACCCGAAAGCGGCAATCTCCCTTAATTCTGTTCAGATGCCGTTCTACGTTCTTTCGATGCTTGGCCGATACCTTTCGCCCCCGTACAGTCTTAGCCTTCAAGTGTTCAAGGTATGATTTGATATGATCGGCTAGTGGCCAATCTGCGTAGCTGGCTTGCCATTCTTGCTCTGAGGTTATTATGCCTGCTTTACGATGTTCAACCCGCTTAACCAGATCAGCAAGTACCTGCCTGGCCGCCTGTTCGTCTTTACATCTAGTAGTTTTAATTCTCTCGATACCGTCCGCGTCACGGTACCTGGCGAACCACGTAGGGCTCTTGCGGACTAACTTGGTTTCTCCAGCTTTGCCGGTGGTAATCTCGTCGTAACGCTTCTTACCGCGACGATCAAGCCACATGGCTACCCGTTTGCCGCGACGTTCGACGATCTCTACGTGCTTCGGTAAATGCTGTGTATAGGTTTTCCGGAAAACAGTCGCCATTTACTTTGAGTCCTTTCCCTGTTCGTACAAGCCTATTCCGGTTTGTTGTGGACAACACTGAGCCATCAGTGGCCAACAACATCAAGTCCTTTTTGCGAAGAATCTCCCCCTTAAGATGAGCAACGACGCGCCTAAGGCACTCAAGCAATCCGCCTAAGATGCGCAACCACCCCGAATTCATAAATGCTTGTAAAACCTAAACTTAGTCTTAAGGCACTCAAGCAAGGCCGTTTTTTTCCGGGGTATACGCCCGAAAGGGCGAATCTTTGAATGTCTTAGCAGCTTGCCTCCCCTAACGTTGAGCATGGCTGCAAAAGTGTTTCAGAAATAAAGCCAACATCCTTGGCGTTCTTGCCAGACTCTTGGCGTTCTTGAGCGACCAAGACCGCCAAATCCTCGAGCTTGGCGGTCTGGAAAACCCGCGTTTTCAGGCCCAAAAACCTAAGACCGCCAAGACCGCCAAGACCGCCAAAGGTATAGGGGGGTCAGGCTGCGTTGGCGGCCTTGGTCCGTTCGATGAAGCCGTCGATGTCCATCGAATACCACAGCCAGCGGCCACCCTTTTGGGCATCTTCCCGTCTGGAGAATACTCCCGCCGGCAACTTCGCCCGTTCAACAGTACGCTTGGCCAAGCCATCCTTTCTGGCCGCCTCGAGAACCTCTTGAGCAGGTTTTTCCCCGTCAGCCAAGTAGGACTTCAACCAATCAACTGCCTCTTCAAGCTGCGTGGCATTTTGTGCTTTTTGCTCAGGTGAAGGCGGATTTTTGTCGCGAGGCTTGTCTATGTTAATAGCATCCTCCACCGGAATGTTTACGACGTTCGGTTCCCACTCGATATGTGGTTGAGCGTTACCAACTGTTTCAGTAATGCTGTAAGCTAGGCCTGTCTCGTCATCGCCGAGATTATTCTTGATCGGAAGAACCAAGCGGCGTTGGCCCGTTTCGTCGTCACGATCTTTAAAAACCGCATATCCTGCCCTAGCCGCGGCGATAAACGCCAGCGATCCCATTATTCTGTACATTGCCTCCCCGGCTCCCTTGTTCAAGTGGCTTATTGCCAGGACGGCCACACGATATTTTTCGGCCAAACCTGTCAACGGTGTCAGCAACGCCCGCACCTCCGCGTTGTTATGACTATTGGAATCACCAATGTAGGCACTGATCGGATCGATCACGATTAACCGACAATCTTTCATCTGCTGCAAAGCCTGGCCAAGGTTCTCCATGTCCTCGGCAAGATTGAATCCCCTTTGGCGCGGTTTGCCGGTATTTGGATCAAACTCCCGCACCGCTTCGATTGCGTAAATGCGCGAAGGATCAGCACCGGCAGCGTCGAGTCGCGGGCGGATAGTATCATCCAATGCATCTTCGGCACTGAGAATGATTACACCTCCTGGTTGTTGCAAGGAATCGGGTAGATCTGGCCAGGGCAATCCGGCCGAGACTCGTGCGGCGATATCCAAGGAGCAGAATCTCTTACCCAGCCCCGGGTCACCGGCCAGCATGGTTATCTTTCCGATCGCAATCCGCTTAGGCCAAAGCCAATCGACGTCGCGTGGTTCGACATCGGCCAGACAGGTCATCACGGGGCCAAAGGCGGTTTCGTTCGGATTGTTTACCAGATACTGCTCGACCCAATGTTCCATCTCCGCTCTGGCCCGACAGTCAGGATCGTACCGAGCTATACTACGAGCAATGCTCTCCACCTCCGGCTCAGCGAGAGGTGGTTGACATCGATCTATATTGGTCTCCTGTAAAGCGGCGTTGATTGCTTTAGCATTCATACCGATATAACGCAAATACCCGGCCATCCTGGTTAGCGATTTATTACGATAGCCCTCGGAGATCGGATCGTCCGGGGAAGTTTGTGGGTGAGTAATCTTTGGATCTCCGGGGTTGTTTTTCCTGGCAATCTGTTCAAGAAGCCACGCCGGTGCTTCGGCCACAGGAAAACTACCCGGCTCATGGTCGATAATCCAAATGTATGTTTTACCAGTTTTGTGATCACTTGGAGGAAGGATAACGTATCCACCATCACCTTTGATATCGATTCCTGGAGCTATCGCACCGGTTGAACACTTAACTTCCTGCCCCGGCCATTTAAAAAAGATGTGTCGGCCTCCCCCGCCAGTCTCGGATTCGACGGTATCCGGCAGTGGTCCATGCTCCGCTTCGAGATCTTCCATTGAAGTATCGCCACAGTGACGTGGGTCGACATCCACAGCGAAGACTCCGGATTCCTTACCGGTTCGCAAAGCAATAGCTGCATCCGGCCACAGTTCCCACCAGTTGCAGATCTGATTTACGTCAGTAGTTGCTAGATAGAACCCGCCCCGTCCCTTGGAATCTTTGCCCGAATCCAGCGGAGTATGCTCAGTGGCATGACAGGGGAAAACTAGCCAACCGTTTTCGACATATTTCAACGCAGCTTCTAGCAGGTCATTCTGGTTTGGCATAATTACAGCTTCCCTCCTTTTTGCACGGGACACCCCTGGGCAATCCAACGTTCCACTACTTCGCGATTCCAACGCGCCAACGAACCTATCTTTACTGGTTTGGGCATTTGGCCTGAATCAGCCAGCCGGTACACCGTCCGCCTTGAGCATTTGAGTAAGCCTGCAACTTCCTGGGTGGTGAGCATGGAATCCATCGAAGGTGCGGTAATAGTTCCGGGCATTTTTCCCCCTTTTATACAAGTAGCCGTCAATGCCTGCGCAAACCGCTGGCAGGTTTCGTATCCTGTTGTTTGAGCTGATTCCTGGTAAGTCTGTTTGAGACAATCTGCCCCTCTCGAGGTGTGGCACATAGGCTCACGCGAAACCGAAGCAGATGAGTGGTTTGTCGATAGAGATTGTTACTCCAGCTTGATCACTCGCGAAGGATCCGCAGTGATTCCGTAGCGATCTGTTTTAGATGTGACTTGACTTGCTTTCGCGCATTGCGAAGCCAACCGGCATTGTTATCGTAAGACGCCAAAAGATCACTTGCTCTGCCTGGTTCATAGATCACTACCATCTAACCTCTTTCCAGTAATGGTGATTCTAAAACACAACTCCCCTACTATACAATTACACCGTTTTTCGGCGCACCGTCCGCTAAAAATGGAAAAATCTCTCAATCAAACGAAACTAGCACCAGTAATTTCAGATGAATCTTGGAAGCGATGACGTTTGTGCCATCTGTAGTTTGTCCAACCAATTCGACATGGAAGATTCCCCTATATAGTTATACGCCGCTCAGAACCGAATCTCGCGCTCGGTTCTCGAAAAAATCCGGATATTTTGGGATTCCGTACCAGGGTTTAAAATAACTGGCCATTGTTATACTTGTAAGTCTAATCCAACCGCGTAAACCAGCGGGGACTATTACGCTTTAGAGGTATCGCGTTTTCGTTGTTCCCCCATATAGTTATTACCCGCTCGGCCTCGATTCTCGCGCTGGTTCTAAGAAAAACTTGAAATTTTTCCGGATTCCGTACCGCTCGGTAATATAAACCGACAATCGCTCCAATCTTGCCATGGTTTATAACTCTGCAGTACATTCGCTGTTCGCAATCCAAACGAAACGACTGTCGCCCATATAGTTATTTGCCGGTCACCACTGACTTTCGGACGGAAAAATAAAAATTTCTCCCCGGTTTTTGTTCATGAGGTTCTTGCAAAACCCCTAACCTTTTTCAAGCATTTGCCTTACGTTCCACTTCCGCACGTAATCGGTTTGCAGAGAATTTTCAATGGCCGGTTCGATGAACACGAAAGCATCGTCGCCGGAACCGTTATTGACTGCTTTGTGGGTTTCTTGCGCGAAGTTTCCTTATCTATTACATCAGATAGAAATCGAAAAAGTGGCGAGTTTGTGATGAAACTTGGCATATTAGCGAACCGACATGGCAAATACGTCAGGCATCCAGAGAAAAAGCCTGCTTAAGCCTCTTGGAGTTGCAGCCCAAATAGGTGATTTCGGATAATAATCGAACGACTAGAATGATCACTCTATAATGAATATCCACAAACCGCAACACCAACAAGCCGCGCGACCTTTTACCAGGTAGCGATCCTCCTCCTGTTCTGTTCAGCGGTTACTCAAAATCAGCCCGATATAACGGCTTCAGCCTAGAAATCTCCACAAAACCTAAAAACACGCTCAAATCGTCACTCTCGACACATCAACAAGTCACCGCAACGAGACAACTACCATAAGCGCTTTTCGGCAATAAGGTTAAACACAAACACACTAAAGTCACATCTACACAGATAATATAAGGGCACACATCACGCACATTTGCCCCCCCTTAAGGGGGGCAATGTGTGTGTGATGCACGAAATTACGAAGGAAAAAGATCGCTGCTTGATACGGTGAGTTTATCATCCTGCAGTATGAAATCACCATGCTTTTTCATACTATCGCGAACACGAAACTGGTTCTGCCGAACCATGCCTGCGTCGGCACAGGCGGCTCGCCACTCGTCGCTCTCTATCCAACCGTCTTCCGATTTACTGTGTCCTTCCGGTAAGTCTGCGTAATTTTAGCTGGTGATCAGGCGTATTATGCGGTTATGGAGACGGCTTGCGGTTGGTTACGGTAATTCCAGGGCAGCCAGTTTTTGGGAGATGTTGCTACGGACTGCTCGTTTTCCTGAATTGCGGTCAGGTAGTCGAAGGGGTCAGCGTTGCAGAGCTGGCAAGAGTAAATCAGGCTCATGAACATGTCGCCGGTCCGGGCACCTCGCTCGTTCTTGTAAAACATGGAGTTCTTGCGATGCAGGATCGCCTTTTTCAACGCTCTTTCGCAAATGTTGTTATCCAGAGGAGCACCGGGTTCGCGCAGGAACAGGGTCAGCTTTTCCCAATGCTTGAGCATGTAGGTGATGGCCTGCCCTAATCCGGAGTTTGGCTCTGTCAGCCGTTCTTCCAACTGCCTGGTGAGCCACTTGTTCAATTTCTTCATCAATGGCTTACTTTCGGACTGGTGGAGTACCAGGCGCTGTTGTTTCGACATGTTCAGTTCGCGAGCCTCCGCGTCGAACTCGTAGACCGTAGCCAGTGTCTCCAGCACGTAGCGGCATTGTTCGGGGAAACGCTCAACCACGTCTACGAAGTTCCGCCGGCCGTGGGCCAGACAATGGCTCAGGATCGTCTTGAATTCTCCGGACATATTCCGGGACAAAGCGTCACACATCTGGATCGGAGCCCCCAGTTCCGAGCAGCGTTCGGCCAGCACTTTCGCCAGGTTCTCCCCCGCATGTTGCCGTCCAGTGAAGAACAGAGCGATGCGCCGCCCACTTCCGGTCGACACTATACCTGAAGTGTAGATTCCCTTGCGTTTAGGCGCATCTTCATCTGCCAGGGCTTTGCGTTTGGCCCGCTTGCCCATCAGTTCCAGAATTTTCATTGTGGTATCGTCGTTGTATACGATTTCGCCCTGGGCCGCCTGGCGGATCAACTCTTCGTAGGCCGGAGTAACCTGGCAAGCGGTAGAGTAAACAATGTCCCACTGCGTCGAAGACGGTAAAGGAACCCCCAAGCTCTTCTGCAAATTCTGCAATCGATTGAACGGCAGTTGAGTGGCGCGGGGGAATCTCACCCCCGCGCTCTCCCAGAACCGGACGTGAGCCTCTCAACTCATCCGGCTCCTATCATCCCATCGCCTTACGGCACGATGCCGATCTGCCAATGTGCGAACAGCTCCGGCCTCTTACGCGCCATGCGGCGCAGCCATTGAGTAGCCCTTCGCTGGTGGCCCCGGTATCGCTTGTATTTCTTCATGGCCCACCGAACCAGTCGCCTGTTAATACAGTCGAAAGTCCGGTGCAACGCCGAGGGGTGGTAGCGGCCGTAGTAGTTCACCCAGCCGCGGATGTACCTGTTGAACATTCGCGAGAAGTCGTCTAATTCCTTCTCGCTGGCCGCGTGGATGCCCCAGTTCCGCACGGTCCGCACGATCGCCTTCATTGCCTTGCGGCCAATGGCCGGGGCGAAGCTGGCAAAGTAGCGGCCGTCACGGCTATTGCGGGCCCTTCGCGGCCTGAAGCCATAGCCCAGGAAGTCAAACTGAATGCGCGGATGATCCTCAGTGCGGTTGCTGTCTCCGGCAGTAAACGATGCTTGTCTTCTCCGGATGTGCTTCCAGCTTGCACTGAAGCAAGCGTTGCTCCACTGCCCGCCGAACATCTTGCGCCTCGGACTCAGTGTGGCAATGGATCACAATATCGTCCGCATAGCGCTCGAACGGGCAGCCTGGGAATTCCCGGGTCATCCACATGTCGAAAACGTGATGCAGGAAGATATTCGCCAACAGCGGCGAGGCGACTCCACCTTGCGGCGTGCCTCGCTCCCGTGGCATTCGCGTGCCATCGTCCAGTTCCACCGGCGCCTTGAGCCAGCGATCCACGTACAACAACACCCACTTGCAGTCCGTATGCTTGCGAATCGCATGCATCATCAGCGAGTAATCGATGTTGTCGAAGAACCCTTTGATATCCAGGTCCACGGTCCAATTGTAACGCCAGCATCGCCGCCGACATGTGCCAACGGCATCCAGCGCCGACTTGCCTGGCCGATACCCGTAACTGTCGGGGTGGAACACTGGTTCCACTTTCGGCTCCAGGTACATCTTCACGACCATCTGGGCCACGCGATCTCCCACGGTGGGAATGCCCAGTGGCCGCTCCCCGCCGTCCGGCTTCGGGATCATTACCCGTTTGACCGGCGGAGGGACGTACGACCCCGACGACATCCGATTCCAGATCCGATAGAGGTTGTTCTTCAACTTCCTCTCGAACTGGGCGATTGAGATATCGTCGATCCCGGCGGCTCCTCGGTTCGTGCGAACTTTCGTCCACGCGTCCCAAACCGCCCATTTCGCAATACAAAACGGTTTGTCTTCAGCCATGGGTTCCTCCCGCTTGCACGGTTGACCAGTTGTCCAAAGACTCGATGACACGACCCCTTCGCTCCACGTGCATTACACACCCTTCGTGACTACTACGGGTCGTTCCGCCCCTGTGCCTCGCATCGGTACTCTCATCCTTGCGGGTTGTCCGCTTGGATTTCTCCCTTCACATCAAGGCGACAGGTTCCAAGGTTCCATGTCCGAGCCTGATCTGCGCTCTCGCCGTCTTTGTGCCGGACGCCACGTGGGCCAGATACAGGCACCCCCCACGCTGATCCTGGGGCAATGGACAGACCCCAGTTTTGACGTCAACGAGATACGGTTTCGACACTTCATCAACGGTTCACTTGCGTTCGACTTCGCAGACCTCACCTGACGCAATCAAGCCGCGCCTTTTACACCCGACGCTTACCACGACGGCTCTTGACCGCCGCAGTTCGGGCTGGTTTGTAGCCTGGTCCTGTCACCCGGCCACGAGGGGCCTACCCTCATCTCGCACACAGCTTCTCCTTGCACACATCCACTTCCGTACTTCAACAGAGCGATCATACTCGCCGCAGTCGCATCGTACTTCTTACTGCCAATCCCCTTTGGAGGCTGTGCGGTAAATATCTTTCCGCACAGATTGCAGCGCAGCTTCTGCAGTTCGTATACTTTAGCCTGCAAGGGGGCTTGCCCGACGATCCGCACCAGAACGCCGGGAGCGGCCTGCTCGTAAACCACACCTTCCCGGCAGTCGGGACAGAAGTCTCCGGATTTGAGAGAATCGTGAGGGACACGAATGGTTACAGCTTTCGTGTAGGCCTTGGCACCGTTGCGCCCATGACCTTTGGGCGGTGGCTTGGCCTTGGGCTCAGGTGCGCTCGGTGCATCATCCTGATCGGAAGAGTTTTCTTTTGAACTCGTCTTGCTGTCGGCCTTGAGGACCTCTTTGGTTTTTTCTGTTGCAGGACCAAAGAGTAACTTGCGCAAACGATGAATCGACATGTTCTTGTCTTCCACCAGGTTGGTAAGGCAGACATAGGAATCGGCCAACAGCTTGAGATCCTGATAGTCCTCTTCGCTCATAGTCGTTTTGGCCCGCTGGAGCAGGTTTTGCAGCTTATCCATGTGAAACTCCTGTAGTTTGATTGCGGTCATGGTCATATCGTGCAAAGCCATTGTCTGCAAAATTTCCGTTCGTAAAAAGCAACACCCGGTTCATATGCCGAGTAAGCGTTTACAAACAGACCATAACAGCGCAAGCGCAGGGCGCAAGTCAAGATAGGTAATTTAGCAATGTTTTTTAAGAGCCGACATTCACTGCTCGCCAGGTCGGTGCCGCCTGGGCAGCTTGGGGATTACCAGCCGACAAGAGTACGTGCAACTGGTGAGCCTGCAAAGTCTCGGTTGCTTCGGTTTTAGAGGCAGGCCACCACTGAAACCGTCCACGGGATAGACGTTTCTGGCATAACCAGAACCCCTGGCCGTCATAGACCAACGCTTTCACCGCAGTGGCCCGCCGGTTGCGGAAGACAAACACAGAACCACGGAAAGGATCCTGCTGCAATACCTCTCGGCAGAGGCGGGCCAGGCCATCAATCCCCTTGCGAAAGTCGGCCGGCTCGACCGCTACGAGGATGCGCATGTGCGGAGTGATTTGAATCATCCTTCGACGTCCCAGAAGTCCCGGCAAAGTTCGACTACCTCGGCAACATGGTTGCCCTTGAGATAGACCCGCATCTTCGATCCGTGGGGATTGGCCAATTCGATGACGCACTCGGGCGAAGCATATGTCGCAGGCGGGCTCAGCTCGACGAACGTGGCCGGGGAAACCATTTGGCCGATATCTGTTGAAGAGCCATCCTGCAGACGTTTTTTGAGACCGTAGTAGTCAAGGCGGAGTACCTGTGCCACCCGGGCTACTCCATACTCAGCGGCCAGCTTAGTTGCACAATCCCAAAGATGGTCCGGGATTCGTGTTCCCAGCTTCCGCGCCCTACGCCAAGCATCAAAACGCTTCTTCGCCGCCTCAAGATCATTCGGTACCAACTCCGTCTGTTTGCATCCCATTTGTAGACCTCCTCGATTTCTCAAGTCAGTCTTCAACGATAACCAGCCGCCATCAAAGATTCATGCAGACTTGCCGGAAAGACACGATTTACTTACTAACCGCTTGGCAATCTTCAAGCCGATATCCTGCCATTTGCCAAGCCGTCTGGTTTTCTTAGCCTGAGCAAGGATCCCGCTGATATCAGCAGTAACAACATCCATGGCTACCGACGTTGCCGGCTGCCCAAAATCGTCAACAACGTCAGGCAGCTCTACTTCAGTGAGAGATAAACTCAGCGGCATCGGTTCCTCAGCGTCTTTCATCTTGGTAGCAGTCAACATCACGTGATTCTCGCCACTTTTTTCCAGGCGATATTCGGCATCCAATGCCGCCTTGAGAGCAATTGCCCCACGAGCTCTGCTCTTATCGCCGTGCCCTGCATGATGAACAACCAGAACCGAACAGCCATATCGCAGCCTGAGGGCATCGCAAGCGCATACGAATTGCGTCATGTCCTGGGTGGAATTCTCATCGCCACCACCAAAGCACCGCGCCAGGGTGTCAATGACTATCAGCGACGGTGCACCCACCGCATCGATACTACGCGCCAATTCTTCTAACGAGTTCAGATCTGTAAGTGCAACCGGAGGTGATGCGTAAAGCGGTTTTCCCTTCAGGCTTACCCCAGTGTGCTTCTGCCAAGCGGCAATACGACGTCCAAACCCTTGCTGCCCTTCGCCAGCGATATAGATCACCGGCCCGGCTTTTACATCATGGCCACGCCATTGCGCCCCGCTGGCCACCCTGCAAGCCCAGTCGATAACCAGGAACGACTTGCCGCAACCCGGTTCACCAAAGATCAACGCAAATGTATCGCTCTCAAGCGTGCCGCGAAGCAGCCAGCCTGGTGGCTTGATTTTGATCTGATCAGCACGAACAAGCTTGACCTCCCGGCATTGTACCGGACGTATGACAGGTACGTTAATTGCCTCGCTTGATCCTGGTTCCGATGTGCGAGTAACTGCATTTCCTAAATCACCCACAATGCTCGAAATATCCACCCCAGAAGCGCACTTTGGTAAGGAGTCGCTACCAAACCCTGATTTCCGCAACCTGCTCGCCGCCAGCCCGTAGTCCCCACCACAAGTGAGCAACGTGTAAACGGCAAACTGCGAATACGGTTTATCCTGCTCAAACGGTGCGGCGTTCGATGAGAACACATAAAACACACCATCCTTTAGTGTAGCCGACGTTTTCAAGTCCCTACGTGGTCGACACCAGTATTCATTCTCACCGCCACGAATAAGTTTCCAACCGGACTGTCTGAGAATCTCGCGCACATCACCACGCCGATTGAAGTCGTCGCCGGGCCTATCTGCCAACGCATCGGCACTATCCACGACTTCACCTTGTATGGCATTTGTTTGGCTGCTGTTGCACGATCGTCCCGGACCATCTATAACCTCAGGCATGTACTCGTTAAGCTTCCACGCGGCCATTAAAAGCCTCTCACGCTCTTCCTCTGACAGCACTGGTGGATTGCAGAAATCGCCCTGGATGATTTCATAACCATCCGTTGGTGCACAAAGGAACAAACCACCTTCGCCGCGGGTTTCGATCAGCGTTGTGATTTTATTATCTTTACGTCGTTGGGCGAGTTTCATGTTGCCGGATACTTGCCCTTGGCAGCGGTAATAAACATGCCGGCCGCTGCGCTGAGTCGTTTGGATTACCAGCTTCTCGAGCAGTTCTTTGGGTATCTTCTTTGCCCAGGCATCGAAAAGCTCGCCGCCTTCGTCGAAGTCGAGCAGCTCACTGTTACCTGACACTTGGCCGCAAAGAATACAGATCGCGTCATGCTCCTCTGTAAACCAGGCCGCAATCTCCGCTTCCTTTGGTAGTTGACTTTTATACTTACTCCAATGAGCTAACGCCGGACGCTTCTCCGATCGCATAGCCGGCAGTACACAATTACCTGCGGCCAGGTACTCCTTGGCTACATCTGTCATGTTGTCTACAACCGCTTGCATACAACCTCCCCTCGGTTTTTTGTCCGTAAGCTTCAACGCCTTTTTTTCAGATAATTCAAACGCCATTGCTTTCCTCCACTTTGACTTCCGTAGGCCACGGCGGCGGAGAAACAACATTCAGGCAAACCTGCTTTCCCGCCCATTGCTCCACCGCTTTTAACCAAGCCGGCAGGATCACTTCTTCAAATACCGTCGAATCAGCTACCTCTTTCTGAGCCTGTTCGATAAAAGACAATCCATGGTTACGACTGCGGAGCTCAGCTGCGGGTACCGAGTGCCCTGGTCGATAACCCAAGTGATAGGTTTTTGGTCCTGCATCCCCTTTTTCATATACACTGTATTCCTCTCGTAGGTTTACGCGACGCTGGTGAATATGCCTCTGAGCAAGGTCAAGGTTTCGATTCGGCCAAACCTCTATCGTTTTCCTCGCCTCCTCCAGAAAACCATTTCTATATGCCAGTTCTTTTTCCACAGTACTCTCCGTCCACCCCAATCCGTCATCGTAGAACTTGACGATTCCCTGTTTTTCACCCGATGTTGCGTTTGCTGCCATTTGAAACTCCTTTTCTGAAAAAGCCAAAACCATTGTTTACACCACTGTTATCCGCACCGTGGAGGCGCACACTGATCGCCCCCCTTTGGTTAAATTCCAATTCCGATACTCACAGAAACGACGTTGCTTAACGCAATCAACGCGCAACCCGACACACTCCTCCCATACTCTTGAATTGGTCGATGAAAGATTCGCGATTGCTCCCGAAGTAAATGAAAGCTTGTCCCTGCAGCGGCGCGGAGATCTTCCGTGGATGCCAGAAGCGAATACGTCCTGCCGGGAAACACACCGCCGATGCTGCGCTTAATAGAATCTGAAACCATCGCGTTTCCGTAGCGTTGTTAACCAAGACGACTGCCTGAGTTACGTTTCCGGATTGGTATTCGTTGCTCAGTTTTTCGCAGAATCTCTGGATAAGCGGTTGCGAGTACGGCGGATTCATGAATACCCGGCCAGTCCACGGCTGGTTTAATCCATCCTCATCTGCCGTGTAGTATTCGGTTGCCCGTACTATCTTGTTGGCTGCCTCGTTGGATGCCGGATCCAGATCAACACCGCCCATTACAGCTTTCGTCCGGTCGATGTACTTGGATGGCGTATACCATTCGTTATCACCAGAATTGTTCGCCACGTGTGGGCGGGTAACTGATTCCCTAGCTTCTTCCAACTGCTCCGGTGACGGATTATCCGGGAGATGTCTTGCAGTTATTATTACTTCCTTGCGGGGAGCGGTGATTTCGCGGTTCGCCGCCTCTTGCTGGATGCCTAATTTCTCAACCGCGTCAGCATACTGCCCATCGCGACGAATAGTTGCACAACCAACACCGTATTCGGCTCCAAGTTTTTCTGAGGTTATCGAACGATCATTGCGATCTCTCGATTCTTCGCTCTTCCTATCTCCACCATGCCCTTGTTTCAGGCGGTTATACCGGCGTCCGCGAAGCAGGCTCATCTGGTCCAGCGAGAGGTTCCTACGGCCCAACTGGCGTTTGTCGATCCAGTCGGCCGCCGCTTCCCTATCAGGAAGACTGATTTCCTTTACCGGATAATCGATACCGTACTTGTCGCAGAGTTCTTTACGGTTGTGCCCGTCTAGCAGGATTCCATGTTCGGCCCAGACAACCAGCGGATCCATGCACCCATCGCGCTGCAGGTTAATCTCTAATCCGTTGCGCTCTTCCCCGCTTAGTGCTGGAATTAACCTTCGGAACTCTTCGTCTATAATAATGCTTTCATTCGTCACACAAACCACTTTCGTTACCTCCTTACTTCAAAAAACACTTCTTCCAATCAACGGTTTTCCATAACACTCTTCACTGCTCGCCGTTCACCGTGGTATTGTTTGGTTTTTCATTAACTCATTTTTGCGCGTACCTTCCCCATCCATGGTTCCTTGCTCTCATACGCCGGCCGCACGAAAACGTGTAGACGTACCAACACCGCGGTTAATTGAGATTCGTATTCTTATTGGTTGGGATTGTTATTGTGGTTTCATGTCAACACACTCCTTACAAGTGTATGACATGGGCATGCGCAGCTCCATCTGCACAGAAACCACCTTACAGGGTACTTGATTGTCATCGTGATTTTCACCTTAAAGAGCCGCAGATGATGGATTGAAAAAGTGCGACTCAAAATAATCCGACTCCGGGGTGCCGGAACAGAACCGCCTAGGGTGTTCCCGATGTCGATACTGGATAACTTAGCCAAACGGAGCCCTAATGTCAACCTAAAATCTAGTTTCTGGTTACATTTTATCACAGGCACTTTGATTCAAATAAGTCACAATTAACGCTTGATCGCCTTCTCTGACGAAAAAAGTGTACTGTGTTTAAAAGTCGTAAATGTATCACTTTGCTTGAAACAGATCACAAATCAATATCGACTAGAGCTGAAAATTACACGCAACGAAACATTGCCTTATGCTACAATCACCAATGGTTTTGGCGTTGTGGTTTCAGTTATCCGTGTCTTAGGTGATCAATGAGCGAAAAGAGGCGAGCACATCAGGTAGAGCTGGCTGCACGTGGCGACCAAGACGCGTTGCAGCAGTTAATCGTTTACTATCATGGTCCATTACACGGGGTTGTATCATCGGCCATCAACGGGTTTCTTGCTCATCACATCGATCCCGACGATATACTCCAAGAAGTTTACTTTTCCGCGTTTAAGTCAATCGAAAAATGTTCTTTCGCCGGGCCAGGAGCGTTCTACAAGTGGTTGGAAAAGCTTGCCACAAATCAGGTTAAAAACCGGCAACGAGAACTGATGCAGCTCAAGCGGGATGTCAGACGCAACGCCTTACCGAAAGCCTGTTTGGCCACATCTATACCCGGATTGTTGGAGCGAATTCCCTCTCCACACAGTACTCCAAGTCGACAACTAGCAAAGGCCGAAGCCTCAGCCGCCGTCCTATCCTGCTTCGCCCGCCTGACCGATGAACAGCGAGAGGTGGTACGATTACGCTTTCTGGAGGGGCGACCGGTAGCAGATATTGCCAAACGCCTAGGTAAAACCGATGACGCAATCCACAAGCTATGCTTTAGGGGGCTTAAATCGCTTGGTGAGATGATGGCTTCGATCACAAAGTACCTGAGTCAGCTTTAGCGAATTTATCAAGTGCTCCACGCAGCCCTACGAGCTTTAAAAAATACTCGGTTTTTCTCCCCGATAATTATTTTTAGTTTTTGCGTCCATTAATCTAACAGCTGGTGTTTGTTGTATAGACGTGGCGTTTCCAATTCACAACAGCTGTTGAAATCTAGGTTTGTCTACTTGGCGTCACAGCCAACCGTGTGTTGCGGTAGGCTAATATACAAAATCCACCTTAGAAGAGAGGAAATGAACATGGAAGTCCAAACGCGGAGCGGAAACTATGACAACCCAAACCAAGTACACAAAACAAGGGGACGATCAACCAAAATCGTCATCGGCTTGTTACTCATCGCGATGCAATCGTACGCTGGCATACCATACGAAGCTGATGGTTTAACGCCCTCGACTTACGCTACCGGTGGCAACCCTGTTTATCACGAGAAAAACACAGAAACAAAATCTGCTTGGTTTTACCTTAATTCTTCCGGTGACTGTAACAGTAATGGTATTAACGATCTAACCGAAATCGCTGAGGGAACGGCTACCGATTGCAATACTAACGGTGTGCCAGACGTGTGTGATCTTAGTAGTAACGACTGTAACTCAAACGCGGTTCCAGATGATTGCGAAATAGATGTTGATGGCGATCGAGTAATCGACGCTTGCGATAACTGCCCAAATGACTGGAATATCGGCCAATGCGATTTTGACCTTGACGGAATCGGAAATCTCTGCGACGAAGACATTGACAACGATGGAGTACTAAACAATATTGACGTGTGTGACTATACACCGGCTGAGGCAATCGTAGAACCCGACGGAGGCATGCTTGGCGACCTGGATCTTGATTGCGACGTCGATCTCGATGATTATGCAGTAATGCAGACCCGCTTCACAGGTCCATCGTCAGCCTGCGCCAACGGAGACGAAATCACACTCGATCTAGGCGATGGCGTTGAGATGAAACTCGTTAGGATCCCCGCTGGATCGTTTATAATGGGAAGCACAAACGGTGAACCAACTGAGCAACCCGTTCACGATGTGACAGTAAGTCAAGATTTTTACATGGGCAAGTTTGAGGTTACACAAATCCAATATCAGACTGTGACAGGTGTTAACCCATCGTATTCCCCTGTATGTAACGATTGCCCGGTGGAGACGGTAACTTGGTTTGAAGCTGTTGCGTTTTGTCAAGCGCTGTCGGTTCAAACTGGCTATAAAGTTCGTTTACCGAGCGAGGCAGAGTGGGAATACTCGTGTCGAGCTGGAACAACTACGGCTTACTATTTTGGTAATGATATTGGGGAAATCGATTCTTACGCGTGGCATAACGGCAACAGTGATGGTACCACGCATGCAGTTGGAGGAGTAATACCTAACGCTTGGGACCTTTACGATATGCACGGCAATGTATGGGAGTGGTGTAGCGATTGGTACGACCCAAGTTATTACACTGAATTACCAGCAGTGGATCCGATGGGACCGCTAACCGGAGATAAGAAATCGCTTCGTGGCGGAGCTTGGTACGTTCCGTTTCTCGACCATTTTCGTTCTGCTTACCGAAATGCTGAGTATCCCAGCATAGGGGCTTACAACTACGGTTTTCGGGTTGTTATAAGCAATTAGAGTTATCATACCAGTGGATCCGAACTGGTTTTCAACAACTAGTCCGGATCTACTTCTATTGAGAGTCAGGGTGTGACGTAATTTGGACAACGCAACAGCGGCTAGTCTAAGTCGGCGAGGTATAATCCATCGTGAATAAGAACGTGCCAACGTTTGTCCAGCGATAACGAACTAGGCGTTGTTGAATCTTGATGAATGGCGCAGCGATATACAGATTGCGGTCAACAAATAACGTCCCTATCCCTTCATAATTAGGATAATCGTTGTCTGTGATTTCTAACTCAATACAGATTTCACGCTCTACACAAGGCTGAGTTATTGTGATTCTGTGAATGCAAGCAGAAGTAGGAGCGGATGTTGGTACCTTGTATCTTGATCCTTGCCGAGGCAAATCTAAGTAGGCGCATGCTACAACCGACGCGATTGGCAACGGCACGCGACTAGTTCTTGGAGGTCCCAAGCCGTTCATGTTAAGTGGATCCAATATCATCAAGACGGGGACAATGTCGTATTCCACTACTGGCTTATCTTCATTAGGCAGGGATTTAGAATTAGTTGATTCGTGCTGTCCAAAACCGTCCAGTTTATTGTTAAATCCCCATGCTATGATAGCGGGACGTCCTCCGCCATTGCCGTCAGGGAAATAATCGTCGATAAGTGATATTCCCTTGATTCTTCCGAAATGCCAGAAGGTTTCGCCAATATCGCCGGTACGAGGGTTAAATATTGAGATTTGCGTTGGATATTCGTGTATATCGCCTGCGACAATAACAATGTCATCTCCCGGGTTTGTATCAATATTGCCCATAGCAAGGTCAACACACCGGAAAGGCCTTATTGGATTACAGTCAGGCCAGTGTATTGTTGATCCGAACCCCCACTGACGATTCCAGTTGTTATGACTTCCCCCGTCAAGATCAAAAGCGAAAAGGCAATTACCCCCCAACGGACGATCAACTCCCGCCAAGATTGTCTGCGGTTTGTGCCCAGTGGATTGTACAAGTTGGAGAGAGGTGACTTCCTGCGTTTTCTCTGGAAACGTGAAGAACGGAGTTGGCTTTAGCGTATCACTTTGTTCGACGAGTATTCTTGTTTTTAATTCGTTGTCAACAAAAACACGCATGATTCCCGGGCTTGCGAAACTGCCCCAGAAAACGCACACTATCACCACAGTTACAGCAACAGCAAGTAAACCTAGGATTAGTCCTTTGCGAAAACGTCTCCCCCTCTCCAAAGAACGTATACAATCACCTGCGTCAAACGCTGCTAATGTTATTTCTGCCTTGTCAAAGCGATCTGCAGGGGATTTTGCCAGTAACCTCATAGCGAAGCTAGCACTACAGCGCAAAGTAAGCTCAAGAAATTACCGCATTCGGCTCGATAACTTCTGATAGCGGCGTGTGTTACGCTGCAGAAAGGAGTCACGAGCATGGATGCTTCTCAAATCGCAGAAGTTGGCCGGGGTATTGAGGGATATCTGGCGGAGTTTTCGGATTGCTTCGGGCGTTGTGACACGGAGGCGTATCTGCCCATTTACGTCCGCGGGCAAAACTCGAATCTTCATCGCAAAAGCGTTGAACCGATGGCATTGCAGGCCGGTGTTCCACCACGATCATTGCAGGCCTTTCTGAGTCTGTTGAAGTGGGATGAAGAGCAGGCGGTGGATCGTTTGCAACAAATCCTCATGCGGGATCATGCACATCCCAAAGCAATTGGATCGGTAGATGAAACATGTTGCCCGAAGAAGGGGCATCACACCGCTACGGTTCAGCGTCAGTGGTGCGGTAGTACGGGAAAGGTGGACAACTGTGTCGTCAGCGTTCATCTGGCTTATACGTTGGGAGATTTTCACTGCCTGATGGACAGTGACCTGTTCCTGCCCGAGAGTTGGGCGAATGATCCGATCCGGCGGGAAGCTGCGGGGATTCCTGAAGATGTAACGCATCGTACCAAACCCGAGATTGCATTGGCACAGATCAAACGCGCCTTGGCCAACGGTGTTCGTGTAGCGGCATGGACGTTTGACGAGCATTACGGGCAGAGTTACGCGTTCCTTGACGGTCTGGATGCACTTGGTCAGAACTATGTGGCGGAGGTGCCTTGTGACTTCTACGGATGGGCAGTGTATCCGAAGTTGGTACACCGGTTGAGGTCCCGGGAAATGCATCGAGGCGGGCGGAAAAAGCCTGTTCCGAGAGTCGCTGGTGGCAGCCCCAAGGCCAGTCAGGTGAAGAATCTGCTGATTCATTCACCGGCTTTTTACAATCAACCCTGGACGGCGATTCATCTCAAAGATGCCGAGAAAGGCCCGATGGTTCGTGAGGTCAAGACAATTCGATTCTGGATGCAACGGAATAACCTGCCGACGCGGGATCACTGGTTGATTGCGGCCCGCAATCCGGAAGAGCCGGACGTGATCAAGTTCTTCGTCTCCAACGCGCCGGCGGGAACGCCGATTGAATGGCTGGCTTATGTCGGCTATTCACGATGGTCGATCGAGCGATGCTTTCAGGAAGACAAGGACGAATTGGGTTTCGACCATTTTGAAGTTCGCTCCTGGCGGGCAATCCATCGTCACATGTATCTGACTCAGATCAGCCATTTATATTTGAACAAGGCGCGGGAGAGGTTGATGGATCAGGAGCGTACACAAGAAAAAGCCGGCTTTTTTTCCCTACAGAGGCCCCGGCGACAATCGCCCGTCGTATCCGGTCGAAAGCCTGACGGTTAACCAGTTGCGTGAAGCCGTGTCCGCCTGGTTTGAGGCCATCGCACTTCCGCGATCTGCCCGTAAACAGGTACTGGAAAAAACCGCGATGAGAATCAGCTATACACGACATCGCAACACGCAGGCAAAGCGTGGTCATCGCAAGAAAACAATCCGGGAATTACACCGGAAAGGACTCACTTTGGGGAAAATGAGAACGTGTATCGGCAGCAACTTTGCGCTGTAATGCTAGTTAATTGGGGGTCAGCACTAGCATTCACTGATTGTGGATCAGGTGGGTCAAGGTGAAGAATCTGATGAATAACAACAGGTGGAGTACTGGCATTAAACGGCGTTTTACCTGTCAACATTTCGTAAAGAACAACCCCTGCCGAATACAAATCACTGCGGTGATCAAGGTTCGCTTCCCCGCGAGCCTGTTCGGGGCTCATATATTCGGGAGTACCCAAGGCCGAATCGCCGATTGTAAGGCGGGTTTGCGGTGCGGCCATCCGAGCAAGTCCAAAGTCGGCAATCTTCACCTGGTGATCTGGACCTTCCAGTAAGATATTAGACGACTTGATATCTCGATGGATTAAACCTGCATCATGAGCAGCTTGAAGACCGGAGAGTATCTGGCGGAATACCTTACGTGTCTCCTCTGTGGCCAGTGGACCGTGTTCGCCCAATACTTCACTAAGTGTAGACCCTTCAATGTACTCCATGGCCAGGAAGTGAACACCGCATTCCTGCCCTACGGCGTATACGGAAACAATGTTTTGATGACGTAATCCACCAGCAGCTTTCGCCTCCCGCTCAAAGCGTTGAAGAGCGATCTTGTCGTGGGCAAGTTCCGGGCGGAGGATCTTTAATGCAACCGTTCGGTTGAGGCTTTCCTCGTACGCCTTTAGGACAATACCCATACCGCCTCGCCCCAAGACATCCGTAATCTTGTACGCTCCAAGTTCGGCCACGTATTGTGAATCAGAGGCTTTCCGGAGAATCCCCTGGGATACAAGCGAATCAATTGTAGAGTATGCCGGTTGGATTTCGCGTAGAACCAAGAGTTGCAGTCGAATGTCAGCAGCCAAGTCCGGGTAATGGGCTATTAGTTCCTCTTCTGACTCCGCTTTCCCCTGAGCGCGACGATCCAGATACTCGTTGACAATCTTGCCAACGCGTAACTCATGTCTTCCATTACTATCAGAATCGGAATAGTACATTCCTTCTCTCGGTATCTGATAACCAATTATTACTTATATTAAATACCCTAAATTGAAGTTTACTGTTTGTGGCCGACAATTTAAAGCCGATGCAGGTAAATTGGACCGGTATTGACCTGCCCCCCAGACACCGGTCCAGTCTGAGAGTGATATACTCTTAGCGAGGATCATTCATGAATGGAGGTCATACAATGAGCCGGAAGCGTTATTCAACTGAACAGATCATTCACAAGTTGCGTGAAGCCGAGGTGGAGTTAGCCAAAGGGAGAACCATATCCGAGGTTTGCAGGCAACTGGGCATTACCGATCAAACCTATTACCGCTGGCGTAAGGAATACGGAGCGTTGGGCATGGACCAGGCCAAACGGCTCAAGGAACTTGAACGAGAGAACGCACGTTTGAAGAAGCTGGTTGCAGATCAGGCTTTAGACAATACTATCTTACGGGAAGCCGCGTACCCAAACTCCTGAGCCCGACTCGCCGTCGGCAAACGATCGAGCGGGTATGTAATGTTTTTCCCCGGGTTTCGGAACGTCGGGCGTGTCGGGTACTCAAGCAACCTCGATCTACACAACGTCACTGCCCAAAGGCTCGGGACGATGAAGATCGGTTAACCCAAAGAATCATCCAACTGGCCAGCCAGTTTACCGCTTACCCCGGCCTATTTCACGCTTTTCACCAAAAGTGCGGAAGAACCGTTTTGACTGCCCGCTGACATCAAAAGAATTTGTACTTTGCCAACCAGACTGGTCTGTCGCCTCTTTCGCACGTGCAGCCAAGATATGTTGATTACCCAGGTCTCCTCTGGATTCCGCTATCACAGTTGACGATGCAAACACTAACCCGGTAATAACCAACAAGCTCTGAATATTTCTGGACATACACACCTCCTTGTTTTCAACCCCATGGTGCAATTCGGGAACAGGCGATTCTCGCGTGTTGCTTTCCTCCCCCCCCCAGGTAAATTCGAATTTCTGCGTTTGACCGGCCCATACAGAGTTCAGATTTGCATTCTAGCAAGTTATACAATAGCAGGTCTATTAGTACGACAGCGCTAGATTAGCTCAAGATTTAACCGCATTCAACCCGATAGTGTTCCTGGAAGTCATTTTCAGGAGGCGAAGTTATGGATGCTGATCAGATTCGATCATTGCAGCCGGCGCTGGCTGCGCTGCTATCGCGGTTTGAATGTTGTTTTCGAAAAAACGTCACTTTCAAACATTGGGAAAAGTACCTGCTGGGATTGATGGCCGACCTGAAGCGAAAAAGCATTGAGCCGATCGCTCTGGCCGCCGGCGTTCCAGTACGGACATTGCAGGAATTTCTGTCGCAGTTCGTGTGGGACCACAATCGAGCAAGTACTATGCTCGGGCAACTGGTGATGGATAAACACGGATGTGATGATGCCATCGGCGTGATAGATGGTAGCGGTCATCACAAACAAGGCGATAAAACGCCGGGCGTTCAGCGCCAATGGTGCGGTGAAACGGGTAAAGTTGACAATTGCATAGTTGGCCAACACTTGTTGTACACTGATAACGATCCGGAAAATCCGTTTACCTGTATGATAGCCAGCGATTTGTATTTGCCGGAAAGCTGGGATCAGGATCGGGATCGCTGTCGGATTGCAGGTATACCGGACGAAGTAACCTATCGCCCCAAGTGGCGGATTGCGTTGGATCAGGTTACCGATGCGATAGGCAACGGTGTTCGTTTTTCCTATCTGACCTTTGACGAAGAATATGGCTCTATTCCCGAGTTCTGGTACGGCCTGGATCGCTTGGGGCAACGGGGCATCGGCGAAGTTCGTCCGAATTTCCGATGTTGGGGCACGTTACCGAAGTACGGTTCGTTACGGGGAGCGTTTGCGGCCAAACGCGTGGATAACGTATGCCGTTTCAGTCCTGTTTTTTGCAATAAAAAATGGCGACGTTTAACGGTCAAGGAAACGACTCGAGGCCCTGCGGTTTGGGAGATAAAGGCCGCCCGGGTTCACCTGGTGAAAAAGGTCAACAATAAATCAAAACCGACAGACAGGCGGTATTGGCTGATCATTGCCCGCAACGTAAAGGAAAGTGTAACCAAGTATTTCGTAAGTAACGCGTCGGAAAAAGAAACGCTGCAAAAACTGATGAAAGTGGCATTTGCCAGATGGCATATAGAAAAGTGGTTCGAGCGGGCCAAGCAGGAAGCGGGGTTTGGAGCTTTTGAAGTGCGGACCTATACAGGGCTGATCCGCCATTGGTTTTGCTCAAGAATGGTGATGTACTTCCTGGCCGACAACACCACGCGGCTTCGGGGGGAAAAATCCGAAGATAACATTCGAGCAGGTCGCCGAAGCAGCGAACGCGTTGGCCGGCAAAATATGGAACCGCTACTGGCATTCATGGAAGGAGATGATTGAACGTAGCGAATACTATCAGGAGCGCAACGAGGCATCTTATAAAAGCCGAAGAAAACGCTTCTGTTTACTCGATGATACGTAGCGCTGTCATATTAGTAAATACACTGAGCCGATTCATTAAGGTGGGGTAATTAGGTTATTTGTTAATCCTTGATATTTCATATTGGGAATAGGAATAGGTCGAAACGAAAACTCGTTTCACGGAATAATGCAGCCGCCAATACGGATGTTTTCAGTGGCCTCGATAAGTCACGATTGAATTAAACGAACCAACAGTACGATTGTCAGAGGCAAGTCGGCATTTACTCAAGCTTTGGTAGATGTTCACAAACTGCTTCTCCCTTAACCCGTTCACCACGGTTATCGACTCCTAGGAAATACCATTTACTGACACTCCTCTTTAGCGAACTGCTCCCACTCCAATTGCTTGGATCACAGTAGGACTTTCCCGGCATCAGCACTCCATTTGGACATCCGTACCAATCAGCAAATTGTTGCTGTGTAAATGCTCGCCCGCCGACGTTACTAAGTACCCACTTACCGTCATGAAGCCCGAACGCACCGAATTCGATAATCGCTACCGGGCTATAAGAGCAGCTGACAGTTGTCCTGTACACCCAAGTAAACTTATTCCCGCTCGGTCCTTTCTTGCGGGCATAGACACGTGATGGCTCATGCGCTACCTCTATGCCAATGGGCAGGTTCGCAAAATCATGCGGTCCCTCCGGCCCAATCGATCGTCTAGTTTTAGCCGCTAATTTGATAATTTGAGACACTTCGAATCGAGTTTCAGGGTCGACTTTTCGCAGGAGGGGCTTCTCCCGCAACCCATCCACCGCATCATCAGCGAACGAATCGGTAGTTGCAGCGATCGCAGCTAATTCATCAATGCAGAAATCTTCGGTGGATTTACTTTTCTGCTGTATATCCGCTTGGATCGGAGGTCCAAAACCATGACCCGCGAATTCCGTACCTTTCGATAGCGAGTCGCTGTCCCCGCGGATACTACGCGAACTATGTTTTTCACCTGTCTCATTGTTCATGATTCTCACACCTACCAACCATAAGGAAGCAGCCACAAAGGCCAGATACCGTTTGCTAAGAGAGTCTTGACGAAAAAGTTACCCGGGTCCATCAGAATAGCTCTCCAAATGTCCCGCTCATCGACCTGCTTTACGCCCCGGGATAGCGCTACCTGCGTCGCCTGATTGAGGCACTGCAACGCGTTTTCACTGAACTTGCTTTCTGTCAAGATCTCTTCACACTCCAAGGGATTCTCGTCACCCAAAAACTGATTTCGAAATTCCTTTACAATTTTCTCCACGCGCACACCGTGTTTGCGAGCACATATGCTGACATCACTGTCTGGATGAGCAAAGATTGCTATACCCATGTGTGGGCTTCGAATTCGCGACCACCCCATCACACGTGCCTCGGTTTGTGCCTGATCGATCACGATTAAAGCAGAGTGACTGAAGCACTGCGCATTCAACCGCATGTTGTCATCAAACGACTTCATGCTCGTTCCTTTCAGGACGCTCGAACCGTACTACCGCCCCAACCACGAACTTTTTCCCGCTCATCTATGGGCAGAAGGCGAATCAATTGACTAACTGCTGCTTTAAGCGCCTCGATATTATCGTTTTCCATTGCGCGACGCCCTTGAATGAAAAGCTGATTGGCAAGATTCGCATCTCGCATCTTACCGAGGTCCTCCTCTAGGGACTGTAAACAATTAACCCACCATTCCGGACGATGTTCCAGGATGCCGAAGCCGATTGCCAGAAGATCATTGATACGTCGGCTGAGCATATCCGCATCGTTGGCGTGGGTCGCCACACGAATCTCAGTCTTGCACCTGTCTAAACGCTGCTGTGTCTCCAGGTTTCCATATCGATTCACTAGACTCTCGGCTTCATCCAAAACCATGCCGGCCTTCTTCACCATAGCTGGCCATTCCACAGCATCTTCTGCTGAATCGATTGCTGCCATAAGGTCGAGCATCCGGTTCTCACACGGTGACAAAGATTCTTCATCCTGCGAGGCAGCAGCCAGAAGATCCTCGATTTGGCTAACCATCGCTTCGCACTCGATTCTCTTTAGCATTTCCTGGACTTTGGAATCCGCGAGATCACGGGCAGTCTCCTGAACCTCCTCAAGACGACGACGCTGTATCTCGAGTTCTTCTCTTAACTGAGCTACGCTAGATACCGTCTTCTCCAGCTTCAACGGTTGCTCGAACTCCTGATCGATTACGGGTATATAGGCGGAGCTAGTCACGTTACGCGAGGGATCTATGTTGAGCGTAATCTCTATTTCACTACCACTCGGCACATCACGACGGATGTCCTTCCCCGAGATTGATAATACGCCGATCCGGCGGTTGCGATCCGCACGACGAGCGCTCTCACCCTCGACAATGGGAATATTGATGAGAGTACTTTGCTGTCCACCGCAGACATCTGAGACTGTCTGGTGTACCGAACGATGCCGAGCGGGCAGGGGCGTACCTTTTCGCAAGAATACATCCATTTCGTTATTCGCCATTGCCACTCCTAACGAGTGTATCAACGGTACTTCTTCCACAACCAACCCGTTAGTGTAGGCGATACGTTCCGGTTCACACTTGAGCCGACGACCCTTTGGATCAAACAACTCAATCTCGTACTCACAGCGGCGACCGCGATCAGCATGCAGATTGGTGATAAACACACCGTTGGAGCCCAACTTGATCTTGCCACTTTGCCACATGGTACGTACGTCGACGAACTGTAGTGAGAATCCCGTAAGAGCAGTGGCATCCGGCGTCTCCACACGGCCACCGATCGGTGGTTCGGTATCTGCCCCCTGACTGTCGTATTCAAGCTCAATCTGGAATACGCCAGGAGTAGTCTTGGCTCTCGACTTTTGCTCAAGCCTCTGTCCCCCGGCGAAGATCGCTGCACCACGAGCAACGATCGTAATCGGATCAAACGAGAAATCTACCTGCATGCCCAACTCCTGCTCAACCGAATGACGTAGCCATGGCAACAATGATGTGCCACCTACGGCCACTACTCGATTCAGGTCGCGCGGCGCAAGGGAACTCTCAGTAAGCGCCTCCTTGCAGAGATTCACCGACCTAGTAGCGTAAGGCTTGACTATTGCTTCGAGATCTGCCGAGCCCAAAGTAATTTCCAGTTCGACCGTATTACCGCTCTCGTCCTTGCAGACATTTTCAATCCAGAGATCGTACGGCTGCTCGGTCCGCGAGATCTCGATCTTGGCCTTCTCTGCCTCCTGCTTGAGTTTCGCAAAGGCAGTGCGCCAGCGGGGATTACCGCGGTTGAAATCTGATAGTCGGTAGGAAGCCGTGAGTTGGGGGGCGAGACGTTTATTGACAATATCCCAATCAATCAACTTTCCGCCCAAGTTGTTGTCACCAGCATGATTAATCACTTCAATGCGTCCCTCCCGTACCTGGATTATAGCCGCATCGAACGTTCCGCCTCCAAAATCGTAAATCAGCCACAGAAGGTTGTCGCTCTCTTCCTGGAATCCATAAGCCAGCGCCGCAGCGACTGGTTCTTGAAGTAACGGAGTTACTGACAGCCCTGCCAACTCACCGGCCATGCGTGTAGCCTCACACTGCGGCAGCTCAAACGCAGCTGGAACAGTAATTACTGCAGCATTGATCTCGTCTCCCGTGTTTTGTCGCACATCCTCCCGTAATTGTTTCAAAACCTCCGAGGATAATGTTTGGGGCGTCACCGGTTGCTCAGTGTACCGCAACGTACGGGCTGCACGGTCGCCATCACCCATGCGCAGCTTGAATTCAGTTGCACATTCTTCGGGGTTAGATTCCGCACGTTCCTTGGCCAAACGCCCAACGTGCATTCTGTTTTTACGATCCAGCCAAACCGCAGAAGGAGTAAACGATGCACCTTCGCGATTTGGAATTACTTTCGCCTCAACGCCATCTGCAAACGCGATTGCGCTGTTCGTCGTACCCAAGTCGATTCCATAGTCAATTGTCGCGCGTTCCATGTTAACCTCTTCCTAAACTTCCTTCTGACATTCAGAGTTACAACCGCCAAGCGTATCCGCGCCTATCTCCCCTACCGTTGTTTCATGTCCTTCCGGATCAGAGCAATTCGCCGGTGGGCTAGACGACTCGCCAGTTGACGAATCCTCGCGTATTGGCTCTTCGCCAGCGTTGGTTTGTGGAGTTCCCACTATAACCTCCCCCACTTGAGCCAAGTGTCCTTGGTGGTAGATACTAGGTTTAATTACCTCGGCTACGAACTCATGTTTGACATTATTCATCGGTTGAAACGCAATTACCTTCAGAGCCATACCTGCCACGTAAGGTTCTCCAGTAGGATCTCGCACTTCGATTTCGGCACTAGTAAGTGCATCCACACAAGAGCTAAGATGCCTCATAATTGCCCGTCGCTCACCGTCAACTTCGACGCCTAAAGCGGAATTGATACGCTGTTGAGTTCGCCAGATACCGGTAGCCAGGTCCAAGACTAGACGTACCAGTTTGTCCCGGTCGGGTGGGTGACCTATCTCGTTCCTCATTCTATCTTTTCTGTTAATATCGCTTGATTGCATAACCACCAAACCCTCACTTTGAACTAAACGTATGGCCTTGGATAAAACGGAATTGCGGCGGATGTACTCAGCGCGTTCCAAGGAAACACGCACCGTCGATATTGTATGACCAAGCCAACGGCGGATTGGATTAAGCATCAATTTCTCTCTTAATACACACGTTCATACGTTTCTCCAATACTCGTCAACCATATTGATGAGCTCAGGCATCCAGCAACAGTCATATTCAACACAACCCTATCGTAACCAATGTTGCTAGCTCGCTACCAAGCTTTACATGTTCGGCGAAGCCTCACCGTTCCTGTCAGTTCTTTGGTTCGTCGCCGAACTTCCAACCCTTTTCCAGCAGGGCTTGGATTCTTGGGTGCCCCTTTCCATAACCGCATGATTGACGTTCTCCAACCTCACCTTGAAGTGTCCTTTTGTTCCACCAATTGCCGACTATGCGAAACGGAGTTCCAGCATTAAGTTTCCAATAATTATACAACATAGGGATTAATACTAAACTGACTACACCAAAAAATACGCTTCCAGCGACACCGCCAACAATTGACAGCAAGAAAAAGATTAAGAAAAACACAACAATACTGGTTAGAACAAGAGATACGCCCCCGAAAGCTTGAATCATAAAACCAATTATAGTAGTTTCCCATTCTCCCTGTTCTATCTGCCGCAGACCAATATGATAGTGACGACAGAACTTGCACCTTGGCACGGAAACGCTGTTTCGTTCGTACTCAAGTTCGATTCCGCTTGACGTTTGCCTCCTATCAGTAACAAGGTGCATTGAGAATTCCACTGCGTCAGACGCCTTTGCGTTGCCCTCTCCACAGTAGAAACATACACCCGCGTCTCGTACGTAACGTACGTCAGAAAGATCATCTTCGATAACTTCGCGAGCAGCACGATTAACCGCCAATGATGAAAGTTGCTCAAGCAGGCCAAGACAGGTTTGCCAATCTTCCGTTTGGTGAAAGTAGCTGACTGTCAGCTTTCTACCCAGCTCAGTAACTTCATCCAAAGCTGCGTCGTGTGAAGGGTGCCCCACCTGGAGTAGCAAATCCAGTTTGCGTCGAGCTCTTCGCGTCCTGTCGAGCAGTGCTTGAGCACTGTCCGCGAACCTCTCCGGATTGCCCCTAGCCGTTGCTTCTATCTGTTCACACGTCGCCTTGATCCGCTCGCGTGCAGGTGCCGCAATGCGCCGCAAAGTACGGTCGACAGTCGCCTCGTTGAATCCAGACTCGCCCATAAGAGCCCTATGAAGCGTGGCACGCTCTACGTACTCGTTTAGCGGGTTGTCCGGATGGAGGTGCCAAGCCCTGTCAGCACACCGGAGAATTAGTCGCCCACTGATAGCGAGAAGAGCCCTTGGCAACTCCCGTCTCAACTCTTCTATAGCTTCCGCTGTAAGCCTGGGATCGGCCAAAGAGTCCATCCTTGCAGCGACATGATCCCAGAATCTGGGTTCTTCCAATAGAATTCGCCAGCGGCAATACGCCCGACGCCAACAGACCTCGGCAGCCTTAAGATGTTTGTTCAGCGATGAATTGTCTGTTTCCACTTGTTCAGCATCAAGAGCCAAAACATGGTATAAAACCGCTAAATTGTGGGCAGGTACTATTGATACACTATCCTTCTCGTCTTTCAGCCACTGCTCTAAGGCTTCAGAGACACGTTTCTGCCGTAGAAAAAGTAAACCCTGATCGGTATCTCCGTTATTCTCAGTGGGCCAAAACCAGAAGATCTCCTCGATAATCCTCCTTGGGGGATCAGCCAATCGATGCTTGGCCTCTCGAATGGCGTCAGCATCCGGCGTCGGTGATAGCGGGAGCAATTCGTCTCGTCCATTTTCGCTTTGCATGCCCAGCTTCTGAGCCATCGCCAGCATCTTCTCGCGTCGAGTAACGTCGTGCATAGTAGCGTGCAACGGAAGTTGAAGAACACGAAACGCATTCTGCCGATAGAGGTCCGGCGTCGCTGTCTCCAAGACACTGCGAGTAATTACCGTTTCTGCCATTGCTACATACTGGTCAAAAGAGTCCATTTGAACTTTTCTTTCCTACATGCTTATTCCCTTACGCCACAGCTTGACACGCGACGCGTACTGATCTCGCAAAGCTGAATCCTTCGTAATGGCTTCCTCAAGCAGATCTGCTGCCTCTATGAGCGTTAGTGGTTCACGCGCTAATTCGAAGGCTTCCCGTACCATGATTTCCGGTGGGTCTGCTGAGTTATTTGAACCCATAAGGCCTGTCTCTGCACCCTCAGATCGTTTCTTTATACTTTCTTCATGCAGTACACCTCTGGCAGGCTCCCAGCGCTCCAGGTCAGCGAGGAGAGCACCTGCATCCTGGTAACGGTCTTCCGTCGCGTGAGCGAGGCAACTACCAACTATCTGATCTAGACTACTGTCGACCGCTATGTTCAACTCACTGGGGTAACGAAGCGGCGTAAGAAAACGGGTGCCATTCTCCAAAGTGCGCATGTCGAGTGTCGGAAACGGCATTTGATCCGTAAGTAGCAGGTAGAAAGTAGTACCCAACGCCCAGACATCAGCAGCGCATGAGTCCATGTTCTGGAACGACTCCGGCGGCTTGAAACCAATTGTCCCCTGGCAACTTGCCAAGAGTGTCAGAGGATTTACTTTCCTGGCGAGCCCGAAATCACTGACACGAACGCGCATGCCATCTCTGTCGTAACCGATCATAATATTCTGCGGTTTAATATCACGGTGAATAATCGGAATCTCTGCTTGATGCCCTGCAGCTACTCCAGCGCAAACCTGCTTGAGAATCGCAACTGCCTCCGTAACAGGCATGAACGAATTCCGGTTCGACCGCCAGAACTGGTCTAAGCTACCGCCGGCAACATACTCCATCGTGAAAAACCCATGCGTACCACTCGGTAATTCAAGTATGTTGGCATCAAAGACGCGGATGATGTTCGGGTGACCAAGGCGGGAAAGCAACAAAGCCTCACCAAGCATAGCTGCAGCTCCATCTTCGGTTTCGCCTGGCGTCTTAAAAACCTTCAAAGCCTGACGTCCCAAAAACTGGTGCTGAACACGGTAGACCTCAGCAAAGGCTCCTTCGCCCAGGAAGCGCTCTACGAGATAAGTTCCGCGGATCTTCTGACCATCTTTTAGAATAGCCATAACTTAAGCCGCATATCTGCTCCGCAACGGTGTACACTTCTCAAGTTTATAATCAGCCCTATGAAAACAAGTTCAATAACCGTTTTCTTATACGGATTATCGCCAAGCGGCGATCAGGGAATGCAGACCTCTCTCCTCATCCCTTCCACGTACAGTTCGCTCCATAGGAAACCATCCTATCGGTAATCCCTATTGCGTTCAATACGTTAATTAGTATGTATCCAGTCTTTAAGGTTTGCCTATATTCTTATTATACAATCAAAGTTGTTGTTTTAGAAAAACTAGTCGGGCTGTTTCGAATAATGGAAATCACATCCAAGAGATGTGACACAATTCAAGCTTGTGTCAAGCCAAAACCTGCGCAAATCGCTCGTATTCGCGCATTCTCACCGGAGTTGGCTATCAGTTTCCTAATACGGCCAACTGGGCTAAATAAAAAATTCCGGATTTTTTTGTTAGAATAGGCTAGCGACAAGCGTGTAAGAATGTGGGGCAGTACCGCGTTAGCCTCCTTATTAAACAAATACGCGAATCAAGGAGAATGGAGTACAGTCATGATGTCGATAGGTCCGACTACCAGACATTCGCTTCTCAAGGGCATGAGGGGTGGCAAGGACGAAGCCGCATGGCGCCGTTTTTGCCACGCATACACTCCCATGCTCCTGATGATCGGCAGGCGGTACAACCTGAGTGATGCTGACGCGGACGAAATCATATCGGAGACAATTTGCGCCGTTCACAGGCATTTCAGCGATTTCGACGATCCGTTCGACAAAGCAAAGGGAAGTTTTCGAGGATGGCTGGGTATCCTTGTTAAAAACAAGGTGATCGATGCCTGGCGAAAGAAAAACAGATATGCAACCGTACAGATCCATGAGAACCAGCCCGACACAAAAATGGCTGAAGACTTCGAGAAACTATACGAAAGAGAGTGGCGGATAAACTTGCTCAGCCGGGCGATGGAAGAGGCCAAAACCTGCCTCGTACCCACCGTTTACCAGGCGTTCGTCCTCTATGCAATACAAGGGCAAAGACCTGATGATGTTGCCCGCTTGCTGTCCATCGCGCCCGGTACCGTATTTGTATACAAAAGACGTGCACTCATTATGATCCGGAGAATCGTGAACCGGCTCATGAAAGAAGAAGGATAGGCCCATGTCCAAGTGCCTGAAACCGCAAACGTTGGAACAGTTCGCAGCCGGTACTCTCGAAGAAGCCGAAATGACCGCTGCGGCCGAACACATCGAAAAATGCCGTCGTTGTGGAGTTGACCTTGATAAAATAGCGATGGACGCCGATCTCCTGCAAGATCTCAAGGAAGCGGCTTCCCTGCGTCACCAACTAAAGCCGGATATCGAACGATTGAGCAAACTCGAAGGATCCGTCACCACAACGCTATTCGAACACGGATAGTACATCGTCTGTCGGAATAGAACCGCACGCACCTACCACTCCCGAACACAGGTCTTGAGCCTGCCAGCCAGTCTGATATTCTTACATATGCGGGTTTGCGTAAAACGCATTGCGGAATGAAGTCAGTATTGGCCGGCAGGGGAAACGCTATGCTTGGGAACGCGGATCGTCCGGATAGATCTCGTCCAGATCCTATCCCTAACTACGACCTCATCAAACCTATAGGTAAAGGTACGTTTGGAGAGGTCTGGCTTGCCAACGAACGAGTGACGAGCGTTTTTCGGGCCATTAAGATCATTTACAAACGCAATACCAGGCTTTCTCAACGGGAATTAGACGGTGTAAAGAAATACCAGCAATGTGCCCATAACAACGCTCATCTTCTGCAGATTCTCACTGTAGGCGAAACCGATAACACCTATTACTACGTCATGCCCCTTGCTGACAACGCTGGCGCTAGCAAAGACAACTATATAGCCACCACACTCCACACGTTAATGCAAAACGGCCAATCGATCAGAAGAGGAAACCCGGTTACCGCTTTGCAGATTACGTCCAAACTCCTGTCGGCCGTAATTCGTCTGCACTCCCAGGAAATCGCCCATTGTGACATAAAACCGGAGAACATCCTCATTGTAGACGGTGAACCAAGGCTGGCCGACATTGGTTTGGTCGCTTCGCTTACTGGTAACACGTCACAAGCAGGCAGCCCTTCGTATATGACTCCGGAAGGTCGCCCAGATGATTGCTACGCCATCGGCAAGATTCTCTACGAACTCATCACCAATCTTTCTGCTGACGAGTTTCCAGTATTACCTCCGGAAATTCTCAACACCGATGAACACAAAATCCCATTGGCAATACGCGTATTCAACCGCGCCTGCCACCCGGATCCGGCATCCAGATATACAAACGCCGAAGATTTCGCCGCTGACATCCAATCAGCCCTCAAGCGGCCAGGTCGCCGGATTCGCATAAAACGCTGGTGGGAAAGACGTTCTCCGTTCCAACGCGCAATTCTTACGGCAATAGTTTCAGCCATTTGCATCTCATCAGCCTCTGTTCTTTACTCTGTTCATGGCAGGTACGTTCCTCATAGGCAATACGCAACGGGAATTTCCTTTTCCGCTATGGAATTAAATCCCCGGCCCTCTGCCTCTGCTCAAACAACGGAACAGAACGGCCAGAAGTACGAACCGTACCTTTCATTGGGGGAAGTCGAACTCGATGGCTACACGTTATATACAATGCCATTGCCCGGCGCTTCCAGGTATTTCATTGTGGATCTGCACTTTCTAACGCTTCGCCCGTGGGGATCGGCCGAGATGTTCGTTTCGGCTGAGCCGAATGGTAACAACGGTGTTCGTATGACTCTGAAGGGGCAACCTTGTGGGCTGGGACTATTAACTACGCTTAGCCGCATCGATAGTGCCGGTAAAGACGAAGAGGGGAAAAATGTTTCAGGCGATTTGAGTGGCAAGATCTATGGCCACCCCTTGCCCGGAATCGAGTACGTTCTGCGACTGGCCAGATTCCGCAAGAACGATGGAGGCGAGGAATACCAGGTAGCCCTATGGCCGGCTGGATCGGCTCCCGACGGTCCCACGATAACGAAACTCGCGATAGAGTCACCGATTCCACCGTCGCGATTTATTTGTTTTCGAGGGGCTACTGTCGATTCTCATGCTAGACTGAGACTATTGGGAATGCACGTATCATCGTATTCATGTTCACCTGAATACATCACCGATGACTTACCCGAATTCCTTGAACATCAGAGCCAGGCGGCGTATATTCCAGCAACCGATCCCGCTCGGCCTGTTCCTGCCGGAAACCTCCTGGCATCCCCCTGCCACCCCTATGAATCTGATGACTGGATGTCAATAGGGCACTGGGCCTGGTGGGAAGGCGCCGCCCCTGGTGACTCTGAAGACCGCACTAAGTCCAAGGCTATTCTAAGCAATCCGTTTTCGAGTGAATTATGTAACAACAGTCCCAACAAAGAACTTTTTGATGGTTACCAGTTTCTCCGTTTTGACCGTTATTCTTACTGTGATTTTGAAGCCAAACTCAGGATTGAACTGGAACGAAATCCTGATAAGCGTGCGCCCTTTCCTCGGCAATCAACGGAATGCCAGGTAGGATTGGCGTTCAGAATGCAGGATACCGGGCCCTTCGACTCCGTTTACGGAGCAACATATATAGCCGCTCTCAGTTTTCATGAATCCTCAGCTTCAAGACCACAGGTATTTCTGCAGAAAAACGCACAATATAAACCTGATAGCACAAATGGCCCCTTTCCGATCAAGTCCGATGCATCAAGTATAGTTCATCTTGCCGAGCGAACTTATCCCCCCATTGGTTTCGACGCGTTTAAAGAAGAGGGCTTCCTTCTGACAATAAAAGCCATGGGACCCCGCTTGCAGGTATTGATCGACGATAACATGGTAATCAACGCTATGGATTCCGAAGATGACTTTCTTAGAACAGGCCGCATCGGTCTGTTCGTGCACAGTACGATTGCCCATTTCCAAAGCCTGGAAGTTACACCTCTCTAAAAAAAAACAAAGAAACAGAAAGATCCACAACGCCGCCATCGTTTCTACTATAGAGACCAAACGACATTCTTCAGTCGGGCCTCCTCGTATGACAAAGGAGACATGGTGCGATTCTGATGAGCGACGTAGAACTACAAAAGCTTCCGGCATTGTTTAACCGGCAAGAATGGACTGAAATAGTTGACAGGTTGCATATTCCACCACAGCAATCAGAGGCAATCCGATTAATGCTGGCAGGTTTAACAACGGAAGAGATCGCTGAAGAAATGAGTCTGGCTGTGGCGACGGTGCGAATGCACTTCCGCCTGCTGTTCAAACGACTGTCGGTTAAAAGCCGTATTGGTTTGGCTGTCCACGTATTTATGGTTTATCGCAATTTGATCGGAAATACTGATGCAAAAGAAACCTGACAAGCGCATACGTCAATACGGACGTATGGAATCATAAACAGGTGATAGGATAGAATGTCCAGAATATTTCACGGGCAAGAGATGAACTTGAGTATCTGCACCGTAAGGATGCACTTCCGCCTGCTCTTCGAGCGATTGAAGGTGAAAGACCGAGTAGGCCTGTCGGTGAGAGTGTTTCTAGTCTTCCGCCGTATGTTCGGATGACGCGAATGCAAAGAGAACACGAAGATATGTACATCAATATGACCGTATTGCGAGGCGAGAAGCCAACTTACTAAACTTGATGGGCTTCGTTCCTCCGCCGACCGGTTGGTCGTAGCGAGTGATTGATGTAAACGTCAGGCGAATCATAAAGTGAAGGAGGCAGCCATCGCTGGCCTAATGGAGGGGCGGGCCGATTTTGTAACACATTTATGTGCGAACCATGTACATGACACTGGGATCGTGCGGCCGTTCTCACGCTCCTATGAATTGTTCACGACGCCATCGACCATTGGAGATTATCGCATGCAATTCCAGCTTTCAGCTACCGTTTGCCGCTGTGCATCATTAGCTTTCTGCACGCTCATGGTAATATCTGCCCACGGAGGTTCTCCGCAAACCAATATGCGGGCTCTCCAGCAACAAATCAACGAAGAGCGAAATCGCTTTGCGAGAGAGCGAGCCGCAGCAATGGACTGGGCTTTGGAACGCGGATATCCGCTCCGTTTGCAGTCTGCCGATGGAGCCGTGGTTGAACTAATGTACATGCGTGACGGTTGGCCTTACTACTACATGACACACAATGTCGCGGCAGCTGATTCGGTCTCGACAGACGAACTTTGGGGCGGCGGGGTCAGTGGCTTGAGCTTGGATGGATCAAGCGTCACTGTCTATGAGTGGGATGGTGGAGGGGTTCAATCTACACATCAGGAATTCGGAAGCCGAATCACATGGGCGGATAATACTACGCCTGATCCATCGGATCATAGTACGCACGTGGCGGGAACGCTTGTTGCATCCGGCGAGGATGTCGCGGCTCACGGGATGGCCCCCAATGCGTCATTGCAGGCGTATGACTGGGAAGCTGATTCGCCTGAGATGTTGAGTGTTGCAGTTGTGGCGCGATTGTCGAATCATTCCTATGGATACATTCGTGGCTGGGAGGAGAACAGTGATGGCTCCTGGCGTTGGTACGGCGATCCAATAATCAGTAGTACAGAGGATGCTCGCTTCGGCTTTTACGGCGACGGAAGTAGAGGGTGGGACGAATTAGCCCATAACGCTCCCTTCTATCTGATTGTCAAATCGGCAGGAAATGATAGAAACGACGTACATACGGGTATCCACCAAGTACTCTCGGCGTCTGGAGTTTGGATATGGAGTACTGAACCAAGAGATCCAGATGGTGGAGATAGTGGTTACGATACGTTGGGCGAGAAAGCGTGCGCAAAGAACATCCTCACCGTTGGGGCTGTAGATGTTGTGGCAGGAGGGTACAATTCGCCCAACGATGTCACCATGTCAAGTTTCAGTTCTTGGGGGCCTACAGATGATGGCCGGATAAAACCCGACATCGTTGCGGACGGAGTTTCGCTGTATTCACCAGTCGCGTATCTCCCTGGTTCAGCCCCTCTCGAGGAAAGTGATTCCAGCTATAACAGGATGAGTGGTACCTCTATGGCGGCACCGTGTACGACAGGATCGTTGGCGCTCTTAATACAACATTGGCGAGCTTCTCACGGAGGATCTGATATGACCTCCGCAACGCTGAAGGCGCTGACGATACATACGGCAGATGAATGCGGACCCCATGATGGCCCCGATTACCAATATGGATGGGGACTCCTGAACACAATGAATGCAGCGAACCACATCACTGAAGACTCCGTAAACCCAACTGCTATGCAAGAATTGAATCTGCCGCAGGCAGGATCCGTTGAGCAGGTCTTGAGGTACGCTGGCGCCGGACCGATCAAGGTAACGATTTGCTGGACCGATCCTCCCGGAGAGCCGGTAGAGCTTTCCCTGGATCCTCCGGATCGGATGCTGAGAAACGACCTGGACTTGCGCATTACAGATCCTGACGGAACAGACCATTTTCCTTGGGCGCTTGAGCAGGGAACGCCGGAAGCTCAAGCTGAGCGCCGCGACAATGATCGGGACAATGTAGAGCAGGTATTGATTCCGTTTCCAGGTGAAGGAGAGTATAGAATAAGAGTCAGTCACAAAGGACCATCGCTTATGGATGGCTCGCAGGGCTTCTCGATAGTAATGTCGGGCTTAACGGAAGCGGGGGTCGCACCAAGTATTGCCACTGTTGATTTTTCACCCGTGGATACGACAGTGAGTCCACCTTGTGTGTTTGGATATGTCATGGTCAAAGCCTCCGTCGTAGGAGGCACGCCCCCCCTCACCGTCCGATTGCGGGTTGATAACGGCGATCCGATACCCTTGTCGCCTCTAGCGGGAAATCTGTATGGCGTTACGTGGGATGCCAATGCTGAATGCTTGGGAAACCACATAGTCCAGGTAACGGCGACGGATCTAAGTGGTGCGCAGAGTTCTCTTGCAACTGAGGTGCAGGTGGTCGAGTCGCCGTGCGTGCAGAACGTTGCACCTGTGATTCACATCGTATCACCGGCATACCCAAACGAGGGGCCCGCTGATGCAGCCTATCTGATTCGGTGGATTGATTCCGATCCGGACAGCAACGCGATCGTAGAGTTGTTCTGGGACATGGACGCAGACGTGAACAACAACGACTATCCGTCGCAACGTATCAACCCAGAACCGATTTCCGAGGATGATCAGAGTGGCGACGATTTTTACACCTGGGATACATCATCCATGCCGAACGGTTCCTACTACATCTGTGCATGGATCACAGATGAGTGCAACCCACCGGTCAACTATTACAGCACGGGAACGGTGCAGGTGCATCACCCCGAGGAGACGAACGACACTTGGGAGATTCTCAAACACGAGGTGGACGATGACAACCCAGAGTCGGATGCTGATGGAATATTGGAGAGTGGCGAAACCGGAGAAATGAGTGTTCTCCTTGGGAAGATATCACATGAGCCTGCCTACTCGATACGAGGATACCTGAGTACGAATACGCCGGGCGTAACGATCACGGACGACTATGTCATCTACCCGAACATCACGATCCACAACGGAATCTCGTGGGGATACGGAGAGTTTGAGTTCACAACGACGCCGTCTTTTAGCGACCAGATCACGTTCACGTTGCGAATCGAATACAGAACCGGCAACGCTACCGGTCCGAAGTACATCGAGTACGAGACTCTGCACGTTACTGTGCATCAACCGGGTACTGTTGGACCGCAACTGCAAGTGGACGAGGTTGTGATCGACGACTCTGAACAAGGCGATGGGGATGGTGTACTGGAAAGCGGCGAACGCGCTGGGTTCTTCGTGCATTTGCGTAACGACGGCAACGCAGCATGTATCGAACCGCAAGGCGTGATTCGTCAGATCACGGCATGCGGTGTTCCGCTCTTCGGAGATGTCAGTGAATCGTATCCTACGATCAACCCAGGACAGACCGAGGTAAACCACTTTGACTTCGATACGGGCGACATCCCGTCGTCATGCAGTGGGTCATTCACGGCTGTCATGGACGTTTACTACGGATGCGAGGGGGATCTGGTACAGACTGTCGAGTTTCCGATTGAGATTACGTCCGCCTCCTACATGAATCTGTCCTCTTACAGCTATGACTTCTGTGTGGTGTGTCAAGACGACGGCCCGGTCCTCCACAACGTAACCATCATAAACCCAGGAAGTGCCGATCTAGTCGTGTCGTCGATCCAAACGAGCGATCCGGACACGTCCGTAAACGTGACTACTCCGTTGGTCGTTCCTGCCGGTTCATCGCACGTGTGCGAAATCTCTGTGGACACGTCGTCGATTCCCGATGGCGCTGTTGCCCGTACTGTTACGTTCGTGTCGGATCCGGCGGCCCACGGGCATGCAACTAGAGTATTTCAGATAACAGGAACGGCTTATTGTGGTGGAACGACAAGTGCGTACGCTCGGATCGCGGGTATCCCCTGGACCCATCATGGCTATCACGGATCGTACAGTAACCTGGCTGTAGGCGACACCGACAACGATGGTATGGCCGAGATTATTTCGGCCACCAGTGGCGGGGAGGTTGGCGGCGTCGACTACTCTGGTCGTCTATATGTTCTTGAACTGGTTGCGGACGACACGTTCGAACTCCGATATGAGAGCCCTGACCTGGGATATGTTCCGGAGAATGCCGGTCTCGCAACCGGAGATTTCGATGGCGATGGCTACACCGATATTTGTGTGCTCTCAAGCTCCGGTCCGGACGATAATGATTATCCATGGAAGGTCACATGGTTCGAGGCTGTTGACAATGACTCGTGGACCATTCGAGGGACTCCGGTAAGTCAGAATTCCATGCTCACCGGCATAGAGGTGGGAGATTCAGACGGGGACGGCTTACTGGAGATCATCGTTGGCCGTGACTACCGGCAGGGCGCAACATCTGCTGTTCAGGTGTACGAGTATAGCGGCGGAGGTTTCGTTCACCGTTGGACCAGCCCTGATATTCTCAATCCTCCAAACCCATTCTCAGACCCAACGGTACCGTATGCAATCACAGTTGCCGACTCCGATGGAGACGGCCATCCCGAAATCCTGTGGGCAACAGCGGACGAGCAAATAATGCTCTACGAATCCGTTGGCAACAACTCGTATATCAAACGGCTGGACTACGCGAACGGCACCTACCTCGCAGGCAGCTTCTCACCCTATGTGGACATCACAGTTGCTGATACGGATGGTGATTCGCTGAACGAGATCATCTATGTTTCGGAAGAGGACTACTTGTTTGTTCTAGAGTCACAAGGGAACAATGTCTGGAATGAGTCCAACCCCGAAAACTACTTACTTCCGGGAGGACGAAACGGATTGAGCGTAGTGACCGCCGACGTGAATAACGACGGAGAGAAAGAGATTGTCGTCGGGATGGATGGCGGTGGTCCCAACCCGAATCTTGTCGTCTATCGTACGCTGGCAGACAACAGCCATGTCGTCGAATGGGGGAGCCCTCCCGGAGACGTTCCGTACGAAGCGTATGCAGTGGCAATCTTGGACACAAATGCCACGCCTTTGCCCGAAATTCTGGTTGGTAGCGAAGACATCAACATAATCGCCTACGCACATAATCCGGACATTGGCGTATCACCAGCCAACATGACCACACAGCCGTCCACCCCCTCCGAGGACGACCTTATTGAGGTTACCGCTCTGGTGCGCAATACCGGCAGCGGCGATGCCTCCGATGTGATCGCTGCATTCTATCACGGCCATCCGGAGAGTGGTGGCGTCGAGATAGGTAGTCCTCAATCACTCGGAACTATTGCGTCCGGTGCGGAGGCAACCGTTCAGCAAGATTGGCAGCCAACTGAAGGGCTATGCCCTCCGGAGTCCATGGCGCACACACTATGTGTCTCGGTCGAAACCGTAGGGGACATAAAAATGCTCGACAACATCGCGTGTACGACAATCGATGTACACGACGATGATTGTGAGGGGCCTGAGATAAGCAACATCACCGTAGCAGAGGACAATGGTGATGGCAACAGCCTGCTCGAAGATGATGAGACGATATTCGTGTCGTGGGAAGCTCACGACGAGGCCGGAATCTCAGAGACATCGTGCGTCCTTGACGGTGTTACTCACCCCGCTTCGGGGTCCTACCATGTCGTCCTTGGACCATTAGATGCCGGAAACCACACCGTGGTTGTTACGGCGACGGACGCGGACAACTCTCCCGAGTCGACCGAGTCTACTACCATCCAGATCAGTATCATCCCACATGCGCCGATGGTGATATCTACAACGCCCGATCAGGACGCGGTGGATGTCTCAGTTCGCCCAGTCATAGAAGTCGAGTTCAATGTCGAGCTCGACGCCGGCACCGTTACACAGAACACAGTGACTCTCTCGGATTCAAGCAACAACGACGTGCCAGGTGTCGTAGCTTATGGCGAACGGGTCACGTTCACGCCGTCGACCGATCTTGCTAACTCGGAAATCTATACGTTAGTGCTTTCGGGCGGCCCCACTGGCATTCGGGATCAGAACGGGAATCGGATGGCCGAATCGTACGCCCTCTCATTCACGACCGAACCAGACTCGACTTCGCCAATGGTCCAACTCATTTCGCCGGAGGAAGGCGCAGGTGTCTTCGGCATGGTCCGGATTACTGGGACTTCATGGGACGCCAATCTTGAGAACTATCATCTCGAATACGGAATGGGATATAGTCCGGATACATGGTTCCTCTTACGTGAGAGTGAAGCGCCTGTATTTGCCGACGTTCTCGCCGAATGGAACACTGTTGGATTAGCGCCCGGCACGTACACGCTTAGGCTTGTTGCGACGGACAGGGAGCCATCGCCGAACAGCAGCCAGGCCACGACGCATGTCAGCGTGGTATACTTCATGGCCATCCTGGACTGTATGACCGGGCCTGATCCTGAGTATGCTCTAAGGGGCGATTGTCAAGTTGCTGACGTCGATAGTGACGGTGATGTAGACCTGTATGATTTCGCCGCAATCCAAACGCTGCTTCCGACATCGCTACCCACTTGCTGGAGCGATACTGATTGCGACGACGAAGACTATTGTAACGGCGACGAAACCTGCCATGCTGGCACCTGCACAACCGGTATTCCGCCGTGCATGTGGAACGAAGTCTGCGACGAAGACAACTACCAATGCCTGCCGGACTGCAACACCAACGGGATCTCGGATGAGGATGAGTTGGCCAGCGGTAGCGCCGCCGACTGTAACGACAACGGCGTTCCCGACGAATGCGACATTCGCGACGGCCACAGCGAAGATGCCGACGGCAACGGCATACCCGACGAATGCGAGGCTCCGGCTGGAGAGCTAGTTATCGATCTCGGCGGCGGTGTGTCCATGACGCTTGTCCGCATCGAGGGCGGAACGTTCAGCATGGGCTCAGCGACGTACACGGCCAGCCAGCCTATCCACGATGTAACAATCGGCTACGACTACTTCATCGGCAACGCCGAAGTCACCCAGGAGCAGTGGCTGGCCGTGATGGGCGACAACCCCGCACACTGGACCGGCGATCTCCAACAGCCGGTCGACAGCGCCACATACACGCAATGTGTCAACTTCTGCGATCAGGTATCGACTATCACCGGCCTCACAGTCCGCATGCCCAGCGAGGCCGAGTGGGAATACGCCTGCCGCGGCGGACAGCCCGGCGATCGGTTCTTCACGGCCCCCGGCACTCTTGACCAATACGCCTGGTACGACAAATCCGACGGACCAACGCGTGCGGTCAAGCAGGGTCTGCCCAACCCCTACGGCCTCTACGACGTCTACGGAAACGTCTGGGAATTCTGCTCCGATGCGTGGAGTTCAACCTACAATGGCGCCCCCACGGACGGCAGCCCGCGACCCGGCACGGGAGAGCGAACCAGACGGGGTGGCTCCTGGCGGAAAGGAGACTTCTGGGATTCAGTCTACAGGGATACCGCAGGCGACATAAACCAAATATCCAATCGCTACGGATTCCGCGTTGTGGCGGAGGTGCTTCTAGACTGCAACGCAAACCAGATCGACGACCGCATAGAAATCGCCACCGGCACCGACGACGACTGCAACAACAACGAAGTCCCCGATGAATGCGACATAGAAAGCGGTACTAGCGAAGATGTTGACGAAAACGGTATCCCTGATGAATGTGAGCCTTCCGGCTTCACGTTCGATGCCGATGCTCAAGGATGGTCAGTTGTCAGCTTCCCTGATATGGGGCCATATAGTGGAAATCCATTGGCCTCTGGACCTGTTGATTGGGAAGGCTTGATCGGTAACCCCGGTGGTTGTCTTACATGAGATGACGAATGGACTGGAGCAACCTTCTTTAAGGTACCGTCTTCTTTTGTCTCAGAAATCATGGTTTCTTATGGTTTAACCCTGCAATGGGATATCCGAGTGGAACCAACAGGCTCGTTTAGTACAGCTGATGTTATACTTGTTGGAGCTGAATCCAGCCTGGTTATTGAAAACTGGACACCGCCTCAAGCATCTACGACATGGCAAACTTTCTCCGTTCAAATGACCGAAGAAGAATGGCAATTCCATGATGAAACTACTCCAACAGAAGCCGAGTTTCGTTCTGTGCTCGGGTCTTTGACTGCTGTTTATCTCCGGGCAGAGTTCTCAGGGGGAAACGTCGCCTATCTCGATAACGTGAAACTGAACAACGACTGAATTCCGATGTATCCCTAATACAAACGAAGTACTGCACGCATATTTAGGCCATAGACTACAAACCAAACAGCGGTGAGAATACTAAAAAAGCGTTTAACAGAAGTTGACAAACGAGTTGCTCGAACAAATCGATACAGTAATCCATGAGGTTTAAACCTGATGAACTCAACGTATGGTTTACGCAATAAACCAACGGAAATAGTCAACAATTCGGGAAACGGTACGAAGTGCCACTTTTTGACGCCCGTAGAGTGCCCCAATCTGGAGATGGAAATAATTCCTGAAGGAATACGCAATTGGGGTATTGAAGAAATATCCTGTCAGCGGGCAGTCAAAACGGTTCTCCCGCACTTTTGGTGAAAAGCGTGAAATAGGCCGGACGAAGCGGTAAACTGCGTAGAGTGGGGCCAAGGATGGCCCATAAAAATGCGGAACGGAGTCTGCCAGATGGTAAATACATATCTGTCGCAGCCCGCACACTTTGCTGCCAGCAGATCAGCATCGAGCCGGATTTGATCACAGTTACCGTCGAGTCGATGGCATCGCAGGGTATTTGCCCCCTTTGCGGGCGTTTGTCTTCACGAGAACATAGCCGGTATAAACGGCAACTGAGCGATTTACCCTGGCAGGGTCGGGCCGTGCGGTTAAACCTGCTTTCGAAAAAGTATTTCTGCGATTTTCCGGGTTGTGCGCGACGAATTTTCGTAGCTCGGTTGCGGGAGGTCGCGACAGCTTATGCACGAAAAACCGTCCGGCTGGTCGATACGCTCGCTAATATCGCTTTTATGTCACCGGGCGGGTTAAAACGGTTCTCCCGCACTTTTGGTGAAAGCGTGAAATAGGCCGGGTTGAGCGGTAGACTGCGTGGCGTAGGTCCAAGGATGGACCTGGAAACGCGGAACGGAGTCTGCTCAGATGGTAAATCCACATCTGCCGCAGCCCGACACGCTTCGCTGCCAGCAGATCAGTATTGAGCCGGATGTCATCACGATAACCGTCGAGTCGATGGCACCGCAGGGTATTTGCCCCCTTTGCGGGCGTTTGTCTTCACGAGAACATAGCCGGTATAAACGGCAACTGAGCGATTTACCCTGGCAGGGTCGGGCCGTGCGGTTAAACCTGCTTTCGAAGAAGTATTTCTGCGATTTTCCGGGTTGTGCGCGACGAATTTTCGTAGCTCGGTTGCGGGAGGTCGCGACAGCTTATGCACGAAAAACCGTCCGGCTGGTCGATACGCTCGCTAATATCGCTTTTACCTGTGGCGGCGAAGCGGGTTCGCGATTGGCCAATCGCCTGGGAATGCCGACCAGTGCCGATACTCTGTTACGCACGATCAGGAAAACGCCAGTTTCCACACCATCGACCTTGCGTATAGTCGGTGTCGATGATTGGGCCATGCGTAAAGGGCTGAGATATGGAACTCTGATTTGTGATCTCGAACAGCATCGGCCTATCGATGTTTTGGATGATCGAGAACCGGAAACCGTGGCTGCCTGGTTTCGTCAACATCCGGAAATCGAAGTCGTCACCCGAGATCGTGCCCATTGTTATTCTGAAGGTGTTTCCCAGGGAGCACCCCAAGCAACACAGGTTGCTGACCGGTTTCATCTGATCCAGAATTTACGGAAAGCACTATCGAGAATGCTGGAACATCATTATCCACAAATGGCATTGGCCATGCAGGATGCCACTGGTCGCGGACCGCCAACGACGAAATCGGATGGTGAAACTTCGAATAGTATTCGTACCGACCGATTACCTCGTAAAACAACGATACGTGATATTGGCCGAAAACGACGGATTGAAAGGTATGAGAGAGTTATTGAGTTAAACCGGCAGGGAAAGTCGTACCGTGCAATCGCCCGATGTCTGAATATTCATCGGGACACCGTGGGGAAATACATTCGGGCTGGAGAGTGTCTAGAACGAGCAACACGTCAATATGCCAGCAAGACAGACGAATTCACTGACTACTTATTGAAACGCTGGAATGAAGGTTGCCAGAATGCTGCTCAACTCGCACGGGAATTAGAAGCTATGGGGTTTACCGGTTCTTATTGCAGCGTTCGCCGTCGTGTGGCCAACTGGGCTAGAAGCAAAAGTGATTCATTGTATCGACACCGTAAAGTACCTCCGCCATCGGCTAAGAAAACAGCCTGGCTGTTGCTTAAGAAACCCGACGATCTGGAGGAAAAGGATCGAGAATTTATCGACGCTCTATTCAGGCACATTCCTGATGTGCAAAAGGCCGCCGACTTATCTCACGAGTTTTCGGATATAGTGCATAAGGAGAGCGATGAGACACTGGATTCATGGATGCAACGTGTATGGGATTCTACCTCACCAAAGGAATTAAAGAGGTTCGCCACGGGATTAAAATCGGACTTCGACGCTGTGAACGCCGGGCTCACAACAGCGTGGAACAATGGGCAGTTGGAGGGGCAAGTTAATCGTTTGAAATTCATAAAACGCCAGATGTATGGTCGGGCAAATTTCGATCTGCTCCGGCAGCGTGTGTTGTATTCGGGCTAATTGAGATCTGTTTTCCGGGAATGTGTTATGGTTTTACATTGATGCGATAAACACCGTCGCCCCCGAAGCGTTTTCGGGCAATGCCAGCAAATCGTCTAATGCGGAAATCCGTGGCAAAACAGAACTTTTCACCAAAAGTGCGGGAGAACCGTCAAAACCAGCCAGTGATGGGCGGGTGAAAATCGGCCACCTTGAGGAGGTGGTGATTCGTGTTATGGCATTCTTTGGCCCATGGTGGGTCGAAGGGGATCATGATGGCGAATTACCTCAAGATGGCCAAGATACAAGCGATACAAGGACTTTTAGAGCAAGGGTGGTCCCAGCGACGGATCGCCCGGGAACTGTGTATTGATCGTAAGCCTCCGGTGAAATGCATCTGGACGTGGGGTTGTGTTTTTTGGCATGATGTGTTTTTTGGAGAATCATCATGTCAGGCGGTCGCGAGTACTGGGGACGTAAGATTTCGTCCTTGAAGTCGAGTGGTTTAAACCGGGCGGAATTCTGTCGCCGCCGTGGTCTCAATTACAATACTCTGACTTACTGGATCCGGCGACTGGCCGATGATGCCGGTACGGATAATGGACGAGAGCGATTATCGTCAAAAAGTAAAACCTTACCGTTCATCGAGGTTCCGATTTCGACCAGCGTTTCCAATTCATCCTACGAGATCGTACTCGGTGCAGGACGATCAATCCGTGTCAGCGAGGATTTCGATGAGCAGGCACTATCGCGTTTGATTCGGGTGGTCGAGCCATGTTAATGCTTCCTCCATCAGTCCGAGTATTCATCTGCCTTGAAGTAACCGATATGCGAAAGGGGTTCGATGGCCTCGCGGCGGCTACTCGCGAATTGATCGGCGAAGATCCGCTCTCCGGTCACCTCTTTGTTTTCTTCAATCGTCGCCGAGACAGGGTTAAGTTGCTCTTCTGGGATCGTTCTGGTTTGTGCCTGTGGTACAAGCGGCTGGAGAAGGGGCGATTCCAATTGAAGTCTCTCGACAGGCTTCGCGCAGGGCATCGGGCGGAAGTTGAAGCGGCGGAACTGGTCCTGATCCTTGAGGGAATCGATCTGAGTAATGCTAAGCGTCGTCCGCGTTTCGTTCCCCGCAAAACGGCATAGGAATTTCACAATAAAGTCGTAGTTGCGGCTTGTAATAATAATACGAATCGGATATCCTTAACCGCAGATAAGGATGACCGCTCGTGACGATTAGTGAACTTCCCAACGACATCGACGCTCTCAAGCACCTGGTGATGGAGACTCACCAGAAGGTTGTCGTTCAGGAAGAACAACTGGCTGATCGTGAAAATCGCATCAAGGAACTGCAGGAGCAGTTGGCTTTCCTCAAGCATAAGCTCTTCGGTCGTAAAGGGGAGAAGATCAACCCTGCACAGTTATCGCTTTTTAACGAGCTAACTGCCCAGGTGGAACAACTGCAAAACGAAACACAGCAGGAAGAAATCACCTACACCCGCCGAAAAGGTCATGGCCGCAAACCTTTGCCGGATGACTTGCCCACTGAAGATGTCGTTTATCCTCCGGAAAGTACCGACTGTCCCTGCTGCGGGAAGGAAATGCACAAAATCGGCGAGGAAGTCACCAAAGAGCTTGAGTATAATCCGGGCAGCCTGTTTTTGCGCAGGCACATCCGTCCGAAGTATGCATGCCGTAAATGCGAAGAAGGGGTACACATCGCCTCGATGCCACCTCGTCCCATAGATAAGGGTATTGCAGGCCCGGGGTTGCTGGCTCACGTGCTGACCAGTAAATACGCCGACCATATTCCTCTGAACCGGCTTCAGGGTATGCTTCGTCGCCACAGTGTGGAAGTGAGCATGGCCACTATGTGTGACTGGGTGGGTCGCATGGCCGACTTGCTTATGCCAATCTATGAAGTCTTGAAAAAACAGTTACTTGCCGGCTCGTTGATCCAGGCAGACGAGACTACAGTGCCATACCTGTTGAAATCGGACAGGAAGCAGGCGGCTACCGGATACCTGTGGACATATCTTTGCGAATCGCAGCGTCTGGTACTCTATGATTTTACCACTACGCGTTCTGCGACAGGCCCCAGCGGATTTTTGCCGGGATTCTCTGGTACACTACTCACCGATGGCTATAGCGGTTATGAAGAAATCGTAAAGTCTGAGGGTTTAATACGCGCAGGTTGCTGGGCCCATGCTCGGCGGAAGTATTACGACGCGCGTCTGAATGATCGCAGACGCTGCGGGCAGATGCTCAAGCTGATCCAGGATCTTTTCAAAGTCGAACGAAAAGCGATAGAAGCTATAGAAAAGTCAACTGATCCTGGTGTAGATCAAGGCGCTTCCGGTACGACTGCTCCAGTTAAACACTTCGGGGCAGACGAGCACCTGGCCCTTCGTAAGGACGAGTCGAAACCGCTGATAGATAAAATTCGTACTTGTGCGGAAGCATGGTCGCTGGAGGTCTTACCGAAGAGTTCGGTTGGTAAAGCGGTGTCGTACATGCTCAATCAGTGGAAACCACTAAACGCGTTTCTGGAAGATTCATCGCTGCCTTTGGACAATAACGCTTCGGAGCGGGCCATGCGTCACGTGGTGATCGGGCGAAAGAACTGGATGTTCGCCGGCAGCGAGTCCGGAGGTCACCGGGCCGCGATAATCTATTCCGTCGTTGCCACCTGCAAACAGAACGAACTGGACCCATTCGCATACCTGCGCTACACCATCGATCGCCTCGCCCAAGGCGACGACCCGGCCACCCTCCTCCCCGGTGCCATGAAAACCGAGCAGTTGGCTGCCAGTAAATCCTGACAAACTCAATCACTGATCCCCATCGGATTAAATCGCAAAACCTTAAAGGGTGTAGTAGACCGAGTGCTTACTATTGATCGGGGCACAGTGGCTCGTTACGCCCGATTAATCCGGGCGAATGATTCAGAGTGCAATTCTGCCGGCAGCATTCAAACCCAGCCAAACCCGCCCACCGGCTCTGATGTTCAAAACCAGCCAAACCCGCCCGCCGGGTGGGAGGTTCAAAATCGGCCAAACCCGCCCACCGGGTATGAACTGGGTGATCCGGGTAATTCGGGGCCTGCCAACCAATGCGAACCATACCGCGAGATTATTATTAAGAGCCTGGATCAGGGTTTAAGTCGCCAGCGGATCTGGCAGGACCTGAGGTACGAACACGAAGCCGATGTTAGCTATGACAGTGTCAAGCGTTTTGTTCGAAGCCTTGGCAAATCCCGGCCTCTGCCGTTCAGACGAATGGAGTGTGCTCCAGGTGAAGAAGCTCAGGTAGACTTCGGCACTGGGGCCTGGGTAGTAACTCCGAAAGATCAGCCGTTACCTATTGGCGTAAAAACCGGGCGACGAAAGACTTACGTATTTCGCATCGTCTTAAGTCATTCCCGCAAAGCTTACAGCGAAGCAGTCTACCACCAGACAACAGAAAACTTCATCCGTTGCCTGGAGAATGCCTTCATCCACTTCGGCGGTGCACCAAAGACGCTGGTGATCGACAATCTAAAAGCCGCAGTGACCAAGGCCGACTGGTACGATCCGGAACTCAATCCGAAGATCCAGTCTTTCGCCACGCATTACGGAACGGTGATTCTTCCCACCAAACCACGAACGCCTCGACACAAGGGCAAAGTTGAACGTGGTATCGACTATGTTCAGAACAACGCACTAAAGGGCAAAAAGTTCGCCAGTCTGGCCGAGCAGAATCTCTATCTGCTTCGTTGGGAAAAAGGAGTGGCCGACACCCGTATACACGGCACTACTCGCAGGCAGGTAAAGAAGTGCTTTGAGGAGAATGAACGCGAAGCACTCAATCCCTTGCCGGTTGGCAGATTCCCATCATTCAGAGAGTCGAAGCGTAAGGTTGGTCGTGACGGATACGTCGAGGTGGACAAGGCCTACTACTCAGTACCGCCGGAATACGTGGGCAGATCGGTATGGGCACGATGGGACAGTCATACGGTGCGTATTTTCAACCATCGCCTTGAACAGCTCGAATATCATGTTAAACATGAACCGGGGCAATTCAGCGAGAAGCCACGGAATATCCTGGAGGAGAAACGTTCAGGCGTGGAACAAGGTGCAGTCAAACTGCTGATCAAAGCCCGCACCATTGGTCCGCATGCAGGTAGTTGGGCTGAATCGATGATCGAACAGCGTGGTGTCGAAGGTGTGCGGGTTTTGCTGGGGCTATTGAGTTTATCCAAGAAACATTCAGGCGATTCGATCGAACAGGCTTGCGAAACGGCTTTATCTCATGGGGCATACCGACTGCGAACTATTCGCCAACTGATCAAACGCAAAGGCGATCAACAGGAAAAATTCGAGTTTATAGATGAGCATCCCATTATCAGGCCAGTGTCCGACTACAGCCAGTTGGTGCATACGGCCTTTACTCAGGAGCAATATACATGAACGAGACGTTACAGAGTACATTGAAAAAACTACGGCTGTCAGGATTGATCCAGACACTGGATGTGCGATTGCAGGAAGCGGCTGGCCACAGTTAGAACCATGCAGAGTTCCTGGAGTTGATCCTTCAGGATGAACTGGCCGTCCGAGCGGATCGATCGATGAATCGGCGGACAAAAGCCGCATTGTTCCGTGAACAGCGTACGCTGGAAGACTTCGACTTCGCTTTCAACCCATCGATCAAGAAGAAACAGGTTTACGACCTGGCGACCTGCCGGTTTATACGAGAGGGCCGCGACGTGCTACTGCTTGGTCCGCCGGGTACCGGAAAGAGTCACCTGGTGCAGGCATTGGGCTATCATGCCATCAAGTCGGGGTTTACCGTGCTGTACCGATCGATCTTTGACGTGGTGCGGGACTTCCTGCATGACGAAGCTCTCGGGGGTGAGGAGAAGGTGCTGAACCGATACCTTAAACCAGACCTGCTGATCGTTGATGATATGGGGATGAAGCAACTGCCCAAGCGGTCGGGCGAGTACCTGTTCGAGATAATCATGAGACGATACGAACTGCGATCTACGATGATGACTTCAAACAGGCCGCTGGAGGATTGGGGCAAACTGATCGGCGACGTGCCGTCGGCCACTGCCATCCTTGACCGGTTCCTCCATCATGCCGAGATTATCACGATTACCGGCAAGAGCTACCGACTGAAAAACAAACAACCTTCCAGTAAACCCGAAAAGGAGGATAGTTCCGAATGATTCCGGTATTTATGCCTCGTTGCTCAAACCTCGGGGAGCCCGTCCGCAGGCAGCCTGCGTCCCACCCTATCGGCCGTCGCCCACTCGCTCCGCTCGAACAGGGCGAGCGACGGCCGACAGGGTCCCGAGCCGCAGGCCTCGGCAGCTTCTTTGTTAAAGAAAAACCAAAAAGGAAAAGTCACATAGGATTCGAACTTGCAAAGTGTGTATGGAATGAAGTATAGGAAACATTAACACTGGCCGATTTTAACCCGCCCACAAGTGGTTGGTTTTAACCCGCCCGGCGACAATATCCGAAAAACTAAAGAAGTGCTTGACAGGACTCGATACTGGTATATATTAGAAGCGGGAGTGGGGAAATATGGATGAGGGAAAGAGAGCAATCCTGATGAAAAATTCCTTTAGAAAACGCTAAGGTGCAGTGTGAAGCGATTGTTGACTAATGCGGTCATTGGTTAACGACTGAGGCTTCTCTAATTCTCACCTTTAAATAGCTTAACTGAACATTGGCTGTGCCCGGCAGGTAGTTTCTGATTTTAGATAATCAGAAGTTGGCTTGCGGGTGCGGTGTTATTCGTTCGGTTACAAAAACGCGCGATTCTGTTAATCCCAAAGGGGTATACGGATGGTTTGTGCGCGGAATTCATGCGGATCGCCTGGTGCGAGACTGGAGATGGTGCGCCCGAAAACGGACGCTGGTTTGAGATTATTTCTAAGGAATGCTTGTTTGTGATGAATCTGTCCGGAAAGAAAAACCGCAGCGCAGTGCCGATGCTGGCTACTTCTCCCCGCCGGGAAAGCACTACACGGCGTAATCGCCTGCAGTGCTTTCCAATTTCACAATACAGTAGCGTATGTGAAAACCAGATACTCAGCCTGTATCGATTATTCTCGCTGCGGCCTCCCCGGGCATTTACTGTTCGTTTTTCCGGTACCAGGTTAAAAGATCTCTTGTAGATGTTAAGGAAAGTATGAGTGAAGATTGGATTAATAAAATTGCGATAACCGGACTGCTCCGAATGGCACTGCCGTGGTATTCCCTGATCTATGCTCTCGTTAAGCGGGCGCGAAGCCATCGCGCACAACGGAAGTATTTTGAAACTTTTTTCTTTCCGCGTTTTTTCTTGATCCGCATTCGTCAAAATGCGATCATGTTTTTGGCCTTCCTTGGCCGATATTGTTTTTGGCCCTCCTTGGCTTGCTTGCCGATTAAGCCAAGGAGGGTTTATCATGTCCAAAATATACAAGCAAAATGCGGGACACAAGAACGAATTCGATATTATCGCCGATTCTTTTCTACACGGTGCGGGCTTGCCGTTCTCTGACGTTCTCGATGCTCGATCAATCAAGAAGGCTTTTGACGACGAAGATGCTCTATTCGCGGAAGATAAAGTGTTTTCCACGGAGATCACTCTTTGGGCTTTCCTTGCCCAGGTGTTGCGCGATGGCAAGGAGGCGGCCTGCACCTCCGCGGTCGACAACATCGCCGCGTATATGATGCAAACCGGATACAAGCCGCCCTCAGGCGATACCGGCGATTACTGTAGAGCTCGAGCAAAACTTAGTCTCCCCGCTTTGCGTCGTCTGGTGACTGAATCGGCCAAGCGGATGGAAGACAAATGCAATCGGAACTGGCTATGGAAAGGCCACCACGCGAAGCTCGTGGACGGATTCACCTTTACCATGCCCGATACTCCCGAAAACCAGGCGGTGTTTCCGCAAAATCCCTCACAGATACCCGGTGTTGGTTTACCAATTGCCCGGGCCTGTGCGGTGGTTTCGCTGGCCACTGCAAGCGTGTGCGATCTGGCTGTTGGTCCCTACGTGGGAAAGGCAACCAGCGAATTAGCCTTGTTGCGGGACATAATCGAAGTTTTCGATGAAGGTGATGTGGCCGTCTTCGACAGGTTTTTCTGCTCGTACATGATGCTGGGATTATTATCCCTTCGAGGAATAGATGTTTGTGCGAGAGTTCATCAGCGTCGAACTATTGATTTTCACCTGGGTACAAGCCTGGGCAAGGATGACCATTTGATTACTTGGCAGCGCCCCCAATGTCCAAAGTGGATGACCGATGAAGTTTATTCCCAGATACCGGAAACAATCACCTTGCGTGAACTGAGATTTGAGATACCACAATCAAGCAGGGTGGAATCCATAGTTGTGGTTACCACTCTTACCGACGCGGAATCGTATTCCAAAAACGACATCTCGGAGTTGTACGGCCACCGCTGGAATGTGGAGTTGGATATTCGCTTGATCAAACATCCGCTCAGTCTGGACCACCTTCGCTGTAAAACGCCGGAGATGATTTTAAGAGAGTTATGGGTAACACTTCTGGCATATAATCTTGTTCGACGGGTAATAGTCGTAGCCGCGATGAAACACGATAAGCAGCCGCGCCGCTTGAGTTTCACCGGTGCCTGTCAGAATATTCTGTCTTCATGGATACTCTGGTCAACTAAAACAATCACTAACCCGGAGGCAATGAGGAACGCGATGCTTGTACAGATAGCTTCGAACGAAGTGGGAAACCGGCCCGGCCGGATGGAACCGCGGGTATTGAAACGCCGACGACACAGGTATCCTCTAATGCAAAAACCAAGGGAAGTATTGAAAAGAGAATTAGAAAAACCATAACTGCCTGAAATATCAGAACTTGGCGACGGCAGTGCCATTCCGGACTGCTCCTCCCTTTGCAGAAAACGGTAATACAGCATTATGCACATACCATATCATGCTGTAACGGGCGCAAGAACAACCCCGGGGAAAGGAGGTGAAGAACCAGAGCTGCCTGAGAAAACACTGTACTCGTAAGACCCGTAAACGAATTTAACTGCGCAGTGCAAATTCGGGATACTTCATCCCCCCAACGCGAAACCCGAATTGGCTATTCTCGCAGTGTTTGTTCTCGGAATTCTTATGAATCCTGGCTCTGAAGAAACATAATAAGAGGTTTTATTGGGGTTAATGGCAGAAAGTGGAAGAAGACGGATTGGTGCGAGTAGCAACTGGTTCGGGGGTATGTTCGAATCGTAATCCAGTTGCCAATTACTCGATTCCCGGTCCAATGAGAGGGGAGCAGAAAGAAATGGCACAATTAGGGGTTGTACGCAAATCCAGAGGCGCTATAGATAAACTCCGGGCTCATCCGGACGCCTGCGAAAACTTGGCGAAAGGGCTGGGTTACGACGAACCGAATGCCGCCGTAAAAATGATTACTATGAGCGTGGGGCTTCTCGAGGAACCCACCTATTATTCCGAGACTGGTTCACTGAAGGACTTGGAGCATTCTGCAAAAATCAATCACCATCTGCAAAATGCCGGGTTTAAAAAACACAATACAGACAACCTTTTTCTACGCAGTCGCGAATTACTCAGCTCCGCAATAGCTGTTGCCAGAAGCAAGCACCCGCGTGATGTGCTGGCTATTGGTCACTGGCTTCGGCGGGAAATGAACATTCGTACAACTCCCTGTGTTCTTTTAGCAATTGCGGCATCACAGGTAAAGACAAAACCGTTCGTCAGAGAATACTGCTCGAAGATAATCTGCCGGGCCGACGAGTTGCGACAGGTTTTTGCCGCGTACATGCACTTGTTCGGGCGTCCTTTACCAAATTCCCTTAAACGAGGGTTGGCCGATGCCTTCGGAAAATTCAGCGAATTTGATCTGCTCCGTTACGATACTCGCAATCATCCGACCTTTGCAGACGTCTTGTTAATGATCGATCGAGGAAAGAACCGGGCATTGAGTCAACCTGTTTTCGAGTACCTGGTAAACCGCAAGGTGGTAAACAGGTTTGCCACGCCTCTGATCGCTGCCCGTAAGGATTTAGCTCAATTGCACTACTTCGATGAGCAGGCCCGGTTTCTTGCACGTAAGGCGAAAGCAACCTGGGAGGTGCTGCTGAGCCAGTTTGGCAACAAGCGTGAAGTCTGGGAGTTCATTCTTGAAGAAAAACTTATCGGCTATATGGCATTGTTGAGAAACCTTCGTAATATCCTGAACGCACATGTTCGATTCGACTTGGTGGAAAAAGCGGCTCGGCATATCGAGGAAAACGTTACCACCAGTAAGCAACTGCCGTTCAGGTTCCTTAGCGCCTACCGATCGATCACTGAAAATCACTCTGTCAGTCCCTTTAGAGTTTACTGGGGTACTCGTTATCGCTCGTCTCTATCGGAAAACGTCGATAGTGATAGTAAGGACCGATTGCTGGAAGCTCTAAACCGGGCGATGCTTGAGGCCTGTAAATCAATCCCTCGCATTCCGGGTACCACCCTGATAGCGGCTGACAACAGCGGCTCGATGCAACAGGCGGTAAGCCGCAACAGTCTGGTGTCGGCAGCCGACGCCGCGAACCTGTTGTGTGTGATGGCAGCCAAGGCTTGCGAGCGGCCGCTGGTATGGGCATTTGGCACTGACGTTGCCGAGGTTAATCTGCGGCGTCACGACGATGTGATCACCAATATGCAACGCGTAGAGTGTGCCGATACCTGTGGCTACGCTACTAACGGCTACCGGATTTTCCAGAAATTGCGTGAACAGCGAATCAAAGTAGACCGGGTCATCCTGCTGTCAGATATGCAGTGTTGGAACTCTCACTATTGCTCTGAGAGGGAGTTAGCCCCCGAATACTACAAGTACCGTAAGGCAATTAACAAGAACGTCTGGCTGCACAGTATAGACCTGGTTGGTTACGGTCAGGCCGTGGTTCCAGCAAATGCGACAGCTGTAAACCTGGTGAGCGGATTCTCGGAAAAAATCCTTATTCACGTATTACAGGCAGAAGGTCTGAGCGATGGAGCGGACACTTTACCAACCATAGAATACATAAGGGAAAATTTCTGAATGGGCTGGCGACCTTTAAACTTTACCACTTTGCTAAACAACGCGTCCTGGTTCTTGACGAACTGCGAGGCGATATAAGGAGAAACATATGCAGGTAACGAACAACTTCAACTTCTCGAATATCGTAATCGAGCGTGAGCAAAAATTAACTCTGATGGTACGGGCCAAGGCACCGCCGTCGCCCACAGCGGTAGAGCGTAAGCCGTTTAACCTTGGCCTGGTTCTGGATAGAAGTGGTTCCATGGGCGGGGAAAAAATCGAGTATTTACGAACCGCGGCTTGCCAGCTGGTAGATCATTTAACTCCCAAAGATCGTTTGTCAGTAGTCATTTTCGATGACATTGTGGAAACGATTGTTCAACCTGCCTTGGTTAAAAACAAGGATCGAATTCGGACGGCTATCAGACGCATTTCCGCTCGATCAGCCACGAACTTGTCGGGAGGGTGGATGGAAGGCCTGCGACACGTAACTAGTGGAATCTCAGACGGTGCGATCAACCGGGTCCTGTTGCTCACTGACGGATTGGCTAACAGGGGAATCATAGATGACCAGAACCTGTGTGCGATTGCCCGGCAAAATCGTGAACAGAATGTATCTACGACGGCAATGGGATTCGGAGCCGACTTCAATGAAAACCTGCTTTCTCACCTGGCGGATGATGGCGGAGGTGCTTTCTACTTTATCGAAAATCCTGACGATGCCCCCGCCGCGTTTGCAGAGGAATTAACCGAATTACTGTCTGTTGTAGGGCAAAACCTGACGCTTGAAATCAGGGGCCACCACCCTGTTCAGTTCTTGTCGGTACTGAACGATTATCCAGCTGAGCCGATTGAAAACGGGATACGAATACGGGCCGGGGATTTGTTTGGAGAGGAATTACGGGAAGTTATGGCCGAGTTCCATATCCCAGGTATTTCGAAACTAGGTCCTCAGCGCGTGGGTGATGTGACAATTATGCTCGATAGAGTAGTTGAGCCGGTCGAACATCACCGAGTCGAATTTCCGGTGGAAGTAAATATCGTCGAACCTGAAAATGCACAAGTAGATCCTGATCCGGAAATTCAAGTGGCAACTACTTTTTGCAAGGTAAACGAGATTCGTAAACGCGTGATCGCACTACTCGATAATGGACACTACGAAGAAGCGCGACAGTTTGTCGAGGAGGAGATCGAAAAGTTGAAATCAGAGGGCTTGGTAACTGACGAGGTTAATGAGGACTTGAAACGGCTACGGGAGGACTTGGAAATGTATCAACATCGACCCGAGTACGGTTCAAAGGGACTTGCATATCGAATGTACCGAAGTAGTCGCAGCAAAGGTGACTATCGAAAATATTGATTGGCATTGGAGTGCTCAATACGTTTTTGAACTGCTCCAGGTACCAGTGCAATCTTGAATAAAAAGCGGAAGTTTCGAGTTATCACTAAACCGTATTAATATAAAAAACGAACTCGATAACAACGTGCAAGGATTCGTATCGGTTAGAGCGAAAAAGCCCATAAGCGTTTACCAGCATAGTGGTTAAAGCCAAATCGTCAACAGTTCCCAAGCTGGACGTCGAGGGTTCGAATCCCTTCGCCCGCTTTTTTGTACCCCTTCGTTTCAGGCCGCATCTGGCCGCTTTTACCCTTGTTTTGCAGGGTTTTCGTGCCACTGCTCTTACATGGTCCAATACTCCCGTTTACGCAAGGTTTAGAACCATTTCGCACCGTTTCTCGCTGCAACTGTCGTGGATTAAGGTGAGGGCATTGCTGAGCCGCAGAGGAAGTCTCCCCGGCCCGTGGGACGTCACAAGTACCCGTTGCTGCCTGCTGGGCGGTTATTCCGACCGTTGGTAATTGGTCGATTGCCTTGGAGGTATCGGCCAGCCCCAGAACCGTGTAGTGCTTCTGGGTAGTACGATAATCCGAATGTCGCATGATTCGCTGGGCAATCTGCGGAGCAACACCCGCACGAACCAGGGCCGTCCCCAGCGTGGCTCGCATCGCATGCAGGTCGATTACCTTGCCGTCAGCGTCCTCTGATGTAATCCTCACCTTCGGGCGTCGCCACCGGCCTTTACCGATCATAACTGGCTGCCCCTGCTCATCGGTCACGATTTCTTCGTGAGCCAAACCCGCTCGGAGAAAATCCTTCTGGACAGTTCTCGTAGTCACTGCTTACGGGAAAACTCTGCCGTCGGAAGCGAAAGCGAATCATCATGTCGGCATTTTCCCTAATATCAGTGTGATATGTTGCCGGTCTTCACGGATGAGATTACAGATCAAAACCGGAGCCGTGTTTTTCCAGCCAGGTCTTTCTTGCTTCGTAGTCGGGCAGCAGAGTTTTCACCTGGGCCCAGAATTGTGTTGAGTGGTTGCGGTGTTTCAGGTGGCACAGTTCGTGGACCACCGCGTATTCCAGAATCGCTTTGGGCATGAAGATCAAGCGCCAGTTGAGGTTTATAATATTGTCTTTACCACAACTGCCCCAGATGTGTTTCTGATCTTTAATTCTAACGTCCTTCGGGGTCTGGCCCAATCCTTTCGAGTAGCGACGGACGAAGGTTTCGGCATCCGTTCTCACTCTCTGCCTTAACCACATAGTCAGCGTATGCTTGATCGCCCTATCTCGCTCTTCCGGCGGAAACGTGTGCGGCACCTTCACTTCAAACCCGTTGCGATAACCTGTAACGAAACAATCGCTGAGAACCAGCGTAACCCTCAACAACATCCTTCGCCCACGATAAGGGATCTTCGCTCCGCTTACGAAATGCTCAGGCCAGGGGCTGGTGGCCATGTTCTCCTGCATCTTCTCCCGCTCGTCGTGAACCCAACGCCTGCGACTGTAAACGAACGCCTCCACATCATCGTCAACGCGACCGATTGGGGCCACCACCTCCACACCTTCCGGAGTGACTACGATCCGGTTCCGTTTCGCCCGGTCACTGCGGCGGATGGTGTACGGTATCTTGGTTTTACCAACGGTCAGAATGGGCATGATCAGAGCTTGATATACTTCTTCACCGCGAATTCCTCAACCTGCGTGGGAATCGCTTTCCAATTTTCCAGTCCCGAAGGATGCACCAGTCGCCGGACCTTGCCCCGCAGCTCCTTGCGCAATTGCTCCTTCATATGCCAGCCCGGAGGGGCCGTACTGTCGGAATAATACACGTCGTGAATCTCGGCGGCCAGTTCCTTCAACTTATCGATGGCGTGGCCACCCTCGCCGCCTGCCTTCTTCTCGTCGCCGTTACCGCCGCCACCGGCCACCGCCGCCTTGAACGCCTCCAGGATCTTATAAATGCCGTACGCTCGCTCACAGAGCCCTGAATCGACGTGTGCGATCTGTTCGGCCTGCAACCCTCTGGCCGTGACCTCCGCCTCCTTAAGCACCGCTGCCGCGTCCAACTGCCCTTGCTCAAACTTCCTGATCAACTCCAGTACGCGATCAGAAAACGGCCCGTACTGGCTCGGATTCTCCATCTTCTTCTCGTAGGTGATCCGCTTCAGCTCGGTAAGTTTACGGATGGCCGCCCGGTTAAGTTCCGCCGGGTCCTTCTCTTTATCCTTATCCTTGAAATCCTCCCAGAATTTCGGATCGGTAATGTGCCGCAATTTACACACCACGGTCAGCCCGGTCACGTCCAGAGATATTGAGGGAAGTTACGTATTCTGCAAAACTACTATCGAGCTTAACTGGTTTATGATGACAGTTATTCTTGTCAAAACACGATTTATACCTTGGAACCAAGTGTTTAATTAAGTAGAATCAAATTACTAAAAGTTGTTATTGGATACCTCTCATGAACAGATTAAGAACACGAGCGTGTTTCAAGACGGCGATTTAAACCAAGGAACACGTATGGGCATAAACGGTGTAACCAGGCAAATGTACAACATATAGAATGGCGTAACACTTGTTTTTCGGAGGACAAGAAGTGATAGAGGAAGACAAAAAACGGACGTTGCTATGGTTGTCGTCAGTAGCGGCATTCGTATTAACCACGCCTCCGACTCTAGCCGAAATCATTTTTGTCCCAAGTCAATATGCAACTATTCAATCTGCTATTGATGCCGCTGAAAACAGTGATGTTGTGGAGATTGCCGACGGTACGTATGTCGGAACCGGGAATAAAAACCTGGATTTCAGGGGAAAAGCAATAACCGTACGTAGTGAGTCAGGCGATCCTTCGCTTTGTATCATTGATTGCGAAGGAGATGGTCGCGGGTTTTACTTTCACAACGAAGAAAACCCGGCCTCAGTCGTCGAAGGGTTCGCGATCAGAAATGGCCGTGTCATCAGCAACAGTCCCGGTGGCGCTTACGGCGGCGGAGTTCATTGTTCTGGTAGTAGCCCAACCTTTACCAACTGTGTAATTAGTTGTAATTCCGCATGGAATGGTGGCGGTATCGCTTGTTGTGATAATAGTAGCCCAAGCATTTCGAGTTGCTCAATCAACGCTAACTCGGCAAACGACGGCGGTGGTCTATATTGTACGGGTAGCAGCGCCCCGACGATATCCAACTGTATAATTAGTTGTAATCCCGCAAGGAATGGCGGCGGCATCGCTTGTTACGACAATAGCAACGCGTCATTTGATAACTGTAAAATTAGCAAAAACTCTGTCGAAGGCAACGGTGGTGGTATATTCTCCTCTAACAGCAGCCCAACACTGACCACCTGTACTATCCATAGAAATTCAACAATTGCTGATTATGGTTATGGTGGCGGTGCGTATTGCTGTTCAGGCGGTGTACCAATACTAAACGAATGTATAATTAGCGAAAATTCAGCCAGCAGCTACGGCGGTGGCATCTGCAGCGGGCAATGCGGCCTCTCGCTAAACAACTGCACCATCAGAGGAAACACGGCCAAAGATGGTGGCGGTATTCGTGGTATCCACAGTGACCCAACTCTAGTCAATTGCATGGTTATAGGGAATACCGCGAGTAACAATGGTGGAGGTATTTGTTGCGACTACAACTGCAACCCGGTACTGGACACCTGCACAATTAAGGGAAACACTGCTTCCCGTGAAGGTGGAGGATTTTTTGGCTCTAATAATGCGTCGTTTTCCAACTGTACCATCAGCGAGAACTTTGCCAGCAACGGCGGCGGTGGTGGTGTTTATTCCCAGGGGGACGACACGTTAACCAATTGTACCATTAGTAGAAATTCGTCCAAAGGCCCTGGCGGCGGCGTTTATTGTTTCAACGGAGACGTGACGCTGACTAACTGCGTGGTTACGAAAAACACGGCCTCTCAGGGAGGTGGCGTCTATTGTTCCAGTAGTAGCGTATCCACGTTGACCAATTGTATCCTCTGGGGCGATACGCCGGATGAACTTGGTACGAGTTACGGTGAAATCTCTGTAACCTATAGTAATATTCAGGGTAGTTGGCCCGGAAATGGAAATATAGATACCGATCCCCAATTCACCTTTACCGACGACTTTCATATTTCACCTAACTCACCCTGTATTGATGCAGGGACAAATGGTTTGGAGGGTACGGCACTTTCTGAAGATGCGGATGGTAACGTGCGTCCGTTGGATGGTAACGGCGATGGTATTGCTATGGCAGATATGGGTATATATGAATTCAATCCCACTATTCCATCAGTTGCTACAAGCCCAATGTTATTGGAGTTTACGGCGGCGAAAGGAGGGAGCAACCCAGCTAGCCAAACACTGCTACTTCGTAACTGTGGCGGAGAAACACTTTATTGGGAAATATACAATAATTCGGCGTGGCTAACAGTCGATTCCCTTAACGGGGAATCAACTGGTGAGGTAGACGAAGTAACTCTCAGCGTCGATATTGATGAGCTAACCCATGGTATGCACACTACCGTGCTAGAAATCACAGACCCACAAGCGGCCAACTCCCCCCGTGAGGTGATCGTTAAGTTGTACATAACTGACACGATTCATGTTCCAAATGAATATCCGACAATTCAGGCCGCCATAGATGCAGCAGTTAACGGCGACATCGTGGAAATCGCCAATGGCACTTACACTGGCGAAGAGAACAAAAACCTGGATTTCCGAGGAAAGGCTATCACCGTACGTAGCGTTTCACTTAATGCCTCGCGGTGCATAATTGACTGCGGTGGTGACGGTCGCGGGTTCTACTTCTTTAGGGGCGAAGGCCCGGAATCGATAGTTCAGGCATTGACGATCACAAACGGCCGTGTCTGGGATAATGGCGGAGGAGTGTACTGCTCACACAGCAGCCCAAAACTGATAAACAATATAATCAGCTATAATACGGCCGCTTTTGACGGCGGCGGAGTATATTGCCGAGATAGCAGTAACCCAATACTGATTAACTGCAAGATCCATGGTAATTCGGCTAATAATGGCGCAGGGGTGAGCGGTAATGGAAAGTTGACTAACTGTGCTATTAGCTATAACACCGCAAATGGTCAAGGGGGCGGTATCTATTGTTACGAAGACTCTATTCTGACTAACTGTACTTTCACCCGAAATACGGCTTCAGAAGGTGGGGGTATTTATTGTAGCAATGCAACTCTGACCAACTGCATTTTATGGGACGACGTTCCAGAGGAAATTCACGCGTTCGTCGGCAGTAGTCCTTCAGTTGTTTATAGTAATATTCAGGGCGGCTGGGTTGGCACGGGCAATATAGATATCGATCCGCAATTCGCCTTTGAGAATGATTTTCATCTGCTGCCCGATTCACCGTGCATCGATGCCGGATCTAACAGCCTACCCGTGGGAATTTCTCACAGTGACCTTGACGGGAATGACCGCCTGATCGATGGTGATGAAAACAGTGAACCAATCATAGATATGGGAGTGTACGAGTTCGATCCCCAGGCACCATCCATCGCCGTGTCACCAGTGACCATTGAGTTTGTAGTTAATGAAGGAGAAACTAACACTACAGCGCAAAGTTGCTGCCGATACACGTTCTCATTTTCCCAAAAGTGAGTCCTTTCCGGTGTAATTCCCGGATTGTTTTCTTGCGATGACCACGCTTTGCCTGCGTGTTGCGATGTCGTGTATAGCTGATTCTCATCGCGGTTTTTTCCAGTACCTGTTTACGGGCAGATCGCGGAAGTGCGATGGCCTCAAACCAGGCGGACACGGCTTCACGCAACTGGTTAACCGTCAGGCTTTCGACCGGATACGACGGGCGATTGTCGCCGGGGCCTCTGTAGGGAAAAAAAGCCGGCTTTTTCCTGTGAACGCTCCTGATCCATCAACCTCTCCCGCGCCTTGTTTAAATACAAATGGCTGATCTGAGTCAGATACATGTGACGATGGATTGCCCGCCAGGAGCGAACTTCAAAATGGTCGAAACCCAATTCGTCCTTGTCTTCCTGAAAGCATCGCTCGATCGACCATCGTGAATAGCCGACATAAGCCAGCCATTCAATCGGCGTTCCCGCCGGCGCGTTGGAGACGAAGAACTTGATCACGTCCGGCTCTTCCGGATTGCGGGCCGCAATCAACCAGTGCTCTCGAGTCGGCAGGTTATTCCGCTGCATCCAGAATCGAATTGTCTTGACCTCACGAACCATCGGGCCTTTCTCGGCATCTTTGAGATGAATCGCCGTCCAGGGTTGATTGTAAAAAGCCGGTGAATGAATCAGCAGATTCTTCACCTGACTGGCCTTGGGGCTGCCACCAGCGACTCTCGGAACAGGCTTTTTCCGCCCGCCTCGATGCATTTCCCGGGACCTCAACCGGTGTACCAACTTCGGATACACTGCCCATCCGTAGAAGTCACAAGGCACCTCCGCCACATAGTTCTGACCAAGTGCATCCAGACCGTCAAGGAACGCGTAACTCCGCCCGTAATGCTCGTCAAACGTCCATGCCGCTACACGAACACCGTTGGCCAAGGCGCGTTTGATCTGTGCTAATGCAATCTCGGGTTTGGTACGATGCGTTACATCTTCAGGAATTCCCGCAGCTTCCCGCCGGATCGGATCATTCGCCCAACTCTCGGGCAGGAACAGGTCACTGTCCATCAGGCAGTGAAAATCTCCCAACGTATAAGCCAGGTGAACGCTGACGACACAGTTGTCCACCTTTCCTGTACTACCGCACCACTGACGCTGAACCGTAGCGGTGTGATGCCCTTTCTTCGGGCAACATGTTTCATCTACCGATCCAATTGCTTTGGGATGTGCATGATCCCGCATGAGGATTTGTTGCAAACGATCCACCGCCTGCTCTTCATCCCACTTCAACAGACTCAGAAAGGCCTGCAATGATCGCGGTGGAACACCGGCCTGCAATGCCATCGGTTCAACGCTTTTGCGATGAAGATTCGAGTTTTGCCCGCGGACGTAAATGGGCAGATACGCCTCCGTGTCACAACGCCCGAAGCAATCCGAAAACTCCGCCAGATATCCCTCAATACCCCGGCCAACTTCTGCGATTTGAGAAGCATCCATGCTCGTGACTCCTTTCTGCAGCGTAACACACGCCGCTATCAGAAGTTATCGTGCCGAATGCGGTAATTTCTTGAGCTTACTTTGCGCTGTAGTGCTAATTTCAGTGAGCAAACACTCTCAATCCGAAATTGTGGCGGGGAGGTGCTTAATTGGGTAATAACGGGGTATCCTGCGTGGCTGACAATCTGGCCAACCAATGGTGAGTCAAACGGAACTGTTAACCAGACAACTCTCAACGTTGACATCAATGGTTTAACACACGGCAAGTATATCGCCGTGTTGAAGATTACAGACGAACTTGCAACTAACTCCTCTCGTGAGGTGGTTGTGACGTTACGTTTAACGAGCACTCTTTCAGTGCCAAGCGAATACCCTACGATCCAGGCCGCGATCGACGCGGCAGTTGACGGCGATGTAGTGGAAATTGCCGACGGCAGCTATACGGGTAAAGGAAATCGGAACCTTGATTTTACCGGCAAATCCATAACATTACGCAGTGTTTCTGGGGATCCAATGTTGTGCACGGTCGATTGTGAACGAAATGGCCGCGGATTCTATTTCCATAGCGGAGAAAGACCAGATTCGACTGTTGAAGGGCTAACAATCGCCAATGGTTATATCTCTCTAGGAAACCCTGGTGGTAGCATTGGAGGAGGGATTTACTGTTCCAATTGCAGTCCAACGGTAAATAATTGCATAATTACCCAATCGGTTGGCGGTGCAATATTCTGCCGAGGCAATAGCACTCCATTGATTTCCCGTTGCTTGATTAGCGAAAATCGCGGAATAGGAGTATCCTGCCGAGATGCCAGCGCTCCAGAGCTCACTAACTGCGTGATCCGCGACAATCGGAGCAGCGGAATGTTTTGCGAGGACAATAGCAGCCCAGCAGTTTCCCTGTGCACTATCAGTGGTAATTCCTCCGATCACGGTGGCGGCATACGCTGTCGCGACATTAGCAGGCCAAGGTTAAACAAATGTACAATCAGTAACAACGTGGTTACAGATTACGGCGGCGGTTTGTATTTTGACATGAACGGACACTACGGCATCGCAGGCCCCACGCTGGCCAACTGCGTTATCAAAGGAAATACTGCGCACGAAGGCGGTGGAGTATACTGCCACTACGACGACATGAGCCCGACGTTTGTCAACTGTACGATAAACCGTAACGAGGCCTACCGTGGGGGAGGGATTTATTGTTATGGAGATAGCTACAGCTACTCCAGCCCGATATTAACCAATTGCATTCTATGGGCCGATACGCCGGAGGAGATCTACGTCGCCTATGATAGCCAAGCCCCTGTTGTCAACTATTGTAACGTACAGGGCGGTTGGTCCGGGATTGGTAATATCGACAGCAATCCTTTATTCGCCTTTCCAGACGACTTACGTTTTGTACAAGCAACGCCTTTAACCACCTCGCCTTGCATCGATGCTGGAACCAACACCCCCCAGGGCGGTTTACCCACCGAAGACTTGGATAACAACGAACGCCCGCTCGATGGTGACGGTAACAATATTGCAGTTGTAGATTTGGGAGCCTACGAATTCAAGCAAGAAGCTCCATCAATTGCGTTGAGTCAAACGAAATTCGCCTTTACAGCACCGGAGGGCAGGAGTAATCCAAAGATGCAAATGCTGTCACTACGAAACTGCGGTGGGCAAATACTTAATTGGGAGATATCTGGAAACCCTCAATGGCTTACTGCATGGCCGTCGAATGGCGAAGCAAGTTATGACATTAACAATATAAACCTCACTGCGGACATCTCCAACCTTTCACCGGGAACTTACACTGCCGTGCTGGAAATTTCAGATGCGCAGGCAGTCAACTCACCTCGTGATGTATTTGTAACACTAAATGTCGGACAGGTGTTTAATGTACCTAGTGAGTATTCGACAATCCAAGCGGCCATAGATGCAACAGTTGACGGCGACGTCGTGGAAATCGCCGATGGCGTTTATACAGGAGAAAGAAACAAAAACCTGGACTTCTTGGGTCGGGCTATTACCGTGCGAAGCGTTTCGGGGGATCCAGGATTATGTATCATCGACTGCGAGGGCGATGGTCGCGGGTTCAATTTCCACAACGGCGAGGAGCAAAATTCTGTTATCGAGGGACTTGCGATAAAGAATGGACATGTCGATGATTGTGCCCCAAGAGGAGGCGGAGGCGGGATTATTTGCTCATACAGCAGTCCAACTATACGCAATTGCATTATTACCAATAATTCTTCTGACTGTGACGGCGGTGGAGTTTGTTGTAACCACAGTAACGCGATTTTGACCAATTGCGTTATAAGTAGAAACTTCTCCGATAGGTTCTTCGGTGGAGGAGGAGTTTTTTGTGACTCTAGTAGCGTGATTTTGACTAACTGTATTATAAGCGAAAACTCTTCTAACGGGTTTTACGGCGGAGGAGGAGTTTTTTGCGACGATGCAAGCAGCCTGAAGATAACCAATTCAATACTCACGGGGAATTCCGCCCGAATGGACGGCGGTGGAATCTACAACCAAGGCAGGGGCACCCCAGTATTAACTAACTGCACCGTAATCGGTAATATAGCTAACAGTTCATATGGAGACGGTGGAGTGTATTGTGACTACGGAAGCAACGCTAAATTAGCCAATTGTATTCTATGGGGTAATAAGCCGCAGCAGTTAACCGGTAGTAGTTACGTTACAGTGACTTATAGTGCTGTACAGGGTGGCTGTGTTGGCACAGGTAATATCGACGCAGATCCCTTATTTATTGATCCAGATGGGGCCGATGGCGACCCAAGTAGTTGGGAAGACAACGATTATCGTATTAGTGCGAATTCACCTTGTATAGATGCAGGTAGCAATGGAGCTGTGCCAACGGATTGTACCGATCTTGATCGGGACAGCAATGAGGTTGAACGAGTCCCCCTAGACCTAGATAGCCGCCCCCGTTTTGTCGATGCCCCGGAAACTCCCGACACAGGCATACCCGAACCACCGGATTACAAAAACGTTGTGGATATGGGTGCTTATGAGTTTCAGGAAGAACCGGTCCGCGGCGACATGGATGACGACGGCGATGTGGACTTGGATGATTATACGTTATTCGCAGAATGCATTACTGGGCCATTCGTAAGCGGACTTGGTGATCTTGATCACGACGGAGATGTTGATCTGAACGACTACACAGTATGGTATCCATGTTTAAACGGGCCAGCGTCATCTTCTATCGCAGACTGCAGTGGAATGGACTTAGACAAGGATGCCGATGTCGACCTAGCTGATTTTGCGAGCTTTCAGGCGACTTTCTGGGGGCCAAATGGAGGGCTACCGCCAAACTGCCGAGCTGCCGACTTCAACGCAAACGGCCGAGCGGATCTACAGGACTTTGCGGCATTTCAGAAGTGCTTCGGAGAAAAGTCGAAGCAGTGCTCCTTCCGGTAGAGGCCGCTGGTTCACAGTGGCCGTTACCGCCTGCCAGGATGCGGTCGATAATTACCTGCTTCTCCCGGCCTGAGTCGTCCAGATCCAACTGCTCGCAGACCTGCTTAAGCTCCTCCCGGGTGAGTTCGGGGAGCAGGTCTTCCAGTCTGGTTCTCCGCATACGGGCCAGCTCGTCGACCAGATCATCCTTATTCAGGGTGGTGGGAGCAAAATCAGCGTTAAAGGCATTGGCCAACTCAATCAGCCGCCGCTTGGGCAGGGAATCAAGAACCGAGCGTTTTTTCGACATGCACGAATACTCCAACGGCGCAAAACAAGAGCCAACAACGTCCTCGCAAGCCCGCAACAGGCAACGCAGGGTCACCAAAGTCGCGGGAATTATTCATTATGGCGATTCTATGAGGGTTATACAACTGTTGAGTTTCAGAGCAGACGAAATGGCTCTGGGCTGGTTTTCAATGCCCCGATGTCGGCGAAAAGGAGCCTTCAGGAACAGGCTCAGGTAAAATCACAGGGTAGTCGAACAGCGTTTTCAAAAACCGAATGGGGCTACTCCCAAACAGCAGTCATCAGACAGTTCATGCCAACCGTTGGAATAAATCGCCTGCTCGTAAAAGTAAGCTAACTCAAACCGGCCAATTAAAGCAGCACTGAAAACCAGCTTACACATTTCCCCGCTTTTGCCTAAACCACCATTTCGCCCCCGTAAATACCCGGGGCTGACCCCGTAGTTTCCCTAGTGGTTTAAAACAATTGTAAGATTAAATTGTATGATTGTTAAACCAACATGGTTATATTGACTTTAACGCGAATACGGTTTCTTTCATATTACCCAACGTACGATTATCTGTGGGTGTCACAGTTATATGTTTCCATATGTACCGAAAGGAAAGGTTTACATGCGAAATGGCATTATCGCCGCACTGACCATCGCTTCTGTTGCCGGTATGTTGCTAACCAGCGGTTGCGCAGATCCACATTACGGTTTGAAACAATACCAGATAGAGGATCTACGGGACTGGAAAGACCAGGGGCAAGAAGTCGTCGTCGAAAAGAAACCGGAAACAGCGACAGCGTTGGGATTTTTCATTGGCCTCGGAGCATTTTATACAAATGAACCGGCTCTAGGCGTAATAGATCTGCTCTTCTGGCCTGTCTCTATACTCTGGGAACCCTGGATTGCACCAGGCATGGCAAACGAAATCAACTACGAAGCAACAAAGCACGCTTGGGAACGGCGAGGTCGGCGATAGATTCGCAGGCTCACTAACCCAACAGTAAAAAGGAGTGTCAGGCTCGATGAGACAATACTCAATCTGAGCCTGACACTCCGATTCGCCCAAACTGCGGATCAGAGCTACTTGATAGAGACAGAACGGATAACCAGACCCAGATAGGTAAAACCATATTGAGAACAATCACCTTATTGATGATCACATCGGCAGTACTCACAGGGTGTACTACAACAAATATCCCAACCGCTCCAGGCCAATCCTCCACCATCTCTTCGACACCTTTACCTGAGGGAGTATACAGTGGAACAGTTGTTCAGAACGTGATCACCACCAGTCCCACAGGGGAGCAGGCCACGCAAGAACTTTCTGGTGCCGTATCCTATGAGATAACTGAAAACGGTATGCCGATTGTTCAAGGCAAAGAAATAAGCGTTGGACGTACCGTCGAGATGGAGGGGCTCCAGGTAAAATACACCAGGATTCAGGTTACGGAAACCGGCATAATTATTCATAGTGAAATAAACGGTAAAACCAATGGAGTAACGTTTTCAGGATCGGCTATAGCCACTCTCGCCGAAAACTCCGACGGCAGCCTTCAATACTCGTTTACCCAAACAGTTATTGATAGTGCTGGATTTTCTTTGAACTACAGCGGTGACACCAGATTGACAACTTAACGGCTTTATCAGTGTGAAGCTGATATAATTCGCCCCGTGTTTCCTTATAATTACACGTTAAGTAAACATTCCCGAAATGTGGACAAGTGCTTCCGCAACGACCGTACCACGATTTGCTATTTACTGCCCTCCCAGCTCTTAGCCAAGATTACTCTACATAGTTTATTTCCACAGTGGGTGTGTTTTCCAGCCTGAGGTCAAACCCATCAACTGTGTAGCATTTGATACGGCAGGGGGATTATCAATTAGATTTTCGACGCGTGATCGCCAGTCCATAGCATAAGTTGCCACCGTTGGGCAACGTCCCATGAGGTAGTTGAGGATCAACAACGTTGAAAACAAGCGGTTATTGCCAAGTAAGTGTGGCGGGCGCCAATTAAATCCGTAAGGGAGTTGTGGTTTAATAGACCAGATACGATCCCATAGGCGAGCGTGATGGGCACAAAGATTTCGCGTGTAGGAAAGGTGATGCATCCAAGATACCCAATCACTGCGCTGAAGTTTATAGCGTCGAGCGATATATGTTTGGTCTGGTTTCAACATTCCGTTACACATATGCGATAATGCACCGAACGACATTATCTCAGAAACCACCCATATCGGAAGAGATGGGAATTCTTTATAGGTACTCTTGAAATGTGAGACGAACTCTTCTCTTGAACGGTATGCTTCGCTTTTAAGTTTCTCAGCCCAGGAGCTATGATTGAAATGTTTAAAAAAACTCCCAGGATCACCATGCCCAAACGCTCCGTATTTCTCGCCAAAGTGGTAGGCTACTGCTGTCCGTACATCCAATTCGACAACTTCCAAGGCTTCGGTTACAACGTCGCGAAGGCTACGATCGAACTCGTAAGTGCCTTTCACGTTTTCAAAAGTTACGCCATCTCGAAATCTATGCCGGGAAGACTCGAAAGCCAGGCAAAACCCACTAAAGCGATAGTAGTTAACGTGCTTGAGGAATTCTACCGCGACTCCTGCGTCGTTAATAATCATACCGCGTTTCTTGAGTAAATCGATCTGGTCTGAGATTGGTAACCAGGGCTTTTTGTATGATTGGAGCGAAGAATGGTGTTTGCTCATGTGTTTTTCCCGGACTTGGCGCAAAAAAAAACCTGCCCATGATGCACGTCACCCTGTTGGGGAGCGGTGCGGCAGGTGTGTTAATATCCTTATACTAACTACGTTATACTCGGTCAAATGAAATATCGGAAAAAAGTCCAGCCCACATTCAATACTCGCTAACACCTTATATTTTAATGCGTTACAACGCCCCGACTGGACACGTGCAAGTTGTTAGTAACCGACGCGTAGCATATCTGCGTCCGGTAGATGCTGATACACCAAGCTCATGCACCGGTCCAACGGTCAACCGTGTGGCGCCCGCGATCTCAACCTCGCGAGACCACGCCGGGGCAAGTTAAACCTTATAATCAATGGCTACATGAAGATTCTGGCTTGTACCGTGGCGATCCAAATGGCGTGTATGATTATGACCACGCCAAGTGGCTGTATTCGCTTTACGTGAGAACGAAAATCGCCGAGATACAATCCGAAAAGGCAAATAAACAATCCAATGAAGATAACGCCGTCGACGAAATAGCCTTAACTTTGAACGGCCATTGGAAAATCACTCCAACTAACAGTGACGAAATATACGTTAAAATCGAAGGTTTCCAGGTGATTACCTGGCGACGCCAAAACGAACCCGATTGGAAAAACAAAGAAAGTGTTTGTCCCATCGATAGTTCTTCGGTAACCCAGAGTGGCGAAAATGTTATCGTGCGGTGGCGTACTGCACCAGATGTAAGCATATCGAGTGCAGATGGGCAGTATATCGAAGAATACGTATTTGTAGGAAAAAACCAAAAAGACGGAACCGCGTGGGGACAATTAAACTATTGCCGCGAATATCCCAATTCGCCCGAGCAAAACACTACATCGAATTGCCAGGCCGCTTTAGTTAGTTGCTGTTGCCTGAATGGATTTAAAGGTCAGTTGTGTGGGTAGCGGTGACGTCGGTGCGATGGTTCAGTCGCCTGGAGGGTGTTTAGTGGCACTGTTTTTGAAGAGTTTTTCGATATTAACCGACTCCGGTGCCTGATGAGGCGATTTCCGTGCGGATCGCCGGCGCGGCGACAATTCAAAACCTGTTCTTCAGCCTTAACTGCGCGGCGAAGTCAGCAACGAGCGAGGATCAGGAGGTTGTGCGTCAAAATAGTGGCACCGATGGTGGCGTCGTAATTTTCCCAACCGGTGTTGTAACATCGTGATAAGCCAAGTACCCGTTTGAGGAATGAGATAGTACCTTCGACTCCCGCGCGGAACCGTTGAGCATGGCGGAAAGCCGGGTCGGTTTCGCGGATAGTTTGCTCTTCGGTCCGCTTTCCCTTCTTGGCAATGGCCACCAGTTCGACGATTTCACTCAGGTTTTCGATCTGTTCCATGCCTTCGTAGTATCCTTTGTCGGCGGTAAGCGTACTTGGATAATCCCCAAATAGCTCCCGATGACTTTCAAGTGATACCCGGACCAGTTCGTGTTCGACAGGCTTGGTCTCGAAGACCTCGTAGTCGGTAATGAATTTACTTTCGACCTGCTGGATCTGAATCATGTGTCCGAACTCGATCGCCTTTCCCGCTTTACCCCGTTTGAGAAGTTCCGTATGTGGTTCAAAGATACTGAAGATCTTCTCTTCGTTGGGAACCGACTCCTTGTCGATAATCCGCCGCTGTGCCTGGTCCAGAATTCGCTTTCCCAGATTGCGATAGTGCACAAGTTCCTTCAGGTACGACGCTAAGGTTACTTGGGTAAGCTCACAATAGTGACCTTTCGAAATCTCTCCAGCAAGAGATTTTCCGATTTCTTCGGACCACCGCAGAATGTTCTCGACCAAGCCAAAAAGCTTTATATACAGCGATTCGAGCGATGCTGCCGACCGTGGATTCTTCGACGCCTTACGTGCGATCTTCTGCTGCAGCTTCTTGGCTTTTTTGAGCAGAAGTCGTTGGTAGCCAGTCACTGCCGGATCGATCTCGCGGATCTGCTCAATGTATCGTGCCAATATTCGGCAGGTGTCCCAGCAGAGAGAGGAATCGGTAGGCCAGTGAATGTTGGTTTCCACCGCGGTGGTATCCATGCGGAGTTGTTCTCCGGCGATCAGCTGTTCCTTCGCAGCGGCCTTGGACAATAACCTGTTCACCTTCTTCCAGGTTTTCGGTCTGATCTGGTTCTTGAGTTTGTTAAAGGCGGTAAAATCGATCATCGGACCGTTGTAGATTCGCACGAAGTGTCGCAGGAAAATGCTGTCGTCAATCCGAATGACGATCTGACGCAGTGAACTTCCCTCGATAATCTGGCAAAGGATAATTCGCAGGATCGTATCCGATGTAAACTTGAACCTCGCTCCGCGCCGGTCCTTAACCACCTCGTATTCGAGGCCCTTGGCGATGTCGCGGTGAACGGCGTTGATGATCGGACGGTTTTTGTCGAGGATATTTGATATCGCCTCGTACTTGGCGTAATACTTATTGGTAATTTTCAGATTCGAGGGTTGAAAATCAAACTCCGTTTGAGTATTAATCTTGGGACGCATGCCGGTTCCTCCTTTTTGGCGCTTCTCAGCGGTTGATTGATTATCTACCGTTAAGTACGAACACCAAGGGGGACCGGTTTTTTACATCTGCAAAAATTCACCTTTTTTTCAGAGTTTATTGGCCTGCAAATTATTCAGAAACTTTCAGGCAACAGCAAATAGCTAACGAATAATAATAACTACCGACATCGGACACCATTCTCCACGCCAAAGGCTGAACACCAACGGTAAAACTGCCCACCGCAACTCGACGTTGCAGCACTCTCCGGTTTTCCCCTTTGAATTGGCGTCACTCTCGCGGACATCAACCGCGATAGCATTGGCACCAATCCGGCATCCTTAAACGACGACATAACACACGAAAACCGATTGCTGCTTGAAACAAGATAGGCAAAAAACGACATCCAAAACGCCCGGCACAATTGACAGCTAACCGTCTCCTTCCCGGAAGTCCCCGTGAGTTAACAAATGATCTGGCTACTGCCACCACAACCTTGACGGCTTTGCCGCAGAAAATGGTTCCTTCCTGGCACTTTTGGTTTTAAACGCCACGGGAACCAGCTACACCTCCAGGCACAGTTAGTTTCAAGGGACTGTTATTTTATTCTGCGGTACTTGTCGACTCAAATCGTCGTAATTGTTTTGCCAATGGTCGTGGTTATCTTCTTTGTGCAAGAAGCCTTGTCGGCGAAGTGCGGCCAACGGGTAATAGCCGCGTTGACCTGATTGATGATAGGCTTTGTCTCGCGTGGTTTCAGGCCAAACTGGCAAGCAAGCTTCAGGCAATGCTCGCTGGTTGGCTGTCGACCTTCTCCCAGGATAGTATAGTGTGTTCGCCGCCAGGACCAGGTGAGTAGGTCAAATCGTAAGCTGGAGCAAACGCCCATTCGCCTGTCGTATCGTCAAGAGTAAAAGCGAAATTCTTAGAATGGTCGTCACGGTTGTGGGCTGCAATGTTGAACAGCATTAGCCGAAACAATCGCAGCAGGTCAGCGTGGTTCCTTGTCAATGCCTGGGTAACCTTGAACAGATCAGCGTAGTCTGTCGAGGGAATGCGAAAGTTAGCATGAATCAGGTTGGCGAAGGTGTGCATATGAACGCGGCGGTTGTTGGCAGTTGCCCCAAGACGGTCAAACCGCTGTACACCAAAGTAACGTTTCATGTTGCGGCCTTGCTTCACTTCGAACAGGCGGGTTGGTGGCATGTCGATCCCGGCATCCCGGGCCATCAGGCTAAAGGCGTACTCAACTGGTCCTGCGTAACGAGCATCTGCCTTGGCCGCAAACTTGACAATCCAATGATCGTATCCATCTGGAAGATCATCTTCGCCGGAAATAACCGATTCGTCCCGGATACCAACAAGTACCTTTGGGCGAGCACCACCCGGTGATCCGCCGGCCTGCATAAGTTCGGGTAAGACCTCAGCAGCGTCACCTGCCAGCACATCCTCCGCATTGCGGCCAAGGTTGTACAGGTCGATCAGTTTATCGTCATGGTCCGCCTTCTCGCCGAATGGCGGGTGGTAAGTAAGCGCTCCCATTGTACGTGTACCGAGATACGCTAAGCGATCAAGTGGGGAGAGCGTAACGGGATCAACACCCTGACGGCGAAAATAACGGTCCATCAACAACAATCCCCAGCCATCAGGCAGGGAATCATCGAAAACGCCTGGCAACGGACCGAATGAACGATCTGTATGTTCGATGAGTCCGGGCTGTGTAGACAGCTTGAACGGCGACAACTCCAAGCCAGTATCCAGAAACCCGTTGTCGTACTCGAAGTACATATGTCCATCGTGTTCAGCAAGCGTGCCGACGGTCAATACATCATCAGGTGTGCGCTGAAGCTTGACTTTGAGTTGTCTCATCGCACACCTCGTTTTCGCTTAGGTGCCTGAGCCGTGGTTCGTGTCGCGAGTTCTTCAATCGACGAAGCCGGTGGCGGGTTGAGCAAATTGGCAAACTCATCAACCCTCCCCAGCGCATGAGCTACCTTGAGAACCAGCTCGAGCGATGCTTTGCCCGTAGTTTCAAAACGTCGATATGACGCGGTAGTCACACCGGCACGACAGGCAAGCGTAGCTTGTGTCCAACTACGAAGCAGCCGAAGCGTTTTTTACCCGGTCAGCCAGAATACGAGCGACGTCGGCCGGTCCATACAATGTTGGTTTCCCATCTGCCATACGGTACCCTGCCAATGGCAGCCTAACTGATAATTTATTAATATTATCGCCTATTAAAACGCTATTATTGATGATATTTTATCATTTATACACAGGAAAGGCAACCAGTAAAACGATCACAGGCCGAGAAAAACGGTTAAGATAAAACGGTTAGCGTTAAAAACGTTCATGGATCATGAAAAACGTCCGCAAGGAGCAGGAAATACCGCAAAACGTCCGCGTTTATTTTACGTGCTTGGGTTCTGGGAACATACGTTAAAACAAGTCCTCAAATCGAGGACTTGAAGACGACTTGCATATCGAATCCTCAAAATGAGGATTCGCTCGCATGCCGGGTTTAAATGCCTCACCGTGGGTCATTTCCATTAACCTTGAATCGAAATCATCTGACACGACCTTATAAGCAAATGCATCATTTTGATGCACTGCCCGTCCAACCGGTGTTCATTTCAGCAAATCGACGCGCGGCATGGCATATTGCCACAGTTCATAAACAGATTGATGAGTATCTAAGAGCATCGCAGGGGTATACCCCCCGGAAATTTGGCGTAGCTTGCGCGTCTTAGGACTAAGTGTAGCTTTTACAAGCATTTACGATTTCGGAAGGGTTGCGCATCTTAGGGCGCAACGTTGAGTGCCTTAGGCGCACAGCTGCTCATTTTTGAGCTAAGCTTAATCACAAATGCGTTGAACGACTAGCCTGCCGTCGAACTGAAGACATACGTTCGAGCTTTCTTAATGGTGTTTATCCTCAAGAAGGCTCCCTTTCCTAGCAAACATCACTAAGAAAATATAAGGGCTTTTTCTTTCTTAGCTACGGACTCGAATAGAGGTTCATGGTGCTTTTTTGTGTCTTTCCACCTAACCTACAAGGATTCGTACCCGCCACAGATCCAGAACACGTAACTCTTTATATTTACAACAGTTAAAGCTAACGAAAATCCGCCTTCCAAGCTGGACGTTGACGGTTCGAACCCGTTCGCCCGCTATAATATAAGTGGTTAGCCGAACGCGATTTAGCGCACCTGCCTGCGCCGGGCAGAGCGGCTGCAGACCTCCGCGATAGTAGTTTTTTACCACTTTCGGAATGGAAGGAGCAGCCGTATGCCCAAGACATCATCCCCCCGCATTCCGAAGTATCGCCTGCGCAAACCGTCTAGCCTGGCCGTAGTCCGCCTCAATGGCAAAGAAAAGACATCTACATGGGGCCGCACGGCAGCGACTCCAGCCGCCAGCAGTATGCCCGGATCATCAAGGAGTGGCTCGCCAACAACAGATTGATTGATGGAATTACGGAAAGCCACTCTGCCGCGAAGAGTTCCGCTCTGGCGGCCTTGACGTTGCGGTTCCCCCCTTCCCCAGTCCACTGGTCCAAACTCCAGCCGTCGTATTTTACGACGGCACAATCACCAACGGCACTCACAACCGTTACGGCCTGTACGATATGTGCGGCAACGTCGCCGAATGGAGCAACGACGCCTCGCTCGAATCCCACTGGACCTCGCAATACCGCGTAGTACGAGGCGGAAGATGAGCTATTCATCGCTGCCGTGAGTCGCGTCCTCTCCTCCTGGTCAAAAATTCCAGCGAGCGCGGTCAACCAACAGTCGCATCGCCTGGACTGTATCCGGAACGGACACCTTGTGATGAGCCGGACGGCCTATCAGCGAATCGCTACCAGCAGCATCGACACACTCGATCGATAATCAATCTAATCTTGATACCCGTTTTTCAAACGACCATTTGCAGCCAGTTGCCAACGGCATACTTCCCGGTGCGGCGTCCGATCCCGGTGCCCACTCAAGCTCGCCCCAAAGACTTCCGCGACTTGTCGTATAAGAAATCGCCCCGGGTCTATCGCACGACTGAATTCAACTCCACCTCCAGACAGGCAATCCGCTCCAGGCCGCACCTGCCCCAATGCAGACCGGCGACCAAGCGAAACTCCATCCCCATCAAGGTGACCACCAGACAAGTCAATCTCCCGGAGTAGGTTTTAAAGTGGACTTTGATTTCGTAATCAGAATCAGAATCACTCTGATCAGGTCACGCTTTCCGAACCTGCAAGAAGTCTCGGAGCCTCGCGACCATCCATTATGAATTACCCAATCCGCAAAGTGCATAACATTCCAGCCCCTTCAAACCGCGCACGATCCCGATATTTTTAAATACATAAAAACCTGCATTTTCATCTTTACTTCCAATTACGTATTTGATATATACCAACCAGGCAATCCGCGCCGAAAACTTCACTACAATCTCTCACAAAAAAGGAGTCGATCCATGCCTCGAACTCACCGGAGGTTCTATGCGCTCGCATTATGTTTACTTGCTCTCAACAGTGGCGGGCTTTTATGGGTTCGATACAGCGTGGCCTCGGCTGCCGATCACAACATTCGGATACTAAGTGTTCAGCCCACACAAGATATAGATAACGCGGACAGGTTCACCCTGCTTTTTGATGCGCCACTAGTTGAGCCGAACGCCTTGAACAGAAAAACAAACGATGCTCCGTTTTTGATAAAACCACAACCCGAAGGGCACTGGACCTGGGCATCCCAGGAAAAACTTGAATTCATACTTGATTCGCCTCTACCGGCCGGTTGCGTATTTAGGATTATCCCAACTAACGACTTCGAGGAAAGAACCGGGCGAAAGCTGGTCGGCGACAAGGAGTTCGTCTTCAAAACCCGCGTCCTAATACTGGTATCGCACGAATTCACGCCGATAGAACGAAACGTCGGCCACCTGCTGCTTCGCTTCAATCAGAAAGTGTGCCCGTCCGAACTGCACGAACATCTGTCCGCGAATTACCCCTCACCGGCCAACCCGGAGCAACTGAAAGAAGCCGCCGTTACCGTGTTAACCAGAAAACCTGATTCCGAAATCGTACTCCAGTTGCAAAGACCCATAGGAGATATACTGAACCTGAAAATCAATGGCAGCTTAACCGGGTCAGAAGGAAACCTGCCCCTTGGAAAAAGCATCGAACACACCGTCAGGTTCGATCCCGTCTTCAAACTTGATTCAGTAAGAGTTTCGCCCGGACAATTCGACGATGCTTCAGTTGCCCTGGATTTCTCTCGGCGACTTGACCGCAACCAGCCCACTCCCAGGGTTACTGTTACTCCTGCGGTCAGTGGCATGTCCCTGTCAGTATGGTGGGATGATATTCACATACACGGAGATTTCGAGTGTAACCGGCGATACACCGCAACCGTATCCCCTGACGTTCTTTCAGATGACGGGGATACACTGGGCGAACCGCAGAGCATATCTTTCACGATACCTGATCGCAGACCGGGATTGGATATTGACGCGAATCACGGAATCCTTAATCCGAACGGTAACCTCACGATAGACTTGAAATCGGTTAATGTCCCCAAAGTCGATATATCAGTATCGCGGGTTAACCCTAATAATATCGTCCCCCACCTTCGAGGGGCCCGGAGTCACGCAACCTCTCGTTCGGTTGTCGACCGCACTATCGAACTGGATACCAAACACAATCAACCGGAAACAATGGCACTGGACCTGGGTAAACTCCTGGGCAATCCACGCGGTATATACAGCATCGATACAGCTTCCAGTGACGATTACTGGATCGACGACAACGCCATAATCACCATCACCGACCTGGCTGTCACCGCCAAGTCTGAACGAGACGGCTTATGGGCGTGGATCACATCTCTCAGTACTGGTAAGCCGCTTTCCGGCGCAACTGTTGAAGTGGTATCCTACAACAACCAGGTATTGGCCCAGGGAAAGACAAGCGAAGACGGAACGGTGCAATTGAACATTCCCAAGGGTCCCGACGGACCGGTCTGGGTTGTACTCGCTCGACTCGGCGAAGATCTCGCTTACCTCTTACCCGAACGACGGACGCACACTTTCGACAACGTCGACCAAAAAGGCCGGGAGATCCCCGAAACCTACGACGTAATGCTCTATACAGAAAGAGGAGTGTACAGACCCGGTGACACGGTCCACTTGACCGGAATAGTGCGGGACAAGAACGGGCAGGTGCCGCTCTCTTTCCCGATGGAAATGTCTGTCCTCCGCCCCCGATGGATGTACAGTAGAGACCTTCGCGGTTTCGACGGCTGACAATAAGCAGGGAGTGTTCCACGCGTCGTATACCACGCAGGAAACAGCCCAACTGGGTCGCTATGAATTCGAACTGTCTATCCCCGGCTCGTCTGCGCCCATTTCCGAAACCTCCGCACTGGTCGAGGCGTTCCTGCCAATAAGGTTCGAGGTGAAGGCCGAAGCCAGTTCGGCTCGCTATCATAACCAGGAGAATCCCGAGCTATCGGTCGAAGCCGAATATCTGTTTGGAAAGCCGGCCGCCAACCTGCCGGTTACCATCGAAAGCCGCTTCCGATCGATCCAGTATGAATCAGCCAGGTTCAATAACTTCACCTTCGGCGATCCCGAACTCTCGGCAATACATACTTCACCGCCCTGCAAAGGCAAGCTCGACGAAAACGGTATAACAACCGCCACACTAAAGCCTGAACCGAAAATCAGCACCGGGTTGTGGAAAGCCAACTGGTGTGTAACCGTAACAGAGCCGGGCAGTCGATCCGTTTCAAAGAACATCTCGGCATAATCGACAATAGCAACCACCACCTGGGACTCAAAACGACGTCCGGCCGTATCGCATCTCCGGGGAGTCCAATTGAAATCGAGTGGATTCAACTCACCGGTACCGACGAGTTGGCCGATCCGCATCCAATTTCACTGGCCGTATACAGAGTCGAGTTTGATTGGGTAGTCAACGAAATCGATGGTCGCTTCGTGTGGCAGTCCGAGGAGCACCTTACGCGGATTCAATCGGAGTGCGCGAATGCTGGAGCAGCCCCGCGAAGTCGCGGCACGTTTGAAGTCACTTGCCCCGACCAGGGTCGCTACCGAGTGGTTGCCACAGATGAGGAGTGCCCTTCCAGCAAGGCTATTATGGAGTTTTACTGCTCAACCGCCGAAAGCGAAGCTGACCTACTAGCGTTGGAGCACCCGGATCAGTTGGAAATCGTGTTGGACAAGGAAAGCTACCGACCCGGCTCAAACGTGGAAGTACTTATACGCAGCCCTTTCCCCGGCACACTGCTACTGACTGTCGAAACGGACAAAGTAACTCAACATGAAGTAATCGAACTTGAAAATCCCACTGCTACGTTCGATTTGCCCGTTGTTTTCGATTCTCTTCGAGGAAGCGCGTTTCTGTCGGGAACCGTTGTCCGGGCTATAGACTCCACAAAAGAAAAGTGGCTGCCTCACCGGGCGATGGGAATGACTCGACTGCTCCTGGATCATAGCAATTCCCAACTACAACTGAAAATCGATACACCTCAAGAAGCGCGCCCCGGAGAGAATATCGAGATCACCGCTCAAATCGCCGGAGAGATCGACTCCAACGGTCCGCCGCTGATTCACATGTGGGCGGTCGATGACGGCATTCTGTTACCCACTAATTATCGCTGCCCAAACCCCAATCACCATTTCTTCGCCCCTCGAGAGTCAGTGGTGACAACGTCCGATGTATATTCCGATTTACTGCCCGATACCAAACGCCCCGCTTCAATGGATCACATAGGGGCCGACGGTTTTGAAGAAGCGATCTCCCTGCGTCGTAACCCGGTGGCCGTCCGCAGAAGTGCGCCGGCAGTCTTGTGGAACAAGGTTGTATCGGTGCAGGCGGATGGTAGAGCCACCTGGAAAACGGACCTGCCCGATATCACCGGGCGGCTGCGGGTTATGGCGGTCGCCATCGATGAAGATCGATACGGTTCGGCTGAAGCCCGCGTTACCTTGCACAATCCGCTTATGATGGAATCACCCTGGCCTCGATTCATCGCACCGGGCGATGATTTCAGCGTGCCTGTCAAACTCTTCAGCAGTCTGGATTATCCCATCGATGTTAACGTAGCGGTGGAATCGAATGGCCCGCTGGTATTCGATCCAACTCATCGACAGGATAACCTGACGCACATCGAAGCCCGTGGATCGGCGACTTATTGGCTCAGGGCAAAAGCTACCGGCGTTGGTCCCGTTGAAATAAAGGTGAAAGCGACGGGAACAGCCGATGGGCATGAAGATATTACAGTGAAATCAAAAGGAAGTTTCCCCTCTCGGCCCGTTTCTCCGCTGCATTCCTCTACACAATTCGTCCGAGTGAAAGCCGGAGAGCCAATAACCATACAACCGGGCGCTGAATTCTCGCCTGGTTCAGGAAAAACCAGGATACTGATCAGTTCAAGTCCCAGGGTTGAGCTTCTACCGGCCATTGAAGCTTTACTTGGTTATCCCTACGGATGCGTGGAGCAGACCAGCAGTGGTATTGTCGCCCTGCTGTCCGGTGAGGATATTCTTAAGAAAGCTTTGCCCAATGACATACGCACAAAATCTCTGCCCGATCAGGTCAAAAGTGGCATCGCCCGGCTGCAGGCAATGCAGACCCGTTCGGGCGGTCTGTCATATTGGCCCGGCGGAACGGAACCTTGCCTGTGGGGTTCCGCGTACGCGGCGAACGTGTTGGCCGATGCCCGGAAAGCCGGTTACGAAGTAAACGGGCAGTTCCTTAAAAGCTCCTTAAATATCTAGAAGGAATGTTTCGACCGGGAAACGAAGGCACTGACGACGAAAACATCCGAGCGTTAATCTGCTGCCTACTGGCCAAACACGACGCGCCGCCCAAAGGGTGGATGACCCAGCTTGCTGAACGAGTCGACAACCTGGATCTTGGAGGGCAAGTCCATTTAGCCAACGCATGGGCAGCCGCCGGACGGAAGGATCGAGCCGGCGCCTTACTCCCCAACGATCTGTCCAGCGTTTGCCAGGTGGTTTCAACAGGTGGAAGAATCACCTCCCCCATCCGACAGGAAGCGTTATTGCTCCGGGCACTCTGCAAACTGGATCGCAACCATGTTCTTATTCCGCAACTGGTTAACCGTTTAAAAGAATCGCGGTCTGAAGGGCAATGGTGTAACACCCTGGAGAATGCGACTGCGCTGGCCGCACTGGCGGAATACGAAGCAGGTATGGAAGAAAACGTTGATTTCACAGGCACCGTTCGCATTGGGGATACAACCATTGCGGAATTCGATCACTTGAAGCCCGTTTCCGCTGAACTTGATCTCCTGACCCAGCCCCTGGAAATATCAATAACAGGATCGGGCAGTGCCTATATCAGTATCCAGACGGAAGGGTTCCTGTCTGAAGAATTCTCCAAGTCGTATGACAGGCAACTTCGCGTACGTAGAAAATGGACCGATTCAGAAGGGAATCCTGTCGATCCTCTCAACATTCATGTCGGCAACCTGATCCATGTAACCACGACTCTGCAGGCACCGGGATCACCTGCTTACAAGCCAGTTGACAATATCGCGATAGTCGACGCCTTACCTGCCGGCCTGGAGGTGGAAAACCCAAGACTCTGCACCTCGGCCGAAACGGACCAGGAAGCGGGCAGAGAACCGGACAGGGCTGAATTCCTCGATGATCGCGTGCTCTTATTCACATCGGCCAGCGAAGAGGAGGTGACTTTCCACTACTCGTTGCGAGCAGTATGTACCGGCTCGTTTTCCGGCCCGCCGATTCAGGCGTCGTGCATGTATGACAGCGGCATTGCATCCATATCCAGTGGCACCAAGGTGGAGGTTAAGAAATGAGAAACTTTTTGCGCAGGTTATCCCTTAAAAAACTGGGGCAGATCTTTCTCCTGTCAATGCTCGGACTATTCGTATTGGCCGTAGCCGGTGGAGCAATCGCCAATCGGGTTTCACCGTATCCCTTGTATCGACTTGAAAACCAGCCGATCAGCCCGATGGTAACCGATCGTAACGGTAATGTTCTCCTTTCGCACGTCGGTATCGATGACCATTGGCGTTACCCGGTTCCGCTGAAAAACATGTCCCCCTGGCTTATGAAGGCTACCGTGGCAGTTGAGGACGAACGGTTCTGGTCGCATTCCGGTGTGGATCTAATTTCCGTCGGACGCGCCGGATTGCAAAACCTGCACGCCGGGCAAGTAGTCTCCGGCGCCAGCACGCTGACCATGCAGATAAACCGAATGCTGGATAACCGGGCCTCGCACGTTCGTCAGCAAAACCATAGAAGCGTTCCGAGCACTGCAACTCGAACGCGCCCGGAACAAAAGCGAGATACTGGAGATCTACTTGAACATGGCTCCCTACGGCGGCAATATCCGGGGAGTCGAAGCGGCATCAAGGCGATATTTCGGTAAATCCGCAAACGATCTGTCGCTGGCCGAAGCGGCGATGCTGGCCGGCATACCTCAATCTCCGTCACGTCTGCGTCCCGACCGCTTTCCCGGCGAAGCTCGCAAACGCCGATCCACCGTGTTGAGAAGAATGGCCGAACAGCAGATGATAACCGACGAACAAAGAACCATAGCCGACGCGGAGCCGTTACACCTGGCTCGAACCTGCAACGAATATGCGGGACAACACGCGGCACAACTGGCACTTAAGAGAAATCCTGCCGGCGGTAAAACCACCATCGATTTCGCGATTCAAACAAAACTGGAAGAACTGGTAACTGACCATAAACAGCAATTCGATTCTCGCATACAGATAGCTGCAGTGGCCATCGAAATAGAATCCGCGGAAGTGATCGCTCTTGTGGGCTCCGCCGATTTCGATTCATCCATAGACGGACAGGTTAACGGCGCACTCGCCCCAAGAAGCCCGGGATCCGCTTTGAAACCGTTCGTTTACGCCGCAGCCTTTGAAGATCGAATGATAAATCCCCAAACGATCATTTACGATATGCCGGTACGGTTGGCCGGCTGGCGACCCCGTAATTTCGACCGCACCTTCGCCGGTGAAGTTACCGCCACAGAGTCGTTACAACGGTCGTTGAACATGCCCGCCATCCTTCTCGCCCAGGCGGTTGGGATATCACGATGCGCGGGAATTATTGAATCCGCCGGAATCCCCATGCCCGAGCACTCGGTGGCCCGGGCAGGCCTGAGCCTGGTGGTTGGCGCTGTGGAGGTCAACCTCCTCGATTTAACCAACGGTTATGCCACTATTGGCCGGCGGGGAATCCGCATGGCGCCCAGGTTGTTTCTAAATGACCAGGCCGACCGAGTTCCCGCTCTTGATGCAAACGCCTGCGCTGCTTTGGACGATATTCTATCTTCGCACAATCGCCGCCCTCATGGTATGGAGGACCTGGCCGCGGTTGATGTTCCCTGGTTCATGTGGAAAACCGGCACAAGCTCACAACGCCGTGACGCCTGGGCGGTGGGCCATAACGGTAAATACGCAATCGGAGTATGGGTTGGGTGCTTTTCAGGAGCAGGCAACCCGGAATTGGTCGGTGCCCGCGCGGCTGAACCGCTGCTGGCTCGCATATTCTCTGTTCCCAGGCTGCGGATTGACAAAAAGCAATCTGAATATACCACATGGACCGTAACCCGCCCGTTACCATCACCGGATCGTATCCAGGAATCGCTACAGATAACCTATCCACATCACGGTGCGGTATTTCTGGAAATCAACGGGCACGCGATAATAAAACCCGAAATCAACGGTAACGAAAAAGTCACCTGGTTTCTGGATGGTTTGCATATAGACAGCGACGATCCGCACCGCCTGACAGTACAAGCCGGAACGCATAAACTATGCTGTACTAACAACAGGGGGCAAACCGCATCGACAGTTTTTCACGTAAGGAAAAAGTGAGGGTCACTTGATAGAGTAATCTCCGCACCGTCACGGCTGATCAGGTAAAAAGCCGCTCGTTAAAACGGAAACTACTCGTTTAATAATTATTCAAGACCGAGCGGATCGTAACCTTCAATCTCGAACGGCGAAGGTCGCCACATATCCGCGTCACTATCGTAGTAAGGCTCGGTCAGCGCTTCGAGAATAGCCTGTTTGTCGGTTTTCTGCGGATCGTAGGTAATAATCAGATCAACCGCCCCCGGACCGGGCCAGGCCTCCGCCTTCAGATATCCCGACAGCTCGTACATGTCATCGCGGTCCAGATAGTACGAAAGCAATGCGGCTTTCCCACGACAAGCCAGGTTGAAAACCTTGAGATCCAGAGTAACTGCCGTCTCCGGCCTGGAACCCCTGCCGTCAATCACCTTTGAATAAGCAGGAGCGGGGAAAGAATAAACCCCCATAACCGCGACGGTAACCAACGCAAGCATGATCAGAACTAGTACCGACTGCGGCCAACTGAACCGTGCATTTCCCGCGGGTCCCCACCGAAGAGCGCCGTTTTTCCTTTCCGGACAAACCTCCACGCAGTTCAAGCATGAAAGGCAGCGGGCGTTTGTCACCTGAAGCTGCTTATCCACCGGTATCGCCGTGGGGCAGACCTTCGCACAGAGCCCGCAATCAATACAGGATTCCGGATCGCGTTTAACTCTGGTTAATCCAAGCCGGGAAAATATATTCAAGACGGCCGCAAACGGACAAAGCCACCGGCAAAACGGTATCGTCACGAAAAGCGAACCGATCACGATAGCACCGGCTACGACATACGCCCAATAGGTGATATCCTCACCATGACGGCTGATAAGAGCGTAACACGGGTCGGCCACACGGAACTCCAACTCCGCCATGGTCCAGGTGAAATACAGGATAATTCCCAAGACTGCGTATTTCAGCATGGAAAGTCCGCGATCCACACCGACCGGTACGCGAACAGGTTTGATCTTCAGAATCCGTCTTGAACCGCTTTGCAGCCACTCGGAGATCGTCCCGATCGGGCACATGTAACCGCAGAACACCCTCCGCAGCAGAAGCGTAATCAGCAGAACCGCTCCCAGAATATACAAATTGGATATCCCCAGGGAACACAGCATGTTCCCCTCGGTCATGTAATTGTAAATCGCTTCCACACCGCCGAATGGACACCAGCGCTCCGCATTCCCCTCAACCACGAAAACACCGATCAACACAAGAGCAAGGAAACCGAACTGAACAATGCGCCTGGTCTTCTTCATACGTTCACCTGGACCGCGAAAGCCGACAAAATCAAATGCATAACCACGTTCGCGGGCTCAGCTACGGTCGAATCACTCCCGTTCCGCGATTTTTGAGCCCACGGATTTACCACGTCCATCAAAAACGCAGTATAGGAGGATTTCGGCCAGGTTACCAGCTACCGGCAGGACCTGGATTTAAAGCTGCACCACAACGAGAGATAAAGCCACCAGGCGCAACACCACCGCAAACGGATTCCTCGATCAAGGAGAACTGATGTCCTTGCCATTTCACCGCTTATCCCGGTAACTATTGAGAGAAGACCTGCTTTTCAATCGCGACGATGCACAGTAATCACGCTAGCGACAACCAGAAGAATCATCGTCGAGGGCTCCGGCACATAACCACCGGGAGACTGTACCGTCACATCCGACTGCACGAACATGTCATATGATTCGCCGGCAACCAGGTTAACTCGCCAATTACCGTACCAACTGTCACTTTCGTAAAACCCGGGATCCTGACTGGAAATTCTGATTTCGATGAGTCCGTCACCGGCCAACTCCCACGGACCTTGAGGGGTCAACAGGTTATCCCCATTACTATCCCGAAAAGCTATACGGAGTAACACTGTAACTTCTGGAATCTCCCAATCCGGCAAGGGTGGAGAATACTCATAAGCATGTAGAAGATCCGCTGTCCAATAGCTGTTCACGTTCAGTAGTGGTGACGAGGTATGATCGGCCACAAAATCGCCAATTGCGTGGGCGTAATTCTCGGCAGATGCAAAATCGACCAGGTAGTAATCAGGACCGCTAAGCACGCCTTCCCCCTCTGCCGCCAGCACGGCTGCTTCTTTTCCGTAACCGTCCTGCGTTCTCGCTACCTCGGAAGATCCCCGAGCCATATTGCTAATATCCGGCTGCTCGACGAAACTGGAGAGAGAAAAACCATCGCCGCCATTCGGTTCATACTGCGAATCGTTTTGCCCCATGTAGAGGTCGCTGAAAATAGCGCTCTCGGTAGCACCGGCGCAGCCATTCCACTGCGTTTCCCACGGATCAACCCGCAAAGACATACTCGTTCTCGCTTGAGAACGAGCAACGACTTCAGCCGAAGCAGTCGCACCCCACAACAGGCAGACTATCGAAACACACAATGCTCGGTTTAGCCAGGTATACTTCTTGGACATGTTTTGCCCTCCTAAGAGTGAGAACCGGCCAACCCGTAAGCCTCCACCGGCCCAGGTGGATGACTTGGCCCCAGGTGGCTCAAGCCCAGAGAGAGAGATGCCTGTAATTTACTCTCCCGGCAATCAATATTCCACACTGTTTTCCTTGATTCGGGTTTGTGGCACCCTATCAGTTACAAAATGCACTGTGACCGCCTCTGTTGTAGACAATAGTTTAGGTTAGTTAAGTCACTCTATTTTTTGCGCCGCCCGCTCAAAATCATCTCGCCGCCGAAAAACAAAAACGCCACAGTGGTCGGTTCCGGCACGTAACCGCCAGGAGATTGTACGTTTACAAACGACTCAACATACATAGCATACGCTTCGCCTGCAACGAGGTTAACGCGCCAATTACCCAACCAGCTATCGCTTTCGTAAAATCCGGGATTTTGGCTGGAAATATAATTTTCAAGGTATCCTTCACCAGCCGATTGCCAAGGACCTTGCGGAGTCAGCAGATTACTCCCGCCACTTCCGGAAAATCCTATACGCAGTTTTATCGTGATCTCCGGAGTCTGCCAATCCGGCATCTCCGGAGCATGCGCATAAGCATGTGCGAAATCCGCCGCCCAACTGCAATTTACGCTCAGATTGGGTGACGACGTATGATCGGCCACAAAACCACCAATAACATCGCCATAATTAGCAGCTGATGCAAAATCCCCCAAGTAATAATTTGGACCACTCAGCTCCCCTCTACCCTCTGCCGCTACTATCGCCGCTTCTTTTCCATAGCCGTCAACAACCCTCGTGACCTCGGCTGATCCCTGAGCCATATTGCGAACGTTCTGCTGTTCAATAAAACTGAAAAGAGAAACCCCATCACCGCCATGCGATTCCTGCTGAGAATCCTTCTCTAGACCTATATTGGGTGCGCTGTCAATATAGCTCTCAGTCAAACCAGCGCAACCGTCCCACTGCGATTCCCAAGGATCGACTCGTAGGGACATGCTGGTTCTCGCCCAGACACTGGCAACGACCTCTGCCGACGCGGCCGCTCCCCATAATACACAAATTCCCGAAATAGATAGTACGAAATTTAACCGAGTAACCTTTGTGGACATGATTTGCCCTCCGAAAAGTGGAACCGGCCTACCCGTAAACCTCCACCGGCCCAGGTGAATGAATTGGTCCCAGGTGGCTCAAGTCCAGAGAGAGATGCCTGTAATTTACTCTCCCCGCAATCAATATTCCACACTGTTTTCCTTAGTTCGGCCATGAAATACCTGCCGAAGCTTCCACTGCCCGCGAGTATAACAGGTTTCATCGCCAGCAGTCTTCCAACTCCCGCTTAGGCGTAAACCGGCAACAATAAGTGCATCACTGTTTACATAGCAAAGCCGTACCACTTGAATTGGCAAATACCGGTTCACCTGCCAGCTAATTGCATCCTGCATAGTCGGGCTGGAAGCGACTGAGTCTGCCCGATATTGATCAGGTAATTACAGCATACGCACCTGGGCGATCCACATAAGTGCCGGTCTCTGCCGGCTACCGCCACCCGCGGGCTGTAAAATGCGGATTGCTTCAATTGGCTTATTAGGAAGGCTGTGCCTGGTGACCTGTTTGTCATTACCGGATACCCGTTCGACCAAGTCCCATTTTCCACCGCGAAGAACCTCAACCTTAAAATCCTGCGAGGCGTGCAGACGCCCGTTGTCGGTGTTCCAGGTTATTTCCAATTCCCGGCTCTTTTGCGGTTCAGGCAATTGTATTTTAAGCCAGGCATCTTCCCCGTCTTCCGCAGATGCCCAGGCCGCGTCAGCCCAGTACAGCGACTCCCGACCCTTAACCCCATCCACCAGCGGAGCGACCTTGTATCCACTGTAACAACCTGAGGGAACCAGGACCGTCCCCTTGGGGAATCCGTTTGCCGCTCGATCGAGAACGTACTTCATGGATTCCGGAGTAGCCTGCTTTTCAAACCATTTAGCGTCATACTTTCCGGTTATTCCCGTATCGTAAACCGCATCGAGAGTAATCGGACCGGCCGCGAAAAGATAACCGAAGGTAACCGCCCGGTCCGCGGCAACCTGGATATTCTCCGTATCGCCGGGCAAAGCGTAGTCCAGCACCAGAACCTGGAAAGGTCGCCCTTTTATCGCCGGCGATATCACCTTTTCCGCAACGCCCTTTGTCCAATCCAGCGAAGAAGGTGTATGCATGACATATTTTTTATTCCTGAAATCATACGTCGCGGTGAAGCTCTCTATCATCATGCCGTCTGCCAGCGGAGCCAGCTCCTTGAGCATGTGAAAACCCTGGTTCAAAACTATCGGAGCGTCGGGTAATGCCTCTCTCAACTCCTTGACCAGTTTTATCATCCCCGGACGGCTCGCTGGATACGCAGAGGCGGTGTCCAGCGTATCCAGGAAAATACCATCGTACCCCTCTTCGCGAAGCAATCTTCCGGCCTCTTCCACCCGATCCTCTCGCCACGCCGGATCGTTGGCATTCGCATAGTACGATTTCCAAATCCCGTTTTGATCCGGCTCGCCGTCTGAATCCTCATCGAAATACCAGCTGGCGTATCCACCTGGACCTTTACCGTTGGCTTTCCTGAGGTTTTCGTCCTCTCCCACCGTGATATATCCTACAACAACTACTCCCAGGTCCTTGAGCTTGGCGATATCCGCCGGTGCCAACTGCGGTGAATGGCCAATCATGATATCGTAATGACTGAGTGCCGGAACCTGCCCGCCTCCGTAATAGCAGTAAAAACTCTTCGCCTGCTCAAACCGCTTTCGCGGCGGCAGATTACGGTTCTTCCTGGCCTTGGCCATTACCGGCGCCTTTTTCGGCGGAGCCAGCTTGGATTTATCCAGAGTTAACTCGATAACTCCATCATCAGGCGCAACATCTACTGCCGTCTGCCAGTCGGCCGACATGCTCATGGCCACCACGTCAGCCTTATCTGTTGCAATAGCTGAACCATCGAAAACCGCGGTAAACTTCTTGCCTGTAACCGTAACCCGGGCGTCACACACCGGCTCCCAACTCCAACTGGCCGGATCCTTTCCGGCGAACCGATGAACACGACCGCCGTTAAGCAGATAGTCAAAACCACTATCGGAAACGTAACTTGAGTGGAAGCCCGTTTCGCGCTTTCCGTCGGCGTCAAAGAACACAAGCAACTGTGCAAAATCCCAGGAAGAAACGTTCTCCACTTCAATAACAACGTCACCGCCCTTCTGCTTCGTTCTAACCGAAGTAATATCCCTGGTAGCATCCGTTGCGTCTCCCGCTTTCTCCATACTCTTACCGGAAGCGTCCTTCGCATTGTCGGCAACATTTACCGTCACCACTCCCGTATCGGGAACGCGGTCAACCTCTGCGTATTTACCGTCCAGGCTGCGGACGATACAGTCGAACTCGCCGCCCAAATGCTTCTTGGGTAAATCGACAATAAGAGTATCACCCTTCACCCGCCGGTTAACCTGCCCCGCAGCCTGCCAGCCCCACTGCGTCTGGTCGCTGCCCTTGAAAATAAACAGGTTCGAACCTTCAACCATGAGATCGAAACCGCCGCCAGCAGCAAACCCTGTGGCACCGTTCCGATCCGTATCGATTAAAATCTGGGTATTGGAAAAAGGATAATCTGCTGTCGTCTTAACTTTTAACTGCACCACCTTCGATTTTACGACAATCTCCATTGACAGCAGATCGCCGGGCGCTCCGGCCGTATCACCGGACTTGTCCGTCACCACCTGGGAAAAAGCGAGAGGAGCTAGAAACATCACAACCAACACGGCGCGGGTTAAACAACACATTTTGCTTTCTCCAGTAACGTCGTTATTTTGTGCGGGTTTTGCCGGTATCGTCTAATGGAATTGTTACGACCGGTTCAATCACTCAGGATTGGGTAAAAACTGCCGATCAGCCTGTTTCTTTTTCGACACATCATTATCATGTTCAAGCCAGCTTTCTCCTATGATCGACTGGTTAATACGGGAATGAGCAACACTCCCATCAGCATGAAGCATATTGAGGAATCCTCCCTGCTTGCCGTCGAATTTACGGTCATGCCGCCCCCAGGCCCAATCACCGTTTGTATTTGGTTCAACTTTGTTGGGTTGCCATGGCTCGAAATAATACGGGCTTGAGTCACCTACTGCTGTTCCTTCAACTTCAGTTAATAAAATAAGATATGCCGCCCAGCGCAAATTATCTCTTCGAGCAAAGGTCCGCCCCGCGTAAAGGTAACCGGACCAATCGTGAATGCCATCGTTCTGTCTTGGCCTTTCCCCATCAACGATCATGGCAATGGGATTGGCACCGTAGCTACAATTATAGAGCATTTCCTCCCTGGCGTCAGAAACATACGGAGTCCAAGGTTTCTTGTCGCTGGGACATACAGCGTTATTTTTTTTGGGCCCAGTGTTTTTCCCTAACGCAAGCCCCTCTTCTATCAACCGCTGATGCCAGTACATGTCCCCCTCCGCTCCCCAAGGCGCGTCATACAGCGAATAGGAAGCAGGGAAAATTCCGTTATAGGCATCAGCATAAATATGGAACCCAAGCCCTAAGGACCGCAGGTTTGCCTGGCACATGGTGCGTTTGGCCCCGTCCCGTGCTTTCTGCAGAGACGGCAGGAGAATTGAAATCAAAAGCGCGATTATCGAGACAACTACCAATAGCTCGACAAGTGTGAATCCGGATGATCGATTTCGGCTATTCATCTTCCGTTCCATATTACTATCCGGGATATTTGTTTGACAATACAGGATTTCATCCGCTTCATAACCAACTTCACTTGTATTATCAAGTTACACTTTCTTGGCAGATCAACTTCACCACCCCTGCAATCTACCCCTCTATATAAGCCATGTCAAGAATATTTTTATTTACCACTTAACTTAGCACTTGACAATACAAGTTGTTAAGGATATATTAGCCACCATGAGAGATACAAAGGTCACCGAAGTACCCAAATACAAACGAGTTAAGCGACAACTGATTCGCGAAATCGAATCCGGTTCGCGAACTCCCGGTGAACCTTTCCCCTCCGAAAGGGAACTGATCGAGCAATTCGGCGTCAGCCGCCCCACTCTGGTCCGCTCCCTCCAGGAACTGGTCCGTGAGGGGTACCTGGTTCGCAAGCAAGGCAAGGGCACCTTCGTCGCCCCCAGGCACATTGAAAGCACGGAAGCAAGCCCGGTGAAATTCTTCGTCTTTATCTCCCGACACGTGGCCGGCATGAGCGGCGGCGGCAGGGAAGTTCAACTCCGTATCCTTCGTGGTATTCAGGATGCCCTCGGCGAGGCCTACAGTGGCTCCGGCGTCCGCCAGGCGGCTTCGGGTTTTATCGATGACGACACACGCCGCTTCGTCGAAAGCAGGCAAGCCGGCGCAGCCTTGATCATCGAACCCAGCTTCTGCCCGGACCTGCCCAAATTCCTGGTCGAGCACGGCTGGAATGTATGGGCAGTCAATGAACCGCACGCGAATCTCAATTGCGTGCGAATAGACCAGGAACACGCCGGCTACCTGGCCACCAGATACCTGATTGTCCAAAAACGAAAGAAAATCGCCCTGCTCAACGGACCCACCAAAAGCTACTGGGGGTTTGAAGCAAGAAAGCAGGGCTATGTCCGCGCCCTGAACGAAGCGGGTATGAAAATAGATAAAAACCTTATACTGGAAGACGCGCACCCGATCGACAGCGAGGCGGGCCGGGTTATGATGCGCTCCCTTCTCGACAAAAACATTAATGTCGACGGAGTTGTCGGCGCCAGCGATTCCAAGGCGATCGGAGCAATGGGCTGCGCCTCGGAACACGGCGTTAAAATCCCGGAAGATATCGCGTTCGCCAGTATCGATAACACTCTCGCCTGCCAGGCCGAGTTTCCCCTGCCCGCAGTGGCTATGCCTTTTGAGGATATGGGTTTCCAGGCCGCACTGCAGGCAAGAACCGCCGCACCGGGTACAAGCACGCGGCAACCTAAATCACAGATGGAGATTATTTTGCGGCCTAACATGGTCGAACGATAGCAATGACTCTTGACGTACGGGCACATTGGTTCACGGCACTTAGAAAATGCTGGAAATTCAGGAGGATTTACAAATGGGAAAGACGACAAGACTTTTGAGCCTGGGCATCATCCTGATGGCCGGCTCTGCTTTCGCGGGAACTTATACCACCATCAGTATCGACGGCAGTTTCGCCGACTGGGTCGACGTTCCACTGATAGTCAGCGACCCGGCCGACGCCAGCGGCGTTGACTACGGCGACATAAAAGTCGCCAACGATGATGATCACATTTACGTTTACATAAAACTGCACACCGCGGCCGACCCCTTCACCGTCACCAGCCACTACTTCATCGATGGCGACGGCGACGGCGCCACCGGGTTCCAGGTTTTCGGCGGTATTTTTGGCTCGGAAATGCTGATTCAAGGCCCAAGCGCCTACCAGGAAGCAGATGGTGGTTTTAACGAAGGAGAACTGGCAGCAGGTACAGTACTTCAAGCCCCCTATGCTGTTTCCGCTACCGAGTTTGAGTTTTCCATCGATCGCAACGTTCTCGGCGTGGCGGGCAGCGTTATTGGTTTACCGCTAATCTCCAGTAACTCGATCGAACTGATGTTCTGGGACAGCACTGGCGGCGGAACTGACGATACTGTCCAGTTCTCCTACACCTTCGCAGCCGAGCCTCCATGCCCCGGTCCGCCGACCACTTTCAAAACCATTACCATTGATGGTGATTTCGCCGACTGGACCAACGTACCGGCCGCCGCGGTCGATCCGGTGGATGCCGGCTCCGCTGTCGACTACAGCGTAATTCGCATGGCTAACGACTCGGAATACATCTACGTCTACCTGAAGCTGAACGCACTGGCCGACCCCTTCAGCTGGAACAGCAACTACTTCATCGATGGGGACAACAACATCGCCACCGGTTACGCGACCTGGTCTGTCGGTTCTGAACTTTTCGCCCAGGGCTCTACCGCGTACCAACAGGCAGACGGAGGCTGGAACGAAGGAACCCTGGCGGCCGGTACCATCCTGCAATCTCCATTCGGCACCCAGGCAACCGAGTTTGAATTCTCCATCGATCGCGATGTATTGGGTGTCGCCGGCAGCGCAGCCGGTCAACCGCTCATTACCGGTAACACCATCCGCCTGTCGTTCCAGGGCGACAACGGCAACGATGTAGTGGAATTCAATTATGATATTTTCGAAACCGCCTGCCCCGGTGCCGACGCCCCGGCCGGCGTTGACGAAGCGGGTTACCCCCTTGGCGACCTGAACCGCGACTGCGTGGTTGATCTGGCGGATTACGCCATCTTCCAGGACAACTTCACCGGTCCGTAAACTAACCGGTAATGCGAATGAGGGAGCAGCATACACCATCCCTCCCGCGTGTATGCTGTTTCCCTCATACGATTGCCGTAGTCCATAGGTAAGTTCCGGTGCGTAAAAAGCTGAATCGCTCAATTTGCGGTTTCTGGATGGAGGCTTAACGCACTTTCGAGTAGTAAGAATTGCATCAGTATTTTATTTACCAGGAGAGCGGCAGATGACCCGCGTCCAGAACAACCCCGCAAAACATCCCCCGTCAAAGGAACAGATTAGAATCGGCGTAATCGGCTTGGGAGAGCGATCCGCCTGGATGATGCAGCTGATGACCGAAGCTGAACCGGGCGTTCGCCTGGAAGCTATCGTCGATCCAGCGGCAGCCGAGGCACGGAAACGACTCGAAGACGGCAAGGTTAACGCAGCAAAGAACATGGCCGTCTTCGACGACGTGGACGATTTTCTAAGTGCCGGTGCCGATGTCGACGCAATAATCCTCGGCACTCGCTGCCTGCTGCATACTCCGATAGCGGTCAAACTCGCTCCTTTGTGTTTACCCATATTCATGGAAAAACCAGTTGCCATCAGCTGGCAACAGTTATCGGAAATACAAAAGGCGTATACCCCCAAGCGATCCGAGCACGTTGTGGTTTCCTTCCCCCTGCGGCGAACTCCCCTGTTCGACGCGGTGGCCGACATGGTCCGCAGCGGTCGAACAGGTACGCTCAACCAGATACAGGCGGTGAACTTCGTCAGCTACGGCGCCGTATACGTCGACAACTGGTACCGTGACTACGAACTCTGCGGCGGGCTGTGGCTGCAAAAAGCCACCCACGACTTCGACTACCTGCACTACCTGGCCGACTCCACCCCCCGGTGGATAACCGCCATGCACAGCCAGTGTGTTTGGAAATCCCCGGTCCTGCACCAGGACGCGGGCTCTGCCATTGTCCAGTACGATTCCGGTATCCATGTGGCTTACTCCCAGAACTTCATAAGCAGGAGAGATGCGGGTAAACGCGGGGCAACCATTACCGGCAGCGACGGGACACTAACCTTCGATTGGGTTACCAGCAAACTGCGCTTTGTAGACCATAACTGCGACCGGGTGGACGAAATAGAGGTTAAAGCGGACGGAGGACACAACGGCGGCGATCACGCGCTGGCACGAAACTTCCTCGATATGGTTCTGGGCCGGGCACCTTCGCTAACGCCACTGGCGGACGGACTCCGCTCGGCGGCTACCTGTTTAGCCGCTCGCGATGCCGCCCATAGACGTACCGTTGAACCTATTTTACCCCAAGACCTGTTGAGGGATGAGGAAAGAGCAAACAAGATCGTTGATACTTCCCACATAGAACCCCCTACTGATTCGGCCGTATGAACCTGCACCCGATAGACTGGCTGGTCGTCGCCGTCCCCATGATCCTGGTCCTGGTAGTGGCCTCTTACACCAGGCGGCACGTGAAATGCGCTTCCGATTTTTTGAGCGGAGGACGCATCGCCCGCCGCTACCTGGTAGCCGTCTCCGACGGCGTGGCTGCCATGGGACTTATCACCGTCGTTTCGTTCTTCGAGTTCTACTATAAAGCCGGATTCGCCGTTAATCACTGGGGGCAAATCCAAATACTGGTCGTACTTATACTGGCGCTTACAGGATTCGTATTTTACCGATTCCGGGAAACCAGAGCCCTGACCCTGGCCCAGTTTTTCGAATTACGCTACAGCAGGCAGTTCCGACTCTTTTCCGGCTGGCTGGCAGCTATTGCCGGAATTATCAACTATGGAATTTTCCCCGCGGTGGCAGCCCGGTTCTTCATTCATTATGTGAACCTGCCCGAGCAAGTCAGTTTCGCCGGTATCTCCATCTCAACTTTTGCTCTGTGCATGTTCGTGTTTCTTGGAATCGCACTTGTAGTTGTTCTTTTCGGCGGTCAGATGGCCATCATGGTCAGCGACTGCATGCAGGGTATGCTCACATTCCTGATGTTCGCAGTCGTAACAGTATGTAGTACTGGTTCGCTTCCGCTGGATCCATATATGCGAAGCGCTGACCGCCCAACCCGTCGGCGAATCAATGTTGAATCCCTACGACTCTTTTAAAACCCAGGATTTCAACATTGCCTTCGTTATAATCGGAGCGATCGGAACCATTTACATAACCATGGCCTGGCAGGGTAACCAGGGTTATAACTGTGCGGCCGCCACCCCCCACGAAGCGAAAATGGGAAAAATACTCGGCGGCTGGCGCGGAGCCATCACGTATGGCATGATACTGCTTTTGACCGTTTCAGCTTTTACCTATTTAAACCACGCCGAATATCATCAACAGTCTCTCGCCGCCCAGAACGCACTTGCCGCCGTAGAAGACGATACCATCCGTACCCAGGTCCAGGTCCCCGTGGCAATCGCCCACTTCCTCCCTGCCGGTGTAAGTGGCATGTTTCTGGCGGCCATGCTCTTTTTAATGCTTTCCACTGATACCACTTACCTGCATTCCTGGGGAAGCATGATCGTTCAGGATATTATCCTCCCCCTGCGGAAAAAACCGTTTACGCCGAAAGGACAGCTGCGGTACCTCCGCCTGTCGATAACGGCGGTGGCGGTGTTTGTGTTCTTTTTCAGCCTGTTGTTCAAACAGAACACGTACATCCTGATGTTTTTCGCAATTACCGGCGCCATCTACCTTGGAGGCGCAGGTTCCTGCATCATTGGCGGACTGTACTGGAAACGCGGTACAACTGCCGCCGCCTGGGCCACGATGTTAACCGGGGCAGTAGTTGCGATAGTTGGCCATTTCCTTGTGAAATATTGGCCTGAATGGAAAGAGGTAATTCTTTGGAGCTACCCCGATTCAAAAACAACTGTAAACATAATAAACTATTTCATGACCGGCCAGGTTATGTGGGGGTTATCCTACACCACGTCAATCCTTGTCTACGTGATTGTTTCTCTGCGCACCTGCAGAACACCGTTCAACATGGACAGGCTCCTCCATCGCGGCAAGTACGCCATCGAAGACGACAGCAAGAAACATACCGATGCAGACGGCAAGGGGCTATTCAAAATAATCGGCATAGATAAACAATTCAATCGAACCGATCGGGGTATCGCCTATTTCGTTTTCGTCTGGGGCATGGTTCAGTTCGTCGCCTGGGCCATAATAACAATATGGAATATGTTTTCCCGTTGGCCAATTGAGTGGTGGTCGACCTATTTCTGGGTTGTTGGCGTAGGTATAGTCCTGGTCGGCAGTATACTCTCCGGCATATGGTTCACCTGGGGAGGCATTGTGGATCTGCGACACTTTTTCCGCGGTTTGAAAACCCTTAAACGTAACACCGCTGACGACGGACGTGTAATAGGCCACATAAACGCCGACGAAGTTAAACCCCAATAGAAGATCGCCTCTCCCGCCTTGTTTTTCCATCAACCCGACTGTTCGGGCAGGAAACAAGCAGGCAACATCCGTTACCAGTCACTACCGCAAAGATCGATGTCTCCCACGGGCCACTGCTCTTTACCTACCGGAAGCCACATGGCCAGGCTCCCCTTCGGCAGCGTAACCGCCCGCCCGCTTTCATCCAGGCAGTTGACCTTTGCACCTTCGAGCAACCGCCACTCGCAGCGTTTATACACCTTGACCAGCGGCTCGTTGCAGAACAGCAATCCAGCGTCCAGATGATTTACCATCATCGCATGTCTTGCCTGTTCCATCAGTCCGGCAGATAAACCCATCCCCCGGCATTGCGGCGCAACCGCCACGTTCTGTATTCCGCCAACCCGGTATTCCACCAGGCCGATTCGAATAACTCGGTCGACAATACCGACATGACCACAGATATTCGCGTGCTCGTCCTCCGCAATCACTGACCAACAGGGAAAACTGCCATGCCAGGATCTGCTTTGAGAAAACGAACCCACCGCGTCCGGAAAGCAATCGCACAACATCCTGCGAATACGCGAATCCAAAGCCGCATCGAGATCAGCTTCAGCTATAACCGAATAACGCATCAGACGTGCCCCCTGTTGCCAGGCAACAGATTAACCGGTAGTCCGTTTGGCACCAACAATCGCCTGCAACTCGCTCTCCCGCTCGGTCATCGATTGCAGCAGTTTGAATTGTGTCCGACACCGATTGAGATTCTGCCCGGTATAATGTGTTTTGTAATAGACATCTCCGGCAAGATGATCGGTTAAAAACCGTATGCCCTGTTCGAATATAATTACTTTCGCCGCGGCAACCAACAGGTCTTTTTCCAGCCCGGTAAGCATCGAACCGGCCGATTCGAGGTAGCCCTGTACAATCGCTTCAAACAGATCGCGGCGAATCTCAACCTGGGAAAGATCCTTCTCGTCTTCGGCGGCGGAAGTCCCCATGGTCCGCACCATGTCACCGAAATCGTACAAGGACAGGCCCGGCATGACCGTATCCAGATCGACGACGCACAATGCCTTATCCGTATCAACATCGAAAAGCACGTTATTGCATTTGGTGTCGTTATGGGTAATGCGCTCCGGTATTCTCCCGGCGTTGTACGGGTCCATCAGTAAATTCGCAATCGGTTTGTTTTCCAGGGCAAACGCCATCTCCGCCCCGGCCTGCGCCTTTCTCGTTGGTTCTGCTTTTTCCAAGGTTTTCGCCAGACTAACCCAGCGGGCGGGAGTGTCATGGAATCCCGTGATGGTTTCAGACAATCGCGGTTCGGGCAAATCCACGAGCAGTTGCTGGAAGGATCCAAACGCACCGGCCGCTTCATACGCCTGCTCCGCGCAGGTTACCGTCTGATGGCAACAGCTTTTCTCCACAAATGAATATGTCCGCCACAATAAACCCTCAGGATCAAGGACCAATAAGGTTCCGTCCCGCGCGGGAATAATATTAAGCACGCGTCGATCAGTATCCGCAATGCCCCTGCCTGACAGCTTGCTGCGAATGTGCGCTGTCACCCGATTAATATTTTCCATCAACGCGTCTGTTTCGTGGAAAACAATTCTGTTGATCCGCTGATGCAGGTATTTCCTTTCTTTGCCATCGCAAAGATAGGTAGCTAGAAACGAATCGTGGATATGCCCCGCCCCAAACGGAGTGGCGGAAACGAAGTCGCCGGGAATATCGAACAGCCTGCTGATTGTGGCGATGCCTTCCGCCATAAGTGACTCTCTAACGAACCCGCTGAAGGTTTCATTCCCGCGAAACCGCTTAAATACCAGGCCAAAGACGAACTTTTAGCCGATCGGATTTTTATTTTACACGCAGTTGTAATAAATGTCAACGAAATGGTACAATACACTTTCATTGGTTGGGGTAATATTCTTCAGCTTCGAGGACGGCTGGAAGATGATTTTGAAAAACAACGAATCATTAGACAACTGGGGCCCGCACGGTCGGCGAGTTCTCCAATTGCTGGCCACCGAAGGTGAAGCCAGCCGCGAGCGCCTGCATGAGCTTTCCGGTTTGCACCGAAACCTGATCGGTGACGCAATCCGTCGGTTACTCGATGACGGACTTGTCTGTGTGGGAGAACCAGCAGCTCAGGGGCGAGGTCGACCGCAAACGCCAATGGTTCTCGACCCCACCCGCCGCTGCGTTCTGGGCGTGGCTATCGATCCGAAATCGATAACCGCCTGTCCGGTCAACCTTCTGGGCCAGCCGGTGGAAACTCCAACCGTATATTCGGTCACCAGAAACAGTGATCGTGTGCAAGCGGCGGCGAAATTAATCTCGGCCAAAACCACTCTCGCCCGGCTCGCTATCAGCGTTACGATTACGGGAATAATAGATTTCGAAAATCGCATGATCCTGGAGAGTTCGGCCGTCAGGGGCAAACCGAAAAGCCTCGAGCCAATCAATCAATCAGCCGGCGACTCTCCGCTTATAGTAGAAAACGACCTGCATGCCCTGGCTCAATATTGGCGAATGACCAGGAGCGTACCATTGAGCGAAGATGTTTTACTGATCCGGCTCGCGGACGGCGCGGTTGGTGCGGCACTGATCATTCGCGGGCAACCGCATGTCGGCTGTGTCCACGCCGCCAGCGAAATCGGTCATACCCGGTTACCTGTCGAAACTCAGGAATGCTACTGCGGTAAAACCGGATGCCTGGAAAGGATATTCGATACGGAGTATGCCCGCAGTCTCGACGGCTCAACACTCAGCCTGGAGCAAAGGATAAAATGCCCGGTTAACGACGAAGCCCTGACGCGCATCATTGAGCTGACCGGCTTGGGAATAGCTAATGCGATACAGCTTATCAAGCCGCATCGGGTTTTGCTGGCTTCGCAGTATTCGCGGCATACGAAATTCAAAACCGCGATGGTGTCGACCGTCCGCTCCCAACTGCTGGCATCCTTGCGCGACAGGATTTCCATAGACTGGTGGAATCTGCCCTCCACCGACAGGTCGATCATTGCGGCCTTTCCAGCGTTAAACCTTTTTTTAAGTGAGCAACTCGTTTCAGATTACAACAGCTGCTAGTTGAATACCGTAGCTTGATAAGGCATTAAACAATGAGTAACAGTTCAACCGTCAAACGAATAACCCTGGCCGTCCTTTCCGTAATAGCCTGCACCCAATGCGCCTGGGCAACAATCGCTCCCGGCTTGCTATTGATCTATTACGGTTATCCCAGCAGCATCAACGGTTCGACTACAATCGCCCAGGCAGCGGCCGTGTTTGGTCAGTATGACATGGCCATCATTGGCGACGGCTTACAGGACGGGCCCGGAGATCCCCTGCCCCACGAAGATCACGCAAACACGGTGACTATCATCTCGCACGCTGCCACGGATAACACCTTGTTTTTCGGATACATTGATCTTGGCGTTTACACAGACAACCATACATTGACGGAAATCTACCGCCGCGTAGACGCCTGGCAGGAGATGGGTATAGACGGAATCTTTCTCGATGATTTCGGTTACGATTATGGAGTAACCAGAGTAAGGCAGAACGCCGCGGTGTCCTACGTACATTCCAAGGGATTGCCTGTCTGCGCTAATGGCTGGTTCCCTGACGACATGTTCGGGAATATCGTTAATTCCAGTAATCCATCGGGAACTCCAACCGAGCTGGGTGCAACCGACTATTATCTCTCCGAAAGCCATCAGGTATCGGAAGGAACTCTGATATCGGAATCCAGTTGGCAGACCAAGGCCAACCAGTTGCAGACTTACCAGAACCAGCTCGGGTTTGAGATAATCTCCATTACCACCAACGATGAAATAAACCAATATGACCAGAGCAAATTCTTTTACGCCTGGTATTCGGCCGCCCTGTACGGGCATTACGCAACCGGCTGGGGAGAATACAATTTCTCGGCCACTACCGGCTTGGCCCCCTACCGCAGCCGCCCGGCGGAACCGGTGGGTACAGTATTTAAGAGCAGTATCGATAAAACCGGATCGATTTACGATCGCACCACTGAACGGGGAACAATCAGGGTAAACGCCGGCAATTACACCTACACGTTTATCGCCGATCCTGATGAAGACGGCGACAATGTGGCCAACGCGTACGACGATTGCCCGGCAACTCCGCCCGGCTCATCGGTGGACGAAACCGGCCGACCGCTCGGCGACCTCGACTGCAACTGCATTGTGGACCTGAAGGATTTCGCCATAATGCAACAGAACTTCGGGCGGTAGAAGATACCGAATTTACGGCAAAGGTCAGGAAAACGTCACTTGGTATTCACCTTAATCAATACCACACCATGCGGTTCTACAATCGTCTCGAATTTACGCTGAAACTCCCCCAGGTCCCGCTGTCTCCATAAATCACGGATCAGAACTTTTTTGCACGGATCCAACTCCAGGTCTCCAAGCGGCAATTCGTAGGGACAAGCCTGCTCACCCAGGTTGAAAATACCGACAGCCCGGCCACCGTCAGCCAACGGCTTCGCCATTACTAGAAATTTACCATCGCTCCGGTACCTTGTGGCCTGCATCCCCAACGAGTCCTGGTTAATCGCAATTACTTCATCGTTGGTAAGCAGTCGCAGAGTAAATTTATCCATTTTTGTCAGATCGTTGGTGAGAATCAACGGAGAGCTGAGCAGGCACCACAGGCTGAAATGGGAATACTGCTCATTGGGTTTAAGGCGAGTAGGCTTGAAATCGGCCGCCGGATTGTTCGGTACCCCGAGTACGCCAATCTGCAGCATATCGGCATCCATAAAATGCCCGGAAGACACGCTGGAAGCCCAATGGTCCTGGTTAAAACCAATTCCGACGATAGATGTGGCTTTTATAATATCTCCCCATTCATCGTAGATATCACCCGTCGCCCGCCAGCAGTTGGCGTACTTCGGTGCATACGTACGGGTAAACTGGTAACCGCTGTTTGCATTATTAGAAAGAGAAAGCACGATATCGCGACCGGTCGAGTCAAGATTCTCCCGAATGCGCCGACAAACGGTATCGGAATCAGTCCGGCGGTCGTTTCGGTTAAGGTGCCAGTCCATCTTTACCAGGTCTAAACGCCAACGGGCGAATTGAAGGGCATCTTTATCGAATTGCCAATGTCCCACGTAATCCTTCGCTTTTGCTCCCGTACCCCAGACTGCCCCGGATTTTCCAAACACCTGTGTCCGATGATCCATATCATCAGCCGGCCAACGCAGTTCATTGTCATTGGTTCCATCAGGGTTATCGGTGGAGCTCCCTCTGAATCCGGCGAATGTTCCCACCCAGGGACTGGAGTAGATCCCGGCTTTCAAACCGAGTTTATGAATAAAGTCAACCACCCCGCCAAGGTCTCCATCGCCGGTTCCGGTTTCATGCCCCTTACCAAAACGCTCATTTCCCTGCAAGGCGTTTTTATTTGCCGAATCCCGAGCCCCCTGCCAGCCATCATCGATATTGATAAAGGTAAACCCATGATCGGCCAACCCGGAATCGACCATTGCCCTGGCCTGTGCTCTTACATTCTCCTCGGTAATAGCCGTGGAGTAGTTATACCAACTGTTCCAACCCATTACCGGAGTGAGCTGAAAATCCTCACCAACTCTTATCTCCAGCATCTTTTGATCGACGCCAAATGCGCGGCTGAGTACTTTTAGTTCAACCATATAGCTGCGCTTTGTGCGATCCTTTATTACCCCGGAAATGATACCCGTATCTTTATCCAGTTTTAATCCCCGGGGTAATCCTTTCTCTTTAAAACTAAGATCGGATTTATCTCCAGAAACGGCGATACGATAATTAAAGTATGAACCGGGTCTAACCCCGAAAATTGCCGGGCTGTTAATTCGCGGTTTGGCTCCTGGTTTCGGAGTAACAATACAGGGCGCGTCAAAATCAATGGCCTTTACGGTTTTACCTTTCGTCAACACGCGGGCGTCGGCCCAGTTTGCGTGGTCCGAAGCCTGATCGCCATCGGCAGTGCCCACGTACAGGTGAAGATGCTGTATACCGGTCAAATCGACGTCGATCGTCTTAGCCGCATCACCGGCGCGCATCGTTCCACTTTTCCAAAGCAGTTTTGCATCACCGTAAACCCGAAATTCAACATCTCCAACGGTCGAACCGCCGGAACGGTCATCGACACCGACCGCGGCCTGAAACCGGGTGGCACGGCCGGCGAGATCCAACCCCCAGTAGCTCGGCGCATGAGTACCAATACCACGTTCAAATCGCTGTCCGTTGATGGAAAGCGGGCTACCATTCACCGCGAGATTGCGCAAGGGCTGGTTCCAACCGCTAATAATCGTGAAATCACCATCACACACGGCATCAAGCCAGACGTATTCCGGTTTACCGTTATCGCCCGGCAAAACGGGCGGAAAACCGAATATGTAAACGCAGCAAACGAGTAGTGACATTGATAAACCTCCCACCGAATACTTGTTCCGGTCATATAAACTCGCGTCCCCTCTACCACATCATCAGCAATAAAGGCCGGAGCAACTTGCGAAAAATCATGGACTCACGATAATCGCTGAAAACACGGGAATCAATAGCGATTAGCTCTCAAGTGTAAAAGAACCATGTTATTGTCAATTACTACATCGAAACCGCAGGCAACCGATCTTGGGTATCTGCTGCACAAGCATCCGGAAAAATGTCAGACTTTCGGTCTATCATTTGGAAACGCTCATGTGTTTTATCCGGAAGCTGCAGAGGATTGCTGTACCGCCGCGTTACTGCTCGATATTGACCCTGTGGGAATGGTACGCAATCGCAGAGGCCCGTCGGGTAATCGAGGCACTCTCGATCAATATGTAAATGATCGACCTTTTGTCGCCTCATCCTTTTTAAGTGTGGCCATCGCCCAGGTTTACGGTTCCGCTTTGGGAGGTCGATGCAAGGATAGGCCTGAACTGGTTGACCAGTCCCGGGATTTTGAAGCGAAGATCTCGGTTATTCCCTGTCGGGGCGGCGAGGCGTTCCTGCGGCAGCTTTTTGAACCGCTGGAATACGAAGTGGAAGCGATCCGCCATCCGCTGGATACTACATTTGCCGATTGGGGAGAAAGTCAATACTACACGGTGACACTGCGAAAACGCTGTACGCTCAAAGATTTGCTTACTCATCTGTACGTACTCGTTCCCGTTCTGGATAACGACAAGCACTACTGGGTCGGTGACGATGAAATCGATAAGTTGCTCCGCTTTGGCGGAGGCTGGCTGAGCGATCACCCGATGAAGGAACAGATAACCCGTCGATATCTGAAAAACCAACTGAGTCTCGCCCGGCAGGCAATCAATCGGCTCATGGCCGAGGAAACACCCGACGTCGATATGCAGGAGGAAGGCCAAAACCGGCAGGAAGAAGCGGTCGAGGAAAAAATAAGCCTGAACGAACAACGGCTGGCAGCGGTTTTATCTGTTATCAACAGCGTTAATCCCAAAACCGTAGTTGATCTCGGCTGCGGCGAGGGGAAACTCCTTCGGGAAATATTGAAAATAAAGTCAATCGAGAAAATCACCGGCCTGGACGTTTCCCATCGCACGCTGGAAAAGGCCGCAAGCCGCCTGCGACTGGAACGATTGCCGGATCTCCAGCGAGAGCGAATTAATCTTGTCCACGGCTCGCTGATGTACCGCGATAGAAGGTTGGAAGGTTTCGACATTGCCACGGCCATTGAGGTAATTGAGCACCTGGATCAGCCGCGGCTAAGTGCCTTTGAACGAGTGCTTTTAGAATTCGCGAGGCCGAAAACGGTAATAGTGACAACCCCCAACAGTGAATATAACGAGCTTTTTGAAACGCTACCGGCAGGCAAAATGCGACACTCCGATCACCGCTTTGAATGGAGCCGGGCGGAGTTTCAATCGTGGGCGGCAGCGTTGGCCGAGAAGTATGACTACACGGTACGATTCCTGCCCATAGGTCCGGAGGATAAAGAAAAAGGTTCGCCCACACAGATGGCGGTTTTTCAAATGAAAGAAGCGTGCTTATAAGCTTGCCAGTGTTAATAGAGCTTCGATCGAAAAGTCATGAATATAAACATACCCGAACTATCGCTGGTTGTTCTCATTGGTCCTTCGGGGTCAGGAAAATCCACGTTCGCTCGCGAGCACTTTCTTCCTACCGAAGTGTTAAGCAGCGACTACTGCCGTGGATTAGTGGCTGATGACGAAAACGATCAGACGGCCACTCCGGAAGCGTTTGAGTTGCTCCATTTCATCGTGGCCAAGCGGTTGGCTAAAGGCAAGCTGACGGTCATCGATGCAACCAACGTCAAGCAGGAAGACCGCAAACCGTTTATTACTTTGGCCCGGCAGTATCATTGTTTACCGGTGGCTATAGTGTTCAACCTGCCGGAGAAAGTCTGTCAACAGCGAAACGAGGAGCGAACCGACCGCGACTTCGGTCCGCATGTAATTCGCAACCAGCGCAGCCAGATGCGCCGCTCGTTCCGCAGTTTGAAGCGAGAAGGATTCCGCAACATCTTCACTTTTGAGTCACCGGAAGAGGCTGGCTTGGTTTCCATCGAACGTGTACCGCTGTGGACAAACCGCAGAAAAGAGCACGGTCCTTTCGATATCATCGGCGACCTGCACGGCTGCTGCGATGAACTTGAGGAACTTCTAACCCAGTTGGGATATTCTATAACCGGGCAAGTCGAAGATTCCGACGTATGGAACGGACCGGTATGGTCCCATCCGGAAGGAAGGCGGGCAGTTTTTCTCGGCGATCTGGTCGATCGCGGGCCGCGCATCCTCGATTGTGTGCGGCTGGTACGCAACATGATTCAAACCGGAAACGCATTTGCCGTTCCCGGTAACCACGATCTGAAGTTCGTCAGGAAATTACGTGGCAAAGATGTGCGCATAACCCACGGGCTGGCCGACTCCTGCGCGGAGATCGAAAAAATCCCCGATGGCTTGCGGGATACCGCGAAATCTGAAATCGCCAATTTTCTTTTTTCCCTGGTGAGCCACTTCGTTCTTGATGACGGTAAGCTGGTAGTTGCCCACGCGGGAGTGAAGGAGGAAATGCAGGGACGGGGATCGGGAAAGGTACGCGAATTCGCTTTGTACGGCGAAACTACCGGCGAAACGGATGAATTTGGTTTACCCATTCGGCATAACTGGGCGGCCGACTATCGCGGGTCCGCCCGGGTCGTTTACGGGCATACTCCCGTACCAGAGGCCGAGTGGCTTAATCGTACGATCAATATAGATACCGGCTGTGTTTTTGGCGGAAAGCTTACGGCCCTTAGATATCCGGAAAACGAACTGGTTTCCGTACCCGCGTTGCGGACGTACTGTGAACCGGTAAAACCGTTTCTCGCGTCCGTGCAGCAAGCTCCCGCACTTACCGCTCAGCAGGGTCACGACGATCTGCTGGATATTGAAGACGTAACCGGCAAGCGGATAATCTCAACCCGCCTGCGTTCCAACATAATTATCCGTGAGGAGAACACGACGGCCGCCTTGGAGGTGATGAGTCGCTTTTCGGCAAACCCCAAATGGCTCATTTATCTTCCGCCTACAATGTCGCCTGGTGAAACTTCTCAACTAGCCGATTACCTGGAATACCCAACGGAGGCGTTTTCCTACTTCCGCAACCAGGGAGTGGGAAAAGTAGTCTGCCAGGAAAAACACATGGGCTCCAGAGCAGTAGTTATCGTGTGTAAGAATGGTGATGCTGCTCAAAAACGTTTCGGTATAGCCAATGATGAAACGGGAATAGTATACACCAGAACCGGACGCAGATTTTTTGAAGATGTCCAACTGGAAAAGGAGTTTCTGGAGCTGGTCCGTGCCGGGCTAACTTCGTCGGGATTCTGGAAGGAGTTTTCCACCGATTGGGTATGTCTGGATTGCGAGCTTATGCCCTGGTCGGCCAAGGCCCAGGAACTGCTCAAGCAACAGTATGCCGCGGCAGGTGCGGCCGGGCAAGCTGCGCTGGCTGAAGTTCTACCGTTGCTGGAAAAAGCCGGTGATCGCGGAGCGGAAATCCAAACCCTGCTGGAGCGATACCGGGAAAAGCAACGATTAAACGAGAGTTTCATCAAGGCGTATCGACAATACTGCTGGCCTGTTGAGTCGGTTAAAGATTTAAAGCTCGCTCCCTTCCATATTCTGGCAACCGAGGGGAAAGTTCATATCGATCGCGACCATGTATGGCACATGGAAGAGATTGCCAGGTTCTGCTCTACGGATAATCCGATCCTCTTCAAGACCCCCTTCAAAGTGATCGATCTGTCTGATCCGAAGAGCGAGAAAGAAGGGCTCGACTGGTGGCTGAAATTAACGGGAAACGGCGGCGAGGGCATGGTGGTTAAACCAATGGATTTCGTAGTACGCGGTAAGCGCGGGCTGGTACAACCGGCGATCAAATGCAGAGGGCGGGAATATCTCCGCATAATCTACGGCGCAGAATACACGACGATAGAAAACCTCGATCGACTTCGGTCAAGAAAACTGAATACCAAACGGTCGCTGGCTGTAAGAGAATTCGCACTCGGTGTCGAAGCACTGGAGCGTTTTATCCGTAATGAGCCGCTCCGACGCGTTCACGAATGCGTGTTCGGAGTATTGGCCATGGAAAGCGAACCGGTTGATCCGCGGCTGTAGTATTCGCGTCGGGTCGATGACGCGACCTACGCCTGCGTAAACTTGCGGAATAAACTTAACGAAGGTATACACCAACCCTGGATAAATGTACCGAGGAGTTATTCAATGGACCCTAGTTATAATTTCGTCGTCGGATATTTCATGGGTATACCGGTTTATCAACCACTTTACTCTGCATGTGTAGACATGTTCCGGTTTGACAAACGCAGAGAGAACGCGGAACCTCGCCAACTCGTACTGGGAGGCGGAAGCGGCGAACACCCGGCGATCATCTTCAACGACCTTGAGTACTGTGTAGCGGTTTTGTTAACAAGTAAATGGAGTCCAGTAGACTCAGATCCAACTAACGATATATACGAGTGTACACGTAGATACTCAACATCGGATTACATTCCAGTAGAGTTTTGCAACTGGCGATCTGACTATCACCTTGAATTCCGAAAACGATGTGAGTCGGCATATAGTTTTTTTGCCAACGAGAACTCCTATAAATACGAAGACGATGAAGTATTTATCGATGTTGACGGTACAGAACTCAGGAATCCTCCAGGAACGTCTTTCGAAAGGTGGTTATGCTTTAATATCGGTGAATTCGTATATGCGGCCCTACCTGACATTACCCCGACGATTCAAAGATGGCGTGAAAAACTCGGACCGATCAAGTATCCGTGGTTTCGAAACGTATTAGTCTTGCCTCCTGGATATCGTGATGAACGCGGTGACCTGCCGGAAGCCATCGATGCAGATCTGGAAAAGGCAAAGACCAGGGGAGGAACTGCCCGCTTCAAAGTAGTTGACAGGTTTCCTGGTTATCACGAATTCCGGTACAATGAGTCTTTAATCAATAAAAGACAATCGAAATGATGAAACGCCGCACGGCGTTTCTGCCGGCCGGCCGCTCCGCCTTTGGCGGATGGAGCTGATTCCACCAACGGCAACCATACGTCGATCGCTTTCGTTGGACTCGGTTATTGCCTTCAAAATTGGTTTGACTTTTTCTTGTTTCACTATGAGCCAATAGGAACGACGCAGTTGGCCGGGGCGTTGACTTGACGCTTATACGCATGCATTCCGTCGGGTCGATGACCCGACCTACGCTTTCGCCCGTTGAATATGTGATGTCACGCTTTCGCCCTTTCTGAATACCTGATACTTCGGCATTTCTGCGGCATAATTGCCCTTTCATTGTTAAATCAGTGTCTCGCGGTTGATTCCGATACCTATGGTAAGGTAAAATTAAGTCTGGCTTTGGTTCCGATAATCATGCTTACGGGGTTAACCTTGGTTTCTTCTATTCTAAAACGTGTTAGGGATTCTCTATTTCGATTCGCGTTGATCGGTACGGTTCTTGTTTGTCTGCCGGGGGGGGGTGAGAAGGCAGCGGCCGATCCGCTTATCGATCATGTATGGACGGATAAAGCTCAGTATCACTGTGGTGATACGGTTACCGTTTCCGTGCGGCTCAAGAACGAGACCGGGATGACCTGGAGAGGCTACGTTATTGTAAACCCGACGCACCTGGGACATTCTTTGGGGATACCACCACGACAACTGGTAACGCTACCCGCTGGGAATACTCAGACACTGACCTTCGACCTGTCGGTGGATTCGGCGGCTGATCGGGGGTATCTGGCCGAGGTTATGTGTTCGTCTATCGGCGGCGGTGGTGTTATCGAAACCAGTTCCACTGCATTTGATTTTTCCAGTGATTGGACGAAATTTCCCCGTTACGGTTTTTTAACTCAGTTTAATGAACCGGCAGTGGCGAGCGATCTTATCGATCCCTTGCGTGATTACAAAATCAACGTAATTCAATATTACGACTGGATGGACGAGCACCATATCCCCTACCGTAGCGGCCACGATTACTGGCAGGACCTCGCCGCGCGCAGCCCGTGGGTTTCCAAGGCCAAGCTCAACGAATTGATTGCGTTGGGGCATTCTTACAACATATCGGCCATGGCTTACAACCTCATGTTCGGAGCATATGCCGATTACCAGTCCAACAGCGATGTGGATATAAGCTGGGGAGCGTTCGTTTCAACGACAGGCGAGTTGCAGGAGCCCACCCTGGCAGAGCAGGATCGGCACGAGATCAATGTCTCCGGTTGGGAAACTCCCCGTTTATACCTGTTCAACCCCGGCAACCAGGGCTGGCGCAGCTGGATGGCTCAGAAGTTCCAACTGGTTTACAGTAACATTTTCTTTGACGGCTGGCATATAGACACGCTGGGGGATCGCGGTCAGCTTTACGATTTCGACGGCGAGCCGTTCGACCTGGCCAACGAGTATCCGGGTTTCGTAAACTACATGCGGGGGCAACTGGGAGCCAACAGGCGATTAGTGGTAAACACGGTTTCCAACTACGGGCTTTCCCAGGTAGCTCAAAACGCTGACGTGGACGCCGTTTACTCAGAGCTTTGGGACGGAGCGATGGAGGACGAGTTTTTCGACCTGGGCATGATCCTGAACACGATTCGCGGATACACCACCAAAAGCAGCGTAATCGCGGGCTATGTCAACCATACCACGGCGAAGAGCTACAGTTCTTCGAGTCCGGGCATGTTCAACGAGCCATCGGTATTGCTGGCCGACGCCGCGATTTTCGCTCATGGAGGCTGGCATATAGAACTCGGAGACGGGCTCAACATGCTCTGCAATGAGTATTATCCCAATCGCAACCTGCTGATGTCAGAGTCGACGAAAGAGCGGCTGCTGGATTATTACAACTTCGCGGTGGCTTATGAAAACCTGTTACGCGACGAAATTGTCGACGGGAATCTGCGGATCGATTACGATGCAGGTGGCAGCACCCCCAGCGGTTATGTCGGCGCTGCGGGCGAGGTCTGGAAAATATCAAAATACAGGGGAAGCCTGGATTGCACCGCTTCTTACGAGATTGCTCACCTGATTAACCTGCAAAGTGCGGGCAGTACGGTTTGGCGCGACCCGGACAGCTTGTCAACGGCTCCCACGGAAATACTCAATAAACCGGTTCGGCTGTACTACAACGGCGGCGAGGGAGATTTTAACGTATGGTATGCCAGCCCGGATGTTAACGGAGGGCAGGCGGTTCAGGTTACCAGTTATACCGACGCTTTCGATGCGGTTGAAGGAAAGCGGTATATTGCGTTTACCCTGCCCCGGTTGGAATACTGGACGATGGTCTGGCTGGAGCGGGCGGTGGAAGGTCATATCCACGATTTGCGTGATTTCGCGGATTTCCAGTTGTGTAACGGATCGGTCGCCGGCGAGTGCGCGAAATTCGATTTTGATGGTAACGGTGTGCTGGATGCGGGTGATTTGGAAAAAATCGACTGCTTTCTAACCGGGCCGCGCTAGGCGGCCTGTGCTTGTTTAATCTCTGACCTCCGGTTTGTATCAGCGTGGGTAATCGTATGCATTCCGTCGGGTCGATGACTCGACCTACAGAGTTACGGTTGCTGGTCTTAGAACATTTTGTCGAGTCTGTTGATTCGAGCTACGGGTTTACGATAACGAGCACGTAAGCGTTCCGTCGTGAAAAAGGGGACATCACTGATTAGGCGATAGTTGCGTTTACCCAATAATCAGTGATGTCCCAATAGTGTTCGGCACGGCAATTGCGTATTGAAGAATGGTGATGAAAATAATGCTTTATAATGAAGGTTAAAGGCATTATCGGGAATGGAAGGAAAAAATCTGCGCAGCATCAAGGGGCGGCTGGTTATAGATAAACCGCAGCTTAGGGTTGTGGTTTGAGTTTTTCGATATGAGCAAGCAGTTCCTCTTCGTCAGCCAAGCCGCTCATGTAATAACAAAGCATTTCGTAGGTGCGAAGGGTCGGTTTCCGCCCCGTCCACAGAGTGATCAGTAGAGATGCTATAATCGCCACGTAAGTTTGGATTTCGATGCCGTTCTGGCAGTGACTCAGCAAATGTCGGCACCCCAGAATATGTTTAAAAAAACGGAAGAATGTTTCGATGGCCCAGCGATGCTTGTAAATCAAGGCTATTACTTCCGGATCTACGTCCATGATGTCGGTGGCTACAAGAAGCACTTCGCCTTGATCAGGGCCACCTCTGGCGTTTTTCTTAACCTTGTGGCGAGGTTCGCTGGCGATCTCTACTAATCGCAGAGGTCTGTTCATTCCGGTTTTGCCTGCCTGCTCTCCGGTAAATCGGATCGTCATGTCCCGTCGAATCTCACCAGGTTTGGCGTTGGGAGATGAGGCTCGTTCTTCCAGAACATCGAACACGCTGTTGTCGCGTACGCGGCAAACGAACGAGGAATTCGCCTTAAGAATATCGGCAAAGAGCTCAAACTTGGCGTATCCCCGATCCAGAACGTAAACCCGATCGGGCGACAGGTTCGCCTGCAATACGCTTCTTTCGTTACCGTCGCCGTCAGTTAAGTCCATATGAGTTGGTACGCCTTTAAGCAATTCAAAATGCGTGTGCAACTTTATGCCGTGCATCCCTTTGGCATTACTCCACATCGCCTGCACAAGCTTTGGGAGAGCAGACAGGACCGTACCGTCCACCAATGTAATAATACCGCGAATGTCTTCCAATTCCCTGTTGCCCTTGAGAGTTGGCAGCTTGTCGACCAGTTCTCCGATAATTCCGCGAAGCAACTCGGCATCAAACACCCTCGCTGCTTCTGAGAGCGAACCGAGTGAAGTTCGAGGACAACCAAGGATTCTTTGTACTTTCTTCAATTCTCCAGCCTGTTGGATACCCCGCAAACTTGTGACTATAGGGTTAAAGAAATACAGAAGAATCAAGGCCGTGTACTGGTCGTAATGGAGCTTCCGGTTACCGGCGATATCCCGGGCACAAGCGGCATCGTGAAGCTTGTCCAGCACTGGCAAAAGCAGCTTGAAATGCTTGAACCCTTGCAGATCCTGCTCTTGAATTTTCGGTTTTTTCTTCCCAGCCATACATGAACAGTATGAACCAAAGCCGCGCAATGCGCAAGTAAAATGTGGCGCGACATGTAAAGCTATGCGCGACACGTGGTTATAGAAATCTACAAGCAATTGCCGTGCCGAACACTATTGGTGATGTCCCCTTTTTCACGCTCCTAGTCTTGAGAGGCGGTATTCTGTTGGGGTCATTCTGGTGAAGCGGTGGAAGACCCGGCAGAAGTATGCGGCGTCGGTGTATCCGCAACCGGCGGCTACCTCTTTCACTGTGGCCCGGCCTCCGGTGAGGATGACTTTGGCCCGGTTGATCCGCACGAGGTTTACGTATTCGGAAAAACGCATTGAACCTTCGCTCCTGAAAAGGCGGGACACGTGGCTGGGGCTGAGATCAAAGTGTTCAGCCACCATTTCCCGGGTCAGTGGGTTTTGAGCATTCTCCTGGATATACAGGCAGATGGATTCAAAGGTTCCGTGGGCCTTGTGCAGAGTTCTTTGCTCGCCCTGCTCAATGTAGAGGAGAATGGCGTGCAGCAGTGATTCTACTACGCTGCAATTCAGCTTTTCTCTATCAGGCGCCTGGGGTAAGGCGGTCAGCGCGTCTACCAGGTTAGTAGTGAGTTTATCCAGCGGTCTGGACAGGCTCAGTTTATCCATAGCCTGCGGCTCTGTACCGCTGCCCGTATGGGCGGTCAGGCTTATTCCCAGTTGCTTTTTACCGAAGAGGAAGGTCATAACCTCCCCCGCCCCGGTCCAGGCGGGTTTGTTCCAGACGTTGGAGGGTACGAAGAGGGCCTGGGCTTTTCGCAGTTCGATCTCTTTTGCCCGGCGAGGTTTGGAAAGCGACATGGGATGGACCCCCTCAAGCACCAGCGACAGGCGGGGGAAGGCGGTGAGGTAAGCCAGGGGCGGCGGTTCGACTCCCGGCTGAGCGCAGTAGACCTTTTCTACCGATTGTTGCGCTAGAAAAACCTCCAGTTTAGCCAGGATTCCCACTTGTTCGGCCATTGCCCTATGCCGCCCGCATAATGTCACATAAGTACAACTAATGCCACTAAAAGCCTCTTTAAGGCCTATACCTCTGATATTATGATCAATGAACGTACAAGAGTCCATGCTTTTTTCTGGGGAGTCTCGGTATGATTGAACAGCTCAAGAAGGCCCGTCAGCACCTGCTCACCGGCGTTTCGCACGCGATACCGTTTATTGCCTGCGGTGGAATAATGATCGCGGTTTCCATCGCCGTGGTGCCGATGGGTGCGGAGGGGCCGGATTTTAAGAACGGTCCCGTATGGGCGAAGACCATCCTGGATATCGGGACGGCGGCTTTTTCGTTACTCCTTCCGGTATTGGCCGGTTACATATCATACGCCATCGCCGGACGCCCTGGACTGGTGCCGGGTTTCGTGGGAGGCTACCTGGCCGGTACAACCAACGCGGGATTTCTTGGCGCGATCTTTATCGGCTTGATAGCCGGCTGGCTGGTGAACCTGATCAAGAAGATACCGGTTCCCAAGTATATCCGACCGGTAATGCCAATCTTGATAATCCCAATCATATCGGCGTCGATTATCGGCGGGTTAATGCTTCTTTTGCTTGGGCCGCAATTTTCGGCATTGATGGCAAACCTCGGTGACAGGTTGCGAGAACTGAGCGCGGGCAACGCCGTGGTGTTGGCGGCGGTCCTGGGAGCTATGATAGCCTTTGACATGGGCGGACCGGTGAACAAGGCCGCTTTCTTTTTCGGTGCGGCGATGATCAAGGAAGGCAACTACCTGGTAATGGGTGCCTGTGCGGCGGCCATCTGCACTCCCCCGCTGGGATTGGGATTAGCCACCCTGATCCGCCGTAAGCTCTGGTCGGAAGAGGAGCGGGAGGCCGGTTACGCGGGACTGGCCATGGGTATGATTGGTATAACAGAAGGAGCGATCCCTTTCGCAGCGGCCGACCCCTTTCGGGTTATTCCATGTATAATGTTCGGATCGATAGTCGCATCGATAGTGGCAATGCTGGGCAGTGTCGGCGACCACGCTCCGCACGGCGGTCCGATCGTGCTGCCCGTTGTGGATAATCGTTTAATGTACGTAATCGCGATTATCGCGGGGACGGTAGCGACCGCCCTGGCAATCAACGTGGTAAAGAGTTTAACCCAGAAACAGGCCGTTAAAACGGAGAAATAATCATGAAAATCGTAGCGGTAACCGCATGCCCCACAGGAATTGCTCACACGTACATGGCCGCAGAGCAATTGGAGAAAACAGCAAAAGAGCTGGGGCATGAAATCCGGGTGGAAACGCAGGGGGCAATGGGAATTGAACATGAGCTGAGTCCGGCGGAGATCGAGGCGGCCGACGCGGTTCTCTTTGCGGTAGGTATTGAAGTTGAACAGAAAGAGCGTTTTGACGGCAAGCGGATAATCGAGGTACCCGTTCAGGACGTGCTCAAGGATCCGAAATCGGTTTTTTCGAGAATAGAGTAAATGGACTTTAACCACACATTTCGCTGCCCGGTAGCCAGCGGGCTGCACGCCCGACCGGCAAGCCGTATAGTCGACGCGGTAAAGAAATATCCCGCAGAGGTTATTCTGGTCAACAAGAGGACCGGTATGCGGGTAAACGCAAAGAGTACGCTGGCGATCGTATCGGCCGACATTCGCGGCGACGACCCATGCCGTTTTGAAGTTTCGGGCGAAAAAGCCAAGGAAGCGTTGAAAGCTCTGCAGGGTTGCGTGGACAGGATACTTCCCAACCTTACCGAAGAGATGATACCGGAAACGGATAAAGGCGAAATATCTCTGCCGTATTCGTTTCAGGATCTTGAGGCTGATTATCATGCAGGTATTCCCCTGGTTCGCGGTATAGGCCGAGGCGAGGTAGTCGTTTTAGCCAATTCGCAGATTCCCGACACATTCCCCGGCTTGCAGCAGGAGTCGCCGGAAAAGGAACTGGCTAAACACGCTCAGGCGATCGAAAGAGTACACCATAGTATCGAAAAGGCAGCTGAACGACACGGAAAACGACACACGCAACGGAATACTTAACGCTCACCTTTCCATCGTCAATGATATCGAATTGACGAAAGATACCCAGGCACGAATCGAAAGCGGTGAATCCGCAGCCAAGTCCATAGTCGAGGCAACCCGCCTGTTCTGCAAGCAGCTCCGGGCGTCGGAAAACGCATATACCAGGGAGCGGGCGGTTGATATTGAGGACATCGGCTTGCAGATACTTGAAGAGCTCTGTGAGGATTCGTTGCCGGAAACCACAATCCACCTCACGGCACCTTCGGTATTGGTGGCTCAAAACATGACTCCCCGCCAGCTTTTGAGTACGGACAGAAGGTTGATCCGGGGGTTGGTTTTTGAAAAGGTGGGCAGGACCGCCCACGTGATCATCCTGGCCAAGTCACTGGGTATTCCAACATTGACGGAAGTAGCAGGCGCCCGTTCGGCGTTTGTCACCGGGGAGGAAGCGATCGTCGACGCTCACCTGGGCGTAGCCATAAGAAATCCGCAATCTAATACAACCCGCTATTACGCGCGGGAGGCGGAGAAACACGCACGACGCCTGGCGAGATTGACTCGAAGCGCCCTGGCGGATTCCGGTACTGATGACGGCAGCGGTTTAAAAGTATCGATAAACGCCAACGCGGTCGAGGATCTTGAATCGGATAAACTGGCGTATGCAGACGGTATAGGCTTGCTGCGTACGGAAACGTTCTTTACCGACCGGCAGACATCTCCAGCGGAAGAGGTGCAGTTTGAATTATTCAAAAAAGCGGTAAAGGCGGCGGGGAAACAAACCGGTAATCATCCGCACATATGACGTTGGTGCGGACAAACCACTACCCTTCTTCAGCGTCCCCCCGGAAGGCAATCCGGCTTTGGGCTGCCGTGGAATAAGAGCATACAGAGAGCATCCACACCTGATTAACGCCCAATTGCGGGCAATTCTACGCGCTTCGGCTTTCGGGCAAGTATGGCTGATGGCTCCCATGGTTTCCTCCGTGGAGGAGGTTTACGGTTTCATGCACCGGATTGCGGAAACGCAAGAGCACCTGAGCAGTATAAACGTGGATTACGATCCGGGCATGAAGATCGGCATAATGGTCGAGGTACCGACGATAGTATTCTCGCTGGACGAGGTGTGCAAGCTGGTCGATTTTTTCAGTGTGGGCACCAACGATTTATCCCAATACTTATTCGCCGCTGACCGGTGCAACGAGTTCATCTCCCCGCTGGCCAACCCCCGTCACCCTGCTTTTCTGCGGGTATTGAACACTATAGTAAAGACCGCCCGAAAGCACGATCGCTGGGTGGGGATCTGCGGGGATATGGCCAGCAATGTCCGTAACCTGCCGCTGCTTGGCGGGTTGGGGCTGGACGAAATCAGCGTAGTAGCTTCTGAACTGCTGCCGATTCTGAATAAGGTTAAATACCAAAAGCAATCTGATTGTCGGGAAATGCTTGAAAAAGCTCTAACCTGCGAAACGGCTTATGATGTGGAACGATTACTGGATGAATCGATGCAAAGTTCGCCGGATGAAACGCTTTTATCAGCAGAGCTGGTCACCATCGACGCCGATTGTGACACAAAAGCAGAAGCGATAAAGCACATGGTGGACGAGCTTTTTGTGGCCGGCAGAACCGACAATCCTCAAAAGCTGGAAGAAACTATCTGGATGCGAGAAGGTGACAGTACAACCGGGCTGGGCCATGGATTCGCCATTCCCCATTGCAAGACAGACGCCGTATCGGCCAGTTCGATCGTGATTGCGAAGTTGAAAAAACCGGTCGAGTGGGGATCCGTGGACGGCAATCCGGTAAACACGGTGATCATGCTGGCCATGAACGAACGTGATAGGGGTAATACACATTTAAAGGTATTTTCAACGCTTGCCCGGCGATTAATGCATGAGGATTTTCGCGACAGAATCGCTGATGCTCCAGACGAAAACGCGTTATACGCCTTTGTGGCAGGCGAACTGGATATGGATATTTCGGAGGCAGGGCCCCAATAAGCGGAACAAGCGAAACAGGTTATACCACTCAAGGAATCGAGAGGTTGAAAATGAAAACCAGGTTTAAAACAATCGGCGTAATTCTAACAATGACTTTATTAAGTGAAATGACCCATGCGTTACCGGTTACGGGGGAAAACGATGCCCAGAAACTCACCCGGCAGAAGGATCCTTCTCGTGATCTGTCCAATCCGGAGAACAAGGCCCTTTACTGCGTCGGCTATGCCCACCTGGATACGCAATGGCGATGGGATTTCGTAAAGACCATCGACGAATACATAAAAAGCACACTGGATGACAATTTCGCCAGACTGGAGAAGTATCCGGATTATGTTTTCAGCTTTACCGGCTCGGTCCGGTACGAAATGATGAAGGAGTATTACCCGGAGCGTTACGAAAAGCTCAAGAAGTACATAGCCGAAAACCGCTGGTTTGTATCCGGTTCGAGCGTGGATGAAGGTGACGTAAACGTACCATCAGCGGAATCGATTATCCGCCAGGTGCTCTACGGGAACCTCTATTTTCAAAGGGAATTCGGGAAACAGAGTGCGGATTTCATGCTTCCGGACTGCTTTGGTTTTCCCGCTTCCATGCCCTCGCTCTGGGCTCACTGCGGATTAATCGGATTCTCTACGCAGAAATTGACCTGGGGCTCGGCAGTGGGAATTCCGTTCCCCGTAGGGCTATGGGAAGGTCCGGACGGTAACAGCGTAATAGCGGCTCTCGATCCCGGTTCTTACGCCAGCAGCGTTGATGGGTTAGTTGGTACAAACCAGCATTGGATTGACCGGGTGAACAAAAACGGCCAGCTTTACGGTTTATGGGCTGACTATCATTATTACGGAGTAGGCGACCAGGGTGGTGCTCCGCGGGAGGAAGATGTTCAAAATTATACGGAAAGCGGCACGCAAGCCGATCGGCAGATGGATATTCTGCTGACTTCTTCCGAGCAGTTGTATCAGGATATAACGCCGGAACTGCGTAATCGACTGCCCCGCTACAAGGGTGATATGCTTTTAACCGAACACTCGGCGGGCACACTTACATCGCAGAGTTATATGAAACGGTGGAACCGGATGGGCGAGCAACTGGCCGACGCGGCGGAACGGGCGGCGGTGCAAAGTGCCTGGTTGGGACAAAGCGTATATCCGCAAGCGAAGCTGGAGCGGGCGTGGGTGCGACTACTGGCCAACCAGATGCACGATATCCTGCCGGGAACGAGTATTCCAAAGGCGTATAATTACTCCTGGAATGACGACCTTATCGCTCATAACCAGTTCGCGGATGTCATGACGCATTCGGTCGGGAGGGTGTCGGCATTGTTGGATACACAGGTGACCGGCACGCCGATTGTGGTTTTCAACCCCCTGGCAATAGAGCGTACCGATATAGTGGAAGCAAGCATCGACGATACGGTTTCGCCAGCGTTTCGCGTTCTCGCTCCCGACGGTGGTGAAGTCCCCTCTCAGCTTCTGGGCAGGGAAAGCGGAAAATCGAAGCTGATCTTTTTAGCCACCGTTCCCGCCAACGGATATGTTGTTTACGACGTTCGCCCCTCCAAAACGCCGTTTGCAGACGGTAAGGGTCCGAAGATAACCGGTAATTCACTGGAAAACGAAAGCTATCGAGTAACCGTAAACGAAGCCGGTGATATCGAGAGCGTTTTTGATTTACGAACCAATCGAGAGGTATTGGCTAAACCAGCCAGTCTGGTTTTCACCTACGAGCGGCCGCGTTCATATCCGGCATGGAATATGGATTGGAACGACCGGAAGAATCCCCCGACGGGTAAGGTAGACGGCAAGCCACAGATGCGGATTGTGGAAAACGGTCCGCTTCGAGTTGCGCTGGCGATTACCAGAAAAGCCAGGAATTCGGAATTTACCCAGGTGATTCGCCTAACCCGGGATGACCCGGGACAAACGGTGGAAATTGCGGCAAAAATCGACTGGCAATCGACTGAATGCTCGTTGAAAGCTTCTTTCCCCTTTACCGCGAGCAATCCGCAGGCTACCTACAACTGGGGTATGGGTACGATCGAGCGAGGAAATAACGAACCGGTCAAGTACGAGGTTCCATCTCACGAATGGTCGGATCTGACCGATACAGGCGGCGAATTCGGCGTGACCATTCTCGAAGATTCCAAATTCGGATCGGACAAACCGGCGGATAACGAAATGCGTCTGACACTGCTCTATACGCCGGGCGTGCGTAATTCCTTCTTCGACCAACACAGCCAGGATTGGGGTATCCACGACATACGCTACGGGTTGTACTCCCACGAAGGTGACTGGCGTAAAGCCAAAAGCCAATGGAGAGGCCGGCGTTTCAACCAGCCGCTCAGGGCGTTTATAACCAATAAGCATCCTGGCGTAATGGGTAAAACTTTCACCTTCGCTAATTGCAACAGTCCGCAATTCGACATTGTGGCTCTCAAGGGAGCGGAACGGCAAGAGGGCATTGTGGTCCGTGTGCAGGAACTATGGGGCGAGAACCTCGCCGACGGGCAAATCGTTTTCCCAACGAATCTGGAAAGCGTGGTCGAAGTTGACGGTCAGGAGCGAAAGCTGCAAACACTGCAGGTAAAGGGGCACAAGCTTAACTTTAGTTTATCCCCATACGGTTTGCGTTCTTTCCTGATCAAGCTGGCGGAACCGCAAATGGAATCGAAGAAGGCTTATGTCTCCACTCCTGTTGTTTTACCGTTTGACACGGATGTGGCCAGCTTTGACGCTGACCGTAAAGACGGAGCGATGGATGTAGACGGATTGAGTTATCCCGCGGAACTGCTGCCGGAAAGGCTGACGGATGACGACGTGCAATTCCATTTGGGTTCGACGAAGGCAGGCGAATCCCAGGCGGTTACCTGTCGGGGACAGAAAATCAAGTTGCCCGACGCAGGAGGTAAGCAGATTCACCTGCTGGCGGCGGCCACTGATGATGTACAGGCGACTTTCATTGTCGGCAACACACCCGAAACCTTGGATATTCAGGATTGGACCGGTTTTATAGGCCAATGGTATGATCGGGTATGGGATCAGCAGTTCGGCGAGGTGGATTTCAACTGTAACGGGCGAGTGGTTTCAATCCTCCCCGCTTACGTCAAAACCAGTCCAATCGCCTGGTTTGCCACCCATCGTCACCATCGAACGGCAGGCAACCAGGCTTACCGTTTTTCCTACATATATCATTACGTTTTGCCGCGTAACGAAGCGGATAGCGTTACTCTGCCGTATGATGAACGCATACGTATTTTCGCAATAACCGTTGGCGACGAAGCCGAAATCAAGCCGGGCGTCCCCCTGGGCGAAAGTTTTCCGGATGCGAAACCGATCGCGGTGCGTCACAAATATGCGGAAAAGGCTCCCCCGGTATTCCAAGACCACGAACCGATAGCGAAGGTGGAATCACAGCGAATGCCGGAAAAAGAGCAGACGGATATCGAAGAGCCAAGCCAACAGGATGGAGTAGACGCCCAGAACAAAGCTGGTTTCGTATTCCGTACCTATACGGGTGATCCGGAACTGGGCATTCACAGCCAGTCGGGCGCGGTAGGCGATCAACTGGTACGGCTGAATGACGGCGAGGTGGCCGAGAACAGCGACGACACCGGGAGGTCGGTCTGGTACGATAACGAGGGGCGATTCACTATTGATCTGCAGGAATCCCGGTTCCTGGATAGGATAAACACGTACTCGCGGCATGTATCCAACCGCGCTCCTCAGTACTTCTCGGTCTGGGGCAGTAACGATGAAACCATGCCCGACCCCGGTTTCAAAGCCGGAGTTCCAACCGATTGGCAGCTGATCGCAATCGTGGATACTCGCGAACTCGGTGAAGGCGGCACTCACGCAACAACTATTAAAATGAAGGATAAACCGATTGGTCCTTACCGGCATCTGCTGTGGATCTGCGAGGATGTGGGACAGGGAACATTCTTTAACGAAATCGATATATGGTTTGCTGTTCCTAAGGCATTAACCGATGATCAATAGACAAAAGCTGCTTGGTATATTGCTGGTCGGCTTTGCCTGCGTTGCAACGACGAAGGCTCACCCGATCCTTATCCACACCGGCAAGGTGGAATGGAGTACCGACCAGATTTGTATCACGCTGAATATCGACAATCACTGTATGGAGCACGAACTGGCTCCGCTGAAGGAAAAACCAGCCATTGGAGAAATGGCAAAACGCCTCGCCCGCAGTATTCTGGTGGTCATGCCTGACGGCGAAACCATAAAACCGGGTGAATTTACCACCGAACTATTCGAAAACACCGTAACCGCCTTTTACCGCGTTCCGAAAAACGTATCCGCCCTGGCATTAATACACGACCCGGCGAGCAAACTCGCCCCCCTGGCGAGGCAGATACAACTGCGGTATACGGATAAGGAGTTGAAACGGACGAGTACCGTTCGAATAACTTCCGCCGGGAATCACGCGGTAATCAGGAGAAACGCGCCGCCAACGACGGCTAATTACGATCCGTTTAACGAACCGGTACTGCGTATTACTCGCGGCCAAGCGCCGGAGAAACAGGACATCACACTTATCCTGGAATTTCCATACCGGCTGCTGGAAACCTGGCCCGCCCTGGCGCACTCACGTAATAATATCATAACTACAAGCGGTTTTTCCAAGAACCGAAAGAAGGTTTCCGAATGGGTCAAGGAAAACATCGAGATGGTATTACCTGATTCGACCAGGGCGAAAATCGATATCGCGCAGGTGGATTTACTCGACCCGGCCGACAAGGTTGCTGGCGGGGAAAAGGAACTGACGCTTTCGGTTTTTCTCACCCGGCTCAGGATCGTTGCTCGTTATAAGTTGGAGAAATCACCAAAGTGGATTGACCTGACCTGGCGCGGGTTTAATTCCGCAATACTTGGTTTTCTGGTCATAGAGCAGGACGAGGCGGAGGAAAATCCACTGGGGATCATAACGCCGACGTACGCGACTATCCGGCTTGAGGATACCTCGCGGATAATGTCTACTCGAACCGATGAAGCGAAAGCAAAACAATAGATGAGTTATGGAGTTTCTCATGATTTTTCCAGGACACAAGCTTAACCGAATCCCGGGGTTTGTCGCTTTTTCTATAATGCTGACCTGCTGTTACAGCTTACAGGGAGCGGATAAAGTTTCCGAAGCGTCTCAAAGCCCAATTGCCAGATCTTCATACGTGGTGCTGGTTCCGCAATCCACCTGGCAACAAACATACTGGAAAGAGGTGGTTGGTATTTTGCGAAACAAGTATGACGCTTCGGTCATTGTGTACGAAAAAGAAATCGAGGCCTGCCTCCCTCATTTGCGTAAACTCATGCCCCGCTACACATGCCTGGTAGCTCAACCTGAAGATACCGGGCGAGAAGCGGTTGTTTCTTTGCACCGAATGCTCCGCCGCCTGGACGATGATCCCTATACGGACACGATATGGGGAATTATCACAGGGTTTACTGCCGATGACGCCAAGCGTATCGCAGGGCGCAGCGAGCCTTTTGTTGTAAGGCGGGCGCTGGGCGGCTGCGGTTCGGTAAATCTCGATTCTTTTGATGAGGGGATCAAGTTCGATGAAGGCACGGCAGGTGGTCGATGGGTAAAACGTCCAGGCGGTAAAACCGTAAAAGAGGATTTTCCGGTCGATTCCACCAGGGGGCTGGTCGATGGTTTCAACGAATTCAAGCCCGACTTGTTCATGACCAGCGGGCACGCCACCGAGCGGGACTGGCAGATCGGTTATAACTACAAGGACGGCTATTTCCGCTGCAAGGACGGGCAGATATTCGGCGTTGACACGCAAGGCAACCGACACGACGTGAATTCCCCGAACTCCAAGGTTTATCTTGCCGTTGGCAATTGCCTTATAGGGAATATCCCGGAGCGGAACTGTATGGCAACGGCGTACATGCACTCGGCTGGCGTGGACCAGATGATCGGTTATACGGCGGTCACCTTTTTCGGTTACATGGGCTGGGGCTCGCTGAACTATTTTGAGAACCAGAGACCGCGATTCACCCTGGCCGAGTCGTTTTTCGCCATAAACCAGTCGCTGCTTCATACGCTTGGTTCCCAATACCCGGGCAAGGATAATATTCAGCTTGAACACTACGACCACCGGCGAATGAAGGAGCTATTGGAAAAGCACGAATTTGTAAGCGACGATCACCTTGGTCTTACCTGGGATCGGGACACGGTCGCGTTTTACGGCGACCCGGCCTGGGAAGTGCGCCGGCAGGCGAGCGATCTTCCGTGGCGACAGAATCTGGTAATATCCAATAACCGGTATTCGCTCAATATAACGGCCAATCGAGATGGAAACTGGAACAACAAGCCGCTATTCCACTTCCTCCCCCACCGTGTCTGCAATGTTGAACTATCAAGCGGCAAAGAGTTGAACCCGGTTATCACCGACGATTTCATTCTGGTTCCGCTGACCGGTGAATATAAAAAAGGCGATTCGATAACGGTTTCTTTCAAAGCGGATCAGAAAACGATCGTGAATACTTCGGCAGAAGCTCCGGTTGTTCAAGTCAAATGGGAAAAGGCAATAGCGATGCCTGCGGGCATTCCCCAGGAGTATCAGACGGACATCGCTGCGAACCTCGAGCTTGCCGGTGATAACGCTGCGGAATTAACCAAAGCCATCGGCGATGCTCCGGAAGGTCAGCGACCAGCAGTGTGTTTTCTGATAGCCAATATGCCCGAGCGAGACCTGAAAATTCTGACAAGTGATTTTATTCTGGACAACGTCGCCGGGGCGTACAAGGCGAGAGCGCGGACACCCTGGGCAAGTGAAATACCCGAGGAATTTTTCTATAATTACGTGCTGCCCTATGCGAACGTGAATGAAGCACGCGATTCCTGGCGAGTGGACTTTTTCAACCGCTTTGGAGAACTGGTAAAGGATACCAAGAATGCCGCAGAAGCCGCCCACCTGCTCAACCAGAGGATTTTCAAAGAGCTGAATGTACAGTACCACGCGACCAAGCGGCCTAAGCCGGATCAGAGTCCGACCGAATCCATTGACGCGGGATACGCATCGTGTACGGGTTTATCAATATTGCTTATCGACGCCTGCCGAGCAGTGGGTGTACCGGCCCGTTTTGCGGGAATCCCCAAATGGACACATAAGCCGGGTAACCACAGTTGGGTGGAGATATGGGACGGCCGCTGGCACGTGGCCGGCGCGGCGGAACCCGACCCGCGAGGACTGGACTATGCCTGGTTCACCGGCGATGCGGCTCTAGCGGATCCCGCAAAGAAACTGAACCGCGTTTATGCCGTTTCCTTCAAGAAAACAAGGACGAAATTCCCGCTGGCCTGGGCACCTGAAGTAGATTACGTGTACGCGCATGACGTAACCAGGAAATACGTCAATCCGGTACAAACCACTATCGATTTTGTCAACGGTTCAACCGATACTCCTTCCGAAGGCCGCCTGCAGGTATATTGGGACGACGAGCTTTATACCCAAAAGCGGGTTTCTGCCAACGATGGAACTGCGACTTGCGATCTCCCCGCCCTGGAGCAGCTTGAACTCACTTTTAAACACAAAGACGGTGGAAAAGTAACTCGAAACCTGTTGATAGAACCCGCGGAGAAAACCGCTATTGCTTTCGACGTATCCGCGGCAGTCTCCAATGCCCGGCGATATGCGTGCAGGCGAACTGACAAAAAGCCGGTTATTGACGGCAGGCTGGATGATCCGTGTTGGGAAAAAGCGGACTGGTCGGAACTGTTCGTTGACATTGAGGGCAAGAAGAAACCAACGCCGTTATACGATACGCGAATGAAGATGGCCTGGGATAACGAGCATCTTTTCATAGCGGCGAAACTTACCGAACCGCATATCGGCGGAATTCTAAAAAAACACGATCAAATCATTTTCCACGATAACGATTTCGAGATATTCATCGATCCCAACGGCGATTGCCGCGAGTATTACGAAATCGAGATTAACGCTTTGAACACGGTTTTCGATTTGTTCCTGGTTCGCACCTATATAGACGGCGGTCCGGCTCTGCATAATTGGGATATGCATGGATTGGAGTCGGCTGTTCATATCGAGGGAACCCTGAACGATCCTTCGGATACGGACGATTACTGGTCGGTGGAATTCGCGTTGCCCTGGCGTTCTCTGGCAGAAGCGGCTGGCACTTCTACCCCGCCGCGAGATGGTGATACCTGGCGTATGAACTTCTCCCGCGTGGAATGGCCGATGGAAATCGTTGCTGCGAAATACACGAAGCCCGATAAGGCTGTCGAAGACAATTGGGTATGGTCTGCTCAAGGTGTGATAGACATGCACAGGCCTGCCACCTGGGGTTACGTCACTTTCCAGGACTCGTTGGACTAGATAGAGGTAATATCAAACACCGTTTCTGCTTTGGGGGCGTGGTGATATTATCGTACGAAACGGATAAAGCAATATAAAACGCCCCAAACCGGTCCAACTCCGCAACTCTATAAATGCCGAAACGACATAAGGTGATTCAGGTGGATTCGCTGTATACTTCGTTTGCAGCGGAATTACGTATGCCGTATTGGAGAATCATACAGTGCTCAAGTGGGATGAATCATACGCTATCGGTATCGAGAAAATCGACAACCAGCATAAAACATTGTTCGATGCCATTAACAAACTGAACGAAGCCCTGCAAAACGGCAATGCTGAACCGCAATTCTCGCAGACGATCAGTTTTCTTGAAAAGTACGTCATAGCACATTTCAGAGACGAGGAAGCCTGCATGCACGAACTGCAATGTCCGGCAGAAGCGGAAAACAAGAAGGCACATGCTGACTTTCTCTACGATTTTCAAGAACAGGCCGCAAGGTTCTACGCTGAAGGATATAGCGACGAATTGACTTTCAAGCTCCTGACGACATTACGGGATTGGTTAGTGAAACATCTTTGCAGTGTGGACATCCAACTACGTTTCTGCGTCAAGGATAAGGATACGGTACAGACGAAACAAACCTCTGCTTAAACCAATGGAACCGTTTCCCGTTTGTCTCCCGAACCGGCTTGCTGCTCACATCTATCCGCCCCTTTCGGAAACCACCCTTCCAGTGTATTACCTTGCAGGTTTTTCGAATTAAACGTCACGGCAAGACATATTCCGGAAGTAACGGAAGGCTGATCCCGATCTCTAAAGGATGTTTTGATCAGGCAGAAAACGTGCAGGCCGTAAATACATCTATCAGGAAGCCGCTTGTTGAAACAATCCACTTGACGTGGAGTTCGGCAGTAAGGAAGATCAAGTCCCCACTGTTGAGGTAAGCTGTTGATATAGAGGTTAAATCATGGTGCAGAAAACACCCGCTACGATTGTAGTATTCGGCGCTTCGGGCGACCTGACTTCCCGTAAGCTCGTGCCTGCTTTGTTCGATAATTATTGTAAAGGCCGTTTACACGAGCAAACCCGTATTGTCGGCGTGTCCCGAACGGAGATGACCGACCAGGAATATCGGGACAAGTTATACAACGCGGCGGCAGAGACGCTGGGTAAGACCTGCAGCCTCGATTGCTGGAAGGAGTTTGCCTCGCGGATTCATTATTGCAGCGGTGATGTTTCCGCGGCCGGCGATTATCAGAAACTGGAGGATCGATTGCAGGAGTTGGAAGGGTCAACCGCCAACGGGCGATTGTACTACCTTGCACTGGCTCCCCAGTTATACGAACCTTTGATCGAGCAGTTAGGCGCAGCGGGAATGGCCGACGAGAGTAAATCGTGGCGCAGGATAGTCTTTGAAAAACCATTCGGCCACAATCTGGAGACGGCACAACGGCTGAATGCCAGGATACATTCCGCTTTTTCTGAATCGCAGGTGTTCCGTATCGACCATTACCTGGGCAAGGAGACGGTGCAGAACCTGCTGGTATTGCGTTTTGCCAACAGCATATTCGAGCCGATCTGGAACCGTAACTACATCGATCATGTGCAGATAACCATGGCGGAAACCACGCTGGTTGGTTCGCGAGGCGGTTATTACGACCGGGCGGGTATATTGCGGGATATGTTCCAGAACCACATGTTCCAGATCCTGTCGTTGATAGCCATGGAACCGCCCAGCCGCTATTCGGCAACCGCCCTGCATAACGAGAAGGTGAAGGTACTGCACGCGATACGTCCGCCGAAGCCGGAACAAATCGCGATGTATTCGGTCCTTGGGCAATACCAGGATTATCATTCAGAGCAGGGAGTATCGGCCGATTCGATCACTCCTACGTTTGCCGCGGTGCGTTTCGATATTGACAACTGGCGGTGGCAGGGAGTCCCTTTCTTTCTGCGCAGCGGCAAGGGAATGCCGGGAAAAACAACCGAGGCGATAATTCAGTTCCGCTGCCCTCCACACATGATTTTCGATTCTCCGGATGACCCATCCTCAAGTTGTAACCAGTTGCTGATAACGATCCAGCCGGACGAGGGAATACATATCACATTCCACACCAAGGTACCGGACAGCGGAATGGCCATGAGGCAATCCAAGCTGTATTTCCATTATCGCGATTCGTACCCGATAAACGCTATTCCAGACGCCTACGAAAGACTGCTGCTCGACGCGTTAAACGGCGACAGCTCCCTGTTCATCCGCGAGGATGAGATAGAACTGGCCTGGAAACTGATCGATCCGGTAATCGCGGGCTGGGCGAATCGCGGGGAAAAACCTTACGCATACGCCAAGGGCACCTGGGGACCGGCAGAGGCGGACACCCTGATCAAGTGCGCCGGTCGTAACTGGGTAAACGGAGCTTCGTTCGATCATGACTAACGGGCGTCACATCCTGGTATTTCCTGAGCCGGCCGATGTTGCCCGGAAGGCGGCGGAGCTCTTCTGCGATATCGGCCGGGGCGCTGTCGTAAATCGCCGGTGTTTCAACGTCTGCCTGGCCGGGGGCTCCACTCCGAAAGCGGCGTATACTCTGCTGGCCGAGGAATACGGCAATTCACTATTCTGGGAGCTGGTTAACGTGTTTTTCGGTGACGAACGGAATGTTCCACCGGATCACGCGGACAGTAATTACCGCATGGCCAGGGAGGCTTTCCTGGATCGACTCCCCTTTGCCACAGGCAGAATTCACCGCATACCGGCGGAATTGGGAGCAGAAAAAGCGGCTCAAGACTACGAGGCGGTTTTGCGGCGGGAGCTTGGGGAAAAGGAAGCCCGTTTCGACCTGGTGCTACTGGGAATAGGTAATGATGGGCACACCGCATCACTTTTTCCCTATACCAAACTGCTGCACATTGATGATAATCCATGTGCGGCCGAGTATGTAGAAAGCGTTCACAGCGAGAGGATTTCCCTAACGTTTCCGATCTTAAACAGTGCCCGGCATATTGTGGTTCTGGCAACCGGCGAGGGGAAAACCGAAATACTCAAGACGGTTTTTTCTTCAGCGGAAGACGTGGAACGGTACCCGGTACAGGGGCTGAAACCGGCAGACGGCCAGGTTACCTGGCTGATCGACAAGGCTGCAGCCGGCCGACTGTTTGAATCGGGTATTGGGTTGGATGTGATTACTGCGGAAGATCCCGGCGGCAAAACCGCCCTGGAACGGGAGAATTGATAAAATGGCAACAGCAGATATTGGCGTAATAGGCCTGGCGGTAATGGGTGAAAACCTCATTCTGAACATGGAGAGTAAGGGGTTCACCGTGGCCGCCTTCAATCGAACTGTCTCCAAGGTTGACGCTTTTCTAGCCGGAAGAGCCAGCGGTAAAAATATCCTGGGTACGCACTCTATCGAGGACCTCTGCAGCGTTTTGAAGAAACCGCGCAAGGTAATGCTCATGGTGAAAGCGGGTCCGGTGGTTGACGCGTTTATCGAACAGTTAGTTACGCATCTGGAACCGGGAGATATCATCATCGACGGTGGCAACTCGCATTATCCCGACTCGACTCGTCGAATGAACGGATTGAAGGAAAAGGGAATTCACTTCATTGGTACCGGCGTTTCCGGCGGAGAGGAAGGAGCCTTGCATGGACCGTCGATAATGCCCGGCGGCGATCCCGCAGCTTGGGAATACGTCAAGCCGATTTTTCAGAGTATATGCGCCAAAACGGAAAGTGGCGAACCGTGTTGCGACTGGGTGGGTCCGGAGGGTGCCGGGCACTTCGTGAAAATGGTGCACAACGGGATCGAATACGGCGACATGCAGCTTATAGCTGAAGCGTATCACCTGATGAAATGCGGATTGGCTATTTCAATAGACGAGATGCAGGAGATCTTTACCCGCTGGAACAAGGGGGTACTCGATTCATACCTGATCGAGATAACGGCCCACATACTTGGCTATCGCAACGAGCAGGGAAAACCGGAAGTGGAGATGATCCTGGACGCGGCGGGCCAGAAAGGCACGGGCAAGTGGACGGTGTGGTCCGCCCTGGATGCCGGGCAGCCGTTAACCCTGATCGCCGAAGCGGTGTTCGCCCGCTGCATTTCCTCGCTGCATGAAGAACGACACCTGGCATCCAAGAGTTTGACTGGCCCGACTACCTGGCGCATCGAGGACCCCGACACTTTTGTAGACGATCTGGAACAGGCGTTGTACGCGGCCAAGATAGTCAGCTATGCCCAGGGGTATCAGTTAATGCGAGCGGTGGCAGATGAAAACAATTGGGATCTCAATTACGGCGGTGTCGCGCTGATGTGGCGCGGCGGGTGCATAATCCGATCAGCGTTTTTGGATAAAATCAAGGCTGCGTTTGATCGCGACGGGAAACTGGTAAACCTGATGCTCGATCCGTTTTTCAGTGATGCCTTGAATAACGCCCAGAAAGGCTGGCGGCGGGTAGTATCCCAAGCGGCGGTGTTTGGTATTCCCATGCCGGCAATCAGTTCGGCACTGGCTTACTTCGACAGTTATCGAACAGCACACGTGCCGGCAAATCTGATCCAGGCACAAAGGGATTATTTCGGCGCCCATTCCTACGAACGGATAGATAAACCGCGAGGGGAGTTTTTCCATACCAACTGGACGGGACACGGTGGAGATACGGCCTCTTCGGCGTATAATGTGTAGGCTATGGGGAATTCAAAATTCAACAAGGTCAGCGGTCAACTTCGGTCCTGTTCGTGTTGCGGGCTGGCGCATGTCATGCCGGAAATCCCTGCAGGAATGAAGGCGTGTTGCACGCGGTGCAACACAACACTGTCGCGGCGGGCGAATATTCTGCGGAGTAACAGCAGAACAGCGGCGATTGCGACGGCCGCTCTTATTCTCTATCCCCTGGCTGTCGGCCTGCCCATGCTGAGAATCGAGCGTTTCGGGTACCTGCATGAGGCCAGCATACTTGAAGGTACCGCCTCCTTGCTCGCGTCGGGGCACGTGCTGGTCGGAGTGATTGTGCTGTTGTGTTCGGTAATATTTCCGCTCGGAAAGCTGGTTGCCCTGCTGATCCTGTCGGCCGGTGGATTGCAGATGAAACATCGTCAACGGGCCTTCACCTATCACCTGGTGGAGTGGACCGGTCGTTGGGGAATGCTGGATGTACTGCTGGTGGCTATTTTAGTGGCGGCCTTGAAGGTGGGCGACCTGGTGGAAGTATCGGCCGGTCCCGCGGCGCTGGCATTCGCGGCAGTGGTTGTTCTGAGCCTGGCAGGTAGTGCCTTTTTCGACCCGCACTCGCTATGGGCAACTTCTGTAACTGCGGAACGCGGAAAGACTGCGAGAGTTGATAATGGGAAAAACTGAATCGAATCAGAATTTACCGACAGCAGAGTTAAAAGCCGAACGGAGAGTATCCTGGTTCTGGATACTGCCGATAGTGGCCGTCATCCTGGTTATGGCGATTGGCGTAAAAGCCTGGAAGGAGCGGGGTTATTCAATAACCGTACATCTCGACAGAGGATTCGGACTATCCACGGGTGACGATGTCCGTTACCGGGGAATAGTCGTGGGGACTATCAATTCGGTGGAACTGGCAGATAACCTGCAGGGAGTGAGCGTTAAAGCGGCCCTTCACGCCCGGGGAGCGGAACTGGCTCGTGCAGGAGCAAGGTTCTGGGTTGTTCGCCCGCAAGTTGGGATAAGCGGCGCGTCGGGATTGGAAACTTTGATCGGTCCACGTTTCCTGGCAGCATTGCCCGGTAGCGGTGAACGCCAGAAGGAATTCGTTGGGTTAAACAGCGCCCCGTTCGTGGAATCGATAGAACTCGGTGATTTGGAGATCGTACTGGAAGCTCAGCAGCGCAACGGGCTTTGTCCGGGGGCGCCGGTTCTATACCGGCAGGTACCCATAGGAACGGTTTTGTCGGTGGGGCTGGCTGGTGATGGCAGCGCAGTTGAAGCCAGGGTACATATTCAAATGGCTTATACCCAACTTATTCGAAATAACACCAGGTTCTGGAACGCGGGCGGTATAAAAACAGAAATTGGGATAACCGGTTTGTCCCTGGGATTCGATTCTCTGGAGACATTGATAAACGGCGGGATAGCACTGGCCACCCCTGAGAGCGGCGGCGAAATTGTACGCAATGGTCATCGGTTCAAACTGGCGACCGAGGCGGAGGATTCCTGGCTGGAATGGAAGCCGTTGATTGCCATCGGCAGCAGCCAGCTTCCGCCGGGATCGTTGTTTCCCAAGCCGATGCGCGCGGTTGTGGGGTGGGAACAGGGCCGGTGGATCAAATCGGAACGGACCCGCCGAGGCTGGGTGTTACAAACGGAGGATGGCTTACTCGGTCCCGCGGACTTGCTTACGTCACGGGATTCAACCGATGTAGATAAGGATTCGGTGGTACTGGAAGTCGCCGGTCAATCGATTCCGTTGAAAGCAATTGACGAATCTTCCCGAGGGCAACTGGCGTGTATCGACGCGACCGTATCGAAGATGCAATGGCCCAGGGCTCTGCGGCGCATGCCGGAAGGCGTGGAGGATTGCCTGGCGATCAGCGATCCGAACGGCCCGCACCTGCCGCTGTCTGCTAACCGTTTGAAAGCGGCCGGTAACGGCTGGCGAATCGATCCGGCGGTTTCGATTGACGAATCCTGGCACGGAGCGTGCGTACTGGCCCGCGAGGATGGCAAGCTGGTGGGGATGATCGTGGTGGGGAAAGACGGCGCGAGGGTTGTATTCCTGCCGCAGGCGTAGGTTTCCGCATTTATAGGTGAGTGAAACAAATCTTTTCTTGGCTCGGGGTGCCAGTTCGCTTATGCTTTTATTTCGTTGTCTGGCGGCTTTGTATGTTCATGTGGAATATCCCGGCGTGAAGATAACTCGCTGGTGAAGGTTTTTAAACGGCAAGGCGGGCGAGATGCCCGCCCCCCTTGGTTTACGGGTATGCGATGAAACACAACTTATCACGTCAGGGTTATCGCAGCTTTTTACTTCGCATAGTGTTTCCCTCGGCGCTGGCGATCGGGCTGTTCGTTTTATCATTATTCACGGTGATAGTCCCGGCGTTTGAGAAAAACAGTCTTAACCGAAAGCGGGAGATGATCCGGGAATTGACGGCGTCGGCCTGGAGCGTGCTCTCGGAACTTCACGAGGAGGAAGTTGCAGGCCTGCTGACAACCGAGCAAGCGCAGGAGCGGGCAGTGGCGAGGATCCGCGATCTGCGTTACGGCCAGGAGAGGAAGGACTACTTCTGGATAACCGACATGACGCCGCGAATGATCATGCACCCCTACCGCACCGAACTGGACGGCGTTGATCTCAACGAGTTTCAGGACGAACGGGGGACAAAGCTGTTTGTGGAATTCGTTAAGGCGGTGAAGGCAAACGGCGAAGGGTACGTCGAGTACAAGTGGCAATGGAAGGATGACAAGACCCGTATCGTCCCCAAGCTGTCCTACGTTCGCGGCTTCGAGCCGTGGGGTTGGATTGTGGGAACCGGCATTTACATTGAAGATGTCAAGGAAGAGATCGCGGCAATTACCGGGCGGCTGATCAGGATATCACTGGTTATTACGATCTTCATCGCCCTACTTCTATTTTTCAACATGCACCAGAGTCTGCGGATCGAGCAGCAGCGGCGATACGCGGAAGACGAACTTAGGGAATCCAAGGATAAGTACCAGGCGCTGGTGGAAGCGGCCACCGAAGGCGTGTTCATGCTCCTGGAAGGCCGGCAGGCATATTCCAACAAAACCCTGGCCGACATGCTGGATTACAGTGAAGCGGAATTGGCCGCGTTACCTTTGAATGATATCTTCCCCGCGAATTATGAAGAAAGTCCGCATGCGACGATTCTCAAAGACATAATAGCCGGCAAGCCGGCCGACGGTCAGTTCGAAACGCAACTGGTGAAAAAAGGTGGCCAGGCCATTGACGTGGTGCTGGCCGTCTCGGAGATCACCTTTGCTGAGAAACAGGGTATCGTTATTACGGCTCGGGATATTTCCCAACATAAAGAGGTAGAGGTAAAGCTGGGCGAAACAGAGGCGCAGTACCGGGCGATTACCGATTCGATCAATATAGGCGTTTTCCGATCCACCCTGGGGCGCAAGGGTCGTTTTCTGCAGGCGAATGCGGCAGCAATGCGTATCCTTGGTTTCCAGAGTCAGCAGGAACTGGTGGATACCAACCTGGCCGACCTGTTCCACGACGCGGATGACCGGGAGAGTTTTTTCCGCCAGTTGCAGGAGGATGGGGAGGTGAAAAACCGAATCCTGCGTTTGAAGCGGAAGGATGGCTCGGTTCCGGTTTTATCGCTATCGGCTATTACGGTTAAAGACGAGAAGGCCGGGGAACAGGTTTGCGACGGAGTAATGGAAGACATTACGGAGCGCAAGCGGGTGGAAGAGGAGCGGGAAGGTCTGATCGTTGAATTGCAGACCGCAATGCTTTTTCTGAACCAACCGGTGAGGAACTCGGTTCACGAGCCGCTGTTTTGTGATATGAACATGCCGATCTCCAAGGTGGCGTCTTTGATGGCCAAGAGTCATATCGGAGCGGCGCTGGTTCGCGGCGGTGACGGAGAAACAATAGGTATAATCACCGATTGGGATCTTCGGGAGCGGGTAGTGGCGGCTGGTCGTGACGCGAATCGTCCAGCGTTTGAGATAATGAGTTCTCCGCTGATCGATATTCCGGACCGGGCGTTATTGTTTGAGGCGGCCCTCCTTATGCAGGAGAAGGGAACGGCTCACCTGGTGGTGCGGAATAGTAACGAGGCGGTTGTGGGAATGCTTAGCTCCCGGGATCTGCTGCAGGTTCATCGATATTCCTCTTCGTTCCTACTGCGGGAATTGCACCAGGCCGATTCTGTTGATGATCTTGCCCACGGGCAGAAGCGGTTGCCGCGACTGGCCAAGGCGCTGATGGACAGCGGTGCCAACTCGCGGAATATCGTACGGATAATCGCTTCGGTTTCCGATGCGATTACGAACCAGGTGGCGAGGCTGGCTATCGAAGAGCTTGGTCCCCCACCGGTAGATTTCGCGCTTCTGGCCTTGGGCAGCGTTGGCAGAGAAGAGCAGACGCTGAAGACCGATCAGGATAACGCGATTGTTTATGACGACGTTCCGGCGGATAGGGAAAAAGAGGTTGAAGAATATTTCGTTCGGCTGGGCGAGCGGATTTGCGAGTCACTGGCCGCTACCGGGTATTCTCCGTGTGCCGGTGAAGTGATGGGCAGCAACCCGCGATGGTGCAGGCCGCTGAGCGAGTGGAAGAATTACTTTACCGACTGGATTCGTACCGGTGATCCCAACGATCTAATCGCAGTCAGTATCTTCTTTGATTTCCGCTGCGTGTATGGTTCAGTTTCGTTCGCGGAAGCGCTTCATGAACATGTGGCCGAAACGGCCAGAGGTAAAGCAGCGTTCTTCCAGCACCTGGCGATGAACTCATTGCAGTATAAACCGCCAATCGGGTTCTTTGGGAAAATCGTCGTAGGGGAAAGCGAGGAGCAACCGGAAACATTCGACATCAAAAAGGTAATGATGCCGATTATCGATTTCGCCCGGATATACTCGCTGCAACGTGGATTTTCCCAAGCCAATACGCACGATCGGCTGGCCCGGATAGCTGAATGCGATATTATAAACGATTCGGAATACGAGGATATCGTTCAGGCCTACGATTACCTGATGACCTTGCGGTTGAAGCATCAGACGCGGTTGATCGGGAACAATGAGAATCCGGATAATTACATTAATCCCAAGGACCTGGCCCAGATCGAACTGGCGACACTGAAGAAAACGCTGACCCAGATTTCGGAGCTGCAGAACAAGCTGAAGGTTGAGTTTACGGGCACGGCGTAATTCACGTAATTTCGATGGTTCCATGTTATTGCTTATGTTTTCTCTGCCGTAATACGGCTAATAACAGGCTTTGAGCGTCGCGAATGGTGCATATTTCGCATGCATCCCAGGAAAAAGCAAAACAAACATCAGACGTTAATAGATCCTCGAACACTATTGACTAAACGAACGCCGACCCGACAATCTTTTTTCGCTAACCGCCTTCGCCCAAAGTTCGTTGAAGTGATTGGTTATTATCGCAAAGGATTCGCTACAATTATCAGAACGCGTAACTACGACTTTCCCCGAAACGTAGATGTTATTATTAGGACCGATAGCGCCGGCGAGCTTTAGATTCGTCAATTCAATCGAAACTTTATCACCATCATATTTGAATCGCAGGGTCGCCTGACCTTGATAAGGGTTACACTTTTGTCTTCGATCGACGTTACAATTATTTCCCAGCCTCTCCGGAGTCCACCCTCGCTCCAGAAGCATCTGAATACGACAGTCTCTTGGCTCTGATTGTTTCTCCATATCGCAGCATACTATGCGAATATGCCGCCCGTAACCGGGAGCGTGTTCAACCACCATTGGAAAACGGTACCAATAGATCCAGGTTTCATGCTCTCTCGGCGAAAAACCATCTGCTTGAATGGTGAAACAGTCACCCTGCGATTTCGACGTTACTTCTGAAAATCCCATCGAAACGGCGTCTGCCAACTTGGACTCACCCTGGCGAACGGTAAGAACCGTATCCGCTCTAAGTTGGAGTACGGGAATAAAGCATCCAGAATTAAAAACGAGCACAACCGCCGGTAGCACAAGCAGAGCGAATAAACGCATTGATTATCCTCCAGAGAACTCATCCTTACAACCGTACTCGACAACTTGCTATGCCGGAATGACGACAAATCAGAATCGGGCAGCGGTCCTTTTTTATCCTCGCAGTATTCGATCCGGGCTTCAAACATTTTCTGGAATTTCAACAGGCCTGATCCTTTTGGGGGGCGGATCCTCAAATCTTTCATTCTATACTCTAGCCATTCCTTGCTGCCGGGGCGGGCTTTCTTATTGATTGCCCGTTGCCTGGTTTGGGTTTAGAATGTTCTGGTATGTTCGCCTGCGATTGGTCTGGGAGGACGCGGTTTGTGTTTTTTTGTTTTGGAAGGTCAGGGATGGCTACGGATTGTTGCAGTGGCGGATCGACTGAGTTGGTTTTGCGGCGTTTTCTTAACTGCTACTGGCTGCGGCCTGAGAATGCTTTCTGGATGGCGCTGCGGAGTAAGGTTCTGGGACAGGCCGGGCTTGTCGAGCCTTGTGTGGATCTGAGCTGCGGGGACGGGATTTTCAGTTTCCTGCATGCCGGTGGTGAGTTTGCTTCGGAGTTTGACGTTTTCTGCAGCGTGGGGCATCTGGGTAAAGTCAAGAACGAGCACGCGGACATGTTCGATCATATTGACGAGAATTACAGGCCTCCTATTATTCGGCGCCCCGAGTGTATGAGTGTGGGCACCGACTGGAAGCAGGCGCTTCTGGACAAGGCGGCGGCACTGGGCTTTTTCAAGAAGCTTGTGTTGCACGACAACAACACCCCCCTGCCGTTTGAGGATGATTCGTTTGCGTCCATCCATTGTAACTCGGCTTACTGGATCAGCGAAATCGATCTGTTTCTGCGGGAGATGCGGCGAATTACCAGGCCCGGAGGTAAGGTTGTACTCAGTGTAAAGATGGATGCGGTTAAATCCTATACGCTGGAGAAACACCGGGAGCAGCTTGGGGATAACTGGCTGAACATAATAGGCCGGGGCCGGTTTGAGTCGTGGCCTTCGGTGGGCGACGCGGAGACCTGGGTCGGGCGGTTCGAGGCAGCCGGCTTGCGGGTTGAGCAAGCTATACCGTTTATCACCCGCACGCATGCTCATATATGGGATATTGGTTTACGCCCTATCGCCCCGATGCTGGTGAAGATGGCGAATGGTTTGACACCGAATACTCGAAGCGAGATCAAGGCTGAATGGGTGGATTTGTTCTGCGAGTTATTGGGGCCTGTTTGTCGGGAGGACTTCGATTTATTTGCGGAGTCTTCGGAACCGGCAGAGGTTCTTTATGTACTTACGTCGGATTAATGTATTGGTTTATGGTAGTAAGTGCATATGCATTCTGTCGGGTCTGTTGACCCGACAGAAGACGTACCGTAAAGGTTTTTATTAGGAAAATCAGTGATGTCCCCTTTTTCCAGTTATTGACTAAATGCGCTCTGACCCCAAAGGTATTATGTTTCATCATTTTCACGGTGGCGGGCATCCGCGCGGGCAGGGTTCCATATCGGCCGATGAGTTGGTGGAGATTATTGAATATATTGGCCGGGGGCGGATTCTGCCGGCTGACGTGTGGATGGAGAAGGCGTTGGGCGGCGAACTTGGCGCGGGGGACATCTGTCTTACGTTTGACGATACTCTGCGATGCCAGTTTGACGTTGCTTACGAAGTGCTGGCGGACTTGAGCTTGAAGGCTTTCTGGTTTATCAGCAGTTCAGTGTTGGCCGGGAATATCGAATCGCTGGAATTGTACCGGCGGTTCCGTGACAGCTATTACGAGGACATCGACGAATTCTATTCTGATTTTTTCAAGGCGATTTCCGAAGAGGTCTTGATAGAGCTGGATAAGCGGAAACCGCCCCACTACCTGGTGGAGTATCCGTTTTACAGTGAAAATGACCGGCGGTTCCGGTTTATGCGCGACGAATTGCTGGACGAACCGGCTTATGAGCGAATTATGGATATCCTGATAACGGGCAAAGAGTGTGACAGGCAGGAACTGGCCCGGGGCTTGTGGATGGATAACGAGATGGTCCGAAAGCTGCACGACGAAGGGCATGTAATCGGGTTGCATTCGCATACCCATCCCACGCGGATTGGGGAACTATCTATTGAAGCACAGGAAGCAGAATACCGGGTAAACCAGGATTATTTAACTGACTTGCTGGGGATTCGCCCTGTCGCCATGAGCCATCCCTGCAATTCTTATACAGGTGATACACTTGATATTCTGCGGAAACTTGGAGTGAAGCTTGGATTCCGGTCCAACACCGCAGTGGAGACTGCCAGCGAGTTAGAATATCCGCGTGAGGATCACGCAAACATACTGGCCGAGATGAGATCATGAAGATAACGGTTTTTACAAGTAATCAGCCGCGACATTTATCCTTAATCGAATCGCTGGCAGGAATTGCGGATAAGGTTTATGCCATACAGGAGTGCAATACGTTATTCCCCGGCGAGATTGCCGATTTTTTCAAGAAATCGGACGTGATGCAGGAGTACTTTTCCCGAGTGATCGAAGCGGAGGCCAGGGTTTTCGGCCGGCCTCGGTTTTCCCCGGAAAATGTCGTGCATCTGCCGATGAAGATGGGTGATTTGAATCGGGTGGAGTTTTCGGCGTTATCGCCTGCGCTTGAATCCGACCTGTATGTTGTGTTTGGGGCGAGTTATATAAAGGGCGAGTTGTGCGAACACCTGGTTAAGAATCGCACTTATAATATCCACATGGGCGTATCGCCCCATTACCGGGGCAGTTCGACCAATTTCTGGGCCATGTATGACAGGCATCCGGAGTACGTGGGAGCGACGATTCACGTGCTTACCAGGGGGCTGGACTCGGGTCCTATCGTCTGCCATGCTTTTCCTGCAACAGAAGCGGTTGATCCCTTTACTTATGGAATGAAAGCTGTCAAGGCGGGACATGACACCTTGATATGGCTTATTTCAAGCGGAAAGCTTTTTGATATTGAGCCGGTGGAGCAGGATCGTTCATTGGAGATTCGCTATACACGGAATTCGGATTTTACGGATGAGGTTGCCCGGGAGTATCTTGGGCGGTTGCCTTCGGCCGAGGAGATGGAAACGGCGTTATCACATCGGGTTTGCGGTAATTTTGTCAATATGATGGTTTTGTAGTTTTTCGCCGGCTTGGACCGTTAGTCGTTCCCGTACCCCTGCTCTGCGGGGATATCCGCCTGGCAGAATTAATTTGATATCTCATATTTGAAATCTCGAAAATTGGGCAATACTACAGTTCGCAGTTCGTGGCGAGGTTTAACTCGATAGTTTAATTCTTGTTTTCCATGGTCCGCGGAGCGGACCCTACGGATTATTTACTCTTAGGATTGCTCTTATGGGGCTGGCGTCGAAGTCCTTCAGTTTCAGGGGTAAGGCTATCAGTTCGTATAGTCCTGCTGGAACCTGGGTGAGGGCCAAGCCTTCGAGGATGGCTATGTTGTGGTTTACCAGGGCATTGTGGGTCGGCAGGTTTTCGGAGTTATATGAATCCACGCTTGGGGTGTCCACTCCTACCAACTTGACTCCTTTTTCGTGCAGGAAATTGGCAAGTGTTTCGTCAAGACCTGCATAATCCTCGTTGAATTCATTGGGATCGGGGCAGGTGTTTGTGCAGAAAAGGACTCTTGGTGCTGAAATGGGAACAGTTATCATTTCCGGCAGCACGCATTCCCCCTTTTTCACGCTTACTTTTATTACCTGGCATGGTCCGAGGTATGTTTCTATAGAACAGGCGTCTATTGTTTTTCCATCAATCCGGATGTGGCTGGGAGCATCGGCGTGGGCACCTATGTGAGCTGATGCGTAAAAAGCGGAGGTTGTCGCGGAATCTCCCCTGGCGAGATCTGTTACAAGCTCACGAGAGAGTCGGGGGTCGCCGGGATAAACAGCTGACTCCGGCGAAACAGTTGGAGTAATGTCGTAGAGCACTTCGGGCATTATATTCCGACCTTTCAATAACTCGTAGCAAGGTCCTGAAACCGGTGTGTGACCGGTCGTTCGCGTCACAGATCAAGCCGCTTTTCGGGCACGTTCCACTATACTAAACGAAGCATTGTGGTTGCGTCATCTGCTTATATTTATCCAGTTTGGCTTACATGTTCAGTGAGAAGCGTATTTGTCCATTCTTATAAAACCAAACATTTTCTCGTTTTTACCGGCTGCGAGGCAGCGATGAGACATATTACCAGACGAAGTTTTCCTTTAAAAACCTGCCCGCATTATGAAAAAACGAAACGTATATTTTTCAAGGTAGTTTGCACTTGACCGGTCTGGAGCCACAAAAAGCGGCGGCAAGACCGGCAAGCGATAGCGCGACGAGTTAAAACGGATATGGACACAGGTAATAACAACATTCCGTTCGCCCAAGTGCCGGGAGAAGATCCTGCGATCGAAACCGCCATGGTTCAGTTGGAGGAGTTGCTGAGCCGATGGGAAGGGGCCGTCGCAGAAGCCAACGGTGCTTTTGAAAACCTGTCTGCGCATATCGAGGAGTTGAAAGCTGCTGCTGAAGCACCGGCCCCTACGACTGCCGCTGAAACCGAGACTGTCCAACCTGCGATTCCGGAACCGGAAGCCTCGGCGGCAGCAGAACAGGAACCGGTAGCAGAGCCTGTGGCCGAAGCTCCGCAAGAAGCGCAAGCCAGACCGGTCGATAAATCTCAACTTTCTCCCCAAGAGGCGATCAAGGCTCGCCTCTCCGGTGTCAAAAGTGAAGCGAGAGAGGGAGAAACTCCGGTAAAACTGCCGCCCTCAAAGGCTAAAGAGGCACCTGAAGAAAAAGCCTCCGCCCAACCTCCAGAAAAAGATAAAGGGGGAAATGGTTTCAGCCTGAAGGGGCTGCTTGGTAAGGGCAAGGAGCCAGGGAAAACGGAAGAGGAACTTCCACCACAGGTAAAGCCTGAAGAACCTAAGGGAGCGGAACCGGAGAAGAGTCCGGTAGATGAGGATGAAGCGTTATTGGCCTCCCTTGATCCGAAGCTGGCCAAATCGATACGGATAAAACGTCGTTTATCCAACGGACGAAAGAGCGTACGCGAGCTGCTGGAAGAGGAGCAACGTTGACCATTATACGGCCTATACTCGGCTAATCCCGGGTTCGACCGCGAAGGATGAGAGAGAAATGAAACCGGAAGTAGCGACCAAGGATTCAAAAGGGCAAACCGTCGATTCGGGATTCGACCTCCAGCAACTCCAACAGTTGGGTCGGGACGTAACAGAGGCGATGAAGGCGTTGCGAGAGCTATTGAACGCACGTGCAGATGCCCTGGAAGCGTGTCGCGTGGCTCTGGTTGAACATTATGCGACGCTGGATCAGGAGCGGGCAAGCTTTGACGAGCAGCGCAACGAGCTATGCGAGAGCATGGAACAGCGTGAAGCTCAAATCCTGGAGCAGGAAGCAGAGTCGCGTAAGCTGAAAGAGGAAGCGGACTCGCTGGCGGAATCGTACAGTGCGCGGATGGAGGAGTTGAGGCGAAACGACGAGGCTTGCCAGGCGCGCATCAAGGAAGTGGAGCTGGCGGAGTCAACGTTAGCAGCACGTCAGGCGGAACTGGAGCAGTTGGATCAGACCAGCGCGAAGCAGACGGCCGCTCTGGAAGAGCAGAAACAACTGATAGTGCGGCAAAAAGAGGAGATCGCTACGGCAATTGCCAATTTCGAGCAGGATAAGACCAGCTTCCAGCAGTTGAAACAGCAGCACGCCGGGATCGAGAAGGAGTTGCAGGAAAACCGCGATAAGTTGACTCAGCAGCAGCAGGAAATGTCGGCCCAGATAGCGGCGATCTCCGCCGAACGGGATGAGTTAAAAGCCAAAGAGGAAAAGATAAACGAACTGGCGGTTCAGATCGAAGAGCGAAACAAAGCCCTGGACGCACAGCAGGCTCAGATAGAGCTGTCCAAGCAGGAATGGGAGAGCAAGCTGAACGACCTGAACGCGGCGTCAACGAGCCTGGCCGAACTGCAGAAGCAGATAGATTCGGAACTGACCAATCTGTCGGAAAAGCGGGAAGAGCTGATTCCGCAGTATGGAGTTTCCGAAGGAGCAGCAAGCGAAGGTATGCCTTCGGCAAGCGAGAAAGAGGCTCGCGAGGCGGTGGAACGTTTCCAGAAGCTGTGCCGGGATTCGAAACGTCGTGTCATCGGTAGTTAGTAGCTACTATTACTTATGAAAAGGCAGGGATCGGCAATGGCCATCAACCTCCTATCGCGAAAAAGCAAGGAACCGGGCGAGAGATCGACGGTATCCAAGTCCAGGGAAAAGGCTCAGATGCCATACAAGGCGGCCGACCCTATTCAATTGGATAGCGATGACCTGGTGCAGCATATGCAGTTGGGACGTTACGGAATAATAGCCGCTCATCCGGACCGATGGCAAAATCATCCGCATATTCACGAATACCTGCAAAAAGCTCATGACGCTATAGACGAGGAATTCTCGCTTGTACCGGGTGGATGTGCGGCCATGCCCAACACGGTAAACGATTCTCCGGGTTGCCCGGAAACCGATGTGGATACACGTCCGTTTGTTCTTGCCCGGCA